>NZ_NGVR01000011.1 GCF_002777965.1 Proteus columbae | reverse complement strand
ACATTGAGTTTAAAATCAAGAGAATATTTAGCCATAGAAAAACACCCCAAAGTTGGTGTCCAACTTTTGGGGTGCAGTTCATTTCTTATAGGGGTTTTCTTTATCTCAATGAAAAACGATACTCGTGTTCTACCTTGACGTATCTGAAATTACTTTTTACATGTATCAATAAGTGCATCACTAAATTCATCAGGATGAGAAATAAACGGAGCATGGGCTGCATTACGGAAAATAACCGAAGGTGATTGAGGATAAATAGCATCTAATAATCCAGCCACTTTCCGAGGAACTAAGCCGTCTAAATAACCATAAAAACGAATAAAAGGACAACGCAACGCTTTCAATTCTTCTCGTAAATCTTCAGTTCTCAAAATTTCTAATCCACCATTAAGAACTTCAACAGAAGGAAGTGGTTGTTCTAATACCACTGATTTTAATGCTCTCATATCTTCACGGGCACTTTGTGTGCCTAATGTTTGTAGTGCTAAAAAATGTTCAACAGTGCGATGAAAGTTTTCATTTAATTGCTGTTCAAAACCTTTTAAAACATCAGGTTTGATTCCGGGCCAATCACCATAAGCACCAAAGCAAGGCGAAGAAGCTACCGTAATCAACGCTTGCACATTATTGGGATTATCCAAAGCAACACGGCTCGCAACTAATCCCCCTAAAGACCACCCTAACCAGATTGCATGATCAGGGGCTTTGGCAAAAACAATTTCTGCCATCTCTTTTAATGTAAGAGCAGGAAAACCTTGGCTACGACCATACCCCGGTAAATCAATGAGATGCAGTGTAAAATGCGAGCTTAATCGCGGTATTAATGATTGCCAAACCTGTGCATTCAATCCCCATCCGTGTAATAGCACAAGATCTGTTTTTCCTTCACCGATTGTCTGCCAATACAATTTATTCATTGTTATGCTCTCTTTTCTTTTACAAGGATGTTCATTATGTGGATAACAATAACAGGATATTGTTGGTTATGTCGTCAACCCTTACATTATGATACTAAAGGTATTTGCTCGAGTTGTATTCGTTATTTACCTAAACAACATAATCGTTGCCCATGCTGTTTATATCCTTCCTCTCACTCTATGATGCTATGTGGACGCTGCTTACAATCACCTCCACCATGGAAACAGATGTTGACAGTCACTGACTACCAACCGCCATTAAATAAATTATTACACCTTTATAAATACCAACCTCGCCCTCAAATAGCGTTATGTCTTGCACGACTTTTTCTATTGCGATGGCTTTCATATCGACGAGAAAATTTGGTGCAGAAACCCGATAGAATTATTAGCGTTCCTTCGCATCGTCATCGCCGTTGGTCTAGAGGCTTTGAGCAAGTAGAAGCTATCGCTAAGCCTTTGGCAAGGTGGCTAAATTGTGCTTATCAACCGGATACCCTGATAAGAACTCGTGCTACACTGGTGCAAACGCATCTTAATGCCAAGCAAAGGCAACAAAATTTAAAGAATGCATTTGTATTAAATAACACAGTGTCGGTATCAGGGAAAAATCTGGCACTAATTGATGATGTTATCACTACAGGCGCGACATTAAAGAGCATTGTACCCTTGTTATTTTGTGCGGGAGCACGCTCTGTTGAGGTATGGGCGATTTGTCGAACCTTGTAGTTAACCGCCAATTGGGCGTATGATAACCAACCAGAACAGTCAACTATTGAGCAAGACGATATGATTATTATTACTGATGCCGCACAGGCGCATTTTGCCAAACTACTGGCTAACCAAGAACCCAACACCCAAATTCGTGTATTCGTTATCAATCCAGGCACACCTAATGCTGAATGTGGTGTTTCATACTGCCCACCAGATGCCGTAGAGCCAAACGATACTGAAATTAAATTCGAAAAACTTTCTGCGTATGTTGATGACATCAGCGCACCTTTCTTAGAAGATGCAGAAATTGACTTTGTCACTGACCAATTAGGCTCACAATTAACCCTGAAAGCACCTAACGCAAAAATGCGTAAAGTTGATGCTGATGCACCGCTAATTGAACGCGTAGAATACGTACTACAATCGCAAATTAACCCACAATTAGCGGGTCATGGTGGTCGCGTTAGCCTAATGGAAATCACTGAAGATGGTTATGCTATCTTACAATTCGGTGGTGGTTGTAACGGTTGTTCAATGATTGATGTCACATTAAAAGATGGTATCGAAAAAGAACTGTTAAACCTGTTCCCAGATGAGTTAAAAGGTGTGAAAGATTTAACTGAGCACCAACGCGGCGAACACTCCTACTACTGATCCCTCAGTATCACATCCCCTATGATACTCACCTGCACTGATATCATGGGGGATTTGTTTATTAAAATAATCATTTACAAAGTGTAACGTCATCTTTACCTATTTGACGTTATGATAAATGTATCGTTCTCTAGCTCAGAACAAATAAATCAATTAACAATATAATAAATAAGACAATTATGGATAAGTTTCAATTTCTCAGCATTGAACAAGCCTATCAATTCTGGACATCTCAATCGGCGATATTAGTTGATGTTAGAGATCCTCAGAGTTACCGCATTGGTCATGCTACCGGCGCATTTCATCTCACCAATGATACGCTAAATAAATTTTTACAAGATTCTGACTTTGATGTGCCTGTTATGGTGATGTGTTATCACGGCCATAGCAGTCAAGGCGCAGCTCAATATCTGGTCAACATGGGCTTTGAAACCGTTTATAGTGTTAACGGTGGTTTTGAAGCATGGCTAAGAGAGTTTCCACAAGCGACAACTTCTCTGCAATAACTACAGATGAGTTTTATTAATGATCCACATTATTACGCTTTCTAATCCTCAGGCAGCTGATTTGTTTGTCAATTACATGGCAACGAAAGGTGTGCGAATTCACGCAAAAAATGAAAATCAGCAGATCTCACTTTGGTTAGAAGACCAACATCAGTTGGATGTGGTTGAAAAAGAACTAAATACTTTTTTACGTGAGCCTTTTCACCCACGTTACCAAGCTGCAAGTTGGCAAACTGGTGATCCGAAAAATACTGGTATCAAATATCGCCCAGCCTTTTCGATAAAAAATATGGTGCAACAATCAGGTCCATTAACGGTACTGGTGGTAATTTTATGTATCCTTATTTTTATTTGGCAACAAGTGGTCGGCGATTATGATGTTATGCTCCATCTAGCGTGGCCTTATAAAGAGAGCCTGAACTTTGAAGTTTGGCGCTATATCACCCCTGCATTTGTTCACTTCTCACTAATGCATATCGCCTTTAACCTTGCAATGTGGTGGTATCTTGCAAGTCAAACAGAACAGCGATTAGGCACAGGTAAGTTATTTGTCATCATGCTCGTTTCTGCGCTCTTCAGTAATTGGGCACAATCACTGTTTACAAGCTCCAACTTTGGTGGACTTTCTGGTGTTGTTTACGCATTAATTGGCTATGTAGGCTTAACGGGAATGCGTAATCCAGAAAAGGGAATTGGCGCGCCAACAGGCTTACTCGTCTTTTCGATTTTGTGGATTGTCGCGGGTTATATGGGCGTTTTAGGTGACTCTATCGGAAATACTGCACATTTTGCAGGCTTCCTTATCGGCTTATTGATGGCTTTGTGGGATAATCGACATCAATTATCTCGTAGATCATAATAAAATTAACATGATATTTTTAACATTAGGGGATACCTGTGAAGCAAACGCAACGACATGATGCCATCATTGAACTGGTACGCCTACAAGGCTATGTCAGCACTGAAGAATTGGTGGAGCATTTTGAAGTCAGCCCACAGACAATCCGACGTGATTTAAATGAATTAGCGGAAAAGAACAAAATCCAACGTCATCACGGTGGTGCGGCATTACCTTCAAGCTCAGTGAATACGGCTTATCATGATCGTAAAATTATGTGGTCTGATGAAAAATCACGTATCGCACAACGAGTAGCAAGCTTAATTCCTGATGGTGCAACACTGTTTATTGATATCGGTACAACACCTGAAGCTGTCGCACATGCATTAATTAACCACAAAAACCTACGTATCGTGACCAACAACCTCAATGTGGCAACGTTACTGATGGGCAAAGAAGACTTTCGCTTAATTCTTGCAGGTGGTGAAGTGCGTACACGAGATGGTGGTATTGTCGGTGAAGCCACACTTGATTTTATCTCTCAATTCCGCCTTGATTACGGTATCTTAGGGATAAGCGGTATTGATATGGATGGTTCTCTACTTGAGTTTGATTACCATGAAGTTCGAACTAAACGCGCAATTATCGAAAACTCACGCTGTGTAATGTTGGTGACTGACCATTCTAAGTTTGGTCGTAATGCGATGGTAAATTTAGGTAATATGAATCTGATCGATTACTTATTTACCGATCAAGAACCACCAGCAGGTATCCAAAAAATTGTCGAACAACACAACGTTCAACTCGAATTATGTTAATTGAATAAAATCCTCAAAAAGTACCTTATCAGGTACTTTTTTTTCGCCTATTCCCCACTAAATTCTGATTAACTCATTCTATTTACTCTCTTTTTTGACTTACCCACTCTCTTTTTTATTAATACATTAACAATGTTGCTTATTTTTAATAAACCCACAAAACATGTGGATATGATAATAAATTGTTATCCATATCACGCGGTTATGTTTTTTATCAGTTATATAGTTGGCATTTTCATCAAACTTCATTACAATTATGAGCGAAAACGAACATTAAAGAATTGTTTCGCGCATTCGTAGGAGGATGTTATGAAAACTCAAGACTTGATTGTCATCGGCGGCGGAATAAACGGCGCTGGAATTGCGGCGGATGCAGCTGGCCGAGGCCTTTCAGTACTTATGCTGGAAGCTCAAGACTTAGCAAGTGCGACATCTTCCGCAAGCTCTAAACTTATTCATGGTGGTTTACGTTATTTAGAACACTACGAATTTCGCTTAGTGAGCGAAGCACTGGCTGAGCGTGAAGTGTTATTACGCTTAGCACCACATATCGCATTTCCAATGCGTTTCCGTCTGCCACACCAACCACATTTGCGCCCAGCTTGGATGATCCGTATTGGTCTATTCCTTTATGATCATTTAGGAAAACGTGTCAGCTTACCAAGCAGTAAAGGCATTAAATTTGGTGCAAACTCTGTTTTAAAACCAGAATTAACACGCGGTTTTGAATATTCAGACTGTTGGGTTGATGATGCACGTTTAGTGGTACTCAACGCACAAGAAATCGTTCGTCGTGGCGGTGAAGTACGCACACGAACTAAAGTTACTCGTGCTTGGCGTGAAAATAATTTATGGATGGTAGAAGCACAGGATTTACGTACTGGTGAAACATCGCTCTATCAATCAAAAGCGCTCGTCAATGCGGCTGGCCCTTGGGTTAAAACACTGTTTGATGAAGGCTTAAAACTGAAATCACCTTATGGTATCCGTTTAATTAAAGGTAGCCATATTGTTATTCCTCGTGCTCATAACGAGCCACAAGCATACATCTTACAAAACGAAGATAACCGTATTGTTTTCGTTATTCCGTGGATGGATGAGTTTTCTATCATTGGTACAACCGACGTGGAATATAAGGGCGATCCTAAAGATGTGGCAATTGATGACAACGAAATTCAGTACTTACTGAAAGTCTACAATGACCATTTCAAGAAACAACTAACGAAAGAAGATGTTGTTTGGGATTACTCTGGTGTGCGCCCATTATGTGATGACGAATCTGACTCACCACAAGCGATTACCCGTGATTACACCTTAGATGTTCACGATGATAATGGCCAAACACCACTGTTATCTGTCTTTGGTGGTAAATTAACGACTTATCGTAAATTAGGTGAACACGCAGTTGATAAACTCGTTGCTTACTTCCCTAACATGGGTAAACCGTGGACTAAAAATGGTCAATTACCGGGTGGTAATTTAGAAGGTTGTGATCGTGATGGCTATTCACGCCTGATTCGCCAGCGTCACCCATGGTTACCGGAAGCACTCGCACTGCGTTTTGCTCGTACCTATGGTAGCAACACCGAGTTACTGCTTGAAGGTATTACTGAGCTCGCAGGTATGGGCGAAAACTTCGGTCATAATCTGTATGAAGCAGAATTACGTTATTTAGTGAAACATGAGTGGGTTATCGAAGTTGATGATGCTATTTGGCGTCGTACTAAACTTGGCATGTGGCTAAATGACGAACAAAAACAACGTATTAGTCAATGGTTGGCGGCAAATACACACACTGCATAAGAGTAGCAAAAATAGTCTCTGACTCTGTTCGATGTTTTTATTAGCAATTTTTGTGGCGCCTAATACCGCGCCACTTTTTTTTGCTTTTTTTACCAAAACACTAAAATTACTCATCATTGACCGTGAGTTAACTGTTTTTCTAGAAAAGCTTTTAACACTGTTGCATTATTTTGTTGCTCATTTTTACCTGAATAAAGTAATACTAGCGGTTGCTCTTTTGCTATCACAAGGAGAGGTTGCCAATGTTCAGGAGCATCTGCCAATTCTCCAATATAACGTTGTGTAAATTCAGCAAAATCCCCCCCTCCAGCATGAAACCATTTTCGTAATTCAGTCGAAGGTGCAACTTCTTTATTCCACTCATCATAATGAAAGTCGGTTTTCTTCACGCCTCTAGGCCACAATCTATCAACTAATACACGATAACCTTCATTCGTCCCGTCTTTATCGTTATACACGCGTTTACAGGTGATCATTTCGCCTTCCTTCAATAAGTTAATTCGCTTAATTGTAGAAGAAAAATCATACCGCTTATGCATGATGAAGCTGATTTTCTTTATAAAGAAGACTTCAACATGAAGTTTTCTCTCATTTCTATTGAAATATCCTCATCAGAAATAGGGTGAATAGTTGTTGACTAAATAACCTAATTAAGAGAATCTACATCTAGACGTCTAAATGGTTAGATGGGTAAATAGGTAGTGATACTTAAATAAGAATAACAACACAGTGACATGATTGATGAGGTACAGGTATGAGCTTTTATCACGCAAGCCAACATGAAGCATTAAACCAAAATCTTGCCGAACTTGATGGTCAGATCCAAGTTTCCTTTGAGTTTTTCCCACCTCGTACCGAAGAGATGGAAAACACCCTTTGGCAATCTCTTGCGCGCTTAAATACCTTAAAACCGAGTTTTGTTTCTGTGACTTATGGTGCAAACTCAGGTGAGCGAGATAGAACGCACTCAATTATTAAAGGCATTAAAGAACGTACAGGATTAGAAGCTGCGCCACATTTAACTTGCGTTGATGCCAGCCGTGAAGAGCTACAACATATCGCACAAGATTATTGGCAAAGTGGTATTCGCCATATTGTCGCCTTAAGAGGCGATTTACCGGACAATACTCAAAAGCCCGACATATATGCCACAGATTTAGTTCACTTACTTAAAGGTGTGGGTGATTTTGATATCTCTGTTGCGGCTTATCCTGAAGTTCATCCTGAAGCCAAAAGCGCACAAGCGGATTTAATTAACTTAAAAAGAAAAGTAGATGCGGGAGCAAATCGCGCGATTACTCAATTTTTCTTTGATGTCGAAAGCTATTTACGTTTTCGTGATCGCTGTGTTTCAACTGGTATTGATGTTGAAATTGTACCGGGAATTTTACCTGTCACTAATTTTAAACAGCTAAAACGCTTTGCTGGTTTAACCAATGTGAAAATTCCAGGTTGGATGCATAAAATGTTTGATGGGCTAGATAACGATCCTGAAACCCGCAGTTTGGTAGGTGCTTCGATTGCTATTGATATGGTGAAAATTTTAAGCCGTGAAGGCGTTAAAGACTTCCATTTTTATACACTTAATCGTTCAGAATTAACTTACGCTATTTGTCATACGCTAGGTGTTCGCCCTGAACTTATCAGAGCTTGATCCTATAACACAATTACCCCGCCAATTAAGCGGGGTGACATTTTGGTGAATTTATTCACCAAAATGATAAGGTTTTTCTACGGGTAATAGGCTGTATGCGGTGTCTAAATCACCATTAGCAATACAAGTATCTATTTTTCGTACCTTATCGGTAATATCTGTAATATTCACAATCCACTCTTTGCAGTATTTTTCAACGGCTTGATTACGCAAGCCAATTTGAATGGTGCGATAGCTGAGTCGATTAAGATAAATATCACGTTCAGGATCCCACTGAATGCGGATATTACTGGTTTCCGTCGCCTCTTTCCACGCGTCTGCACTGGTATAGCGGTCTGGATCAAAATGACTCACAACACCTTGTGTCAGCATTTCTTGAAAACCTTCATGTGTAATATCAACCGCAAGAATAGACGCTTGATTAGCATCTTTACGTCCCCAGCCAGAACGGTACATCATCCAAAGAAAGGAAGGTTTTACCCACGTCATGCGGGTCATACTAAAGGGGGGCGAAACAAAAGTTCCGTTTGCGACTGCGCTCTGAGCAATAGTATTAGAATAGGCTTGGTAAACACGAACAAAATCATCCGTATAATAAGCCCTTACTTCGCACTCAGGACATCGGTCAACATCATCGTTCATCTTTCTTTAATATCCTTTTATATTAATAAAATGGAACTATCCGCTTAAATTATGAGCCTCTACCTACTGATAATCAAGAGGCGCTATTTCGGTTAAGTTATTTCATCGCGTAACGTCTATTTACAACAATAAAAAAAAGAATAACAAAAGAACAGAACGATTATCGTTTTACTGTTTTATTTTCAGCTTGAGCCAGTGCGAGATCCATAATTAAGCTTGCTATTCGCCTCATTGGGTAGAAATCAGGCGCTCGATAAGCTGTGTTTTTATTAATGCAGGGGATTTAACCGAGGTGCCAGCTATCTTTGCTGTCATGATTTCAAAGGCTTTTTCTACTAATAACGCTTCATCCTGCTTCATTGACCACACATTATTAGGTAAAAAACTCAGCATTACGTGATCATCGAATGTACCAATATGAAGATGCGCAGGAATACTCCCTTCACGTTGACGGATAACACTCAATAAACCTTCAAGAATAGGCAATGATGAGGCAATAAAATGAGAAGGTATTTGCTGATGTTGCTCTAAATACTGTTTCATCATCTGCTCACCATCTTTGGTCGTATTGTGTTCAGCATAAGAGACCGTGACACGGTTATCATCACCGTAATGCCCTTTTATGGCTTGCACATAACCGCGCAAACGAGCGGCAATCGTTGGTAATAATGCATCACCTGCAAAAAAATGGATTGGTGCATCTTGTTTTATCATCGCTCTTGTCAGCTGAGCACCACTGTCACAGTTATCTGAAGCGACGCAAATAGCCTCACTGACAGAGAAATCTCTATCTAAAAAAACTAATGGTTTTTGACGATGCTTAACATGATGTAGCTGATTTTTGCGGCTTGATGAAACAATAAAAATACCATCAACATTACGCTCGTCCATTGATTTCACGAGCTTATTTTCATTTTTGATATCACCATAAGTACAGCTAATCGTTAGCTGGCAACCAATTTGGTGACAATGCATCTCTAATTTTTCTGCCAAGGCGGCGAAGAATGGGTTAGAAAGACGAGGGATAACCAATCCGTAAGTATCTGTTTTATTAAGCTTCAAGCTTCTAGCCGCATGGTTGACGGTATAACCAAACACCTCAACATAGTCTGCTATCTTCTTTTGCGTTTTTGCACTGATCCGGTATTGATCACCTTTGCCATTTAATACCAATCTGACTGTGGTAATAGACAAATTCAGGTCATTTGCAATCTGTTCAACTGTTTTTGCCATTAATATTCCATCATTGATATTGCCCTCATCTTAATGATGAGGGCCAGTTAACCTTTACTGAGCAGGCTTAGCTCGGTATTTCTTCCACATCGCTTTTAACGAAGGTCCAATAATAGGTAGAACTAACGTCAGTATCGCAATACCTAAGAATGTCGCTGTAATTGGGCGTGTATACAGGATAGATAAATCACCCTGAGACATCATTAAAGCACGACGTAAGTTTGATTCTGCCATCGGCCCTAAGATAATCCCGATAACCACAGGAGACATGGAGAAATCGAGCTTAATCATAATGTAAGCGAGTAACCCTGCCCCCATCATCACAAATACATCGATGATACTATGGTTCACAGAATAAGCACCTACACTACATAATACAAAGATAATTGGTACTAATACGCGACGTGGAACATCCATCACTCGAACGAAGAGTTTCATACATAAGAAACCTAAGATCCCGAGGAAAATATTCGCCATCATCAAACCAATAAAGATACTGTTTACTTCAACTGGATTGTCCGTAAAGAGCTGAGGCCCTAATGCCAATCCTTGAACCATAAATGCACCCATGATAATGGCAGTTGCACCATCTCCCGGAATACCCAAGGTCATTAAAGGCACCATGGTTCCGCCTGTTACTGAGTTTGCACCGGCTTCAGGTGCAGACACACCTTCTGGTGAACCATGACCAAACTCTTCAGGGTGTTTAGACCAACGTTTCGCTTCGTTATAAGAGATAAATGATGAAATATCTCCCCCCGTTCCCGGAATAGCGCCAATCGTTGTACCAATAGCAGATGAGCGGAAGTAAGTCGGTAACACGCGTTTAAAATCAGCCCATGTTGGTAAAACACGGTGAATGCGCGCATTGATTTTTTCGTTTTTCTTCTGCTTGCGCTCACGGTACTCTTCTTCAAAGCTAATAAGCCCTTGAGAGAAAGCAAACAAGCCAACCAGGATAGGAATAAACGAAACACCACCCATTAAATAAACCGTATCAAAGGTAAAACGAGGCCCTGATGTCATTGGATCAAGCCCAATGGTTGCAATTGCTAAACCAATTGCTCCGCCCATTAGTCCTTTCACAATCGATTGCGATGATACACTGGTAATAATACTTATGCCAAATACAGCAAGCGCAAAATACTCAGCCGCAGAGAAACCCGTCGCTACTTTTGCCAATTGAGGTGCTATTACAATCAGGGCAATCGTACTAAAGATCCCCCCAAACATAGAACCCATCGTGGATAAACCCAGCGCTCTTCCTGCTTCACCTTTTTTCGCCATTGGATAACCATCCAATACCGTCGCAGCAGAAGCGGGAGTACCCGGCGTACTAATCAATATCGCAGTAATTGAACCACCGTAAACGGCACCACAATACATTCCTAATAATAGGAGGATCCCTGTCATTCCTTGGAAGGAGTAAGTCAATGGGAGAAGTAATGCAATCCCCATATTCACTGTTAGGCCTGGTAATGCGCCGATAATAATACCCGCGAATACCCCCAACAGGATCATCGTTATCGTTTCCAGACTGAAAACGACCATTAAAGCGTCTAGTATTTCCATCTCAAAGCTCCTTTACCGCTTACTCAAAAAAGACGGAGGTTGGCAGAGGTGAATTAAAGATAATGTCAAAGAAGACATAAACGGCGGCAACCATTACGACCGGAATAATAACCAGTGCAATAGGTTTTCTTTCATTCATCAGCCACATAATGATCGGGATAAGAAGCAGTGACGGAATAATAAAACCAAAAAAGTGCAGACCAGTGGCATAAACCAACATAAAGAGGCCTAAACCATAAGCGCGTTTAACTGCGGTAGAACTTAGGTCAACAGACTTATGTACGTGTTTGATTTTATCAACCACAATACTAATCCATTGAAAAATCCCCAGTAAAATAAATAAGATGGCAAGACCATAAGGCCAAAAACGCTCCCCAGGCACACCATAATCATCAAACATGCTCATATCACGGGAGAGATAGATAATTAGTGCCCCGAAAGCCACTGAAATCGCACCGATGATTGTATTGATTTTTGTCATGTCGGGATCTCCCCGACCCTACCTGCCGTAACAGGTAGGGTGGTTTATAATAATAGAAAAGTTATTTTTTCAGGGTTGTTGAAATTAACTCAGCGTACATCTCGTGGTCTTCTTTCATCATTTGGTAAGCATCGTCACCAGTGATGAATACAGGCATAATACCTTGTTTTTTCAGTGCTTCTTGATATTCAGGTTTTTGAACCACTTCAGAGAATGCACCAACTAACTCTTTCTTCACGTTATCAGGTACATTAGCTGTTGTTGCTAATACAGCCCAAGCACGCATTTTCACGTTAGTGTCTAATTTCAATGCTTCTTTGAAAGTAGGTACGGCTGGGAATAATGGGAAGCGACGCTCATCCATTACACCAAGAACACGTAGAATACCGGCATCAACTTGAGATTTAACTGCACCCGGAGTTGTTAATACGCCATCGATGTGGTTACCCACTAAAGCAGCAATTGAAGGGCCAGTACCTTCGTTATAAGGGATATGGTTAAATTTAGCACCCGTAGTACGTTCGATATTAACGCCAGCTAAGTGATAAATAGCACCCATACCTGAGTTACCGACTTTCAGTTTACCCGGATTCGCTTTCGCGCCATCGATAAACTCTTGTAACGTGGTGTAAGGTGATTCTGCATTAACAACTAACACCACTGGATCAGCGATAGTTGTTGCGATTGGGGTGAAGTCTTTATAAGTAACTGGTGATTTTCCTTGGTGTGGGAACATCGCGAGTTCAACGGTTGTCATAACTAATTTTGTACCGTCTGGGCGCGCATTAGCCACTTCAATCAGACCTGTTAAACCATTACCAGCAGGCTTATTCACCGGAACGAAAATACGTCCAGCTGGCATCACATCTTTTGCAAATTCAATGATAGTACGTGCAGAAGTATCAGTACCACCACCCGGGTTTTTCGGGATGACAACATCAATATTTTTTGTAGGATACGTTAACTGTTGGGCAACTGCATTCCCCATGCCCAGTGTCATCGTAATCGCCAACGCTGCGAGTAGACTCTTTTTCATAAAACCCTTTCTCCACATTTTTATTGAGTAGCCATTAATTGCTGATAAACAATGTTTTTTCGATTCCAAGTAAAGGTCACGTGTAGGGTATTGTTTTCAGCAATAATAGCCGGATATGAAAATTCGCCTTCCCCATCGAGTAAATCGAATGGTTCAGACCAAGTACTGCCATTATCGGATGAAAGACTGACAGAGATAGGATAACGACGACTCCAGTTACCTGAATTCGGGTTATACACTAATGCCAGTTGACCATCTGCGAAGGAGACGACATCAATGCCGCTATTATTATTTGGTAATATTGTTGCATAAGCTGGACACCAACTGCGCCCATAATCCGTTGAATCGCTACGATAAATCGTACCGCGCGTACTCCGCATCATGGCATGCACATGCCCAGGCCGGGATTCCCATAGTGTTGGCTGTATCACGCCATCCCATTGAAAAACGCGTTGTAGATCAGTCTCCCATAAGGCATCGTCCTTTAAACCTTGCCAGATTTCATGTTCCGCCTGTTCACCTTTATGATGTTCAATTGGAATATCTACTCGCAACCAGTGTTGACCGTTGTCACTCGAAATATCGACAAACGCATCCCAGAATTGGTCATCCTCAACCGACCCCGGTGCCAACCACTCGCCATTCGACATCACTAACACTTTATTTTTCACAGGACCTCTAGGTGTCACATCATCAGAAACCAGTTCACTCGGTAAACTCCAGCTATTTCCGCCATCCTTCGAGATAACGTATTGGGTCGTCCAACTATGTACGTCGGGACCCGTTTTATAAAACAGCCAGATATTACCTGTTGATGGGTCAACATGTAAAACTGGATTCCAGTGCGCAACACCCGGATTTTTAACAACAGGTTGAGCGTGTTGCCAATGATCACCCTCTTTCATCACTAGCCAGATAGCGGTATTACCGCTACCTTCTTTATCACCAGCGAAAAAAGCGGTTAACAAACGCTCAGAGTTAGGCACACGCACAATCGTTGAAGCATGGCAGTGATTAAAAAGTGAATGTGCATTATCAAGCACAAACTGGGTTTCCTTCATCACGAAAGGCATATTCCTACTCCTGTGTCCTAAATTAATCTAACGAAAGCCACTTCTTCATATTCTCACCCAATGCAGTCATGCTATTGACGGCAGAAGGGAAGAATGAGTTTTCAAACTGACTGCTGTTACGGGAACGGCAGACCAGTGTGCTGAAATTACCAATCAGGCGCTGATGATATTTAGCGCATGCTGGATAATCCAGTGTTTCGGTCATCGCTGCTGTTGATAAATAATCTGCTAACACCGCAGCCTGCTCTGGTTTATCTTTCCAATTCTCATAAAGCCAAACATAAAGCTCTGGATGGAAGTTTGCCATAACACCGCTATATGCCTGACATCCTGCTTGGAATGAAGCTAATAGCGTTTGACTGTTGGCGTTTGCAAGATGCAAACGAGTTCCTTTTGATAATGCCAAACGACGTTCTATCATCGGAAGAGAACAGCACGTATCTTTGATAAAGGTAAAGCGATTACTTTGCGCACACCACTCTACAATTTCTTCAGATAACAAGCGTTTGTAAGGATAAGGGCATTCATAGATACCCAAATCAATCTCTTTTGGTACCACATTGGTTAAGACTTGCAGTGTTTCCAGCGCTTTATCATCCGACTCCCCGACTAAAGCCAAGCGATTACTGATCATAATGACGCCATCGACGCCCGTACCAGCCATTGCCTGCAATTGTTCTTTTTGCTGACTTAATGCGGTTGCAGTATGACCAGAAGCAACTACAGGTACTCTTCCATCTGCTTTTTCAACGATAAAACGGGTGAGTGCTTGAGTTTCCTCATCACTTAAATAAAACATTTCGCTTGATTGACAGGCGGCAAATAATCCATGTACACCAGAATCAATATACCAATCTACAAGGCGTTCTAATGACGCCCAATCAATCTCCCCTTTAGCATCAAAAGGGGTTAGCATAACAGGCCAAACACCGACGTATTTTTGCTGACTCATCATCAATTCCTTACAGTAAGTTAATGGCATCGCCTGCCACTTTCACTTGGATACCTTGAGTCAGTGCTTGAGCAACGAATGCTTTTAGCACAAACGCCAATTTATCTTCATCAACATAAGCCACAGTAATGTGGTTACTTTGATGTCCCGCCATAAGGTCATCACGAGTTACGCCATCTAACGTACAGTTTAATAATGGCCATTCGTAGTTAGTTGCTCTACGGCGACGTTCAAATTCTGCTTCAGGTAATTCTACCGCCACACCCGTACCGATATGCATAATTACATCAGTACCTTCATAGTGTGCACGACCCCATAACAAGCGTCCTGCCTTACCTTGACCTGCGATAGTTGAACCCCCTTTAGGGAAGAACATCGGAGGCTGGCGATAACCTGTTGCACCTTTTAGGCCACCTTTGAGGTGTTCAAAAGGAACAGAACCTGAAATTTCCATATCCCAGTAGAATGTTCCTTCATACTCACTACCCCAACGAATATCATGTAGTGTGGTTTCAGCCGGTAATCCTAATGATGTTAATAAACGCCATAACATCGTTTGAGGAATAGCCGTACCCATATCCACTTCGTTGATACAAGGAATTGGCGTGTTAGGGCAAATAATCTCGCCGTTTTCATCTGGCAGTGGGAAACGTGCGGTTGAACCAATCGCACCTTCAGCAAAGTCAGACGCAGGACAACAATCTTTTAAGCCCTGCTGATATTGCACACCCACTGCTGTTAAACCAAAACGTTTTACGAAACGCGCCATTGCAATCATCATGGCGCACTGCTCCATCACTTGTTCACGAGTGAGTTCAGTTTTGTCATCTTGACCAAACATAAACGTCATCCCGTTATCTTCGTACCACTGTAAACATGCCTCTCTTAATTCTGTCGGTACTTTCGCCATTTCGACTAGTAACGCAGATTGAGAAAGGGATTCAATTGGCATACCAATATTGATCATTGCCTGTTGTGGGAAGACCCCGTTAATCATTCCCATACAGAATGTATCGAACAAACCAATTATTTCTTTATTTTTAATTATATATTCGCCGACTTTACGACCCACTTCGCCGGCTTCTGTCGCCATTACCCTGTGTGTTGGCGCAATATCTGTAAGATAGCTAAGCTTATGATTTACATAACCATACTTCAACCAAGTTGCTAAGCCATCTACAAAGAATTCATCATCAAACTCTTCTGACCATAAACGTGAATAATTTTTACCTAAACTGGTCATCGTACCCGCTAAACACAACATGCCCACCAGACCCGGCCATGTACCATCAAAGTTAGCCAGCAGTAAAATAGGGCCACGATGATGTGCTAAAGAAGAAGCAATATGGTGTGAATATTGCCATGCGGTTAATAACACGATAACTGGAGCATCAGGATCGATTGCGGCAAACATATCGCAACCTTCACGCTGACTACTGATAAAACCATGACCGCGAGCTTCATTAATTTCATGAGCACGCTTCATTTTGTAACCTTGAGCTTCTAATGCCGCGGCCAGTTTATCTTCAAATTTTTTCTGTACAGGCCAGCACGTTACGTTTGCAGGCTCACGTAAGTCTGCGTTGGTGACCATCAGGATCTCTTTCTGACCGGCTGTGATGGTTGTTGGTAATTTTGGTAGATTTAAGTTCAACATAAGATATCCCTGGTAAGGTAAACTCGGTTCATAATCGGAAAAATTAGTGGTCAACAATCTGACATCATTTCGTTATAACGCTGCTGATCTTGATACATCTGCAAATAAACTTGATATTTAGCTTGATGGAAGGCAAACGTGTCGCTATCTGGTGTGATAATGCCACCTTCTCTCACCATTGCGCTGGCAGCTTTAGAGAAATCATCAAAGGCTTTACATGCTACGGCACCTAATAATGCAGCCCCTAAATTCACCGCATCTTCTTCTTGTGCTAAATGAATTTCACGACCTGTCGCATTGGCGTATTCGCGTAGCCACAATGGATTTTTCGTTGCTCCACCACACATCACGATGCGATTGATTTGATGTCCAGCATCTTCAAGTGTGTCAATAATATGGCGTGTGCCATAAGCAATAGATTGCAGTGTCGCAAGATAATAACGAGCCAATGCAACACGACCACTTTCCAGCGTTAATCCGCTTACCATGCCTTTTGCAGCAGGATTGGCACGCGGTGAACGATTACCATGATGGTCAGCTAAAACATGAAACTGTGCAGTTGGATATTGTTCTGTTTCTTCCAATTCAGCGACAGCTTCATTTAATAAGGCATAATAATTAACGCCTTTTTCATTCGCTTCTTGCTCTAATTCAGCCCATGATTCATGACGGCGGATAGACCATTCAACTAACGCACCCGCAGCACTCTGACCACCTTCGTTTAGCCACAATTCTGGTAACATCGCGCCAAAGTAAGGTCCCCAAACACCCGGCACCATAATAGGATATTGGCTTACGATCATGTGGCAGTTAGACGTACCACTAATAATTGCCAAACTACCTTCAGGTTGTGATGCTGTTAATGCCAAGCCACCTGCATGTGCGTCAATAATGCCTGAAGCAACAATGACACCCGTGTGCAAGCCAAACGCATTGGCAACCGACTCATCTAAACAACCCGCTTGTTCACCTAACGCAAGGATGGTTTGTGGTACTTTTTCTAATAATTCATCCAAACCTACATCGGCTAACAAACTCTCACTAAATTGCCCCTGATGTGCTAAATAGTTCCATTTACAGGTTAATGTACAGGTACTTGCTACATCCCCTGATGTTGCTTTCCATACTAAAAAGTCAGCTAAATCAAAGAATCGCCATACGTTTTGATAACGCTCTGGATAATGATTTTTTAACCATAGAATTTTTGGCAACTCCATTTCAATACTCACTTCACCACCGACATATCGCAGTGAAGGATCATTGGTCAGGTTGATGGTAACCGTTTCTTGTACAGCACGGTGATCCATCCACATGATGATATCTTGTTCCGCTTTACCGCTTGGTGAAACAGAAAGCCCTTTACCGTCTTTATCCACCGCAACTAAAGAACAAGTGGCATCAAAACCAATAGATTTCACATGGATAGGGTCAATAGCAGATAACGCCACCGACTCTTTTACAGTAGTGCAAACTTGCTGCCAAATATCGGTGGAAGATTGCTCAACGAAATCCGTTTTTGGGCGGAATTGAGCAATAGGGCGGACAGAAAAGCCCAAACGCTTTCCATTGCTATCAAATACCGCTGCACGGACACTGGCTGAGCCAACATCAACGCCAATAAAATATTGTTGTTCCATGCGAACCCTCATCATTTGCTAACGCTATGCTAATTTTTGCTACTTCGAGTTAGCAAGTTAATTCGAGCATGACGAAAAAACAATCACAATAAGATTGGTTTGTGACACAGATCTACATAGATAATTTAACACGCTGATTTTATTAGTAATTTATTTATTTTACTTTATGGGTTACTTAGAAGATGTACTGAATCGATTATGTTCGTTATAACACTAACGAACATTTAATTAATAAAGTAAGTAAAAGCACTTATAAAAATAGCAATATTTCGACAACAAACGCTCTTTTATAAAAAGATATCTCCCTAATAATGAGAGATATTATTCAAAAAATAATGAAACAAGCAAAAACAATAATATTCCTATTGCTATAACGCTCTATTACTTTATTTTTAATAAGTTAATTTAAATTTATATATTCTTTTTTGGAGTATTTAATTATGTTGAAAAATATTGCTATTAGTCTTTCCCTTTTTCTTATTTCCTCCTCTACCTTTTCAGCGACATTAGCTGAAAAAGAATTACAACAAAAATTTGAGGAGAATATTCAGTCTCGTGTTGTCGATTTAAATAAAAGCTGTGATGCCAATATAAAAGTCATTTTTGATTGGTCTGCATTTACTGCTGATGATTTAAAAACAACAGGTGTTGATAGTTATTGTAGCGAAGGATTAAAAGGCGTAATTAATACTTGTGAGAGCTCTAAAATAGCACAAGAGACAGTAAAAGAAAAAATACAGAATATTACCTGCTCTAAAGCAACACCACGTAGTATTGAACTCAAAGAAGGCACGCTGAATTTTGGTATTGATTTCAATGCCGCAAACGATGCAAAAGCGGTTCAAGAACATTTAATGAATAATCTTTAATTTTTACCAATAAAAAAACAGCAGTATTTTATTGCTGTTTTTTATTGCTGCTTACTGATTAAATAACTGATTAAATAACTGATTGAATTAATTTTTTTGAATAATCCTGCGTAACTTCACCTAAGTTATTTATCTCACACAATTCAATATTTTTACCTTGTAAAAAGAACATCACTTTATCGCAGAAATAAGCCACTGTTTGAATATCATGACTAATAAAAAGATAAGAGAGTGTAAATTCTTCTTTTAACTGTTTTAATAAATCTAATATTTGAACTTGAGTGGGAATATCTAAAGAGCTAAGCGCTTCATCTAATACAATAAGTTTTGGATAAGATGCTAATGCTCGACATAAACATACCCGTTGAGCCTGCCCTCCAGAAAGTTCAAATATATAACGTGTATAGTAGCTTTTAGGTAATTCTACTTTATCTAAAAAAGCAAAAATAAGTGTTTTCAGTGCTTGAGGATTAATACTTGGATTAATGATTTTAATCGGCTCAGCAATAATTTCGCCTACTGTTAATGTCGGATTAACAGAAGTCATATAATCTTGAAAAACGATACTAATTATACCTTGGCGATGAAGTCGTTTTGTAACGGGCTTATTATTTAAAGAGATAGCACCACTATCAGGTAACTCTAATCCACAAATTAAACGCGCTAACGTACTTTTACCACTGCCACTTTCACCCACTAAACCAAAAACTTCCCCCGAATTAATACTAAAAGAGAGTGAGTCGATAACCTTCACTTTTTCACCAAATAGTGTGTTATTTTTTTGAGTATAATACTTACTAATATTCTCAACGTTTAATAACATAAACCCTCTTTTATTATGATGATATTAATATATTTTTTTATTAATTAATTGTTCAAAACGTAATGAAAGCTGTTGGCGTGCATTAATTAAATAACGCGTATATTCTTGTGTTGGATGCGATAAAACGGTTGTTTTTTCGCCACATTCAACCATTTTTCCTTTTTGCATGACCAATATATCGTCAGCAATTTTATTGACTATCCCTAAGTCATGAGAAATAAAAATCAGTGTTGAATGATGAGTCGTGACGACATGCTGGAGTAGTTTTAAAATATCTTGGCGAAGAGGTGCATCAAGCGCCGTTGTCGGTTCATCTGCAATTAATAACTTCGGTGATAAGGCAAGTGCAATCGCAATCATCACACGTTGTAATTGTCCACCACTTAATTGATGAGGAAATGCTTGCATAATAGATTGAAATTGATGAGGAAATACATGAGATAATGCCAACTCAGTTTCTTCTACGGCTTGCCTTTTAGAATAGGAAAAATGGTAGATTAAAGTTTGGCAAAATTGCTTTCCTATTCTCATCAGAGGATCAAAAGCACTCATGCCATTTTGCACAATCACACCTAAAAATGTCCCCAATAAAGCTCGACGTTGAAAAAGCGCCTCATGACTGATTTTCTTTCCATTTAAGAAAATTTCCCCTGACATGACTAATTGTTCCGGCAGCAATCCCATAATAGCTTTACTAATCAAACTTTTGCCACTACCACTTTCTCCTACAATCGCTAATGTACGCCCTTGCTTTATCGAGAAAGAGATATCATCAATCAGTTTTTTGCCACTTTCTTGATGAGTAATAGAAACGTGCTCAAGCGTCAGTAAGTTGTTCATGCTTTTCTCCTACTGACTGACGATTATCCGGATCAAACACATCACGTAAGAAATCACCCCAAAAATTAAATGCAGTAACAACAAGGGTAATTGCAATTCCTGCGGGTAACATTTGCTCTGGGTGTAATACCATGACATTTTTTGCTTCACTAAGCATATTGCCCCATTCTGGCGTTGGTGGTTGTACACCTAACCCTAAAAAGGAGAGTGCTGAGATCATTAAAATAACACTACCAATATCCGTTGATGCTAAGACAATAGTTTCAGCAAAAGTGACGGGTAATAAATGACGCCGTAAAATATGACTAGAAGGAGCACCAATCACCTGAGCATATGCAATGTAATTACGATGAGAATATTGGCGAACAACCCCTCTGATCATTCTGGCATACCATGCCCATTTCACTAAAATAACGGCAATTAAGATATTCCCAATACCCGGTCCCATTATTCCCACTAATGCTAAGATCATAATTTCTGCTGGGAATGACAAAACCACATCACATAACCGCATAATCAATGTATCTGTCTTACCATGGAAAAATCCGGCTAACATCCCCATTAACCAGCCAATCATTAATGTCACACTCATGGCTAATAAGGCATAAAATACCGTTGTTCTTATACCAAACAATAATCTTGAAAAGATACAGCGCCCTAAATTATCTGTACCCAACGGATAATCAAAGCTTATGGGCTTAAATTTCAAACGTATCGAAGTTAATGTGGGATCATGCGGTGCCAACCAAGGGGCAAATATTCCTGCAATAACCACAATCATAATCACCAATAAACACAGTTGTGCACTTTTATCTTTTCTGAGCCGTTGCCAAAAAATCCGCCACATCATTATCTCCTTAACCGTGGATCTGCCATCATTTGAATGACGTCCATCAAAAAATTAAAAAAGAGAAATAACAGTGACATCAATAAAATATAAGCTTGTATCATCGGATAATCACGACCAAATATAGCGCTGATACATAGTCGCCCTATTCCAGGCCAAGCAAAAATATTCTCAATCACTACCGTACCAGCAATAAGCTTCGGAATACTCATTCCCAATGCCGTTAAACTGGAATACAGCGAATTACGTAAAATATGGCGACGCAAAATAAGATTATCGGGTAATCCACGCGCTTTGGCATAAAAGACATAAGGCTGGTGCCATTGATTTAACATTGCACCGCGTAATAGCCGTAAATAAGTGCCGATATACCCTAAAGAGAGCGCCAGAGCAGGCAAAATAACAGACTGAGGCGATAACATCCCGCTGACGGGTAACCAATCTAAATAAACAGCGACTCCCCAAATTAATAACAATCCTAACCAATAATTAGGAATAGCCGTTAAAACAAACACAATGAAACGAATACATTTATCCGTAAAACTTTGAGGTTTAGCCACACACCATAATGCTAAAGGGAGTGTCAGAATAATCGTAAAGAATAGAGCCGTTGAGGCTAGCCAAAGTGTTGGAGGTAACGCCCTTAACATCTCTTGAATAACAGGAGTTCTTGTAAGAAAAGAGGTGCCAAAATCGAGTTGCAATCCTGCCATTAACCACAAAAAGTAACGCGTAAAAAAAGGCTTATCTAACCCCAGCTCATGGCGCATGCCTTCGATGGCTTCGGGGGTTGGTACTATTTCATTGACGCGTAGCGCGACTTCCGCAGGATCAGACGGCGCTAATTCCAACAGAATAAAGGCAATAAATGAAATGATCAGTGCCAGTGGAAAAATAGCCAGCACTCTCCAGAATATATAACGTAGCATAAGATTTGATCAGTGAAGCACGTTGATATTACGTGCCTCACTTATTTTGGTTAATCTCATTGATGCATTAATTAAGGCTTAAAGCGCATCTTTTCAAACGGTATTTCATATTGAGATGGATTAAAGCCCACATTTTCTAATTCAGCGCGATGAATCGCCTTAGTACGCGAATAAGTTAACGGAATATAGACCGCTTGCTCGGCTAATGAGGTAAACAAAGTCTTATAGAGTTCCTGACGACGCGCTTCATTAGGCGTAATTAATAATTCGCCAATCATTGCATCCAATTGGACTTTATTTGCCAACCCTTTTTGTCCTTGGTAATCCGCATGAGCCGGTATTCTAAAGGATGAAACAAAAGAAGCAGGATCGTAAGGTGTTCCCCATGAGAGTGAATATTGTAAATCGAACTCACCATTTTTTTGTCTATCTAAATAGGCTTGTTTCTCTTCACCTAAAATCGTTAAACCGACACCAATCTTTTTAAAGTCATCTTGAATAAGTTCAGCTATCTCTTTCTCAACAGCATTATTCACATTATAAGAGAGCAATAGCTGTAGTTTCTCGCCTTGTTTCTCACGAATAATTTTACCTTTTGGTAATACCCAGCCTTCGGCTTCTAATAGTTCAATCGCTTTTGTTGGTTGATAAGCATAAGTTGGGGAAACAAAATCACAGTAAGGCACACTGCGCGCCATTAAAGTATCAGCGACTTTTTCGCTACCCGCTAAAATACCTTGCGCAATTCCTTCTTTATCAACCGCATATTGTAATGCTTGGCGGACTTTTTGGCTGGATGTCATTACACGGCTACTATTGAGCACAATCGCACGAGAAGCGATTGGTGCACTCATTTCGGTTTTGAATTTATCTGATGCCATAAGAGCTTCAAATGAATCCATATCTAACATGTCGCCATCTGCGCCAAAAATAAGCTGAATATCCCCTTTTTGTAGAGAAAGTAACATGGTTTGTCTATCGGGGATCACTCGCCACATCACGCCATTTAATACCGGCTTCTCTCCCCAATAATTTGGGTTAACTTTAAACTCAGCATATTGGTCTTTTTTATGCTCAGTTAATACCCAAGGCCCTGTACCAATATAGTTCGCAACACCCGTTTTTGTTTTGCCATTAATAAAAGAATTTGGCGAAATAAAGCGGAATGGGCGAGTTAAACCCAATTCAGTTAATGTTGGGTAGTAAGGGTTTTTTAGATTTAATTTAACTGTGAATTCATCAACAATTTCAACACTATCAATCTGACGAACTAACTCTAACCACGCATGACGTTCATAGTTGTCTAGCACAGCTTCAATATTTAATTTTACTGCTTTAGCATTAAAGGGCTCGCCATCGCTAAAAGTTACATCATGACGTAAAAAGAAAGTGTAGCTTTTTCCATCAGGAGAAATATCCCAACGCTCCGCTAAATAAGGTGCAACACCTTTTTCGGTATTTAATACAAGAGATTCAAATACCATATTTTGAGCCGCCATCTCACCAGAGTAGAGATGCGGGTTAATATCACGAATATCTTTTGTGCTGGCATAATCCAACATATTATTACTTTTATCGGCTAATGCGGGAAAAGCACATGCAAGTGTTAATAATAGTGTTGGGAACACTGAAAATAAGGGCTTCACGTTATTCTCCTTTAATTATCTATTCTTTGTTTTTGTGCGTGGATCATAAACATCGGTGTTGAACCATAATTGATTTTTTCTTCTTCGTTCCACACAAAATCACCAATACGGGTGTCAATCATATATCGGCTAAAACCAATCTCTAACAGAGTATTAATATCCCATTGTGGACGTTTAATTTGACTTAATGGTAATTGGCGAGCGATTCGTTCCATCTCTTTGGTATCTGTATTGACGTAGTGATCTTCAACTTGCTTTTCAATTGAACGCTCTCTATCTGCCACAAAACCTTGCCAGTAATTCTCATCAAAGAGATGTAAATACCAGTTAGCATCAAAATTAATCAAACTACCACCCGGTTTTAATACACGAAACCACTCCGAATACGCTTTTTGAGGCGCTTTTAAATTCCATGTCACATTGCGACTAACCACTAAATCGAATTGTTCACTGGCAAAAGGCAGTTGGTGTACATCACCGCGAATAAATTGAATATTTGCCTTATGCGTTTGCGCATTTTGTTTCGCTTCCAGCAACATCCCCTCAGTGGCATCAATTGCCGTGACATCATGACCCGATAACGCTAATAGAATGGCAAAAAAACCCGGCCCCGTTCCAATATCAAGCACTTTTAAGGTTTCACCTTCTTTGATATGCCCCAATAACAGATGACGCCATTTCTGTTGTTTCTCGCTCAGTAATTCCTGTTGATTAGACTCACTATAACTTTCAGCTCTGATATTCCAGTAGCGAGTTACATCATTAAGTAATTGGTTATTATTTATTTTATTTATCATCAGAAACCTGCTGTTATATCAACGTAAAGAGAGGAATAAATTCCCCTAAAAGCGAATGATTTGGCTATTTTTTAGTGTGGGTAACATACCTTGTAATGCCTTGATGCTCTATGTGCTATATCAATATTCATCCGTACTCAATAAATAAGCAAATGGATTATTTCCCCTGTTAAAATAGAGAAATAAATTGAGCGAATTTAGAAATAAAACTTAATTTTGTCTTATATTAAAAAAGCGAACGCTTTAATTTCACCTTTTTTATAAAACCGTTATAGTCAATAATATTGCTATCTTAAATTGCTTTCTTTAAACGAATATAGCCGTCACATAAGGCTCTCTAAAATATGAATCGAATCTCACGATTAACGGCTGATATAACCCGCGCCGATTTTGCCTTAACATATCAACAGCAATTACTTCAATTGCTGACTCAACACTTTCCGACTAAGTATCGTTCTCTATTTGCTACCCCAGAGAAAAAATCGGATGACGTGATTGAATGGTATTCTCCTGTTTCTGGTAATCCTGTCGCCTTAACGTCGCTACAAGGACAAGAGCAGCAAGAAATAAGACGTATTTTAGATGAACGCCTTAACGATATTAAAACGCAAACGGCGCTATTAGCATCGCAAAATAGAATTACGGATGAAGAGCGCCATCTTTTAGATACAGCATCAACGCTACCTGATAGCGAAAGTGTCTATATTATTAATGGGCAACCCGTTATTACATGGTGGCCACGCACAACACCATTGCCGCCACCTATTGCACAAGTCACCGCTGGTGCAAGTGCTGCCGCAGCAGGTGCCGCACTCGCTGATGTACCGGCCAAAACACGCAATCGCTGGCTACGTTGGTTATTACTGCTGTTATTTTTGCTGTTTTTGGTCTTACTGGCATCTTGGCTGAAAGGCTGTTTTGATCCGAAAGTAGTTCCTCCTGTGGTTGAAGAGAAACCTGCCGTTATCATACCGCCAAAACCAGAGCCTGTTCCTGAGCCAGAGCCAATCCCTGAACCCGTACCAGAACCTATACCAGAGCCTATTCCTGAGTCTGTACCAGAACCTGCACCAGTGCCCAAGCCTGTGCCAGTGAAAAAACTCACGCCACTAGAAGCTTGCGTACAAGATGAATTGAAAAAAACGGGAGTCACAGAGAAGGTAGCAAATGCAACCTGTGAAAATCGCTTAGCCAGTAAAATTAAACAAATGTGCCCTGCTGATCGTCCACCAGAATTAGCACCACAGGTCATTCTTATTTTTGATGCTTCTGGCTCTATGGCACTTAGTATGAATTTAACGGAGAGTGATTTAGACTATATCGCTTCAACTGGACAACTTTTCCCAGGTTATGATGCCGAACCTCGACGGATCACAACCGCAAGAAACGCAGCAATAAAAATCATTAATAACATTCCGTCAGATATGAAAATTACCACCGTTGTGGCATCTGACTGTGGTGTTGTGAAATCAAGCCCTACTTATGGTGGTAATGAAAGGTCAAAATTACTCAGTTACATTAAGCGCATTGAACCCGATAGTGGCACACCATTAGCCGAGTCTATCAAGCGTGCAGGTAATTTAATTAGAGACAATAATCGTGACACTATTATTGTGTTGTTATCAGACGGTTTAGAGTCTTGCGATCAAGACCCATGTGCCGCAGCCAGAACCTTAAAGCGCGCTCACCCTCGCGCCGTCATTAACGTGGTAGATATTTTAGGTACAGGCGCAGGTAACTGTGTGGCAAATGCAACAGGCGGTAAAGTATTCACGGCACGTAATGCTAATGAAGTCACTTTAATGACTCGAAAGGCAATTGAAGATTATATTCCAAAGAACTGTAAATAATGATTGATTACTGTTTCTAATATTTAATTCACCCTCTTTGGTTTCACATTGAGGGTGAATTTTTTCACGTATGACGTGTATTTTATTATTATATTGAAGTTGACAAGCTCTATATCTTATCTATTTAAGAGCATTCCTTAATTAGGTATTTTTTCCTTTTTTTATTTCCTCATTATTCAAAATAAACCTATTTTGTGATTATTATCACAACAGTTAGATGATCATTAATAGTTTATTCTTTTATATTTTGTCTTTTTTTTCTTCTATTTCATTATTTTTTAATGTAAAACTCAATATCTCGGTGATTTAATCCATATATTTAAGAAAATATAGCGCAACCTGTAACGTCATTATTTAATTATCATAATCGTTATCTTAATATTCCCTCTTTCACTCAAGAAAAATAAAAAAGCCTTTAATAATAATCAGTTAATCAACCCTAAATAATCCGCTAGATAGACACCCAATTTCTGATAATATAAAATGTATATCAATTTTGTATCTTTATTTTTAGCCTTAAAGCCTATTTACGGATAAGCCAACTTACCCATAGATAATCTTGCCTAGCGGAATGATCGTCGTGAATAAAGCATTCTTACGAAGTGGTAAATTAGAAAGTTACCTCCCTATGGGAGAAAATGGACAGGCTGTTTATATCTCAGCACTGCAGTTGCGTGAAACTCTGCGTTTAAGAGGAAAGGCACATATTTCTCAATGTCTTGCTATTCCTCAGCCAAATGAAACTGGCGAACGCATTGACTGGTATTCACCGATTGACGGCTCTGTTATTCCTTGGTCTGCGGCTTCAGAAGAAGAGCGTACTGCCGCTTATGCGCTACTAAAAAAGAATCAAGATGATTTAATCGCCTTTAGCGAACAAGAGCAGCAAAGGGCTGGAAATAAAGAAAGTCAGCTTTTTGGTGCCCTGCTCAGTAAAACTATCCAATTTCCTGACGAAAACCATATTTTTATTGTTGATGGACAGCCAATCATTACCTTTTGGGGGTTTGTCAGCGCCAATCAACAACTTAGAGTTGACCCTGTCGCTTGCTTAAAGCCAGTTGCTGCGCCAATCGCACCAACATCAACAGCGGTTCCACCAGCACAAGAAAAAGTCATCATTACGGACACTAAGCGCCCTTGGTGGCGTTTCTTATGGTGGCTGTTACCTTTATTATTGCTTCTACTCGCTATTTTCTTTTTAAGAGGCTGTTTCTCAACGCCAGCGTTACCTACGGTCGATATTAAAACGCCAAATATTGAAGCGCCTAAATTGCCAGATCCTACGCTTGAAAAGCCGAAAGTCCCTACTGTGGTTACTAACAGTCACACAGTCGGTGTGCCAACAGGCACTGTTCACACTGGAACATTAGGTACTGTAGATGCGAATGGAAATGTGATAAATGGCACTGACGGTAACAGCACAGTGGTTGATCCTAATACGGGTTTGCCTGTGGTTGATCCTCAAACAGACAATAACCAAGGTGCATTGCCTGAAGGAACATTGCCTGAAGATGCGCAACAACCGAATGTACCGCCAGTTGATCCGGCTGCACAAAATGAGCAACCGAAAACAGATAACACCCCAAATACGGGAAATGAGAGCAACACGCCTAACTCTCCGGTTGATCCCAATGCACCACCAGATGTCACACCACCTGTGACAGCAGATAACACAACACCACTGACCATTCCTGCGAATGCGTTAGCGAATGGCTCAACTCAATTCCTAAATGGTCAATGGAAAGCAGGAGCAGGAATTCAAGATCAAAAAACAGGTAAACCACTGAGCCTGAATTACCAAATTGATAATGGTAAAGGACAAGTCGTCATGACACGCAGTGATGGCGTGACCTGCAAAGCACCTGTCAATGCAGCCGTTAATCAAGGCGGATTAAATATTAATAACCAAGGTCAAGCTCTGTGTAGTGATGGTTCAAACTATTTGATGCCAAATATTATCTGTCAACCAGGAAGCCAAAATATTGCTGATTGCCAAGGGAAATATGAAAACAATCAGCCATTCCCATTATCAATGAAGCGGGAGAATAACTAATTCATGTTAGCGCCACTGACCGATTATAAAGATAAAATTACCCTTATCCGAGACAGTAATATTCAGTTTCTGGATTTTGGCTTTAAGCTACCACAGCGCAAAGAGTACGGTGAGTTTGTTAAAAAAGGCGAAAACGGCCCGTTAATGCGACTCATCTATAATGAACGAGACGATAACTATCTTTATCCTGCACCTAAAAATCAGCCTCAAACACCGAGAGAAGCTGAATTTAGCTTCTCTCTTGAAGAGTCATTAACGCTATTAAATGACACATGGCTACCCGTGCCATTTTTCCGTTTTAATCCACCACGCGCATTCTCTCAAGGCCCTGATAACTGGGTAAGAATGATGTTCCATCAACTGCCAGAACCAGATGAAGATGGACATACACACCGCGTTGTTGTGGCATTTGATACTCGAATTGAGCCGAATCGCACTAATACAGCTTATCTGGCACCAAACGAAGAAGATGTTCGCTCAGGTGTTGCTTTTGCGCTGGCCTATTTAGGCTATGAAGTTGAGAACTTCCTTGAAACACCATGGATTGATGGTTGGTTAAAGGAAGTCTTTAGCGAAAGAGCGCTGGCTGTGACCAAAATGTACCATGATGAACTTGAAGATGCGCTCAAAGAGTTTCAACATCAGGCACATTATCTCAATTTACTCAATATCTTAGGTGAGAAACTCCGCTTACCTGAAATCAAAATTAACGAAACCAAACCGCAAGAGCCAGCGATTGAAGTTGACCTTATTCTTGATGTGGGTAACTCACGTACCTGTGGGATCTTAATTGAAGATCACATCAATGATAACAAAGGGTTAACGCAACTCTATGAAATGACGCTGCGTGATCTCAGCCACCCTTATCAAATCTATAATGAACCATTTGAAAGCCGTGTTGAATTTGCGCAAGCGGAATTTGGTAAACAAGATTTTTCAGTTAATAGCGGTCGAAACAATGCCTTTATGTGGCCTACCATTGGTCGCGTTGGCCCTGAAGCCAATCGCATGGCAGCGCAACGCTTAGGTACTGAAGGCTCAACGGGTATTTCAAGCCCTAAACGCTATTTATGGGATGACTCGCCGTATTCTCCGGGTTGGCGCTTTAGTCGCTCTTTTGGTCAAACAGACAGAGAGCCACTGGCGACTGCTGTACCGATGACTTATCTTTTAAACGATCACGGTGAACCGTTATTCCGTTTAGAGCCAGACTTTCGCATGCCAGTATTTACGCCAAACTATACTCGCAGTTCATTAATGACCATGATGTTAACCGAAGTGTTAGCGCAGGCATTAACACAAATGAACAGCCCAGCTCAACGTCTTAAAATGAGTCACGCAAGTGCGCCTCGTCAATTGCGCAATATCATTTTAACTATTCCACCTGCAATGCCAAAACCAGAGCGCGCTATTTTTGAAACGTGCATGGAAAACGCATTAGGGCTAATTTGGAAAGCAATGAATTGGGACCCAACCGACGAAAAACTGCGTTTTGATGGTAAAGATGCGCAATGTCGTATACCGATGCCAAACATCCATGTGAAATGGGATGAAGCCACTTGTGGTCAGCTAGTTTACCTCTACAACGAAACACAAATTAAATTTGGTGAGCGTACTGAAGCCTTTTTTGCCAGCCAAGTGCGGGAAGATAACCGCGCATTAACGGGTGATAGCACATTAAAGATTGCCTCAATTGATATTGGTGGCGGAACAACCGATCTCGTTATCACTCGCTATAAACTGGATACAGGTACCGGTAGCAACGTTAAAATTATTCCAACACAGTTATTCCGTGAAGGATTCAAAATTGCAGGTGATGATATTTTATTAGATATCATCCAGATTTGTGTATTGCCTGCATTACGCACAGCATTAACGGATGCGGGTATTTCTGATGCTGATGCGCTGATGTCTTCTCTTTTTGGGAGTGAAGGTTTAGATGCGGGGCAACAAGTGTTGCGCCAACAGCTTACCCTACAAATCTTTAATCCGATTGGGTTAAATATTTTAAGCCAATATGAAAACTACGATCCATTAGTTCCTCATGAAGGCATTAACAGTACTTTTGGTGAGTTACTTAACGTTCTACCGACAGAACATGTACGTCGTTATATTGATGACGCAACCAATAAAGAGCTCGGTGGTGGCGAAAGCTTCTCCATTTTAAATGTGCCTGTACAAATTAACTTTGCGCAACTGCACGCTGAATTTATCTCAGGTGAACGTATTAATATCACACGTAGTTTAAAAGCGCTGTGTGAAGTGCTTTATTACTACTCTTGTGATGTTTTACTGCTGACGGGTCGCCCTTCTCGTTTACCGGGTATTCAAGCACTATTAAAAGTATTACAGCCTGTACCGCCTTCTCGTATTCTGCCATTACATGGCTACAAAACAGGGGGTTGGTATCCATTCAACAAAAAAGGCCGTATTGACGATCCAAAATCAACCGCGGCAGTCGGTGCGATGTTGTGTTTAATGGCTGAAAATGCACGTTTGCTCAACTTCTACTTCTCGACAGGTAACTTTAAAACTTACTCAACAGTACGTTATTTAGGAATGTTGGATAACAACAACACTATTTCCGATAATGACGTTTACTACCGTGATATTCAGGATAAATTTGAGCCTGATCCTGATACCTATTTTGAAGTCAGAGGCGGAATACGCTTAGGTTTCCGTCAATTAGATAATGCCCGTTGGCCAGCGTCTCCACTTTATACCTTACGCATTAAAAATCCGAAATTGGCACAGCAACTTAGCCAAGAAGACAGCGTATTGCATATCAAACTGGGAGAAGAAAGAGGTGCCTCCGGCCATAATGATGACAATAAATCTGAAAAATTACGTATTGAAGAGATGGAGCTTATTAATGGCAAAGGTGGCGTTAATAAGAACGGTTTAAGTTTCAAACTCAATACGTTAGCAGATAGTGGTATTGGTGAAACATCCTATTGGCTGGATAGCGGGAGTGTATTAGGTAAATGAATATGATGGATGAAAAACAGTTAACAGCCAAATGGGATGCCATTTATCAAGGCGCAGGTAAAGCCATTGATTGGGTAACGGCAGTAAGAGGTAATGCACCTCGTTTAAACACCGAAGCCGATAGCCTTATCTATCGCCTGCGTCGTAGCCGTAATATGGCGAAAAATCTCAGCTTAGCAACCCAACGCCCAATGTCTGTGGGCTTTTTTGGTCTGTCTCAGGCAGGAAAATCGTACCTGATTTCAGCGCTTGCCGCAGGGCAAGAAGGTCGATTAAGAACGAGCATGTCAGGTAAAACCCTTGATTTTATCGACCACATTAACCCGCCTGGTGGTGGCAAAGAGGCAACGGGTTTAGTCACTCGCTTTAGTCGCAGCACCACAAAAGGTACGCAAGCGTTTCCTGTCGAGCTACATCTTTTCAGCGAAATTGAGATAGTTAAGATTCTCGCCAATGCTTACCTGTATGACTTTAATCAGGAAAAAATTGAATTTGAATTAGATGACGAGAAAATTTCTCGTTTAATCAGTTCATTAAGCACACAATGCAGCGCCACGCCTGTTGCTGGTATTACTCATGATGATGTTGTTTCATTATGGGATTATCTGCAACGCCATGCGGAAAAAAGCCAGAAAAAATTGGCGGCAACCTATTGGCCTAAAGCAATTGAATTAGCGCCTTATCTCAGTATTGCGCAACGCGCTAAGCTCTTTTCTGTTTTATGGGGCGATATTGCAGAGCTGACATCCGCTTATCAACGTTTTAGTACCACACTTGCCTCTTTAGGTAATGCATCTCTTGTTTTGGCTCCGCTCTCATCTTTAGTCAAAGAGCAAGACGGCGAGTTAGTACAAGAAGACAGTATCATGAACGTGGATATGCTAGAGCGTCTCAATACTGCCAATGATAGCCAGATAAGCATTTGTCCTGTTCATGGCGATCGTATTGATGCTCCTGTTACCCTTTCGTTAGCAGAGTTAACTGCACTGACCGTTGAGTTAGTCGTTCCGTTATTAGATGCGCCAAGTAAAGCCCTGTTTGAACACGTTGAGCTACTCGATTTTCCGGGCTATCGCGGTCGTTTAGGCGTTGAAACCATGGCAGATGTACGTCGTCAGGTCAACGATGACAGTGCTAACCCTCTGGCACAGCTCATTCTTCGCGGTAAAGTTGCCTATCTGTTTGAGCGTTATACCGATAACCAAGAGATGAATGTGTTAGTGGTGTGTACTGCATCAAACAAACAATCAGATGTGAAAGAAGTTGGTGCTGTCCTCACAGAGTGGATCAATAACACACAAGGTAAAGATGCATTAACGCGCGCTAAACGCCCTTCTGGTTTAATTTGGGCAATGACCATGTTTGATATGCGTATTACCAACTCTTTAACCATGAATGAAGCGTTATTACGCCAATCATGGGGTAAAGGTGGCATGATCAAAATGGCCATGTTAGAGCGCTTTGGTCAATATGAATGGATGTCATCAGATTGGATCAATGGTGAAGCCTTTAATAACACTTTCTTAGTGCGTAAACCGGGTGTACCTACCCCATTTATTCAAATCAGTAATGGCAAAGAGACTGTCTTAAACGAGGACAGTGTTTCACAGTTACATCTGATGAAAAAAACCTTTGCTGAAGACGAAACTGTCCAACGCTATATTCGTGAGCCAGACCAAGCATGGGATGCAATGTTGTCGCTTAACGATGGCGGTATGCAACGCCTTGCCGACTACCTTGAAACCGTGGCGTTAAAATCACTGAAACTTGAACGTATTAGTGAGCAATTGCAAGAAATTCAACGTGATTTAATCGGTCATCATCTTGAAAAATGGTATCAATCAGGTGGTGAAGAAGAGCTTCAAGTCAAACGCCGTAACGCAGCCACTATTTTACGCTTTATGCAAAGTCGCCCTTATTTACAAGGTGCTTTACTGGATTACCTGTTGCCTTCTCGCAAATCACTCTACGACCTGTATATGCAAGAAAAAGAGGTTATTGAGACGCTTTCAGATAATAAAAAAGCGACTCAAGCGCCAGTTTCTGCCTTCGCGGCTATGGAGCAACCAACTTTCGATCTCTTTAGCGATGCGCCAATTTCTCTAGAGCCAGAAGAAAATGAAGCCCCTAAAGGTCACGGCAATGAAGTGACCTATCCTAAAAAAGTGATGGCATTATGGATAAATCATCTGCGTAGCCTGCCTGATAACAATACCTTGTTAACCTATTTGGGTATTGACCAAGAAATTATGGTGCTGTTAGTTGATGAGCTTATCACGGCGATTAATCGCCTAGGTGTTGAACAACGCATGTTGAAAACCCTTGCTGGGACTGAAGCCATTGCTCGTCGTGATGACTTAGCCGAACAGCAATCATCTCGTGTTTATAATGTACTGGGTGATTTTATTACTTGGTTTAATTTCAAAGATAACGGTGTTGAGAAGCCAGATAGCAAAATCAATGTCGGTCATAAAATCTTTGAAAGACCCGATAACACTAGCGTGCAATGGGGTGATGATGAGCGTTTAGTCCGCTTACCTACCAACCCTGTTAACTACACCCTTTTATTTGTGATTGATTGGCTTATCGCTTTATCAGCGATTATTACTGAGAATGCGGGGCATTCTGCGGGAAGAGAGATCAGTGCTGAACAAAACGCACTATTAGGCCAAATAATTCAAACCATGAAATCATCCGTCGTGGAGTCATAATTCGTGTTTAACCCAGAATTAAAACCCGTACAACCTGCTCGTCCCGGCTTTGCGGTATTAAGTATTCGTAATTGGGACGGTGACGCTTCCCCCGTTTATTTAAGCATTCAGCGTAACCAAGATCGCTATTTCTTAAATGATAAAGGGGAATGGGTAGGTAATGCCTTTTTCCACCAGCTTTCACTTGAAGATGCTGATGACGGTTATCAAATCGTTCTTGATAAAACGTTGGTTGATCCCCTCGTTAGCAACTTACAAATGGCATATCAATTTACGTTAAAAGACGATAATGAAACACAAGATATCGGGCGATTACGTATCCGTGATGGCGTATTAGCCTCACAAGCGCAAGGTCAAAGTGAAGCATTAAAATCAACAGCAACATTAGATAATCAGCCTGTTCCGCCAGCGCCTATTGTTGAAGAAGCGCCACCAGAGCCAGAACCTATCAAAATTGAATCTGAAGAACCAGAGCCGATTATCCCTGAAATTAAAGTAGATGAACCGCCACAGCGACCAACACCACCCGCGCCGAAAAAATCAAAAATTGGCTTAATTTTAGCCATTATTTTGATCTTAATTTTAGCGGGTGTCTTAACATGGTTCTTCTTATTAAGAGGTAATCCTGCTGGCGAGCCTGCACCACAACCGACACCAGAACCCGCAACCCCAAGTGTGTGTAGTGTTGAAAACATGAAATCGGGTACTGCATTAGCCTTTGTACAAAGTTGCATACAAAGCCAACCAGATAGCAAAACTATCCTTGCAACGATCTCACTCGCAAAACAGAACAATCAATGTGATGTTGCTCAGCGCTTATATGCTTATAAAGCACAAGCAGGTGATGTTGAAATCGCGCTGAATTATGCTCGTGAATACGATCCAGAAACCGCATCCACACAAGGCTGCTTTAGTGCAGACAAAGAAACGGCTATTTATTGGTACGAAGCGGTTCTAAATCATGACTCACAAAACAGTGACGCAAAAGCGCGTCTTGAAGCTTTGAAAAAATAGGAAAGTCGCATGAAAAAGGCGCATTGGCTTACTCTTATTCTCAGCGGTTTAATTCTAACAGCGCCAGCAAGTGCTGAAGAGAAAAAACCGCTACTACAAGAGGGTAAAAAGACCCTCTATCAACGTGTATTAACTTATCCAGGTTGCCAAGTTGCTGACACTGTTGGCGCAAAAGGTAAAGAGCAACCTGCATTTAGCCGCTTTTATGTTTATCAACGCCAAAAACAAGGCGCTAATGAGTGGCTACAAGTTGGCCCAGATAGCTTAGGTCATATCAGTGGTTGGATGAATGCAAGTTGTACATCAGAGTGGAAAATGCAGTTAACACTCGCATTTACTAACCCTGCGGGTCGTAACCCAATGCTGTTTTTCAAAGATAAGCAAACGGTTGAAAGCTTACTTGAAAGCCCCACCCCGGAAAAACAGTACAAACCTTTTTTAGCAGATATCAAAAACCAAAAAGTGAATCCGGCTGTTTTAGCAAAAGAGCCTGATTATATGATTGATCAGAAAAGTAATTTCTATCTATTGCCTGTATTAGGCTCAGATGAAGTCTTTACTGATGCGGGCTATAAAGTGCGAGTGCTCAATGTGGCTTCTGTCTCTTCTCAAACCAAAGACAGCAAAGACGCACAGAATGCGAATGCAACAGCAAACAGTACAAAACCAGCAACACCTAACAGCAAAGATGCTGACAATATGATGCAAGGTTTTTCTGCTGCCGTAGTGTTTGTTATCGACTCAACAATCTCGATGGATCCTTACATTGATAGAACCAAAGAAGCGATTCAAAAGGTTTACACGCAAGTCGAAAAAGACAACATGTTGGATAAGGTCAAATTTGGCTTAGTGGCGTTTCGCTCTAATATCAAAGCCGTACCTGCATTGGAATACGACAGCAAGATGTTTGTAAATCCCAATGATGTAAAAGATGGCCCTGATTTCCTGAATAAAGTTAAAGAATTACGCCAAGCTAAAGTCTCAAGTAGTCGTTTTGATGAAGATGCTTATGCTGGTGTAATGCAAGCCCTCGATGATGTTGATTGGACTCGCTTTGGTGCACGTTACGTTATTTTAATCACCGATGCAGGCGCATTAACGGGAGATGATCCTCTTTCATCAACTAAGCTCGATGCTGAACAAATTCGCCAAGAAGCCGCTTATCGCGGTGTTGCTCTTTATACACTGCATTTAAAAACACCATCAGGTGCCAAAAATCACGCTTCTGCACAAGCACAATATGAAGCGCTAACTCTTAATCCTTTCTTACACAAGTCACTTTACTACCCAATTAATTCAGGGGATATCAATAGCTTTGGTCGAATGGTTGATAGTTTAGCAACCGCTGTAACGACTCAAATTCAAACGGCTTATCGTGGAGAAGCGGCTGTAGGTAGTGCATTAAATGCCGATCCTGCTTATAGCAAAGATAAAGAGACAGATACCTTGCTTAACGACGCACACGATTTAGGGTATGCCATGCGTTTAGCCTACTTAGGTGAAAAACAAGGTACTAAAGCCCCCCCTGTGTTTAAAGCATGGATAAGCGACCGTGACTTATTACAGCAAAATATCCCAACTACAGAAGTCCAAGTTTTACTGACTAAAAGTGAGCTGAGTGATTTAAGCGATGTCATGAAAAAAATCGTTAATGCAGCTAATGAAGGTCTAATTTCACCAGACAATATGTTTGCGGATTTACGTTCGATTGCTGCTACCATGGGTAACGATCCAAATCAAATCAAACAAGGTTCAGCAACCAAATTAGGCGAAATGGGATTACTCGGTGAATACGTCGAAAATCTCCCTTATTTAAGTGAGGTACTTGGTTTAGATGAAGAGACATGGAAAAGCTGGGATGGTTTAGAGCAAGAGAAATTCATCCGCCGACTCAATACGAAGTTGCAATATTATCAACGCTATAACGAAGATGTTGATCGTTGGATATCCCTTGCACCACAAAGCGATCCTCGCGATCACGTTTATCCTGTTCCACTGGAAAACCTGCCTTAATGATCCAGATTGAAGGCATGGCAATTACGCGTGGTGATGCGCAACATGGCTTTCGTGTTGCGCTTCCTTCATTGACTCTTGAGAAAGGGGAGATCGGTGCGCTAACGGGCTTAAGTGGTTGTGGTAAAAGTACCTTATTGGAAATGATTGGGCTGATTTTACGTCCCGATGGATTAACCCATTTTCAACTCGGTGATGATTTAATTATCACGCAAGCGGTGTTAAGTAATGAACAAGCTCAGCTCGCATCATTACGTGCTGAAAAATTAGGTTTTATGCTCCAAAGTGGTGGGTTACTTCCCTTTTTAACCGTCATGCAAAATATTCAATTACCGCGTAAAATGCTGGGATTAACACCGCACTCCGCTTGGCTCGATCACGCCATTGAGCATCTGCAATTACACCCTTTACTTAATCGCCTTCCTCGCCAGCTCTCCATTGGTGAACGTCAACGCGCTGCATTTATTCGCGCAATCGCCCATGAACCGGCTTTATTACTTGCTGATGAGCCAACAGCCGCTCTCGATCCTCATAATGCACAAGCGTTGTATGCATTGATTGTGGAGATGGTAAAGCAACTCGATATCTCTGCGTTGGTTGTTAGTCATGATTGGTCTTTAGTCGAGCGTTTTGAATTTAGTCACTATCATGCACAACTACAAGGGGGCGGTAGTGTCTTTATCAAACAATAGCGCCAGTCCTAATCGCCTTGGCTTACTCAGTTCACTCGCTTGGCGTGACTTAATTTATGATCGCAAAGTTGCACTCTGTATTGTGTTCTCTTTAGTCTCAGTTATTGCACCACTGTTACTGCTGTTTGGACTAAAAAACGGCATTGTGACACAGCTTCACAACCAACTACTAAATGATCCTCGTAACCTCGAAATACGTATGTTAGGCAATGGTAATTATCCACAAAGTTGGTTTAATGATGTTGCACACAAAGAAGAGGTTCGCTTTGTTATCCCATTAACACGTAGCTTAAACACACAAGCCGATATTGTGATTAATGGACAACACTTTATTGATAATGCTGAAGTTATCCCGACGGCAGAAAACGATCCTTTATTAGAGGGTGTTGCTATTCCCCAAAATGCAGACACTTTAGTGCTTTCTGCCAATGCGGCACAGAAACTAGAAGCGAATGTCGGCGATAGTGTGCGCTTATTTATCAGCCGCAAGCTTAATGGCGTTAATGAACGAGCCAAACGCACCTTTACTGTCGGTGCCATTATCAGTGATAGCAAATTTCCAAGAGCAGCAGCTTTTGTTTCTCTTGATGTTTTAGTGGCAATGGAAGATTACCGAGATGGTTATCAAGCACCTCTTTTTGGCGTAACACAAGGCACTGAAGCGAAACCAAGAACCCAGTTTGCTAAAGCTCGCCTTTATGCAAAAAATTTAGATGCCATTGCCCCATTAGATGATTGGTTTAGACAACAACACATCGATGTGATGACACAAAAAAGCCAAATAGATTCTGTAAAAGCAATCAGCTACGTTCTTAACGTTATTTTTTCCGTGATTGCTTGGGTATCTCTATTAGGCTGTATTGCCTCATTAATTGGCGCATTCCTTGCCAATATTGACCGTAAACGTAAAGACATGGCAGTACTGCGCCTGTTGGGTTTTCGTCAATTTGCAGTCTCTTTATATATTGTGTTGCAAGCACTGTTATTAACGAGTATTGCCTTTATTTTAGCCCTTGGGCTTTATGGCATCGGGAGCACCTTATTTACCACATTATTAGGCACACATTTACCTGAACAAGCCTTTGTTTGTCAGTTAACATTTTGGGATTTATTGATTGCCATGTGCAGTGCCTTACTTGTGGCTTTAGTGGTGGCAAGCATTGGCGCATTACGTGCCGTTTCGATTGAACCTGCGGAGAGCTTACGTGAAATTTAATTTATCGCTTTTAACTTTATCATTCGCGCTGTTATCTAGCAGTTTTACCGCATCTGCCAAATGGGACGATAAATTCGTTAACCCAAAAGTATTGCCTGATGATGTGATCTTGCCTTTCCCTTGTGAAGGTTCAATGGTTTTTCGTCAAGTCACCATCCCCTTAAGCCAGCCATTACAAGATTATAGTGTGACCCTAGGGCAAGAGGGTGATGAATGGGGTTATTTAGAACAATCACGAGCAGAACATATTGCGGGCAGCTTTCCATTAAAAGGTAAAGAAAAAGGCCGTTACTACCTTATGGCAAAATACCCCGTTACCGATCTGCAATATAACGCCATGCAAAGCGTGATTAACGGTAAAGAGTGCCCTGTTGCTTCAAATAAATTACGTTTACCAAAAGTGAACATCAGTTGGTATGAAGCGATGCAATTTGCAGATCAATATAACCAATGGTTAAGAAGCAAACATCCAGAAGCATTACCCGTTGAAGATGGCGCAAAAGGTTTTGCAAGATTACCAACAGAAACTGAGTGGGAATTTGCGGCGCGTGGTGGCCTAAAAGTCTCTGCCTCCGAATTTCGCGATGTGCGTTTTCCAATGCCAGAAGGTACCAAAAATTATATTTGGTCAGCCGGTAGCCAATCCGCTAATGGCTCATTACAACTCACCGGTTTGTTATCACCCAATCCACTAGGCTTACATGACATGTTAGGTAATGTCGCTGAAATGATGTTTGAGCCTTTTAGATTAAATAAACTCGACCGCTTACATGGACAAGCTGGTGGATTTATTGTGCGCGGGGGAAGTTATCTCACCCCAGAAAGTGATATGCGCAGTTCATGGCGTCAAGAAGAGCCTTATTACACCAATACAGGTGCAAATAAAAACAAATACACAGGCTTTCGTTTAGCGATTGTTGCCCCAGCATTAACATCACGCGACAAAATCAAAGAGATAGAAAAAGAGTGGCAACAATTAGGTAATGAGAAACCCGCTAATAAATCAAAAACCCATAGCGATAATTCCATTAATAGCCTGAATACGCTATCAACCCAAGTCCAAGATGAAGCGTTGAAAAAACAATTAGCTGAATTGAAAAATACATTACGAGCAAATGCACAACTGCGTGATGAGCAACGTGATCAAGCTATCCGTACTTCACTGCAATTAGGTGCTTTTTTATGTACCAAATTAAAAGATGATGGCGAGTTTTATGATCGATTAATCGCACTGCATGAGAAAAACTGCCCAGCAGGCACGAAAGATGCCACATGTGAACGACGTCAAGAACAAGTCAACGAACATAAAAAAACTCTCGATTTTGTCGTGAGTTATTACGCAGACACATTAGTCGATATGGCAACAACGTATGATGCTTCTTTAGTAAAACCACAAATTGACGTTGTACGCCAATTGATGGAAGCCAGAGGCAAATCAAATTTAAATACGTACCTTTCAACGTATATGAAAGGACTCCAAGGATATTGGGCTAACGGTAAAGTTTCACGGAACGAATGGCTTGAAGCGTGCAAAAAACAATAACAGAGACTTTGGGATAGGTGTGGTATGAATAAAAAACTTATGGCGGTACTTAGCATTAGTACTTTACTTGCCTTATCAGGGTGCCAAAGTAATAACGGTACTGATCCTCGTTTGAAAAACAACAGTGATATGGAGTTTTTCAGCAAATCAGGTATTACGGCTTGTGCGGGTGGTGCCGCTATTGGCGCATTAGGCTGTTTAGTCTCAAATTCCAGCAATAAAGGCGCATGTATGCTCATTGCTGCTGTCGCGGGTTGTGGTGTCGGTATTGGTGCCAATGCCTATTTAGACAATAAACGCCAAAATTATGCGACAAAAGAAGAGATGCTCAATTCGATGATTGCTGATATTCAAAATGAAAATCAGCGCTTACAAAGCGCTTCTAACACAGCGAAAGCCGTTATTGCTGATGATAAAAAGGCCATTGCCAAAATTCAGCAAGATATAAAACAACAACGCTTAAATAAAGAAGCCGCAGAGAAACAACTCAAAGGTATTGATGCCAATATTGCAGCACTTCGTTCGCGCTTAGCAGATATGAAAAAACGTGAAGGTGAATGGCGTGATATCGCGGCTCAAAGTCGCCAAGATGGCTTAAAAACCGCACAGCTTGATAAACAAATCAATGGGATGAAGCAACAAGTTGCCTCTTTACAAGAAGAACTTGATAGCCTTTATACTCAACGCACAGCAATAAGACTTAGTTAACGTTAAAAAGGATGATAATGAAACTTTTACCTCTTTCCCTTGTTGGCATGACCTTACTATTAAGCGGTTGTGTTACCAATCCCGCTGATTGTGATCCAACAGCAGGTGATGTTAGTATAATTACTAAGTTTAACTGTAATTATTCAGGGACTTACGACAATCGCATCGAGCAAAAACAAGCTATTCTAGCAAATGAGAAAGCATTAAATACAGAGTTTAAAGCGGTTCTTGCTGCCATCGAAAAAGAAAAGCAACAAACCAATGCGAACCTCAAAACCCAACAAGCAAACCAACGTACATTAAATCAATCCATGACCAATCTGTTAAATCAAATTCGCCAAAAAACCAAAGGGCAAAATGATATTCAAAAACAGATCAATGAAATTGATAAACAAATGAAAGCGGCACAAAATAACCCTTCAAAATCAGTTATGCAAAAACAACTCGAATTAGATAATTTACAAAATCAAGTACTCAGCCTACAAAGTGACTTAGGGCTTAAATAAGCCTAAAAAGGCTCTCTATTATTATTTAGAGAGCCTTTTTCTTTGTTTTCATTCTTGTTTTTTTATTTATTTCCATGGTTATTTATATTACAAAATATATTATTTATACAACATTAATAATAATTAACAGACCTCTTTAAGAAAACAACCACATTTAAGTTAACGTGCTATTTTTTATTCCATTAAAAATGGACTCATCACTATAATCCCATCGCTTAATAACGCATTCTTATTATTTTAATTATGGGATATAACTAATGAAAACAAAATTACTATCAACTTTATTTATAGCTGGTTTATTAGCGACGTCTTCTGTTTATGCTCAAAACGATTTTAAATTAGATAAAACCACACTTTCAGCAGGTTATGCACAAGTTAAAATGGAAGGCCAAAATCCTATGCATGGTGGTGTTTTCTCTATTCGCCAAGAAATTAATTCACAATTTGGTATTTTAGCCACAGCAACTTATGCCCAAAATGAATATGATTTAAATAAACCTATTAATACTTTCTTTAAAGACGTGAATGCACGTTACTATTCTGTTATGGCTGGCCCTACCTTACGTTTAAATGATTTTATTAGTGTTTATGGCGCGGCAGGCATGAGCCAAATTCAATTTAAATCTGAAAGTTCAGAACTAAAAAAATTAAAGAAAAATACATTTAGTTGGGGCGCAGGTTTAATCATTAATCCAGCAGAAATGGTTTCTATTTCTCTCGGATATGAAAATAGCCGTTTTAAATTTAAAAACACAGATAATCGAGTAATTTTAGATGGTTTTATTGCAAATATTGGTTATCGTTTTTAATTAATGTAAAGCACATATTATTTTATGATATGTGCTTATTTTTAATAAGAGAACACTATTATGTTTATTAAAAATAGCATTTCAGCTTTACTCTTGTCTTCTATATTTATTTCTTCACCACTTTTAGCAGAAAATAATAATAATCTTATTTCTCTTGGCTATGCTTATGTGAAAGTAAAAGAGGCTCCTGCATTAAATGGAATTAGCTTAAAATTACAGAGTCAACCCAATAGCAAAAAAATAGCAGGACAATTTTCAGCAATTATTGCACAAAAATCCTTTTCAAATAATCAGCGATTACGTTATGCCTCACTTTCTATGGGGCCTGTTTATGCCCTAACACCTTATCTGGAACTCTATGGCACATTAGGCGTAAGTGGACTGGGATATAAAGTTAAAACTAATAAAAAAATGAATGATAATGCAGGTTCTGTAAGCTGGGGCGCAGGCGTTACGTTCACACCTTATAAAAATATGGCGCTCATTATTGGTTATGAAGGTAGCTATTTTAAAATAGCTGAGCGTCATCTCCCAACGAATACATTAATTGCAAACTTGGGTTATCGGTTTTGATTTCTATAAAAAACAAAAAGCCTCTGCTTTATAAAAACAGAGGCAAATTAATACCAAAAGACCCACACTAGGGAATAACACAGACACCGATTGTCTAAACGACTTTCTAAATCATTTTATTAAATCTTGGTAAGTGCCTAGCTGATAACCTCTTTCCACAATCGCTTGTTTTAGTGTGATATCGGTTAACACTTCAAGCTCTGTTAGGCGCTGAAAGCAATAACCACTTGCACGTAACGAATTATCAATAAAAGCAGGATGTGTCATCACTTCAAGAGAGTGCTCACGGCGTGCTTTTGATTCATCAAGCACCTTTAAAAATAAAGCCTGTGTGATTTCATCACCATAGAACTGACTATCGAAACCCTCACTACTGATCACACCTTGAGTATCAATGCCCTCTTTTTGCGCTAAAGACCTATCAACTCGCATTGGTAACGATTTTTCTTTGGCAAATTCCGCCACAATAGGAAAAATTTGCTTAAACATATGCACATGATGGTGACTATCAATATGGTCTGGCGCACAACCAAAGATCTCAATAAAACGCTGATATTGTGCTTTAAGCTCAATACGAATTTCATCAAGCGGTAAATTACCCTCTTCAGCCATTTGCCATACCCATTTCCCTAGTACACCTTCACGCGTTAAAGAAGGTAAAGGAGACAGCGGTTTACCCATCGTCAACGTAAAATGAAGCCCAACACCTAATCCAGGCAACTCATGACGCAATTGTGCTGCATGTTGAATTCCGTCAGCATTTACAAGTGCCGTTGTTGAGCTAACCACACCATGGCGAAAGCACTCGGCAATGCCGTAGTTTTGACCTTTACTCAACCCGAAATCATCCGCATTCACAATTAATAAACCAGCCATTCTGTCTCCTTATTACTTATTTTTATCTACCGACAATTAATGAGAGGTTTTTTCTAACTCAGTAATTGCTTTAGCAAAATTAGGTAGATGTGCTTTATGTGCTAATAACATTTCACGTGTAAGTACTTCTGCATCTTTATCTGAAAGTACTAACGGTGTTAGGTTCATCGCTAATAAAGCATCATTTAATTCACCACTAATAGCCGCTTTGCTGGCTGCAATTTCAAAGGCTTTAATGGTATGAATTAATCCCATCACTTTTTCATCAAAATGTGTTAAACGTGGATGAGGTTTAGCGCCATCACGCCCCAAAATAGCGGTCACTTCAATTGACCAATCTGCGGGAATATTATCAATATGACCATGATGAGGAATATTCACATAATGCTCAGCTTGTTTATCATTATAAATAGCATTAATCACTTCACAGGCTGCGTCAGAATAATAAGCACCACCACGTAATTCCAACTCTTTTGGTTTGATATTTAAATCAGGATCTTTATACAATTCAAACAGTTGCTTTTCGACTTTTTGTACTACTTTGGCGCGAGCGCCTCCTTTATAGTATTCACCCATTTCAATAGCTAACATCTCTTTTTGCTTGAAGTAATACAGTAAATAAGAGCATGGCAGCATATTAAGAGAGCGGATCAACCCTTCACTAAATGGTAGATCAAAAATATTTTTCACAGAGCCTGCCGTTAATGTTCCTGAAGCCACACCATCTAATAATTCAGGAAAACGGGATTGACCATTGACAATAACATCTTTAATAAACACCATGTGATTTAAGCCAAATAAATCAATGGAGAGTTCATCTTTATCCGTTAACTTCAAAACATCTGTAATAAACATCTTCATACCGATTGGAATATTACAAACCCCAATAAACTTCTTAAAATTGGTATGACGATAAACGGCTTCTGTTACCATCCCTGCGGGATTCGTAAAGTTGATGATCCACGCATTAGGGCAAATTTCTTCAACATCCTTAATAATATCGAAAATAACAGGGATCGTGCGTAAGCCTTTAAATAACCCGCCAGCACCATTAGTTTCTTGTCCTAAATAACCATGACTTAAAGGAATAGATTCATCAAGCTCTCTTGCTTTCAATTGACCAACACGCAATTGTGTTGTGACAAAATCAGCCTCTTTTAATGCTTCACGGCGATTAAGTGTTTTATAAATAGTTAAAGGAATACCCGCCTTTTTTACCATACGTTGGCAAAGCTCAAAAATAATATCAAGCTTCTCTTTTCCTTCTTCAACATCCACCAACCATAATTCAGTGATCGGTAATTCATGATAACGCTTAATAAAACCTTCTAATAATTCAGGCGTATAACTGCTTCCACCACCAATGGTAACTACTTTTAATTTATGACTCATAAAATACTCCCATACAGCGTAATAGTGCTGTTATTTGTGTATTAATGGCGAAATTAAGGCGTAAAGAGCCATAAAGAAAATAAACTTATTTTCTTCTTTCTCTCTATTTTCAATAAAATTAATCTTTATCGTTGATTAATTTCTTACGCTTAATAATGAATTAGTTTGTTTCTTTAATACTGTATAAATTTTTCCGATAACTATTTGGTGTCAGCGAAGTTATTTTCTTAAATGTCTTAATAAATAAACTTGGGCTACTGTAACCCGCATCAAAAGCAATATCTGTTATCGAATAGTTTGTAATTTCCAATTGTTTTTTCGCAAAATTAATTCGAATATCATGAATAATTTGCATTGGTGTTTTATCGTAATAACGCCGAGTTGCTCGGGTTAAATATTCTTGTGATTTCCCTGATAACATCACCATATTTACCAGTGCATTTTCACCAAATTTTTGTTTGTCATGCATCTCGCTTACAGTGTCTCTTAGCCATAAGGGAATATCGTCTTGTGTTCTATTTTCTCGATGGTGTCGTAATCTATTCACCACATTAAAGGTGACAATTTCAATAAATTCATTAAATTCGGTATGGCGGAAATTCAATGAGCCAATAACGGATTCAATATAGGAAAGAAACTCATTTTTTAATTCATAAACTTGTGAGGCAATAAAATAAGAAGGCAATAACGAGAGGTAATGTTTATCAAAAAAGGCTTTACTAATTCCCACATTTAAAATGCGTGTTGCACCAAAGTCATAAAAACTTTGGTGATGAGAACCAATGGGAATAAAAACAAAATCACCACGCTCAAGTAAAATCTTTTTACCATTAATCTCTTGATAATAGCGCCCTGTTAATACAATGGTGAATTCATAATAATCATGCTGATGCAACCCACTGACACTTTCTGTTTTATTATAAATAAAGACATGAAAGTTCTTGCCATTAAATAGCTGATCTTCATAGACCATGCGTATTTCGCTTTGTGCTCTCAATGACTCCACCACGGTATTCATCTTATTTTATCTTCTCATGTAACTCGATTAATTCTGTCACTAACTCTCTGGCTAACATCGATGTCATTAAATGATCTTGTGCGTGGACTAATACCAAACTGACTTTCGTTTTTCCTACACCTTGGTCATCACCAATTAAACGAGTTTGTATTTTATGTGCTTCATTTAATGCTTCGCGAGATTGTTCCATTAATTTTCTCGCGCCATCAAAATCACCTTCTTTGGCTTTTTTTAATGCACCATAAGCCACACTACGTGCTTGGCCGGAGTTAATGATAAGCCCCATAATGATCTCTTCAAATTCATCATCGGTTGCACTGCTATCAACGGCATTTTCAATATCTAACATCATATTTCCTCTTTGACACTGGCAAGTGCAGAGAAGCCTCTGCACTTGTGTTTTCTATTACTTAAAATTTCAATGCATTGGCAATATCTTCTTCACTTTCTTCTTTTTCAATTTCAGTTTGAGCTTTATTTGAAATAATCACGAAAGGAAGATAAATCAGTGTGGCAACACCCAAGTTAAACAGTGCTAATAACAGTGCCGCAATACTACCGTTGGTATTAAAGAAGGCTCCTAGCCCAGTTGGCATTGTCCACGGCGCAATATTTGTCACTGGTGGGATTATCCCCAAGTAATAAGCAGTCACAGTAATCGCGGCAAGAATAGGCTGAATAAGAATAAATGGAATAAACATCACTGGGTTCATAATCACAGGCAGACCAAAAATAATCGGTTCGTTAATTTGGAATAAACCTGCTGGTAATGCCAGTTTTGCTACTTGGCGATGATCGGCACGACGAGATGCGATAAAGATAGCCAGAATAAGTCCCAGTGTTGCCCCTGTACCCCCTAAGAAGATAAAGGAATCTAACATTGGTTTCGCCCAGAGATGGAAGGTCTTACCCGCTGCAAGCGCAGCTTCCACTGAACCATATTCAGTATAAATTGAGACGTTCTCTAACGCCCAAGGCGTCATAATGCCACTATCAAGTGCAGCAAGTGCGAGTGATCCATGAATACCAAAGAACCACAGTAAAGAGGTGAAGATAACGTAAGCCCAACCAACCACAGAGCCCATTGATGCTAATGGTGTTGAGATAGAATCTAAAATAATTTGATGGAAGTTCGTTTCATACGTCGCTAATCCCCACGAGACAATTCCCATAACTGATAAGATAATAAAGCCCGGAATTAATGCAGAGAATGAACGTGAAACAGACGCAGGTACGCTATCTGGTAAACGGATAACCCAGTTACGGCGCACAATAAAGGTAAACATTTCAGCCACAACAAGACCAATAATGATACCTGAAATAATATTTGCTCCACCTAACCAATTAGCGCCTACTGCATAAGCACCACCGGCGTTATAAGGTGTTACTGTCATAAAGGCTGCAATAGAAAGTAAACCTGCCGCAATCGGGTCAACTTTACGTTCTTCTGCTAATGCCATTCCGATAAAGAACGGTGCCATCAACGACATAATGCCCAATGTACCATTATAGACATTCCCCCCTATGGCTTTAAAACCATTGAGAGTTTCTATTGTTGATGCATCAAGGCGGATACCTAAAGAATAAAAGAAGGAGCCGTCACCAAAACTAAGAAAGACGTTATTGATAAGAACAAACATTGCCCCTGCAAGGGTTAATGGCATTAAACGAATAAAGCCATTTTTAATCGCATTAACGTGAGGTTGCTTTCCAATTTTAACCGCAAAAGGAAGGAGTACCTTTTCAAGTGAACCAATAAACTTACTCATAGAAAAATACCCTTAAAATGCCGCTAATTGCTCGGCTTGCTGAAAAATTCGCTCTTTGACTGGAATAGAAATAATAAAAAAATAAAAAATAGAATTAATTTGTTGTTGCAGATGCTTTTTTAATAGAGGCGACAGCGGCTTTTAACACACCTAAGCCATCTACTTTTCCGTATAACAAAGAATCGATCACTTCGACCGGTTTATTAGGGAGTAATTTTTGGATATCAGGCAACATCCAGCTAATTTGTGGACCAAGTAAAATCAGATCCGCATCCTGTCCTTTTTGTGCCGCTAAGGTTTCAGGAAATGCTTCAATAACCACAGGAACTTCATATTTTTCTGCTTGTGCTCGCATTTTGGTCACGAGAAGAGATGTTGACATGCCAGCAGAACAAAATAAGTAAATATATTTCTTTTGCATAAAACCCTCTTGAGTTGGCAACGATTTACCCTAGAGATAACAAGGCTTTCTCTTGTGCATTCATTACTGTGTCAGTACAGAAACCGAAGTAAGATTAAAATAAGGATTGTTTCTGCTTGAATAAAGTATACGCAATGATACTAGTTAACGATATTTCTTATAGGTTCAGAATTGTCTCTCCTTGACCTACTCTTTTGACACTCTTCACAAATTGAGCAAATAATCTGAAGAGTTCTTTCTCGTCACGAAATTTGTCTTTCTTATTAACACCTATGACCACTCTCAAAATTTCGCCATTTTAGTCAAGTTAATCCTTTATTATTATGAGAATGTGAATTAGTATCATTACTCTTTATGCTTTTGATGGTATTATCGTCTTCTTTGTGGATCGACATTTAGGCCACTGCTGTAAAGATCCGTGTTATTTCGTGTTGCAACAATATGGGAAAGAGAATGTTTAAAAAGTCATTAAGCCCACTGTTCTTACTGCTTTCTTCACTTGTTATCGCAGGTTGTGATAACGCTCAAGACACATCAACAACACAATCAGCAGAGAAACAAACTCTCACGATTGAACATTTTCAAGGGACAACTGAAATCCCTGCACACCCACAAAAAGTGGTTGTGATGAATATGGAAACCCTTGATATTATTGATGCATTAGGCGTTTCTATTGTTGGTCTTCCACAAACGAATGTTCATTTACCAAAATTCTTAGAGAAATACACCAATCCGAACGACTATATCAATGAAGGTGCATTATTTGAGCCGAACTATGAAAAGCTCAGCACAACAGCGCCAGATCTGATTTTAAGTGGTAGCCGTGCTCGTGATGCGTATGCAAAATTAAGTGAAATTGCACCAGCGATTTCAATGGATATCGATCCTAAGCGTTTCGTTGAAAGCCTTGCTGAGCGTACAACAACATTAGGTCAAATTTTTGGCAAAGAAGAACAAGCCAAAAAATTACTGGCTGATTTCAATAGCAAAATTGATACCGTAAAAACCAAAACACCAGATGCAGGTAAAGCGATGGTCGTTTTAGTCAGTGGCGGTAAAATTTCAGCTTATGGCCCAGGCTCTCGCTTTGGCTTTATCTATGATGTATTAGGTTTTGAACCAGCTTATGTTTTTGATAGCCCAGGTTCACACGGCAACATCGTTAACTCTGAATTACTGTTAAAACTTAACCCAGACTGGATGTTTGTTATTGACCGTGACGCAGCGATTGGTCGTGAAGATTCACAACCAGCTCAACAAGTTCTTGATAATGCTCTGGTAAGAAAAGTAAATGCTTGGAACAAAGACCAAGTTATCTATCTTGACGCAAGTTCCATTTATATTTCTGGCGGGATCCAAACTTACTCTCGCTTAATGGATACAATTAATCAGGCATTGGATCAAAAAAAATAAAATAACTGAATGAAAACGTTCCATTTATCATTGGGGATAGGAGGTATCGCTATCCTCTCAATGATCAGTCTATTTGTCGGCGCAGGAGATATTACTCCTGCTTCGCTTTTTTCTGATCCCGATATGCGCGATATCTTCTTTATCAGCCGTGTTCCAAGAACCCTATCATTATTACTCGCCGGTGGTGCCATTAGTGTTGCAGGTTTAATCATGCAACTACTCACCCAAAACCGCTTTGTTGAACCCTCTCTTGCAGGAACAACACAATCTGCAAGTCTTGGATTATTAGTCGTCATGCTGCTCTTTCCCGCGGCTGGCATCTTTACCAAAATGATGGTCGCAACTGTTTTTGCCCTTCTTGGTACTTTGTTGTTTATGTTGCTTTTGCAAAGGATCACCTTAAAAACAACACTGATAGTTCCTTTGGTTGGCATTATGCTCAGTGCGGTTATTGGCGCACTTACCATCTTCTTAGCGGTGTATTTCGATTTACTGCAATCATTAGATGCATGGACAAGTGGCGATTTCTCAAGTGTGTTACAAGGCCGTTATGAGCTGTTATGGCTTGTCGGTGCACTAGCAATCATGGCGTGTTGGGTTGCAGATAGCTTTACTGTTGCCGGAATGGGGCGTGAATTTTCCATTAATGTGGGACTCAATTACCGCAAAGTGATGATCATTGGGTTATCCATTATTGCACTAATTAGTGGCGTCGTTGTTTCTGTTGTCGGTGCATTACCTTTCCTCGGCTTGATTGTCCCCAATCTGGTGAGCTTAGTGATGGGTGATAATATCCGCAAAACCATTCCTTGGGTTTGCTTGAGTGGTGGTGCGATTGTTTTACTGTGTGATGTGATTGGTCGCCTTATTCGCTACCCATTTGAAATTCCTGCCAGCGTTATTTTAGGTGCAGTGGGTGCCGTTATTTTCCTTTTCTTAATATTAAAGCAGCAACGTTATGCAAAAAGTTAATTCATCCATAATTAGCAAATGTACTGGCGCTGTCGAACATAAGAAAACGCGCCTCTCGCCGATGTCTCGTATCTGGTTATTATTAGGGGCATCGTTATTATCTATTGTGTTATTTATGACGATAAACCTAAACGGCAATATCTCTTATATTCTGACTCATCGTGCATATATTGTACTTACGATGATTGTGGTGGCGTTTGCCGCTGGTGTTTCCACGATATTGTTTCAAACCATCGCGAATAACCGTATTTTGACACCTTCACTTATGGGGTTAGAAGCCCTGTTTGTGTTGCTACAAACTGTGTTTGTCTTCTTTGAAGGCGATATGCCTGCCTCGTGGATGCTGAACCTATCAAAGTTCTTTTTAGAATCAGCATTGTTGGTACTATTTTCAGTGGTGCTCTATCGTTGGCTGTTTAGCTCTGTACGCTTTAACATTAATTTAGTCCTGATGATTGGGATTATTTTAGGAACGCTATTTCGTAGTTCGGCTACGCTATTACAACGCTTGATGGATCCTAATGAGTTTTCCATCTTACAAGGTCGCATGTTTGCCACCTTCACTCGTGCCACTCCTGATCTTATCTTTTGTGCCTTAGCCATGATTGTGGTTGTCGGTGTTTTACTTTGGCGTATGCGTTATAGCTTTGATGTAATGGCATTAGGACAAGCAAATGCCATTAACCTTGGTATTAATTACCGCAAACAGACCACTTATATTTTGTTACTGATTTCTGTTTTAGTTGCAGTTTCTACCGCTTTAGTTGGCCCGTTAACCTTCTTGGGTTTAATTGTGGCTAACCTTGCTTATCACATTAGTGGTAGTAGCCAACACCGTTTCTTGATGCCCGTAGCTTTTCTACTGGGTACTATTGCCTTAATCGGTGGACAACTAGTTTTAGAATATGGCTTAAAAATGACAGGAACACTTTCTGTTGTGATTGAGTTTGTTGGTGGGATGTTCTTTATCTATTTGGTGTTAAGAAGACTTTAATATGATTGAAATCAGCAAAATATCAAAACGTTATCAAGACACAACCGTTCTCGATAATATTACAACAACAATTCAACGTGGCGGTATTACTTCGATCATAGGCCCTAATGGCGCGGGTAAATCCACACTACTTTCTGTTATTGGACGTCTATTACTTCCTGAAAGTGGTATGGTGAGCGTTAATGGTATGGATGTTGCTGCAACTGATAGCGATGTTCTTGCTAAAAATCTCTCAATACTGCGCCAAGAAAACCAGTTTGTTAGTCGTTTAACCGTAGAAGAATTAGTCGGTTTTGGGCGCTATCCTTACAGCAAAGGTCGTTTAACGCTCGAAGATAAAAAAGTCATTGATGAGTCATTAGACTTTTTAAATCTGACTGAATTTCGTCATCGCTATCTAGATGAATTATCGGGTGGGCAACGTCAACGTACCTATGTTGCGATGGTACTATGCCAAGACACAGAATATGTCATGCTTGATGAACCACTGAATAATCTTGATATGAAGCATGCGGTGATCATGATGAAACTTCTGCGAAAAGCCGCAGATGAATTAGGAAAAACCATTATTATCGTTATTCATGATATCAATTTTGCCTCTGTTTATTCTGACTATATTTTAGCCATGCGTAACGGACAACTGTATTATCACGGTTCACCAAAAGAAATCATGAAAGCAGATATTATCGAAGATATTTTTGATACCCCCGTTGACGTTAAAGAGCTAGATAATAAGCTAATTGCTATGTATTACTAATTACAATGTATTACTAATTACAATGTATTACTAATTCCATTTAGCCCGATTATCTTCAATAAAAAGCATGTTGTTCTTCTCATTAACAACATGCTTTTTTATTGCTTTTTCCTTTGCTGAAGTAACTCTGAGTCAATATCTTCAAAAATAGATTGCCATTCATTATCATCAATATCCATTAATCCAAAATAACGCAGTAAAAAAGTGCCTTCTGTCGCTAAAAATGCCAATCGTGCACGTTTTCCGGCTTCTGTTGTTGTATCTACACCAGCTAACCGTTGCTGATACCACTCTTTTGTACTTTGCAGATATTCAGGCGTTTGTAGCAATGCTGCCATCAAACTCGCCCCTTTGGCAAAAGAGACTTTGTCGTGATGATGTGTGGCGTGAATATGCGCAACGACACGATTATCAGGTGAGTTATCATTTTCAACGATTTTTTTAAATTGCGTTTCATAACTGCCTTCCCAGTGTTCAAACATGGCATCAATCATTGCCTCTTTACTACTAAAACAGTATTGAACGCCCCCTTTTGAGATCCCCATTTTTTTTGCAACAGTATCAATCGTTAATGCTGCTGCTCCTTGCTCCATTACAATGTCGAAGATAGCTTCTAACAGTTTTTCTCTATCAATGGTTCTTTGACGTCCCATAAAAAAACCTCTTTTCAATACGGTCGTATGGATTTATATTGTAGCCGCTAGTAAAAATAATACACATAAAAATAACTGAGATTTCTATGATAAAAGATTATAAACGTTGGATAGTATTACTTTTGGTATCTAGCATGTTGTTTCTCATTGTTGTTGATGTAACCGTGCTTTATACCGCATTGCCACGTTTAACTCATGATTTAAACGCAAGTGCTTCAGAAAAACTTTGGATAATGAATGCTTATCCATTAATTGTTGCCGGATTATTACCTGCAGCAGGTATGCTCACAGACAGAATTGGTCATAAAACATTATTTATTAGTGGATTGCCACTATTTGCACTCGCTTCATTGTGTGCCGCATTTTCACCTTCGGCGACCACTTTAATTGCTTCTCGAGGTTTTTTAGCCGTGGGCGCCGCAATGAGTATGCCAGCTACACTATCAATAGTGCGCCAAGTTTTTAGCGATCCACAAGAGCGAGCTATTGCGATTGGCATTTGGTCTGCGGTTGCTTCTGGCGGTGCTGCTTTAGGGCCTTTAATTGGTGGTATTTTATTAAATAATTTTTGGTGGGGCTCTGTCTTTTTAATTAACGTCCCCATTGTTCTTTTTGTATTACCGTTTTCTATTTGGCTTATCCCTAAGTTTTCGGGATATAGTACTCATAAAATTGATTATTTAAGCTCAGTACTCATTTTAGTGGGTTTGATCAGTGCCATTTATGCCTTAAAAGAGATAGGGAAACCTTATACACAGTGGAATGAAGCTACGATTGCCACCATTGTTGCAGCCGTTTTTCTCACTCTATTTACTCTACGCCAACGTAAGCAAGCTCACCCAATGATTGACTTTAGGTTATTTAAAAACCGCTATTTTAGCATCGGTATTTTAATGGCCGTACTTTCTATGGTGATCATTGTAGGCATTGAATTATTGCTTAGCCAGCGTTTACAGCTTGTTGCGGGTTTTACCCCACTTAACGCAGCGCTGGTCATTTTACCCATTCCTATTGGCTCCGTACTTGCTTCTCCATTGGCAGGTTATTTCTTGGTACGTTTAGGTGAAGTTCGCTTAATTATTGCTGGATTTATGCTTACTTTAGTGGGAAATCTGTGGTTAATTGCCGTTTATCAAACAACATCTCCAATGGTGTTAATTGGTAGCTTATTCTTAATTGGCTTTGGTTTAGGTATTATTTTTACCACCGCATCGACATCAATTATGTTGAGTGTCGCAGATAGACAAGCGGGCATGGCAGCATCAATTGAAGATGTGGCTTATGAGCTCGGCAGTGTGATTGGCGTGACATTTATGGGCAGTTTGATGAGTACGGTATACACCTTAAAACTGATGTTACCTAATTCATTAACCGTTGATGATGCGGTATATGACAGTTTAGATGAGGCTCTTATTGTGGCAGAAAGACTGCCAATTGACGTGGCTTCTCTTGTGATATCTCAAGCAAATATCGCCTTTGAAAATGCTTTCTTTGTTGTACTAATCGCGACGGCAATTATTACCGCTCTCAGTTTACTCTTTTTGCCTTATTGTTTACGTAATGCAGTGAGGAAAACCAGCTTAAATTAGCAAAGATATTATGCAAAATAAACGCGCCGAAATGGCGCGTTTTTAATGACTAACGAATATCTTTATAAACTAAAATCTATCAATATCCAGTGCATCCATACTAAAATGAGAAGGCGATTGCCCCATCTGTTTTTTAAACATCGTCGAGAATGAGCCGGCACTGTTATAACCCAAATCAAAGGCAATTTCGGTAATACCGCGTCCTGATAAGATTTGTGTTAATGAATTCAATAAACAGACTTGTTGTCGCCATTGTGAAAATGACATTCCTGTTTGCTGACGGAAAAAGCGGCTAAAAGAACGCTCACTTTTATGTAATCTATCTGCCCACTGTTGGGGTAAAGAATCTATTTTAGGATTACGAATAAAATCACGGCATAATTTAGCTAATTTACTGTCTTGTGGGATCGGAGCAAAAAACGGTAACGGTTTTGCTTTCGCTAATTCACATAGGATTAACTGCATTAAAAGACCATCTCGCCCTTTTTTATCGTATTCAGCAGGCACATCCACGGCATCAAGCAATAGTTGACGGAAAAGAGGAGAAACACTGACAACTTCGCACTGTTTGCTATGACGAGGTGCTGCGGAAGGCTCGATATACAAGCTTCGAGTACTTACATCTAACATACGAGTTTCATGACCTGTTTCTGGCGGGATCCATACACCACAAGACGGTGGAATAACCCATTCACCATCATCTGTACTCACTTCAATTAAGCCTGTGGCAGGGTATAAAAATTGAGCTCGACGATGTTGATGCGTTTCTAACAATGTATTGGGCAAATAGTCTGTACCCAGCGCAATAACATCTCGGTCAAGTGAATCAACGCTTTTTAAAGGTACATTTCTCACAATTTAGGTCACTCTCTTTTTATTTTCGTCCTTTTAATATAGCAGTTATCCCATGCTCGACACACTGGCAAATAATGACCTATATAACCAAAATCGCTATATATTCATATAAATAACGAATGTAACTTATGTGAAATTTAAACCTTCTTGATATCTATTTAACAAACCTTATTAACAAACAAAAAACGCACTTTTAACACCCATCATAAATAGGCTGAAATTCAAATGTCATTGTCTGGTTTTAGAATGTTGGCAAAAGATTAATCAACTACTATCCCTCTCGCAGAGGTGATTTCGAGCGCTCTGCAATTATCTATGCATTCAATAATAATGCAGCGGATACCAGACATTCCCTTTATTCATAGCCTAGAAAAATCACGCACATTCTTTATATCAAGTATCGGGTATATCGGGATCCGCCTATTATGTTTAAGGTAGAGTTCATTATGAGCAATCAGTCCGATCACGATAGTGATACAAAGAGCATTCTCAACGATGTTAGCCGCCGTCACTTTATTCAAGCGAGCTCAGCATTAATCACCCTTCCTTTTCTCGCATCAAACGCTTTTGCTGCGACAACAGGTAACGCTATCCCAGTAAAATCAATAACAACCGAAGATGGTGAGCGCGTTGTTTCAACCTGTAGTAGCTTTGACTGTGGTGGTAAATGTGACATTCGTGCTCATGTAAAAGATGGCAAAGTCACCCGTATTAGCACACGCCCAGATGCTGATTTAGATGAAGATATGCCTATTATGCGTGCCTGTGTACGAGGCCGTGGTTATCGTAAATTTGTCTATCACCCAGACCGTTTAAAATACCCAATGAAACGCGTTGGAAAACGTGGCGAAGGCAAATTTGAACGCATTACTTGGGAAGAAGCCACCACACTTATTGCGCAAAATATGCAGCGCATTAACCAGCAATATGGCCCAGCGTCTCGCTTTGTAAGCTTAAGTACGGGCGTCACTGGTGGTATTTTCTCAGGTGCGAATATGTTACGTCGCCTGTTTAATATCACTGGTGGTTTTCTGGAAAACTATCACTCTGTCAGTAACGGTAATACTCTTGCGGTCACACCTTATACTTACGGCACCGCAGCCAGTGGCAGTACACTCGACACATTAGAAAATACCCCTCTTGTAATTTTATGGGGTCATAACCCTAATGAAACTATTTTTGGTCATTCAAACCATTTTTTCCAAAAAATGAAGAAAAATGGCACTAAATTTATTGTCGTTGACCCTCGTTATTCTGATACCGCTTCTTCTTTAGCTGATCAATGGATACCTTTACTGCCAACAACAGATAACGCGATGATGGATGCAATGATGTATGTCATCGTCAGTGAAAACCTGCATGACCAAGCCTTTATTGATAAATACACAGTTGGCTTTGATGAACACCAAATGCCCGAAGGTGTGGCTGAAAATGAGTCTTTAGTTGCCTATTTAATGGGTAAAAAAGATGGCATTAAGAAAACCCCTGAATGGGCAGAAACTATTACCAAAGTGCCGGCTGATACTATTAAACAATTAGCTCGTGAATACGCATCGACAAAACCTGCTGCTTTAATGCAAGGCTGGGGACCTCAGCGCCATATTTGTGGTGAACGGACGGCGCGTGGTGCAACATTACTTGCCACTATCACGGGAAATGTGGGAGTGCGTGGTGGTTGGGCCGCGGGTTATGGAATGGCATTAAACTCTGAATTGCGTAAAACCATCGCAGGGCCAAGCCTATTAACCAATCCAGTAAAAGCGAAAATCAATATCACCAACTGGGTACAAGCGTGTGAAGATAAAAATTTAGTCACACCACAAAATGGGTTACTGAATGCAGAGAAACTTGATACTGAAATCAAGATGATTTTCTCAATGGCGGGTAACTACATGACAAACCAAAACACCGATATTCTTCATGCTGCGAAAGTACTTGAAGATGAATCGAAAGTAGAATTTATCGTTTGTAGTGATCTCTATCTGACACCAAGTGCAAAATATGCCGATATTTTACTGCCAGAAACCAGCTTCTTAGAACGTTGGAACATCGGTGGTACATGGAGTTATGGCGACTACATTATTCTTTCTGAAAAGGTGATTGAACCTGAATTTGAGCGTCGTACTGACTACGATTGGTTACGTGAAGTTGCCGATAAATTAGGTGTAGGCGAACAATTTAGCGAAGGTAAAGAGACTGACCGTGATTGGATTGAATATTTAGTTGATGACGCAAGTGTTAAACGTCCTGAAGACGGTATTCCAACCTTTAAAGAGTTATTGGTTAAACGTCGTCATCTATTAAAACATCGTCCTCACACTCAAAATGTGGCGTTTGAGAAAAATATCCAAGATATCGAGAATAATCCATTCCCAACACCATCAGGCAAAATTGAGATCTTCTCTAAGCGTTTATATGACATGAATAATGTCGATATTCCTGCACTCTCTCATTATGTACCCGCCATTGAGGGCCCTGAAGATACGTTAACGGATAAATTCCCGTTACAACTTATCACTTGGAAAGGGCGTAACCGCGCAAACTCAACGCAATTTGCCAACCCTTGGTTGCAAGAAGTACAACGCCAAGAACTCTGGTTAAATCCCTTAGATGCCCAAGATAGAAACATCAAAGAGGGCGAGAAAGTCAAAGTGTATAACGATCGCGGGGTAACGATGGTTCCCGTCAAATTAACACAACGAATTATGCCTGGTGTCGTCGCCTTGCAAGCAGGTGCTTGGTGGCAACCTGATGCAAAAGGCATAGATCAAGGTGGATGTGCCAACGTATTAACATCATCCCGAAGCACCGCAATGGCACACGGCAATGCTCACCAAACATTATTGGTCGAGGTAGCAAAAGCATGAGTAAATTTATCGTTTATCCCGCTGTGAGCAATAAACAGTTAGGGTTTTATATCGACAGCGCTCGCTGTTCAGGTTGTAAGGCGTGTCAGGTTGCTTGTAAAGATAAAAACAACCTTGATGTCGGACGCAAATTTCGCCGTGTCTATGAAATCACGGGCGGTGGTTATAACCGTAATCCTCAAGGTGCGCTGATCAATAATGTCTTTGCTTACACGTTATCTATTTCTTGTAACCATTGTGACGATCCTATTTGTGTTAAAAACTGCCCAACAACAGCAATGCATAAGCGTGAAGGTGATGGCATTGTCATGGTAGATACAGACAAATGCGTCGGTTGTGGTGCTTGTGCGTGGTCTTGCCCTTATGGCGCGCCACAGATGAACCCAGACACTAAACAGATGTCAAAATGCGACTTTTGTATCGATTTACAGCAAAAAGGTGAGCAACCAGTTTGTGTCGCCACTTGTCCGCTAGGTGCAATCCAATTTGGCCCTATTGATGAACTACGTGAACGCTATGGCGATTTAGATTATGTCACGGGTTTACCTTCCCCTGAAATAACGCATCCAAACCTTGTTATTAACCCACATCAGGGTGCCAATAATGACGGGATCAATAATAAGGGAGAAAGAAAATGAATGAATGGTCATTATTAATCTTCACATTTATGATGAATGCGACCATTGGTCTTGCACTAACAACAGGGCTTTTTGCTCGTCGCCTTTCTCATTATCTCAATGCAGAAAGCTATTATCGCTTTATGCTATTGGCCTTATTTGTTATTTGTGGATTAGCAGGTATAGGCTCTATTGCCTCAATCACTCACTTAGGCGTGCCATTAAATGCCCCTAATGCGATTAGAAATGTTTTTTCTGCTTGGCTAAGTCGTGAAGTTGCCGTCACTGCTATTTTTGTCGGTTGTCTAGGCTTAACCTTCTTATGGCTCTGGCGCACTCGTAAACTCTCAATGCTGTTATTAAGTACCAGTATTCTGATTGGGCTATTTGATATTTACTGCATGGCATCAATTTATCGCCATACCTCCATTTTGACATGGATGGATCCAAACACTTACGTGATGTTCTTCGGGGCAATGTTAACGCTTGGTGCCGCTATTTTCTTTTTGCTGCTCAAAGTATTACAACGCGTAGGAAGTAAGTTAGGTATTGAAATACCTCAAGCCTCTTTCCCAATGCGCTGGAAATGGCAGTTATGGGGAATAATGGCATTTAGCTTAATCGGTCGATTACTGTATCAACCTTTTTATGAGCAATATTTAACGAGTACGCTATATAGCCAAAAATCGGTGACATTCCCGTTATCACCTATTCAAGTCTATTACTCCATTGGTTCATTGCGCACTACATGCTGGATCTTAGCAACCTTTGCAGTATTGGCTTGTGGTTATAGTTTAGTGAAATTCCTAGCCCCTAAAAATCAAGGTAAATCCACTGAGTCTATTTTTGCACTTGGCTGTGTTATCGCAATTATCGCTGACTTTATGTTGCGCTATGTTTTCTACTCAATTCACTAGTTGTAATTGAGCATGTCGTTTAAATAATAAAAAACAAACCTCATTGATTGGGGTTTGTTTAAGGAAGTATCAAAAATTATGAGCAGACTCTCTTATTATGCGGCTGCATTTAATTTATTGGGAATTTGTTATTTATTCCCACCTGATGATGACACCAATAAAACTGCACTCAACTTTTTTAAAACTGGGGATTTTGCAGCGCAGTGGCCTTGTAAAATTGAAAGCCGTCTGTGTGAACGTTTAATTGATTCCGTTTCTATCGATACAGAGCAATTAAAAACCCAATGGCAAAATCTTTTTGTTGGCCCTAATGCGTTGCCTGCCCCCCCTTGGGGTTCGGTCTATTTAGATCCGGAAGGTTTATTACAAGGGGATTCTACCCTTGCACTGAGCGAATTTTTAAAACGGGAACGTTTAAAAGTAAACTCGCCTTTTCCAGAGCCTGTTGATCATATCGGTTTGATGTTATTTCAAGCAGCGGTATTGGCATCAGAAAAAAGAGAAGATGCGGTTAATGAATTATTATCCCTTCATTTGACCACATGGCTACCTCACTATTTAAATAAATTAAAAATGAGTGGGTATAGCCAATTTTATAGCACGTTAACAGAACTGGTAACCATCACGGTGAACGCATTCAGAAAATAGAAATTTATTAACAACTTATCATCCTAACATAATTATTTAAGGTAATTTGGACCACGCACCCAAATTACCTTTTTTTATTTAGGATATTTCTTTTTAAAATTATGATGATTTTAATCCTAAGCGTTTTGTTAAACGACGTAGGTTAGCCGGATCAAGTGATAATTTTCGCGCGGTTGCCGCCCAATTTTGGTTATTACGTAGCAATGCTTGTTTAATTAAGTCTCGCTGAAATTCATCCGTAGCTTCTTTTAGATTTTTTTCTTCAGAAGGTAACGATTGAGAACCAGAGTGAGTTGGATTTTCAGCCCCCAAAGCAAAATGGCTGACTTGTAAAATAAGACTATCGGTTTTATTTCCAGCTCTTGCTAAAACAATTGCTCGGTGAATCGTATGTTCTAATTCACGCACATTACCCGGCCAAGAATAGTGCAATAAATAAAGACGTAATTCAGGACTAATAATCACTTGAGTAAGATTAAAACGTTGACGATATTGCTCACAAAAATAGCCCACTAATAGCAAAATATCTTCGTCTCTTTCTCGTAATGGTGGAACATGCAAAGGAAAAATACTTAGCCGATGAAAAAGATCGGCACGGAAATTTCCCGCCAATACTTCTTCCCATAAATCACGATTTGTTGCTGCTAATACACGTACATTAACGCGTAAATTACGATCATCACCAATTCGTTGAATATCGCCATATTGTAAGACACGCAGTAGTTTAGCTTGGAGTGATAATGATAACTCCCCTATTTCATCAAGAAATAACGTTCCGTTATCTGCCATTTCAAATTTACCACTACGATGGCTAATTGCGCCGGTAAAAGCGCCTTTCACATGCCCAAATAATTCGCTTTCTGCCACGCTCTCAGGAAGTGCGGCGCAATTTAAATAGACTAACGGATTATCTGCACGATTAGACATTTCATGAATGGCTTTTACCACCAGCTCTTTACCAGTTCCTGTTTCGCCACTCACTAAAATATTCATATCTGCGGGTGCAACAATTTCTATCTCTTTTTTCAGTTGCATCATTGAAGGCGATAAACCAATAATTTCTGTTTTTACTGTGGGCTTAAATGTATTAGTTGGCGTAAATAACATATTTTGATTTTCGAGTTGCTCAATCAATAACGCATTATTTAATGCACCAGAGGTTAATGCCGCAATTAAACGTAATTCTTCATCACTGAAGGTATCAAACTGATGAGGATCCATTCCATCAAGCGTTAACGTACCAATTAAGTCTTGTCCCGCAAATAATGGCAATCCCACACAGGCATGGACTTTTAAATGTTCTCTATCTGGAATAAGCCCATCATAAGGATCGGGTAAATCGCTGTCCGCAGGAAAACGAACCACATCGCCTGCTCGCGCTATCGTTTCAAGACGAGGATGCCCTTCAAGTAAAAAACGCCGCCCTAATACATCAGGCACAAGACCATCAATGGCTAATGGAATAAACTGATGAGGCTCATAACGAAGCAACGCTGCTGCATCGCAACTGAGTACTTGCCGAAGCGTAGTCACCAGCCGCTGGAACCTATCTTGATGACCTACATCTTTTTGTAATTCAATGGCAATTTTAGCCAGCACATCAACGGAAAAGCCCATAAAAACACCTCATAGTCATTATGACTATTATTATGGTCATTTTGACATGATAAAGATAGTCATATTGACAATATTTAAATCGCCACAAAAACAAAAATCATTAAAAAAACAATAAGATAAAAACTGGCATGCTTCTTGATTATATCAATACATATCCCTATGAAAAGATTAATGAGAAGGAACAATACAAAATGGCTATTCATGTTAAAAATAATGTTAATTGGGTTGGACAACGTGACTGGGAAGTTCGTGATTTTCATGGCACTGAATACAAAACATTATTAGGCAGTAGCTACAACAGTTACCTAATACGTGAAGAAAAGAATGTGCTTATTGATACGGTTGATCATAAATTTAGCCGTGAATTTGTGCAAAATTTACGCACACTAATTAATCTGGAAGAAATTGATTATATTATTATTAATCATGCAGAAGAAGATCACGCTGGCGCACTCACTGAGCTGATGTCTTTTATTCCTAATACCCCAATTTACTGCACAGCAAACGCGATTGACTCAATCAATGGTCATCACCATCACCCTGAATGGAATTTTAATATCGTTAAAACAGGCGATAGCTTAGATATTGGCAATGGCAAACAACTGATTTTTGTTGAAACACCAATGTTACATTGGCCTGACAGCATGATGACCTATTTAACGGGTGATGCGATTTTATTTAGTAATGATGCCTTTGGTCAGCACTATTGTGATGAACGTTTATTTAACGATGAAGTTGACCAAACAGAATTATTTGAGCAATGCCAACGCTATTACGCCAATATCTTGACGCCTTTTAGCCGCCTTGTAACACCGAAAATTAATGAAATTTTAGGCTTCAATTTACCTGTCGATATGATTGCTACTTCCCACGGTGTGGTATGGCGGGACAATCCAACACAAATCGTTGAATTATATCTAAAATGGGCAGCAGACTATCAAGAAGATCGCATCACGATTTTCTATGACACGATGTCAAACAATACACGAATGATGGCAGATGCCATTGCACAAGGCATCAATGAAATTGATCCTAATGTGTTTGTAAAAAGCTATAACGTCGCCAAAAGTGATAAAAATGACATTATTACCAGTGCGTTTCGTTCTAAAGGCGTGCTTGTTGGTTCATCCACGATGAATAATGTGATGATGCCAAAAATCGCCGCGATGCTTGAAGAGATGACTGGCTTACGTTTTCGTAATAAAAAAGCGGCTGCTTTTGGCAGTTATGGTTGGAATGGTGGCGCCGTTGATCGCATTCAAACTCGCTTGATGGACGCTGGATTTGAAACTGCACTGGCACTAAAAACCAAATGGCGCCCAGATATGCAAGCACAAGAAATTTGTCGTGAATATGGTCGTGAAATTGCTCGTCAATGGGCGTTAGCGCCACTTCCTGCAACTCAATCTTGTTGTACAACCTCATCACAATCTGAAGTTGCCACAAATGTTGAAGCTGTCGATTTAGGTCCTTGTATGCAATGCAGTGTGTGCCAATGGATTTACGATCCCGCAATAGGTGAACCCGTGCAAAACGTTCAACCTAATACACCATGGAGCGAAGTTCCTGATAGCTTCTTATGCCCTGAATGTTCATTAGGAAAAGATGTCTTTGATGCGCTTGCAAAGGAGGCAAAATGAGTACAGATCTTCTCAATAATGGGATTGTTATTATTGGTGCGGGGTTTGCCGCACGCCAATTAGTCAAAAATATTCGCAAATTTAATGCAGATATTCCCATTACGCTCATTGCATCAGACAGTATTGATGAATATAACAAGCCGGATTTAAGCCATGTTATCAGTCAGGCTCAAAATGCGGATGATTTAACCAAACAAACAGCCAAAGACTTTGCACAACAGTATCAATTAGCGATTTATCCTTATACGCAAATTGTTGATATTAATACGGATGAAAAACGTATTCAGAGTACCCAAGGTGAGCAATGGTATTACGATAAATTGGTATTAGCGACAGGTGCCAAAACTTATTGCCCCGCTATTTCAGGCAATGAGTTAATGTTTACGCTAAATAGCCAACAAGAATATCGCACTTATGAAGCACAAATTTATCAAGCTAAACGTATATTAATTTTAGGTGCAGGATTAATTGGCACTGAATTAGCCATGGATTTTAGTCGAGCGGGTAAAGAGGTGATCCTTGCAGATATTTCAGGGCAATTATTATCTTCCCTGATCCCATCCGATCTTAGTGGTCGCTTACAATCGAGCCTCTCTGAAATTGGTGTTCGATTAATGCTCAATTCACCGTTACAGTCATTAACACAAACAGACAACAGCATTTTAGCGATATTTAATCAGCATCATCAATTAACAGTTGATTGTGTTATTGCCGCAACAGGACTCACACCGAATATAGAGCTTGCTCATCTTGCAGGTTTACATACTGACCGTGGGATTATTGTGAATGAATATCTGCAAAGCAGTGATAAAGATATTTATGCCTTAGGTGATTGTGCTCAAATAAAGGGCCATTTATTACCTTTTTTACAACCCATCCAATTAAGCGCAATGCATCTAGCAAAATCATTAGTGGGTCAAAATAATGCACCGCTTAATCTGCCGCCAATGATTATTCGGGTAAAAACACCGTTAATGCCACTGCATCTTGCGGGTGAAACAGCACGTAATGATCTGACGTGGAATATTAATACAACTCAATCGGGTGTTATTGCTAAAGGCTTTGATGAAAATGACGTATTACGTGCCTTTGTGGTAACAGAAGAACAAGTAAAAGAAGCTTTTGCTTTATTACGCGCACTGCCAGCTTAATTTAAATAATACACTCTAAATAATTCGAGATATAACCATGAGCTTACGTAACCAACCCCTAGGACAACTGGCTTTATCTATTTCAGGTGCCAGTGCCATATTTCGTCAATATAACCTCGACTTTTGCTGTGGAGGAAAAAGAACATTAAGTAAATCTGCAGAAAAAGCAGGACTCGATATAGATGAAATTGAAAATAAACTCATCGCCCTTTCAGAACAACCTTTAGAAAAAGATTGGCGACAAGCACCATTAAGTGAAATTATTGATTTTATTATTGTTCGTTATCATAACAAACACAGAGCACAATTACCGGAGCTTATTCTACAAGCGGAAAAAGTAGAACGGGTTCATGAAGCAAAGCCGACTGTTCCGAAAGGATTAGCTCGTCAGTTAACACTATTATTAGATGAACTGACAAGCCATATGATGAAAGAAGAACGCATTCTCTTTCCTATGATAAAAAATGGATTAGGAAGCCAAGCCAGTGCACCCATTAGTGTTATGGAACACGAACATGATGATGCAGGAGAAATTGTTGAAGTAATTAAGTTTATTACCAAAAACGTCACACCACCACCAGAAGCCTGCACCACATGGCGAGTGCTTTATAATGGTATTAATGAGTTTATTGATGACTTAATGAATCATATTAGCTTAGAAAACAATTTATTATTTCCAAGAGCATTAGCGGGCGAGTAATAATTCATACACAGGGGATCTTATCATCCCCTGCTATTTTTATAGTGACCAATAAAATCTACCGCTCACCTTGTGTATCAATCAACAAACGTTGATTTATATATTCGATAGTTTCATCTATCGTCATAATATTATTAACGACATTAGTAATACCTTGCCCGATAATAATTTCGGCTTGGCGTAAATTAAATAACTTACCATTAGGTACCGAAGATTCTCGTATTCCCTTATTAATTTCTTGATAAGCCAATGTCATCCATGGGTAACGATGGCTAATTTCTTGGTTATGGCTGAAATTTTGATGATTACTATTTCCACCTAATAAAATTAGGTGATCCATAACCATTGGGGAATAAAGCCAACGATAAAATTGTTCTGCATATTGTGACTTTTGGCTATAACGCGAAACACCTAATACGCCACCGCCTAATTGAGGAATACTTCCGGGTACAGGTGCAAAACCTGTTTTGGGTAAAATATTGCTATGAGCGACATCATTAAATAGATTCATATAAGCGATCAGCATAGCAAGATCACCTTGCTCAAACTGCCTAACCGACTCACTCCACCACTTATTATGAATATTCTCAGTGATCGACAACTGTTTTAAATATTCTTCTAATATTTCACCTGCTAAAGGCATTTCTAATCTAGGAATATTATGACTTCCTATTAAACGTCCACCTTTGGCGTAATAACGTAATAGATATTCTGTTGCAATCAACCCTGCACTGCCCAATGTTGTTGAAGCACCCATTGGGCAACTTAATTGTCCTTCTTCATGTTGTTCAGTAAAAAATTGCGTCACATTATCGTATTCTTCAAATGTTGTCGGTACGGTTAACTCATTACCGGTTTTTTCGTAATACATTCTTTTTAGAATAGGATCTTCAAACAAGTCTTTTCGATAAAACAAAAGTTGCGCACTGGCATCAAAAGGCATGGCATAAGCAACATTATTCACTAAACTAAATTTTTGCTGAGTAGGCAGTGAAAAATTATTTAATAAGTCCGTTAGTCCATTACCAATCTTATCTAATGGCTGTAATATTCTTTCCGCAAACCAAGGAAAACACGCCATATCAATACGCAATAAATCATAATATGGATGTAAATGTAACTGACTTAAAATTTGATAAACTTCATCGTAAGGATGAATCGCTAAATTAACTTTAATCCCTGTTTGACGATAAAAATGAGGCAACAGCTTTTTTAATGCACTGGTTGAAGGGCTAGGTAAAATCAGTAAGTTAAGACTTATATCTGCTTTATCCTCACTGATAACCGCCGGCGTTAAAGTATAAAGATGGTCACTTTGATTACCCACACAAGTTACATTAATTTCAGTTATTTCACTTTCATCCTCAACTTGCATTAGTGCATCCATAACTTCTAATCCAAGTTGAGCGTAATTCATTGGAAAGTAATACAACCCTTTTAATACCGGTGGAATATTATCGCTCAATGCAAAAATAGGCGGGCAATCATTATGGCTACCGAAATAACTCGCTTGTGTTAAATAACGTGCTTTCTCTATATCTTGAGCAATAAATATGTCTGGAATTTGCTCCATAGAAAAGAAATCAAACGCAATTTTATAGCTCTCTTCATCTGATGCACAAAGCACCACGTTTTTTTTATTGGGAGCATTCTCTAAGAGTCGATTTTGTAATTCATTGGCAAAGTTTTGATTATTTAAATAATCACGACTTTCCATAAAAATGCCCACTAATTTACCTGTAGTTTTTGCAATCTGTTGGCAAATAGCTTCTGCCGCTTGAGCAAAATCGAGTGTAAAAAAACGTTGTGTATTGAGTGGTTGACGATAAACAAATGCAACTTGAGAAGGGGGTAATTTTAACGTGTCAAAATAGATATTCGCATCGTTAAGGCAACTCACGGTGATCACTTGTTTATAACCACCCGCCGCAATTTTCTGTAATACCTCTAACTCTGTGGTTTCAAGGTCATCCGTTAAAAAAAGATCGTAAGTAACCTCAGGAAAGTGAGCAATAGACTGCCTTAACGAATTAAAAAAAACGGCATATTTTTCAGAAACTAATTGAGGTAAAAGTATCGCAATTTTATGGCTTTTATTGGTTCTTAACAGTTGAGCCTGTGTATTTAATTGATAGCCCATTTGTTTGGCCGCTTGATACACAGCTTCAATTTTCTCAACACTTACATTTCCACGTTTATTCAATACGTTAGAAACCGTTCCATGTGAGACACCTGCTAGTTTTGCAATATCTTTAATCGTTGCCATTGACCTTTTTCCATCTCAATTTCTGCTTTCACTAGCATACCTGAATTATTTATCGCGACTACTGCTAATTGATTTGAACGTTCCATTTTTAATTTGTTTATAAAACAAGCGCTTGTTACTTATCGCAAATAAATGATTATCAATATCAATTAAAAATTATTTAGATAATAATCAATAAGATAATAAATTTAATTTGAATGAGATCACTGATCTGATCTTCATTTATTGGCAAACAATATCCATCATTTTATTATTGGAACGTTCAAATTTATCTATATCTTATAGATAGCCAACACCAGATAATTAATAAAATCATAATAAAACAATAGGATAAGGGGATTTCTTATGAAACTTCATTTTTTAGGGACGGCAGCCTCAGAAGGCATACCCAATCCCTTCTGCCGTTGTGAACACTGCCTGAAAGCAAGAGAACTTGGTGGGAAAGATATCAGAACTCACTCTTCTGCCATTGTCGATGACATTATGTTAATCGATGTATCGCCTACATTTAGCTACCAATTAATGCGTGATGGAATGGATGCGACCCATTTTGAAAGTCTTCTATTCACTCACACACATCCTGATCATTTCAATGTTGGCGATCTGTTTAGCCGCATGGAAGGTTATGGTTTTGAAATTAACCATCCCCTTCATATTTTTGGTAATGATCGCGCCATTAATGGCTGTATCGAAGTTTTACCCGGTTACAGCAAAGAGCGTTTTGCTTTTCACTGCTTAATTCCTTTTGTTACTGTCGAAAGAAATGGTTATAAAATTACGCCATTACTCGCTAATCATGCGAAATGGGAACTTTGCTATGTTTATCATATTGAGAAAGATGGCAAGGTAATTTTCTATGGTCATGATTCTGGTTGGTTCCCTGAATTAACATGGAAATGGTTAGAAAACAAACCACTTGATATCGTTGTTTTTGAATGTACTTATGGACTCAATGGTAAAGATCGTACTGATAATCATATGAGCTTAGAAACCGTATTTGCAGCGAAAGAAAAACTGCAACAGCAAGGTTGTTTACATCAAGATACACAAATTGCCGTTTCGCATATTTCACATAGTGGTAAATTACTTCACCACGAATTAGAAGCTGTTTGTGCTCCTCACAATATCCGCGTTGCCTACGACGGATTAACGTTAGAAACAAATTAAGAGGAGAACGATGATGGATATGAAAATAACCTCTCGCTTACTGATTATGATGTTTGTGCAATATTTCATGCAAGGTGCATGGAATATGACCATGGGACTAGTATTAAGTACCTATGGCATGGCAAGCATTATTGGTAATGCCTACGCTTTATTAGGCGTCGCAACAATTATCTCCCCATTATTTATTGGTATGGTGGCTGACCGTTTCTTTGCTTCACAAAAAGTCATGGGCATCCTTCATTTAATTAATGCTGCAGTCATTATTTGTGTTCCTCAATTTATTGAAGCACAAAACAGTGGTATGACTTTATTCTTAATTTTCATTATTGGATTATTGTTTTATCCAACAACTGCACTTTCAAATAGTATTAGTTTCTCCCATATTAATGGCGTGAAATATTTCCCTATTATTCGTGTATTCGGTACATTCGGTTTTATGGCTATCGGATTTATATTAGGTGAAATGGGCTTCTCTGGTAGTACGATGACTTGGTATATCGCTTCTGCTGTGGGTGTTTTACTCGGTTTCTACTGCTTTACTTTACCTAATACGCCACCTAAAGCGAAAGGTAAACCATTCTCTGCTCGTGATATTTTATGTTTAGATGCACTTTCATTATTTAAAGATCGTTATTTCGCTATCTTAATGTTTAGTATCTTTATTTTAATGATCCCTAAAACGGCTTATTCCGCTTATATCCCTGTCTTTATTAAAGCATTAGGTTTTAATAACGCGGCGTCTATTATGCAAATAGGTATAGCCTGTGAAGTGCTGTTTATGTTTGTATTGTCGTTCTTCTTAATGAAGTTTGGCTTCAAAATTACATTACTTTTAGGTGCTGTTAGCTGGATCATTCGCTCAATATTCTTCTCTTATGCAGCGGTAAATACAGAGTTTTATTTTATCGTTATCGGTTTAATGTTACAGGGATTATGTTGGGACTTCTTCTTTACCGCTGGTGATATCTATGTTGACCGCAAAGCCAAACCGGAAATTCGTGCTCAAGCACAAGGCCTACGCTTTATTGTCTCTAATGGTTTCGGCTTATTATTTGCTTCCACTATTTGTGGTCAAATCTTTAATTCAACCGTAACAGAAACAGGTGATGCTGCATTACCACAGTGGTCAACATTCTGGATATACCCAGCAATCGTTGCCGCCGTTGTAACCATATTTTTTATCTTCTTCTTTAAAGATGATGTATCCAAAAAGAAAAATAATGAAGATAAAAAAGCACAAGAAAGTATTGCAACACCATAGTCTTAAAATAATAAAGGAATAAGCCAACGTTAGGAGCAAACCATGGAGGCATTAATTCAGTTTGTTGGCAGCATTGGCCCTTTATCACTATCAAGTATCGCTAAATTACTGGCCGCCTTTATTTTAGGTGGCCTTATTGGCTTAGAGCGTGAATCAAAGGGAAAACCTGTCGGTTTTAAAACCTGTGTCATTATTGCGGTTGCCAGTTGTCTATTAACTATCGTTTCTATTCAATCTGCGGAATATTACGCCAATATCTCCGATAATATTCGCAGTGATCCCATGAGACTAGCGGCGCAAATTATCAGTGGCGTCGGCTTTCTTGGCGCTGGTGTTATATTACATCGACGTGATGATGCAATTTCAGGTTTGACAACAGCCGCCATCGTATGGGCATCGGCAGGGGTTGGTATTGCTTGCGGCTCAGGTTTTTATTGGCATGCCATGATTGTGACCGTTCTCTTTTTTATGGCTATTCAACTTAGCCCACAAGTGGTGCTATTTCAGATGAAAAACCAACGCTTAGGTAAGATAAAAGTGCGTATGTTATTTACTCATGAAAGCGGTGTTCCCCTTTTAATTGAATATTTAAAAAGCCATAAAGACGTAATTGAAAATCTGACTATTCGCGATATTAAAAAAGAACGTGTTGAAGTGAATTTGAAACTGTTAGTTAGACAAAAAATTACCTTACCTGAATTTTATTGCTCACTAAAACAGCTTGAACACGTTCATTCTGTTTCTCTTGATCATTAATATATTCAAAAATAAAAAGTGCGCTTTATCTTAGATAACTGCGCACTCTTTGATTATTTTGATGATCGATTGATGGTCATATTAAGGATTTTCTATGACTAGCGGATTACCAAAGCGTTCTAGATACATCATGCCAAAAATTGTGGAAGCATAATCTGTAATATGCCCTACATCTCGATAAACCGGTACACCTTCTATATCGGTTAAGCAGATATTTTTATCACACTGTACATCTTTAGGATCGATGATAATTAAAGTTGGATAGTCTTTTTTTAATTTAACAAATAACTGATTCATCCATGTATTTCCCTCACCTTTATAGTTTTTTGGGTTACAGTTATTATCTGCAAAGTCTTTTCTTAATTTTGCATTTTCATAAAAACAGGTCATAAAACCACTTGGCATAGAATTGACTGTTTTAATAAAAACGGGTTTAGCACCAGTGGCAATAATAAGATCAAGTGCTTCACGCATCGCTTTCTCAACGCGTTTACGAGACTCCTCAACGGTTCTAACATCACCTAGTTTATTAATGACATGATTTGACGCGTAGTTATTCCAAACTTGCCCAAATATTACATAATCAAAGTGGTTGTTTTTGATAAGTTGATAATATTTCGCCGTCTGATCGTAACAACGTTGATAAACTGTATTTTTATGATTAGACCAGTCATAAAGATAAATATTAGGAAGTGTAATACATGATGAAGTTGCTTGAGCATATACATCTATCTTGGCGTCTTTACCTAATATATCCATAAAGCCCCAATAATGATTTGCATGGGAATCACCAAATAAAAAAGCTTTTCTCTGACTTCCCACTGCACCAACATGGCACATTTTATCTGGATCTGAGGCTTCAAAATTCATACATTTCGTTCGATTAGGATAATCAAACTGATTCAATTTAGCTTCTAAATTAACGTAATTTTGCCCAAGTCTTGCTCCAATGCCTTGATATTTTTCATTTAATGCATTTAACCCAAAAGTGCATAAAATAGGAATAACTAACAAAAGTGTGATGGAATATTTAAAGGCTAAACGCTTTCTTCTAAGCGGTTTTTCTATAAGAAAATAAGAGGTAATTGAGAGCAATAAGGTTAAGGCTAACAGCGCTCCTTTTTGTAGTTCTGTATTAAACACACCAATATAACGCGCAACTGCAAATAATGGCCAATGCCATAAATAGAGAGAGTAAGATAATAATCCAACGATCACAATTGGCTTTAATGAAAGTATTTTTTTAATAATACTTCCATGCTGTCCGGTATAAATAATGAGAGCGGCACCAAGACAAACATACAACGTATTAATGTTCGGATAACCTGCAATAATATCATTTTGAAATGCAATCCAAACAATAACACCTAGCGCAATTAAGCTAATAACATCATTTATTCTTCGGTTAGGTTTTATCTTTGTTGGGAAGTAGGCAACACATGCACCCAACATAAATTCAAAGATCCGCGTACTAAAATAGTAATAATTTTTCGGTTGGTCTTTTTGGTAAAGAAACACCAAAAAAAATGAAATAACAGTAACTAACGCCACCAAATAAAAATGATTAACGCTTTCTTTTGCATTGATTTTATGCAGAAAATAAAGTGCAAAAGGTAAGAAAAGATACCATTGCCACTCTATCGCTAAAGACCATGTATGCAATAACGGTAAAAAAAGTGCATCTTGCGCTGCATAGCTGGTTGTTGCTCTCGCAAAATATTTATTAGAGAGAAAGGCTGAGGCATATTTTTCGCTATTGGTAATATCTAAGTAATCGCTAGGGAGATAAAAAAGCCCTGAGATCACTAGTATTGCAATTAATACAACAAGATAAAGTGGCTGTAATCGCCATAATCGACGATTATAAAAATCACGAAATGAAAAATTACCTTGTGACAATGAAGTTTTAATTATCAACGAGATCAAAAAACCAGAAATCACAAAGAAAATATCGACGCCAATAAACCCTGAAGGAATTAAGCGATGATCCAAATGGAAAAGAATAACCAAAATAACAGCGACCGCTCTTAAACCATCTACATCAGCACGATATTTTACATTCATAATTCAAACACATAATCCGAATAGAAAGAATTGCTGGATTATATACCAATTAGCCATATCGCTTTAGTCACAAAAAGAAAAAGACTATTTAATATTTACTATTAATAACACCTAAATGGCCATAACTGATTAAATTCCATCGTTAAACCTAATTGCACTTCAGATGAAAGTGAACCTTTACTCACCACAAATTTTGGATGTCGAATAACAATAGGGGTATTAATATCATAAAACATTAATGATGATCGGTTCTGCTCTAACTCATCATAAAGCGTCTTCATTTCTGCTGATGACGTATTTTCACGTAATCGCCCAAGCGTGATATGAATAATATTTTTATGAAGTGTGTTCTCAATGGGGATCTGTTGATAAACCTTTTGTCTAAATCGTTCTAATTCCTTTGAAACGCCCGTTAATATCACACTACCATTAGACGTTAACACAACATTATTAAATGAAATTTCAATTCGTTTTGTTTGATTAAATATTTGAGCAATCTCATGGCACCATGCTAATAATACGGGCCGTTGCAGTTTAAATTGTTCATTTTGTTGATTAAAAATCGTTAATAATGTGGAATGAAATTCTTGTGGCTGAGCAAATTCAATAAATGGAAACTTAAGTGCAAGCGGCTCACAATAAGCCATGAGCTTCTGACTAAAGGGAATAAAGCTTTCCTCAATTTCAGGCTGACAAATTATTAATTGCCCCGCATTTAAGCTGACATCAATAATACTTTCATCATTGATTTGTCGTTGCCAAGTTTCACCTGTTAACAATTTTTTGAGTGTTGCTTGGGTCAGGAATTCACATGCCATAAATACACCTAAGTAAAGAATATAATTATTGCTAATACTTTGGTTGGAGTGAAATTTAAAATCAAGTTGTAGAGTGAATAATAAAAAAGTGGCTTTCATCTAAAAGCCACTGTTACATCAATGGGGGAGATGTTAAAAATGGGTTATCTATAAATACTCAATCAAAGTCAAATCAATTACAGAAAATTAGCCGCTTTAAACTTCGCGAGAGCATCTGCTGTTTGCTCTGCGGTCATTGGGCGTAATGGGCGGCGAGGAGAGCCTACATCAATGCCATGCAGTTGCATTGCCACTTTTCCTGCTGCAACACCGCCGTATTCGACTAACACACGAATAATCGCAATTACTTTATCCATACAAGCGGTAACGCCTTCATGATCACCTGCTTTAAATTTTTCAATAATTTCAAGGTATAGTGGCGCAGCGTAGTTATAAGTACTGCCGACAGCGCTTAATGCACCACAGGCTAATCCAGCAGGAATAAATTCATCAACCCCAAATGGGATGTCATATTTTCCACCATCTACACGTAAACAACGCTGGAATTCATACATATCAGGAGAGTTAAACTTCATACCTGATAGATTTGGGATAGCTTTACCCGCAGCTTGTAAGAATTTTTCCATATCAATGCTCAAGCCTGACATGGTGGAGTGATAATAATAAAAACCTTTTGATGGCGCGCTGGCTGCGGCTAAACGGCAATATTCAACCAAGTCATCAACATTGCCTGGCTTAAAGAAACAAGGACCAATCACTGATGTTGCTTTGATATCTAATGTTTCGGCATGGCGAGCAAGTTCTAGCGTATCAGCAATACTGAGTGCGCCTGTATGAATAATAAGATCAAGCTTACCCTGACTGGCATCAACCCAGCGTTCGGCTACTTTCTTACGTTCTTCAACAGAGCAATGAATACCTTCACCCGTTGTTCCTAATACATAAGCACCCGTCACACCGCTTGCTATAAGGTGTTTTGCTATCTCATCAATGACAGGATAATTAACGCTACCGTCAGTCGCAAATGGGGTATGAGGCGCGGCAATCAGTCCAGAGAGTTTGTTCATGATCACTTCCTTTGGAGGTTAATTTCTTTATTGTTTAATTTATGGAGTTTGACTCTATATTAGAGAGCTATACTTCAGAACGCAATAACGAAATGAGCGTTAAAGGAAGAGAAAAATGAAAGTGTGATCTTTAACTAATTTTCACTAAAAACCACACAAAATAGAGATGAACTTATGCAGAATGAGTCTGTTTTAGCGCATTTAATGTTCGTAACTTTTGCTCTTTAACCATGTCAGGCTGAGCTTGTACTAATAGTGTATAAAGAAGATCTAATACAAAGAGTTGTGCTGTTTTTGTACCAATAGAGTCGCCTTGCAATTTCCCTTGTCGGTTACCGTTAATTAAATGGTGATCAGCATACTCCATAATTTGTGAACCTAAATTATGAGTCAATGCAATGGTGCTGGCTCCTGCTTCTTTAGCTAATTTAAGAGCATGAACAGTTTCAGGAGAATTACCTGAATGGCTAATTCCAATAGCAACATCGCCTGGTTTTAATAACGAAGCTTGCATATACATAAAGTGGTTATTTGTAACAGCATCAACACGATAACCAATTCGCATAAGTTTATTTTTTAAATCTTCGGCTGTAATTCCTGAAGAGCCAACACCACAAATAAAAATATAGTTTGCAGATAATAAAGCATTTACAGCACCTTGCACTTGCTTCATATCGAGCAGATTCAATGTCTCTGATAGTACGTTATTAATCGTTGCTTGAAGTTTTAAACCAATGGTATGGATATCATCTTGATGGGTTACTTCGGCATCAAGAATAGGTGACTCTTCATTATCAGAGGTCGCCATTTCAATCGCCAAATCCATTTTAAAATCTTGAAACCCTTTATAACCCAATGTGCGACAAAAACGCACAACCGTCGCTTCACCCGCTTTTGTCGCTTGTGAAAGTTGAGCAATAGAGAGCTGAGTAACTTCTGTAGGATGGAACAGGATATAGTCTGCAATACGCTGTGATACTCGCGTTAGACTATTTTTCATTGCGCCTAGCGTATCAAGTATTTTACCCGGCTTTAGTCGGGTCGTTGCCTGTTCTGTCATGGAGATTATCCTTGGTTGCAGAAGATACACGGAAAAAAATTCTGCTAACAAGAGTACCAATTCCAACCAGTTAAAAAAAGCCTTGCTCATACAATAATGTGATAATAAAAAACGCTTTATTCCTTATGTCATCAGAATACAACTTACTGATACATCAGAAATAAAGCGCTTAATAAAAACAGTAATTGTTAGTCAGTTAATGCAGTGACATCTAGCTTAACAACAACTTTCTTCAGTGTATTTGCTCCCTTTTCAGCCGAAATTCCCGGTTTATGAGGTTCATAAGGCATAAAAACAGCAAACATGCTTGGTGTAAGCGTTAAGGTCTGTTGACCTATTATTGTATCGGTTAGTTGATAATCATCAGCTTCATTATAAGGCGTCACATCTTGAGCTGAACCCTGTATACCAAAATCAATAATTTCTTCACCACTGAGCAATATTTGAATATCAATATAACGCTGATGTAATTCAGCTCGTTTTTGCTCACGAGGCTGAGTGTCAAACGTCATCACATTCATAAACAGCGTTTCGCCATCAATTTTATAACTCCCAGGAGCAAGTGAAGCGGGATCAAGTGTTAACGCTTTTTCCATCGCATCACGCAACGCGGGATTCATTTCTGACATCGTAGCCAAATCTGATATATGTCCAAATAACATGATTATTCCCTATTTATTTCCTGATATTTCACTATCATCTAATGAAATTTGTTTTGCTGATGTGAAAAGCGGTGCTGTAATTGTTCCTGCAATAACAACAGACATGGCACCAATGACTCCGTAGAAGAAGAAATTAAGATCACTGCCATAACGTGCAGCTAATACTGCAATAATACTGACAATGATCCCTACAACTGCACTACCTGCATTTGCACGTTTAACAAAAATACCCAGCATAAACAAACCAGTCATTGGGCCGCCCATTAAACCAATCAGGCTGTTAAAAGCATCCCAAATTTCAGACTCATCAGATAAAACTAACCAAATTGCTGCCAAGCTACTGAAGACACCAGCAACAATAATGACTAATCTTGCGACTTTCATTTTTTGTTCAGCACTGCGTTCAGATTTACTTAAACGCGTGTAAATATCAGAGTTAAAACAGCTTGAGATACTATTTAAGCTACTCGAAATACTGGATTGAGCCGCAGCAAAAATAGCTGCAATAATTAATCCAGCAATACCAACAGGCATTTCAGTCACAATAAACAGAGGTAAAATTCCCCCCGTATTAAAGCCTTCAGGTAAGAAATTAGGATTCTGTTTGTAATACACAAACAAGGCAGATCCAATAGCAAAGAAGAAGATAGGAATAATGGCAACTAGTTTCGCATTTGTTATCAGTGTGCGTTTTGTTTCTTCAATAGAATCTGTCACGATATAACGCTGTACAACATCCTGACTTGCGGTAAATTGCTGAATATTCGCGAATAAAAAACCGATCATCAATACAGGGATTGTGCTATCAGTCCAACTCCAACGAAATTGAGTCGTAGGAAAGAATTTATCGGCTTGTGATGTTGCAGTAAAAATTTCACTAATTCCGCCGTCAACTTTAAAGCAGATCATAATGAAAATAAGAACTGCACCACCTGAAAGTAATAATCCTTGAATAACGTCAGTCCAAATAACACCTTCAATTCCGCCCATCCAAGTATAAATAATACATAGCAAGCTAATCAGTACGATTAAAACAACTGGGTCGATACCCATAAAAGGGCGCAAAGCAAGTACAGTTAAGTAAGTAATAATGGCCACCCGACCAATATGGAATAACATAAATGAAAGGCTGGCAAATAAACGGCTGCGTACATCAAAACGTGCTTCTAAATATTCATAAGCCGAAGTGATTTTTAATTTTCTAAAAAATGGAATATAGAAATAAAAGACTAATGGCAAAATAGCGATAGCTAAATATTGCCCAATAATAAAAGTCCAGTCTGAGGTATAAGCCTTTGCAGGAATGGACATAAACGTAATCGAGCTTAATGTGGTTGCAAACACAGAAACACCCGCAGCCCAACCAGGAACGCGACCGCCACCACGGAAATAATCATCCGCGGTTTTTTGACGTTTAGAGAAATAAACACCAACGAGTAGCATTGCTGCTAAATAACCAAACAGCACTGCATAATTAATGAAACCAAAATCATGTAATTGCATTTTTTAGTCCTGCCATATGTAGGGTAAAAGGTAAGTTTTACGACAGTTTTTTTATTGCTCTCTAGCCCACAGGACAGCGCCCCAGAGCCCGGCATCATGATGGTAGTGAGCCGATAATATCGGCACTTGTAATGCTAATGGCTGTTGTGTCATGGCTGCTTGAACGAGTTCTATATACCCTTTCGCTAACCCAACACTACCGCCAAGAACGACACAATCGGCATCGGTTGTTGCTTTAATATCTGTTACCAAATTTGCAATTGTGTTTGCTGAGCGCTTAATAAGCGATTTTGCTTGTGAATTCCCCTGATGAAAGGCAGCAAAAATCGATTTAGCATCTTTTCCTGCAAGTTCTCCAGTTGCCTGTGCGGCAATCGCACGACCTGAAGCGATGGCTTCAACGCAACCATAGCGACCACAGCCACAACGTGGGCCATGAGGATCTGCTAAGGTGTGCCCTAAATGGCCGGCAATACCTCGTTTTCCTGTAAAAAGTTGTCCTTGTTGAATAACGCCACCGCCAACACCTGTCGATACAGTGATAAACGCCATATCAGAAATAGTTTCACGACGATAATCATATTCAGCCCATGTTGCGGCTTGAGCATCATTCAATAACCAACATGGCAACCCCGTGATCGCAGATAACGTTTCTTTTAAAGGAAAATCCTTTAATCCGCCTAAATTATCCGGATTCAGAGCCGTTAAAATGCCATTACAAATAATGCCTGTTGATGCCACGGCAACACTATTAGCATGGTTTTTTAGTGGTGTCGTAATAGCAACGAGTGCTTCATAAAGTTGTGTTGGTGATGCACTTGCGGGTGTGGTGATCTGCGTATGTTGTGTCAATTGGTTATCTCGGCTAATTAGTGCTGCCGAAATTTTTGTTCCTCCAATATCAATGGCTAATGTATTCATTTATCTAACTCCTGCTGCCACTTTAATGCTTGAGTGAACCAATCACAGACATGTTCAAGACGTGTTAATGCAGAGCCTACCGTGACAGCCCAAGCACCGGCTTGCATTCCTCTTGCAGCTATCATCGGTGTGTTATAACGCCCTTCGGCAATCACTCGGCATCCTTTTTCAGCCAACGCAGTGACCAGCGGTAAATCAGGCAACTTTGGTATTTCGCCACCTGTATAACCTGACATCGTTGAACCAATAAATTCGGTGCCTAACTCTTGGCAATACATGCCTTCGTCAAAGGTGGCGCAATCTGCCATCGCCAATTTTCCTAAACGATGAATATGCGCTAATAACGTTTTCACTGGTACAGGACGCACTCGATCAGTACCATCAAAAGCAATAATATCCGCGCCTGCTTTAGCTAAGTCATCAACATCACTAAGCCACGGGGTGATCCTCACAGGGCTATCAGGTAAATCTCGTTTCACGATACCAATGATCGGCACATCAATAAGAGGACGAGTTGCTCTTAAATTATCAATTCCTTCAATACGCACTGCGATTGCTCCCGCATTTACCGCTGCTTGAGCCATTGCAGCAACAATCTCAGGCTTATCCATTGGGCTATTATCAACTGGCTGGCAAGACACAATTAGTCCACCTTTTTGTTGAATATCTTTAGTCATCTTTTCAATTAGCGCCATTTTGAACTCACTGTTCTCTTCTTTTGAAATGTAACTCCAATTTATAATATTTTACGGAGTTTAATTTCTCAATCAAAAAAACAGTAATTTGTGAAGAAGATCAAACAATAACCAACCTTTCTCAACTTACTGATAACTATATAAAATAAGAAGAAGAGTGATATTTCCACCACTCTCCCTCTTTTTTATTTTGCTTTACTTAACTTAAATTAAAAATGGAACTGCAACCCGACTCGATAACGTGTCTGACGAGAATCACTAAGAGGGCTTACAGCCATATTGCCAACTTCAATATAAGGTGTGAAAGTACTGTTGATTTGATAAGAGAAAGCGACGTTATGCTCATAATTGCGTTTTTTATTATCATATTTTATAGCGTCGCTATACATTTGCGTGTAGTCATATTCCACTTTAAATTTGTTATATTTATAACCTATAAAACCATCAAGGCGATTTGTTTTTTCATCATCAACACCCTGTTTTGTTTTACGGGCATAATCAAAACGATAACGCCCTGCAATATATAAACCATTATCAAAATTATATTGTGCTTTTAGATAAGGTTTATAGATAGAAGTATCGGTAACTGTTTCGAAAATAAGACCAGGCTGTAATGTGACATTATTATTTAATTTATGATTGTAGCTTAACCCCATTTCAATGGCATTATTAACAACATCACTAAATAATTTATCTTTTTCACCATCAACACCACCTGATTTGACACTTGCATCAATATAAAAACCAATGCCATTTGAAAAAGAATGAATAAATGCAATTCTATCTTTATTAATTCGTGTCGAATCTGCATATTCATGACGGAAGTCTAATGTAGTCGCATATAATTGAGATGACATTAATAAAGCACAGCATGACAATAAAAGTTTTTTCTTTTTATTTAGCATAATATTTTTCCAAAAGGTGAGATCCCCTGAATGAATCAAGGAGATCTTTATGAATTATTTTAATTTATATGTAGGAAGAGATTATTCAATAATTAATTGTTTATCTTTCATCGTTAAAGTAATAACTGAATTAACAGCTTCACCTTTATTTGTTTCGCCTCCAATTAAATAAAGTGAATTATCATGTGAAACAGTAACGCCATAACCAAGAGGAAGCGGTAATTCACCAATAACTTTCCATTGATTATTAATAAAGCCATAAATTTCTTTATGCCATGTTTTTTCTAACCCTTGATGCGCAAAGTAATGTTGCTGTGCATAGTTTGCCTGTGCTCCCGGAAAATTAGCCCCACCAGCAACAAGTAAAGTGTGCATGCTATAACCAGCAAATGCCCCCGCTAAACCATCTTGCCGCTGATTAGGCATCAGATCGGGTAATTTCTGAGCAGCTAAATTCCACTGTAATTGATTATTTTTTAATGTGGCAGTTTGTACTTCACTGGTGCGTAATCCTGGTTTTATTTCACCATTGATTAAAGTGATTTTATTGCCATCATAAGCTAATGCAGAACCCGCCGTTCCATTAAATGGCATAACACCTAATAATCGCCATTGATTACTTTCAGCGTTATATTCCATTATATTTCGATTAAAAAAGTAACCTTCAGCAGGCTGATTAAAATAATCACTAATGACTTTTTTATTTTCAGATTCATTCGATTTAGTACGATTTAAATCAACGAAATAACCGTCAAATATTTGTTGATTAACACCACCAAGAATAATCGCTTGATCATTGTTGATATTAATCCCTGTGTGCCCAACTAATCCGTAAGGTGCTCGTGTGTTGATCTTTTCCCATTTATTTTCTTTTGGTGAATAGCGATATACATCTGTAAGTGCACTAATTGTTTCGCTATTTTCATTTTCTTTACCCGCTCCACCAAAAATATAAATATCGTTATTTAGTTCTAGAGCAATAGCTTGATCTCTTTGTGTTCCAGGAAAGTCTGCTATTTTTTCCCATTGTTTTGTTTGATTATTAAGATCAAGCTTATACCAAGATTTTCCTGCTGTGCCTAAACCAACATAAATAACATTTTTGCTGATTGTTCCTGCCCCACTTTTAAATGTAACAGGTAAGTTAGGAAGTTTTTCTGCAAAACTAGTAGAGGTGAATATTGCTGACACTAGCATTACAGAAAGACAGGAGTAAGATATTTTCTTTATTCTGTTCATACTTATTAGCTCTTATTATTGTCATCAAGTAGGATATTTTTTGTATATTGAAGTTAACTCCAATATATAATTATTTTCGGAGTTAAACTTCAAATCGATCTTTTCTGAATTGTGAAGGCGATCAAAATGTCTATTTTTTAGCCTTTTATTTTTACAGCTTTACTTAAATCAAATTTAGGAATAAAAATCTGAAAACAGAATAAAAAATAGCCATAATAATTCATTGTTGAGATTTTATGCAGAATATAATGTCACTTCTTTTACAGTAAAAATTTTTTATAACAAAGGTAAAATGGCGTTTTATTTCAATAATCTTTTTAATCGATTTAATGCCCATTTTCACCTTGTGTGCTAATTGAAAAATTAGTTATTTAACATGATGGAAATCAAACTAAATTGTTATTTTTTAATATAATTTGTATCCGCATTGTTAGTATGGATTTATTTTTTTTCCTCGTTATAATCACCAACGTCATTTTAAGTAGTAGTTCATCACATTGAGTTCACAAAACGATACTCAGGTCTGTCTTGAATGATTGAAAAATGAAATCGTATCTTTACTGGACGTTTTTTAAACGCCCGGTACGGATGTTATTTATCAATTTATCAAGGAGACACTGATGCAAATCAGTCGTAGGTCTTTCTTTAAGATCTGTGCTGGCGGTATGGCAGGCACATCTGCTGCATTACTAGGCTTAGCACCTGAAGTATCTATTGCGAATGCTCGCCAATATAAATTATTACGTTCCGTTGAAACTCGTAATAACTGTACTTATTGCTCTGTGGGTTGCGGTATTTTGATGTATAGCCTTGGAGATGGTGCAAAGAATGTCGATAAAAGTATTTATCACATTGAAGGCGACCCTGATCATCCTGTTAGCCGAGGTTCTTTATGCCCGAAAGGTGCAGGACTTGTCGATTATATCCACAGTGAAAATCGCCTGAAATATCCTGAATATCGTAGACCTGGCGCTGATAAATGGGAGCGTATTTCATGGAATGAAGCGATTGATAAAATCGCCCGTTTAATGAAAAAAGATCGCGATGAAAACTTTGTTACCCATAATGAAAAAGGGCAAGAAGTTAACCGTTGGCTCACAACCGGTATGCTTTGTTCTTCTGCCGCCAGTAATGAAACCGGTATTTTAGATAATAAATTTTCTCGCTCATTAGGCATGATTGCTATCGATTGTCAGGCGCGACTTTGTCATGCGCCAACAGTTGCTGCATTAGCACCAACCTTTGGTCGCGGTGCAATGACCAATAACTGGGTCGATATTAAAAATGCTAACGTTGTGCTGATCATGGGCGGTAACCCTGCTGAAGCGCACCCAGTCGGTTTTAAATGGGTTATCGAAGCTAAAATTAAGAATAATGCGAAGGTTATCGTTGTCGATCCCCGTTTTAACCGTAGTGCTGCCGTTGCAGACCTCTATTCCCCTATTCGTGCTGGCTCTGATACTGCGTTCTTATTAGGTGTGATTAATTACCTAATCGAGCACGATAAAATTCAGCACGAGTATGTCAAAGCCTATACTAATGCGCCTCTTATTGTGCGTGAAGATTACAGCTTTGATGAAGGTCTTTTCAGTGGGTTTGATAAAGAAAATCAAAGCTATGATAAAACCTCATGGCATTATGAACTCGATGAAAATGGCTTGGCATTAAGAGATAATTCACTGCAACATCCTCGTTGTGTGTGGAACCTTTTAAAACACCATGTCTCGCGTTATACCCCTGAAATCGTCACTACTCTGTGCGGTACACCATTAGAAGACTTCACTTATATCTGTGAAGCGCTCGCATCTACCAGCGTAAAAGACAGAACCTCAACCATTCTTTATGCTTTAGGTTGGACACACCATACTGGTGGCGCTCAGACTATCCGTGCAGCAGGTATGATCCAGTTATTATTAGGTAACGTGGGTATGCCGGGTGGTGGTGTCAATGCGTTACGTGGGCACTCTAATATCCAAGGTTATAGCGATTTGGGTTTATTATCATTAAACCTACCGGGTTATATGCCTCTGCCTAATGAAAAACAGACATCATTAGAAACTTACTTATCCCAAGTGACACCAAAAACAGTGGTTGCAGACCAAGTTAACTACTGGAAAAGAACCCCTGATTTCTTTATTAGTTTGCTAAAAAGCTTCTGGGGTGAACACGCAACGGCACAAAACGAATGGGGTTATCATTGGTTACCAAAATGGGATAAAAGCTATGACATCATGGCGCAAACCCAATTAATGATCGATGGCAAAATGAATGGCTATATCGTTCAAGGTTTTAACCCGTTAGCTGCCTTTGCCGATAAAAATAAATGTAGCGCCGCATTAGCCAAACTGAAATATATGGTTGTCATTGATCCACTAGTGACTGAATCTTCTAATTTTTGGCAAAACCACGGCGAGATGAATGAAGTCTCACCAAAAGATATTCAAACTGAAATTTTCCGCTTACCTTCATCTTGTTTTGCTGAAGAAAATGGCTCAATTGCAAACTCAGGCCGCTGGCTACAATGGCACTGGGCTGGCGCTAAACCACCAGTACAAGCATGGCACGATGGTAAAATTTTAGGGCATCTGTTGATGCGTCTGCGCGAGCTTTATCGTGAAGAAGGTGGCGTTTGCCCTGAACCTGTAATGAATCTTTCTTGGAACTACGTTGACCCTTACGATCCACAGCCTGAAGAAGTGGCAAAAGAAGCTAATGGTCAAGCGATGCAAGATATCTACGATGATGCAGGTAAATTGTTGTTTAAAAAAGGACAACAACTTGATGGTTTCCACCAGCTTAAATCCGACGGTTCAACCGCCAGTTTCTGTTGGGTTTATTCGGGTTGCTGGACTGAAAAAGGCAACCAAATGGCAAACCGCGATAATGCAGACCCATCAGGTTTAGGCTGTACACCGGGTTGGGCATTTGCATGGCCTCAAAACCGCCGCGTGTTATATAACCGAGCATCCGTTGATCCTCAAGGTCAACCGTGGGATGAAAAACGTCAGTTGATCAAATGGAATGGTAATCAATGGGTTGGCCCTGATGTACCAGACTATAACAATGCAGCGCCTAATAGCGGTGTAGGTCCTTTTATTATGCAACCAGAAGGCATGGGACGCTTATTTGCTGTTGATAAAATGGCAGATGGTCCTTTCCCTGAATTCTATGAACCCTTTGAATCACCAACAGAAGATAATATCCTGCACCCGAACGTCTCTCGTAACCCTGTTGCACGTTTATACAGTTATGATGCAGAACATTTAGGCAAAGCAGATGAATTCCCTTTTGTGGCAACAACCTATTCAATTACTGAGTTATTCCGCCATTGGACAAAACACTCATTAATCAATGCCATTGCACAGCCTGATCAGTTTATCGAAATTGGCGAACAACTAGCTGCTCGAAAAGGTATTGTGGCAGGTGATGAAGTCAAAGTCAGTGCTAAACGAGGCTATATCAAAGCCAAAGCCGTGGTAACTAAGCGAATTAGACCGCTAACGATAAATGGTAAAGTTGTCGATACCATTGGTATTCCGTGCCACTGGGGCTTTGAGGGAGCAACTCGTAAAGGTTTCCTTGCCAATACATTAACGCCATCTGTGGGTGATGCAAACTCATTCACACCTGAATATAAGGCGTTTTTAGTCAATATCGAAAAGGCATAAGGGGAAACTGATGTCATTGCAATCTCAAGATATTATTCGTCGTTCTGCTACCAATTCTCTTACGCCAGCACCACAGGTACGTGACTTTAAAGAAGAAGTGGCAAAACTTATCGATGTGACGACCTGTATTGGCTGTAAAGCGTGTCAGGTTGCTTGTTCTGAATGGAACGATATTCGCGATAAAGTTGGTCTTAACGTTGGTGTTTACGATAATCCAATGGATTTAACAGCAAAATCGTGGACAGTAATGCGTTTTTCTGAAGTCGAAGAAAACGGCAAGCTGGAATGGTTAATTCGTAAAGATGGCTGTATGCACTGTGCTGATCCGGGCTGTTTAAAAGCGTGTCCAGCGGAAGGTGCCATTGTGCAATACGCTAACGGTATTGTTGATTTCCAATCAGAGCACTGTATTGGTTGTGGCTACTGTATTGCTGGTTGTCCTTTCGATGTTCCTCGTATTAATGAAGAAGATAACCGCGCTTACAAATGCACATTGTGTGTTGATCGCGTTGAAGTGGGTCAAGAGCCTGCCTGTGTGAAAACTTGCCCTACAGGTGCTATTCACTTTGGCTCTAAAGAAGCAATGACACATCTTGCAAATGAGCGCGTTGCTGAACTCAATACACGAGGTTATGACAAAGCGGGTTTATACGATCCTCAAGGTGTAGGCGGTACACATGTGATGTATGTGCTTCATCACGCTGATAGACCAAATTTATATCATGGCTTACCAGAAAATCCTGAAATTAGCTCAACAGTGAAATTCTGGAAAGGTATTTGGAAGCCATTAGCGGCGGTTGGTTTTGCTGCCACTTTTGCAGGTGCCATGTTCCATTACTTAGGTATTGGCCCTAACCACACCACCGAAGAAGATGAAGAAGAGGCACAAAAAGAGATGGAAGCATCACAAAATTCAGTGAATAAAGAGGAGCAGAAATAATGAAGAAGAAAAGCGATAAAATCCTTCGTCATACTGCCTCAGAGCGGATCAATCACTGGGTTGTGGCGATTTTCTTTGTCTTTACCACCTTTAGTGGATTGGGCTTTTTCTTCCCATCCCTAAATTGGTTTATGAATATTTTAGGCACACCGCAACTTTCGCGTTTACTGCATCCATTTACGGGTGTTGCGATGGTGTTTTTCTTTATCTTTATGTTTTTTAGATACTTCAAGTATAACTCTGTTGATAAAGATGATTTAGTGTGGGCAAAAAATATCCATAAAGTGCTACAAAATGAAGAAGCAGGCGATATTGGGCATTACAACTTAGGCCAAAAAGGAATTTATTGGACATTAAGTCTCAGCCTTATTGTTCTAACCATTAGTGGGATAATTATTTGGCGTCCTTATTTTGCCGATTATTTCTCTATTCCAGTAATTCGCATTGCTTTACTGGCTCATTCACTGTCAGCCATCTTATTGATCATCACCGTGATTGTTCATGCTTATGCCGCGTTTTGGGTAAAAGGTTCAATTCGTAGCATGATTGAAGGTTGGGTAACACGAGGTTGGGCGAAAAAACATCACCCACGTTGGTATCGTGAGATTTTAGAAGAAGAGAAAAAAGAAGCAGAAAGCAAATTAAAACAAAAATAATACACTGCTTTTGTTTCTATAAAATAGATGTGAGAAAAAAATGGAGGCCTAACCGCCTCCATTTCTATTTTTAACAAGCCTATCGCTTAATGTGTTACTGTTTTGGCTTGTTCCACCAAGTTAATTAAACGACTTCTCATGGCGTGATAATGTTGAGAAACTTGGCTTTCCGCCCATTTTTGGTCATCAATCTTAATCACTTTAGCCGCACAATATTTGGTTTCAGGCGTTTTTGAAACAGGATCAAGATTATCTTGAGTCAGCTCATTACATGCTCCAATCCACCATTGATAAGTCATATAAATTGCTTGTTTATTGATTGTCTCATTCACATTACAACGAGACATCACTTTACCTCTACGTGATTCAACCCAAACAATTTCTTGATCACGAATACCCGCTTCTTTAGCTATTTCAGGGTGAACTTGAACATAACCCGGCTCATCTGCAAGTGATGCCAATGCTTTACAGTTACCTGTCATAGAGCGACAAGAGTAATGCCCGACTTCACGTACAGTCGATAAGATCATTGGATAATCAGTATCTGGTAATTCAGCAGGAGCTCGCCACGGCGTCGCAAATAACTGACCTTTACCTGATGGTGTGGTGAATTGATTACCTGAATATAAATAAGGTGTTCCCATATCTTCAATATCAGTACAAGGCCATTGAATATGCGCTAAACCTGCCAGCTTTTCATAAGTGACACCAAAGAACAGAGGGCATAATGCTCTCACTTCATTCCAGATCTCTTCGTTATTTTGATAAGACATCGGATAGCCCATTTCTGTGGCAAGTAAACTGATAATTTCCCAGTCACGTTTTACATTGCCCTTAGGTTCAATGGCTTTTTCAAAACGTTGAAAACCTCTATCCGCACAAGTAAAGATGCCAGCATGTTCACCCCAACTAGTTGAAGGTAAAATCACATCGGCTTGCTCTGCTGTTTTGGTCATAAAAATATCTTGAACCACCACAAAATCGAGAGCTTCAAAGCCTTTCCTCACTAGACCTAAATCCGCCTCTGTTTGGAGTGGATCTTCACCCATGATGTAATAAGCTTTTACTTTGCCTTCAATCGCTAAGTGAGGCACTTCCGTAATGCGATATCCTATTTCTGGATCGAGTTGTTCAACGGGAATATTCCATGCTTGTGCAAATTTCTGACGTGTATGTTCATCGGTAACATATTGATATCCCGGAAACATATTCGGTAAAACCCCCATATCACAAGCACCTTGAACATTATTTTGTCCACGAACTGGCGCAACACCGACATGCGGTTTACCTAAATTACCCGTTAATAACGCAAGACCCGATAAGCCTTTTACCACATCAACTGCTTGACCAAATTGTGTAACGCCCATCCCCCACATAATAGTGGCCGTTTTAGCTTCTGCATAAGTACGCATCGCCTTACGGATTTCAATGGCAGGAATGCCGACAATATCTTGTACGGCTTCAGGGCTATAGCCTGCAAGTTGTTTTTTATATTCTTCAAAACCTTCTGTGTATTGGCTCACATAGTTTTTATCATAAAGATCTTCATCAATTAGCGTGTATGCGAAGGCATTGACTAACGCCATATTAGTGCCGTTTTTTAACGGTAAATATTGGTTAGCAATTTTAGCGGTTTCAATTTTACGAGGATCACAAACAATAATTTTGGCACCCTTTTGTTTCGCTTTAACCACACGACGCGCCACAATAGGATGAGAATCAGCACAGTTATAACCAAAAACTAATAAGCAATCTGAATCTTCAATATCAGCAATAGAGTTGCTCATGGCACCATTGCCTAATGTTTCTTGCAAACCAGCAACAGAAGGTCCATGGCAAACACGCGCACAACAATCGACATTATTATTACCTAATACTGCACGAACAAATTTCTGCATCACAAAGTTAGTTTCATTCCCTGTACCACGAGAAGAGCCTGTACACATGATGGATTTCGCACCGTATTTTTCTTTTATTTCCAGCAATTTTTTTGCCGTAAATTGAATAGCTTCATTCCAACTCACAATTTCAAAATCAGCCCCTTTTTGTCGGCGGATCATCGGTTCATGAATTCTGGCTGTTAGCAATTTATTGTCATTAAGAAAATCCCAACCATAGAACCCTTTTAAGCAAAGTTCTCCTTGATTGGTGACACCATTGGCACCTTCAGCTTTGATTATACGACCATTTTCGACACAGAGATTGATTTTGCAGCCAGCGCCACAATAAGGACAGACGGAGTTGATTTTGTTCATTTGATATCCTTTCCCCTAACTAGGGAGTAAAAGAGTCATAAAGAACTTTGAACTAAGCAGGAATTATGCCAATTAATAATTTATTAATTATCAATAAGATATAAAAACAAAATAATGTTTAATAACCGTTTCGACATTTTTGACGATAAGAAATTAAGAAATATTTACTTATAACATATAGGAAGTATTATTTTAGAAACATCCAAGGGTAAAAAGTGACTACCTAATATCATTAATAATCTAGTTACTAGAAACATTTTATTGTTTTAAATAACTAGATTATATTTTTCTAATTCTTAATTGTGTCCAAACGGAATATAGAATCTGCTAATCGAGATCCTGTTGATACTAATTTTGATAAGACCCGTAATTGCTCTTTAGTTGCTATAGATTGTGACTTTTCAGGGTAATTGATAGTATGATCTATTTCTCCCCAGATCTCTTCAAATAAAGTACGTACTTGTATCTCACATTTTATACGAGCATCATTAGCTGGCTGAACAACATAGTGTATACTTGTATAATAACTTTCTTTTATTTTTACATCTAGATTTAATGATTCAAAGAATTTTTGTGCCTCAGGATCCCATGAATATGCAGTAGGTGGCTCATTTAATACCCAGTCTCCTCGTTCAACCATACTCATAATAAATTTATTGATTATAGGTAGTTGATCTTGGTATAGGTGTAATACACGAACTCCAGCTAAATCTGTAATATTATCAAATAAATTCTCTGATGTAATTTCAGGCGAAGTCTTTAATTTCCGTTGCAACTTCATTTCCAAATGAGATTCATCTTTTAAACGATATTTAACACTATGAATTATTGGATGGCTATAATTATTTAGCTCTGGCTCAAGATTAAATGAATCAACAACGGCATTTAGAAACCTTTGAAAAATATATTTATTTTTCTTATACTCTTCAACTATATTTTTAGTATTCATATTAATCATCCAATAATCTAATTCTACTTATAAGATCACTAACAAATTCTCTATATGCTGGTCCAGTATTTCGGTATTTAGCACTAGATCCCCTTAGTGTATTAATATGTTCAGACTCTATATTATTTGGAAATAAATCGGGTACTTTCCACATTGGTTGATGATAATATTGAGCCATAGAAGGAAAAGTATTATGTGTTAACATAACTTGTTGACCACCAATTGGTGAAACTAACTGTTCTTCATTTAAATGATTTCTTAATGTAGTATTAATATTTTCTTTTATAGTTTCAGGTATTTGTTTTGCATAATTAAAATGTGCTTCTGCAAGATTCCATTCATTTTTTGAACTAGAATATTTTTTAGCATTGTAAATTGTATAACCTAAAAAAGTAACAAATTGATCAGGAAAATTCTTTCGTTTCTCTGTAGAAATCAACTTATAAATAATATCAAATTCCTCTTTCCATGAATAAAGAGCCTTACCTATATTTTTAATTCCATATAAAGAGAATAAATCTGGTAGTGCTGGAATAAAAAACCCATCAACAGTTGATATTATTGATTTATTAAGAGCCCCTAGACTTGGGGATGTATCTACTATAACATAATCATATCCATTGATTTCAGAATACTTTTCAGATAATTCTCGTATTTTAGTTATAGTTCTCAATGCTAAAGGTTCACCTCTATATAAATCTGTCCATCTTCCTGCTATTTTCTCTTCGAATAAATGCAAAGATAGGCGTCCCGGAATAATATCAAGTGACGGAGTAATTTTATATGGTGGTGGTAAGTTTTCTAAATCCCCTGTCCCTTCTTCTGTTGGTTTAACAAGATAATGAAGGCTTCTTGTTGTATTGTTAATTTTATGAAAATCTTCAGGTGATAATATTTTTTTTGTTGATTCGAAACCCTCATCAATAAAACAATCTTCTTCAGACCAAATATTATGAATTATTTCTTCTTTAATTGAATAAATAGTTAAATTGCATTGTGGATCTGCATCTATCATCAATACTTTATTTCCTAACTCGGATAAAGCGTGTGCTATGTGATAAGTAAGCGTGGTTTTTCCTACCCCACCTTTATTATTAAACACTGAAATTACTTTCATAGAAAATCACCTTATTTTCCTTAAAAAAAATAGTCAAGCGTAAACACAGGTAAAACTTAAACAATTTATTTAATAGTTTAAATTAAAATTTCTTATATGATAGATGTTACACCATTTCAAAATAATTAAATATAAATTATATCCTTTCTTATTTCACTAAATTTTAGATAAAAATAGCGCTTTCATTCTTTACATTATATTTCCAATTTATTTATAAACTAAAAAATAGTCAATATACATCATAAAAAATAATAAATATTGTCAAAATTTATTGTACTTTCGCTATTATCATATAAAACTGGATTTAAATATTCTTACTAGATATATTTCATGAGAAATTTTGATAAAACTTATCACCATTCTAAAAAATAGACCTTTCTTTAATCTGTTTTTGTGATATAACAAAAGGGTTAATTATTGGCAGTGAAAATCAAGTTATAACTGCAATAAACCAAATTCATTTCAATAAAGAGCAAAAAGATGAATATGAACACCAATAACCGACTCTTAGGCCTAAACCTACTACTACTTCGCTAGGTGGCCGAGCACGTTCATTTTTTTGCAAAAGCCACCAGTAAGGTGGCTTTTTGTTGTGCCCCTACTGGTGGAACTGTTTTTTAGGGGAGTTTCTATGATGTTTAGTTTCACCATTAGGATGATGAGTTACAACGTCTTACCAATAAGCCACTGTATGGCAATAGCCTCTATCACTCATTCGATAACGCAGGGGGCAAAATGAGCCAACAATGGACATCACGAATTGGCCATATCTTAGCAGCCGCAGGCTCTGCAATCGGTATTGGCGCAATCTGGAAGTTTTCTTATGTCGCAGCCAATAATGGTGGCGGTGCATTTTTAATTGTCTTCTTGTTATTTAGTTTTGTAATCGGACTTGCTGTATTACTCGCTGAGAATATTTTGGGTAGTAGCACACACGCTGAAGCCGTTAACGCATTTAAAAAGATGATGGGACGCAATTGGGTCATCATTGGTGTTATTGGTGTATTCAGTTCATGGTGTATTTATAGCTTCTATAGTGTTGTCGGTGGTTGGACAATTGGCTATACCGTGATGGCGGCAACAGGTCAGTTGAATATTACAGATAGTGCTGAATTAACCGGTATTTTTACTCGCTTTATTAGTGATCCTTTATGGCCGATTTTGGCTCACCTTACCTTTGCTGGATTAACCTGTTTTGTCGTTTTAGCAGGTGTACAGCGTGGATTAGAAAAAGCCGTCAAAATCATGATGCCTATGTTATTTATCATTATGATTTTATTGATTATTGTTGGCATCAGCTTACCCGGATCTTCTGAAGGTTTAAAATTATTTTTATACCCTGATTTCAGTAAATTAACGCCTCAAGGTGTATTAGATGCGTTAGGGTTAGCCTTCTTTTCACTGTCTATCGGTTTAGGTATTCACATCACTTACAGTGCTTATTTAGCGGATAATAAAGGTATCGCTAACTCCAGCATGTGGGTGGTTATTTTGTCTTGTATGGTGTGTGTACTTGCTGGATTAATGATTTTCCCTGCATTATCTGCCGCGGGCTTAGAGCCTAATGCAGGCCCTGGCTTAACCTTTATGACGATGCCAGTTTATTTTGCCAACTTGCCCGGTGGTAATATTTTAGCAGTGACTTTCTTTGTCTTGTTATTAATGGCAGCGTTAACCTCTGCAATTTCATTACTTGAGCATATCGTCGCTTATGTGCAAATGCGTTTTCAGTGGACTCGTCGTCGTGCCGGATTAGTGGTTACAGCCTCTATTATGTTGATGGGTATTCCAGTTTCATTATCTTTCGGACCTATGAGTGATGTAACACTAGGGGGCAAAACAGTCTTCGATTTATTGGATTACCTGACTTCTAATATTTTGATGCCATTGTTTGGTATTGCAATGTGTTTGATCTTTGGTTGGTCACGTAGAGCGAATGCATTTATTCCTGAAAATATCACTGGATTAAAACGTCAAAGCTTATTATTGGTATGGCGTTATATTGGTCCAATTTGTATCGGTATTATTTTAGTACATGGTTTAATTGGTTAATTATCAACAAAAAAGAGCCACTCAAATGAGTGGCTCTTGACTTAACTGATAATGATTTATTTATGGATACTTGATGGTTTTTACTACTTATTTATAACTTTGTTTTATTTCTTGAGAAATCGCTAACCCACGTTTTGCTTCTTTCTCAGCAAGTTCAACGGATAAACCGATATAAGAACGAGGATCAAGCATTGCCTTAATTTCATCTGCATTAAAAGCAGCGGTAATGGTTTCATTCTTCATTAGGTTAGTGTAAAAATCTTCACCATCAGCCGCCGTTTTAATGGCTTCTTCATATAACAGTGAATGCGCTTTATCTTTACCTAATTTTTCTGCCATTTTCATCATAACGTATTCGGTATTATCTAAACCCTTATTTCTCATCACGTTATGTAGCATTCGCTCTTCATGAGGAACGATGGTTCTTGAAAGCTCTTCTGTTCTTAATAGAATTTCTGTTGTTAATTCTAATGCTTCTTCAATTAAGCCATCGAATAACATATAAGAACTGCTGTCACCTTCATAAGGTCTTACCGCAGAGTACATCCCCACATTCGGTAATGAGTACAGTTTCTGTGAGTTAGCAATAATTCCTTTGGCTAGTTTTGGATTAATTTTATGAGGCATCGTGCTACTACCCACGGTGCCTTTTGTAAATCCTTCAGAAACCTCAGCAATTTCTTCTAACGTGGTGCTATACACCTCTTCACCAATTTTATGGCAGATATTTGCCATCAATGCCAAGTTCATCATGTACTCTAATTTATGTGTACTTAGGTTACGTGATGGGACTTCCATTGCTTGCATACCCACTAATTCAGCAACGCGTTTTTGTACTTTCATTCCCACTTCAGGCATTGAGTTAAAAGCACCTACTGCACCCCCCATCATAATGGTGAATACACGCTTCTCACTCTCTTTCATACGCTGGTAGCAATCAATAAAATCGCTGATCCACACTGAAACTTTATACCCGTAAGTGATAGGAATGGCATGACGACCATGCGTTCTACCTGCCATTACCATATGTTTTGTTTTTTCAGCGAGATTTGATAAGTTTTCAATAATTTCGCTCAACAATAACATGAACTTATCGTGTACGGTTTTCATCATATACAGCTGTGAACTTTGCTGTATATTTTGCGTGGTAATGCCGTAGTGCACATACTTACCACTCTCTTCAGAGCATGCATTTACCAGTACTTTTAAGAAAGGCACAAAGCCATGACCGATTTTTTGATAAATACGGTTCATCTCTTCGAAATCAATATTCTCAATAATCGCCTTTTCTTTAATTTCATCTGCGGCAGACTGTGGAATAAAACCGTGTTCAGCTTGTGCTTGTGCTAACATTGCTTCAAACATCAACCAAGTTGAATATTTAGCTTCATTGGACAGCAGATTTTTTATACCGCGATCGTCGATTGTTTTACTTTTAGAATCGTATAACGCTCTCATCATGTATCCTTTTATTTCTTCATTGCTTCATCAACAGCATTGCGAACAAATTCGACTTTAGGGCCATAAACGACATGGACATGGTTTGCTGCCGGAAAGAAGAATGCTGTACATCCAGACTCCAACATTAATTCTTTATCTATTTGATTAACTTCATTAATATCAATACGTAATCGTGTAATACAGTTATCAACATTACGAATATTTTGTTTGCCACCTAACGCTTGAATAAGAATGTCTGCAATTTCGCCATAACGTTTTTCTTTGATTAGCGTATTTTTCATATTGCTTGATTCTTCTCTACCCGGCGTTTTGATATCAAATTTGACGATAGCCCAGTAGAAAATAAAGTAGGTCACAACAGCCAGTGCGCTACCAATCAGCACTAAGAAGATCCAGTTAGTGTGTTCGTACAGTAAACCAAAAATAGTGAAGTCAAAGACTGTGCCTCGGATATAACCGATAGCAACACCCGCAAAAGAGAGCAGAACTGCACCAATACCCACGATAATCGCGTAAATTAAATAAAGTAACGGTGCGATAAAGACGAAGGTAAATTCAAGCGGTTCTGTAACGTTACCTAACATTGCCGTTAAGACCATTGTTACCAACATCGATTTCACTTCAGCACGGTTCTCTTTTTTCGAGGTTTTATAAATTGCTAATGCAATCGCAGGGAACAGGAACAGCGTAACCAGCATTTGTTGCTGAGCCATAAAACGCGTTAGACTTGGCATCATTGCCCAATATTCACTGCTTGGTCCTTGGTTAAATAACACTTCTGTCATTGCTGGAACGACGCCCACATAGGTTTGTCCATCAATCACATAAGAACCACCGGCTTCGGTAAATCTAAACAGAACGTTCCAGACGTGGTGTAAACCAAATGGAATAAATAGACGCTCGCCACCCGCCGTAAAGAAAGGTCCGACAGGACTTAAGAAGACAGCCGAGAGCTTAGTTAAGCCCATGACTAATACTTCCCAAATAAATGGTAGTAATGCGCCTACACAGATCATCAATCCGACCATGATAATGGCGACAGATTTTTTCCCTGAGAAGAAGGCAAATGCTGTTGGTAATTCAAGGTTATAGAATTTATCCGTTGCCCATGCGGCAATTAATCCCGTGATAATCCCCCCCGCGGCACTGATATTCATGGTTTGTATACCAAGTACCTTGATTTGCCCCACCTGTGTCATAATCGCAGGATCAGCAAGTTTTCCTGTCAATACCAGCCAGATATTGATAGTACTTATCAAGGTTAAATAGCCGACAACGGAGGCAAAGACCGCGATCCCCTTATCTTTATGGCTCATACCATATGCCACACCCATTGCAAATAAGAGAGGGATATTGTCAAACACAACGCCCGCAATAGAACGGATACTAACTAATAAAGCATTGACTGTTTCATTTCCTAGAAAAGGGAAGCGTGCAATCATATAAGACTGAACTAAAGCACCACTGATCCCCAAGATCATACCAATAGGTGCCAATACGCCGATAGGTAGAAGTAGGGTTCTACCAAAGCGCTGAATAGATTCGCTGAACTTTTTCCTGGCCATATTTTTTTCCTTATGACTTCTCGAATATAAAAGAATTACCGAGGTACTCTATCTTAGGGATTATAGGAAATGAATGACGCGCTGGTTTTAAATATTATCTCAAGTCATACTTTATGACTTAGGTCTTTTTATTAACTACTAACTTAATAAAAAACAGTGAAGAAATGCTTTTTTATTAAATAATATTTATTTTAGGACTTAGAAGTAAGATTGAAAAGAAAGGCTATTTTAAAATAAACGATGATTAATCTAACGGGATAAATTAATACTATTCACGATTTAATAATTAAACAGAGGATCTAATAAATCATATAGATGCTATTATCTCTTTTTAAAGTAGATTTTCCAGCTCATTAATTAGTAAATCCACCAGCATAAAAAAGCCAATACGGGATTTAGTATCATCTTTTTTTGTATCATGATTATCAGCAAAACAAAATAGAGCATGAGTTGCATAAGTGGTTAATTCGTTAGTATTAAATGCTGTCATGCTAATGATGTTGGCATCTTTTAACTGCACGATTTTTGCTGTCTCGATGATTTTCTTGGTGCCACCAGAAAGAGAAATAAAGATAACCGTGTCATCTTCATTAACAAGACGTGTAAACGAATCAGATAAGTTGTAATCATTAATAAAAAAACAATGTAGACCTAATGCAAACAATAGATGTTCAAGGTAATACCCGACGGCTTTGCTTGTACCTCTTGCAACAATAAAAATATTCCTAGAATGGCGTAAGGTTTTTGCACACTCCTGAATTTGCTCTTCATTAATTAAGGTAAATGTTTTATGTATGTTTTTTTCTAATTGTTTTTTATAAGATGTCGTATTCGTTTTTTCGACTTTATTTTTTGTCAGAATATAATTATTAATTTGGAATTTAAGCTCTTTAAATCCACTAAATCCTAACTTTTGCGATAAATTAATGATAACCGTTTTTGATACAAAGGTTTTAGCGACTAAATCATTAATATTTAAATACGGAATATCCGCAATATTATCGGTGAGATATTTTAATACTTTCTTTTCGCTGATCGTTAAATTGTCATAATTTTTTAAAAAATCCAGCATATCTCACCCAATAAATTAATCTAAAACATCTTATGAAAACAGCAAACATCAAAAAAGCAGTTCTGTTCTTTCTACGAGTTTATGTGAAATAAAGTACATAACGAGTATACGTTAAATCATACAGTTATGTAGGATCAGAGTGACATTTTGTGAATTAGGATAATATTGAGCCCACTTTTTAATGAGCTCAATACGTGTTATTCATTACCCCAGCGATTAAGAAACATGGCGATATCATCAATGCGTTTTTTATCAATACCCGCTTCTTTTGCCATCTCTTGCTGTGCGTTTTCGCTAATTTCTTCGTTATTCATTAATCGTGTAAGTAGTAATTGAAAGTAGAGAGCAAGTGCATCTTCTTCTGCCTCAGCAACAGGCTCTATCGATTCCATCGCATACTCTTCTACCATGTCATAATATTTAAAATGAATGTCATTGTTCATCGGTTGTCCTCAGGGATTAACGTTTATACGCGTCATATTCAAGTTACTAAGAGTATATCTCTACATTCGCCTGTTAACCTAAAATTCGCTATCATCCACTTCCTTCTTTTTCTGCGGATAAACCGATGTCTACGATTATCGATACTTTTATTGCCCCACCTTGCCATGATGAAATCGAGATCCTTTATCAAGATGAGCACTTAGTGCTTATCAATAAGCCGACGGGACTATTGAGCTTATCAGGAAAAAATCCGCAAAATTTAGATTCAGTGCATTATCGATTAGTGAAGCTATTTCCGGGTTGTACGCTTGTTCATCGGCTTGATTTTGGTACATCTGGCTTGATGGTTGTAGCACGCAATAAAGCTATCAACGCTCTTTTGTGTCAGCAATTTAGCCAGCGCAGTGTAACCAAAGTATACAGCGCACTACTGTGCGGGCATTTAGATGAGAATGAAGGAATAATCGATGCACCGATAGCAAAAGATCCGGCTCTGTTCCCACGAATGTCGATTTGCCCTGTTAATGGCAAACCTGCGCGCTCTCGTTATCACGTTATTGAGCGTTTTTATCATACATTAGAAAGTGGAACGTTATTGCCTTTAACGCGAGTACAATTTATGCCTGAAACAGGGAGAACTCATCAGCTTCGTATTCACAGCCAATTTATCGGGCATCCTATTTTAGGTTGTGATTTATATGGTGGATGCGACGGAGATTTAATTGAAGGAATGGAAGGAACTGAACGGACTCCGCGACTTATGCTTCATGCGAGTAAACTTCATTTTGTTCACCCCATTACCCAAGCATCAATAAAAGCGTGCAGCGAGAGCCCGTTTTAAATACTGATATTTATAGTTTAAGTGCTTTTACTGTTTCATCGATATCAAGTTCATCTTCAGTAAAAACGATTTCTGTTCCGTGCATAGTGGTGATCGCAAGCTTTCTCAACGTGCGCATATTATTGGTGTCATCCGCTGATTTTGGTCTGATGCTATTCATTAAAGTACCGACAGAAAGTACGGTGTTTTCTTTATTGATATGCGTATCTGCGGATACGTCTTCACTATAAATTCGAAATGATTTAATGGATGCCAGCTTAACTCTTTCACCTGCAATATAGACATATTTGCTGTCTGGGATCACTTTCACAGCGTAAGCAGATAGACCTTTGGTATTTGAAGTGGGTTCAAACGTGACATTTGCATCTGTCTTTATCAAAGCAGGGTTGGCAACTTTAATCACATGAAAATAACGGTTATCACCGTTTTCATCTTTAATAAATCCAAAACCTTTATCTTCAAACCACTTTGTGATTATTCCGTTCATTGCCATTATCGCCTACTTAATCGTTTATCTACAAAAATTTCCAGATGCAGTATAAAGCACAATGCTTATACAGACTATGCCTTTGAGCTAATAAGCTACTTTGCTTATTACCACATTAAATCATCTGGGATTTTAAAATCAGCATAAGGATCGTCTTCATCTTGTTCTGTCTCGCTAAGTGCGTTATTTAACAAGATACAGTCCACATCTCTTTGTGTAATTTTATCCGCTACACTTGCTGGAATAATCGCGTATTCAGTTTTATCGGCATTATCCAGACGCGCAATGGCAAGACGTCCACTAATCAATTGAGATTGTGTCAGTTTATCCACCACAATATTTTTAATTACATTATTGTCAGTGAAGTTAAAATCAATATCACCTTTTGCTGGCGTAATTCTATTCATTTCAATAAGTTGCTTAACTTGCGCTTTATACTCTTTAGATAAAGTGGCTTGTTTTTGTTGCTCACTAAGCAGTTTATCGCGCTCAAGTTGAGCTTTTTTATTTTCTTCTACGGCTTCTCTTGCTTCTCGCGCTTGAACGCGTGATTTTTTTGCTGTTCTCTGGACTTTTGCCATTTTTTTACTGGTCACAAGCCCTGCTTTTAACATTTGCTCTTGTAAGGTAAGTTTTGCCATTTTTATGCCTAAATCTGCTAAATAGTTTTTGAAATTATACCTGTAATTTCCAAGAGTGCATCAGATTGTAAGATTGGGAGAATGCAGAAGAAAACAGATTTAAAAATTCTGCTGCTTGAGGAAATATTTGTCTTACTTCTATTTATTAAGCTTTTTCTTTTCTGTAGAAATTAATTGTTTAATACTTTTTTGGGGAGAAGGTAAATCTTCAGGCATTGTACCTCCTAGCTCATAAATAGTTTCTCTAACTTTTCTTCCTACATCAAAGTGAGTTTTATTGGCTTGTGTCTTATTTTGCACATTATCTCGTCTAAGTTTTTCATCTTCCCGTAACTGTTTAAAAACCTCATCATCGACTAGCTCTTGTCGTCGAGTCTGAATAGCAAAATAAGTTTGCCCAGAAGCAATTACAGGTTTACTTGGATCGCCATTTTAAACTACAAGGTAACAAGCATAACGAGAGAGTATGACATCTTTAATTTTTCGCTGCGCACCAGATCCAATATTCACCATACCGAGAATATCCTCGAAATGGTCATTTACCTTATGCTCGCTCTGTAGGCATGCTTCTTTAGCTCTGTTTAGACGGTATTCCGAATATTCCAAAAGCTTAGAAAGCTCTCTGGCAGACCAATATTCAATACCAAACTCATTAATTCTTTTTATTTCGTCAAAAGGCTGATGGTGATATTCCATAAATAATTCCTTTCTCTAGAATGCTGAATTTTTTCTTTAAGAAAATAACCGTAATTTCTAATACGTGTACCTTGTATTGAGTATTAATAACCTTATGCTCTACAAGTTGTAGCCGACAAAATTAGTAAATTTATATTGAATATAGAGCAATTTATTTCAAGGATAAATTCCGTTATAACGATCTAAGACATCAGATAAAAATGATATTTAGATTAATAAGCTTTAAGTGTAAAAACGATATGTAATAAAATATTTACCTCTAATTTCAAACTCAAAGACATATATAAAATAATTAAGTATTTTCAATCATATGCTTAATAGCTTTAGCAACATTTGAACCTATCCATACATTCAGAGTATATTGGGAAGACGCTCGTCAAACTTTTCTTATAACAGGTAATACTAACAATGGCTCTGATCCCAAAAAACTATGCACGGTTGGAAAGTGGCTACCGTGAAAAAGCACTGAAAATCTACCCATGGGTATGTGGACGTTGTGCGCGTGAGTTTGTCTACTCGAACCTACGTGAATTAACCGTTCATCATATTGATCACGACCATACCAATAACCCAGAAGATGGTAGTAACTGGGAGTTATTGTGCCTATTTTGTCATGATCATGAACATTCAAAATACACAGAAGCAGACCAATATGGCACAACTGTTGTTGCTGGCGAAGATGCACAGGACGATGTAGGTGCAGCCACTTATAATCCTTTTGCTGATTTAAAGTCGATGCTGAACAAGAAAAAATAATGAATGCGATGTCTACTTTGGCACAAAGCATCCAATCTGTTCCTCTTTTCACGCTCTTGCGCAAAATGCGTGTATACTTGGCAACAAGAAATTTGTTCACGGTTAATTAATAATGAAAGAAATCGAAAAAGAAAAAATCAAACTCCTCAGCGACCGTTTAGATCTTATTCGCCACAAGATGGCAAATATTTCCCTGACGGACGAAGCGGAAAAATACGCAGAGTTTGAGAAAGAAAAAGTAGAACTGGAAACGGAAATCGTTCGTCTGAAAGCAGTACGTAACAATAAGCTAAGTAAAGAAGCGCAAAAATTAGAGAATATGCCATTCAAACGCCTCATCACAAAGAAAGAACAAGCTGATATTGGCAAGCTGAAAAAAGCTGTACGAGGCTTGACAATTGTCCATCCAATGACGGCATTAGGTCGTGAAATGGAGCTAGAAGGTATGACTGGTTTCTCTAAGACGGATTTTTAGTTAGAAAATTAACCCAACTAAAACCTGCAAAGATCGACTAATACTGGCGGGTTCTTAATATACTTTTCGTTGTTATGAACCGTCAGTTATCCGCAGCTTTTTTATTAATCCCACCAGCACCTTGCAATACTTCACAGTCATTGAGAAATTGAAATGTAGAGTATTACGATTAACCTGCCAATTACCTTCTTTTCGAACTTGTAAGAAAGACTTACAAGTTGAATTTTGTACAAGTTTTCCTTCAGAGAAAACATTAATTAGATGCTTTATTGGAAAGTGATGAAACAAGAAGTGGCGATCACAGGAGTCGCATTTAATAGGCAATGGCATTGATATTAAATGAGTTTGTCTAGTTGGATAAATAGCAGTGCCCCCATTAATGCCCCCAAGTTGGTTTTTGAGTGGGGGATGGGAGATGGAAAATTTCTTTTATTATGTACTAATTATCCATTAGCTCAGGCTCACGTTATCTTTAGAAGAGTAAGACCAAAACAAATATGCTGGGGCTAGTTAACCAACAAGCTTGCTGGTCGATAAACCAGATTAGTAGTAATTCTAGTATTACTTTGCTTATAGTTCAGCATCTGTCCCCAGCCCAAACAAGATTATTCAGGGAGACTTATCAGAGTGATAGAGCCTTGCGGCTGGAATGCTGGAAAATTAGACCTTACATTCCCATCAGGCAACAAATAGTAATGAGCTGCATTCTTGAAAATTGAAGGTGATAGAGGAATAAGTGCGTTAGGATTGTGATAAACATCTAACCCTTCAATCCATAATTCCTGATAACTTTCATCATTAACGTTTAAATCAAACTGCAACGGCTTTGTGGCATTAGGATCTAGATCATACTGTGTTCCGATCCGCCTCATCTGAGTTCCCTCGGGAGCAAAACCATTAATTAATCCCATTCTATTAAATTTACCAAATGACGCATCGTTTGAAAATATCACAGCACTTATATGTTCAGAGTTCTCCAGATTGAAAAAGCCAGAAGGTATCACTTTATCACCCCATCTATGTTCGTCAATTCGTCGTGGTAGTATTTGTAATTGACTGTTCTCATCATGCTGCCATTCATGAATATAACCATATAGATAATATGCCAATGAGACTTTAGAAATTTTGCCTGATTCAGGACTTAAGCAATCAGTAATTGCAAAAACCAAAGGTTTTCCAGCACATGTTTCCTTTAACCAGTACTCCTTTCTCAGCTTGGAAAATAAAGCGCTACCGAACTTGATTGGGTAATAGTTACTCTGAATATTTTCTAATTCTGCTAGGGAAGATGGCACTGGAATGGATTCGACTACGCCTCGTGTCACTGTTGGGTTTACAGTGGTTGCTTCTATACAAAAACGACCATAGAAACTATCACATATAAAATCAGGAATAGCCTCTCTTGGCTCAATTATTACATCATTCTCGATGAGCATAGCAAATAAATACAACTCCCAAATCCGCTGCTTAAAGCCGGTGGTTTGAAACTGCTCGATAAAATTTCCATCGGCATCCTCGTGCCATCGCATCATTGGCTCAATAATATTTTTTGCGGACAAATGCATTGGGTTGTTAATCAACTCATCGAATAAAGGGTCTAGTCTATCTTGCGTCCCTCTCAACGGTGTAAAGAAGTCAACTGGAGTTGGGGAATTAACTTCATCCTGATACTGCAAGCGAATACTATCAATATTCGAATGACATTCTTCAATTCTTCTGAATAAAGCGACCTTTGCAAGCTCAATATCAGAGAAAAAGCTTGTCAGAGCTACATGACGATACCTTTCCGCTTCATCTCTTGCCATTATATTTCCTGCATATTCACCATCAATACTATCAAATATCATACAGGCTACAATGCATAGATCATCTGTTTGATACCAACTAACCTCTTCGCTAATAAGCTTAACATCTGGATTCCTCGCATAAGCCGCAAGAGCATTAAATCTTGATTCTTTGATTGATTGAATATCCACGCAATCCCACCTTATGAAATTAATTAGCGTGACCTGCTCGCCTCTCGACTAATTTGGTAAGAAGTTAACAGTGTCCACTTTTGGATTTCTATCTGCCTGTCTAAGATTAGTCCAGCTAAAATAACAATCATTTAAAACATAGAACCACAAAAACTATTCAGCATTTCTTTACCTATATACATTTTACTTACCTTTTTTCAGCAAATCTTTCAGAGCTGCAATATTCACCCTCGCCCCTTCTGCTTCTTTTAACTGTCGACGTTTTTGAGCAAAAATATCAAATATCTCTTTAGCTTTTTCGTCAGCTACTTTCTTACTAACCCCACCAACACCTTGCAATACGTCACGGTCGTTTAAACTTAAAAACTGATCCAGTTTAGTATCCCAATCCTGTAAAAAAACCTGCTTACGGCGCAGTGCTTGGTCTTCAGCAAAATCGAGCCACATATTGACGATACGATTTAATTCTTTGAGCTCATTTTCACGTAGATAATTCTTCGCGATCGTGACATCGGTTTTACGCACCTCATCAAATTTATAGCTGGTTAATCCCATATCCGGCTGACTGGCATCTGCGCGACTAGCTATAAGCTCCGCGGCAGTCATTCCCGTACAAGCAAAATGTAATTTGTTTTGGATGGTTTGGAAGAAACGATTGGTTTCTTTATTTGAAGGCTCATAGTCCGCTGCCATGGTGAAGATCTCTTTCACCCGTAAATACACACGCCGCTCACTGGCACGAATATCACGAATGCGTTCGAGCATCTCATCAAAGTAATCAGGCACGACTGACTGATCGATAGGCGGATTCTTCAGACGTTCATCATCCATCACAAACCCTTTGATCAGATACTGCTCTAAAGTTTGAGTTGCCCACTGACGAAATTGAGTGCCGCGAGTAGAACGGACGCGGTAACCAACAGCAAGGATCATTGAGAGATTGAAGTATTTTACATTGTACTGCTTACCATCATCCGCAGTTGTTCGGTAAAACCGAACAACTGAATCTTCAACTAACTCGCCTTCAGTAAAAATATTGCTGATATGCTCACTAATCGTAGCTTTCGCTTTACCGTAAAGTTCACAAATGGAGGATTGAGATAACCACAGCGTATCAGACTCAAAGCGGCATTCGACGTGAGTTTGTCCATCTTCACTACGGAACAAAACAAATTCACCCTGTGGTGCTTCAGGAAGATTTTCGCTCATCAAATTGTCCCCACTCTCTATACGTTATGAATAAACTATGAACAACAATATACCATGTTTAACAAAAAGATAAGGGCACCTATAAATAGATAGTAAACGTACTATTTTGCTGAAAAACAATATGATAAAGGCGTAAAAAGCAGTTTTATGAGAAGGTTAATTGAATGAGTATTGGCGGAAGATCACAGGAGTCGAACCTGCCAAGGACCGCTGGCGGCCCCATCTGGATTTGAAGTCCAGCCGCCCCACCGGGGACGATGATCTTCCATTTTTGAATGGGTCAAAAGGAAATAACGGGATGATTATACGCTGAATTATTTTTAATCCCAAGTGCATCAAATCAATAAAAGCTCTTTCAAATAAAATAACCCCATTTTTGAGTAAAACCTCGGATAATTACCGCGATACTATTGAACTTATGCGGTTTCATCCTCATCTTACTCTCTATAACGAATAAACTCAGTGGTGTGTTTTACGTCACTGCAACCCCAAATACAGGATGTTTTTTATGTCAAATCCATTACTTAGCACAACGGGATTGCCTGCATTTTCCCTTATCAAACCAGAACATGTTGTTCCTGCCCTCAAAGAAGTCTTAGCAACTTATCGTGAAACAGTTGAAAAATTATTGGCTGATAATACGCAATTTAACTGGGACAACCTTTGCCAACCGTTAGCGGAAGCTGGCGATAAACTGTCTCGAGTTTGGTCGCCTGTCAGCCATTTAAATTCTGTTAAAAATAGTGCAGAACTGCGTGAAGTCTATGAACAAAGCTTACCGCTATTGTCTGAATTTAGTACTTGGATGGGGCAACACGAAGGTTTATATCAAGCTTATAAATCAATTAAAGAAAGTGCAGATTTCAACACATTAACTCAACCTCAGAAAAAAGCGGTTGAAAATGCACTACGCGATTTTGAATTATCAGGCATTGGGCTACCAAAAGAGAAACAACAGCGTTTTGGTGAAATCAGTGCACGCATGTCAGAACTAGGCGCGAAGTACGGCAATAACGTATTAGATGCCACAATGGGTTGGTCTAAATTAATTACTAATGTAGACGATCTATCCGGTATGCCGCAAAGTGCGATTGATGCAGCAAAAGCGATTGCACAAGCTAAAGAGCAAGAAGGCTATCTGTTAACACTTGATATGCCAAGCTATCTACCTGTTATGACTTACGCAGATAACCGTGAGCTGCGAAAAGAGATGAGCATTGCTTATAGTACTCGCGCCTCTGATCAAGGTCCAAATGCAGGTCAGTGGGATAACAGTGAAATTATGGCGGAGATCCTTTCATTACGTCATGAACTCGCTCAACTACTAGGTTTTAAAAATTACGCTGAAAAATCCCTTGCCACTAAAATGGCAGAATCTCCAGAGCAAGTAATTGGCTTCTTAACTGATTTAGCCCAACGTGCTCATCCACAAGGTAAAGAAGAATTAGCAGAACTCACTCAATTTGCAAAAGAACACTATGGTGTTGATAAACTCGAATCGTGGGATCTGGCTTATTACAGCGAAAAGCAAAAACAACACCTGTTCTCAATCGATGATGAACAGTTACGCCCTTATTTCCCTGAACAACGTGCTTTAAGTGGTTTATTTGAAGTCGTTCATCGTATCTATGGTTTAACAGCCAAAGAACGTAACGATATCGACACTTGGCATGATGATGTTCGTTTCTTTGAGCTTTATGATGAAAGCAACACTTTACGTGGTAGCTTCTATCTTGATTTATATGCGCGTGAACACAAACGTGGCGGCGCTTGGATGGATGACTGCATGGGTAGAATGCGTCATACAGATGGTTCACTACAAAACCCTGTTGCTTACCTCACTTGTAACTTCAATAAACCAGTAGGCGATAAACCGGCACTGTTTACTCATAATGAAGTGACCACTCTGTTTCATGAGTTTGGTCACGGTTTACATCACATGTTAACGCAGATTGATACTGCTGATGTTGCAGGCATTAATGGCGTACCTTGGGATGCCGTTGAATTACCAAGTCAATTTATGGAAAACTGGTGCTGGGAGCCAGAAGCGTTAGCCTTTATTTCAGGTCATTATGAAACTGGTGAGCCATTACCACAGGCAATGCTTGATAATATGCTTAAAGCAAAAAATTATCAGTCAGCGATGTTTGTGTTACGCCAACTGGAATTTGGTCTGTTTGATTTCCGTTTACACGCTGAATATGATCCATCTAAAGGAGCGCGTATTATGGATATCTTAAATAGTGTGAAAGAGAAAGTTTCCGTGGTTCCATCTACGCCGTGGGCGCGTTTCCCTCATGCCTTTAGCCATATCTTTGCAGGTGGATATGCAGCAGGTTATTACAGCTATTTATGGGCTGATGTACTGGCAGCAGATGCATTCTCTCGCTTCTCTGAAGAAGGCATTTTTAACCGTGAAACGGGTCAATCATTCCTTGATAATATTTTAACTCGTGGTGGTTCAGAAGAACCAATGGAGCTATTCAAACGCTTCCGTGGTCGTGAACCGAAACTTGATGCTATGCTCAAAGGCTACGGCATTAAAGGATGATATGTGAATATCTGTTTACTTTGTGAAGAAGGCGCTGATAACAGCGCCTTATCTGATTTAGCGCAACGTTGGGGCTTAGTTCACGATGAAACGCAAATTATGGCATTAGTGTTAACACCCACTCACCTTGAATTACGCAAACAAGATGAACCTAAATTGGGTGGTATTTATGTCGATTTTGTGGAAGGCACCATGGCACATCGTCGTAAATTTGGCGGTGGTCGAGGTGAAGCAGTGGCAAAAGCTGTCGGCATTAAAAAAGACTATCTACCTGATGTAGTTGATGCAACGGCGGGACTTGGTCGTGATGCGTTTGTATTGGCCTCTATTGGTTGTAAGGTAAGAATGGTTGAACGCCATCCTGTTGTTGCAGCATTGCTTGAAGATGGCTTAAAACGTGCTTATCTTGATCCGGATATTGGTGAATGGATGCAAGAACGTATGACACTTATCCATGCCTCTTCAGCTCAAGCACTGACAGAAATTACACCCGCACCCGATGTAGTTTATCTTGACCCTATGTATCCACATAAAGCGAAAAGCGCATTAGTAAAAAAAGAGATGCGTGTCTTTCAGTCTTTAGTGGGTGCCGATGAAGATGCGGATGCACTATTAGAACCTGCAATTATGTTGGCTAAAAAGCGGGTTGTGGTTAAACGCCCTGATTATGCAGAGCCATTAAATAATCAGCCCGCACACGCTAATGTAACTACGAAAAATCACCGTTTTGATATTTATCCTTGTGTAACCACTTACACATTAGGAAACAATAAATAAAGTTGAAATCTGACGGGTGTTCAACACCCGTTCAGAATCAATGAAAATTACAACACACCTTGTGCCAGCATTGCATCGGCTACTTTGACAAAACCTGCAATATTTGCACCTTGAATATAATTAGTTTGTTTACCTTCACCACCGTAATTCACGCAAGCATGGTGAATATCTAACATGATGTGATGTAAACGCGCGTCTACTTTCTCGGCTTTCCAGCTTAAACGAGCTGCATTTTGTGCCATCTCTAAACCAGAGGTTGCAACACCACCTGCATTCGCGGCTTTACCCGGCGCAAATAAGACACCAGCTTCAATAAAAGCATCTGTTGCAGCAATCGTTGTTGGCATATTCGCGCCTTCAGCAACAGCTTTCACACCATTTTTGATTAGTACTTTAGCCGCTTCCAAATCTAACTCATTTTGTGTTGCACAAGGCAAAGCAATATCAACAGGAACAGCCCAAGGTTGTTGCCCTTCAAGATACGTTAAGCCAAATTCTTTTGCGTACTCTTCAACACGACCATAATTATTTTTAATTTCAGTGAGTCGAGCGAGTTTTTCAGTCGTAAATCCAGCTTCATCAACCACAGTACCACCTGAATCGGATGCAGTTATTACTTTTGCGCCTAACTCTAAACATTTTTCGATAGTAAACTGTGCAACGTTACCTGCGCCAGAAACCGCCACACGCATTCCCTCAAGAGACATACCATGACGTTTAAGCATCGCATTAGTAAAGTAAACTAAACCGTACCCTGTGGCTTCTGGGCGGATTAAACTACCACCGAATGAAAGACCTTTACCTGTAAATACACATTCATTGCTGTTAGACAGCTTTTTCATCATGCCTGCCATAAAGCCAACTTCTCGTGCACCCACACCAATGTCACCAGCAGGAACATCCGTATTCGCGCCTAAATGGCGATAAAGTTCAGTCATCAGAGCCTGACAAAAACGCATCACTTCCCCATGACTTTTACCTTTAGGATTAAAATCAGAACCGCCTTTGGCTCCTCCCATCGGTAATGTAGTTAATGCATTTTTAAATGTTTGCTCAAAACCTAAGAATTTTAGGATGGAAAGATTTACTGATGGATGAAAACGCATACCACCTTTGTAAGGTCCAATGGCTGAGTTAAATTGGATACGCCATGCACGGTTAACTTGCACTTGCCCTTTATCATCTAACCAACAGACGCGAAACTGGATAATACGTTCAGGCTCAACTAAGCGCTCAAGTAATGATTGTTCACGATATTGTGGGTTTTTCTCTAAAAAAGGCCACAAAGTGGTAAAAACTTCACGAACCGCCTGATGATACTCAGGTTGATGAGCGTTATATTTTTCTACCCCTTCTAAAAACGAAGATAATGAGCCAGATATATTCATTCAGCTATTCCTTTTTTGTGTAATGTGATGTTGGCATAACCTCATTTATTCGGAATATTTTTGGGTTTTGTGAGGTTNAACGAAGATAATGAGCCAGATATATTCATTCAGCTATTCCTTTTTTGTGTAATGTGATGTTGGCATAACCTCATTTATTCGGAATATTTTTGGGTTTTGTGAGGTTGATGTTGTTTTGCTTCTTGAATATATCATTAAAATACATTCACACTTCAAGACATTTTTTTCATAATTAGACAAAAAAAAAAGGTTGACTCAGTTTAAAGGCAGGAAAAATAGGAATTTTAGGCAAAAAAATACCTGCATAAGCAGGCATTTTTTTTGCTTAAACAAGCAATCGATTATTATTCATCATCTTTCAGAGGAACAATCAGCATATCAACATGCACAGTATTAATTAGTTGGCGTGCTGATGACATCAATTTGCTCCAGAAGTCTTGGTGATGACCACAAACGACTAAATCCATATCGTATTTCTTAATCGCATCAACCAGAACTTGACCTAAATCACCACTACCACTCAGGGTTTCCTGAATTTCATAACCTGATTTATCAGAGAGATCTTTTAACGCGTTACGGGTTTCATCAGTAATACGTTGCTGCATATCACCGAGGTTGACATCAATTAGACCGGTATAAAGATCAGAGTAGTTAACATCAACGTGAATTAAGGAAACTTTGGCATTATAGGGTTTTGCCATAGATACAGCTTTCTGTACTAAGACGTTACTCTCAGGGGATAAATCAACTGCCACTAGAATATGCTTATAAGCCATCGTGAACTCCTTCCATAAGCTGATTAATCGGTTGGAAAGGCGGTTAAGCCTAAATCCTATGTGTTAAATATAACGTTTTAAGATGAAAGTTAGATGTCGTCTTGATCACAACTTATGTCAAATTCATCAAGAAAGCATCTATCGATAAATAACAATATACACCATTTTAGATTAGCACGATGTCATTCACCGACAATAACATCATAATAATGAGAATTGAGTATAAAAAACAACAAAAACACCCTTTTAGAGTTATTTTTTATCTTTTTTTCTGAAAAAGGAAACAACTTGAAAAAGTCACTTTTGTTTATTGCTTAATTTCACCTAAACTTAAATTAGAGAAAAAAGTAACCTTTATTGGTAAAGGTTTTCTCATCTCAGAATCTATTATTCTAGGGAGGGGATTATGTTTAATGTCATTGTTGTCTTTTGGGCGCTATGTATTCTTTGCCTGATTAATATGATGCGTTATTTTTCATCTATTCGGGTATTGCTCACCATCTTGCGCCAATCTGATCCTTTGCTCTACCAATCGGTGGATGGCAATGGATTTTTTACTATGCATGGGCAATTTTCAAAACAGTTGCGACTTATCCGCTATATCAACCAACGCCAATACATCAATCATCATAATCCTGAAGTTATTATGCGTTGCGATCGAATTTATCGGCAATTTTATCTTGTTAGTCGTTTTTGTATTTTGGCTGTCGCAAGTTTAATTGCGATGCTTTTTTGGTAGCGACAAAAACAAAAAAACGGTGACTAAAAGTCACCGTTTATAAACAAACTTGGGTAATTTACTGTTATCAGCTATTCACAATAAATGTAAGTGATATCCAATAAAGTAAACCTGATAAACCAATGCTAACTGGTAATGTTAAGATCCAAGCCAGTGCAATATTTTTCACTGTCTTCGTTTGAACACCACCACCATCAACAATCATCGTACCTGCAACTGCAGATGACAGAACTTGTGTTGTTGATACAGGCATACCCGTATAACTTGCTACACCGATGGAAACTGCTGCTGTTACCTGAGCAGAAACCCCTTGAGCGTAAGTCATACCTTTTTTACCAATTTTCTCACCAATCGTTACTGCAACGCGTTTCCAACCTACCATTGTCCCAATAGAGAGCGCTAATGCCACTGCGATAATGATCCAAATTGGAGCATATTCCACTGTGTTTAGCAGGTCACGACTCAATGTTTTTAAGAACCGTGCATCTTGGGCGCTAGTTTCTGGTAATTTAGCCACTTCTGTTGCGGTATCAGCAATACACATAAGTAATCGACGCATTTGAGCACGCTGGTCTGCTGTTAGCTCATCATAAGAGCTAATATTAGCAAGCATCTGTTCTGTTTGATTCAGAACAATTGGCGTTCTTGCGCTATTACAATGGAAATCGGTATCACTAGCATCAGCTTGTGCTGGTACTACTGGTGTATTATCAATAGCATGCTGTAGCGCTGGCTGATGTTTCTCATAATATTGTTGTAAGTGTACAACTGCATCATGAGTTTTGGTGATATCGTATCCGCTCGCACTCATATTGACGACAAAGCCCGCAGGCGCCACGCCAATTAATACCAACATGATAAGACCGATACCTTTCTGCCCATCATTTGCACCATGAGAGAAACTCACCCCAACTGCTGATAAAATCAGAGCAGTACGAGTCCAAAATGGCGGCTTACGCTTACCATCTTGCTTCTCACGTTCAGCGGGTGTCAGGTGAATACGACGACGTTTTTTCGTACCACTCCAGTAACGGCGCAGTAAGAAAATCATCGCGCCTGCAATAACCAAGCCGATAATTGGTGAAAGAATGAGTGATAGGAAGATACTGATCATTTTTGGTATGTTTAATGCGTCAACGATAGACGAATCTGTCACGATAGCATTTGTTAAACCAATACCAATGATAGCACCTATCAGCGTATGTGAACTTGATGCTGGAATACCGAAATACCATGTACCTAAGTTCCAGATAATGGCGGCTAACAGCAACGAGAAGACCATGGCAAGGCCATGAGCAGAGCTCACATTCAGCAGAAGATCTGTCGGTAACAAGTGAACGATAGCATAAGCTACGCTCAATCCACCGAGCAAAACTCCAAGGAAGTTAAATACACCCGCCATCACGACCGCAAATTGCGCACGCATAGCACGAGTATAGATAACAGTTGCTACCGCATTTGCGGTATCATGGAAGCCGTTAATAGCTTCATAAAATAGCACAAATAACAGTGCTAAAACCAACATCAAACCTGTATGAAATTCTAGGTCAGTAAACAAATGTAGCATAGACGTTAAGCCAGTTAGTTGGACATGAACGCGGCGCATTATCAGCGACAAATGCGAACGGTGGAAGCGAAATTTAACCTTTTTTTGATTTGATAACCAAGAAAATTAGAGCCTTTTTAAGATAATTCCTTATATATCATTTAATTAATAAAAATAAAAAAAAAGTAAATTTCTGACAATTTTTTTCCTTGCTAATAAGAATTTAGGTGAAAAATGCAGATTTCTCCATATAATTTTACAAAAACACTCTGATCTTACGCGAAAATCATTGATTAAGTAGTCAGAGAAAACCAAGAACGAGACATCATTGTGGGATCATACGATACAGTAATTATAGGTGCAGGTGCCGCGGGGCTTTTTTGTGCGTCTTTAGCAGGACAAGCAGGATTATCTGTTTTAGTCCTCGATAATGGCAAAAAAGCGGGCCGTAAAATTCTAATGTCAGGTGGTGGGCGTTGTAATTTCACCAATATGTATATCGAACCTTCGGCGTACTTATCAGAGAATCCTCATTTCTGTAAGTCAGCACTTGCTCGCTATACACAATGGGATTTTATTGAATTAGTGCAAAAACATAACATCGCCTACCATGAAAAAACGTTAGGACAGCTATTTTGTGATGATTCAGCACAGCAAATTGTTGATTTATTACTCACTGAATGTCAAAAAGGGAAAGTAAGTGTTCGCTTACGTAGTGAAGTCACGCAAATCGAGAAAACAGATGTGGGCTTTACTATTTTTGTTGATGGAAAAACTATCACAACACCTTCTGTGGTCATTGCCAGTGGTGGTCTTTCTATGCCCGGTTTAGGGGCTACTCCTTTTGGCTATAAAGTTGCAGAACAATTTGGGCTTTCTGTTTTACCTACTCGCGCAGGTTTAGTACCTTTTACTCTGCATAAACCTCAACTTGAACAATTAAGCCAACTATCCGGTGTTGCTGTACCTGCTATTGTGACGGCAAAAAACGGAACAAGTTTTAAAGAAAATATTCTTTTTACGCACCGCGGTCTTTCAGGCCCTGCGATTTTACAAATTTCAAGTTATTGGCAAGCAGGAGAGTATGTAAGTATTAACTTACTTCCAAGTGTTGATCTGGAAAGCCTACTACAAGAAAAACGACAAGAGCATCCAAATCAGTCATTAAAAAATACGCTTTCTCGCTTATTACCAAAGCGTTTTATTGAAATAATGATAGAAAATAAACAATTACCTGATGTTTCTCTGGCTCAACTGAGTAATGAACGTATTACGCAAATTGCAACGTTACTACAAGAATGGCAAGTTCAGCCCAATGGTACTGAGGGATATCGCACCGCAGAAGTCACACTAGGCGGTGTAGATACTAGAGCCCTTTCCTCTAAAACAATGGAAGCCATAAAAGTAAAAGGACTCTATTTTATTGGAGAGGTGGTTGATGTGACGGGTTGGTTAGGTGGATATAACTTTCAGTGGGCGTGGAGCTCAGCTTATGCCTGTGCACAGAGCCTTATTTCAACACCAAAATCGACTTTTGTTGAGCAATAATAAATGAATTTGTAAATATTAAAGTTATAAATATCGGTTTTATAATTCTATAAACTTATAAGTTATACATAATAAAAACTAGCCATCATCAATCAATGATGGCTTTTTCTTCTTGTATTTCTCGCTAGAGATTCAAAATACCTTATATCCCTTCCTTTCCTCGGGTTTTATGTCACATTTTCTCTTCTTTTTCCTATAAATGACCCCATAAAGAATATTGTTAACTATTTGGTTATATTACTGTTTTAAAAAATTATTAAAATAAAATAACTCGTTAATCAGTGAGTTAAAACTTTTTTAGCTATTTTTTCTAATTTGCTTAAAAAAAGGGCTTTACAAATGATACTGAGAACTATTATCATCAATAACACTTTCAGATGCACCACCTTCAGGGTCATATGAAAGAACGACATTGCTCACATTGCTTCCAGTGTTTTACTTTAGCCAGCCGGGTGCTGGCTTTTTCTTTTCTAGAACTTATTCGATGTTTTTGTTTTCTCTTATTCAAATTATTTGGATCTTCAGGTTAAATTCCTCCGCTTTTTTACTTTGCGCTATTGAGTAAACTGTGTTCAATAACTTCAGAGAAGGAAACACATTATGATTTATCTACGCAAAGCAAATGAAAGAGGACACGCTAATCATGGTTGGCTAGATAGCTGGCATACCTTCTCTTTCGCAAATTATTACGATCGTGATTTTATGGGATTTTCTGCACTACGAGTTATTAATGAAGATCGCGTAATACCCGGTGAAGGTTTTGGTACTCACCCACATAAAGACATGGAAATTTTAACCTATGTGCTTGAAGGTAATATCGAGCATAAAGACAGCATGGGCAATAAAGAAAATGTTCCTGCTGGTGAGTTTCAAATAATGAGTGCAGGTACAGGTATTACTCACTCAGAATATAATCCAAATAGTGATAAAGGACTGCATTTTTACCAAATTTGGATTATGCCAAACACTGTCGGTATCACACCACGTTACGATCAACGTCGTTTTGATACTACAGTAAGCAAACAGCTTATTTTATCGCCAGATGCCCGTGATGGCTCTTTAAAAGTCTTTCAAGATATGACGCTATGGCGTTGGAACCTGAAAAAAGGTGAAGAAGCACAATATCAAGCCGAAACAGGTCGTCATGTTTGGCTACAAGTTGTGAAAGGTAAAATAACCATTAATGACATTATTGCGACCACCAGCGATGGTGTGGCAATTGCAAATGAAGATATGATCCGTTTCGTTGGTGATGAGGACAGTGAAATTTTACTGTTTGATTTACCTCCTGTAACAGCATAGTTGGGTTATCACCCTCTAAAGCCACTTTTTCTCTAATAAGCTATTTCACTTTATTTTTCTATTCCCTGAAATCTTCTCGCATTTCAGGGATTTTTTTTCTCAAAGTTCTCAAATAAAAAAACACCAAAATCACATCCTATGAAATTGGTGTTTTTATTCGTACTAATAATTAACGTTTAGGCCCAACTTTAGTCAATGCTTGACCTGCTGGGGTATCCGTATATTTATCAAAGTTTTTCACAAAACGATCGGCAAGATCGTCTGCTTTGGTATCCCATTGCGTTTTATCAGCATAAGTATCACGAGGATCTAAAATTTCGCTGTTAACGCCTGGCAGTGCGGTTGGGATCTCTAAATCAAATACTGGTAATGTTTTCATTGGTGCTTTATCAATATCACCATTTAAAATGGCATCAATAATAGCGCGAGTATCTTTAATCGAGATACGCTTACCTGTACCGTTCCAACCTGTATTAACCAAGTAGGCTTTTGCACCTGATGCTTGCATACGTTTTACCAATACTTCAGCATATTGTGTTGGGTGTAGAGATAAGAATGCTGCACCAAAACAGGCTGAGAATGTTGGCGTTGGTTCGGTCACACCACGTTCAGTTCCCGCAAGTTTAGCGGTGAAACCAGATAAAAAGTGGTATTGCGTCTGTTCTGGTGTTAAACGTGAAACCGGAGGTAACACACCAAAAGCATCCGCTGTTAAGAAAATAACTTTCTTAGCATGACCTGCTTTGGAAACTGGTTTAACGATATTATCGATATGATAAATAGGGTAAGAAACACGGGTGTTTTCTGTTTTTGAACCATCGTCGAAATCAACAGAGCCGTCAGATAACACAACCACGTTTTCTAACAGTGCATCACGTTTAATTGCACCATAGATATCGGGTTCAGCTTCTTTTGATAAGTGGATTGTTTTCGCATAACAGCCACCTTCAAAGTTAAACACGCCGTCATCATCCCAACCATGTTCATCATCACCAATTAGCTTACGCTTAGGATCGGTTGAAAGGGTTGTTTTACCTGTGCCTGATAGACCAAAGAAAATAGCAACATCACCACTTTCGCCAACGTTTGCGGAGCAGTGCATAGAAGCCATACCTTTAAGAGGAAGGAAGTAGTTCATCATAGAGAACATGCCTTTCTTCATCTCGCCACCGTACCAAGTACCACCAATTAACTGAATGCGTTCAGTTAAATTGAAAGCAACGAAGTTCTCTGAATTCAGACCTTGCGCCTTCCAATTTGGATTTGTACATTTCGCTCCGTTCATCACAATGAAGTCTGGTGTGAAATTCTCCAGCTCTTCTTGTTCAGGACGAATAAACATATTTTTAACAAAGTGCGCTTGCCAAGCAACCTCTGTGATAAAACGAACTTTCAAACGAGTATCTGCATTCGCACCACAAAATGCATCGACAACAAACAAACGTTTGCCTGATAGCTGATTGGTTACTAATGATTTTAAGTCAGTCCACACTTCTTGTGAAAGTGGCTTATTATCGTTCTTACCTTTACCCTGATCAGCCCACCATACGGTGTCACGAGTAACATCATCACGAACAATGTATTTATCTTTCGGAGAACGTCCAGTAAATATACCTGTATCAACGGCAATAGCGCCTAACGAGGTTTGTGTGCCTCGCTCGTAACCTGTTAATCCAGGCTTGGTTTCTTCATTAAATAACAGCTCATAGCTTGGGTTATAAATGATTTCACTTGTGTCCTTAATACCGTACTGCTGGAGATCCTTAGGGGTAAGACCTTTAACGCTCATAGTTTCGCTCCTGATAAATAGACCTTTCTACGAATAATATTAAGGTGTTACGAGTAATTAACAGCGATTGTTATCAATATTTTGAAAATTTATAATTTTTTTATGTTAAGAACGAGAGCCAATGCACAAAACTAAAGAAAAATTGTTGAATAAAAAAGGACGCAAAATAGCGTCCTTTTAATAAAACAGTCTTGCTAAATCGAATCAGTGTAATTCAAACTCATCCAACTTATTGATATTGTTGATATCACTCTCAGTGAAGATGTAATGTGTTCCACAATATTCGCATTCCATATCAATATTTCCCTGTTCTTGCAACAGGTGATTCACATCTTCTCTCGACAATGTTACTAATGTATTTTCACAACGTTCACGCGAACAAGTGCAATGGAATTCAACAACTTGAGGATCATAAAGAGTGACATCTTCTTCGTGATATAAGCGATGTAAGATCTCTTTAGTATCTAGTGTAAATAGCTCTTCGGCTTTAATTGTGTGCGTTAACTGTGTGAGCAATTCAAAATGTTCAGCAGTATGTTCTGCGGTGAACTCTTCTGATGCAGGCAATACTTGTAATAACATACCTGCTGCGGCTGGTTTGCCCGCTTGCATACCACTACGAATAAATACGCGAGTAGGTAGCTGTTCTGATTGCTTAAAGTAGTTATCAATACATGCTTCAATAGTTTCACCATCAAGAGCAACAATACCTTGATAACGTTCACCTTTTTCAGGCGTTACCGTGATGACCATAAAACCATTACCGATCATCTCTTTTAATGTACTTCCTGCCTTAACATCATCACTTACACGCGCAACACCACGCATTTGTTGATTATTATTACCATTAATAACCGCCAATCGTACTGGACCATCGCCTTGTATTTGAACTGTAATATCTCCTTCAAATTTAAGCGTCGCTGTTAACAAACTCGTTGCCACCAACAGATCACCCAGAAGGCATTGAACTGGCTCAGGATAATGGTGATTTTCAAGCATTGATTGATAGGTTTCAGTCACATTGACTAATTCACCACGTACCGCGTTTTTTTCGAATAAAAAACGTGATAAAGCGTCTTTTTTAGACATAACTTTCTCTCATTTCAGGGAATCGGTTAATCCGATTCTTGTAAATTTGTCTGTTTGAAGCGAAGTAAGGTGCGTCTTTCCTTTTTATCAGGACGACGCTCAGGATGAGGCATTGTTAACGCATTCATTTTTCTCGCTAGAGCAATTTTTTCTCTTTTAGCGATACTCTCTGGTGTTTCACAATAGAGTGTCTGTGCCTGTGTAGCACCTTGTCGCTGTGCACTCACCATGAGAATGGTTACCGTCCGTTCATCATTACCTTGTCGCAGGCGTATTTCTGCGCCTTCTTCAACGATTTTACTTGGCTTGCCTCTCACACCATTGTAATGGACTTTACCACCTTCAATCATCGTGCGAGCAATGGCACGCGTTTTATAAAAACGAGCAGCCCAAAGCCATTTATCTAAGCGGACACCACTTTCTTGTGATGGTTGACTCATCCCTTTCTCCTTAACTTCAACTTCTTTACGAAGGCGATAGTGTAAACACATAGCCTTCCACAACAAGGGACTTACTGAGGAGGGCGATAAAAACAGTGCTCATAATAGAGACTGATTTTATTCATGCGTTGGTTGTTTTGTCGCCGGCGCCGGATGATAAGAAATAGGTTCAATACTAAGAACCCGATAGCAAGAAACAATAATAACGTATTACCGATGTAATATAACATTGTCATCGAGTCTGGCAGGCTATGTAAAAATATCTGTAACGTACCATTTGCATCGATAACCATACCTGTTATGACACCTCCGGTATCAAAAGGCGTATGTAATAAAATATCAGATAAACGTTGTAGTTCTCGCCATTGTTCTAACGGAGTAGGTTCAAACACCGAATTTGAACTTGAAGCGTAATCAACAAGTTGTTTTCTCTCATCACTGATTAACAGCACACCACCTGGTGGAGGACTATTTAACAGTATTGCGGCTTTATCTATTTCTCGGTAGATAAAAGAGGATGTGGTGGTGTCGATAAGCTTTTCCAAGGCCTCTGCACTCACAGCTCGTAATAAAACATTAGTACCGGTTAATTTTCCACTTTCAGCGCGTTGGACTAATGCAGCCCAATCATTGACGTTACTTAAGTTAACTAGCGCCATTTTTAGCCGAATACATTCATTTTCTCGAGGGCATAAATCTTCTGTTTTCAACACAATACCATCAAAGTTATCTAACAGATTCATTCCCGATTTAGTGATAGCTTGCCCTAAACTTGGGTTAACGCGGTTGTTAGAAACTGGATGAAGTTGCTCTTCAACCATATGTAATAAAGCGGCAGCTTTTTCTATCGTGCTCGATTCAGGCATAGGCATCGGATTACTGTTATTCCAGTAAATTCCTGAGCAATCAAAAGGCGCAAAAATCGTTTTATTATTCTTACTGGATAAATTAGGGGGCATGTAACACATCCCAATTCCTTTAGCTTGAATAATATCTCCGACATGCAAATCTGTTGTTTCCAACTCGGTAAAGTTGGTGACTAAATGAGGTTCAGTATCTTTAAGCCATGAAAAGCTGAGCTTCATAGAAAGAGAAAGTGGCTGATAAAGATACAACATACCAATAATAAACAAACTCCAAAAAACGAAAATAATATTTTTAATATACCGTTTATAAGGATAATTTTTTTCTTCATCATGTAATGAAAGGTAATTTCCTTGCTTTACAACATGATGATTTGGATACATTTCTAAATAGGTCACCTTATCAATATCGTTTTGAATATAAGGTTCCCAATGAGGCGGGTAAACAAGATCAATCCCCCCTAAAGAAACATTTTTTACCTGCCCATGATCAAAATTACCAAAAAGCCCCCAGCGCTTTAAGCGTCCTTTAAAACAGTGAATTTCTTGTTTACGCGATTTGATCAAAGGGTTGTGGATCAGAAAAATACCAACAGCAAGAAAAGCACCACCGGTCGCTAAGATCCAAGGAAGAAAAACTTGAGGCATCATTAAGGCAGTTAGACACAACGTAAGCCCTATACAAACAAAAGAACCATTCCAAAAGCCAGATGAGTTATGTAATCGGTATTCTTCGTTTGTTTCCTCTCGGATCTGTAATAAATGCGCCGCATCACCTTCATTCTTTTGAATCGTTGATGAACCATTTGCCAATATAGGCTCAGAAAGCTGCTTTAAACTTAGCGCAGAAAAATGAATTTTTTCATCTTTTAAGAAATGGCCATTCACACCAACAACGATGGGGATTGAAGGGGTACAAACAACATCGAGAACGTTTTCTTGCTGAAGATAAGGAACGAGCAGCGGGGGAATATGAATTTCTACGGCATCAATATAGTAACGCCAATGATTTAATCCTTCACTAGAACCTGCAAAGCGATTAACGATATTTCTTAATGTAGTAACAACTTCGCCTTTAATTGGCATTTCGGGAAAGTTTTGTAATGAATAGCCAGAAGAGAAGTCTGATGTACCAAAATAAGATAAATAATCACTAATAAGCCCATAGTCATCAGAAGTGAGCTTGCGATAAGTCGGTTTAGCGAGAGATGGGAGATGATGTGAGCCATCAAGCCGCCTTCTTTTAAAGAATAGAAAGGCGGCCATTATAAATAGGCTTATCATCAAGATAGCCAATATAATGACTGATAATCTCATTTTTTCCCCATGATTATACTGATGCTGCGTAGTAACAATAACAAATTTAAAACCCTGCCTAACATAAGGCAATTCCTATTCTTTTGTTCTATTTTTTATTTAAATACAATAGATTATATTTTTGCAGTCGCGTTATAATTTATATCTATTATCAAGTTTATATCCGCTAACAATGCTATCTTCGGGTAAAATAGCGAATCAATAAATAATAATATTCTCAAAAAATCAATCAATAACTAGATTTAATAGCGGAGTGTACTCAATTTTCCTTTAAAAGCTAAATCTAATTGTTAGATTTATTTTGTCATTAATGTGTTAAATTCAGGTTAATCTCTATTCTGTCAGGGACTGTTATGAAAGAACTAAAAAAACCCAATATACTAAACATTGATAACATCGCCCGTTCTCGATTATTTCAGATCCAATCCGTTAATCTGGAGTTTAGTAACGGAGAAAAGCGCACTTATGAGCGAATGAAACCCACTAATCGTGAAGCCGTTATGATTGTTCCTATTATTGATGACAATATTATTCTTATTCGTGAATACGCCGTAGGTATCGAAAATTACGACTTTGGTTTTCCAAAAGGTGCAATTGATCCTGGTGAAAATGCCCTACAAGCCGCAAACCGCGAGCTAAAAGAAGAAATTGGCTATGGTGCCCGCTCATTAATAGAACTCGCAAAGCTTTCTATGGCGCCATCTTACTTTTCTAGCAAAATGAACATTGTCATTGCGCATGACCTTTATCCAGAGCAACTCGAAGGTGATGAACCTGAGCCTCTGATCCAAATACGTTGGCCTATCGCCAAAATGATGGACTTACTCGATCACCCAGATTTTACAGAAGCTCGTAGTGTCAGCGCTCTCTTCTTAGCTCACCGCTATCTATTACAAAAATAAATAGATAATAAAAAACCGGACTTTAACATCCGGTTTTTATTTTCGATTAATTAGAATAACTCGTTAGATTCGCCATTATCCTCAAAAATCTGTGTTCCTACTTCATTTTTTGCTCTTTCTGTCGGTTGAGTTCCATCAATAAAATATTCTTTCATTGAAGAGCCATCACCCGCCAATTTTCCTGTTCTTCTATCAATTTGAACAGCCACAACACCTTTTGGTACAGGCATCATATTAACGGGAACACCATCTAGAACCACTTTCATAAAGTCGTTCCAAATAGGTTGTGCTGTTTTAGCACCCGCTTCACCACCACTTGCGGCAGTTCGACCTAAATTGCGGCTACTGTCATCAAAGCCAATCCACGCTGTGGCAACAATATTGGCACCATATCCAGAGAACCATGCATCTTTAGAACTGTTTGTTGTTCCGGTCTTACCACCAATATCTTGGCGTTTAAGATCACGAACAGCACGCCAACCTGTACCAGACCATCCCGGTTCACCCACAAGGTTTGTTCTTAATGCATCATGCATTAAGTAAGCCAGTGGTGTGCTGATAACGTGTGGTGCATAAGGGCTTTCTTTTACTGTTTCAGCTAACGGTGCTTGTTCTAATTCAATTTCAGGCGTAGCCGTTGCTGGCTGAGATTTATTAGATTGAGCAACGTTTTCCATATAGTCATCAGATAATGCTATAGAACGCATGGTATCGCCGTAAATAACAGGGATATCAGTACAATCTGGACAAGCTACCTTTGGTTTTGCAGTAAACAGCTCTTCACCATCAGCATTTTCAATACGTTGGATATAGTAAGGTTCGATGAGATATCCGCCGTTTGCCATAACAGCAAACCCTCGTACCATTTGCATTGGTGTAAATGATGGTGATCCTAATGCCAAAGATTCTGTTCTATCGATATTTTGATTAGGGAAACCAAAACGTAATAGATAATCAGCAGCATAATCCACACCCATTGCACGCATTGCACGTACCATCACCACGTTTTTAGACTGGCCTAAACCTTGACGTAAACGAATAGGACCGGCATAAGTTGGCGGTGAGTTTTTAGGGCGCCAATCTGTTCCTGCACCAGCATCCCAACGGCTAATAGGTAAATCATTAAGTAGTGTCGATAACGTCAATCCTTTATCTAATGCAGCAGCATATAAGAAAGGTTTAATGTTTGAACCGACTTGGCGTAAAGATTGAGAAACTCGGTTAAATTTACTGATCTCAAAATCAAAACCACCAACAAGCGCAATAATTCCTCCATTGATAGGATCTAATGCAACAAATGCAGCATTAACCTCCGGAAGTTGCGCTAGTACCCAACTGTTTTCGTTATTTTGACGTACCCAAATTTGCTCACCAGCATGCACAACGGCATCAACTTTTGTTGGTGTTGCACCTTGAGAGGTATCAGAAATAAATTTACGAGCCCAACGAACCGCTTTTAAATCTAGCGTAATGTTGTCGCCCGTTTTTAAGATAACTTTGGCTTCTTTCGCATCAGCGGATAACACAACAGCTGGAATTAAAGGACCATAAGTTTGGATCCCTTTTAATTTCTTGTTGATAGCTTCGTTATCCCATGGCGTTTGTCCTTCACGCCACAAAACTTCTTGAGCACCACGGTAACCATGACGCATATCATAGTCGATAACATTGTCACGCAAGGCTTTTTCTGCTGCTAATTGATCTTTACGAACCACCGTAGTGTAAATTTTATAGCCATCAGTATAAGCATTTTCACCATAGCGTTCATACATCTCCATTCTCACCATTTCTGTTAAATAAGGTGCTGAGAAATCAATTTGCGGTGCATGGTATTTAGCAACAATAGGCTCGGCTCTTGCACTTTCATATTGTGCACGAGTGATATAGTTCTCTTCATACATGCGCTGTAAAACGACATTACGACGTTTTAAGGCACGATCATAAGAATAGAGTGGGTTAAGTGTAGAGGGTGCTTTAGGTAAACCGGCAATTACTGCCATTTCATTTAGGCTAAGCTCATGAACACTTTTACCAAAGTAAACGTAAGCCGCAGCACCCACACCATAAGCACGGTTACCTAGATAAATTTTATTTAGATACAGCGCTAAAATTTCATCTTTAGTGAGCTCTTTCTCAATGCGGATAGCCAAAAAGGCTTCTTTTATTTTTCGCATTAATTTCTTTTCAGGTGTTAAAAAGAAATTTCGAGCTAATTGTTGCGTAATGGTACTAGCGCCTTGAGAGGCTTGTCCTGATGTTAATGCCACGACAACAGCACGCGAGATCCCAATAGGGTCAATTCCGTGGTGTTCACGAAAACGCGTATCTTCTGTTGCGATAAAAGCATTAATAAGTTGAGGAGGCATCTCCTCCAATGTGAGCGGTAAACGACGTTTTTCGCCGTATTGCGCAATCAACTCTCCGTCTGCACTAAATACCTGCATAGGGGTTTGTAAACGAACATCTTTTAATGTCGCGACATCGGGTAACTGAGGCTCAACATACTTATACATACCGTATATCGAGGCTGCTCCCAAAATTATGCAAGCAAAAACGAAGATGAAAAAATATTTTAAGAACTTCACCTTAAATTTCCCATGTAGTGTGAATTGGGCGGTTTATAAACAAACAGTGCGTAGTATAAAGGTAACGCCTCTTTGAAAATAGGCAATTACTCATCAATAGATATGGATATCATTTATGGAAACACACAATTACCAGATTGGTATTGAAATTAACACTCATCATATCAATGCAGTTTTGGTATTTCAGCAGAATAAACAATGGAAAATCAGTGCATTTTGGCAATTCCCTTTACCTCTTAATGACGATTTAAATGACACAAAATTAAGAAAAATCCTAATAGATTGGCGTAAAAAATTACCCTCTATTAATAATATTACGCTTTCTCTACCGGATATTTATGAAAACTATCAAATTATCCCACTGCCTCATGCAGTTTCCCTTACATCAGCAGCATGTTATCGGTTAGCGCAACTACGAGCCACATCTTACACACAAAATATGAAAATCCCTGTTAATTTTGATTATCGGCAAAATAAAGAGAAACTCGCTATTCACCTGTGCCATAAAACGATTTTAGATAAGTATATTGACTTATTTTCTCGAATAAACTTAACAATAACTGCGATTGATACCCCTGCGTGTGCACTACGCTATTTAGCAACTTACCTTGACATCTCACCTCAGTATCCACTTTTGTACTGTAAAAACAAAACGCTACTTTGGGTATCATCTGATGAAAATATGCCCCATTACGGCACTCTTGCCTATGAAAACCAACAAGAGCAACAAGCTTGTATTTACCAGTTAATAGAAAAATACCATTGGTCATTAAAACAGTGTTACTTAACAGGTGATAATGAAAAATATTTTAGCCAGTTGATGCCTATTTGGCCCAATCTTTCCCTCGACTTATTTAAAACAACGTCAGATAAAGAACTCATTCCACTTGTTGCATTGGGTTTAGCATTACGCCCTGAAGAGGTGTTATGTATCAAGTAAATTACCTGCCTTGGCGCCACAGCTTATTTAGACAAAAAGCATTGTTATGGCTTTCTCAAACGCTATCGTTGGTCACGATCACTTTCGTTGTTTGTAGCTATTACACCTACCATTTGGCACAGAAACGAGCACTCATAACAGATCAACAAAGCCAAACTCAACAACAAGAAGATTTATTACTAAAACAACTCGATATATATCAAAAACAGAAAAAACAGACACTTTTATGCTATCAACACTATTCACTCTATTATCAAAACTGGCTGCGTTATTTACATTACATTCACTTCTTTCGAGCTATCGAAACGCATCTTCCCTCAACGGGTTGGATTAACCACTATAATGAGGCAGATAATCAACGCTCACTGCATCTCTCTCTCCCCAATACACAATCACTCTCCTTTATTACCAACCTTAAAAGTCACCCTGTTTTAGCCTCTTTAACGTTGAATTATTTACAACAAAGCAAAACTGATCCGTCTTACACTGAAGTACATTTAAACGGAGAATCAGAAGAACAAGAGCAATGGAATGAAGAAGATGAGGGAAGCCAATGAAAATAAATGCACAATGGTTGTTATTTATTGCGTTTCTACCTAAGTGGAAACTAAATTTACTGAGCTTAATGATACCCTTTATTACCCTTCTATTTTATTACCTCTTTATCTACACAGGCTACCAGCAAGAGATAGCCCAACAACATCTAGAAATAGCACAAAGACTAAAGCGTATTAGTCACTATCAGAACACGTTAGACACAATGCCATCTATCAATTCACTAATTGCACAACAAATAGATTATGACATTTCATTCGATAACCCACCGGTTAGTGAGCAATTACAACGCTTACTGATGACTTATCATTTTATACCAGAGACTTGGGAAAACACGCCTAACTCTTTATATAAGCTCACTTTTACTTTGTCTTATCCACAGTTTTTAACACTATTGGAATACCTCAATCAAACAAGTTTAGCGCTTATTTCTCTGAATATTGTTCCAATAGAATCCCATCTAATTTCAGTACGAATGAGCTTTACTGAACTGAGTTATCCTAGTGCAATACAGGGTGATATATCATGAAGATAGGAATTTTAATCATCATATTATGTATGACAACCACCATTTGGGCTTACACCCGAGATCCCTTCTTTCCTGAGAATATCGATGACGAAAAGATCTCATCCACCTTTATTGAAGAGCGAACATCAACTACGGAACAACCTGAAGAATTACATCATCAACTTTATCCTTTAAATTATGCTGATGCTGAGAGGCTAGGCGAACAACTAAGTAATCACACTATTCCATTACTTAGCCAGCAGGGGCGAGTTATTATTGATAGAGAAGCGAATAGTCTTTCAATAGTTGATAATAGTAAAACACTGTCTGAAATTGAAGATTGGTTAAAATTACGAGATACCCCACAACAACAAGTTCATATCACAGCACATATTGTGAGTAGTAGTCAGGATGCCTTAAATGAATTAGGCACTCAATGGGGATTACAAGCATTAAAAACACAAACCGAAGCAGCATCTACAATACCTAATGCTATTTCAACAACCTCCCCACTTAATTCGTCATTATCAACCCCTTCACTTTCTGCATTATCACTCCATCAAAACACCAAAAATCCCCTTCACTATATTGCATTTAATATTGCCAGAATTAATGGACGCCTATTAGAGCTTGAATTAAGTGCGTTAGAACAAGAAAAACAGTTATCTATCATTGCAAGTCCACGGCTAACAACCGCTCATGAAAAAACAGCATCCATCAAACAAGGAACGGAGATCCCCTATGTCAGTCGAGATAATGAAATTACACGAGTTCAATTTAAAGAAGCCGTCTTAGGTATGGAAGTAACACCCATTATTCAAAGAAATAAAAAGATAAGGTTAATACTTAAAATTAGTCAAAACACACCGGGCATTGCACTTGTTCAAGGCGGAAGTGAACATCTGTCTATTGATAAACAAGAGATCAGCACAGAAGTGACGATTCGCGATGGAGAAACCATTATGTTAGGGGGGATATTTCAGCAAAAGCAGCAAGAACACACGGCAAAGATCCCCTTCTTATCCTCTATTCCATTATTAGGTGTACTTTTCAGTCATAAAAGAGATCAACACAGTCGCCATGAATTGGTTATTTTTATTACACCCAAATTAATCTAATTTTTTATGTGATAAACACTTTTATTATAAAATACAAAGCACTATGGGTTTTTTACTAGGATTAAACTAAGAGTTATTCATTGTTTTTTCTTATAATCAGTATTTATAGATTTGACGATGAGGACGATTTAGCTTACAAGGGTTAGCTAATTTGAGTGAGCCTGAAACATCACAATAAAAATACGGATACATTTTATGCACTTCCTCTATTCTTGGAGGTAGGGCCTTTTATATGTAATATTGATCGATTGATGACGAAAAAGACAATATTATCAGGTGCGGTTTTCCGGCTAAATTGTGTTAGAATCTCCGCGTTGCCAACAAAGATAATTACTTTTTTAGTAGTTTTTGTTATGTACTGTGGGCAAAGGGATTTTTATCCTATGTTGTCGCTTATGACGGCATGTGGTTATTTTATAGCGATCTACTGAAAGAACTCAGTCTTATTATGAGAGTAGATAACAAATGTTATCAGGTGTGAATTAGATAAACACTCATAAATTTCAGTTTAGGTCCCGTCGCTGAATGAATTTGGCGGGGCGGGTTATCATTAACGAATATCTTAGTAATACCAAAAACATGGCAGAGAAACGTAATATCTTTCTGGTTGGGCCTATGGGTGCCGGCAAAAGCACTATTGGTCGTCAGTTAGCTCAACAACTTAGTATGGAGTTTTATGATTCCGATCAGGAAATTGAGCGGCGTACAGGTGCGGATGTAGGTTGGGTATTTGATGTTGAAGGCGAAGAAGGCTTCCGTCAACGAGAAGAAAAAATAATCAACGAACTCACTGAAAAGCAAGGCATTGTACTCGCAACAGGTGGTGGTTCGGTGATATCGCGAGAAACCCGTAACAGATTATCTGCACGTGGTGTGGTTGTTTATTTAGAAACCAACATCGAAAAGCAGCTCGCGCGTACCCAACGTGATAAAAAACGTCCTTTATTGCAAGGTGTTGAACCTGTGCGCGATGTCTTAGAGACATTAGCTGAAGAACGTAATCCTCTTTATGAAGAAATTGCTGACATCACTATTCATACTGATGATCAGAGTGCAAAAATTGTAGCCAATCAAATAATTGAATTATTAGAACAAAACTAATAAATTCAGCTATTTATAAGGTTAAGTAAAGACAATAAGAAGGCCACTGTTATGGAAAAAATCACTGTCACATTAGGTGAAAGAAGCTACCCCATTACCATTGCTTCTGGCCTTTTTCATCAAGAAGATACCTTTTTACCTTTAAAATCAGGGCAGCAAGTTATGATAGTCACAAACGTGACACTTGCTCCACTCTATTTAGAAAAGGTAACGGACGCCTTAAAAAAACAGGGTGTTTTGGTTGATAGCGTAATTTTGCCTGATGGCGAACAATATAAATCGCTTGAAATCATGAATGATGTCTTTACTGCATTATTAGAAAAAAATCACAATCGAGATACAACACTTATCGCATTAGGCGGTGGTGTTATTGGTGATCTAACCGGTTTTGCCGCAGCAAGCTATCAACGTGGCGTTCGCTTTATCCAAGTACCAACAACACTATTGTCACAAGTCGATTCTTCTGTTGGTGGAAAAACCGCGGTTAATCACCCTCTTGGCAAAAATATGATTGGTGCGTTTTATCAGCCCGCTTCTGTTGTTATCGATCTCGATTGTCTTGCCACATTACCACCTCGTGAACTTTCATCGGGTTTAGCTGAAGTTATTAAATATGGCATCATTTTAGATAAAGACTTTTTTATCTGGCTTGAAAATAATATTGATAAACTCTTAGCTCTTGATCCTAAAGCTATGGCATTTTGTATCCGTCGTTGCTGTGAGCTAAAAGCTGACGTCGTTGCTGCTGATGAAAAAGAAACGAGTGGCTTGCGCGCACTACTCAACCTTGGTCATACCTATGGACACGCCATTGAAGCTCATATGGGATATGGTGTGTGGTTGCATGGTGAAGCCGTTGCTGCAGGTATGGTAATGGCGGCAAGAACATCCCAAGCACTTGGTCAATTCACTGAAGAAGAGACTCAACGTGTTATTCAATTGCTTGAGAAAGCCAATCTCCCCGTCAATGGCCCTATTGAAATGACACCTGATGACTATTTACCTCATATGATGAGAGATAAAAAAGTATCTGGTGGCAAATTACACCTTGTTTTACCAAAAGGTATCGGTCAATCCGAATTGCGTGCCGATATTACTCGCGAACAAGTCCGCAAAGCGATAACATCTTGCATTAATGCAAATTAAGCTCCCCATTACCTGACTAGAAACAAACCAGAATATTCATTTAAGGAAAATTCTGGTTAATATTGTCAAATGCAACGTTTCAGAAAAAGCGTTTCATCCTTATACTATGAGGTAATGGCTAAGGCTGAATAGAATATTTTTCGCTTTTTGACGCTCTGACGGAGGGCATAATGGACGAGTTCAAACCTGATAATGAAACCAAGGGTAATAATTCACTCACACCTGATACATCGGATAGACCTGAACGTCGAACCAACCGACCTCGTAGCAATCCATTAAAAAACGCACGATTCTCTGTATCCCGTCAACAGATGATGATTGGTGTAGGTGTTTTAGTCCTTATTCTGCTAATCATCGCAATAAGTTCAGCATTAAAATCACCAGAAACAACTGAGCCTACGCCTTCGACCAATACAGAAAGAAATATCGACCTGTCTCAACAACCGTCATCCGTTACGCCTTCAGAAAATGGTCAGCCATCAACACCTCAAGCTATTTCTGGGCAAGATATACAGCCAGCAACACCACCTTCACAAAATTTACCTCCAATGATTGATTCGCAAGGTCAACGTGTTGAGATCCCAGGAGATATCGTTGATTCTTTAAATCAACAACAAGCAGGCATTAATCAAGCGACTAATCAGCAATTAAATGCTCAACAACCAAATCCTGCACAGCCTGTTACACAGCCACCGGTCACCAAACCTGTACAACCCGTACAAAAACCGGCAGAAGTAAAAACACCGCCGACAAAACCGGTCACACCACCAGCAACAACGCAACCAAAACCTGCAACGACTAAACCTGTTGTTTCAGGCTCATTATCAGCAGGTAACTTAAGCACTATCCCTGCCACTAACTATACGTTGCAATTAAGTGGTGCAAGTCGCCAAGATACCTTAGAGGCTTTCGCTAAAAAGAACCTCAATGGAAACTACGCTATTTACAAAACACAGCGTAATGGTAATCCATGGTATGTACTCATCTATGGAAATTATCGTAATATAAGCGAAGCCAAACAGGCTGTTTCTTCTTTACCAGCGCCAGTACAAGCAAAACAACCTTGGGTTAGACCGATGAAACATGTTCATCAGGATCTAAAAAAATAATTAAGACGAAGTTCACCGCTGATATGCTGTCTGAAACAGAGTACAATCGGCGACTCTGAAACGATTGAGAAATTTGGACGGCATGAAAAAAAAACGCGCATTCCTAAAATGGGCTGGTGGTAAATATCCTTTGGTAGATGACATTAAACGTCATCTGCCTGAGGGTAATTGTTTAATTGAACCTTTTATGGGTGCCGGTTCTGTTTTTTTGAATACAGAATACGATTCATATATTCTTGCCGATATAAATAGTGATCTAATTCATCTCTATAATACGGTAAAGCTACATCCTGAAAAATTTATGAAGGATGCTCGCTTATTATTTACCCCTCAAATGAATATCGCAGAAGAGTTTTACCAACTACGACAAGAATTTAATCGTTCAACGGACGCTTATCAGCGTAGTGTGTTATTTCTCTATCTTAACCGTCATTGCTACAATGGGCTGTGTCGTTATAATTCAAAAGGTGAATACAATGTCCCTTTTGGTCGTTATAAAAAACCTTATTTTCCTGAAGCAGAGCTAATTTGGTTTTCTGAAAAAGCACAAAAAGCCGAATTTGTTTGCCAAAGCTATTCATCAACTATGACAAATGCAAAAAAAGGTGCCGTCGTTTATTGCGATCCGCCTTATGCACCATTATCACCGACTGCAAATTTCACGTCATACCATACAAATAGCTTTAGTTTTCAAGAGCAGGAACATCTGGCTCAACTTGCCTCAATGCTGGCTTACGAGAGACAGATACCCGTGTTAATATCAAATCATGAGACTGCGTTAACAAAAGAGTGGTATGTAGACGCAAAAGAGCTACACAGTGTGAAAGTCAGAAGAACAATCAGTAGTAACACACTTGGTCGTAGCAAAGTGAACGAATTACTTGCCTTATATAAATAATCGTTAACACCTCCCGACAATGGGGGTGTTGTCTGGAGAATGCGATGAAAGACTTTCTGATTGCCCCTTCTATTTTATCCGCTGATTTTGCTCGCCTTGGTGAAGATACTGAAAAAGTACTTGCAGCTGGCGCAGATGTTGTCCACTTTGATGTTATGGATAACCACTATGTTCCTAATCTGACATTTGGTGCGCCAATTTGTAAGGCTCTGCGCAACTACGGTATTACAGCGCCCATTGATGTTCATCTAATGGTTAAACCCGTTGACCGTATCATTCCTGATTTTGCAAATGCGGGTGCAACTTATATCTCATTTCACGCTGAAGCCAGTGACCACGTTGACCGTACAATTCAACTAATAAAAGATTGTGGTTGTAAAGCAGGCTTAGTGCTTAATCCAGCAACCCCATTAAATTATCTCGATTATGTAATGGATAAATTGGATCTTATTCTGCTGATGTCTGTTAACCCAGGCTTTGGTGGTCAATCATTTATTCCTAACACCCTCGATAAATTACGCCAAGTTCGTAAAATGATTGATGATGGTGGTTATGACATTCGTTTAGAAATTGATGGTGGTGTTAAAGTCGATAATATCGCTGAAATTGCCCAAGCAGGTGCAGATATGTTCGTTGCTGGCTCAGCTATTTTCAACCAACCAGATTATAAGCATGTTATTGACAATATGCGCCGTGAATTAAAAAAGGTATCGTAATGACAGACAAAAAACTCAAAGGCATTCGTGCTATCGCCTTTGATCTTGATGGCACACTCACTGACAGCGCTGTTGGACTAACAGAAGCAACAGATTACGCATTAACATCAAAAGGTTTTGCACCTGCTGGTAAACATAATGTCACAATTTGGGTGGGTAATGGCGTTGATATGCTACTTACGCGCGCTTTGCATAACGCTGGCGTAGAAGATGTCACAGAAACCTTATTAAAAGAGATGCGTGACCTTTTTGATGAACATTATGCAACTTCAGTCAAAACAGGCAGTGATTTATTCCCACACGTCAAAGAAACGCTTGAAGTATTAGCTTCACATAACATTCCATTAGGTATCGTCACCAATAAGCCTTCACCCTTTATTGCGCCGCTATTACAGCAACTGGAAATTGATAAATATTTTTCCTTAGTGCTAGGGGGAGATGATGTCAAAGAAAAAAAACCACATCCAGCACCATTATATTTAACAATGGGTACATTTGGTGTTAAAAAGGAAGAACTCCTTTTTGTTGGGGACTCTCGCAACGATATTATTGCAGCACAAGAGGCACAATGCCCTTGCGTAGGTTTAACCTATGGCTATAACTATGGCGTCTCTATCGCAGACAGCAAACCTGATTATACTCTCGATAATTTTGCTGACCTGCTATCAATCCTCGACATCACGCAATGACAACTGTGGAACAGAATTAAGATGACGACTTCAGTAGAAAAAACGGCACAAAAGCCAATTGTATTCAGTGGTGCACAGCCTTCTGGTGAACTCACTATTGGTAACTACATGGGTGCATTACGTCAATGGGTACAAATGCAAGATGACTATGATTGCATTTACTGTATCGTTGACCAACACGCCATTACAGTTCGTCAAGATCCAAAAGAACTTAGAAAAAGAACCTTAGATACGCTGGCTCTTTATCTTGCTTGCGGTATTGATCCAGAAAAAAGCACTATTTTTGTTCAGTCACATGTTCCACAACATGCACAATTAAGCTGGGCACTTAACTGCTATACCTATTTTGGTGAATTGAGCCGAATGACTCAATTTAAAGATAAATCAGCCCGCCACGCTGAAAATATCAATGCAGGGTTATTCGATTATCCTGTGTTAATGGCAGCGGATATTCTGATTTATCAAACAAACCAAGTTCCTGTTGGTATCGACCAAAAACAACATCTTGAATTAAGCCGTGATATTGCTCAGCGCTTTAACGCTATTTATGGCGATATATTCACCGTACCAGATCCTTTTATTCCAAAAGGCGGTGCTCGTGTGATGGCATTACAAGATCCAACTAAAAAAATGTCTAAGTCTGATGATAACCGTAATAACGTTATCGCATTACTTGAAGATCCAAAAGCAGCAGCGAAAAAGATCAAACGTGCAATGACAGACTCAGAAGAGCCACCTCGTGTTATTTACGATCTTGAAAACAAAGCAGGTGTATCTAACTTACTGGATATTTTAGCTGGTGTAACCGGTAAAACTATTCCTGAATTAGAAGCTGAATTTGAAGGCAAAATGTACGGTCATCTAAAAGGTGCTGTTGCTGATGCCGTTTCTGAAATGCTAACCAATATTCAAGAACGCTTTAATACTTTCCGTAATGATGAAGTGCTACTTAATAAAATCATGAAAGAAGGCGCAGATAAAGCCAAAGCTCGTGCTCAAGCAACCTTAGACAAGGTTTATGACGCAATCGGATTTATTGCACATCCGTGATTTGTCATTAATACATAAAAAAAACACCCCAAAGTTGGTGTCCAACTTTTGGGGTGCAGTTCATTTTTAGAGAGATGTTTTTTATCGCGTTTACGCCATTGAATGAACCAGTGTATCTTTCAATTTTTCCTTACGCGTTTCTTCATCCCAAGCCACACGATATTCTTCATCTTCCATCATCTCATTATGTAATTCTTTATGGCTTCTCAATTTCATTGAGCACCTCTAGCAACATCAGTACCCATAGTACGGATCTCGAAAAGACCATTTTCTTAACTTTAAAATTAGCCTACAAGCTAATTTGTATTAATAATCTCATTAATTATCAATTTGTTAACTAATTAACCTTTAAACAATCGTCTATCAAAACTCTCTATTGTTTGATTTTGCAGTCTTAGCTGCATAGTCTTACTCCAACTTGCTGATAATCCTGCGGCACTTAATAGACGATGATAAAGTTCTTCATCAAAAGGCATATGAAAAGCAATCGAAATCGCTTCTTTAACAGAGATATCACTGTTTCTTGAAACCAGAACAAGAGGATGATGACTGCCTGTTTCTCCTGTACTCACAACACGATATAACCAACCACAATAACCACTATCTTGCATAATTTGTGAAAAGTTACTGACTTCTGTCACCGTATTGAGTTTATAACAAGGAGAACGAGGTTGAGTTACTTGAATGAGTGCAGTTCCCCATTGATAAATATCCCCAATAAAAACATTCTCTTCAGTCATGCCTGTTGTTGAGATATTTTCACCAAATGCGGGAGCATGAAAAAAATCCGTCAACTGTGGGAATTGCTCAGCCCAATAAAGATAATGTTCTTTAGGATAGTGACAAAGTGCGCGATCAGGACCACCATGAAAACTCTTTTCTGCTTGCTCATCACCTTCTAATCCCAATGATGTCAATTTGATATGGCCATCCACCAGCCTTTTGGTGATCGCACTGGTAAATCCATTAGATGTTGTTGTGATATTACCGATAAAAACACTAGGAAAATAACGCATGGCTCACTACCTAAACAGAAAAGAATAACTCATAGTAAAGATAGTGTTCAAAAGAAACAATGCCGACATTTGTCGGCATTGAAAATATAAAAGAGAAAGGAAGTTATCTACTCAATTATGCTTTGCTCTGAAAACGTTTTTGCGCTTCGTCCCAGTTAACAACTGACCAGAATGCTTTAATATAATCAGGGCGGCGATTTTGATATTTCAAGTAGTAAGCATGTTCCCACACATCTAACCCTACAATTGGGTAACCAGATGCGCCAGCTAACTCTTCACCCATTAATGGACTATCTTGGTTTGCAGTAGAAACTACTGCAAGTTTGCCATCGTCTTTTAATACCAGCCAAGCCCAACCAGAGCCGAAACGGCTAGCTGCGGCTTTTTCAAATAACTCTTTAAAGGCATCAACGCTACCAAAATCGCGCTCAATCGCATCTTTTAGTGAACCTTGTAATTGAGTACCTAGCTTCAGGCCTTTCCAGAATAATGAGTGATTAGAGTGACCACCTGCGTTATTACGTAAAAAGGTACGTTGATCAGCAGGCACTTTATGAAGATTTTTCACTAACTCATCAATCTCTAAACCAGCAAGCTCAGGTAATTTTTCTAATGCTGTGTTGGTATTATTCACATAAGTTTGATGATGCTTAGTATGGTGAATTTCCATTGTACGTTCATCAAAGTGAGGTTCTAATGCATCATAAGCATAAGGTAGTGCAGGTAATGTATAGCTCATATTAATCTCCAGTGCTGTTTTATCTTGGATCACATCATGTGATTTATCTTTTCATTTCATTATAGTGAAAAAAACGTTAATGAAAATCATTATCATATCCATGTTATTTTTGTGGTTTTTTTATCCAGCACGGTTAAATTAATTTTAACAGTATATTATTTTAATTTAAAAGCTTTCTATTAAACGATAATCCTATTAAACAAGAAAATAGTAGATAAATAGTGCCCAACTAGCTTTAGCACTAATTGAACATTCCATGAAAAGCATTTCCATTAATTCGTGATCTTCTGCGCAAAAAAGAAACAATCTTTATTCGCCCTCTTTTGTTAACGACTTTTTGACATAGTATTAACAATAGTGAGGAGAACTATTATGACAAAAATAAACCAACATCATATTCCTGCAAGCATTGCAGAACACGCCCTGATCAATAAAGAGCAATACCAAAAAGATTATGAATTATCCATCAAAAGCCCTGAGGCCTTTTGGGCAGATAAAGGGAAAATCATTGACTGGATAAAACCATATACTGTGGTAAAGAATACTTCTTTTGACCCAGGCCATGTACGCATTCGCTGGTTTGAAGATGGTCAGCTAAATATCAGTCAAAACTGTCTTGATCGCCACCTTAAAACACGAGGTGATCAAGTCGCCATTATTTGGGAAGGTGACTCACCTAATGAGTCGAAAAAAATCACTTACCGACAACTCCACCAAGATGTTTGCCAATTCGCTAACGTATTAAAAAAGTTAGGTATTAAAAAAGGCGATGTTGTGGCGATTTATATGCCGATGGTGCCAGAAGCGGCAGTTGCTATGCTCGCTTGTACTCGTATTGGTGCTATCCATTCTGTTATTTTTGGTGGTTTCTCTCCTGAAGCTGTTGCAGGCCGGATCATTGATTCAAAAGCTAAATTAGTGATTACAGCGGATGAAGGATTACGTGCAGGTCGCGCTATTCCTTTAAAGAAAAATGTTGATGATGCTTTAAATCACGCAGATATCCCTCCTATTAATCATGTAGTGGTATTTCGTCGAACAGGACATACCGAACAATGGATTGAAGGACGTGATGTTTGGTGGGATGAAATCATTCAAGGTGTCAGCTCTGAGTGTGATGTTGAAGTGATGGATGCCGAAGATCCTCTCTTTATTCTGTATACCTCAGGTTCAACAGGCAAACCTAAAGGTGTACTGCACACAACGGGAGGTTATCTCGTTTATGCTTCAATGACCTTCAAATACACCTTTGATTATCATGAAGGTGATATTTATTGGTGTACCGCTGACGTGGGTTGGGTAACAGGACATAGCTATTTACTGTATGGCCCTCTGTCGAATGGCGCTACTACTGTTATGTTTGAAGGTGTTCCTAATTACCCATCAGTTAACCGTATGGCTCAAGTTGTTGATAAGCACCAAATCAATATCTTATATACAGCACCTACGGCAATCCGTGCATTAATGGCTGAAGGCGATAAAGCGATTGAAGGTACTCAACGTACCTCTCTGCGTATTCTAGGCTCCGTAGGTGAACCTATTAACCCAGAAGCATGGGAATGGTTCTATCAGAAGATGGGGCGTGGCCAATGTCCTATCGTTGATACATGGTGGCAAACAGAAACTGGTGGTTTCATGATAACCCCATTACCGGGTGCTATGGATCTAAAACCTGGCTCCGCAACACGTCCTTTCTTCGGTGTTCAGCCTGCAATTGTCGATAATATGGGAGAAATACAACAAGGGGCTTGTGAAGGCAACTTAGTGATTACTGATTCTTGGCCAGGTCAAGCAAGAACACTTTTTGGCGATCACGATCGTTTTGAACAAACTTACTTCTCAACCTTTAAAGGAATGTATTTCTCTGGGGACGGAGCTCGCCGAGATGAAGATGGTGACTATTGGATAACAGGGCGTGTTGATGATGTCTTGAATATTTCAGGTCATCGTTTAGGAACAGCAGAAATTGAATCAGCTCTTGTTGCACATCCTAAAATTGCAGAAGCCGCAGTGGTTGGTATTCCTCACAATATTAAAGGCCAAGCTATTTATGCTTATGTCACTTTAAATCACGGTGAAGAGCCAACACCTGAACTTTATACTGAAGTTCGCAACTGGGTACGTAAAGAAATAGGACCAATAGCCACACCCGATATCCTCCATTGGACAGATTCCTTACCCAAAACACGATCAGGGAAAATTATGCGCCGTATCTTGCGTAAAATTGCCTCTGGCGACACAACTAACCTCGGGGATACCTCAACACTCGCTGATCCGGGTGTTGTAGAGAAACTGTTAGAAGAAAAACAGTCTCTATCACTCACTGCTTAATACACAACAAATAGCTGTCATTTAAAAAACGTAATACGGCAAAGCAAAGGCATAAAAATGCCTTTGCTGGGCTCTCTTACCTAAAAATCATGAAATGCGGGGGATTGAAGCCTCTAAATCAAGTGATAAACCAAACAATTATATAGAGGAGAACTCTGATGAATGCCAATATTTATCAAGAGATAGAAAACAACCCTCGCTTTAAAGAACTGGTTAATAAACGTAGTCGTTTTTCATGGACACTTTCAATTATTACTCTCGTTATGTACGTCTCATTTATCTTGCTTATTGCGTTCTATCCACAATGGCTAGGTACACCACTGTACGAAGGAAGCTACATTACACGAGGAATTCCTATTGGTATGGGTTTAATCATCGCCTCATTTTTATTAACAGGCGTTTACGTTATTAAAGCCAATACTGAGTTCGACAAACTTACCGCTGAAATTATTGAAGAGGTAGAAAAATGAGAAAGTTACTTTATGCAATAAGCTTATTTTTCCTCTTCTCAACGGTTGCTTACGCTACCGCAATAACAGAAGGAGGTGAGAAACAACCTATGAATATTCAAGCCATTATCATGTTCCTAATATTCGTAGGATTAACGCTTTACATCACTTATTGGGCTTCTAAACGTACCCGCTCTCGTGCTGATTACTATACTGCCGGAGGCAAAATTACTGGCTTCCAAAACGGAATGGCAATAGCTGGTGACTTTATGTCTGCCGCATCCTTTTTAGGGATCTCCGCTCTAGTTTATACCTCTGGTTATGATGGACTTATCTATTCAATTGGATTTCTGATTGGTTGGCCTATCATTCTTTTTATCATTGCTGAACGCTTACGTAATTTAGGGCGCTATACCTTTGCTGATGTTGTCTCCTATCGCTTAAGCCCTAAACCTGTGAGAACACTCTCTGCGATTGGATCACTGGTTGTTGTTGCTCTTTATCTGATTGCACAAATGGTAGGTGCCGGTAAATTAATCGAACTCCTTTTCGGCTTAAACTACCATATTGCCGTTGTGCTCGTCGGTATTCTAATGGTGCTATATGTTTTATTTGGAGGCATGTTAGCCACCACTTGGGTTCAAATCATTAAAGCTATTTTATTACTTGCAGGTGCAAGTTTTATGGCTGTTATGGTTATGAAAGCTGTCGATTTTAATTTTAATACCTTATTTAAAGAAGCCGTTAGTGTTCACTCAAAAGGATTCTCTATCATGAGTCCTGGTGGATTGGTTTCTGATCCTATATCTGCTCTCTCTTTAGGTCTTGCATTGATGTTTGGTACGGCAGGACTTCCTCATATCATCATGCGCTTCTTTACTGTTAGTGATGCAAAAGAAGCCCGTAAGAGTGTTTTCTATGCAACAGGTTTTATCGGTTATTTCTATATTCTTACTTTTATCATTGGTTTCGGCGCTATCTTACTCGTTAGCCCTAATCCTGTGTTCAAAGATGCCGCTGGTGCTTTGATTGGCGGAACCAATATGGCGGCTGTTCACTTAGCGGATGCAGTTGGCGGTAATTTCTTCTTAGGATTTATTTCAGCCGTTGCCTTCGCCACTATTTTAGCCGTTGTTGCAGGGTTAACTTTAGCGGGCGCATCTGCGGTATCGCATGATCTCTACGCTAACGTAATTAAAAATGGTCACGCAGATGAAAGGCAAGAGCTAAAAGTATCCAAAATTACTGTGGTTATCTTAGGTATTGTCGCTATTGGTTTAGGTATTTTATTTGAAAAGCAAAATATTGCCTTTATGGTGGGGTTAGCTTTCTCAATTGCAGCAAGCTGTAACTTCCCAATTATATTGTTATCCATGTATTGGAAAGGTCTGACAACACGAGGTGCAGTCGCGGGAGGATGGTCTGGTTTATTAGTTGCTGTCACGTTGATGATCTTAGGACCAACAATTTGGGTAAGTATTTTAGGTCATGAAAAACCCATCTATCCTTATGAATATCCAGCATTATTCTCAATAATTATTGCTTTTGTTATCTCATGGCTTTTCTCTATTACAGATAAATCATCTTTAGGTGAACAAGAAAAAGCAAAATTCCAAGCCCAGTTTATTCGTTCTCAGATTGGCTTAGGTATTGAACAAGGTAAACAGCACTAACAGCCTGAAATAATGTTACCTTTCTAAATAAAAATAGCCCCAAAGTGAATTTCAACTTTGGGGTTATTCATTTCCAATAATTTTTATCCATTACAATAAAAATCTTGATCCTATTTCTGTCATTTACTTATTTAGAATATTTTCAAACTTTAACTACATATCTATACGATTATTTAAATAACTTATTATTAGTTATTCTACTGTTATAAAAAGAAAAAAATTAAATTAAAATCAATTAATTACAAATAAAAATAAACATAACTTATCTGATACATAGCATATTAATAAAACCCAATATCCCAAAATAGTGAGAAAGAAACATAGCAACATCAATTTCAGACTCACTTCAGCCAAACAAGGCTTGTATTGTCAAAAGGTAAATGGTTAACTTTTTATTCTACATAAAAAGAGGTGGTAGTTTTTAAATAGATTATGTTCCAATTAACTCATTACGCACTTTTATTTTTCTTATCTATGGCACCTGCAATATTGGGTGGTTCAACGCTGCATATAGAACAAAAAATCTATATTGTTCTTATTGGTTGGCTACTTATACTGATATGTAGTGGCATTTATCGTTCTCTTTTTGGAAAAATAATAACCTTTATTACTAGTGCGCTATGGTCTTTAAACCTTTCTATTTCTCTATTTTTCTATCGAGAACACGATATTGCCTTTTCGTCATCCATTGCTGAAACTTTTATAAATACCAACGGCAGCGAAACTGTCGGTATGCTCTCTTATAATAAGTACTATGTCTTATTTTATATATGTGCTTTTGCCATTTACTATTTTTTCATCCATAAAGCAGCTCAAGTCCATGATCTAAAAACGACAAAAAAAAGCATGACTGCTTTGGTTGTATTAATAGCCATCATTCCAATTTATAAAAACTTAGCATTAAGGAACGATAACAACAGTAAATTACTTGCAGAATATACCCTTCTGAATACACCTTTTTATAATGCAGCAGCACTTGTCCGAACCTTCCATGAAAATCGTCAAATTAGAAGAATTGCCTCTCAAAAAGTTGAATTTCAATATAATAAAAAGAATGATAATACAGAGGTTTATATCCTTATTCTTGGAGAATCCGTTCGTAGAGATCATCTAGGAATTTATGGCTACCCGCACGATACAACACCTAATCTAATGAAAGAAAAGAGTAATCTTATCCTATTCAATCAAGTTTATTCTCCGGCACCAGTAACCATACTTTCTGTACCAATTTCACTCTCAAATATAGGGTTGGAACAGTTACAAGATAAAAATCATTACGCTGATAATATTGTTTCTCTTGCCAATCATGCTGGATTTAAAACATATTGGTTAAGTAATCAAGGTGAAGGTAATCAGAAAACCAGTGTTATTTCTGTCATTGCTAATATGGCTCAAAATAAAAAATGGAATGAATTTATCGGTTATGATGAAGAGCTACTTCCTTATTTAGACAAAGCTCTCAATGAGCCATCTGCACAAAAAAAATTAATCATCTTACATACATATGGTAGCCATGAACCGGCCTGTAACCGATTTCCAAGTCAGTATTTAAAGAAGTTCACACAAGAAGATGATGATAACTGTTATGACAGCTCTATTGCTTATACAGATAAATTAATTAATGACATCATCGAGAGAGTCAAAGATAAGCCAGCTTCTATTCTCTACTTTGCAGATCACGCTTTACAGCGTCTCGATAAAAATAGAGAGGTTCGTTATCATCATGGTGTAAATACACCACGAAAAGAAGCTTATGATATACCATTGTTTATTTGGTATAGCCCATCATCTATTAAACCAATTATTAATAATGAAGTGTTAAATAAGCCTTATTCAACAGTAAACAACTATTGGCTACTAAGTAGCTGGCTTGGGATAGAACATAACTCCCCCCAAAAGTGTCAGTCACCATTAAATGAGTGTTATCAGCCTAAATCACCAATCACAGTTATTGATGGTAATAAAAATCTCTTAAACTATGATTTATTGCGTTCAGAAGAGCAGGAGCCTCAATAAAATCCTCGTTAAAAATATCTATCTAAATAAAAAATACACTCCGTAATAAAGAGTGTGTTTTTTATATTTCCACCATCGGCTTTTAATAAGAATCATCAGTGATAACAAGTAATAAAAAGATCAGAACGCTAGGGATTAAATTTTAAGTGATATTAGATTCTTTATATTGGGATAACATTACTAATGGAGTGCCATAAATAGTGTTTAACAGCATGAAGATTAGCTATTTTATTGAGGAATGTAACAACAGTTTCTAATTAACGACTAACATATAAGCTATATAACGCCCAAACGCAAAAAAGCCAACCCACTGGGTTGGCTTTCTCGTCTTATTTAATGCCTGGCAGTTCCCTACTCTCACATGGGGAGACCCCACACTACCATCGGCGCTA
>NZ_NGVR01000016.1 GCF_002777965.1 Proteus columbae | reverse complement strand
AAACAATTTGGTGTATTTTGTTTTGTTTCTAACGATATTTAAATTCGTCTAGGACGGGCACTGATATACCAAAATTCAAAAACTCAATAAATGAGTCATTCAATTAGGAATTATTCATTCCTAGTGAATTTATTATTTTTAATGTCTTCGTCCTTTATATTTTAGGAAACAAAAAGATGAAATTAAATAAATTAGCGTTAGTTCTTGGCTTAGGTTTATCTGTTGCTGCAGGTTCTGCATTTGCTGCTGATCCAGTAAAAGATCAAGGTCATGGTACAGTTAAATTTGTTGGTTCAATTATTGATGCTCCTTGTTCTATTCATCCTGATTCAGAAAATCAAACTGTTCCATTAGGTCAAGTTTCTACTGCTGCATTAAAAGATGGTGGCCGTAGTAATTCTCGTGATTTTAAAATTACTTTAGAGAATTGCACAACAGAAACTTATAAAACAGTTAAAACCACCTTCACGGGTTCAGAAGATGCAAGCATCTTAGCGGGTTCTTTAGGTATTGAAGGTATCGCTAAAAATGCTGCTGTTGTTATCACCGATGCAGGTGGTAAACAAATCAAATTAGGTGAAGCAACTGCTGCTCAAAACTTACGTGACGGTAATAACGACTTGAACTTTGCTGCTTACTTACAAGGTTCTTCTGCAGCAGCCGCTGTTCCTGGTGACTTCACGGCAATCGCAACTTTCGCACTGACTTATCAGTAAGAAAAAATAAGTTCTGTACAAGGATGTACAGAGCTTTATTTCCTGTGTCTATTTTTAACGATTTTTTTCTTACGGAGAAAAATATGAATCGCAAGATGACACCACTATGGCTATGCCTTATTGCCAGCTTACTGATAACAGCAGCAGTAGCGAGTGATGTAAAACAAGATAAAAACATGCATCAGCGATTTGGGGTACTTAATCTTTCAGGCTCGATCTTAGAACCCTCTTGCACGATTGCAGCAGGAAGTGGTGAACAAGTTATTCCACTGACAACGGTTTCTATTCCAATGCTGGTGACTGAAGGGCAAGGACCTATTGAGTATTTTTCTATCAGATTAACGGAATGTACGCTAATTGAACAAAAAGGTCAGGAAGCGGACAACCCTCGTTTTATTGCAACGTTTGAAGGTCCCTCTAACGAGAATGGTAATTTTGCACTTTCTGGTGAAGCGAGAGGTGCGTCATTAGCGATAGCTGATCGTTATGGTAGGCGAGCCATTCCGGGTAAGCCATTGCCCCCTGTTGGTATTGACTCCAAATCCATGGCGTTACTTTACCAAGCGCGAATAGTCAAAAATAACGAAATACCAAAAGCTGGAAATTACCGAACAACGCTGCGATTTAAGCTGGAATACTATTAAATGGATCGGGTTGGATAACTTATGGTTAGAACATTCAAAACCGTTGGTTTAGGGACGGAAAAAAAGAAAAAACAACATACTATTCGGCCTGTTGCTGTACTGATCTATTTAATTCTTACTGGCGCTTCCAGTATTTCAAGTTCAGCTTTAGCAAATAGTGATATTGAATTTAATGCCGATATTTTGGATCTAAAAGATAAGCAAAATATCGACTTATCCGATTTCTCGCGCGCGGGTTATATTATGCCTGGGCGATATGAGTTTGTTGTTCGTGTGAATAATAATGAACTCCCTGACCTCTATAACATTAGCTATGTTGTACCCGCCAATGATCCTAAAGGTAGCGAGGCATGCTTGCCACCAGAATTGATCCATCAAATAGGACTCAAACCTGAATGGGTTGAAAAAGTTAAATATCAAGATAATGGAAGTTGTCTTGATATCTCTTCTATTCCCGGAATGACTGTGAATGCAAGTTTGGGAAGTGGCAACCTTATTCTTACTATTCCTCAAGCGTATCTTGAATATTCAGCGCCAAACTGGGATCCACCTTCTCGTTGGGATCACGGTATCTCTGGCGTGCTTTTTGACTATAACGTCAATGCTAATGTGACCGATCCCGCTAAAGGAAAACAGCGTCAACAAGTGACAGGCTTAGGAACAGTGGGAGCAAACCTTGGTGTTTGGCGTTTTCGTGCTGATTGGCAAGCAAGTTATCAGCATACAACAGGTATTCCCGATAGCACTGAAAATAGTTGGAAATGGAATCAGCTTTATCTTTATAGAGCAATCACGCAGTTAGGGGCTCGCCTTGTTATGGGGGAGACTTACTCACGTTCTGACATTTTCGATAACTTCCGTTTTACTGGGATTAACTTGTCTACAGATGACAATATGCTGCCACCTAATTTAAGAGGATATGCCCCTGAAGTAACGGGTGTGGCAAAAACGAATGCGAAAGTGACGATTAGCCAGCAAGGTCGCGTGATCTATGAAACGCAAGTTGCTCCAGGTCCGTTCCGTATTCAAGACATCAATGATGCAGTGAGTGGTAAATTAGATGTACGTGTTGAAGAGCAAGATGGATCTGTTCAAGAATTCCAAATGGATACAGCAAGTATTCCTTACTTAACACGCCCCGGACGAGTGCAATATAAATTATCTGCGGGTAAACCGTCGGATATGAACCGTAATACAGAAGGCCCTATTTTTGGTATGGGTGAATTCTCATGGGGGATCAGTAACGGTTGGTCACTTTATGGTGGTTCATTAGTATCGGGCGATTATAACTCAGTTTCTGCTGGTATTGGTCGTGACCTAATGGCGCTGGGGGCTATTTCTTTTGATGCGACACATTCTTGGGCAAAAATTCCAAGTGATAACAAACGTTATCACGGTGGCTCTTACCGCTTAAGTTACTCAAAACGTTTTGAACAAATCAATAGCCAAGTGACATTCGCAGGCTATCGATTCTCTGAACGTGACTTTATGAGTATGAACCAATACTTAGATCGTCGTTATCGTGGTGGTGAAGAAGATAACAATAAAGAGCTTTATACCATTATGTTTAGTAAGCAGTTCCCTGAGTGGGGATTAAGTGCCTACTTAAACTATAGTCATCAGACTTATTGGAATAAGCCTAATAATGATAACTATAACTTGTCATTAGCCAAAACGATGGATATTGGTCGCTTTAAAAATATCAACCTCAGTCTGTCGGCGTTTCGCAATAAATTTAATGGCACCAATGATAATGGCGTTTATATGAATGTCAGTATGCCTTGGAGTGATCGCGCAACCATTAGCTACAACACTGTGATTAATAAACACGGTAATTCACATAATGTCAGTTATTACGATCGTATTGATGACAATAGTAGCTACCGTGTTGGTGCTGGTTTAAGCAGTAACGGTAAACCATCCGCAGATGCTTATCTCATGCATTATGCTGATGCTGCATTGGTTACTGCTAGTGCGAGTCATATTAATGGTGAATACACATCAGCCACATTATCACTACAAGGTGGGGCGACATTAACACCAAAAGGTGGTGCATTACACCGTACAAGTCGTACTGGTAGTACTCGTTTACTTGTTGATACAGATGGTGTTTCAGATGTACCAGTGAAAAGTATTGGTGCTATTACGCGTACCAACGCTTTTGGTAAAGCTGTACTGCCTGATATCAATGATTATTACCGCAGTAGTGCCAGCATCGACCTTGATCAGATGCCAGATAACGCTGAAGCATTACGCTCAATTCAACAACTAACCCTAACAGAAGGCGCAATAGGCTACCGCCACTTTGATGTGGTATCGGGACAAAAAGCGATAGCTGTCATTCGATTACAAGATGGCACTTATCCTCCATTTGGTGCCAGTGTCACAACCGAGAAGGGGCGTGAGCTTGGTATTGTCAATGATGGTGGGAATGTCTATCTGACGGGAATTAACAGTGATGATGTATTGAGTGTTCGTTGGAATGGTCAAGAGCAGTGCAAAGTCCGTATTCCAACATTAGTTGAAGGATTATTTATGTCTTCATTATTACTGACTTGTAGTGATGGTGAAGCAACATCGTCAACAATCAATCAAAGAACAGAGCCCTTGCCTCAACCTAAACTGATTACGCAATAAGGTTAGGAAAGAAGGGAAAAGATAAAAATAATTTCAGACAAAAAGAGTAATTCAAAATGATGTTATCAAAGCGCTTATTCATTGTAACAACCACTTTATTGACTGGAATGGTCTTTACTAGTCAAGCCCTTGCTGCGATTGCTTTAGATAGAACGCGTGTCATTTTTAATGGTGCCGATAAATCTATTAGCTTAAATGTCAGCAATCAAAATAAAGAGTTGCCTTATTTGGCACAGGGCTGGATGGAAAATGAAAATGGAGAACGTATTGACAGCCCACTATTAGTTTTACCGCCTATTCAGCGTATTGAGCCGGGCGATAAAAGCCAAGTAAAAGTGCAGTCATTACCCGATATTGCCAAATTACCACAAGATAGAGAGAGCGTTTTCTATTTTAACTTGCGTGAAATTCCACCTCGTAGTGATAAACCCAACGTGTTGCAAATTGCATTACAAACGCGAATTAAGTTGTTTTATCGCCCAGCATCGATTTACGCCACACAAACGGATCTCACTCATCCTTGGCAGGAAAAAATCACCTTAATAAAGAAAGGTGATCGCTATGAAGTGAATAACCCGACACCTTATTACGTGACATTAGTGGATGGATTAACTGGATTACAAGGAAAAAGCCTTGATGGTTTTGAACCGATCATGATTGCGCCTAAAAGCACAGGAACGATAAATCTGCATACTTCGGCGTTTGGCGCATCACCTGTACTCAGTTACATCAATGATTACGGCGGACGTCCACAGATGAAATTCACCTGTAATGGCAATGAATGCAAAGTTACAGAAACATCAGCAGGAAACTAAATAGGTCTATTTTATGAAAATGGAACAGCGGTTTAGCCTAAGCAAAGCAGTGTTGATTCTTATTTTGGCAACGTTTACTGGAGGCCTAAGTTTTACTGCTGTTGCGAATTTACCCGCTAGAGCGGTGAAAGATGTTATTCCGGGAATTGTTTATATCAATATTTCAGGGAATGTTATTGCGCCACCGCCTTGCTTAATTAATGACGGCAAAATGATCGAAGTTAATTTTGGTGAGGTGATGAGCACACGTATTGATGGTGTTCGTTATAAAGAGCCTATTCATTACACCGCGACTTGCCAAAAAATGCCAACCAATGCCATGAAAGTTTATGTTACAGGCAGCGCAACTGGATTCGATTCAAATGCGCTACAAACAAATATTACGGGATTGGGGGTGCGTATTCTGTATCAGGGCAACTTATTAGATTTAGGTAAGGCGGTGAATTTTACCTATCCCAACTTACCTGAATTAGAAGCTATTCCGGTTCGTGATCAGAATGAAGCCTTAGTGGGTGGTGATTTTGTCGCAAGTGGCACACTGCATGTGGATTATCAGTAAGAGGTCAGAAGATGAATAAATTAAAGTACATGTGCCTGATTGCATTACTGAATTCTTATTCTGCCATCAGTGCAGACGCACCTAATATGAAATTATTTGGCACCTTATTAGTGCCACCTCCTTGTGTCATTAGTAACAACGAACTGATTGATGTCTATTTTGGACACAACGTGGGTATTCATAAAGTAGATGGCATTAACTATACCGAATCGGTGAATTATCGATTGGTTTGTGATCCAAATTTAAAAGGTTGGGATTTAGGGCTTTCTATTATTGGCCCTAAAACACAGTTTGATGAAGCTGCACTACAAACCAATATTCCAGATTTAGGCATTCATCTTACGCAAGATGGTAAACCTTTTAAATTAAACGAACGTATTGCGATATCACCCGATAATCCACCTGTGATCCAAGCGGTGCCCGTTAAAAGACCGGGTAGCACTTTGCCTGAAGGTGCATTTGAAGTTTCTGCAACACTGCTTGCTGAATACCAATAGGAGCGTATTGATGAATATAAAAAGATTATCGATCCCGTTCGTATTGGGTCTAGCCACATTTACAGGATTAACATCAACCGCTTTTTCAGCACCGGATAACATGCGTTTTCACGGAATATTAGTTGATGAGCCTTGCACCATAAAGCCCGGTGATGAAACCGTTGAGTTAGATTTTGGCAATATTCCTGATAAGAACCTTTATGCATATCAAAGAACACCCAGCAAATTGTTTCAAATACGCTTGTCTGAATGTGATTTAACGATTGGTAAAAGCGTCAAGATCACTTTCAAAGGTGATGAAAATCAAGCCATGGCAGGGCAAGGTTTTTTAGCGATTAGCCCAAGCAGCCAAGCGGCGGGTATTGCTGTTGGATTGGAATCTGAAAATGGAAATGCGCTACCTGTTAATAAAGAAACAGACAAAATGTCATTAAATGCGGATGACACGATTTTAAATTTTTATGCCTTTATTCAAGGGGAGCCGGATGCGATTGCTAACCAGTCCATTAAACGCGGCCCATTTAGTGCAATAGCCACATTCCATTTGAATTACGACTAATTACTCGGGTTGAGGTTTTATATGTTCATATTAAAGCGACTTCCGGCTTTATGTATTGCAATAGGGGGGTTGTTTTCGGCTCCTGCAATGGCATCCATCTTTTCTTATATTACAGAATCAACAGGAACACCATCTAATGCAGTCTATACCTATGTTATTCAGCGTTGGGATCTTGAAACATCGGGAGTATTAAACCCTTGTTATGGATGGTCTACTTGTTATGTAACTATCAATCACAAGCATGAGCTTGATGGCTCAGGGGGGAAAGCTAAGCAAATTATTGCAAGAATTGAGAAGTTGCGTACTTTAGCTGAAGTTAGAGAGGAAGTGCTAAGAAATGTCTCTTTACCACTAGAGGGAAAAGCCGAACACGTTGGGCCTGCTTTAGATTCTAATCAGGAATGTGTGGGATTATTTTATCAACCAAATTCAAGTGGATTATCACCCAGTGGACACTTACTTCCTGGTTCATTATGTGGTATCGCACCGCCCCCTGTTGGTGCCTGTAAAATAACGGAAGGAGCTGTAAACCTTAATTATGGTGATATTGATGAATATAGTTTAGAAGGTGCTCAGCGTTATCAGAATATCAATGTCACTTGTAATTTAGCGATGAAAGTCATGGTCATAGCATCAGGTTCAGATAGGGGGAGAGTACCTTTACGTTCAGACAACAGTTTATATGCGGATTTATTTCTTGATGATTATCCCGGTGAAACTGGCAGCATAATAAATGTTCCTGCTAACGGTTCTGTACCTGTAAAAGTGAGCTCTACTTTACATACCAATGGTCGCGTCGCACCGGGCTATTTCTCTGGTTCAGGTTCAATTATTTTAACGATGCCTTAATCGTGATAATGGGTGAATATTATGATGAATTACGATTTTACAGATATTGATGTTAATGCGTTAGTTGGAAAACGAATTCAGAAAAAGCGTAAAGAGTTAGGTTACACCGGTATGCAAATTGCTGAAAAAATTGGTGTAAGCCAACAGCAATTCTCTCGATATGAGCGCGGGATGAACAAGATAGATTTAAGTTATCTTGTTCTATTAGCCAACTATCTAAATACACCTATTTATTGGTTTTTTGAAGACTGTTTTATATCAAAATCGTCATCAGAAAATCAACGTACTGATAAACGAAGTAGCATCATTGCTGAAACAATGCCTGATGTATTTTTGTACTAATGCATATCGCTAAAGGATACTCAAACTTGGTGTTTTAAAGCGTATGCTTTTTCTTTGATTGATTACCAAATTGGTAAGGCAGGGGAAACCCTGCCCTTTTTTTATGCTAAAAAAAACTCATTGTGGGTAATCAAACTTGAGTTATTGATCGCACAATCAGTAAAAAAGGAAGAAGTAGGTAATCAATTTTTATTCTTTTATAAGAGATGAAAATCGGTCATAAATGTAAGTTTGTCATTTTATGATGATAATAATTATCTAAAACAGGCATTTCTCTTGAAAAGCTGTATCGGAATACTCTTAAAGCGAGTGTTTTACAAATATCGACTTTTATTAGGTTCAACATGTCTTTTTTTTATTACATCGTGAAAAAGATAAATAAAGCTAACTTAATTTATTGAATAAAGATATTCTAATAATGATATTCTTATTAAGATGTGATTAGTCCAATAATTAAATAATACTAATGTAATTCTATACTTTTATTTAAATTATTAACTCATTATCATTTAGTCTATAAAAGATAATTTCCAATATATATCTAAAAACTTACTTCTTTAAGTTAATTAACTATTCGAAAATAAGTTAAATCTATTCAGATAATATAAAACTATTCCTAATTTATCGTAAAGATAAAAAAACGCCAATATTCTTATTGAAAAAGATTTGATAATTAAAAAACAAGTAATAACGACTAATATTTATACGCACTATCCGAGTAATGTTAAATCGATATGTGTATGATGTAAATAAAATGTATTTTATTGTGTTTCTATTTGGATAAAAACATGTAGATCCAATGAAAGAGCAATAATATGAATAAGCTAATAATGAAATTAGTAGCAATACGTAAAATAGTCAATAATCCAGTAAATAAATAATTTAATTTTTTGAAGTAGAACTTAATAAATACATTAAAATTTTTACCCAAAAAAAGCGTAATTATTCTCAATCAAATGATTAAAAATCTAGGTTTTTTTGAGAAAAAAATAGTCATTACTCTAATTTCTTTTTTGAATTATCAGTTAGTTAACCCATGAGTATGTTCTTAATCAAAAAATGCAAATTGTAAAAAAACTCACTTTCTGACCTTAATTTCCTAAGTATAAACACTTAACTTCAAGTGTTAAATTTTTATCAAAACACTCTATTTTTGATTGTCTTTTTTATATAATTCATTGAAAATCAATTTGTTATACTTTTTATACTCTTTTTATGTTATTTATTGTAAATAATAGTAATTATAAATAATGTAACTATATATTTATTTATAAAATACAATAACTTACGTATATTCTTGGTTTTGTTCTTAATGTTTTAATCTATTTGAGATTATCATTAAATGATTAGATTGGTGTGGTTTCTACGCGGTAGTAAATAATGATAATAAATAAATTAACAAACTCAATATTTTGATCTATTTATAAATCAATGTGTTAAGGTTGATTTGTTATAATATGTAAAATTTTAGTTATTTGGGGTTAAAATAAATAAATAGGAAAATGTTATTTAATTTACTATTACTCCTATTCATAAAAAGACAGTTAGATCTTTTCACTTTAAATTTTGAAATAGTAGAATTTAAATCTTATTTCACTCTTTTTAAGAGTGAGTATTTGGTTTTAAATTCCATTTTAGCTATTTTAAAAAAGTAATATTTTGTATGAAAATGTAAAAAATACACCTAATATCAGTAAATTAATAAAAATAGATTTAATAAAATTTGAGTGGTTTGACTTAAATAAAACCAGAGAGAATAATACATCCAACTTGATACGCTTCCTTTATCTAATTTCATAATTAAATATGAATTTGGCTGGATGAACTTTATCAAAATATAGAAACTTTATTTAGTGTGTCATTCATTTAAGCAACTTGCTTATATTGAATTTTATTATTTTAAATATCTTCGTTCTTATATTTTCAGGAAACATAAAGATGAAATTAAATAAATTAGGTTTAGTTTTAGGTTTAGGCTTAACTGTTGCTGCTGGTTCTGCATTCGCTGCTGATCAAGGTCATGGTACTGTAGAATTTTGGGGTTCAATCATTGATGCTCCATGTTCAATCGATCCTAACTCAGGCGACCAACGTGTTCCACTAGGACAAGTTTCAGCAAATGCACTGAAAGATGGCGGCCGTAGTGTTTCTAATACTTTCAAAATTAAATTACTGCAATGCTCTACTGAAACTTATAAATCAGTTCAAACTACTTTCACTGGTGCTGAAGCAACAGCTATTCTGCCAGGTTCTTTAGGCATCGAAGGTTTAGCGAAAAATGCAGCAGTTGTTATTACTGATGCAGGTGGTACTCAAATTAAATTAGGTGAACCAACAAAAGCTCAAACTATTCGTGATGGTTCAAATGACCTGAACTTTGCTGCTTACCTACAAGGTTCTTCAACAGAAGCAGCTGTACCTGGTGACTTTACTGCAATCGCTACTTTCGCATTAACTTACCAATAATAGATGTCCTTTTAGGCCCTGTATAAGGACGTATAGGGCTTTATCTTTAGCTGTATTTTTATGGTTTATCTTATGGAGTAGAAAATAATGAATCGCAAGATGGTGCCACTATTATTACTTGCTACAACAGGACTATTTGTTAAGCCTGTAATGGCAGTGACCGATATAAAACAAGATGTAAAATCACATCAGCGATTCGGCATGGTTAGTCTACAAGGTTCTATATTAGAGCCAACATGCACTATCTCGGCAGGAAGTCGAGAGCAAGTTATCTCTTTGAGTACCGTGTCTATTCCAACCTTAGCTGTTGAAGGCCAAGGACCTATTGAATATTTCTCTATTCGATTGACAGAATGTTCCCTTGTTGACCAAAAAGGTACACAAGCTGAACGTCCTCGTTTTATTGCTACTTTTGAAGGCCCCGCACAGAACGGATTATTCCAACTTTTCGGCGACGCTAAAGGTGCTTCGTTAGCCATCGCTGACCGTTACGGAAGATTGGCAATACCAGGGAAGCCTTTACCTCCTGTGGATATCGATACCAAATCGTTGTCTTTGTTGTATCAAGCAAGGCTTGTTAAAAATAACGACATTCCACGAGCAGGTAATTATCAAGCAACCCTGCGTTTTAAACTCGAATATTATTAAATGGATTGGTTGGATTATTTATGGCTAAATCATTCAAAACTGCTTCAAGAAAAGCAGAAAAAAAGAGTAATCAGCATACAATTCGACCTGTAGCAGCACTGATCTATTTAATTATTGCTGGTATGGCGAGTGCCTCTAATATGGTATTTGCAGCCAGTGATATCGAGTTTAACTCTGATATTCTTGATCTAAAAGATAAACAAAATATCGATTTATCTGATTTCTCTCGTGCCGGCTATATTATGCCCGGTAAGTATGAATTTATTGTTAAAGTTAACAATAATGAATTACCTGATCTCTATACCATTAATTATATTGTCCCCGAAAATGATCCTAAAGCGAGTATTCCTTGTATTCCTCGTGAATTAGTCAATCAATTTACGTTGAAACCTGAGTGGCTCAAAGCGGTAACTTGGAAAGACGGCGATGCCTGTCTTGATGAGTCATCAATACCGGGTATGACAACAAGTACCAACTTAGGCGCAGGTAGCTTTATTGTGACTATTCCTCAAGCCTATGTTGAATATGCCACCGAAGATTGGGATCCACCTTCTCGTTGGGATGAAGGTATTTCTGGGATTATTTTTGATTATAACCTGAATGCTAATGTGACCGATCCTGCTAATGGTAAACAAAGACAACAAGTTACCGGTAGTGGTACTGCTGGTGCAAACTTGGGTGTTTGGCGTTTTCGTGCTGATTGGCAAGCAAACTATCAACATACAACAGGTGTGAATGGTAGTACTGAGAACGATTGGGATTGGAGTCAATATTATCTTTATAGGGCGATAACCCAATGGGGTGCTCGCCTTGTGATGGGTGAGACTTATTCACGCTCTGATATTTTTGATAACTTCCGTTTTACTGGTATCAGTTTATTAACGGATGACCAGATGTTGCCTCCTAATTTAAGGGGATATGCGCCCGAAGTAACGGGTGTCGCAAAATCTAATGCTAAAGTGACAATTAGCCAGCAAGGTCGTGTGATCTACGAAACACAGGTTGCACCTGGTCCTTTCCGTATTCAAAATCTTAATGATGCAGTCAGTGGTAAGCTGGATGTTCGTGTTGAAGAGCAAGATGGTTCGGTACAAGAATACCAAATGGATACGGCAAGTATCCCTTACTTAACACGTCCGGGCCGAGTGCAATATAAATTATCAGCAGGTAAGCCTTCTGATATGGATCACAAGACAGAAGGGCCAGTTTTTGCAATGGGTGAGTTTTCATGGGGGGTCACGAATGGTTGGTCACTCTATGGAGGTTCATTAGTTGCGGGTGATTATAACTCTGTTTCTTTAGGTATTGGTCGTGACTTAATGGCGTTAGGGGCAATTTCATTTGATGCGACACACTCTTGGGCAAAAATTCCAAGTGATGATAAACGCTATCATGGTGGCTCTTATCGAGTGAGTTACTCTAAACGTTTTGAGGCTATTAATAGTCAGGTGACTTTCGCAGGTTACCGTTTCTCAGAACGTGACTTTATGAGTATGGATCAATATTTAGATCGTCGTTACCGTGATAACAATCGTGATAATAGCAAAGAGCTTTATACCATAACATTAAGTAAACAATTCCCTGAATGGGGTGCAAGCGCATATCTTAACTATAGACACGAAACTTATTGGAATAAACCTAATAACGATTACTACAATTTATCTTTATCTAAGTTTATGGATATTGGTAGTTTTAAAAATATTAATCTTAATTTATCCGCTTATCGCAACAAATTTAACGGAGCAAATGATGATGGTGTTTATCTAAACGTCAGTATGCCTTGGAGTGATAAAGCGACAATTAGCTATAACACTGTCATTAATAAGACTGGTAATTCACATAATGTGAGCTATTTTGACCGTCTCGATGACAATAATAACTATCGCTTAGGTACAGGTTTAAGTAGCCGTGGCCGTCCTTCTGCTGATGCTTATTATACGCGTTATGCTGATACCGCACTGGTAACGGCAAGTGCGAGTCATACTCAAGGTGAAAATACCTCTGCATCACTTTCGCTACAAGGCGGGGCAACGTTAACACCAAAAGGTGGGGCATTCCATCGTACTGCAATGCCAGGAGCTGCGCGTCTATTAGTCGATACTAATGGGGTATCTGGGGTACCAATTAGAAGTTTAGGGGCTGTGAGCAATACTAATTATTTTGGTAAAGCAGTACTTCCAGATATCAATAATTACTATCGGAGTAGTGCAACAATTGATTTAGATAAATTACCTGATGACGTTGATGCGGTGCGTTCAATTCAACAATTAACCCTGACCGAAGGGGCAATAGGTTACCGCGAGTTTGACGTTATTTCAGGGCAAAAAGCAATGGCGATTGTTCGCATGAAAGACGGTAGTTATCCACCATTCGGCGCTAGTATTACCACAGCAAAAGGACGCGAACTGGGCATCGTGAATGATAGCGGTAATGTTTATTTAAGTGGAATAAACTCGGGTGATATTTTAGATGTACGTTGGAGTGGTAAAAAACAGTGTGAGGTGCAAGTACCTAAATTAGACGAAGGTATCTTTATTTCTTCACTATTATTAACGTGTGGGGACACTCCATCAATCTCTTATTCAGCACAAGAGAGAACCGAATCACCATCTCAGCCACAATTAGTCAAAACTGAAGGTTGAGAAGGGAAAAATTAAACGATTTTATAAACAAAAGAGTAATTAAAGATGATGTTATTAAAGCGCTCATTCATTGTAGCAACCACATTATTAACGGGTATGGTGTTTACTCAACAAGCTATTGCTGCGATTGCATTGGATAGAACTCGTATCATTTTTAATGGAGCTGATAAATCAATTAGCCTTAATGTCAGTAATCAAAATAAAGATCTGCCTTATTTAGCACAAGGTTGGATGGAAGATGTCAATGGGCAAAAAGTGGAAAGTCCATTAATCGTTCTGCCACCTATTCAACGTATTGAACCCGGTGATAAAAGTCAGATAAAAATACAAGGCTTACCTGATGTATCTAAATTACCTCAGGATAGAGAAAGCGTGTTCTATTTTAACTTACGTGAAATTCCACCACGTAGTGATAAACCCAATGTACTGCAAATTGCATTACAAACACGGATTAAATTGTTTTATCGCCCAGCCGCGATTTATGCAACACAGACTGATTTAACAAATCCATGGCAGGAAAAAATCACCCTAACGAAAAAAGGGGATATCTATCAGGTTAATAATCCAACGCCTTACTTTGTGACAATTGTCGATGGGTTAACCGGATTAAAAGGTGAAAGTATTACTGGGTTTACGCCTTTAATGGTCGATCCAAAAAGTAGTGCGGATCTTAATTTGAAAGCCTCGACACTTGGTGCTTCACCCGTATTAAGTTATATCAACGATTACGGTGGACGCCCTCGTTTGAAATTTAGCTGTAATGGCAATGAGTGCAAGGTTGTAGAAACAGCAATCGGAAATTAATAGGTTTATTTATGGATATGGAACAGCGGTTTAACACAAGCAAAGCAGTGTTGATTTTATTAATGACAACATTTACTGGTGTCCTGAGTTCAGCTGCTGTTGCAAATACACCACCTACAGCGAGAGCGGGTAGCGCTATACCTGGGATTGTATATGTCTATATCACGGGTAATGTTATCGCTCCACCTCCTTGTGTCATCAATGGGGGAAAAACGATTGAGGTTGATTTTGGTGAAGTCATGAGTACGCGTATTGATGGTGTTAATTACAAAAAGCCTATTACTTATAGTGCTGAATGTAGAAAAATGCCAACAAATACAATGAAAGTCTCTATTTCTGGAAATGGTACTGGGTTTGATTCAAATGCCTTGACCACAAACATTACAGGATTAGGGGTACGTCTTCTTTACCAAAATAAATTATTGAGATTGGGGCAAGAAGTGAATTTCACTTATCCTAACTTCCCTCAATTTGAGGCAATTCCTGTTCGTGATTACTCTGCATCATTAACTGGGGGTGATTTTTACGCTACGGCAACGCTTCGAGTAGAATATCAGTAAGGAGTCAGTACATGCTTATTAATTTAAAAAAGGTTTGTCTGACAACATTACTCGTCATGTCGCCTTTATTTGTCAGTGCGGATGAACCGAATATGAAATTATTTGGAACATTATTAATTCCGCCTCCTTGTGTAATCGAAAATAATAATTTAATTGAAGTTTATTTTGGTCATAACGTTGGTATTCATAGAGTTGATGGGATTAATTACACCCAATCCGTGAATTACCGATTAAAGTGCGATCCCAATATTAAAGGTTGGGATCTGGGGCTTTCTATTATTGGTCCTAAAAGTCAGTTTGATGATGCTGGATTGCAAACCAATATTACGGATTTAGCTATTCATATGACTCGAAACGGTGAGCCTTTTATCTTAAATGAGCGCTTTGTTATCTCACCAGATAAACCCCCTATTATTCAAGCTGTTCCGGTAAAAAAACCGGGAAGTACCTTAGTAGAAGGTCCATTTGAAGTAACTGCAACGTTGCTCGCAGAATATCAATAGGAGTGTGAAAATGAAGCTTAAAACATTACCGCTTCCTGTTATTTGCGGGCTTACGCTTCTAATAGGAATATTTTCAGCCGCTAATGCAGCACCGAATAATATGCGACTTTATGGCACATTAGTTGATGAACCTTGTGTAATAAAACCAGGTGATGAAACCATCTCGCTAGAATTCGGTAATGTGCCAGATAAAACGTTTTATATTGGCGCGGGTAGAACAAATAGCCAAAATTTTCAAATTCATTTATCAGAATGTGACCTCTCTATTAATAAAAGGGTGAGAGTGACATTTAGTGGTACTGAAAATCAGGCAATGGTTGGGCAAGGTTTTCTTGCATTAAGTACAGGAAGTCAAGCTGAAGGTATTGCCATTGGGTTAGAAAACTCGGATGGCAGTCCACTGCGGATTAATCAGGAAACAAGCAATATTGCCTTAAATTCAGGAGATTCTATTTTAAGGTTCCGTGCATTTATACAAGCCGAGCCTAATGCTATTGCTAACGAATCAATAAAACGAGGTCGTTTTAGTGCCATAGCCACATTCCACCTGAATTATGATTAATTATTAAGATTGAGGTTAGTATGTTTACCCCAAAACGATTATCAGCATTATGCCTATTTAGCGTGATGACACTCTTTTCTGCATCATCAATGGCTTCTATTTTTTCTTATATTACTGAATCTAAAATTATTTCTTCTTCTGCTGCAAATTATACTTTTATTATTCAGCGTTGGGACCCAGAAACAACGATGACATTGAATCCTTGTTATGGTGGTGCATCTTGTAAAATCACGATTAATCATCGACATAATGCATCAGGACAAGGTGGGGCTGCGACAAGAACAATTTTAACTGGGGCACAAAAATATCGCACTATGGCGGAATTACGTGATGCTGTTATGCGTGTGCAAAGTTTTCCTACGTCACCTGCTGTAGCTCACCACTCTGGGGTGCCTAATAGTGAAATTCAAGAGTGTGTTGGCTTATTTTATGAAACCGGAACGACAAAATTACTACTTCCAGGATCAATGTGCGGTATTGCACCGCCTCCTGCTGGGGCTTGTGAGATAATTGATGGTTCTGTCAACCTCAGTTATGGCGATATTGATGAAGACAGATTAGGCGACTCAACACAGAATAAACGATCACAAACAATTCGCGTAACATGCAATAAAGACTTATCTGTTGTTGTTTATGCATCATCTCTAGAAGGCCCAAATGTCAGATTACGCCCAGACGGTAGCCTCTATGCAGATTTATACCTTAACAATAAACCAGGTGAAAATGGCGAGATAATTTTTGTACCTGCGGGAAGAGCAACACCTGTAGTTGTTAGCTCTGTATTACGTCCTTATGGTCGAGTTGCTCCCGGTTCATTTTCTGGGGTAGGTACATTAATTTTGGCAATGCCTTAATATAAACGAAGTTGGAAAACGCGATGATGGATTATTTTCTTATAAACATCGATGTGAATGAGCTAGTTGGTAAAAGAATACAGAAAAAACGCAAAGAGCTTGGTTATACCGGCGGTCACCTTGCCGATAAATTGGGAATTAGCCAACAACAGTTCTCACGTTATGAACGCGGGTTAAATAAAATAGACTTGGGTTACCTTGTGACATTGGCAGTTTATTTAAAAACCCCAATTTACTGGTTTTTTGAAGATTGTTTTCACGTTGAAGAAGAGACTGAAGATAAACATGCAAGTAAGTGTATCTACTTTATGGCGGAATCTACGCCAGATATTATCTTCTAATCAGTAAATATTTTCTCATTGAGTGGTAGATAAAGAGGGTAAGTTATTCTTACCCTTTTTTATCTTTAAAATATCAACAACATTGCCTTTCAAATATTTATTTTACGATATCCATCTTTCTTTTTTCAGATCATCAATTCTTTATTCTATGTATAGTCATACGTTCAATATCTACTGTAAAATCACCTGTTCATGTTACAAATAATCTAAAGTTTTAACCTATCCTGACCATTTATTCGTCATTGTTTTCTCTTTTATAGTAATTACAGCCGTTACTATCAGGTTTATCTGAGTGTTTTATCGTTTCTGACTATTAATTGAAGGTATTTTTAGTCTGAAAAGGTTAATAAATAATCATAAAAATGTTAAAAAATGTTACCTTATGCACATTTTTTAATTTTAGATATTATAAATTAATTTTAATGTAAGTGATTTGTAATTGTGTGATTTATTTTTATTTGATTGTTTAATAAGGTAAAAAATATTTTATTTGATAACTTTATCCTAATTTTTATCTTAAATAAAGTGCTTATAAATAGGATTAACAGATAGTCATAATAAAAAGGGTTGTGTACTGTGCATTTTCTGTTTTTTTTATAAAAAGGATAAATGATGCAAACAAAAAAACAGGGAGGCAGTCGCTTTCTACGCACAGTGGAATGGCTAGGAAATGCGCTACCCCATCCCGTTATTTTATTTATTATTTTAATTGCTATTTTACTTGTCTCTTCGGCAGTTGGTGAATATTTTGGCGTTACGGTACAAGATCCCCGACCAGAAGGTGCCAAAGGACGTGCAGAAGATGGCTACATTCACATTATTAGTTTGTTAGATGCGGATGGTATTCGTCGTATATTGGCAAATGTCGTCACAAACTTTACTGGTTTTGCGCCTTTAGGTACGGTGCTGGTGGCGTTATTAGGTGTCGGTATTGCTGAACGTGCAGGTTTATTATCTGCGGTTATGCGTTTAGTGGTAATGAAAGCACCTCGCAAAATGACCACATTAGCAATTGTCTTTGCTGGTATTATGTCGAATACCGCGGCTGAATTAGGTTATGTGGTATTGATACCGTTATCAGCAATTATCTTCCATTCGTTAGGGCGGCATCCTCTTGCTGGTCTAGCGGCTGCCTTTGCTGGGGTTTCAGGCGGTTATTCTGCCAACTTACTCTTAGGGACAATAGATCCATTATTATCGGGTATTACACAGCAAGCGGCGCGTATTATAGATCCAACTTATATCGTTGGTGCTGAAGCAAACTGGTACTTTATGTTTGTCAGTACATTCCTTATTACTTTCTTAGGTTACTTCATTACAGAAAAAATCGTCGAGCCTCAATTAGGGCCTTATAACGGCAACGAACTTGATGATGAAGAAAATGATTTAAGGAATGCTGCTGAAGTTACGCCACTAGAAAAGAAAGCATTATGGGCTGCAACAGGAACATTTATTGTTATGGGCGTGATTTTGGCGCTAACGGTTGTTCCTGAAAATGGCATATTGAGAAACCAAGAAACAGGGTTAATTGGTAATTCTCCTTTCTTAAAATCTATTGTTGTCTTTATTTTCTTATTCTTTGCAATTCCGGGTATTGTTTACGGATGGATTGCTAAGACAATGCGTACAGATAAAGACATCGTGGATGCCATGGCGAATTCGATGAGCACGCTTGGGCTATATTTAGTAATTATTTTCTTTGCGGCTCAGTTTGTTGCGTTCTTTGGTTGGACAAACATCGGTCAGGTTATTGCTGTTAAGGGTGCAGCATTACTTAATAGCATTGATATGCCAAGTGGATTACTGTTCTTAGGCTTTATTTTAATCTGTGCTTTTATTAACTTAATGATTGGTTCAGCATCAGCACAATGGGCTGTTACAGCACCTATCTTTGTACCAATGTTAATGCTTGCAGGTTATGCGCCAGAGACAATTCAAGCAGCATATCGAATAGGAGATTCTGTCACTAATATCATTACACCAATGATGAGTTATTTTGGTTTGATATTAGCAGTCGCAACAAAATATAAGAAAGACACCGGTATTGGTACTATGATCTCTATGATGTTGCCATATTCCGTTATTTTCTTAATTGGTTGGTCATTATTATTCTATTTATGGGTATTTGTATTCAACTTACCAGTAGGACCAGGCTCACCAACGTATTATTCTCCAACCGCAGGTTAATTCTCTGCGATGATAGAAGCTTATACAGGGATGTATAGGCTTTTTCTATTTTGATATTTCATTATTTTTGTTCGGTTTCTTTTTTATGATTTGCTAATTTTTCTGTCAGTTGTGTGGCATAGTCCGTATGTAAAAATTGAGTATCTAAACCAGCCTGCTGTAATTTCAATTCAAGTAATGCCAAGCGTTTTTGCAGTGATTCATTCTCTATTCCAGTTTCATTTAATGTGCTTAAGATTTCAGCTAGGGATAAGGCTTCTTTCCTATCTTGCATTTCAGGCGGTAAAAAACCCGCATTCTTTAATAAGTGGTAGCTTGCTCTAAGTGACTCAGGAACATGGCTATTATCATCAAGGATCAACGGTTTTCCTTCACCTTTAAGTGATGAAAGTTCCCCTTTTTGTAACGCTTTTTCGATATGGCGTTCAGCCCATTCATCTAAAATAGACACTTTAAACCTCTTTTTCGGTAACTATTACAATAGAAAAGATCATCTCACATCAAATTAGCTTGCTTAGATTATATAGTTTGATATTATATTTTTATATTATATAAAAAAATATATTGTAAGGGATCAAAAATGAGCAAGTACAAAGAAATAGTAACAGACATTGCAGGTAACATGGGGGCATTGTCTCAAAATATTCCAGACGTAATGAAAGCTTTTATGAGCACGACAAAAGCGGGTGGTAAAGAAGGCGCTTTAGATGCAAAAACAAAAGAATTGATCGCCATTGCAATTGCAGTTGCAAATCGTTGTGATGGTTGTATTGGATTTCATACAAAAACACTTGTGGAATTAGGCACAACAGAGCAAGAACTTGCGGAAGCATTAGGCGTTGCTATTTATATGGGGGGCGGCCCTTCAGTTATGTATGCATCCAACACCATGGGCGCTTTTAAAGAGTTTAGTAAATAAGATTTTTATCATCATATAATTAAATAAAGTAATCAAAAACCAGAATAAGTTTCTTCTGGTTTTCTTTATTTATATTTTCTGTTTATTTTCTGTTTATTTTTAATTTTTTATCCTCTCTTTTTTTCTTTTAATAGTATCTAGATAAAACGTAGATAAAAAACTCTCTGGTTTTTAAAAAATTTAATAAAATATTAAGGTTTTATTAGTTGTTCCATTAACCTTTTCTTATCATATCTTGCTGATTAATATTGATAATGTTGGTGTTTTGCTGTTATTTTTGTTGATTAAAAATAAAACAATAAGTTAATTAATTATAATTTAATAAATAATAATTGAATCTTTTATAGGATAGCTATTCTAAGTGAATAGTTCATATAAAGTGATATTGTTTTATTTTAACGGGGAATATATGCGTGTTGATTTTTTAGAAAAATATAAATGGTTTCTACTTTTTATTTTTATATTTTTAACTTATTTAATTCCTCTCGAAACACGACTACTCTGGCAACCTGATGAGATCCGTTATGCTGAAATTAGTCGAGAAATGCTTGTATCAGGTAATTGGTCTGTACCCTATATGCTGGATATTCGCTATTTTGAAAAGCCAGTATTGGGGTATTGGCTAAACAGCATTGCACAATGGCTATTTGGCGGTGGTAATTTTTCTGTTCGTATTGTTGTTGTAACTTCAACCTTATTAACCGGCTTATTTGTTTATCGTGCTGCTATGCTAGTTTGGCATAACCGTACTTTGGCGTTTAATGCACTAATGGTCTTTTTATCCTCGTTTCTTGTGTTAGCTATTGGTACTTACAATATTCTTGATCCTATAGTGACAATGTTTGTCACAGCAGCAATGTATTATTTTTTATCTGGATTACATGCAACTAATAGAAAGGGTAAAATTAAAGCTTATATTCTCGTTGGTATTTTCTGTGGATTAGGTTTTTTAACCAAAGGTTTTATTGCTGTTGTATTACCCGCATTAGTTTTTGTTGTAACCGCAATTAGTTTATCTCGTTTTAAAGAAGTCCTTTGTTATGCACCAATAGCGCTTATTTCTATGCTTATTATTGCTGGCCCATGGGTGATTTCAGTTGCACTTCAGGCACCTGATTATTGGCACTACTTCTTTTGGGTTGAGCACGTTCAACGCTTTGTTGAAAAGGGATCAGCAAGATCACAACCTATGTGGTTTTATTTACCTATTGTTATTTTAGGTATTTTGCCTTGGTTAGGGTTCTTATTTGGGGCTATTAAATCAGCTATTTTCCTGAAGAAGGGAACTCTTTATTTTTCGTTTTGGTTATTCCTATTTTTTGTTTTCTTTTCTGCCTCCAGCGGTAAGTTATTAACCTATATGTTGCCTTGTTTTGCGCCACTTTCTATCTTGATTGCACATTATATGGAAGAGCTAAAAAACAAACACCATGAAAAAATTCATAATATTAATGCGATCATAAATACTGTTTTTGGGCTTATAGGCGTCTCTATTATTGTTTATTCGCTTTTCTCTACACGATTTACGTTATACGAAACAAATGAGCAATATAAAGCGTTGCTGGGTATTGTGGGCTTCTTATGCTGGAGTGCGGTGGGGGTTGCTTCTTTCTTTAAACCCACACGCTTACTGACTTTATTTTGCTCGATAGGATTAAGTCTAGTAATTGGGTATGTTATTCCTCATAAAATAGAAAGCAAAAGCACCCCTGAAAAGGCAATTAATCACTATTATAATCAGCTAGCAGATAAGCCTTATATTTTAACTGATGAAGTTGGGATCGGGACGTCTTTAGCATGGGGTTTAAAACGTACTGATATTCGTTTAACAGAGACGAAAGGGGAGCTCGCTTATGGTCTGGCATATCCTGATGTGCAAAATAAATATTATGATCTTAAGCAGCTAGTTAACTTAATTGAAGAGAAGAACTATCAAGGGCTTGCGATTGTTTTAGTCCGACCTGAGCGAAAAGAAATATTATCTGTTATAAGTCAGTTAAAGATAAAACCTATTGTAGAAAAACGGGGTGATTTAACATTTGTTTTCTTTAATTAACTGATTTTAAAGGCTATTTATATTTTTCAAGAGACGGCTATAAAAGAGCAATTAAATTTAATTTCAGCTTTTAAAATGATATGAATTTGATTTTTTGTGTTGTTTTTATGTGATCAAAGCCAAAAAATGGATTTTGTTGAGAAATATATTTTGCTCTTTTTAGTTTTAATGGTAGGTTTAAAATGTGTCCATTAAATCGGAGTTAGCTAAGCACTATATGAGAAGTCACTTTACTTTATCAGAACCCCCGCCCAAACAAAATGTACTTATGAATGGGGGTAATTTATGCTGATTTTCCTAGCTGAATGTTTTATCGGTCTAGCATCAATTGCTCTTACTCACCGTGTATTAACGTTGTACGGTACTAAAAAGAAGTGATGATACCCGCTAGCTAAAATAAGCAATTAACTATTGCTTATAACTAAAAGTCCTATATCTAATTATGATCTAGGACTTTTATAATTATATTAATATTTCTTATTAAAAAATTTAGTAATTTTATTGAAAATAACCTTCAATCAATTTTATTTTTTCAATATCTAAGGTATTCGTATATTGATGTAATAATGTCCAAGCCTGAATATAATCATATTTAGCTTTAATTAAATCTTGTTGAGCGCGATATAATAATTCTTCAGCATTAAGAACATCGACCATTGTTCTCTGCCCGCCAATATAACTTTTTTGAGTCGCATCTAATTGCAATTTAGCAGAAGAAACGGATTGCTCATAGGCGTTCAATTTAATATTACTCGTTGTACATATTTGGTATTGATGGCGTAATTCTTGTGTGATCTGCTGAATAATTGCATCTCTTTCAAATGCACTCATTTGATACAATGCAGTAGATTGACGCATTGAAGCTGTTGTTTTTCCACCATTAAATAAAGGTAAGCTGACATAAAAGCCAACATTCGCTGATTGATATTTTTGATTTACGGTATTATTGCTATCTGAATCACTATTAGAATAAGAAGCATAGAGTTGCACTGTTGGGAAAAATTCACCTCTATTTTTTTCCACTTCTTGTTTTGCTATTGCCATTTCATAACGAGCTGTTTGAATATTGAGGTTGCTTTGCATAGCCTCATTTTCCCATGACTCGTAATTATTGGGTGTGATAGGTTGTAATATAAAACTATTAGTGCTTAATTTTGCTATATGTTCTGCATAAGGTAGCGGTGTACCAATCATCGAACTTAGTTTATTTTTTGCATTATCTAACTCAAGCTGGATATCGGTATATTGCGATTGAGTTAAATATAAGCGTGTTTGGATCTCTGAAATATCTGTTTTTGTTCCTTCTCCTAATTCGAATAAACGCTGACTTGATATTAGTTGTTGTTTATAAATCTCTTGCTGTGAAAGGTTTAATAATAATTTATCTTGCGCATAAGCCAATTCTATATAATTATCCACTAATCTAATTACTAATTCGGAAAATTTTACTTGATAACGGCTGTCCGATAATAATGTTTTGATTACGGATGATTTGTAATCACTAAATGCTGTGTAATCAAAGAGTGGTTGGCTAATAATAGCACTAACAGAATGGCTTTGATAATTTTGATATTCTGTTCTTTCTATTTCCCCTTGATTCGTATTAATAGGATAAACTTTTCGTTGCCAATTTCGTGGGTTATTTTGATAGTTTACATGTACACTTGGAAGTAATTGAGATAAGCCAATATTTTCATACTCTTTACCGGCAACCTGTTCTTTAATCGCAGCATTAAACGTAGGGTCATTTTTTACTGCTAAGAAATAGAGATCAGATAAGCTGATCGCAAAAGTGTGAAAACTTATCATCCATATAGATAAAATGGCAGAGAACTTTTTTATTTGCATCATTATTCTTCCGTCAATGAAGTATGGATCCTATCTAAAACAGGCTTGAAGAGATAATTTAGTAATGAGCGATCGCCTGTATTAATAAATACATCAACTGGCATCCCTGCCTTTAATTGATTTTTATTGTCTGTAAGAAGAGTATTATCTTTAACATTAATAAATACTTGGTAATAAGGTTCTGTCGTTCTTTCATCAATAAGCCTATCCGCTGAAATTAATGTTACCTCTCCGGGAATTTTAGGTGTTGTATTTTGATTGAATGCACTAAACATTAAATCAACAGGAAGACCAAGTGTAACTTTATCAATAAGATGAGGTGCTAAACGTGCCTCAATAATTAATTGATGATCTTGAGGAACAACTTCCATTAATGTTTGGCCTGTTCTTACAACTCCACCTTGGGTGAAAACAGATAAATCCATTACTATTCCTGAAATAGGGGCCGTGATTTTCATCTTTTTTAGTTTATCTATTTCAATGATAAGCTGTTTTTCTGTTTCACTAATTTGTAATTGAATTTGGTTAAGTTCAGTACGTGCCGATTGATAAAAATTAGCGTTTCGTTGCAATATTTTTTGTTGATATTCCAATTTTTGTTTTTCTAATGTGCTTATTTGCCCATATGTATCATTAAGATGGTTATTATTTTCAGCGAGTTCACGCTCAATTTCTTGGTAACGATGACGGGGAATATAACCCTCATTAGCAAGTGTGTATAAATCTTTGATTTGAGTTTTTAAGCTATCAATTTGATGCTGTTTATTTAGCGTAGATCTTTTTAAATGAACTAAACGATTAGAAATACCATCAATAATAGCATTATAGCCATTTATTTCACTATGTAACTCAATATACTTTTCATTAAGTAATTTATTTTGCAATAGGGATAATTTATTTAAATTCTCTGAAGGAGAATAATATTTTTCATTAGGATCTAAGATAAATTCTGTTTTTTCATTTAATTGAGCATATAAGCGTTGTTGAGTAATCAGTAAATTATCATATTGATCGGATAAAGATTTGACTAAAGCCTTTGATTGAATAGGGCTTAATTGAATAAGCGTTTGACCTTCGATTACGCTATCACCATTTTTCACTAAAATATCAGTAATAATACCTTCTACTGAAGCTTGAACACTCTTTTTATTACCTGAAATTGAGACATTTCCTTTCGCAGATACACCTTTATCTAAAGGAGCAAAAGCTGCCCAAAAAATAAAAATAGCAAGACCTAAAAGAATAACTGACCATCCTATTATTAAGAATTTTCTAGGATCATCTGAAATACCATGAACAATATCGATTTCATTTTTTTTTGTGATCATAATAGTCTTCTCAATATTAAATATTGCTTTGAGTAATAGGTGTAGGTGTTGGCGTACTCTTTATTACTGATGAGTTATTTAACTCAGCAATAACCGCTGTTGTAGAGCCAAATAATTTAGTGTGACCATCGAAAAGAACTAAGAGTTTATTGGTTACTGAGAGTAATTGTTTTTGATGCGTGATTAATATAACAGTTTTTTTATTTTGTTTGAGTATTTGAATTGCTTGCATTAAAGCTTTAATGCCCAAATCATCTAAATTAGAATTTGGTTCATCTAAAACGACTAGAGCCGGATCACCATACAATGCACGAGCTAACGCAATACGTTGGCGTTGTCCTCCAGACAATCCTTCACCATGAGCGCCAATAACGGTTTCATAACCATCAGGAAAACGTAAAATCATTTCATGAACATTTGCCATCATTGCAGCTTGAGTGACTTTTTGAGGATCTATTTCAGAAAAGCGAGCAATATTTTCGGCAATCGTACCAGGGAAAAGGGCGATTTCTTGAGGAAGGTATCCAATATATCGACCAACTTCACTTTTATTCCATTGATATATATCTGCATTATCAAGACGTATGGCACCAGTTTTAACTTCCCATATACCAACAATAAATTTAGCTAAAGAGGATTTTCCTGAAGCACTAGGGCCAATAATACCAAGCACATCGCTGGGGCTTAGTGAAAAATGAATATTATTTAATAAGATGCGTTCCGTTTGTGGGTATTGAGCTTGGTTAATATTTACCGTTAATTCACCTTTAGGAGCAGGTAGCGCCATTTTTTTATTTTCTTCAGGATACGTTTTTAATAGTGTGGTTAACCTTTTATAAGCTTCTTTACTACTATCCCAGTTTTTCCATACACCAATAACTTGTTCAATCGGTGCTAAAGCGCGGCCTAATAGTATTGATCCTGCGATCATCATTCCTGGGCTAATTGTATTATCTATTGCTAGCCATCCACCTAATCCTAGCATTAAAGATTGCAGTGCCATTCGGGTAACTTTTGTTATTGCAGTGATACCTGCTGCATTATCACTTGCATGAGTTTGTGCTTGTAGATATTTAAAATGAGCAATTTGCCATTGGTTACGTAAATAACCTAGCATTCCCATTGCTTCAATAGGCTGTGGATGTTCAAAATGATGACCTTGTATTACCTGAGCTTGATTAGCAAACTCATTGGCCTTTTTTAAGGATGCTCGAGACAAATATTCATTAAGAATTGCCAAAGAAAATAAAACGAGCGCACCACATAGTGCAAATAATCCTAACCATGGGTTAAATAATGCGATAACAAGAAGATAAATAGGAAACCAAGGTAAATCAAAAAAAGCAAAAATGGCGTGACTTGTAATAAATTGCCTAATAGTCACTAAGTCATTAAATGCTAAAGAGGAATTAATACCGGGCGTTTTGTTTAATTTTGCTTGATATGCGGCAGTATAAATTCTTGAATTTAAGGATAAATCAAGTTTGTTACTCATTCTAATGACAATAATGCTTCTTAAGTATTCTAATCCTCCCATAAAAATAAATAATGTTAACATAATGAGCGTTAGCATTAATAAAGTCATTTCATTACCTGAAGGTAAGACTCGATCATAAACTTGCAACATATAAATGGAAGGAACTAACATTAAAATATTTATTAAGGCTGTAAATATTCCAATGGAAAGAAATACTTTCTTTCTCTCTTTTATAATATTTGTTATCTCATTATTGTTTTTGCTTGCTGACATAATGTTATTCCTGATTTTATTCCTATCTGCTTTATGGCTATTTACTGCACTTCTTCTATCAATATGGAGTGATGAATCTATCTATTTTTTTAAGAAGATAATATAAAAATAGCTCCTTATAGGTAAAAGAAAGGTAGGAGAAATAGTTTTCTCCTACCCATGATAAATTAAACAATAAAGTCAGTTTCGTAATTAACAAATCCTACAATGTCAATTTTGAAATCAGGGCTATATCCATAGCCATAAGCATTAATAGCAAGTTCACTTGAGTTTGTTGATTGATCATATTTAATGGTTGCTTCACCCGAGCGACCTGTAAAATTATCAACAAAGTTAAGGAATTTATGGCTAAAGGTATTTTCGATTAATTCTGATAGATCAATCTTATCAATACCTGATTTGAAGTCCATTATCTTGTCAGCGGCAGATACCAGAGAGTCGGAGATCTCTTTATAAACAAAGGTATTACTACCTGTACCACCCCATAATGTATCTTGGCCACCGCCACCGATGAGAATATTATCAGCATCATTTCCGTAGATAATATCATTACCAGAGCCACCGATTGCATTTTCTATTGTAACGCCTTGTGCAATAGAAACGTTTTTCTGTAGTCCGCCAACATCAGAGAAATGACCCTCACGTAAATCAATAACTTGATCTTGATAATATCCTGAGAAGTCAAAAGTATCATTACCACTACTATCCCAAACTGAGAATATTAATTTATCGTTGCTGCTTGTTGCTGTGTAATAATCAATACCTGTATTTGAGTTGAAACCGTAAACATCATCACCTGTTCTGGTGGTGGTATTTGCGCCATAAAGATATTGCATTGCTGAAATATCATGAAGTAAAGGCGCTCCGGCATAAGCACCTTGGAAGTGTGCACCTGTTTCATATTCATCCCAATAACTCATAACAGTATATTGGCGACTATCTTCAGCGTAGTCAGATTTTAAATATCCAGGTACATTTTGTCCTGCGTTGTAATCACCAGGGTGCATTAAACCAAGTGCATGACCAATTTCATGGATAATTGTTAAACGTCCATAATTACCTAATTCAGGTGTTGTATTACCAGCTCGATAATAATCACTGAACCAAGCTTGACCTGAAAGATCACGTCCATAGCTATAGGTATTTGGTAGCGTTGCATAAGCCTGAAATTTGCCATATGGATCAGTAATATTACCAAAAGTAATATCTGATTTTACACCTGGTGCTACTTCGGTAAATTTGATATTTGCAATATCAGACCATGCATCTAAAGATTGTCTTGCATGATCTTTTTGTGTTGAATTAAATCCATAGGGATTTTTATCACCAAAATCATTAAACTTTTTACCAGCCCAAGTTGGGAATGAATATGTCACTTCTGCTGCTTGTCCAATAACATACTTCCCATTCCATGTGGAGTTTTCTCGTGCAATATGTTTTCCAGCAGTATCATAATCAAAAGAAAGTAGAGTTTTAGCTGAGAAATTATAAAAAATTCCACTTTTATCTAATAAGTCAGAAACATTAGATAATCCTACTGCTTTTTTTAATAAAGAAGAACCCATAATATCCTCCGGATATCAAGTTTAGGTTAAGTTTATTTTCATGTTGAAAATAGTTTAATTATCTGGCGAACGCCAGCGATAATAAAGATAGCTATTTATTGATATTAATCTAGAGGGGGAAAATAAGTTTTTAAATAATTGTGATGTGAGGTGTGTTTTAAGTCAGAATAATTTAACTAAGTAAATAAATTTTAGGTTACCTTATCTAGAGAGATGTTTTTTAATGTTATTATATAATGCTGTCATAATTTTATAATATATTTAATTCCCCATGATAAGGCTTGATTGAATACAAGCCTTATATATTGTCCATTATTTTTTAAGATAATTAATTATATTAACAAAATAGATCTTCATAACTAAAATTTCCAACAATATCTATTGTTAAATTTGGAGCTTCTAGTTTTTCGTTTGTTTTTATTTCTAATTTTGTTAAGTTATATTCTTTTTGATAACTCATCTTAAACGAGATTAAATTTTGAGATAAAAGATTTTCGATGTTTAGGTTTGTTTTATTTTCATCTAGGAAAATAAGAAAATCTTCATGGATATTATAATCCATAATTTTATTATGGCTATTTGTCTTGTCGCTAATTTCGAAAAAAAACATATCAGCGTGCTTTCCTCCGAACAGTGTATTATGCCCATTACCGCCAGAAATTATATCACGACCATCTTCTCCATTAATAAAATCATTACCTTCGTTACCATAAAGTGCATCACTATCTTCACCTCCAAAAATGTTATCATCACCATCGTGCCCATAAATAATATCACTACCTTTACCACCAAATAGGTTATTGTTTACTTCATTACCAATGATGTGATCATTATTCTCACCTCCTATTGCATTTTCGATTATTGCTCCATAGGCAATGGAAATATTGCTTTTTAGTCCGCCCACATCAGAAAAAGAACCTTGATTAAGATTTATTTTCTGCTCAATATTATATTTCGAAAAATCAAGTGTATCATTGCCACCAGCATCCCATATACAACTAATGATGATATCATCTGGCATGTATAGACTATAAAAATCTCTTTCTGTATTAGAGTTAAAACCATAAATAGTATCACCTGTTCGCGTCGTTACATTTACGCCATAGAACTTTTGAATAACATATATATCGATTAATAATGGAGACATGGGGAATAATCCAATAAAATCAGCATCTTCTATTTTTGGATAGCGATATGACATTATTGAATATTTTAAACTATTTTCTTCAATATCAGGATTATTAGGATCATTTGCTCTAAAGGTATGTGGTAAACCAAGAGCATGTCCAGTTTCATGTATATAAGTTTGAGTTTCGCTATTTCCTTTTTCTAATATTATAGGTTGATTATTTATATGACCGTTTTCATTACTGTTTTTATATAAAGTAATATGAGTATCTGTTTCTATATAATAATATTTTATATTGTCTGATTTTTCTTTGAATAAATTTATTTTATTTTTTTGCTCTGGTGTTATTTCATTTTTATTGAATTTTTTTATAAGTGTAGTTGAAGATATATTAATCCAAACATGTCCTCCTATACTATAATCAGTGATTTTTTCTATTTTTTTATTTGGCTCTATATTGTTTAATGGGAATGTTGCAACACCTGCGACTAAATGGGAATTGTCTTTTGTTATTTCATTTATATTATTAAAAGCACCAAATTTTATATGAGTATCATGTTTAGTATCTTTTTCAACAAAGTTTATATTAGCCACATCTGACCATTGTTGTAATACTTTTTTAGCAATTTTTTTTTGATGCTCATTAAATGTTGTGAGCGTCTTATATTTATCACCTCTTAATTGACTCCAGTTTGGAAAACTGAATGTTACTTCTGTAAATTCACTATTAGGATCTTGTTTTGCCCATCTCATTAATGGCTTAAAACTTTTTATTAATTTAATAATCTCATTTAATTTTGAAATATCATGTTTATAGATAGCACTCATAATATATTAATATCCTTTTTTTATAAATATTTTCCATGTAAAAGCATACTTATTTTATTCGGTTTTATGTTAAATTTCTTTTAAAAACGAACTTGGTTTAAAAAAAGATAGATGATTTAATAATGTTTTATATTGAGTGAGGTGAAAATGATAACAAACCAATAAAGGCTTATTATCATTTTAAAAGGAATGTATATAAATTAATTATGAAAAATCTTTTTTATAATTACTAACTTTATTTTCTTTAAATGCAAATATAAATACAATAGCAAGTATAAGTGTATAGGATGCAAAAATTAACCAAATAGATTGCCAGTCTTTCATTCCATTGACTGTAAAATGATCAACAACCATACCACTTAAAATAGAGCCGGCGTATGCACCAACGCCATTGACCATGGTCATAAACAACCCTTGAGCACTGGCTCTTATTTCAGGATTAACTTCATTTTCGATATAGATAGAACCTGAAATATTAAAGAAATCAAATGCACAACCATAAACAATCATTGAAAGCATTAGCAATACAAAACCCCAAGGGGATGGATCGCCATAGGCAAATAATCCAAAACGTAAAGTCCATGCAATCATACTAATTAACATGACTTTTTTAATACCAAAGCGCTTTAGGAAAAAAGGAATTGCTAAAATAAAGGCAACTTCAGCCATTTGTGATACTGATAATAAAATTGATGGATATTGAACAATTAAACTATCGGCAAATCCAGGATTTTTAGCAAAATCATGAATAAAAGGGCTACCAAAAGTGTTGGTAATTTGAAGTACCGCACCTAATAGCATGGCAAATAAAAAGAATACTGCCATTATAGGTTTTTTGAATAGAACAAAGGCATCTAATCCTAAACGAGAAGCCCAAGAGGTTGATTGTTTATGCTGAGTTGTTGGAATTTTAGGTAAGCAAAATGAATAGAGAGCTAAACAAAGAGAAGCTACTGATGCAATATATAATTGTGTGTTACTGAGTTCTAATTTAAATAAACTCACACACCACATGGCGATAATAAACCCTATCGTACCGAAAACACGAATAGGGGGAAAATGGGCAACAGAATCTAGTTGGTGTTTATTTAAGCAAAAATAGCCAATTGAATTTGAAAGCGCAATGGTTGGCATAAATGCTAAGGCATTAATGAACATAACCCAGAACATGATTGTCGGATCAGTCACTGATGCCGCAAAGAATAAAGCAACAGCGCAAATAAGATGACAAATAATATATAAGCGATTTGCAGGAATAAATTTATCGGCAATGATACCTAATAAACCAGGCATAATCAGAGCAGCAATGCCTTTAGATCCATAAACTAATCCAACTTCAATCCCAGTGAAGTTTAATGTTTGCATCATGTATGCACCTAGGGTAATTAACCAACTTCCCCAGATAAAATATTGCATAAACATCATGCCTTTGAGCTGTATTTTTATACCCATAACAATCTCCACTGTTGGGGATATTGATTTCAGTGGAGCATAGGCAGCTATCTATTCTCCACTTTTTCTTTTATTGATAAAAAGTTATAAGCGAGCAATCACTTCACTGATCAGTTTTAAGAAGGTTGATTTCACACGTTCTGCGGTTTCAATAACTTCATCATGGCTAAGAGGCTGTTCTAAAATGCCACAAGCCATATTGGTTAAGCATGAAATACCAATGGTATCAATACCTGAATGGCGAGCAATAAGTGCTTCTGGAACGGTTGACATGCCCACGGCATCTGCACCTAATGTTCTTATCATGCGAATTTCTGCTGGTGTTTCATAAGTTGGCCCTGTCCACCATGCATAAACACCTTGACGCAAGGTAATATCCTGCTCTTTAGCAATATCAATAACAATTTGGCGCATGGCTTTGTTATAAACTTCACTAACATCTAGAAAACGAACACCTAATTCAGGGTTATTTGGTCCAATCAGTGGGTTATTTGCAGTTAGGTTAATATGATCCGTAATTAGCATCAGATCACCGGGATTAAAATCTGTATTTACCGCGCCACATGCGTTAGTGATAATCAGCTTTTCAACACCTAATGCTTTCATTACACGGACAGGAAAGGTGACTTCATCGAGTGATACACCTTCGTAGTAATGAAAACGACCTTTCATTGCAACAACCGTTTTTCCTGCAATTTTACCAATCACTAATTCATTAGCATGCCCCACAGCCCCAGACGCTGCAAAGTGTGGAATGGTGTGATAAGGAATGTGTACGGCATCTTCTAATGTATCGGCAAAAGGGCCTAAACCTGATCCTAAAATGATCCCTATCGTTGGTTTTTCTGTGGTTCTAGATTGAACAAATTCTTTTGCTTTATTAATTTCAGAAATCTGATGCATGACTCTCTCCTGTGTAAATCGTCATTACGTTTTAAATAGTGGTTGAGAGTACTTTGCCTGATAAACAGAAATGAACAACTCACTTTTTCTCATTTTGAGATTAAGATCATGTTGTTTGTTTTGATTAAGGAACTATTGCTTTTTTTACAGTAAGATAGCGATATCCCTCTTTTGCTAATCAATAATTTAATAAAGGACGTTGCTATGCTATTGAAAAATTTAAAAGAACTTCAGTCTTCTAAGACTTCAAAAGCATTGAAACTTAAAAGCCTTTATAAATTAGTGGCAGAAAATGGGCCGATAAAAACAGAAACATTGACTGAGTTGGCACAAATGAAGCCTGCTACTTGTGCTCGACTACTGGACGAGTTAAATGCTCTTCAATTAATTACAACAGCAGAATTAGGTGAATCAACGGGTGGGCGAAAACCTATTTTGTATAATATTAATACTGATGGGGTGTTTTTAATCGGTATTGAACTAAGTAAGGTCTATTCAACCATTGTATTGATGGATCTAAAACTTAATATGTTAGATAAAATTAAAATATCACCAGAGCCTTACTTATCTGCATATGAGATGACAGATAAGCTATTACCTAAAGTTGATGCCTTGTTATTAAAAAATAACATCAGCTATGAAAAAGTTTTAGGATTGGGAATTTCTATTGAGCATGTTGTCGAACATCAATTGGCTTCAAAATCTCTCGATGAAGAATTTTGTGAATTAGAAACGCTATTACGTAAAAAAATTCCTACGTACGTTACTGTGGGAAGTGGTGTTCATTTTGCCGCTTTAGCTGAATTTCGTTTATATTACCGCCAAAAAACACAACGATTTTTATTTACTTCTTGTGATACCGAAGTAAGAGGGTGTGCCATTATTGGTAACCAGTTTTTAACTGATACCTCAGCGACTATGAATTGTTTTGGTCATATGACAATTGATGTAAAAGGGCTATTGTGTGAATGTGGCTCTTATGGTTGTTTAAATACATTGTGTTCTTTAGATGCCATAAAAAATAGTATCATTAATCAAATAAGACGAGGAAAGCACTCTTTATTAACTTCTCTGGTCAGTACTGATGATGAAATTAACTATCACACTATTTTTCAAGCAATAGAAATGCGAGATCCACTGTGTATTGATGCACTAGAAGAAGCGGCTTATTACTATGGGCTTGCTATTGCAAATACGATTTTAATGCTCCAACCTGATATTGTTGTTTGCGGCGGAACATTAATACCTAAATATACGTTTTTTGATACCGTTAAAAAAACGATTGAAACTAAACTCGCACTTTTCCCAAATATAAAAACAGAAGTTTATCCAGCAAGCCACGCTTATGAAATAGTTTCTCAAGGTGCTGGTGCAATGGTATTAGAACATTTAGTTAATTAAATAATGAAAAAGGCGGTGTAACATCAATTACATCGCCTTTTAGTTTTTTATTGTTGTTTGTTTTTACTGCTTTAACCCTGGTGAGGTTACCTGCTAGGAAACAGGTTTATTGATATAGACTAACTTTTTACTGCAAACTTCTTTTATTTACTTCATTGTGAGGAAGGTGATTCTTTTTATTTTTGGTTTAATTTAAACTATCTGAACTAACGTCTTATTGTTGTTCCGTTACTTTACCCTGGTACTTTGTGCATTTGGGAGCCAATTATAAATATGCCTTACATACCTAGAGAAAAAATAGATTATCAAGCCATTGGCTATCGCTTGCGTGCTTACCGTATAGCCTCTTCATTAAAAGCTGAAGATGTAGCAGAAAGCTTGGGTATTTCTCGTGCTGCTGTATATCGATTAGAAAAAGGCGAAATTGTTAAAATTGAGACACTTGATAATCTTGCTAGATTATTAAATACCTCGTTAACCAGTTTGTTGGGTATTAATACTGAATATTATTCAAGTGCAAATGGCTTTTTTGAACGAATGCGCCAACTTGAAACTCAATCTTCACATATTTACACCCACTTCGAACCTTTCTCTTACTTATTAACCTCAGATTGTTATGACAAAACATTGGTTGAAATGCTAACAGAAGCATCACCTTTAAATCTTTTGTCTGAAAAACAACAAGAAGTTTTGTCTATTTTAAAAGAGCGTAAGAAACATCAGTCCTTACATTCACCTCATATTTATAACCTTATTAGCCAGCAGCAAATTGAAAAATTTCTTTATGTTGGCATGCTTGGTTCAGTTAATTTAACTAAAACACTGCAACAAGAAAGAAAAGAACGAGCAAAAAATGAAATTCTTCATTTAATTGAAAAGTTAGAACAAAAAAATAGTTATCTTAATATTGCAATCATTTCAGATACTATGCCGTCTTTAACTTTCCAATTATTCTATCAAGACAAAGTTCCTCTTTCTTTAGCCGTTAGCCCGTTCCGTTTAGGGGAATTCCCTAATGTCAGTACGGGCATTGCTACTGTAACCTCTTCAACTGAGGCGATATTTCAATATCAATCCCTCTTTGATAAATTATGGTTAAAAGCAACCAAGGGAGATGATGCTATTAATCTTTTAAAACAAATAGTTAGCCATTATTGATTAGCTAATGTGCCTAATGTTTCTGCTAATAAATCTGCAGCGACAGCAATATCACTAAATTCGGTAAATTCATCAGGGTGATGACTAATACCCGCAACTGAAGGGGTAAAGATCATCGCGGTTGGATAAAGTGGCGCCATATTCATTGAGTCGTGGCCTGCACCACTTAGCATTGTCATATAGCTGATATCGTGTTTTTGGCACAAGCTTTCAATAACTTGGCAAATTGAATCATCTAGTTTGACTGGCGATTCAGCAGAAATCGGTTGAACATCAATAACGACACCAAAATCTTTTTCTGCTTTTTCCACACTATTATTTAGGCGCTGTACAACACGTTGAATACTGTCAGTATCAATGCCACGAATATCAACAGAGAATTTTACTTGCCCTGGAATGACGTTCATGGAGTTAGGCACAACATTGAGTTTACCCACTGTACCTACTGTGCCATAAACGGCTTCAGTACATGCTGCGCGGTTGATATCGGTGATAATCCCCGCACTTGCCACTAGCGCATCTTGACGTTGATACATAGGCGTTGCACCAGAGTGATCCGCATGGCCATTAACAGTGACTGAAAAACGAGTTGGCGCCGCTATTCCATTGACAATACCAATGGTTTTTTTGTCATTTTCAAGGCGTTTACCTTGCTCAATATGAAGCTCAACAAAGGCACTAAAACGATCTTTTGTGATTACGCAATTATCAAAGTTATCATGCTGATAGCCTAAAGATTTTAGAACTTCAAAGAAGTTATTACCGTCATCATCTCTATTTTGTTCCCAGCGAGCTTTATCTATTTTTCCTGTTAATACCTTACTGCCAATACACGAAAAGCCAAAACGGCTAGATTCTTCCGCACGGAAAACAACAAGTTCAAGGTCACGTTTAAGTTGTTGTGGTTTGTATTGCATTAAGGCATAAAACCCTGCAATAACACCCAAAGCGCCGTCATAAGCACCGCCTTGAGGAACTGTATCAAGATGAGAGCCTGTACCTACTGCGGGTAGTGAACGATCTTTACCTGGTAAACGTGCGTAAAGTGTACCAATACCATCACGATAAACTTCAAGACCTGCTTCTTTCATTAAACCAGCAAGGTACAGATGCGCGGCTTCATCTTCTTCGCCATAAGCAATACGAGTGATCCCCTTGCCACTGTTATCTTTTTTATAAATTTGCATTGTTTCAATTAATGCTTTCATATCATCAATTGAATAATGAGTTGCCGTATCTTGTTGAGTCATAAGAGAATTCTCCCGTGGTTTCTGTAATATCTTTTTGTCTAAAAAATGAGACAATTTAAGGATTAAAAAAGCCATCTTCAAAGATGGTCACTATTTTTATAATCATTGCTTATTATATTTACTGCTGAAGCTATATTTCGTCAATGATAATTAAGGTGAATTTCATATTTTGTGAGACAGGTATTAATTAAAAAGAGATATATAGCAGGGGTATTTCTTAAATGAACTTAAATTGTATGATAAATGTTATAAAAGAGATCGGTTTTATTTCAAATGTATCAGGATTTATATTTATGTAATATAAATTAATATTTTATTTTAATTATTAAAAATGAATAGGGGAAGATAGATGATACATTTAAGAGAGAAGATAGATAAATGACGCCTCTATATTTTAGAAAGCGTCAATTTATTATATTTTTTATATCGAAAATAATGATAAATATAAATTATCGTTCACGTAAACTCTCTTTTACGGATTCTTCTAGAGGGCTGAGAAGATAACTTATTACGCTCCGCATACCTGTTTTAATTTCAGCAGTTACGGCCATACCTGAACTTAATGGAATATTTTTATTTCCAATTGATAAGTTATTCTCTTCAATAGAAATAATAACATTAAAAACAAGCCCTAATTGTTGGTTTTCTATAGCATCTAAATTGATATTCTTTACTTTACCAACTAAATAACCATATCGAGTGTAAGGAAAAGCTTCTACTTTAATAATAACGTCTTGTCCAACATCAATAAAACCAATATCTTTATTCTGTACTAATGCAGTGACTTCCAATGTATCATTTTCTGGCACTATTATCATTAGTGTCTCAGCGGTTGTTACAACACCACCTTCTGTATGTACTTTCAATTGTTGAACTTTCCCAGAAACTGGTGCCGTTATTACTGAAGCTTGTTGACGTTGTTCGTTTTTTTCTAATTCTAGTGCTAATAACTTAACACTATCTGTTGTTTGCCGTATTTTATCTAAGATTTCATTTTTAAATAACTGAGTGACTAGTTGATATTCTTCTTTTGCTAATAAAATTTCACTTTCAATCTGCTCTAATTGAGTTTTATAAACACGTAACTCATTTGCGGCCTCAAGATATTTATTTTCCTGCTCAAGTACAGCATGTTTTGAAATAGCTTGCTTTTGTAATAAGTTCTTAAAATCATCTAAACGACTCTTTTCAATTTGTGATAATTTTTCATAGCGATTTATGCGTGCAAGTATTGTTAATCTTTCTGCTTTTTTCTTATCTAAATTTAATTCTTTTTGATATTTCTGATTTTGCCAAGTTGAAAATTGTTCTTCAATTAAAGATGTTAAACGTAACATTTCATCTTCAGAAATATTTTGAAGATCGGGATCATTAGGTAATTTTATTTCTGGTAATTTATTTGATTCAATTGATTTAGCCAGTATTTGATAACGAAACTGTTCCAACTTCGCTTGTAGTAATGACGATTGCGATTTTAATGTATCAGCTTCAGCGCCTAATGCTGTAAGTTTTAATAATACATGACCTTTTTTAACTAACTCACCTTCTTTTACCATAATTTCTTGAACTATCGAGTTTTCAATAGGTTTTATTTCTTTACTTCGCCCGCTTAATGCTAACTTTCCATTTGCAGTGGCAACAATTTCAACTTTACCTAAAATTGATAAAATAATAGCAATCACTAAAAAAGCCATAATAAAATAAGCGATTAAACGTGGGCGCTTAGATACGGGAGTTTCAATTAATTCCAAATGTGCAGGTAAAAATTCATGTTCATCTTTTTCACGTATAGGCGCATCTAATTGTTGGCGGATCTTCCAAGTTTCACTCCAAACTACTTTATAGCGTAAAAAAAACTTATAAACACCCATTAACCATGTTTTCATATTATTCTTCTCTTTTTATTAATCTGATTGTAATTGATGTAAATAGTGATATAGGCTTTCAGGATCAGAGAGAAGTTCCTTGTGTTTGCCTTGTTCGATAATTTGTCCTTTTTCCATGACAATAATACGATCCGCATTTTTTACTGTAGATAAACGGTGAGCAATAATAATGACAGTCCTACCTTGGCAAATTTTGTGCATATTACGCATAATGACATGCTCAGATTCATAATCTAAAGCACTGGTTGCTTCATCAAAAATTAAAATCTTGGGATTGTTGACTAACGCTCTCGCAATAGCGATTCGTTGGCGTTGCCCGCCAGATAATCCCGCACCTTGTTCACCAACAATTGTGTTATAACCTTCACGTAATTCTGAAATGAAATCATGAGCACCAGCTAATTTTGCAGCATAAATAACTTTTTCTACTGGCATACCTGGATCTGCCAACGCAATATTATCAATAATACTACGGTTAAGTAGCACATTATCTTGTAATACAACACCAACTTGACGACGTAACCAGTTGGGATCGGCTAGTGCAAGATCATGTCCATCAATAAGTACTTGGCCATTTTCAGGAATATAAAAACGTTGAATTAGTTTAGTTAATGTACTTTTTCCTGAACCTGAACGTCCAACAATACCGATGACTTCGCCTTGTTTAATATCTAAGTTAATATTATTTAGAATAATTGGTGCATCAGGTTTATAACGAAATCGAATATTACGAAACGAGATATCGCCATTAATTTCAGGTAATGCTAATTTACCTTGATAACTTTCCGTAGGATAATTAAGTACATCACCTAGGCGAGTTACAGAAATACCGACTTGCTGAAAGTCTTGCCAAAGTTGAGCGAGACGGATCACTGGTGCAACAATTTGTCCTGCTAGCATATTAAAGGCAATTAATTGACCAATACTTAAATCACCAGAAATAACTAAATGTGCACCTAGCCAAAGATTAATAATCATAACGGCTTTTTGTATTAATTGGATCCCTTGTTGGCCTATAGTTGCTAATACCGTTACTTTAAATCCTGCTGCAACATAACCCGCTAATTGTTTATCCCATATATTTGTCATTTGAGGTGAAACAGCCATGGCTTTAATTGTGTTAATTGCTGTTACAGACTCAACTAGAAAAGATTGATTATCTGCATTACGAGCAAATTTATCATCTAAACGACGGCGTAAAATCGGACTAATAAAAATAGACCAGGCTGCATAACAAGGTAGTGAAAATAAAATCACTAACGTTAATTTTGGGCTGTAATACCACATTACAGCAAAGAATATAAATGAAAATAATAAATCTAAAATGGAGGTTAATGCTTGACCAGTTAGAAAATTACGAATTTGATCTAATTCTCTTACTCGAGCAACAGTATCACCTACACGACGGCTTTCAAAATAAGAAATAGGTAGTGCTAATAAATGCCGAAAAAGTTTTGCACCAAGTTCAACATCTATACGACTTGTACTATGTGCAAAAATATAAGTACGTAAACCACTTAATGTAATTTCAAATATGACTACGACAGCTAATGCAATAGTAATAATATTGAGTGTTGAGAATCCTCTGTGTACTAAAACTTTATCCATAACCACTTGAAAAAAAAGTGGTGTAATTAAAGCAAATAATTGTAAAAATACAGAAACGACTAATGTTTCAATAAATATTTTTCTGTATTTAATAACAGCAGGAATAAACCAAGTAAAATCAAATTTTGCTAATTTACCTATGACAGATGCTCTTGAGGTAATTAAAATAACTTTATCTTGATATAATTCACAAAATTCATCCTGAGTAAGAACTCTTGGATTTCTCTGTTCTAAATCATAAATTAAATAACGATTTGAGTCTTTACTTACTTTAGTTAAAATAAAATGTTTTCCATCTTCACGCCAAATTAATGCTGGAAGATAAATAAATTCTAATCTGTCTATTGTTTTTTTTACTGGCTTTGCTTTTAATTCCAGTGATTTTGCTGCAAGTAGCCATGACGTTAAGTCTAATCCTTTTCCATTAATATCAAATTTATGTCTAATTTCTTCAGGATTAATAGCAATGTTATGGTATTGGGCTAATATTTCTAATGCATATAGCCCATAATCATTTTGGTTATTAAAATCCATAGTGACTCCAAAAAAATAGCAATCCTATTTGACATAGTCTAATAAGATTGCTATTAAAAATTAAAATATTATGCTACTGATGGAGCTAAAGTTATTGAGCTACTATTATAAGAAATATTTATTCCACTATTAGGAGTGGTTAATAATGGGAGCTCAGCAGGTCTTTCTTTATTAGCCTCAAAATTACCAACAGATAAAATTATTTTATTAATCTCATTATTTAATGGATTTAGGTTATTTTTATCTGCATAACGGCTTAATGCATTATGCCCATACACATAATCAAGGCGATTATTGCGTTGGTCTTTTAACGCATTTTCAAGAGATTCCGCTGTAATTACCCGACCATCTTTATCAAAGAGTTGTTCTATTTTATAGTTAGAAACACCTTTTTGGTCTTTTTTAAACCAATTTTTAAATGTAATACCATTTTTATTACCAATTGAAATGGCATTATTTTCCGCTTTATACATCACTAGGTCATCGCCTTCTTGTTTAAATACAACATCTGTGAAGTCAATACCGAATAAGCGAAGTTTATCGTTATTTCCACCCTCATCTTCGATGATATGATGACCATATTCAGCAAAGTAACGGTAGATATCATCACCATAACCACCTTTTAGAACATCATTTCCTTCTCCACCATCAAGTAGATCAACGCTTTCACTACCATATAATTTATCGTTACCTTTACCTCCTAATAGTACATTGTAATTTGTTTTATTACCTTGTACTTGTAACTCATCGTCACCATCTCCGCCACTTAGGTAATTATTACCTGTACCTCCTACTAATTGGTCGTTGCCATCGCCACCATATAATCGGTCATTACCGTGCCCACCTCTTAAAGTATCATCGCCATCATCACCATATAAACGATCGTGACCGTCATTGCCTTCAATTGTGTCATTACCTTTGGCGCCATGGAAAATATCATTGAATTTACTACCGCGGAAAGTATCGTTACGGTCACTACCAATAATTTCTTCCACCGAATGCAAATTATCTACTGCTTTTAAATCTTGAGAATAAATGTGTTTAAATTCATAATGGCGATATTGTGTTTTTTCAGTTCTTTTTCCAACTGAAACTTCTTGTTCCTTAACTGTTTCTTGTAAGATCTTAACGTCACCACCCAGCAGTCTCGTAACGGTATACTGACCTGCTTCAGTTGCTTTTGTGCCATCAATAGTTAAATAGCCAGTGTCTGTTTTATCATAATAAACAGTATCGTGACCGTTACCTGCAAAAACATCGGCAGAACCTGCAGCTAAGAAAACTTTGTCATCTCCATTACCTAATTTTGATTCAATACGAATTTCACGATATTGGTTATTTCCAATACCTGCATGCTGGATTAAGTTAGAGTAGTCATATACAGCATTTTTATTTTGGACTCCTTTTACTGTCCATTTATCAACACCGTTGACTAACAGTTCTGTTACATATTGATATTTACCGGATTGTTTTCTGTGACGAATTTCTTCACCTGGTGTTAATAGGGGAGTGACAAATTTTAGTAATGATGAATCCTTGATATCAGATAGATCAATATTTCCTTTTAATGGATCAAATATCTTTTTCTCAAATTCATCAGATTTTTTTTCTAGATGTTTGCCTTCTTTGTAGTAATCAACATAAGCTTTGCCACTAAATACTCTTTCCCCATTTTTAGTGACACCAGCTAATTCACCAATCAGTTCATCCCAATGTTGTTGTGTGATAAGAACAGATAATTCAGTAGAATGCTCTTGGCCATATTTAGATAATAATTCGAAGTTATCTTCTAAAAATGCAGAGTGGCGGGCATCATATCCATTTTCAAAATAGTTTTTGCCATGTTTTTTCTCCCATTCTGCAATGGTATTAGCCATTTTGTTTGCAACATGTTCAAACATAGACTGTTTTGATGCTTCTAAAATACCAGTAATAATACCTGATACAGCACCGACTAATGCACTTATTGGGGCACCAACAAGACTTGCTGTTGCCGCTGCACTGACACCCGCAGACACAGAATTTAATACTGTGCTAATAGTTGTTAATGCTGCATCAATAGCACCCGTTTCTTTACGGAAAGCAGCAAGTAAGCTATCGCCTTCGTAACCAAGTTTCTTAAAGCGTTGAGCATATTCTTCAATTTGGTTTGCTCGCTTAAATTGATCAGAAATAGCTAAGAATGATAATGGACTAATTGCGAGTGAAACAGCCGAAGCAATTAAACCTGCACTTGCTGCTGTAGTTGATAATCCTTGAGCAACACGTTGTGCGAGGATATATTGAGAAACAGCTTTTCCTACATTACCTAATATTTTGGTTGTCAATTCAACACCAGCAGCAGCTTTGGTGCCTGCATCTGCATCTGCATTACTTAAAATGAAACTTGCTGAAATAGCGGATAAAATCCCTGAAACTGTATCTAATCCTGTACCTAATTTACCAAGATCCGGTAAATTTTGTAATTTATTACCAACACCACTTAGGTGTTTTGTGTTAGATAGAACACTACCTAAATTATTTAATTGTTGTGAAAAAGCATCAATATTATTATTGAAGCTTGCAGCTGTATCTACAAGTTGACTAATAAGGTCGATACTTGCTTTTGCTAATTCAGTTGAGCTGACATCTTCACCGTTTTTTTGTTTTTTGATTAACTCATGTATTTCCATTGATGACAGTGCTGTCCCTAAAAAATTTTGAAGGGTTGATAATACACCTCCAGCTTTACCTAAGTGACTTCCTAGATTTTCTGCACTTCCACCAAGTTTATTACCCACGTTTGGATATTTCTGCAACAATTTATCTAATTGTGGTGCAAATATAGCGACTCCTCGTTCTGTTAATCCAAGCAATTTTTCGCCTGTACCAAAGAGTTGTTTGGCTATCGCAGTAGCATTTTTTTCTTCATACTGAACTTCAATACCAAGTTCATCAGCGGCTTTAACTAGATCATTCAGACTTGAACCTTGTCCTTGATAATCTTTAGGTATCAATAAAATAAGCTTATCACCAGCTTTGCGTGCTTGACCTGCTGCTTTTTTTAACGCGTCTTTTGTTGATTGTCCTGCGGACTGTAATTTTTTCGTCGCTGATTGTTTAGCTGATTGAAGCGATGTTTTAATTTGAGTGGTTGTTATTGTTGGCATTATAATTTACCTTTAACTTATCAATGAAAATTTAAAGTCGGGATAGTTTTTAACTTCAGTTATTAATTCATGGTGATATTGTTTAAATATTTTATTTGCCAATTGTTTATCTATTTTACCTCCGTGAAATTCTGACACTTTACCAACCTGAGTTTCAGGATCTACTCTGATTGCCCTAAATAATTCATTAGGAAAGTTTTTTCTCATATATTTATATAGTGCTCCGTTATCCCCAAAAGGGGCTATCCAATCAATGAACCATTTACGATCACCAGAAGTCCAGTCCTCTGCAATTAAAGAAGTCACATCATTTAGATATTTAACTTCATTTTCTAAATTTAAATTAGCCCAGCTACAATATGCGACAGGGAAACCATCTCGAGTTAATAAAGCATATTGGTTAGCTTGTATTGCGGGTAATACATTTATTGCGAATAAAGATACAGGCCAATTTCTATGTAAAGGGGAACTTGCCCATAACCATACAATATGACCAAGAATATCTAATGAATTATTTCTATTCATTTTTTTTCCATGAAATATGTTTGATTTATAGATTTGGATAATAACTTTTCCGCGATTCTATAAAAAAAATAAAAATGAAAAAATGGAAAATTTTACGATTTAATATTTTTTTAATATAAATTTAATTTTTCTATGGAACAAAAGATTTTATACCGCAATTTGTTAAGATTTTGTAATTTCTGTGTATCTGTTTAATTTTTTTGTTTTTTGTGTTGTTGTATTATTTTGTTGTTTTGGTTTTATTTTTTTTGTTTTGTTTTTTCTTGATCTCTTTTTTCTTACATTTTGTTTTCTTTTTTTAAACTATTGTTGTTTTTTTAATAGGTGTGATTTATTTTTTATTGACAGTCTACCTTCTGGTAGGTAGATTTTTTATTTAAATTTAGGCTATATTGTTTTTTATGGAAATAAATTTGAGTAATTAACTTTTTGAAATCACTATAAAATAGAATTGCTTTGATGATGTGGTTTTATTTCTCTAATAATAGAAAATCACATTCTATGTGATAGCATTATACTTATAATACAAGGATTATTAATGACAACATATGATAAGATATTGCATCAGGCTAATATACTTATTCAACAACGAGGTTTTTTAGGGTTTAGTTATGCTGATCTAGAGAAAAGAATAGGTATTAGGAAAGCAAGCATACATCATTATTTTCCAAGCAAAATAGATTTAGGATTAGCATATTGTCAATATAAAAAAGAGGGATTTATCCGACTTGAAGGATCTTTATATAATATACCCTCTGGATTACAACGATTAAAAACGTATTTAAATGCTTTCTCTGATTGTGCAAAGAAAGGAGAAATGTGTGGTGTCTATGCGATGTTATCTGATAGCCATCAATTCCCATTAGAGTTGCAAGAAGCCGTTAATTTATTGGCTGATTTTGAATTAAATATATTGAAGAATATTTTAATTTTTGGTCAAGAGAATGGTGATATTCGGCTTTTTTCTGCAGCTAATGAGTTAGCTGTAATTGTTTGTTCTTCATTGAAAGGAGCATTAATGCTTAATCGAATACCGCCTCATAATGCTTATTTTGAAACAGTAAACATATTACTTACGATGCTTGATTCAAAGCAATAGAGTTATCGTTATCTCATCATTATTATCATTTTTAGAGGTTTTAATGAAAAATTTTATTAAACGTTTTATTAATTCAGATTACGATATCGTTTTTCTTCGATTATCTGTCATTGGCATACTCATGTTATTTGGTACTTATAAATGGTTTGATTTTGAGGTAATGGCATTAGAACCTCTTATATCTAAATCTTGGTTGAATATTTTATATACTTTATTTGGTGTTTATGGAGGAAGCTATTTCCTGGGTATAGTAGAAACCCTCACTTTTCTCGCTTTAATTACAGGCTTTTATAAACCTGTGATTGGTATGATGGGAGATATCATCGTTATTGGTATTGGCGTTATTACTCTCAGTTTATTACCCCAGTTAGGAAAAGTTGATAGTTTTATTATAAAAGATATTCTTCTCATTGGTGCTGGTATCGTTTTACTTAAATATGATTTAAAACGTCACTTAACGATTGGTTAATAGATGTATTAAATATAAAAGTATTCTAATTAAATAAATAATTATATTTTATACACTCAAACTTAATAATTATGATGTTAGTTTATCGCGTGATTATTTGTATTGGTATTTCTATTAGGGAAATTAAATAGACAATATACGATTTAATAAAAACAAATAGTTAAATATAAATTAAAAATATTTAATGTATTTTTAAGTTAAATTCTTGACAGAGTTCTATTGAAAAAATAAAATCCGCCACCTTATTGTTCTAGTCATTTTTTATTTTCATTTACACTTATATATAATGGGTTTGTGATCATGAAGAAAACATTAATTGCTTCTTTAATTTTTACTTCTTGCGTAGCAAATAGCTATGCCGCAGATGCAACATATAATGCAGGTACTAATAGTAAAGCAAACAGTAATTATGCTACTGCTATTGGTGTATCGGCGAGTGCAACAGGAAATTCATCGTCTGCAATAGGTGCTAATTCATCAGTTAATGGTCATAATTCTGTTGCTATTGGTTCATTTAGTAAAGCTTCAGGTCATTCAAGTTTAGCAAATGGTGCTGCAAGCGAGTCAGCAGAAAATTCTACAGCGGTTGGTGCTGTTGCAAAGGCGACAGGAGAAAACAGTGTCGCTTTAGGTACTTCTACATCATCAAAAGGCCAAGATTCCATTGCTATTGGTGCAGGTGCTCATTCTGATATGGAAGGTGCTATCTCTATTGGATCTGATAGTCAGGCTATGCATATGGGAAGTGTTTCTATTGGCCATGCAAGTACTACTGATAGAGAAGATTCTGTCTCTTTCGGAAATGAAAACATGACAAGACAATTAACGAAAGTTAAAGCAGGTACAATGGATACTGATGCTGTAAATGTAAAACAACTGAAAGATCATACAGCAACAGAAATCACAAATAATAATAAAGTTATTAACCAACGCATGAAGGAAGTTGTGCAATTAGGGCAAAAGGCGGCTAACAACGCTGAAAGAAATGCAAATGACTATACAGACAGTCAGATAAATAAAAATAATATGGAGATTAATCAAAATATTGAAACTTCAAAAAATGAAGCGATGCAAGCTGGACAGAAAGCGGCTAACAACGCTGAAAGAAATGCAAATGACTATACAGACAGTCAGATAAATAAAAATAATATGGAGATTAATCAAAATATTGAAACTTCAAAAAATGAAGCGATGCAAGCTGGACAGAAAGCGGCTAATAATGCAGAAAAAAATGCAAATAATTATACGGATAACAAAATCACTAAAAACAACATGGTGATTAATCAAAATATCGATAATACAAAAAAAGAAATCATTCAACTAGGTGAAAAATCTATTAATAATGTAAAAAAAGAATCAATTGCATATACAGATGCAAAATTTAACCAAATTGATAATAGAATAAATTCATCATTTCAACAATTGAATGATAGAATCGATGAAAATGCAAAGAAAGCTAATGCAGGAATTGCATCAGTTGCTGCAATGACTAATATTCCTTATGTAAATTATCAAAAGTTTAGTGTTGGTGCTGGGCTTGGTAATTATAGAAATGGGAATGCTGTTGCTGTAGGCATGCAGTATAAATTAAATGAAAATACACATGTTAGAGCATCTACATCATGGAATAGCTCAGATAGTGCAGTATTTGGTGGTGGTATTGCCATTGGTTGGTAATATGCTGTGATAAAATGATTTCTATTTAGAATAATAATTCTAAATTTGATCTTAATTGTAAGAGATTTAATTGTTTTTTGTACACTGCTGTTATGGTAGGTGACTGTTTCTATTATTATTATTATCTCTATTTCTTTCCCAAAAGTTGGGTTTCGATCCAACTTTTGTTTTTTTTATTTATAATTAATAGCGATGATGGGTATTAGGTTTTTCTCTAGTTTTAAAAAAGAGAAAATAAGGATGGTATTATATATTTTTAGGAGAACGTAATGGTTCAAAATATTATGTTTAGAGACTATGAAAAAGTAATTAAAGCAAAAGCTTTTACTTCATCTTCTGCAGAAGAGTTGCATTTTATTGAACATTCTCTTATTTGTATTGATAAATTGGGTTTTATTGCAAAAATTTATCATTCTAATGAAGAAGATTATTTGCCTCTTCTATCTTGGGCTAAAAATAATAATATTCTTCACGAACTTAAATCTGACCAATATCTATTACCTGGTTTTATTGATTTACATGTGCATGCACCACAATGGCCTAACCTTGGTAAAGCATTAGATCTTCCTCTGGATCAATGGTTACAAGAATATACTTTTCCACTTGAAGCTCGTTATTCAGATTTAGAATTTACTCGTAAAACTTATCAGCATTTAGTGCAAACATTATTAGAAAATGGGACAACAACAGCTGTTTATTTTGCGACTATTCACAGAGAGTCGAGTGTAGAATTAGGGCGGATCTGTCTTTCTCTTGGGCAACGAGCTTTAATTGGTAAAGTGGCTATGGATGATCCTAATTCTTGTCCAGATTATTATCGTGATGAATCAGCTGAAAGTGCCATTGAAGAAACTCATCTATTTATTGAGGATATAAAAAAATTACCTGGTAATGAAAATAATCAAATATTACCTGTTATTACTCCTCGTTTTATACCTAGTTGTACAACAGAGTTACTCAAAGGATTAGGAAAACTTGTACAAGAAACACATTGTCATGTTCAGACACATTGTTCAGAAAGTGATTGGGAACATAATTATGTATTAGAACGGTATGGTGTAACAGATACTCAAGCTTTAAATAATTTTGGCTTAATGACTCGTAAAACTATTTTAGCACATAGTAATTTAATTTCTGATGATGATATCAATATCATCAAAGCTAATTCAGCAGGGATCGCACATTGTCCTTTATCTAATTTCTATTTTGCGAATTGTGTTTTTCCTTTGCGTAAGGCGCTTAATCGACATGTTCATGTTGGATTAGGAAGCGATATAGCAGCGGGGCATAGCCCTTCAATTTTTGATGCTTGTCGTCATGCAGTTACAGCAAGTAAAGCGCTTAATGATGGTGTTAATTCACAATTATCAGCAGAACAACGAGGATGTTCTGGTTCTGAAATTACATTTAAAGAAGCTTTTTGGTTAGCAACAGGTGGTGGTGGTGAAGTGCTTGATTTGCCTATTGGTCAATTGAGAGAAGGATATTTGTTTGATGCAATGGTTATTGACACCAATGTAACGAGTTCTGATATTCTTATTCGTGAAGAAGACTCTAGCCATGATATTTTACAAAAGCTTATTTACAATACTCAGCGAATTAACATTACGGATATTTGGGTTGGTGGAAAAAAGGTTTATTAATTATCGAAAAAATTAATATAGAGTATATGCGATAAACATATCGATTTTTATATAAAAGTAATCCCAATTAATAGTTAATTAATTGGGATTACTTTTATATAGAGCGAAATAGAACTTTATAAATAATAGTGAAGAAAATAATATTGTAAATATATCGAATAGAACATGAATATTTTTATATTAAGTGAACAATAATTTTTAACTATTTTAAATATATATTATATGCAAGTGAAAGTAATTTACAAACGAGAATTGTTATCAATTAGGCTTTTCAGCCTGCTAATATATTCATTAAAATATTACTTAAGGGAATATCACAATATGTTGAAAAAATGTATTTTTTCCGTAATAAAACGCGTGTCATTACCTTGGTATCATCACTTCTTGCACCCAGTGTATTTCCTGTCATGGCAAACAATTATTTAACATTATATACCACTTGAGTGTCAGGATTAATTCAACCACTTCTTAATGTTTTTACTCAAGAAACTGCGATTAATGTAAATACAGTACATATTAATGCCGGTAAACAGCATTGTTAGTTACTCATAATGAAGATGAAGTTCAGTTGATGGTGAATAAAATTTGCCATTTAAAAAATAGCAAATTAAGTCAGGATGAAAAAAGAGATAAATGAAGCATTTATCTCTTATTCAAAATTTTATAAGATAAAATAAATAAAATATTTTTATGTATCATTGTCTTTAGTCTCAAGTAATTTTATTCTTTTGCGATATTCACCAGGAGTACAGTTAAATTCACGTACAAAAGCCTTATGGAATGATGATTCATTGGCATAACCTACTGATTCAGCAATCAACACTATGGGTAATGTTTCACGAGATAAAGTCTGTGCAGCTATTTGGAGTCGTAACATTGTTAATACAGACATCGGGGTGGTGTTCGATATTTTACGAAAAAGTTGTGCAAAACTAGCTCGTGACATATAAACCTGTTGGGCAAGCTCTTTAATTGTCCATGGGTGTGATGGATTTTCCATCATTTGTGAAATAACTAGGCCAAGTCGAGGATGTAATAGCAAATTGAGTAAATTCTTCTCCGTAGTAACTTGAGTTAGCCAATTACGTATTGCAAGTGTGAATAATGTAGAGCATTGCTGGCTACACAAGGCATCAGATCCTAGCATACCCGTATTAGATTCTTGTTGTAAAAAACAGATAACGTCCTTAAGCCAATAGAACTCTAAGCTATTATTTGATGGAGCTAAATATAGTACTTCAGGTAATGTGGTTAAAAAATGACGTGCTGAATGTTGTAATCGTAGGCTGCCACAGATAATGTGTGTTGGTTCATCTCCTAATTGATTTAAGCAATGAGCTGAATTATGAGGTAATAATACAATTCTTCCCGGTCTTAAGGTAAATGTTTGACCTGTCGGTGTTTTTATTCTTGCGGCACCTTGAGTGACAGTATGCCAGCGGACTACTGAAAATTCTCCTGTTGTATGATGAATTTTCCAGTTATCACCTAAAAGGCAATTTTTATCGATTGATCCTTCTAGTATATTCAGAATTAGTAAACGGCTAAGCGTATCCATATAAAGCTCCCGAATATCATATAGGATATGATGTTATATATTCTTCAATGAATTTTGATTTTTCATTATCATAATATTGATATTATTATTTTTCAGTATTTTTTATGTTGACTTCGATATTTTAGACGCTAAGACAAAAATAGTCATTTTATGGAAAATTCGTATTTCTTCTTGTTCAACTATCATAGAGTAAATTAAATACATATTTACTTATAGGTGGAATTAATATGAATAAATATCAGGCAGTGATTATTGGTTTTGGAAAAGCAGGTAAAACGCTGGCTACCACATTGGCTAAAACTGGATGGCGTGTTGCTATTATTGAACAGTCAAAGAGTATGTATGGGGGTACTTGTATTAATATTGGTTGTATTCCAACTAAAACATTGGTACATGAAGCGCAATTACATAAAGATTTTTCTTCAGCAATGCAACGTAAAGCTGATGTTGTTAAGTTTTTACGTAATAAAAATTTTCACAATCTTGCTGATATGGATAACATCGATGTTATTGATGGTCGTGCTGAGTTTGTTGATAGTAATACGATACTTATACATCAGCCTAATGGTGAGTTGAAAATAGTGGGTGAGAAAATATTTATTAATACAGGATCGCAAGCAGTGCTACCGCCTATTCCTGGATTAACCACTACTCCTGGTGTGTATGATAGTACGGGATTACTTGATTTGGACTTTTTACCAACACACTTAGGCATTCTTGGTGGTGGGTATATTGGAGTAGAATTTGCATCTATGTTTGCTAACTTTGGCAGCAAGGTGACAATATTTGAAACTGCACCATTATTTTTACCAAGAGAAGATCGAGATATTGCGGATGTCATTGCTAATATTTTGAGTGAACAAGGAGTAGATATTATTCTCAATGCTAATGTGAATAGCATAAATCGAAAGGATGATAAAATTCAGGTTCACATGACTCATGGTTTACAGGATGTTGATATATTGTTAGTTGCTTCTGGCCGTAAGCCCGCAATAGAACAATTACAGTTACAAAATGCGGGTGTAGCTGTAAATGAGAATGGCGCTATAATTGTTGATAAACATTTGCATACGACAGCAGATAATATCTGGGCAATGGGGGATGTTACTGGTGGACCTCAATTTACTTATATATCGTTGGATGATTTTCGTATAGTGAAAGATGAATTATTAGGCGATGGCAAGCGTAGTACAGAGCTACGGCAAAATATTCCTTATTCTGTTTTTATGACACCACCATTATCACGTATAGGAATGACTGAAGAACAAGCTGTGGCGAGTGGTGCTGAAATTGAGGTAGTTACTTTGCCTGTTGCCGCGATCCCAAGAGCTAGAGTCATGAATGAAACTCGCGGTATATTGAAAGCAATAGTTGATCGCCAAACGCGGTGTATTCTGGGGGCTTCATTACTATGTATTGAGTCTCATGAAATAATTAATATTATAAAAATAGTGATGGATGCAAAATTACCATTTACTGTGTTACGAGATCAGATTTTTACCCATCCTAGTATGAGTGAATCGCTTAATGATTTATTTTCATTAATAAAATAAGAAATATATTTATTTAGTTTGAGTTCATATGCTTTTTTTTATTGTTTACCACCCTCGTAGAGGGTGGTGTCATTAAAGAGTATATTATTAAGACTATTGTTATGAGAACAATATTTATATACTTAAAATTTAATAAATTGATAAAATAATAGAATGTTTCGATATTTTTTATTATTTCTTATTTTAATTATATCATTATTGTGTAATATATGTATTGAGCATTTTTTATTTTGGACATGACATTGATTAATTTTTTATTTTATCCATCTTTTAGATGGATTTTTTTATTAATTTAAATGAAGAATGTTGAGGCTGAAATATTTAATATTAAGCCACATTTATTAATGCATTACTGTCTATCTATAAAGATATTTTATGTTTTCTATCTTGTCGTTTTATTATTAGGCATAGTGAATGTTGCTTTTATGTTACAATAAAATTAAGTTTCTATAATAAATTTAGTTATGATAAGGTTGTATGATAAATATAACTGATAAATAGGTAGCTAATTGAAAAGTACCATAGTAAGAATAATTTTAGATTGGATAGAAGACAATTTAAGTAATCCATTATCTCAGGATGATGTAATAAATAAATCAGGATATAGTAAAAGACGTTTTCAAGACCTATTCTATAGTGAGACAGGAAATTCGATTGCTAGATATATTTTACTTAGGAGATTGTCACTTTCTGCAACTTTATTGAGGCTGACAAGTTTATCTATACTAGAAATTTCTGTTAATTATCAATTTAATTCACAACAAAGCTTTTCTAGAGCGTTTAAACGCCATTTTAAAGTTACACCTATGTTTTATAGAAAAAATCAATATTGGGATTTTACATATTATACTCCTTTACATAATTATTTTAATTTTAAAGATGTTACCTTTAAAGAAGTTTTTATTGACGTCACTGTTAATAAAGAAAAAGAGAGTTTTTTTTATGTTAATATTCCTTTTGATTTAACAGCAGTAGCAGCAAGAACTGGAATAGGGTTCAAAGATAAAGATTTAATAATTAAATTAAAAAAATTAATTACTCTGGATGAGGGTAACTATTTGAGTGTGTATTTTCGTTACGAGAAATCCTTATTAGTAAAAAATGTTTTAACTGTTTACAACTATTATGAAAATGTGTCTGATGTTGATTCATTTTTATCAGAGTATGGTGAAAAATATTATAAATTTTCATTTTTTGGTACTTGGGACGAATACTTTAATTTATCAAATGTTATCTATTATAGAGAGCTTCCTAAATTTAAAATAAAAAAGAGAGATGGATACGATATAGAAGTGTTTAATATTAAAGATATGAGTAAAGATAATAATATATGTTCACTAGATTATTTTATTCCTGTTTTGTAATTTTTTAACATTTTTTTCGGGGTTGATTTGTAGTATTCTTTAAATTTTTTTATGAAATATGATGTTGTTTTATAACCTAATTTATTTGAAATAGTATTAATATTTAGATTAGTTGTTGTTAATAAATTTATTGCATGCTCCATTCTTGTCTTTGTTAATATTTTTGTAAAGCTTGTTTTTTCTGTTTCTAGTTTTTTTCTTAGAGATGAAGTACCAATGTATAGTTTTTTACTAATATCTTTTATTGTCCATCCATAACTTAAATCTTCACTAATAATATTTGTTATTTTTTCTGTATATGAAGAATTATATATTTTGTATAGAAAGCTCATAATATTTATTTCTAGTCCAACTAATAAATAAGCTAGTTCCAATATTTGGCTATGCTCTATTTTATCGGATGTAATGATTTCATTATTAAAATTAATTTTTAATTTATTAAATAATAGAATATCTTCTGGTTGTGCTTTTTTTATTAATATATTGTTTTCAATGTTGTTTGTGTTTTCTTTTAGTTTGAATTTATTAGAGATCAGATTTATTTTTAATGCATCTCTAAGAACATCGCAAGATAAATAAAGTAAAATTGGCTTTTTTGTATTTGAGAAATACACATCAAATTTTGTATCTTTTGATATTAAAATAATGCTGTTTTTATCTATAAATTTTTTAGTGTTATTGGTTTTTATTTGTATTTCACTATCCTTTGTTAAAATCATGATATAATTTGATAGAGTTAAGTTTTTTAAATGAAAATAATAATCTTTCATATAAATAGACTCACTTTAAATTTGGTTGCAATGAAAAAATGATAATAAAAATATTAATTTTTAGTCTATTGTTTTATTTTAATAAATGAAAATACATTTATTGTCTTATGGCGTATTGTTGTATTTTTTTATCTATAAGTGTTATTTTGTCGCTGTATTAATGATTAATGATTAATGGATGCAGTAAGTGTCAGCGATGAGAGTATAACTTGGCTTGCATGAATACATTTTAACATTTTTGGCAATTTAATTAAAAATTAAGGTTATTTTTATTTTTTTATTTTTCTTGTATTTATTTAAAAAGTATAAGTTTTATTGTTTTGTTGTATTTTTTTCTCTTTTGATTTGATTCTAGCTGATAACTCAAGTGATACACTGAACTTAAGTGAAATTATCATTATGATATTTTATCTTCATTCCTCTGATGAATTTAGGTGTATAGCTTGAATATAGATTATGTAATAGGAAATGAGGTAAGAATTTTAAGAAAGGCCAGAAATCTGACCGGAATTAATATGTCAAAAAAAATGAACATAAGTCAACAGCATTATTCTCGCCTTGAAAGAGGTGCGGTTAAATGGTGTGTCTCTACTCTAGTTGATGTTTGTTTTATTTTGAATATTTCTATCCTTCATTTTATAAAATTATTAGATAGTAAAAAGAACATGGTTATTGATTGTAACTGTGAGTGTGTTGCAAAGAAAAACTAATAGTAAGGAGATATTAAGGAAAGAATACTATTTTATAAATAGTTTTTAATAAAGAATTTTTAAAGAAATGAGCACTTCTCTTAAGTTTAGAAGTTCTACTTTAATACTAGGTAATCATTATGAAATTTATCTTTTCTGAAAAAAATTCAGATACGCAAGTGCAGTTAACTCCTAATGTAAGGCATGTTATAACTGCAAAACCCAATGAAGTTTACCAATTGATTGATGCGGAAACAAATCTTTCACCAGTAGATATTAAGGCCATTCGTAAATCAGACAATCTTATTTTATCTAGTAAAGAACAAGATATTGAAGTTGTAATTAAAGACTTCTGGGAGGAGTGCAAGCCAGGAGAGGAACAGTGTTATGCAACTTTAAATGTTTTAGATCAAAATGGAGTAATGGGTGAGGCGACTATTACTCAAGATGGTCCGGTTTTAGAGCACTTAGTTGCTGGTGAAACAGGGACTCTTTCTGATAATGATGATGGAATTGGTCTATTTTTATGGGTTGCTGGTTCTATCGGTAGTGCATTAGCGATCTTTTTAGCTAATAGAAATCATGGGGGTGATAATAAAGGTAATGATGCCGATGTCACCGCACCAAGTAAACCTGGATTAACAGCTGAAGATGATGGCTCAGTGTCTATTGATTTACCAAAAGATGCAAATAAAGGTGATTCTGTAGATGTTACTTTTGAAGATGAGGATGGTAACTCAAATACTGTCACATTAGAGAAAGGCGATAATGGCTGGACATCTAGTCATCCAGATTTAATTCCTGATACTAATGGTGATCAGGTTACTATTCCAAATGATAATATAAAAGATAATAGTGATGTTACCGCAAGTGCAAAAGATCCTAGTGGTAATAAAAGCGATGAGGTTACTGTTACTGCAAAACCAGATCCTGTAACTGATTCTCCTGTATTAACGATCCCTGAAGTTACTGATGGTTATGCCAATGCAGATGAACTGAAAGACGGTTTACAGGCTGAAATCACACTGCCAGCAGGCACTGTGGAAGGCGCTGAAATTACGTTAACCATCACTCGTCCAGATAACTCCACTGAAACGATCACACATACAGTCACTAAAGATGAAGTGGCTGCGGGCAAAGTATCGTTGGATATTCCGAAAGATGTGGTGCAAAACGGTCAGAACAGTGTGGAGGTCAGTTTAACTCAGGGCAATAACCCGCCAAAAACAGGGAATAAAGTGGAGTTTGCCGTTGATGGGCAAATTCCGGGCGACACTGACGGGGATGGCGTTGTGGATAGCACTCCAGTCGTCACCATTCCAGAAGCGGCTAATGGTGTAAATGCTGATGAGCTAAAAGACGGTGTACAAACCGAAGTGACAGTGCCAAAAGGCAGTGAAGCCGGTGACACCTTGACGCTGACAATCACCAAACCTGACGGTAGCACTGACACCGTTGAACACACGCTGACGGCAGATGAAGTGACCGCGGGTAAAGCG
>NZ_NGVR01000022.1 GCF_002777965.1 Proteus columbae | reverse complement strand
ACATTGAGTTTAAAATCAAGAGAATATTTAGCCATAGAAAAACACCCCAAAGTTGGTGTCCAACTTTTGGGGTGCAGTTCAGATGCGAGGTTTTTTTTACTCAAAATATCATCAAAACCAACCTCATTTTGTAAAAGTGCATAATTTTTATGATTTAATGCATAGACAACCAAGTCAACTCTCCGTAAAATCTCGCTGTTTTTTAGTGTTTTTATCTTTATTTAAATTTGAGATATTCATATTTATTCTATTTACTGACCAAAAAACAAGAAAATACGCTATTTATTTACAATTTTAATCACGTAGGTAATTATCCTTGAATAAGAAACTTGGCTTAATATCACTCACCGCGTTAGTATTAAGCTCAATGGTTGGTGCAGGTGTATTCAGTTTGCCTCAAAATATGGCCGAAGTTGCCAGTCCTGCCGCATTGATTATTGGCTGGGTGATAACTGGCATTGGTATCCTCTTTCTTGCTACATCTTTATTACTCCTCTCTCGCCTTCGACCTGATCTTGATGGTGGCATTTTTACCTATGCGAAAGAAGGATTTGGTGAATTTATTGGTTTTTGTTCAGCATGGGGTTATTGGGTCTGCGCTGTTGTTGCTAACGTTTCTTATCTTGTTATTGTTTTTGCTGCCTTTAGTTTTTTTACAGATACACCCGAGAACGTTATTTTTGGTGATGGGAATACATGGCAGGCATTAATTGGAGAGTCAATCTTACTTTGGGTTGTTCATTTTCTTGTATTACGTGGTGTTCAAACTGCAGCAAGCATTAATTTAATGGCGACAATGGCAAAACTCCTTCCTTTAGGGTTATTTGTTATTGTCGCCCTATTAGCTTTCAATATGGATATATTTACCCTTGATTTTAAAGGTGTAAATCTGGGTGTCCCTGTTTGGGATCAAGTCAAAAATACCATGCTGATTACACTGTGGGTATTTATTGGTATTGAAGGCGCGGTCGTAGTCTCCGCAAGAGCTAAAAATCGTCGTGATGTTGGTTTAGCAACAGTACTCGCCGTTGTCATTGCATTAATTATCTATATTCTTGTCACTTTATTATCGCAAGGTTTAGTTAGCCAAACAGAATTGGCAGCGATGAAAAACCCGTCAATGGCACCGTTACTTGTTCAACTTATTGGTAGCATAGGTGAGATAATTATTGCAGCAGGTCTTATTCTCTCTGTATGTGGTGCTTATTTAAGCTGGACAATTATGGCAGCAGAAGTGCCCTATATTGCAGCACTACATCACTCTTTCCCTAAACAATTAGGGAAACAGAATAAAAATGATGCTCCTTCATCTTCATTATGGTTTACCAATTGTGCAGTCCAATTCTCTTTAGTTTTAATCTGGTTGACGGAAAGTAACTACAATACATTACTGACCATTGCATCAGAGATGATCCTTGTTCCTTACTTTCTCGTAGGTGCATTTTTATTTAAAGTAGCAATTGCACGTAATAGTCGCGCTTTATTATTAATCGCCATACCTGCAAGTCTATATGGTTTATGGCTACTTTATGCATCAGGCGTTATTAATTTATTACTCTCTGTCGTTCTGTATGCACCAGGTATCCTGATATTTTTATATACTCGAAAACAATATAAAGACAAAAGCCCCCTATTATTAGGTGAAAAAATCCTGTTAGCTTTTGTCTTATTTGGCGCTATTCCAGCATTGGGCTACTTAACTATTTACTAAAGACAATCTGAGAGATACTGAACAAACAGTATCTCTCTTACTCTCTCTTACTTCCCTTCAAAAACAATTTCACTTAAGTCAAAATTTTTTCCTGCTAAGCTGTTATTTTTAACATTGATGGTTAGGTGTTTATAAAGCAAGAAATATATTGTATGTTGTAACTAATATATGGATGACTATTTATTAGCTAGGTAATAAAAAACCCACAAGAAGCATAAGTTTTTGTGGGTCTAAAAATGTCACTATTAAATTAGTTAAAACTAATTTGTTCCATCGCCTGCAATATGCGCTTATCTGATATTGGATATGGTGTACCAATCTGCTGAGCAAACAGGCTGACTCTAAGCTCCTCTATCATCCAACGAATATTTTGCACTTCTTCTTGCTGCTTTTGTTTCTCTGTTAGCTTACCTAACCACTGTTGCCACTGTTGAATAACATTTTCAACTCGGCTCATTTGAGCGCGATCGCGATTTGGATCGATGGCCAGTTTTTCCATTCGTTTTTCAATGGCACTCAAATAACGAGGAATATCGGCAAGACGTTTCCATCCATGAGAGGTAACAAAACCAGGAAAAACTAACTGACCAAGTTGAGCTTTAATATCAGATAAGGCAAAAGCAACGCTAATATCCACCCGCCCTTTTAAACGCTTATTGATAGCAAATACTTGCGTTAAAATTGCTTCAACTTGTTTTGCTATTTCAACCACAGCATCGTTTAATTCAGCTCTGACATATTCTTGCAGTTTTTGATATTCATCTTCTTGCCAAATTAAACCACCATAAGACGCCATTAGTTTATCAACACCACAAGCAATACAATCATCAATCAACTCTAACACCTTTCCATAAGGGTTAAAGTAAAGACCAAGTTTTGCTTTATTCGGTAATTTCTCATGTAGGTATTTTATCGGTGACGGAATATTTAATAATAATAATCGTCTTACCCCTTCCCACATAGAAGCTTGCTGTTCAGATTCTGTTTCAAAAAGCTTAATACCCACACTATTTTTTTCATCAACGAGTGCAGGATATGCTTTCACTGAATAGCCACCCCGTTTTTGCTCATAACGCTGAGGCAAATCACCAAAACTCCAAATATGTAAATTTTGTTGTTCAATACCATCATCCGCGACTGCTGATAATGTTTCTTGCACTTTTTCCTTTAAGTTCTCTTTTAATTTATTGAGATCTTTACTTTCTGCCAGCGTTTTATTTTTATCGCCAACGACACGAAATGTCATTTTTAAGTGATCAGCAACTTGGTCAAGTTGCCAACTCTCCCTATCAACAGTCACTCCTGTCATACGACGCAATTCTTTTTCAAGTCTATCGAGTAAATCACCTTCAACTTGAGGTACACGCTCTAAAAAAGCTGAAGCATAGTTAGGTGCAGGTACAAAATTACGGCGAATAGGTTTTGGTAACGACTTAATTAATGCCACTATTAATTCATGACGGATACCCGGAATTTGCCAATCAAAACCTTCGTCTTTTACCTGATTTAAAATAGGTAATGGAATATGAACGGTGACACCATCAGCCGCAGTACCCGGTTCAAATTGATAGGTTAAGCGTAATTTAAGATTATCTTGATGCCAATAATTTGGATAATCTAGTGCGCTAACGCGTTTGGCATCATCTTTGATAAGCATACTTTTTTCAAAGTTAAGCAGATCAGGTGATGCCTTTTGCGCCTCTTTCCACCATTTATCAAAATGACGAGACGAAACGACATCCTGAGGTATTCGTTGATCGTAGAAAGTAAACATTGTTTCATCATCAACAAGAATATCTCGACGACGAGATTTATGCTCTAACTCTTCAACTTCTGTCCGTAGTTTTAAATTGTCACGGAAAAATGCATGACGAGTTTGCCAATCGCCCTCCACTAACGCATGGCGGATAAATAGCTCACGACATAAAAGCGGATCAATTTGACTGTAATTAATAGGTCGAGAAGCAACAATTGGCAAACCATATAGGGTCACTTTTTCATTAGCCATTACAGCGCCTTGCGCTTTTGACCAATGAGGTTCGCTATACTGATGTTTCACCAAATGTTCAGCAATAGGTTCAATCCATTCGGGTTCAACGCGCGCCGCAATTCGCCCCCATAAACGAGACGTCTCGACTAACTCTGCTACCATTGTCCATTTTGGTGGTTTTTTAAATAAACCCGAACCAGGATAAATAGAAAAACGGGCATTCCTTGCACCAGTAAACTCTTGTTTATCCGCATCTTTCTGTCCAATATGTGACAATAAGCCACTGAGTAGTGCAACATGAATACTTCTAAAATCAGCCGGTTCACTATTAACTGGAAAGCCTAATTCTTTAACAACTTGTCGCAATTGCGTATAAACATCTTGCCATTCTCGAACACGCATAAAGTTTAAAAATTCTTGGCGACACAGCTTTCTAAATTGGGAATGACTCAACTCTTTTTGTTGAGTTTTTAAATAATCCCACATATTTAAAAAAGACAAGAAATCAGAATCTTTATCTTGGAAGCGTCGATGTTTTTCATCAGAAGCTTGTTGTTTATCCATCGGTCTTTCACGAGGATCTTGAATTGAAAGTGCAGAAGTAATTACCATCAACTCTTTCACAGCACCATATTTACGTGCTTCAAGTACCATTCTCGCCAAACGAGGATCAATAGGAAGTTGTGCAAGTTGTTTTCCCATTGGGGTTAGACGATAAGCACCATTGTGGTCGGTTTCGTCTTGTAAGGCGCCTAGTTCCTCTAATAAACGAACACCATCTTGAATATTACGTTTATCGGGTGGCTGTACAAATGGGAAAGCACTAATATCACCTAACCCTATTGACGTCATTTGCAAAATAACAGATGCAAGGTTAGTTCTTAATATTTCAGGATCAGTAAATTCAGAACGTGAAATAAAATCATCTTCTGAATAAAGGCGAATACAAATACCATCAGAAACACGACCACAACGCCCTTTTCTTTGATTTGCTGAAGCTTGAGAAATAGGCTCTATTGGAAGTCGTTGTACTTTAGTACGATAACTATAACGGCTAACACGAGCAAAACCGGTATCAATAACATACTTAATACCCGGTACAGTTAATGAAGTTTCGGCAACGTTAGTTGCTAAAATAATTCGTCTGCCATTATGAGGATGAAAAATTCGATTTTGTTCACTGTTAGATAAGCGGGCAAATAAAGGCAATACTTCAGTATGGCGAAGTTGTAGTTTATTCAGCGCATCAGCAGTATCACGAATTTCTCGCTCACCGCTCATAAAAATAAGAATATCACCCGCACTTTCTCTACTTAATTCATCAATAGCGTCAACAATGCCATCTGTCATATCCTTATCACTATCAAGTTCGTCACCACCAATAGGGCGATATCTCACTTCAACAGGATAAGTCCGACCAGACACTTCTATAATCGGTGCTTGATTGAAATGTTTGGAAAAACGTTCAGGATCAATGGTTGCAGAAGTAATAATTACTTTTAAATCAGGACGTTTAGGTAATAGCTGCTTTAAATAGCCAAGAATAAAGTCGATATTTAAACTACGTTCATGGGCTTCATCAATAATAATAGTGTCATATTGTAATAACAGCTTATCTTGCTGTAATTCAGCCAATAAAATACCATCTGTCATTAGCTTAACGAGGGTATTATCACCGACATGATCACTAAAGCGAACCTTATAACCTACAGATCCGCCTAACGTACTTTTTAATTCATGAGCGATACGTTCAGCCACTGAGCGTGCAGCTAAACGACGAGGCTGAGTATGACCAATAAAACCCTTGATCCCTCGTCCTAATTCAAGACAAATTTTAGGGATCTGTGTTGTTTTACCAGAGCCTGTTTCCCCTGCAATAATAACGACTTGGTTATCTCTTATTGCATCATAAATGGCATCTTTCTTTTGACTAACAGGCAGGTTTTCTGGGTAAGTAATTTCAGGGCAATTGGCACGACGGTGAATTATCATCTGTTGTGCTGCTGTAATATCGTCTTTAATTGCACTTAATACCGCTTGTTTAGACTCTTCATTATTAATTTTAGCGACGCCACGTAGACGTTTTCTTAATCGTTGCTGCTCCCGCAACGATAATTGCTCTATTTCTTGATAGAGCGTGGCAGATGATAATGTCACCTTTTATTATCCTTTTTGAGGTTATTTTAATCAAAACTATTGAGTTCATAATATCACAACAGGCTATTTGCACATAAAGGCTTGATTAAATTTCTTAGTATATGATTTCATATAATCAATAATTTTGAATAGCATATTCAAAGGATTGTGATGTGATATTTTAAAGATTGGGTAAACTACTATTAACTAATAAATTTAAATAAATAGAACATTTTATAGACCACGAGAAAATAATGAAAAAGATCCTTGTACTGAAATCCAGCATTTTAGATAGCTATTCACACAGTAATAAAATGACCGATTACTTAATTGAAAATTGGCAAAAAAACCATAAAGATGACCTGATTACAGTACGTGATCTTGCTAAAAATCCTGTGCCTGCTTTAGATCAAGCTACACTATTTGCTTTTGGCAAAGAGGCAGCAATGCTATCGGATGAACAAAAAATAGCCAGAGCATTGTCGGATAAATTAATTAGTGAATTAAAAGCACACGATATGATTGTGATTGCTGCACCAATGTATAACTTCTCAATTTCAGCGCAATTAAAACATTATATCGATTTTATTGCTCGTGCAGGCGAAACATTTACTTATACAGAAGCGGGTGCTGTTGGTTTACTCGAAAACAAACAGGCTGTTGTATTAACAAGTCGTGGTGGTGTTCATAAAGATAAGCCTTCTGATTTGATTGTTCCATTCCTTACACAGTTTTTAGCTTTTATCGGTATCAATGACGTACAATTTATTATGGTTGAAGGTACAGCCTTTGGTGAAGAGTACGCACAGCAATCTCACCTACAAGCACAAAAAGAAATAGATACTGTAATTAGTATAAAAAATATTACCGCAAAATAATTAATTTTATCTTTTTATAAAAGCACCTAACTAGGTGCTTTTTTTATATCTAAATATTAAAAACATATCAATACCACTTAATTGTTTTTATAAAAAAGACATTATTAAATTATAACTAAAAAACATTAAAAGAAGATAATTCCAAGATAAGCCAATTTATTAAATAAATAGTTTAACACCTATATCTTCAATAAGATTTTATTACTATTTATTCTTTCATTCACCATAAAAATAAACATATTTAATTCAATTAAATTTGATTTTAAAAAGATACATTAATAATATTTTTTGGCTTCTAGAGATAAGAAGATTACTAAATAATTTTATTAATCCAACAAATGGAATTTGAAATGAAAAAAAATTTACTCTCAATATTCATTCTATCTACAACTTTTTTATCAGCTCAATCAAATGCTGTTGAATATAAAGATGATATAGGAGGTTCGGTTGATATTTCTGGACGAGTAACGACAAGTCTTAAATGTACATTACAACCTATAGCACCGGTCCGATTACTTCCCGTTCAATCAAATAATTTTACAGAAACTCATTTAGCTAACGTAGACTCACAATCAATTGAAATAATTTTTTCAAATTGTGATGACTCATTAAGAAATATAAAACTAGAAGTTAAAAATCAAGGAAGAAGTACATTACAAAATACAACAACGACCGATAATAATGGTAGTAATGTGTCTGTTGCCATTTTAGATACAGATGGAAATATAATCGATTTATCACAGGATAACCCTCTAGCGCTTAAAACAAATATTGATCAAGAACAACGCACTGCAAATTATACATTTGCTGCTAATTATAAAAAACCAGAGGATACCGAAGCTACACCAGGAATCGTAACAGCTAGCCTAAATTTTGATGTCATTTATTCTGATGTCGCTAGACAAGACTAATTTAAAATTAGACAAAACTGGGTCTCCAGTTTTGTCTTAACATTACATATTTATTATTAATAATATTACCTTAGCAGAAAATAATAAAAAATGATTGATAAAATAAAACTTACCATATTATATATAGTTATCACTTTTCCTATTTATGGTTATACATCAATAGAAATAAATAAGGATAAATTTATTTTTATTGAGAGTAAAGAACAAGAAATTATTGAAATAAAAAACAGTACAAATAGTGATTATTTTATACAAAGCTGGATTTCAAATTATGATGATAATAATAATGCTGAGTTACCTTTTATGATCACCCCGCCACTCTTTAAAATAGAGAAAGATGAAAATTACTCTTTGAAGATTATAAAAACAGACGAAGTAAAACAAAAAGATAGAGAAACATTATATAGAGTAAATATTAAAAGAATACCTTTACTATCTGACTCAGATGAAGACAAAAATTTATTACATATCTCAATGAATTCTATTTACAATTTAATATATAGACCGATATCAATCGAGAAAGATGCAATGGATGCATATGAAAAAATACAATTCTTAAAAAATGAAAAGAATGAATTTGTTGTAAACAACCCTACACCTTATTTTATAACTTTAATTAAAGTCAATTTTGAAGGAACTCTTTTTATTGATCAAAGTAAAACTATCCCACCCTTTAAAAAATATAATACAAAAAAAATAATCAAAAAAAATGGATTGATAAAATGGAAAACAATTGATCAATATGGTATGGAAATAAACGCAACTGAAAAGGTAATTATTAATGAATATTAATTCAAAAAAAATAGAGATCACTTTCTTTATTTTAATGATTACTTTCAACAACAATTCTATTGCTAAAAATAAACATCTTTCTCTTTATTCTCATTCATTTTCTAATGTTAATGATGAAACAATAAAACTTCTTCTTGAAAATAAAAAACCTGAAGGATTCTATCATTCTATTATTCATATTAATAATAGAAAAAAAATGGTGAAACTTCTCTATTATAAAGATGTAAAAAATAAATTAACGCCATGTCTTTCTGTCAACGACTTACTAACACTTGGTATTGATACTGATTTTTATAAAATCACAAAAGAAAATCAGGAAATAACTCCTTTAAGCGATTATTCTATTGATTTTAAATACCAATTTTCCAATCAAAAATTAAATTTAATCATTCCGCAAAAAGCATTAATCAAAAAAACAGACTATGTCATCAATGAACAAGATTGGGATGACGGAATTACTGCATTATTCACTCAATATTCCTATTGGATTAAATATCATCAGAAAAAATCGACTGAACAAAAACTAAATTTACACTCAGGTATTAACATGGGAGCTTGGCGTGTACGTAGTCAAAGTAGATTTAATTGGAGGAAAGATCGTTATCAATCTAAACTGTCATCAATTTACACCTATCGTCAAATTAATTCTTTTTCTTCTCTTTTTTATGGGGGCAAATTTTCACCTACAACACGAATATTATCAAATGATAAAATTATTGGCTTTCAATTAATATCCAATAATTTAATTGCAAACAAAAGTCTTTATGCTAACAGCCCAATTATTGAAGGCATTGCTGATACTCAAGCTGATATTATCATAAAACAAGGTGATAAAGTCATTTATGAAACAACGGTTCCTCCCGGCCCTTTTCTTTTAAATTCATTACCTTCAATAGGAAGTGAAAAACTCACTTTGGAGATCAAAGAAACAGACGGAAGAGTAAAAGTTTCGACACACTATTTCACATCATTACCTAATCAATTAAATAAAGGGAGTTATCAATATAATATCATCTCAGGCACATTACCTGACCATCCTAATAACAAAAAACCTCTTTTTCTTTTAGGTGAATTTTCATATGGCCTTAGCCAAAAAATCACTTCTTACAGCGCAATAAAAAAACATGATAAAAGACAAAGCTATTTATCAGGACTATCTCTAGATTTAGGTATTTTAGGTGGTTTAGCAACAAATATAAGTTATGAAAAAAATGATAATAATAAAATAAAATATCAATTTCGTTATCAAAAAAATATACCAATAGCACAAACTTATTTTACTTCTAGACTGTCATTTTATCATTATTTAGATGATTTTTTATTAGAGGATAAAATTAAAAAAGATCGCTCATTCTCTTTATCTAAAGATATTAATGAACTAGGTTATTTTTCTTTACACTATCATGATAAATCATATCATAACTCATCTAAAATATTTGAAATTGGAACGTCATTTTCATCTTCAGTAAATAAAATAAACTATAATTTAAAGTATGATTTTAAAAAAGAGAAATATTTTTCTGATCACTATTTTTCATTTAATTTTCATATTCCTATAGGTAATATTGAACATCATCATTGGATGAATAATCAAACTAGTTATCAAGTCAATGATAAGCGTTATACAAATAGTACAAATGTAGGCGGTTCATTGCTTAATAATAATTTAGGATATTCTATAAACTATCAACATTCACATCACCCTAAAAGAAAATATAATCAATTTTCTGCTAACTCACGCTATCAAAATAATTTTCAATCTTATAGTTTCTCTGGAAGAAAATCAGAAAATCATTATAACTTTAACTTATCAGTTAATGGTGCATTAGTACTCCACTCAGAAGGGATTACTCTAACACCCCGTCTAAGTAAGACCTTTGCTTTAGTGAATACACAGGGTATTACAGGTATTAAAACATCATTTTCACCTCATTTAGAAACAGATATTTTTGGGAACTTAGTTTTAAATAACATAACACCTTATCGAATAAATAAAATCAAACTAAATGCGGCGACACTCCCCCAATCCGTTGAAACCGAATATTATAGTAAAAATATTATTCCGACATTAGGTGCAATATCTAAAATTACTTTTCCAATGAAAATAGGCTATCGTATTATTTTTAAATCAATAACATCCCTTCCCTTTGCCTCAAAAGTTACCGTACTAGATAAAGAGAATAATATTATTTCACAAGGATTAGTGTCAGAAAATAATATTATTTTTCTTTCTGGAATTCCTGAACATGGATTAATAAAAGTAAAATGGGGAGAAGATAAACATTGTCAATTTAATTATAATTTGAGTTCCGATGAAAATAAAAAAAGCCTGATAAAAAAAGAAGTTAATTGTCTTTAATTCAAAAACAAAAGTACTAAATATGAAAAATAAAAAATATTTCGCCTATTTGATTATAATTTTACTCTATTCATCATTCTCATTTTCATCACCTCCAAGGCGTGGTGATCACGATATCCCACTAAGTTGCGATATGGACTATATATATGAAAATACGAATGATCGCTTTTCTATTAGCGAAAATGATTTTTTATCATATGAGAAAGGAGAGTTAGCGAATATTGATCCTCATATCATTCTTATTACTATAAAAGAATGTTCGAAAAGTAACGGGAATATTCGTTTAAAAATTGAAAACTCGAGTATTGATAATACAACAGGTTATTTGAAAAATATGATTAGTGCCTCTAATGCAAGCAGTAATATCGCTTTTCAATTATTGTACAATGATGAAGAAAGACCCATAAATCTTAATAAAGAAAGTGAATTTACTGAAGAACTGATTGATGGAGAAGCTGAGTTCTATTTTTTAGTTAACTACGTTAAAAAAGATAATAAGCCCCCCGCTTCTGGTTATATACGTTCAAATATTCATTTTATTGCCATGATTAATGACGATATTGTTAATTTCAATGGTAATGACTAATAATAAAAAAGCACGATAGAAATTTATCATATATCGTGCTTTTAAAATAAATAAGATAAAGTTAAATATACATTTAAGAATTAACTATTTCTTTACCCATTTTCCATTAATACCCTTTACAAACTCACCTTCATTAGCTCTTGCGACTAATTTTTCACCTGCAAGTCGAGCAACTGAATCAGGTGTTACTTGGTTAGTTTTAGCAATTTCAGCATATTTTGCTTTTCTTGCTTGATTTACTTCATCAACAAGTTGTTGCGCTTGTTTGTTATTTGTCTGTACAAGCTCAATATAACCGCTAAAGGTTTCCCCAACTAACCCTTGTGATCTCGCTTCATCAAGTGTTAATGCCACGGCATTGGTACTCGCTAAAGTCAACATTAGCGCAAAACTTAAGAGATATTTTTTATAATTCATCATTTATCCTTTAAAAAATGGCGCTGTTATTTTTTAAGAGGTCTTCAACTTGTCGGTCTATTTTTACATTAATTTCATGTTCAATTTTTACATTCATATTAATGTTAATGGGCTTATCCGGTGTGGCGACTTCTAACCGAATACATCCTGTTAATGCTGATATTCCCATCATCAAAGCTGTTAGTAAGAATAGTTTTCTTAAGAATAATGGTTTCACTCTGACTCACTCCCTAAATCTGATAAGCTCTTTTCTAACCACTCTTCCAATTGTGAACCAAATCGTAAACTTCGCCATAATTGGAAGACATTTTCTTCATGTCGATAATTTAAATTAACTTGTCGACGTTTATCTTCTAGAGGATTCGTTCCATTGATTTCCGCTTCTAATACCAACTCCCCCAAATTACTTAAATTAACGCGAGTCCAAGAACGGCTGATCTCTAAATAGCGCAACCATGCCATAGCAACGCCCGCAGACATATTACTTTCATCAATAGAATCCACAAAATCCTTATCAAGTCTTAACGTTAAATAAGATGAATTAGCCAGCCAACCATCTTTAATAATCCATTGATTATTATTAATAAAGAATGGAAATTCGCCGCTAACTTTACCTGATGCAGCAAATTGCGTCACTTTTAATAAAGTAAATAAGTTACTTAATTGAATATTATCAAGCGAAATAATCGCGGCATCATGTTGTGGTATAGCGAGTTTTGCCAATGAAATAGTTCCATCAAGCATGGCGACATTCACATTAGATAAGATTAATGGTTTATTTTCTGTTGCAGGATAAAAACCTTGAAGATCTGCTGTAATATCCGTCATTTCAAAGAGATTATTAACACGCTTTATCCGTAGCTGAACAGGCTGTTTAACACCTAATTGCCACTCATCCCCGTTTAAACGCCAAGGTAGAATAAAATCTAAACCTTCTAAAACGCCATCTTTAAGCCACATTCCACCTTGTTTAACCACAAGGTGTCCACCAGCAACAAGCCCTTGTTCTGGTGCAATAGAAAAATCTGCTTGTGTGTAAAGTTCACCTTTATCAAGAGTGATCCCTAAATCTTCTGGCAATAGCGATTGAAAAACATTAATCGATTGTGAAGGCCAACGCATTTGACCTCTTAATCTCGAACCATCCCAACGTGTATTAATTGCAATTGGTCCTATATTGGGTTTAGCACTTAGTTCGCCTTTTACATTAAAATTAAAAGGCGATTCACCACTAACCGTAGCAATAAAATCTATCTTATCTAAAAAACCACCAGCAGGAAAATCAATACGTTGGCTCGTTAATTTTAGCTTTCCATTAAATGTTGGGTTTTTATCATCTCTTATCCAACGAAATGGGCTTAACAAAGATAATCGTGGTGCAGTCATTACAGAATGTTGATATTTTAAAACATCAAAACCTGTATTAAGCTTTTCAAAACTGACTAATTTATCAGCCCAAAAGCCCGTTCCTGCAATATCCCAACGCGCTTTTAATGGTAGTAAATTTCCATCTCCCCAATAGCGCCATTGCCAAGTCCCATTATCAGGTAAAAAATCAATGGCTTTACCTTGAAAATGGATACGGTAATCCCCCCAAATACTATCTTGGGCGACGACTATCGCATTTAAACGCCCATTAAAACCTTTTGATGAAAGTGTGGTTCCGGCTAAAGGTAAACGAGCATCTGTGACGGTAAGCGTTTCAGTAACTGGCCCTTTAAAACGAAACAAAGAACCGGATTGAAATTCAACAGTAGGATCTGTCAACATACCCGTGACTTTAACCGGTAATTGCGCACTAGCTTGCATTAATTCTTTATTAACAACACCAGTGATTTGAATAGGGATTTGGGCATCTAACCAATTTACTGCCGTTTCAGGGATAGATATCACTAAATTTCCTTTCCCCGCATTGCCTTCTGTCACCATGTTTAATCGTGCAGTTAATCTTAAATCTGTTAATCCTTTTTGCCATTGGGCAATATTAATATTTACACCGCCTCGCAAAGGTTGATCTAATCCAAACCATTCCCAACGACCTTTCTCAATAACAATAGTTTCAGATGTGACTGTCCACGGTAATAAAGCCAATGCGTGACCACCACCTTGTTCAGCAACTGAAATAGTGCCAGATTGTCCTATCCATTCAAGAATAAAAACTAAAGGATGAGCATAATGAGAAGTTAATAATGTTGCACTAACGGTACCCTTTTCAGGTAATGACGCTATATCCAGAGGAAGTGCTATTTCAGCTGCAAGTTCAATATTATTGTCATCAGGTAAATTTACTTTAAGCTGTTTAATATCAAGCCACTGATTATCTCTAATAAAAATACCCAGTTGAGCATTTTTTCCTTGGTAAGTGATTAATCGCCCATTGTTTTGTGTTTTTAGCTGCAATGCACCTTGATAACGAGCATTTTCTTTTAAGAGCACATTATCGATATTAATAGATAAATGAGGTATTGAGGTTAGTAGTGAATTTATCTCAAGTGGAACAGTTGCTGTTTCTTCTTGCTTACTGGCAGGCATCATTGAAAAACATTGTTCATCAATGACAAGTTGTTGGCTATTAAATTGCAGTTTATCAATCTGCTCTTTTTGATAAGAGAAAACAAAGTTATCAAGATTAGCTAAAGTGCAGCTCTCTGTCTTTAATGCAATGTTTTCAATTGAAACACCCATACGCTGTAACTTGGGCTGCGATAAAGAAAGTGTTACACCTTCAGGTAAGTAATAATGGGCAACAACAGGTAACCAACGAGGAATAGACACCCATAAAGCAGTGCCTATTAGAGCTGTACCTAGTAGTATCGTCCCTGTCCATTTGATTGTTTTTCTTAACAACACATCATATTCCTTTTAAACAAACCTGAATCATCCACTTACCTCGTTAAATTGTTTATAATGATAGTATTAATTTCTTTCATATTGGGGCTGGATAATTCTTGTTTTTCCAGCCTCTGAATAAAATTTTAATCGAGAGTAGAGAAGACTGGATGAAAATCGTTTCCTATAGTACTAAACATTATGATCGTAAGCACATGGAATGGGTCAATCAACATAATGGATACCATTATGATATTGAATATTTCGATTTTAATCTGACAGAACAAACCGCAAAAAATGCCGTTGGCGCTGATGCTGTCTGTATTTTCGTCAATGACGATGCAAATCGTGCGGTTTTACAAGAACTGGCTAGCCTTAATATACGCATCCTCGCGTTACGCTGTGCAGGATTCAATAACGTCGACTTAGAAGCCGCCGCTGAATTAGGCATAACTGTTGTCCGTGTTCCTGCTTACTCACCAGAGGCTATTGCAGAACACGCTGTTGGTATGATGCTGTCACTTAATCGTCGTATACACAGAGCTTATCAACGTACTCGTGATGCTAACTTCTCATTAGAAGGCTTAACTGGCTTTAATATGCATAATCGTACTGCCGGTATTATTGGTACTGGTAAAATAGGATTAGCAACATTACGCATATTAAAAGGCTTTGGCATGAAGTTACTTGCTTATGATCCTTATCCAAATCAAGCAGTACTTGATTTAGGTGCCGAATATGTCGATCTGGCAACGCTCTATGCAAATTCTAATGTTATTTCGTTGCACTGCCCGTTAACTGCAGATAATCATCATCTATTAAATGAAACTGCTTTTTCACAGATGAAAGATGGTGTGATGATTATTAACACCAGTCGTGGTGCATTAATTGACTCCGCGGCTGCAATTAATGCATTGAAGCAAGGCAAAATTGGTGCGCTGGGAATGGACGTTTACGAAAATGAACGCGATCTTTTCTTTGAAGATAAATCAAATGACGTTATTCAAGATGATATTTTCCGTCGTCTTTCTTCTTGTCATAACGTGTTGTTCACAGGGCACCAAGCATTTTTAACAGAAGAAGCACTAATTAGTATTAGTGAAACGACACTACACAACATTAAAGATGTTGCTTCAGGTAATGAGTGCGTTAATCAGATCAAAGCTTAATTCTAAGTATTAAGAATAAATGTAGTAAAAAGCCCCTTCGCCATAGATTAACGAAGGGGCTTATTTTATTTATTATCGATACAACACTTATTTTTCTTGAGTATCGACAGCTTCTGTTGAATGCATTGGATCAAAACGTGAAAGAGTTTCTTTCTCTTCATCGACTTTAAATTGTGAAACCAATTTAGCTAATTGATGAGCTTCATCATCCATATTTGCTGTGATAGCGGCTGATTCTTCAACCAATGCTGCATTTTGCTGAGTAACGGTATCCATTTCACTGACAGCCAACGCAATTTGGTTAATACCCATGCTTTGTTCATTGGAAGCAAGGGCAATCTGTTGCATAAAGTCATTTACCTGATTAATGGTTGTAACGATCTCTGACATTGAACGTCCAGCTTGAGCAACCTGCTGCGAACCAACATGTACTTTATTAACAGAGTGCGTAATCAAATCATTGATCTCTTTCGCAGCTTCCGCACTACGACTGGCTAAACTGCGCACTTCAGATGCAACAACGGTAAATCCTCTACCTTGTTCACCTGCTCTTGCCGCTTCAACCGCCGCATTCAATGACAAAATATTCGTTTGATTGGCAATGCTGTTAATAATGTCATTGATATCTGCGATTTTCTTCGCGCTTTCAGAGATTNCACCTGCTCTTGCCGCTTCAACCGCCGCATTCAATGACAAAATATTCGTTTGATTGGCAATGCTGTTAATAATGTCATTGATATCTGCGATTTTCTTCGCGCTTTCAGAGATTGAAGACATCGTCTCTACCACGCTATCCATCACATTTTCACCATTTTGAGCAGATGCTGTTGCTGTTAGTGCTAATTTGCTGGCTTCGCGCGAGTTATCAGCATTTTTCTCAACCGTTGTTTTGATCTGTTCCATACTGGCAACTGTTTCTTGTAGCGCACTGGCTTGCTCTTCAGTGCGAGAAGATAAATCCGTATTTCCTGTCGCTATTTCACTTGCACTTACACTGATGGTATTTACTGCATTTTTGACAGATGCGATCATATGACTTAATGAATTTTTCATCTTATTCATTTCATTGAATAATTGACCAAATTCATTAGTACCATGATTATCCACACGCATGCTTAAATCGCCTTGGCTCATCTTACTAAAGATATTGATTAAGATTTTAATATTGCCAATAAACGTATGAGAGAACCAACGTAATATAAAGATAAATAAAAGAATAACGATAGTACCAGTAGAAATCGACACTAACATCAAGCGTTCTTGGGATGTTTTTGCAATATCGATATAGCTATTTTCAATACCATTAGCAACCGCATAGTATTGCATGGTGATATCATTCAGCTCATCCATTTTAACACTGGCAGAGTGTGTTGTTAGCTCACCTTTACGCAGTCTATCTAGTGCGCCAGTGAAGATATCAAGCAGTTCATCAAAACGCTTTGTCATATCATCGGCCAATTCTCGCCCTTCTAGGGTGAGTTTTTCCGTATCTGACCAACGGTGGATCTCTTCACGCGTTATTTCAATATATTCTGCGGTTTGGTGAAAGTATTTTGCTGAGGGTTTTTCATTAACGCGTAATTGCCCATCTAACCCATTAATATTTGCCCTGATCACGGCCATTTGATATCGCGCTTTGCCCATAAGTAACATTTGCTGGCTTAGGCTATTTGATGAAACGAAATTATTATAGGATCGAGTGGAAGCATCATAACTAAAATAAATAATGCTCATAATCAACGCAAATAAAATGGCCAGCATGACCTTAACGGTCTTTTCTATACTGATATTTTTAAACATGGTCATATTCCATCAAAATATACAGAGTTTTTTATCTGTACATTTGTAAGATATCAGAATGCACTCTTTCTCTGATAAAGAGCATATTCCCTGGTGTCAATAAAATAAGGCTCAGATTTATTCATTAGAATATAAAGGTACATAGGATCTACCTTTGTTTATAATGTCGGTAATAATGAGGGAAAACTTTAGAGCACAGTGAAAACCATTTTTCATTTATGAAATAAACGATTGTTTTATCCATCCAGATACAAATTAACTATACAATATCCCGCAATGAAGGTGATTTTACTCAGAAAAAGATAATTTATTAATTATTTTTTAGTTTTTGTGATTTTATTTATATACTTTCACCTTAAGTTTTAATAGGTATATCTACCTATTAACATTAATTTATTTAATTTTGAGATTAATTTATAGTAAGTTTTTAACGTGTTTTATTTCCAAAAAAATAAAGCAGTTTCTAAAAACTGCTTTTATTGTTTATTTATTATGAGTAATTTAACTTTATTAAGAAATTTAAATAATTTTTTCTATTAATAGTTTTTCAGTTAGTTCAATAAGTCTTATCACATTTAATGGAGTTTCTATTTTTTTAACTTCGTCCAAAGAAAGCCATTGGAAAGATTTATTTGTTAATTGGCTATTTTTTAACGGCTTACAAAGATAAATCATATCAATGTGATAATGAAATCCTTGTTTTTTATCGTGGATGGGTTCTTTTAAAATGGCGAGAGGTTTTACAAGTTCAATAACATCATTATTATTTAGGTTAAGGCTAAACTCCGGTTGATAGCACAGACACTCACACAGTAAACCTGTTTCTTCTTCTATTTCTCTTAATACTGCATTTTGTGGCTCTTCATTTTCTTCTATATGACCACCTGGTGGTAACCAACAACCTATTTTAGAATGTAAATGAAGAAGGAATTTACCCTGCTCATTGAATACAATGCCCGTTGCGGTGAAATGGCTCTTAGGCATTTCTATTGTCATAATATTCTGATCCTTTACTCTATTTATTTTTATCCAATGTACATTACACCTATCATTATTTTTGTACTATTTATGGTTTTTCGCATTTATCGAAGATTGTTTTATTCCCATTAAAAAATCAGAAAATATCGTTTTAAAATCCTTACAGGCATTTTCAGGTAATGTAGTTTCATTCTTTAAATTAATCGCGATATGCGTGACAAATCCATAAATTAAATTCACAACAATATCAGGAGAATAAGTACAAATTTCTTGTCTATCATAGAGGGTATCTACACATTTTCTAATTCGAGGAATAAGAATTTGTGAATCTATTTCGTCCCATTCTTTCCAACCTAGAACGGAAATTATTTCTTGTAAGGGAATAAGCTTATCTTTATGTTGATAAATATGATCAACACAGAAACTAAAAAGAACCTCTAACTCTTGCCACTGATCATCATAGGTAGGAATTTGAACCAATTTTTTGACAACTTTATCAACCTGAAAAAGATAACACTCTTTTAATAGGGCTTTCTTATTACTAAAATGGTGATAAAAAGCCCCTTTCGTTACCCTTGCATGACGTGATATTTCATCAACGGAAACATCACAATAGTTCTGATTTATAAATAGTTCTTGTGCCGCTTCACGTAATGCAGAGCGCGTTTGCTCTGAATTCTCTTGTTGCCGTGATTTTATTTTCATGATAAAACCCTTAAAACATACCATAAGTATGTAATAATATATGGGTATCAGTTTCGTGTAAACTGAACAAAATATTTTCAGGAAATTATCATGTCATCTCAGTACAATGGGCTTACCCCATCAAATACCTTATCCACTTTTAATATAGAAATTATCAAAGAACTTCTGCTCTGGATTGAGGTAAATCTGGAAAAACCGTTGCTACTTGATGATGTTGCGATCCGTTCTGGTTATACAAAATGGCACTTACAGCGCGTATTTAAGCAAGCAACAGGATTAACACTTGCTTCGTATATTCGAGGAAGACGTTTAACAAAAGCAGCGACCGAATTACGTTTAACCAAATTGCCTATTTTGACTGTGGCGTTGCGTTATCAGTTTGATTCTCAACAATCATTTACACGTCGTTTTAAAGCCACGTTTGGTGTAACACCTACGGAATACCGTAAACTTGATAATCTTTGTGGTAATAACTTTCAACCACCAATCAATTTTGATGTTGTTGATTTGCCTATTCCTAAAATTATGGAGTTACCTGAAAGCCATGTTTATGGAATGCAATATCAATATTTTTGCTCTATTGAAGATATAGGCAAATTGCACGAAGATATTCGTCACCAATTTTGGAATGATTTTTTACTGTATACGGATAAAAACTTTACAGAAAGTACTGTGCTTATCTCATACCAACCAAATACATTACGTAAAAATAAAATCCAGATTGATTATGAAATTGGGTTAAATAGCTTAGATCATTTTACAAAAACCAGTGGTTTTAGAAAAAGAGTGATTGAGGCAGGACGTTATGTCAGATTCCAATTTAAAGGAACGCTGGACGAATATAAACAATTTGCAATGAAAATTTATTTTTACACTCTGCCTGCATTAGGCTTATGTCGTCGCTTAGGCGCTGATATTGAAAGATATATCAGTATAGAAACTGATGTTGATTTAATGGAATTACCAAAAACCTTAGAGATTGATTATTTCGTTCCTATTCATTAATGATCCTCAAATAGCTTGAATTTTCAGGCTATTTTATTAAAAGTAGATTAATTTCATAGTGTCTATCTATGCGATAAGTTTTTCATCACTTGTTTTTGTACCATTATTCACTAAATTAGCTGTTTACTTATTATTAAAATAAAATTTCGTATTTCCTCCCTATAAAAACAAATAAGGTGATCATGCGTATTTCACTTCTATTTTTACTCTTTACTTTTTTGCTTCCCTCTTTTGCAAGTTATGCAGCAATATCGACACATCTACTTCCACGAAAAGATGGGAGTGAAATTAGCTATTACTTAGATGAACGAGCTGAAAAAAATCAAACTCTATTAGTATTAATGCAAGGCTCTGACTGTAACAGCATTAAAAACAACATATTTATCCAAGAAACCTTTGGTCAATGGTTACCAAATAGTGATGTTTTAATGGTGGAAAAATACGGTATTACCGCCCAATTACCTTATTCACAATATGATGGTGAACGTGTTGATTGCCCTAAAAGCTATAAGCGTCATGATAATCCCAAACAACGTACCGAAGATTATGAGGCTGTGTTAGATATACTATCCTCACGATATCCGAATATTATTTTAATTGGAGGCAGTGAAGGCGCTACAATGGTGCATTTAGTCGTAACTAAGCGCAATGATATTAAAGCAGCTATTGCTCTGAATGGCGGGGGGCGTTTTTTTCTTGATGACGTTCTTTATAATATCCGTCATACCACGCCAAAGGAACATGTTGAAGACGCGCTGAATGGCTTTCAGCAATTTGCTGACGCAATAAAAAATAATCAAATAGATGATGAACAATTTATAAGCGAACACAGTAAAATATGGTGGCAACAATTTTTTGCTATCGATTTACTTAAAGTCATTAAAAGTAATCAACACACCCCTGTATTAATAATTCAGACACTTAATGACACTAATGTAAATGTCGATGCATTTTATCAATTAAACCAAGATATCAACCAGCCTAATGTGACATTCATTAAATATAATAAGTTAGATCATGGGTTTTATAATGAACAAGGTGAGCGTTTAACGAATGAAATAATCAATGATATACAGCACTGGTATGCGCGATATATGAAATAATTTTATTTTTTTCATTGGCTCGCATTCTTATTATCCTATACTTAAAGAGTAGCAAATTTGCTTACTAACTGATTTAAAGCAGGATCTTGATATCGTTAATTCTATATAATGATAATTATTCTCTCTTTTAAGTTTGGGATAAGAATGGAAAGCACGACTTCACTTTTACGCCTTGATAAAATAAATTATCGCGTCAATGACAAAACTATCCTTGATAACATCAGCTTTGAACTTCAAACCTCTGAATTTAAACTTATCACAGGTCCTTCAGGTTGTGGTAAAAGCACCTTACTCAAGATTGTCGCTTCTCTACTATCACCCACCAAGGGTTCAATTTTTTTTGAAAATAAAGACTATTTAACGTTGTCCCCCGAAGAATATCGTCAACAAGTTTCTTATTGTACTCAAACACCAATGTTATTTGGTGAAACTGTTTACGATAACCTTAAATTTCCTTATTTCTTACGAAAAATCTCAGTGGATGATAAGAAACTGGCACATGACTTGGATTATTTTTGTTTACCTGAATCTATTATGAAAAAAGGAATTAATGAACTTTCGGGTGGTGAAAAACAGCGAATTTCACTGATTAGAAATCTACAATTTATGCCAAAAATCTTATTACTTGATGAGATAACAAGTGCATTAGATGAAGATAATAAAGCAAAAGTGAATGATGTTATTCACCACTATGTTAAAGATCAAAATCTTGCCGTGTTATGGGTCACGCACGATCAAAATGAAATAAAACATGCTGATGATGTGATCTTATTACCTTCTCACAATGATGCCTGATTTTTTATTTCTTTATCAGTCACCCTTTTGTTATGAGCGAACATAATATTATGAACGAACATACGATAAGCAATGAATCTCTGATTTTCTCGCTTTTATTAGTTCTCGTGGCTATTTTTATTAGTCGCAAAGAAAAACTAGCTTTAGAAAAAGATATTATTTGGAGTACAGCAAGAGCCATTGTTCAACTATTAATTGTTGGCTATGTCTTGACCTATATTTTCCATGTTGACCATTTTATTCTCACCTTCTTAATGGTGTTATTTATCTGTTATAACGCAGCGCATAATGCCAAAAAGCGAAGTAAATACGTTAAAGATATTTTTCTGATCTCTTTTACTGCTATTACAACTGGGGCATTATTAACTTTAACTATTTTATTGCTCACTAGTTCAATTGCTTTTACACCCATTCAAATTATTCCTATTACGGGAATGATTGCCGGTAATGCAATGATAGCGACAGGGCTTTGTTATAATAATTTGGGTCAACGTTTTCAAAATCAGCAACAGCAATTGCAAGAGATGCTAAGCCTTGGTGCGACACCTAAATTAGCCTCAATGAGTATTATTCGAGATAGCATTAAATCTTCATTGATCCCGACCGTTGATGCTGCAAAAACTGTGGGTATTGTGAGTTTACCGGGCATGATGTCAGGACTTATCTTCGCCGGTGTTGATCCATTACAAGCCGTTAAATACCAAATTATGGTGACTTTTATGTTGATGGCAACAGCCAGTATCTCAACCATTATTGCTTGCTATTTAACCTATAAGAAGTTTTTTAATCAGCGCCATCAGCTTATTAATTTTGAAAACCGCTAACTATGGTTATTTAGCTATAGCTATTTGACTAGTCCTGATATAGGTTGACAACTTTTCAGGACGGGTCATCCTTAAAACAAAAAGCGCCTATAAAGGCGCTTTTTAATGAAAATCAGAAATTAACCACGTCCTTTCGGACGATTAAGAATATGATCTTCCCAATCTTCAACTTCAGTTTCTGGCACCGCAATATATCTTACGGAAATATTGCCTTGGTGCATTTTTGCTTTATTACCTGCAAGAAGTGGATGCCAACTTTGTAACGTTTTGCCTTCTGCTAATAGGCGATACGCACATGTCATTGGTAGCCACTCAAATGTTGGTAAATTATACCGTGTAAGCTTTATACAATCTGGCTCATAACGGAAACGATCTTCATAATTACTGCATTGACAGGTTTTAATATTTAGCTGATTACAAGCGACATTGGTAAAATAAATTTCATCTGTGTCATCATCCATTAACTTGTGTAAACAACACTGCCCACATCCGTCACAGAGTGATTCCCACTCTTCATCACTCATTTCATCTAATGTTTTAGTCTGCCAAAAAGCCTGTGTCATCTCTACGTTATTACCTTATTGCTCATCTAATACAAATTAAATAACCCGCGTTGTCAGCTGATGTTCATTAACACTTAATACCAACATATCACCTGATTCTAGAGGACCAACACCTTCAGGTGTCCCCGTTAAAATCACATCACCAGGACGTAGGGTAAAAAAGCGAGACATATAGCTGATAAGGGGTAAAACAGGGGTTAGCATATCACGACTGTTACCTTGCTGACGAATTTCGTCATTAACACGTAACATTAAATCCGCATTTTGCGGGTCGCCAAATGAATTGACAGGGATAAAACCTGATAATGGTGCAGAGCCATCGAACGCTTTACTTTTTTCCCATGGTTGCCCTGCTTTTTTCAATTTACCTTGTAAATCACGTAATGTGAGATCAAGACCAAGACCGAAACCCGCAATTGCACGATCAACTCTATCTTCATTAGCTTGCTTAAGTGGCTGACCTATAAGTACTGCTAATTCTATTTCGTGATGAACCGCTCCCATATCTTTTGGGATAGCAATAGGTTGGCGAATATCACACATTGCTGTTTCTGGTTTGATAAAGATAACCGGCTCTTCTGAGCGAACGGATCCCATCTCTTTAATGTGATTGGCATAATTACTACCAACGCAAATCACTTTATTGACAGGAAAATCAAGTAATGCACCTTCCCAATCACGATGTTGATACATAATGTGTTCCTTTTAGGTAAATTGCTGTGTTTTATTTCACTGTAAAAACGCGATTAACTCGCGTTAGGTAGTGAATTTATTTTATTAGCAACGCCATCAGCCATTGTGACAATGCTGAGGGCAAAAAAGTAAGAGCTGTTCCAATGCATAATCGTACGGAAGTTCTGTGTCACTAAATAGCTTCTGTGCAAATCATCATCAGGAATAATTAACCATACAGGCATAGCATCGTTCAATTGGCTATTTACAGGTAATTGAACACCCAACGCTTTCCATTGAGCGACCGTTTTTTTCTGTTCGGTCTTAATACCTTCAAGCTGTTGGTTAAAATCTACCGATAAAGTAACCTGTTCACCCCAAGGAAGTCCACTTTTCCAACCTTCAGTCGCTAAATAGTTAGCAGCCGAAGCAAATGCATCTTCTTGAGTATTCCAAATATCGATTTTTCCATCACCATTGCCATCTGCAGCATAAGTTAGGAAAGAAGATGGCATAAACTGAGTTTGCCCCATAGCACCTGCCCAAGAGCCTTTGAGGCGCTGTCCTTGAGGGATATGCCCTTCTTCAATAATCTCTAATGCTGCCATTAATTGACGAGCAAAGAGTTCTTCTCGACGACCTTCAAACGCGAGCGTTGCAAGTGCGGAGACAACATCTTCTTTACCTTGCACCTTACCAAAACCACTCTCAAGTCCCCATAACGCAACAATATAGTTTGCAGGCACACCATATTTTTTGCTGATTTGTTCTAGGGTATCTCGATTCTCTTGGTAAAGCTTAGCCCCTTGGTTTAAACGACCATTGGTGACAATACGTGGTAAATAAACATCGAGAGTGATTTTCTTTTCCGGTTGATTTCGGTCTGATTTAATCACTCGTTCAATAAAATGTGCTTCTGAAAAAGCAAAATCTATTGTTTCTTGTTTATATCCCAATTGAACTGCTTTCAATTTTAACGCTTCAACATAAGCAGGAAATTGTGCAGAAGTACGAGTTTCTTTAGGAAATGCTTGTTCTAACGATGCAACATTCACTTGTTTCCATCGAGGCATGTTTTGTGTTTCAACTGCCTTTGCCTCTGGTGCAATAATTTGTCTTTCAGCCAACTTTTGTTGGCTATTAGTACACGCAGATAACATAAAACCGGAAACAATCACAGCGATGAATGAATATTTGAACATTTATGCTCCTTTTATCTCGATGATTTATTCAGTTTTTTCTGATTTTTTTAATTCATCTAAATAAGCATTTAACATACTTTCGACAGGGGGTGGAACTTGTAAGTAAAAACCCTGCTCAACTAATGCTTTTTTGACTTTTTCAATGTCAGCATGCGCTAAACGCTGTCTATCCGCGAGATTAAGCAACATTGAAAACTGTGGTTCGCCAAAACTTTGTAATAATTCGTCCGGAATTCGAGAGAAATCATCCTTTTTTTCGATGTATAAATAAGTTTGATCACGTTTGGTACTACGGTAAATTGCACAAATCATTTTCATTAAACTCTAATTATTAAAATAAGCGACTTGCCTGAATATTTTAGTAAATATAACATGCTTATATACTTTCGTAATATCGTCTCTGGTTTTTTGTGCCAGATTATAAAAAATTTACTGAGTCAGATAGATGTCAAACACGCCCATTGAGTTAAAAGGCAGTAATTTTACCCTTTCAGTACTCCATTTAAACGATGGAACACCGAAAGTTATTCGTCAGGCTATTTCAGAAAAAATTGCACAAGCGCCTCAATTTCTGAAAAACGCACCTGTGGTTATCAATGTCTCTGCTTTAGCAGATGAAAATATTGATTTTAAAAAACTGAGGCGAATTGTAGAAGATGCTGGCTTACGAGTCGTGGGAATTAGTGGTAGTTCAAACGCTCAACAGAAAGAAGCGATAATTGCCGCACAGTTACCTATCTTAAATGAAGGTAAAATAGTTAAGCCAAGCACTCAGGCAAATAACGATAAAACGAATGAAGCACCGGCAGTTGTTCGTCAAAAAACAAAAATCATCCATACTCCTGTTCGTTCAGGTCAGCGCATTTATGCTCAAAATAGCGATTTAGTCGTTATTAGTAATGTGAGTGCAGGTGCTGAATTAATTGCTGATGGTAATGTTCATGTCTACGGTGTGTTACGTGGACGTGTGCTGGCAGGCGCATCGGGTGATAAAGAGAGTCATATTTTTTGTACACATCTGTCTGCTGAACTTGTTTCTATTGCTGGTCAATATTGGCTAAGCGATCAAATTCCTACAGACTTTGTTGGTAAGTCAGTACAACTGAGTCTGCAAGAGAATGAATTAACAATCGAGAACTTAATTTAGAGCATCGACAAGGAATCACTCCATGGCACGCATTATTGTTGTTACGTCAGGTAAAGGTGGGGTTGGTAAAACAACTTCCAGCGCGGCCATTTCTACCGGCCTCGCTCAAAAAGGTCATAAGACGGTTGTTATCGACTTTGATATTGGGTTACGTAATTTAGACCTTATCATGGGTTGTGAACGTAGAGTTGTTTATGATTTTGTTAACGTTATTCAGGGCGATGCATCTTTAAATCAAGCATTGATTAAAGATAAGCGTACAGAAAATCTGTTTATTCTCCCTGCATCACAAACAAGAGATAAAGACGCTCTCACCCGTGATGGTGTCGAACAAGTATTAGATGAACTCGATGAGATGGGTTTTGATTTTATTATTTGTGATTCTCCTGCGGGCATTGAAAGTGGCGCATTAATGGCCCTTTACTTCGCAGATGAAGCCATTATCACAACAAACCCTGAAGTATCATCTGTACGTGACTCCGACCGTATTTTAGGTATTTTGGCATCGAAGTCACGTCGTGCTGAACGTGGTGAAGATCCAATTAAAGAACATCTGCTATTAACTCGTTATAATCCTGGTCGAGTTAACCGTGGTGACATGTTAAGTATGGAAGATGTCCTTGAGATTCTATGCATTCCACTATTGGGTGTTATTCCAGAAGATCAATCTGTTTTACGTTCATCTAACCAAGGTGAACCTGTTATTTTAGATGGCGAATCTGATGCAGGTAAAGCCTATTCAGATACAGTAAATCGTTTGTTAGGTGAAGAACATCCATTCCGTTTTATTGAAGAAGAGAAAAAAGGCTTTCTGAAACGCCTTTTTGGGGGGTAAAAGATGGCTTTACTAGATTTTTTCCTGTCGCGTAAAAAGTCGACAGCTAATATTGCCAAGGAGCGTCTACAAATTATCGTAGCAGAACGCCGCCGTGGTGATAGCGAGCCAGCTTATTTACCTGATATGAAAAGAGATTTATTGGGTGTCATCTGCAAATATGTGCAGATAGATCCAGAGATGCTTTCTGTTCAATTTGAACAAAAAGGTGATGATATCTCTGTATTAGAGCTAAATGTGACTTTACCTGAGAGTGAAGAACCTACAAAGTAAATCATATTTACGCTTTATCTAAGTCATTATTCACAGAGCCAGCCATGAACTATAATTAATTTGATTGGCTCTGTGTTTAATTATATACATATTGAAAACACCTGAATGCGCAAATAGCGCTATATCTCGTTGCTATTTTAATCATTGGTGATAAGTCAAAGGAGGCATGTTATTTCGCAATAACATCTATATTTACTAATAAATTATTTAACCTATTTATTGCCTTCACCTTTTCTAGGTGTTTTTTGTGTGCAAAAAATAAGAGCCTCAAAAGAGACTCCTATTTATCATTCTTTATTTTGTTTATTTATTAAACTTACAATTCCATCTTGTTTTGGGTATTAGAGATTAGAAAATAAACAATTAGTAAGACTATGGATATTGCGCAAGGATCTCTGTCACTTTCTCTTCTAATAATGCTTTACGCCAGCGCGAAATCAATTCAGGTTGCCCTTCTTTTATTTTCCAATGAATGCTCAATAATTGATTAATCTGTCTTCTTGAAGCTAACAATTCAGGGTTATAGCGCTTATCTTCACTAATTTCTTGAATAACCGCTTTAATCGCTTTAAATGCTTTTTTGTAATTTGGTTGCTCAATTAAATTGCCAATAGGCTCTGGGCAATCTTCATCTTTAATTTCTTTTGCTTTAACAACAAAATCTAACAAACGACGACCATGGCAACGGATCTCTTGACCTGAAAGCGACAATGCATCAAGTTCTGCTAATGATGAAGGAAGATAACGTGCAACAGACCATAAATGTTCTTCTCTTACAACGAAGTTTAATGCCATATCACGAGATTTAGCTTGATTTAAACGCCACTGAGCAAGCATTTGTAAGCATGCTAACTGCTGACCTTTTAATTGCCATGCGTTGCTAATATCACGATAGGCAAGCTCTGGTACAACCGTTTCTTGGCGACGCTCTGCAATCATGTTGCATTCATCTGCGATGGCATACATATAGCCTGCTTCTTCAGCTTCTTTAATTAATTTTTCAGCTAAAGGTAGCAAATAGAAAACATCACCACTAGCATATTGGCACTGTTTTTCAGTTAGAGGACGCGCTAACCAATCTGTTCGGGATTCACTTTTATCTAGTGCAACATTCTCATATTTCTCAACTAATGTCGCAAAACCACAAGAGATGGGATGACCTAAAAATGCAGCAATCACTTGAGTGTCAATCATAGGTGTTGGAACACAGCCAAACTGGTGAGAAAAGACTTCGAGATCTTCACTTCCCGCATGGAGAAACTTCATAATGCTTGGGTTTGTTAATAGCTCAACAAAAGGAGTCCAATCCTTAATTGCTAACGGATCAATAAGAGAGATCTGCTTACCGTCATACATCTGGATCAAACCAAGATGTGGGTAATAGGTACGTATGCGGACAAACTCTGTATCTAAAGCAATTTGTGAAGCTTCTGAAGCAGCTTTACAGGCGGTATCTAGTGCAGTGTCTGTCGTAATCAATTGATAATTCAAAACAGGTTTCTCTTATTTTTATGTCTAATGACTTTTTGTGTAATCACAAAAACGCCGGTATAAACCGGCGAAATTGAAAAAGGTTATTGAGTGTTGTATCAAGATTCAGTTGAGGTTTTCAACTCTTTTTCTTCATTTCTTAACTCTCTGCGTAAAATTTTACCAACATTCGATTTTGGTAATTCATCGCGAAACTCAATAATTTTAGGTACTTTATAACCAGTTAGGTAACGACGACAGTGTGTTTTTATCTCATCTTCTGTTAATGATGGATCTTTTTTCACAATGAAAACTTTAACTGTTTCACCTGAGTTTTTACTCGGTACGCCAATTGCAGCTGATTCTAAAACCTTAGGATGCGCCGAAACAACCTCTTCGACTTCATTAGGGTATACATTAAAGCCTGAAACTAAGATCATATCTTTTTTGCGATCAATTATACGAATAAAACCTTCATCATCCATTGTGGCAATATCACCGGTTGCAACCCAACCATCGTGTAAGACTTCATCCGTTGCATCAGGGCGATTCCAATAACCTTTCATTACTTGAGGGCCACGAACCCACATCTCACCACCTACAGTGCGGTCAACTTCGTTACCTTCATCATCCATAAACTTAACGTCTGTCGAAGGTACAGGTAATCCAATACTACCACTGTATTTTTTCAGATTATAAGGGTTACCAGTGACTAAAGGAGAGCATTCAGTCAAACCATAACCTTCTAACAAATGTTTACCCGTTAACGCTTCCCACTCTTTAGCAACACTACTTTGAACTGGCATGCCACCGCCAACAGAGAGGTTTAGTTTGGAGAAATCAAGCTGACGGAATTCTGGATTTTGTAACCAAGCATTAAATAAAGTATTTACGCCAGTAATTGCCGTGACAGGGTAACGTCCTAGTTCTTTAATTGTACCTTTCACATCACGAGGATTGGTAATAAGTAAATTTTTACCACCAATTTCAATAAACAGCAGACAGTTTACGGTTAAAGCAAAAACGTGATACAGCGGTAACGCTGTAACCACCAGCTCTTTACCTACATTTAGTGCTGGTACATAAGCCGCTTTTGCTTGCTCAAGGTTTGCCAACATATTGCGATGCGTTAACATTGCACCTTTAGCAATTCCCGTTGTTCCCCCTGTGTATTGTAAGAAGGCTAAGTCACTTCCTGTAATTTCAGGTTTGATATATTGCATACGATAGCCAAAATGCATTGCTCTACGGAATGAAATGGCATCAGGCAGATTATATTTGGGCACTAATCGTTTGATATATTTAACAACAAAATCGACTAATGTTGCTTTAGGACGAGATAGCTGATCACCCATTCGGGTTAAAATAACGTGTTTAATACAGGTATTAAATACGATTTTTTCAAGCGTATGAGCAAAGTTAGAGACTATTACAATGGCACTTGCACCACTGTCATTTAACTGATGTTCAAGTTCTCTTGGTGTGTAAAGTGGGTTTACGTTTACGACAACCATGCCTGCACGAAGAATACCGAAAAGCGCGATAGGATATTGCAGTAAATTAGGCATCATTAAAGCAACACGATCACCTTTTTTTAATCCTAAGCCATTTTGCAGGTATGCTGCAAAAGCACGGCTACGCTCTTCAAGTTTGCGATAAGTCATGACCTCGCCCATATTGATAAAGGCGGGTTGATCTGCGTAATTTGCGACAGCGTTTTCAAGCATCTCAGCAAGGGATGCAAAACGGTCCGGGTCAATTTCAGCCGGAACATCTGCCGGATAACGTTTAAGCCAGACTTTTTCCAAAGTAGTACTCCTGATTAATCGCACTTCTTGGGTTAATATTATGTTTCATTTTTAACAAAGTATTAACTCATCCTACCAGCACAAACAATTTTCTGTTGTGAAGATGCGAAGTGTGTCACTAAATATTTTATTTTTAGATTAACAAAAAAGAAGGCGGTCAAAACCGCCCTCTCTTTTATTTTTATTCAACTTTAATAACTCTATTAGATAGTTACCTAATATATTATAGATATTGATTATACACCGTTTCACACAAATGGAGATGAAATATTATATCGTCATGGGATTTAATACCCATTTTTTATTCTAAAACGGGCACAACCTGACCAGTTCCATATGGATATCCACCGTAACCGCCATATCCATGGTGATAACCCCAATAGGGACCATCTCCATAATATCCCCATGTCATAACAGGTGCTGGCATAATGACTTGTTGTGTCAGCGTCCAACGTTTCATACCCGTCACATCAATACGTAAAAATGGATAACTGGCCTCACCAACTTTGCCAGATTCAACACCTTTAATAGTACCCACAACTGTTACATACTGATTTTTATAATCAGTAGGATCTAAGAAATGCATAACATTAGCATAGAGACGCCCAACAGAAGGCTGTTGCAATTCGGGAGCAGCATCGTATTGAGAAAGAGGCATAACAGCAATTTCTAGCTGTGTTGATGATTGAAGGTTTTTAACATCAATCACTCGTCCACCAAAACGCCCTTCTTGGCCAATATAAAGCTCAGGTGCAACAAAAACTCCATTTAAATCAGTAACAGGCGTTGCTGATGTACCTTTGATTGATTCAGGTATAGAGACGCATCCCGCTAGAAACAAAGCACTAGATAGAAATAGCGCTTTGCTTACCAAACGGTAGTTTAATTGTCTGTTCATAAACCACCTCATTGCAAGTCAATATTAACGTTACTCTATAATAATATTATAGCTTAGCTTCACTCTTAGGCTTCTAATAGATACTCATAAATCTATTCACGACCGGGTAATTTTTTCCACGTCACTTCATTACGTAAATACACAGGCTCAGCGTCTTCAACTTTGGTTGCTTTGCCTTCATGCCAAGCGGTTACAGCAAGGGGTAACATATCTTGTGCAGCAGGAAGTGTAATTTCAGTTTCAACAACAGTGAAAGGTAACACCTTTTTTAAATCAGGATAAGCTTGCCAGCCTGTACCAGCCATTGCCCATATTCCTGTTGTTGATTGTAATGCTTCAATAAACTGTTCAGGTTTCATCACCGCTTCAGTGTCTTCCCCCACCCAAGTACCTGCATCATTACGCTGATATTGAGCGCAATAAATTTCACCCATACGGGCATCGATTGCCACGAGAACTTGTTTAATACCCGTTGTTCTAAAGACACCTTCAGCCATTGTGGCAAGTGATGAAATACCAATCATTGGTAACTCGGCACCTAACGCAATACCTTGAGCAACACCCACACCAATACGAACGCCGGTAAAACTTCCAGGGCCTCGTCCAAAAGCAAGTGCATCTAATGATTGCAATGTGATGTTTGCTTCTTCTAAAGCGCTTTTCACCATAGGTAAAATCTTTTGTGTATGTTCACGAGGTGAGATTTCAAAACGTGAAGCAACAACGCCTTCATTCCAAACTGCAACTGAACAAGATTCTGTTGCAGTATCAATTGCTAAAATTCGCAGTGACACGCCATAACTCCGGCAAATTAGATAATTAAAAGAGGAAGAATAATATCATAATAGTGTTCAACAGAATAAACACACATTCTGTGCGATCGCTATTATGAATCCGATATTTTTTGTATTTCATTCTGCTGCGCGCGTTGGCTCAAAAATTTCATTGTTTTTTCGAGTGAACGCGTTCGTGGTGATGGTGGCAAACTACTTAAAAAAACCTCGCCATATGCACGAGAAACCAACCTATCATCACAAACTATAATTGCACCATAATCGTGTACATCACGAATTAATCGCCCGACACCTTGTTTTAAACTAATAACAGCATCAGGAATTTGGACATCTCTAAATGCATCTCCGCCTCGCAACTCACAATCTTCAATACGCGCTCTTAATAAAGGATCATCAGGTGCTGTGAAAGGTAGTTTATCAATAATCACACAAGACAATGTATCACCACGCACATCAACACCTTCCCAAAAACTTTGGGTCGCAACTAAAAGTGCATTTCCTGATGAGACAAATTTTTGCAGTAATTGCGTTTTACTCATTTCACCTTGCATCAATACAGGTAATGGCAAACTGGCTTTAAATTCTTCGGCAAGTCCACGCATCATGGCATGTGATGTACAAAGGAAAAAACAGCGACCTTGGTTCTTTAAAATAACAGGCGTTAACATCGTGGCTAAACGTTTCGCCGTATAAGGTTGATTTAATGGTGGTAAATAACGTGGCACACAGAGTAATGTCTGATGTTGATAATCAAACGGACTGTTTAAAATCAGTGTTGTCGCATTTTCTAAGCCCAATCTATCTGTGTAATAAGACATCTGCTCATTCACAGAAAGTGTTGCAGAAGTAAATACCCAACTGCTTTTATGTGCTTTGATTAATTCGCGAAATTTATCCGCAACAGAGAGTGGCGTGATAGCTAATAAGAAATGGCGACCATAACTTTCAAACCAATAGCTATAACCCGCAATTGTGGTATCAATCAGGCGTTTTAAGCGATTGCGATAAACTGTGGCTCGTTCAAAAGCACTATCAAGTAATTGACTTCGCCCTAACGAAAGTTTCATTACGTCATAACTCAGCTCTAAGGCATCATCCAGTAACGTAAGAAAACGTTTTGTTTCACCACCTTGCAATAGCTCTCGTAAATTTCCTCGATAGCCCGTATCACCTAACGCTAAGCGAAAATCCATCACCATTTGCGTTAATCTATCAGCACTTTTTTGCAACTGAACTTGATCACGAACTTCTGTGCGGTAAGCCACAGTCATATCTCTGGCGAGATCAAAAAGCTGTCTACTGGTAAGTTGTTGACCAAAATAATGACTAGCAATATCTGGAATTTGATGGGCTTCATCAAAGATCATAATTTCAGCTTCCGGAATTAGCTCACCAAAACCGGTATCTTTAACGACAGTATCTGCCATAAATAAATGGTGATTAACCACCACAATATCCGCATCCATTGCTTTTTTACGTGCGCTTAAAACATAACACTCTTTATAGCGAGGGCAATCACTTCCTAAACAGTTATCGTTAGTGCTTGTGACTAAAGGCCAAACTCTGCTATCTTCTGCAACACTATGACAACGACTCACATCACCATCTTCGGTCTGTGTTGACCATTGGCGTACATACATTACATCAGACAAAACTTCGGCTTCAAGATCACCACCACTAAGCATTTGCTGATCAAGTCGTTCTAAACAGAGATAGTTAGAACGCCCTTTTAATAACGCCGTATTACCATCATAATTAATCGCTTCAATGATCGTGGGTAAATCTCGACTATATAATTGATCTTGCAAGGCTTTAGAGCCTGTTGAGATAATTGTTTTTTTACCTGAACGCAATGCGGGCACAAGATAAGCATACGTTTTTCCTGTACCTGTACCCGCTTCAGCGATAAGTACACCTTGCTTATCAATAGTTTCCGTTATTGATTTCGCCATTTGTCGTTGAGCTTCACGGGGATGAAATCCTGGAATCGTTCGGGTTAAAATCCCGTTTTCTGCAAAATCGTCTGACACAGGCATACTCTTTTTATAAAATAAGACGTAAATTATGCCAGTGGATAACCAAAAGTACCACCTATGCCGTTAATACAAAGGAGAACTCATAATGACAATTAAACGTATCGACCCTGAAGATCGCTGGTCTGAAGCCGTTATTCATAACGACACAATTTATTACACTGCAGTGCCAGAAAATTTATCAGGCGATATTATTGAACAAACAGCAGACACATTAGCGGCAATTGACGTTTTGTTACAACGTGTAAGTTCTGATAAAACTAAAATTCTTGATGCGACAATTTTTTTAGCTGATAAAGCCGATTTTGAAGGTATGAATAAAGCGTGGGATGCATGGGTTGCCAAAGGAAGCGCACCAGTGCGTTGTACTGTACAAGCACAATTAATGCACCCTGAATATAAAGTTGAAATTAAAATTATTGCGGCAATATAAATAGGTATATTTATAAGCCTGTTATATTGATATGAAAAAAAGCTGAATTCGTGAGAACTCAGCTTTTTTAATGTCACTTATCTTGCTGTGATAATTAGATTTTTTGTTTTATCAAGCTTTCATTTATTAAGTTAATTAGATTTAGGCAAATTTAATCATTACCATACCAACCAGTAATAATATAATTCCACCCCATCCTTTATAATTGAGTCTCTGATTAAATAAAATCCAACCGGCGGCGATAGTTGCAATAATTCCGAATGCCCCCCAAAGAGCATAAGCAACAGAAAGCTCTATCCCTTTGACTGCCATTGCCAGTGCACTAAAGGCACCTAATACACAAAACAGTGATAATATTCCTAACCCCATTCGGCTAAAGCCGTTAGACATTTTTAAGAATATATTCGCGACAATCTCAAGCACTACGGCAAGTATTAGAAACGCACCATGCCACCATTCAAATTGAGCTAACATAATTAAGCCTCCTTGATATTGGCAGGAATTGGCTTATTCGCTCCTTTTACAGCACTGGCAACGTGCTTGGCTTTACCAGCAATACTTTTTACCGATTCTGTTGTTTTCTTAGCAACAGCCGATTTTTTAGTACCTGATTTTATAAGCGTGATCCCTGCAATTAACATTGCTAGACCACCTAATTTTAATGGTGAGAGTGATTCACCAAACCACAGAACGCTAAATGTCGTAATAATGACAATTCCAATACCTTCCCACAGTGCATATGCTACACCTAATGCCACTTTTTTAACGGCTATGGCTAAAAAGATATAGGAAGTGGCAATCATTAACCACATAACTATCATACCGGTGTAACCACCGCTTACACTGGCGTACTTCATCGATAAAGTACCGATAACTTCACAAACAATAGCTAATGCTAAAAATATCCAATAAATCATTTTTTCATCTCTCATACACATTTGAAATACGCCGAAACGTTTCTTGCGCAGAAGATAGAGAATATGTAGATAGTCTTTCTGGCGGCAATAGTAGCCGAACGTTAAGGCAACGTCGTTTCCTGATAACTCAGGAATTAAGATGAGAGATTTCTATAATGCGCCACACCAGTAGTGTTCGCTGGATAAAATAGCAGAAAGGAATAACTTATAGGTAGAACGTTTAACTTTGACGCTTTTGGCGCTAGTCATGATTATTTATTCTTTCATCGCACAGACCATCCGCACGATATACTCCGAACCCTCATATAAGATGGTTAAATGTTACATGATATTTCTATCACGCCAAATTATTTAAAGCAATGCTTTTGAGGAAAATTTTTTAGTTAATTGGTTGGTTTTGTTTAAGTTTTAATTTTTTATCACACCATGATTTATCGGTTTTATGAATAGTTATTGAAACAATTTTCGTTTTAGCATGGGTTTTATTCATCTATTAGCAAGTAATTATGCTTAAAAATATTTACTGAAAAGAGAAACACCCAGCATAACTGGGTGTTTTCTTTTTAGAATGAACAATCAAATTCAATTATTCAATTTCATTCCAAGAACGACCATCACGGGTGATCATTGCAACAGAAGCAACGGGCCCCCATGTACCCGCTTGATATGGCTTAGGTAGCTCATTATCGCATTCCCATGCATTGATAATTGAGTCAACCCATTTCCATGCTTCTTCCACTTCGTCACGACGCACAAATAGCGCTTGAATGCCACGCATAGCTTCTAACAATAAACGCTCATAAGCATCCGCTAAATGCGTTTGGTTGAATGTTTCAGAGAAACTCAAGTCCAGCTTAGTTGTTTGTAAACGATGTTTGTGATCGAGTCCCGGTGCCTTGTTTAGCACTTCGATATCGATACCTTCATCTGGTTGTAAACGAATAGTCAGTTTATTTTGTGGTAACTCTTGATAAGTCTCGCTGAAAATATTCAACGCAGGCTTTTTAAAATACACCACAACTTCTGAACATTTACTTGGTAGGCGTTTACCTGTTCTTAAATAGAATGGAACACCTGCCCAACGCCAGTTATCGATATCAGCGCGGATTGCCACAAATGTTTCTGTATTGCTGGTTTTATTGGCACCTTCTTCATCAAGATAACCGGGTACTTTTTTACCTTGTACAAAGCCACCTGTATATTGTCCACGAACTGTTTTTTCGCGAATATTCGTGTTATCGATACGGCGTAATGAACGTAAAACTTTCACTTTTTCTTGACGAATACTGTCAGCTGTTAAGTCAGCTGGCGGTGACATCGCAATCATAGTCAGGATTTGTAATAGGTGATTTTGCACCATATCACGCATTTGACCAGCTTGATCAAAGTATCCCCAACGTCCTTCAATACCCACTTCTTCTGCAACCGTAATTTGGACATGATCAATCGTTTTATTGTCCCAGTTATTAACAAATAGTGAGTTTGCAAAGCGCAGTGCTAATAGGTTTAAAACGGTTTCTTTACCTAAATAGTGGTCGATACGATAAATTTGAGTCTCTTTAAAGTATTTTGCCACGCTATCGTTAATAGAAACAGAAGACGCTAAATCTGTCCCTAATGGTTTTTCCATTACGACACGATTAGGCTCTTTATTTAATTTCGCATGACCTAACCCCTGACACATCGCGCTAAAGGTGCTTGGTGGCATAGCGAAATAATAGATAGCCGGTAATTTATCTTGTTTTAGATGCTTTGATAACTCAATGAAATGGTCGGTTTCATTAACATCAAGATTACAAAAATCTAAGCGATCACTTAAACGTTGCCAAATTTCAGGGTTAATTTCTTCTTTTAAAAAGGTTTTTAACGCTTCATGAGCGACATTTTTATATGCTTCAACATCCCAATCAGCACGACCGACACCAATAATGCGAGAGTCAGGGTGAATATATCCTGCTTTTTCCAATTGATATAATGATGGAATGAGCTTACGGCGTGCTAGATCCCCTTTCGTACCGAAGATAACCAGATCACAGGCCTGAGCAGTCGATATCGCTGCCATAGAACGTCTCCTCATGATGAGATTTTGTAATTTTGTTACAGAATTTTGTATTAATGTACTCTTTTGGATGTATTCAGTAAATACACTTGCACATTTTAGTCTCTAACTTACCACACATATTATAATGCTTCATTTTATGTCTAGTGTTTTATCCTTTCTTGTAACTTTACAACAGTTTTGTTTCTTGTTTTCAGCTTTGAAAGTTAGACACACGTCATACTTTAACGAAAAAAGCCCCGTTTACCGATGGTTTACACTGCAAGCCTTGTTCTTTGCGTAGTATATTTTCATAAAACCGTTATAGATTTCTCCTTTTATTGAAATTGGCAAAGCCAAGGATCTGTATATTTAATGAATATATTGGAAAGGGTTCAGTCTAATCTGGACATCTTGAGTAAATCAGAAAAAAAAGTCGCAGAGGCTGTTTTAACTGCGCCACAAACAGTTATCCATTCAAGTATTGCCTTAATGGCTAAAACTTCTGATGTCAGTGAGCCGACTGTTAATCGATTTTGCCGACGTATGGCAACAAAAGGATTTCCTGATTTCAAATTACAATTAGCACAAAGCATTGCCAACGGCACGCCTTATGTAAATCGTAATATTGATGATTCCGATACTGTCTCTTCTTATACCAATAAAATTTTTGAATCCGCAATGGCGGGACTTGAAAACGTTAAAAATAATATTGATATCGCAGCTATCAATCGTGCAGTTGATATTTTGACGCAAGCTAAAAAAATCTCTTTTTTTGGTTTAGGTGCATCAGCAGCCGTTGCTCATGATGCCATGAATAAGTTTTCTCGTTTTAATATTCCTATCACTTATTTTGATGATGTGGTTATGCAACGTATGAGTTGCATAAATAGTACTGATGGTGATGTGGTCGTTATTATTTCACATACAGGACGTACTAAAAATTTAGTGGAAATTGCCAAGATCGCACGCGAAAACGATGCAGCGGTTATTGCCATTACAACTCCAGGCTCTCTTTTAGCCTCTGAAGCTACCCTTCCCATCTTGCTTGATGTACCTGAAGATACTGATATCTACATGCCGATGATCTCTCGCCTTGCTCAACTCACTATTATTGATGTGCTTGCAACAGGATTTATTTTGCGCCGAGGACCAAAATTCAGAGATAACTTGAAGCGCGTCAAAGAAGCTTTACGTGATTCACGGTTTGATAAGTAACCGTTTTTAATTATTCTGTTAGTATTGTCACACTTCCAATTGTGCCACTGACTAGATAAGTTTTTGAAAAATGGTAGCATATCTGCGAGCTAACCTCGCATATAATGAAAACAGTAGTGTATGTTGCAATTAGCTTGAAGCGTTTCACTTAACATATTGGGTAAAACACAGTCTGATTTCTGTTTTATCCAATTGCCAACACCTTTCGTTCAAGGTCAACGGAGTAATACATGTCCAGACGGCTCAGAAGAACAAAAATTGTTACCACCTTAGGCCCAGCAACAGATCGTGATAATAACTTAGAAAAAATTATTATTGCTGGCGCAAATGTTGTGCGATTAAATTTCTCTCATGGTTCTGCGGAAGATCATCTTGCTCGCGCTAATCGCACGCGTGAAATTGCAGCAAGATTAGGTCGCCATGTTGCTATTCTCGGGGATTTGCAAGGTCCTAAAATCCGTGTATCTACCTTTAAAGACGGAAAAGTTTTCCTGAATGTCGGTGATAAATTCTTACTTGATGCGGCGCTCGAAAAAGGCGAAGGCAATCAAAATCAAGTGGGTATTGATTATAAAGGCTTACCAGCCGATGTGGTTCCAGGCGATATTTTACTTCTTGATGATGGCCGCGTTCAGTTAAAAGTCCTCAAAGTGGAGGGTTTAAAAGTCTTTACTGAAGTGACTGTCGGTGGCCCTTTATCTAACAATAAAGGCATTAATAAGCTCGGTGGAGGCCTCTCTGCTGATGCATTAACAGAAAAAGATAAGCAAGATATTATCACTGCTGCAAAAATAGGTGTTGATTACCTTGCCGTTTCATTTCCAAGAACAGGCGAAGATCTTAACCTTGCTCGCCGTTTAGCCCGTGATGCTGGCTGTGAATGCCAAATCGTTTCCAAAGTAGAACGCGCTGAAGCGGTTGCTAATGATGAAATCATTGATGAAATCATTCTTGCTTCTGATGTGGTAATGGTTGCTCGTGGCGATTTAGGCGTTGAAATTGGTGATCCTGAGTTGGTTGGGGTACAGAAAAAATTAATTCGTCGTGCTCGTCAGCTTAATCGTGTCGTTATCACTGCCACTCAAATGATGGAGTCAATGATAACAAATCCAATGCCAACGCGCGCCGAAGTAATGGATGTTGCTAACGCCGTATTAGATGGTACTGATGCCGTTATGCTTTCCGCAGAAACTGCCGCAGGACAATATCCAGCAGAAACAGTCGCTTCAATGGCACAGGTCTGCTTAGGCGCTGAAAAAATGCCTGCCGCCAATGTTTCTAAACACCGTTTAGATATGGTGTTTGATACGGTTGAAGAAGCCATTGCGATGTCTACCATGTACGCAGCTAACCATATGAAAGGCGTTAATGCGATTATTGCGATGACTGAATCAGGCCGTACTGCACGCATGATGTCTCGTATTAGTACAGGTTTACCTATTTTTTCAATGTCTCGTCATGAGAAAACATTGAATCAGACCGCACTTTATCGTGGCGTAACACCCGTTTATTGCAGTACTCACACTGATGGTATTGCCGCTGCTAATGAAGCAATTGGTCGTTTACGTGATAAAGGTTTCTTAGTTTCTGGTGATTTAGTGTTAGTCACTCAAGGTGACCAAATGGGTACCGTCGGTAGCACCAATACATGCCGTATCTTGACGGTTGAATAACTCAGAGTCTTAAATCTTAATAACAAAACGGGCACATTATTTATGTGCCCGTTTTTTATTTACTTATTTTTTGTGCGAGAATTAGTCCAAGATATTCTCACGAGCGTATGGCTCTATTTCACCCTCTTTACGTGTCTTTAGTAATTTTAAAATCCACGTATATTGCTCAGGCGTTGGTGTCACTAATGCTTCTAGCTCTTCATTCATTCTGCGTGCAATGTAGGCATCATCTTTATCTTCAATATCGTCCATTGGTTCTCGAACAATAATACTAAGCTGATGTGTTTTATGACAATACACTGGAAACAACGGTACGATAGCCGCTCGGCATACTTTCATTAAACGCCCAATCGCGGGTAATGTCGCTTTATAGGTACCGAAAAAATCCACAAACTGGCTATGCTCCGCACCATGATCTTGATCTGGCAGATAATAACCCCAGTAACCTTGTCGCACAGAAGAAATAAAAGGCTTAATACCTGCTTCGCGCGAATGTAATCGACCATCAAAATGATGACGTGCTTTATTCCATAAATAATCAGCAACGGGATCTTTTTGGTGATGAAACATTGCTGCCATTTTTTGACCTGTTGATGCTAACAGCATTGCAGGAATATCAACGGCCCAGCCATGAGGTACCATAAAAATAACATTACGGCCTTGCTCTTTAAAACGCTCGATAATCTCTAGTCCCTGCCAAGATGTACGTTTTAATATACGTTCAGGACCTCTTAAGCAAAGCTCTGCTAACATCACAAAGGATTGAGGCGCAGTTTCAAACATACTGTCGAGTACATTTTCACGTTGCGTTTTATTCCATGTTGGAAAACAGTATCTCAAGTTGATATCTGCACGACGTCTTGCGCTTTTCGCTTTACGTCCAACAAAACGACCAATAGAAGCAAGAAATGGATCACGCCATTTTACTGGCATGTAAGCTAATGCACTTAATACACCTGCACCTAACCATGTTCCCCAATGACGAGGATGCAAATATGCACGGTGAAAAGTGGGTACATAACCCGCTTTGCTATCTGTATCTTTTTCTTTATTCATCAGATAACTCTCTGAACTGATACCCCAAATAGGCGTAAAAAACATTAAAACAAAAACGGATGATATCAATCATCCGCTTTTATGTCTTTAAAATCGTGTTTATTGTCAATCGGCTAGCACTAATTGAGGTTTAATCTCTTTTACTTTAGCAAGATATTCTTGTTTATCTTTACCTGTTAAACCGTCAGCACGAGGCAATGTTGCCGTTAGTGGATTGACTGCTTGTTGGTTGATCCACAGCTCATAGTGCAAATGAGGCCCAGTAGAACGTCCTGTATTTCCTGATAATGCAATTCTATCTCCACGCTTAACACGTTGTCCCGGTTTTACAAGTAACTGACGTAAGTGCATATAACGTGTTGTGTATTGGCTACCATGGCGAATAGCGATAAAGTTACCCGCTGCACCACTGTATTTAGCTACAATAACTTCACCATCCCCTGTTGCTAATACAGGTGTACCTACTGGCATAGCAAAGTCTACACCTTTATGAGCAGCTAAACGACCTGTAACAGGGTTAATACGACGAGGGTTAAATTGAGAGGAAACTCTAAACTGCTTCACTGTTGGGAATCGCATAAATCCACGTTCTAATCCACCAGCTTGACTATCATAAAAACGACCATCTTCAGCAAGGAAAGCATAATAGTCTTTGCCTGCACTACGTAAACGCACACCAATGAGTTCACTTTGCTCTGTACGACCATCAAGTACTTCGCGAGAAAAGAGCGCTGCAAATTGATCGCCACTTTGTAGTTTTTTAAAATCTACTTGCCATTGCAATGCTTTAGTCACTGCACGCGCTTCTGAATTTGTTAAACCCGCATTCGTTGCGCTAACGGAGAAACTGCCGCGAATAACGCCAGTGGTAACACTGTTTTTCCACTCACCTTTTTGAAATTCTTTTGTCTCTTTAAAGCCCGTTTCTGTACGGGTATAAACACGTGTTTCACGACGAGAAACGCCCCAGCTTAACTCTTTTAGCAACCCATTATCATCAAGCTCCCAACTAATAGGTTGTCCGATTTTAAGGTTTCTAAGATCTTTATTTTGATTAGAGATAGTTGCGATATCAGCAGAATCAATACCAAACTGAGTTAGTATTGAACTTAGTGAATCACCACTAGAGACAATATAAGTATGAGGAACTTGTGCAACGGCGGTGCTTGTATCTGAGCCATCATCGGCACCAACTAAGCCTTCGTCAGTAAGTTGATCACTACTGTCAGTAATAATGTCATCCGTATTTTCATCTTGGTTGGCAAGAGGCATTTGAATGCTGACAGGAACTTCTCGGCTTTGCTCATTTTGAAGAACCACTGGTCGCCAAATTGCGACGGCCAGTGTTGCAGCAGTTAACGAACCGAGCATGATCTTATGTGGGAGTGGTAAACTTAAATATACCTGTGCAATGGATTTCTTCTGCTGCACGTTCTTAATTCCTTATTGTGTTTCATTCAGGCAGCTCGCATATTGGTTAGCTAGTTGGGTAAGGAATTTTATATAGCTCTCTTGAGTTAGAGCAATCCCACTTCCTAGGGGGTCTAATACACCCATTTTAACCCCAGTGCCTTTCGCCACTGTTTCTATTACTGTCGGCCTAAATTGTGGCTCAGCAAAAATGCAGGTTGCTTTTTGCTCAACCAACTGTGTTCGTATTTGATGTAATTTCTGCGCACCCGGCTGTATTTCAGGGTTGATCGTAAAATGACCTAACGGCTTTAAATTATAATGTTTTTCGAAGTAGCCATAAGCATCATGAAAGACAAAATAACCCTTATTTCTCACAGGCGACAGAATATTAACAAGATTCTTATCAGTTTGCTTGAGTTGTTCGCTGAATTTACCTAGGTTTACGTCCAGAAGTTCTTTTTTATCTGGATAGAGAGTAATTAACCTTTTGTGGATCTGTTTTGCAGACGACAACGCAATTTCTGGTGATAACCAGATGTGCATATTATAATCACCGTGAGAATGATGTTCGTGATTTTCCTCATGTTTATGCACATTGTCATCATCATCTTTCAATAAAAGTGACTTTATTTCGTCAGTTTCCGCTAAAGCCAACTTATGATTGTCAGTAAGTCTGTTTAATGGCTTATCTAAAAACACTTCCATATCAGGCCCTACCCATACCATCAGGTCTGCGGAGGTGATTTTTTTCAAATCAGAGGGTTTTAATGCATAATCGTGTGGAGAGGCTCCATCGGGTAATAAAACCTCCGTTGGTGTTACTCCATCAGCGATAGCTGCAGCAATAAATCCTAATGGTCTAATGGAAACGACGACATCAGCCTGCACTGAAGCACTGAATGAGCTTATCATCGCTGTCGCTAAAAATGATTTCAATAAAAAACGATGCGCAAATTTGTTGTTTTTATGTAACATAGGAAGAATTCTCGTGAATCATCATTGGAAATGTTATATTATAACGTTTCAATGATTCTGCAAGTGCTAATTTTATGTCTGACTTGATTTGTTTAAAATCGGTTTGTGTTTCTTTTGGTGAAAGAGAAATTTTAAAAAATATCTCTTTTGATCTAAAAGCAGGCCGTATTCTTACTTTACTTGGCCCTAATGGTGCCGGTAAATCTACCGTTATCCGTTTAGTTCTTGGTTTATTGAACCCAACCTCAGGAAAAGTTGAGCGACAGAACGCACTACGAGTGGGCTATGTGCCACAAAAACTTTATCTCGATCCCACAATGCCACTTACCGTTAAACGGTTTATGACACTAAAACCAGGAGTTCATGATAGAGATATTCTCCCAGCTTTAGAACGAGTTAATGCGGCTAAATTAATCGATCAGCCTATGCAGAAACTTTCTGGTGGTGAGTCTCAACGTGTATTGTTAGCAAGAGCATTGCTTAATCAGCCCCAACTTTTAGTTTTAGATGAACCCACCCAAGGTGTTGATGTTAATGGTCAATTAGCTCTGTATGATTTAATTAATCAGCTTCGTCATGAATTAGGTTGTGCCATCTTGATGGTTTCTCATGACCTTCATCTTGTGATGGCAAAAACAGACGAAGTCCTCTGTTTAAATGGTCATATTTGCTGTTCGGGCACACCAGACGTTGTTTCTTCGCATCCTGAATTTATTGCCATGTTTGGAAGTCGTGGTGCTGAGCAACTTGGTATTTATCGTCATCATCACCAGCATAGTAAGGAGTGTCGTCATGATTGAGTTGCTGTTACCGGGTTGGATTGCCGGTATGCTCTTAGCAATGGCGGCGGGCCCTTTGGGCTCTTTTGTCGTTTGGCGTCGTATGTCTTATTTTGGTGATACTTTAGCTCACGCCTCACTGCTTGGTGTTGCTTTTGGTTTGCTGTTTAATATCGAGCCTTTTTATGCTGTTATCGCAGTCACGCTTCTGCTCGCTATTTTATTGGTCTGGTTAGAATTAAAACCTCAACTTTCTGTTGATACTCTTTTAGGGATCATGGCACACAGTGCGCTTTCTTTAGGGCTTGTGGTTGTTAGTTTAATGTCGAATGTGCGTGTTGATTTAATGGCTTATCTATTTGGTGATTTGCTGTCTGTAAATTATCAAGACGTTATCAGTATTTTTATTGGTATTGTGATTGTTTTATTTGTGATTATTCGCTCATGGCGTCCACTGCTTTCCATGACAATTAATCAAGATATGGCATTTGTTGATGGTGTGAATATTCAACGAGAACGCTTAAAGCTAATGATGATCACCGCATTAACCATTGGTTTAGCCATGAAGTTTGTCGGTGCGCTGATCATTACCTCTTTACTGATTATCCCTGCCGCAACTGCACGTCGTTTTGCTCGTTCTCCAGAGCAAATGGCACTGATTGCAATCGCGGTTGGTATGTTGGCAATTACAGGCGGTTTAACCTTCTCTGTTTTCTATGACACTCCTGCTGGCCCTTCTGTGGTTTTAGCCGCGAGTTGCTTATTTATTTTGAGTTTATTTGCTCCGACTAAACAGTAATCAATATATAGATTAAGACGTTATGCAAAAAATAACCCTCACTGTTAATTTTCAGGGAGGGTTATTTTTATCTATTCGTTATGCAGATCTTATTATTAATATATTGTGAAAAGTTTAATCTTCCATAATACGATTAAAATGACGATAGGCATGATTAGTCGCAACTCGGCCTCGTGGTGTGCGCTGAATAAAACCTTGCTGAATTAAATAAGGCTCTAATACATCTTCTATGGTTTCACGTTCTTCACCAATAGCTGCCGCAAGGTTATCTAATCCTACTGGGCCACCCATAAATTTATCAATGATGGCAAAAAGAAGTTTACGATCTAAATAATCAAAACCTGCCGCATCCACATTCAACATATCAAGCGCTTTAGAAGCAATCTCTTCATCAATGGCACCATTACCCTTTACTTGGGCAAAGTCTCTCACACGGCGCAATAATCGGTTAGTAATACGCGGTGTGCCTCGTGAACGCATAGCAATTTGGCGAGCACCTTCATCCGTCATCTCTAATCCCATAAAGCTGGCACTACGAGAAACAATGTGTTGAAGATCGTCAACATTATAAAACTCAAGACGTTGAACAATACCAAAACGGTCACGCAATGGAGATGTTAAAGAGCCTGCTCTTGTGGTTGCACCCACTAAGGTAAATGGAGGTAGATCGATTTTAATTGAACGAGCCGCGGGTCCTTCACCAATCATAATATCAAGTTGATAATCCTCCATTGCTGGATAAAGAATTTCTTCAACAACAGGTGAAAGACGATGAATCTCATCAATAAATAATACGTCATGAGGCTCAAGGTTAGTTAGCATAGCGGCTAGATCACCGGCTTTTTCAAGTACAGGGCCTGATGTCGTGCGTAAATTAACCCCCATTTCATTAGCAATGATATTTGCCAATGTGGTTTTACCTAATCCGGGAGGTCCAAAGATAAGCAAATGATCGAGCGCATCATGACGCAATTTAGCCGCCTGAATAAAAATCTCCATTTGTTCACGAACTTGCGGTTGCCCAACATATTCGGCAAGAGATTTAGGGCGAATAGCCCTATCAATAATTTCTTCTTCAGGTTGTTGAATTTCTGCTGAAATCAGGCGATCTGCTTCAATCACAGTGTGTTACTCCTAAATAGCCGCGCGCAACGCTTCTTTGATAAGCGTCTCGCTATCTGTACCCAGTTTTGCCACTTTGCTGATCATTTTTGCAGCTTCTTGTGGTTTATAGCCTAATGCAATTAATGCAGCAGAGGCTTCGGCTTCAATATCTGCCGCTTTTGGCGCTTTAGGTGAAGTGCTTTCTGGTAACTCAATATCACTATTTTCGAATAAATCACCATTAAGACCTTTAAAGCGATCTTTCATTTCAACAACTAAACGTTCAGCTGTTTTCTTACCTACACCCGGCAATTTCACTAGTGAAGTGATAGATTCATTTTCAATCGCAGTCACAAATTGGCGAGCAGACATACCAGATAGAATGGCTAATGCGAGTTTAGGCCCCACACCATTTACTTTAATTAATTCACGAAAGAGTGCGCGCTCTTGTTTCTGGTTAAAACCATAAAGTAATTGTGCATCTTCGCGTACGATAAATTGCGTATAGATAATGGCTTCTTGACCAATATCAGGCAATTCATAAAAACAGGTCATTGGCATATTGATTTCATAACCCACACCATTACCTGCCTCGATCAGCACCACTGGTGGCTGTTTTTCAAGAATAATTCCTCTGATACGACCTATCACCCTAACGCCTCCGCAAATATAATTACGTCAAGTTTATAACATAAAAAAAGCTGGACGTATATCCAGCCTGTAAAAAACCAAACACATTTACCAAGATAACAACTTATCTTAACCTGCCTCGTGTTAACACTAATCGAGGATCACCCACACGTAATAAATTTTGGTTAAAGTGACAATGCGTGATAGCAATCGCTAAAGCATCGGCAGCATCTGATTGTGGTGCCGCTGAGAGTTTTAGTATTGAGCGCACCATATGTTGTACTTGGCTTTTTTCAGCAGCGCCTGTACCAACAACGGTTTGTTTAACTTGGCGAGCTGCATATTCAAAAACAGGTAAATCATTGTTTACTGCGGCAAGTATCGCAACACCTCGCGCTTGCCCCAGTTTTAATGCGGAGTCAGCATTTTTAGCCATAAACACTTGTTCAACGGCAAACACATCCGGCGAAAATTGAGTAATAATTTCGCTCACACCAGCATAAATACGCTTAAGTCGATTGGGGAGATCGGGAACTTGTGTACGAATACAACCGCTTCCCAAATAGATAAGTTGACGCCCTTGCTGTCGAATTACGCCATAGCCTGTAACACGCGAACCGGGGTCTATACCTAGAATGATAGCCATATCAATTCCTGTTGCCGATATGGTCGATGGCGAGAGAAAAGAGCAAAAAAATCTGCTCTGCTCTTCTCTTCGCACTTTGAATAACAGCGTTAAACACCGTTATTTTCGATAATCGTTAGAACGATTACAGGATATCTTCCAGTTGTTTTGCAACTTCATCTGAGATATCACCGTTGTGATATACTTCTTGCACGTCATCACTGTCTTCTAACATATCGATAAGACGCATTAATTTTGGTGCAGTTTCAATATCTAATTCTGCTTTAGTTGATGGGATCATTGAAACTTCAGCTGATTCAGCAACAAAACCTGCTGCATCCATCGCATCTTTTACTTCACCAAAAGATTCTGGTGTCGTGTAAACATCAATAGCGCCATCATCAAAAGTTTCAACGTCATCAGCACCTGCTTCCAACGCAGCTTCCATAACGGCATCTTCATCAACACCTGGTGCGTATGAAATGACCCCTTTTTTGGTAAACAGATAAGATACAGAACCATCTGTTCCTAAGTTACCACCTGTTTTGGTAAATGCATGGCGAACATCGGAAACAGTACGGTTACGATTATCACTTAAGCATTCAACCATCACAGCAGTACCTGCTGGGCCGTAGCCTTCATAAATGATGGTTTCCATATTATCGTTTTCATCATTACCCACACCTCGTGCAATTGCACGATTTAAGGTGTCACGAGTCATGTTGTTCGATAATGCTTTATCAACTGCCGCACGTAAACGCGGGTTAGTTGCAGGATCACCACCACCTAAACGTGCTGCTGTAACTAATTCACGGATGATTTTAGTGAAAATTTTACCGCGTTTCGCATCTTGCGCTGCTTTACGGTGTTTTGTATTGGCCCATTTACTATGACCTGCCATGAAATATCTCCAAACGTGGTCTAATCATTAAATAACAAATTCTTCAATCGCTTGCTGATTACTGGCGGATTTTGTTAATTTTGCCGCCAGTGGCGCGTCTAACCATTGGTATTGCGAATGCTCAGTTAGCACAATATCTCGCTCTGCGGGCAGTGCTAACGAAAACCAATGTTCCTGACAATGAGTAACATCTGGTGCATAACGATGCCGAAAGTGTGCAAAAATTTCAAAAAGAATCGAACGATGGCAATCCACCAGCTCAAGATTTTCTTTTATGATATCAATTCCAACTTCTTCTTGCACTTCACGCAATGCCGTTTGAAAAGGCGTTTCACCCTCTTCTAAACTGCCAGTCACAGATTGCCAGAAATCAGGATCATCTCGACGCTTTAGCATAAGCACCCGCTTGGTCTTTTTTGCATAAATAACAACTAAAACGGATACCGGGCGCTTATATTTCATCATTTACTCTTTATCTTCGCTAACTTCTTTTTGAGTTACTGCAATCGCTAACTCTTTTAAAGAATCTTCATTAGCAAAGCTTGGTGCATTTGTCATTAAACACGCAGCTGCTGTTGTTTTAGGGAAAGCAATAACATCACGAATGTTATCAGTACCTGTTAACAACATCACTAAACGGTCTAAACCAAAGGCTAAACCTGCATGTGGTGGAGTACCAAATTTAAGTGCATCTAATAAGAAACCAAATTTCTCTTGTTGCTCATTTGGTGCAATACCTAAAATACTAAATACCGCTTGTTGCATTTCATTACGGTGAATACGCACTGAACCGCCACCCACTTCATAACCATTAATTACCATATCATAAGCATTTGCCACAGCACCTACTGGATGTGCAGTCAATTCAACTGGTGATAAGTCTTTTGGTGAAGTAAATGGATGGTGCATCGCGCTTAAGCTACCGGTTTCTTCATCTTCTTCAAACATTGGGAAGTCGATAACCCACAATGGTTTCCATGCATTTAAATCAGTCAGTTCAAGATCACGACCGACTTTCAGACGCAGAGCGCCCATTGCATCACTCATTGTGCCTTTACGACCAGCACCAAAGAAGATTAAATCGCCATCTGTTGCGCCTGTTGTTTCTAAAATAGCGTTAACAACATCGTTAGTCAGGAATTTAGCGATTGGGCTTTGTACACCGTCAATACCTTTCGCACTTTCGTTGACTTTCATCCACGCAAGACCTTTAGCACCGTAGATACCAACAAATTGTGTATATTCGTCAATATTTTTACGGGTTAATGATGCACCACCCGGTACACGCAACGCGATAACACGGCATCTTTCATCGTTGGCAGCTTGTGCAAATACACTGAACTCAACATCTTTAACTAAATCAGCGATGTCTTTAAGTTCCATTGGGTTACGTAAATCTGGTTTGTCTGAACCATAACGACGCATTGCTTCAGCAAAAGTCATTACTGGGAACGCACCTAAATCGACATTAAGAATATCTAACCATAAGGCATGGATCATACGCTCCATCACTTCGCGCACTTGATCTGCACTCATGAAAGAGGTTTCAACATCGATCTGTGTAAATTCAGGCTGACGGTCTGCACGTAAATCTTCATCGCGGAAGCATTTTACGATTTGATAGTAACGATCAAAGCCAGACATCATTAACAGCTGTTTAAAAAGCTGTGGTGATTGTGGCAATGCGTAGAATTTACCTTTATGTACACGACTTGGCACTAAATAGTCACGCGCACCTTCAGGTGTCGCTTTTGTCAGCATTGGGGTTTCAACATCAAGGAAACCTTCACCATCCATAAAACGGCGAACAAAGCTTGTGATTTTAGCACGGGTTTTTAAGCGATCTGACATTTCAGGGCGACGCAGGTCTAAATAACGATATGTTAAACGACGCTCTTCAGTATTTGTTTGATTGCTATCTAACGGTAATGGCTCTGAACGGTTAAAAATAGACAGAGATTCTGCCGCTAACTCAATTTCACCTGTTGCCATATTTTTATTAACTTGGCTATCAGGACGAGCGCGTACTGTTCCTGTGACTTGAATACAAAATTCATTACGCAGTTCTGAAGCCTGAGAAAATGCCTCTTTCTGCTCTGGGTCAAAGAAGACTTGAACAATACCTTCGCGATCTCGCATATCAATAAAGATAAGTCCACCTAAGTCACGGCGACGATTAACCCAACCACAAAGAGTCACTTTTTGGCCCACATGGGCGCTATTCAACTGCCCACAATAATTAGTACGCATACAATATCCTTTTACTCAGCTTGTTGTGCTTTCTGCTGCGGAAATTTTGGCAATAGTCTTTTTCGAGTAGTGTCAAAAAAAAGGCAGACATTATAACGAAAATTCTTCCTGGAGATAAGAGTATAGACCTAGTTTATATGATACATCTTTTCAAGGATTTGCTAATCCCCAAACAATTAATTAATAATAATTATTTATAGCGACAGAAGTCGCTTTGAGGTTTATCATTAAATTCGCCGTTTTTTGGCTTTGGCAATGGAGAAAAGATGGTTAGCTCGCTTTATATCGTACTGGGCGCACTATTATTGATTAAATTGTCCCTCAATGTCGTAAAACTAAGAACACAATATCGGGTTGCTTATGGTGATGGTGGCTTTTATGAATTACAAACAGCCATCCGTGTTCACGGCAATGCGGTAGAATATATTCCGATTTCCATGATCTTATTATTGGTCATGGAAATGAATGGTGCTTTTGTTTGGATGGTACACATCTGTGGCTCAATTTTAATCGCAGGTCGCTTTTTACACTCTTATGGATTAAAACACCGTGAACTTCGCTGGCGTCGTTCAGGCATGGCAGCCACTTACTTATCAATGGTATTGATGATCATTGCTAATATTTATTTCCTTCCTTGGATACAAATCTTTTCCTTTTATTACTAAGTCCTCGCGGGAATAACATGATCATCCATGATCAAAACCGACATCCTTGCTGTTGTGTCTAATAACGGCAAGGTATCAGAAAGGTTTATTTATTTTTTCCAATTTCTTTCTAAATAATGCAACTTTGTGAGCACCGTCGCTTCTGGTAGAATGCTTGCTTCTTTTATTCCTTAAACCTATTTTAGTTATGTCGAATTCAAAATCATCACAACAAGACAGCTTATTTGCGACACCTATTGCTAACCTTGGTGACTGGCGCTTTGATGAAAAAGTCGCTGAAGTGTTTCCTGATATGATAAAACGCTCTGTACCAGGTTACTCTAATATCATCTCCATGATTGGTATGCTTGCAGGTCGCTTTGTTACGCCCAATAGCCAAGTCTATGATTTAGGCTGTTCTTTAGGTGCAGCAACCCTTTCCATGCGTCGTAATATTGATGCTGCTGGCTGCAAAATTATTGGTGTTGATAATTCACCTGCCATGGTAGAACGCTGTCAGCGCCATATTGATGCCTATAAAGCAGATACACCCGTTGATATTATTGAAGGTGATATTCTTGATATCGAAATTAATAATGCCTCAATGGTCGTACTTAATTTCACCTTACAATTCTTAGCGCCGAACGATCGCCAAATATTGTTAAACCGAATTTACCAAGGTCTTAACCCTGGTGGCGTGTTAGTACTTTCTGAAAAATTCAGTTTTGAAGATAAAGAAATTGGTGAGTTACTGTTTAATATGCACCATGATTTCAAACGTGCTAACGGTTACAGTGAATTAGAAATTAGCCAAAAACGTAGCATGTTAGAAAATGTTATGCTGACCGATTCTGTTGAAACGCATAAAACTCGCTTACATAATGCAGGTTTTCCACATGCGGAAGTTTGGTTCCAATGTTTTAATTTCGGCTCTCTTTTAGCGATTAAAGGCAATAATTAATGATTAATTTTGGCTCGTTTTATCAACTTATTGCGCAAGATGAGCGCTTATTTCATTGGTTAGATACATTACCGGCTCAGTTATCAGAATGGCGTTCAAATGCGTTACACGGTCACTTTTCCTCTTGGGAAAGAATGCTTGATGGTTTACCAGAAATTACGCCGACTGAGATTGATTTGAAAAATGGTGTGATTGCTCAGCATACTCCAGCATTAAGCGCAGGTGAGCAACTAGGGTTAAACAACGTTTTAAAAAATTTAATGCCGTGGCGTAAAGGTCCATTTTCACTTTATGGCGTCAATATCGATACAGAATGGCGCTCTGATTGGAAATGGGATCGTGTTTTACCCCATCTTTCACCACTTGAAGGCCGTTTAGTATTAGATGTTGGTTGTGGCAGTGGCTATCACATGTGGCGAATGTTAGGTGAAGGCGCTGAATTTGTTGTAGGGATCGACCCTACTCAACTTTTCTTATGCCAATTTGAAGCTGTCAGAAAATTATTAGGTAATGACCAACGCGCACATTTAATTCCTGTTGGTATTGAGCAAATGCCAGAATTAAATGCCTTCGATACCGTATTCTCAATGGGTGTACTTTATCATCGCCGTTCACCACTTGATCATTTATGGCAATTAAAAAACCAATTAGTTTCTGGTGGCGAATTGGTATTAGAAAGCCTTGTTGTTGATGGTGATGAATTTCAATGCCTGATCCCTGGTGAACGTTATGCACAAATGCGTAACGTGTACTTTATTCCATCAGCAAAAATGCTAAAAGTTTGGCTAGAAAAATGTGGTTTTAAAGATGTACGCATTGTCGATGAAAACACGACTTCTCTTGATGAACAACGTAAAACAGATTGGATGGTAACGGATTCATTAGATGCATTCTTAGATGCTGATGATAAAACAAAAACAGTTGAAGGTTATCCCGCCCCTAAACGTGCGATATTAATTGCAACTAAGCCTTAATTTTTTATCTAAATTTAAAGGGATATCAAGTTATTAAATATCCCTTTCTTTCATAATATTCATCTTGTTTTTTTATTAAAGACACCTCATTCGTCTCCTTATTTGCAAATGAACGATTAAAGAAGATTATGGCAAAGAGATCAAAGAGCAAAGCTGCTACTCAAAAAGAAATAACACAAAAAAAACAACACGCTCTTTTACAAAAGAATAAGCGTCAGAAATATAATGATCCTATCTTTTCGTCCTTTGTCGAAACCACATCAGCAAAACGCCTTCCATTAACGCCATTACAACGAGGTGTTCAACTCTTTTTTTCATTATTTGACTATGCCACACAACTTTTATATATCGTGTTTATTATTACCGTTTGGTGGTTTCCTGAACATTTTTCAGTTCAAACAATTTATAATTTGACCGTTTTATTTTTATTTGAGTTTATTCTCGTGCACTCAGGTGTTTTTATGGCTGCATTTGCTCGTACTAAACTTGTTTTTGCTCTTATTCCCTTTTATGGAATATTTGCTCTTATTATCAATAGTATGATTATGGGTGATGAAAACCTGATTATTTGGCTTTATGCTGTGATTGTTGCTAATCGAATTATCAGTGGTTATCAAGTAAAAACTAAAGAAGAAATGGGAAAGAATTTATTCTATTCTGCACTATTAGTTTTAAATTTTATGCTATGCCTTTTTTCTGTCATGATTTTTAAGTTCCTAGTTCCTTACGGTGGATTAACGCCTCAATATTTAAATAAAATTGATTATCTCTATTTAATTCCACAGCACAGTGATTATTTTAATGTTCCACATATTGGTATGGCATACGGCACTCTATTTTATGGTATTCCTTTAGCTTGCATTACCTATATTAATATATCATCGATTTATAAACATATAATGTTCAGAATAAAAGCACGTAAAATGCGAACCGCACATAGATAACCTTATTTGACGCTTGTTGTTCATCTTTATTCATGTTTAAATACGCGCGTTATTTCTCCAATTATTTCTCTTTTTAAGAAGGCACTTCCCTACGATGAACTAAATTCTGCCAGAAAATTTTTTCAAATACCTTTTGGGGTATTCATTTTCTGTTACTGGCAGACAATAATTTATTTCGTCGCATCTAAAAAAGATCTCGGCTGTCTGCCACCTATTTCGCTTAGGAGGTATTACTATGACAATAGCCTGTCACTTTTCACAACTTACTATCGAATTTAATCAGCAAGGTCTTTTTCCGCCTTTAACTCGTTCGTTGGCTTGTCAGCAAAATGCATTAATCGGCCATAACGGTAAAGGGAAATCGGTACTATTAAGATTATTAGCACAAAAAATGTTACCGACCGCAGGTCAAATTAACTGGAATATGCCTTTTGTTCACGTTGATCAATTAACGCGATTACAAGGTGATACACTTGCTCAAGCGTTAGATATTCATGAAATTTATCAAGCATTCCAACGCGTTGATGCAGGTATTGCCACATTAGAAGATATAGAGTTACTCGATGGTAAATGGCAACTTCCTGTTATGTGGCAGAATTTATTAGATTCAGCACAACTTCCCGTCGCATTAGATACCCCTATTACGCATCTAAGCGGTGGAGAACAGACACGTTTAGCACTTTGTCGCGCCTTTTTATGCGAAGAGAGTTTTCTGCTCTTAGATGAGCCAGATAATCATCTTGATTATCAAGGACAACAATGGCTAATAAAGCAATTAGCTCAGCATAAAGCTGGTTCTCTTATTGTTAGTCACAATCGAAACTTACTCTCATATGCCGACACCATTCTTGAATTAAGTGAGAAAGGTTTATCTGAATATGGTGGAAATTATACTTTATATGAGACACAAAAAAGTGCAGAAATAGCATCGTTGGAAGCCGCAAGTGATCGGCTAAACAGCCAAATTAAAAATGAGAAACGCCAGCAACAAGCGACTTTGCAAAAAGCAGCACAACGGAAACGACAAGGCGAATCACTTAGGCAAAGTGGCTCGCAGTGCTTACTTTTATTAGATATGCAAACAAATCGAGCGGAACAACGACAATCAGCCGTTGCCAAACGACATCAGCGCGTAATTGATGATATGCAATCTCAAAAACAAGGTGTCGATGAGGAAAAAGCACATATTCATCAGCAAAAAATGGTATTGAATTATCAACCTGATGGCCATCGTTTAAATGTATTTGTTAATAATCTTCAGCTTCCATATGGTTATCAGCACTCTATTTCATTTTCAGCTTATGGCAATGAACATTGGCACATTAAAGGTAAGAATGGCTGTGGAAAATCAACATTATTAAAATGTTTGATCGAGCAATTTGCATCGCTTTCTGGTGAATTTCGTCTCAACAAAGACTATTGTTATCTTGATCAACACCTTGCGTTGCTTGATAAAACATTGCCGGTTGCACAAGCACTACACCAATATCAACCCGCGATTTCTATCGAGCAATGGCGAACGCGCCTTGGGATGTTGAGAATTAGGGGTGATAAATCTTTACTGCCACTTGAAAAACTAAGTGGTGGCGAGCAATTAAAAGCAACATTATTGGCTTTAACACATAGCCCAAAACCACCAGCAGTATTATTACTTGATGAGCCAGATAATCACCTTGATATCGAATCCAAACAACTATTGGAAAATCTACTTGTTGAATATCAAGGCACATTGTTACTGGTTTCGCATGATGAAGCCTTTGTTGAACGCTGTGGTATTACACATACGCTGTTATTAGGTGAGATTTAAAAAACTGCGCCATAAAAGGCGCAGTTATAAACTATTAAATTTGTATCAATCAAGATACTAGTGGCGCATAAATGCTCATAATATCTTTCATCGCTTCAACTGTATCTTCATCGACACAATAGTGTGTGAATTCATCCACTTCACTATCAGAACTCATTGTGACACCTGCTTTACGATAAACCATCGTAGAAAGGGCAACTTTTCCTGCTGAGCTATGAATTTCTTTCAATCCCGCATCTAGGAATTTTTGGATATTACTGAGCCTTACACCTGCTCCTGCCATAATTATAGGACCTTGTGTTTTTTCATTTAACGTTCGTAATAATGGCAAACCTAATTCTGCGTTTGCCTGTTGTCCTGACGTTAAAATACGAGAAACACCTAGCTGAGTCAGTTGTTCTAGCGCTAATAATGGATTAATACACATATCAAAAGCACGATGAAAAGTAATGGCTAATGGGCCTGCAAGCTCCATTAAAATTTCCATTTTAGGCAAATCAATATGCCCTTCTTCATTTAAAAGACCAACAACGGCACCTGAAAATCCCATATCACGGATCAAACTAATATCATTTTTCATTGCTGAAAAATCAGCTTGTGTATAACAAAAATCACCACCACGCGGGCGAACGATAGGATGAACGGGAATACGAACCAGATCCCTGACTTGTCGTAGCATTCCAAAGCTTGGTGTAATACCACCTTCTGCCGGACTCGTGCACAGCTCTATTCTGTCTGCGCCTGCTCGTTCTGCTACCAACGCACATTCAGCGCCAAAACAACAAATCTCCAACGTAGCCATATCATCCCTCTCCATCCTTAATAAAGAAAGTAATCAGAAAATAAATATCATTTCTTAGCGATTACTAACAATAGTTGTCGAATCTCGTTATTCATTCAATTCCACTATCAGAATTTTGTGCTGACACAAGCAAACTATTTTCTTAAAGTGTCGCTCAACACTCACTTTCAACGATTTCAAGTAACGAATAAGGATGATACTTCACTGTGACTTTTCCATTAGAAATAGCCACTGTTGGATTAGGTAAACGTTCTTTCTCACCTTTAGGTTCACTAATTTTTAAGCTAACACTCTCAGGTAACGTTTGAGGTAAAAAAGATATAACTTTATTCACTAGATCTGCGGGGGCGATGGAGATCACTTGCTCAATATGTTCCCAACCTTGGTATTCATATTTTTTATTCGTGGGAAAAGGTAATTCAACAATCGAAACAGATTGATTTAAAATAGTTAAAGGCATTTCTAATTGAAATAGATATATTGGGCGACCATTAATCACATTATCAGAAATACACTTTCCACACTGGCTTAGTCCTGTTCGCCACTGCTCTGCTAATACTAAATCGTGACAACGTAACGATACATGATCCGTACGGTAGACTGATAAATCTATACCCAAACTATCGGCAAATAGTGTCATATTTTCTTCAAACAAAGAAAGCTCGTGAGTTAAATCATTTAATTGAGAAATTGAAGAAAATAACGCCATTTTGAATAACCTTAATGAAAAAACAGAGAAAAAACCTTAAAGATAAGGCCGAGATGGTAGCATGTTCTAGCCGGAATATGTTATAAATTCAAGGTTAATCCTAATTCTTTATAAGAAACCTGTCAGACTTTTGTCGTCAGGTTTTATTTTCTCAATAATTTAAGGTAACCCGGTGAATATTCAGGCTTTTCTTTCAGAAAAAATCAGTGTGGCAATGTGTGCTGCTGGCGCACCCGCTGATAGCGAACCTCTTGTCCGTCAGTCAGCCAAAGTACAATTTGGTGACTATCAGGCAAATGGTGTCATGGGAGCTGCAAAAAAAATGGGGATCCCACCCCGACAACTCGCAGAAAAGATCCTAGAAAAGCTCGATATTACGGATGTTGCAGATAAAGTTGAAATCGCAGGCCCAGGTTTTATCAATATCTTTTTATCTCCACAATGGGTTGCAAAACAAGCTGAAGACGCATTAGCAGATGAACATCTAAACGTAACACCTGTTGAACCTCAAACTATTGTTATCGACTATTCATCACCGAACGTTGCAAAACAGATGCACGTTGGCCACTTACGCTCAACCATTATTGGTGATGCAAGTGCGCGTACTTTATCTTTCTTAGGTCATAATGTTGTTCGTGCCAATCACCTTGGTGATTGGGGTACGCAATTTGGTATGTTAATTGCGTATTTAGAGAAAAAACAGAATGAAAATGCCGCTGATATGGCGTTATCTGATCTCGAAGAGTTCTATCGTGAAGCGAAAAAACACTATGATGAAGATGAAGTATTCGCAGAGCGCGCCCGTAATTACGTTGTGAAGTTACAAAGTGGTGATGAATACTGCCGTACAATGTGGCGTAAATTAGTTGATATCACTATGCAACAAAACCAAGTGACTTATCAACGCCTTAACGTCACATTAACCGAAGATGACATTATGGGGGAAAGTCTTTATAACCCAATGTTGGCAGGTATTGTTGCTGATTTAAAAGCAAAAGGTCTTGCAGTAGAAAGTGAAGGTGCAACGGTTGTTTTCCTTGATGAATATAAAAACAAGGAAGGCGAACCTATGGGTGTTATCATTCAGAAAAAAGATGGTGGCTACCTATATACAACGACAGATATTGCTTGTGCAAAATACCGTCACGAAACATTACATGCTGATCGTGTACTTTATTATATCGACTCTCGTCAGCACCAGCATTTAATGCAAGCTTGGACGATTGTACGTAAAGCAGGTTATATTCCTGAGTCTATGACACTTGAACACCATATGTTCGGTATGATGTTAGGTAAAGATGGTCGCCCATTTAAAACTCGTTCTGGTGGCACAATTCGTTTAACCGACTTACTTGATGAAGCTCAAGAAAGAGCGCGCTCATTAATCGCTGAAAAAAATCCAGACATGGATAAAGACGAATTAAATAACGTTGCTCGCGTTGTGGGTATTGGCGCTGTTAAATACGCTGATTTATCTAAAAACCGTACAACAGATTACATCTTTGATTGGGATCTGATGTTAAGTTTCGAAGGTAACACTGCACCTTATATGCAATACGCTTATACTCGTGTTGCTTCAATCTTTAAACGTGCAGAAATTGATGAAAATGCGTTAACACAACCTATCGCATTAACCCAATCTCATGAAAGACAGCTTGCATTACGTTTAGTCCAATTTGATGAAACAATTATGCAAGTTTCTCGTGATGGAACGCCTCACGTTATGTGTGCTTATCTTTACGATCTGGCACAAGCCTTCTCTGGCTTTTATGAAAATTGCCCTATCTTATCTGCTGAAGATGAAAACACTCGCCAAAGTCGTCTAAAACTGGCTCGTTTAACCGCGAGAACCTTAAAGCAAGGTTTAGATACTTTAGGTATTGAAACCGTAGATAGAATGTAATTCATCTCTGCTTTCAAATAGTAGTGATAAAAAAACCGATGGTATTAATGAACTGCACCCCAAAAGTTGGACACCAACTTTGGGGTGTTTTTCTATGGCTAAATATTCTCTCGATTTTAAACTCAATGTGATTAATTTTTATCTCGAAGGCAATAGCTTTCTATCAACGGCTAAGCATTTTTCTATTGATACT
>NZ_NGVR01000029.1 GCF_002777965.1 Proteus columbae | reverse complement strand
AGTCATAATTTATGAATATAAAAACAAAATTAAAATTCTCTTATTTTTAACTGTATATAGATATATATTAATTAAATAATCTACAGTTAATTGAAAATATAATAACCAGTAAAAAATATAAAGAAAAAAGCAGATTCGTAAATCATGTCTTATATAAGACGACCTCTTTTATTATAAAAAAAGACATTTTTTGAAATATAAATTTCAATTTCATAAAAAAAGATCCCAAAATCTCCAATATAAAGTAATTAATTCATAAAATAATAATACAGAATATAAATTCTGTTTTTTCTGTTATCCACATTATCTCAACACAGTAAAGGGTTGTAATGGCAAATATGGCAACCTAAAGTTAACACTTGTATACATCAACTTTTTCAATGTAAAGGCAAGAAAACAAATATGATCAAAATAACATCTTATTGATTATTCTATTAGCACCAGCGTAAACTAAAAAATATCAAATGTTACCTTTTAGCCCCAAAACCACCTCCAACAGCAATTTGTTTTACTCTCACAAATGATGAACATTGTTTCACTTTTCCTTTTATCATGCGGTTAGCCTCTTTCTTTCAACCTAGCTAGCACAAGTCTCAAGGCATTACAGAACCAAAAGTGCTGACTTCGTAGCAACACCATTACTTAACAAAAGTTGATGTTGACAGGCTTAGGAGAGTATAAGGATTCAAATATCGGTATATCTTTACTTAAAGCGCAAAAATATATCTCTAAATATTCCTCTATTCTAACCACTAATTTGACTCATTTTATTACCCTTTTTATGAGTAATTTTGCGTTTAAAAAGACTTTTCTTCTCTATCAAAACCTAATAAAAATATTGGTGTATCTAAATAATCAAGACTTATATCTCATTTATTAGATTAATCTTAAAAAACAATAACAGTGCTTAGTATTCTATACCTCAAAAATGTTCTAAATTTTTGGAAAAGGAAGGTTTTGAAAAATATTGTAACCATATTTTTCAAAAGTAATAATTGAGATTATTCACAGTGTGAATACAAATACTTCGTGTATTGCTTTCAGTTCTATTGAAATGAGTTACATCGTTTTTTATGAAATGATTGTTCACCCTTTTATACCGACAATTTTTTAACTTAGTGCTCCTCTTATAGTTGTTTTTATCTTTTTTGGTAAATCGAAAAAGGTCAGTATCACAATTATCCTTTATATATATTTTCACAGAAAATGCCAATGACACATCTATTTCATACTAAGATAATTCTCCTTCTGTAATAAGTAAGATTTACATCCTTGACAAAGTTATAAACCATATAATTTTGAAATTATTATTTTATTGAATGGAAAGAGTGGTGTGGTTTTTCTACTCTTATTATAAGATTACTTATTGGTATCAATTTCTCTACATGACCTTTACAAAAAATCCTACAATTTTTCAAAAGATTTTCATTCATCATTGATTAGTGATTACAAACAACATACCACAGCAATTCATCAGCTTTACTGTAGCGGTCTAAACTCACCATTTTCCTGAATTCTTTCCCATTTTTTGGCAGTCTAATTTGATTAAATTAAAAACATTACTCAAAAAATGAAACTTAAATTAAATGCGACAGAAAATATTGATAAAATTTTCGCCAAATACATTGAAATAATTTGAGAGTATAATTTAGGTATTAAAAAAAAATCCAATATAATCAATGGAAAACATCGATTTTCACCCAAAATTCTATACTACTCTAAGCCCCTTAATAACGACTTTTTGTCCTACAATACTCCTAAGTACCTCATTTAATAAGTAAACCATGGGTAGCAATCGCTTACTTGATTTTAGTTTTTTTTATTTATTAAAAACAAAATAAACAGAGATAAATCAAATCGGTCTAAAAAGAACGATTAATAAAGATGAGAAATCACGCAAAATATACCCAAATGCGGTTCAGCATTTTTCATTCATAACTCATAATATACGGGTTTACCACAATATAAATAATTGTACATTAATCAATTTAGGTAAAAATGTTTGTTTTTATTAAAACGAAAATGAATATATTCCACCCTATTGCTCACTTTAATTAGTTTTTTTTGAATACATTTTTCTATTTTTTATTCCATAAAGTAATAGTTACAAAAATAATAATTACATAAATAAAATACTTTATTTCTATATATCAGTAATAATACGTAACGCATAACTAAAATCTCATTATTCTCATCAGAGAAGTGAGTTTTAGAATTAAGTATTATGTTGATGACCTTAATAATTTGAGGCTTAGGTAGACAAAAGTGAATGGTTTACTAAGAACAGACAACAACATGTGGCAGGTAGAATAAACATAATCGACGACACAACAGCTTGATATATACAGTTCTATTACTTAAAAATTACAAAGTTATATTCTTTATAACTTTTATCAATATTCATATTCTCTTTTGAAATAACTTTGTAATTTGATATCTATCTAGTCTCTATACGAAAAAAAAGTGCCCTATATTGAATATAGGGCATCTCACTTAGAAGACATTATCTTAAAAAAATCCGTCAAGCGGGGTGCTCTGCCGCTATCTTCCAATTAATTGCACTGACACTCTTTTCTAAACTTACCCGGCAAACAATCGCTTCTATCTCTTTTTGCTCGACAGGTGTTGCAAGTAATTCTGCACAAACTTCCAGCTGGCTAGGCATCAATGTATCAGCACTGCTTAAAGACTGTAATCGCACATGCAATCCATTTATTGCCTGTAAAATGAGTGTTCTAACTAAAACTTCATCTTCTTCATGACAAATAATTCGTATTGAGTAACGTTGCTCAATATCTATCGCTTGATGTTGAGGTTGAGCGTTTATCCGCTGAGCAGCTTCTCGTAGTAAAATATTCGCACAAAGAATAAGAAGTGTTGCTATGGTCGCCAATTGATATAAGCCTAAGCCACATAACACACCAATTCCTGCTGAACACCAAAGTGTTGCGGCTGTATTAAGTCCGCGTATATTCATTCCTTCACGCATAATCACACCAGCACCAAGAAAGCCAATACCTGAAACAACTTGAGCGGCGATTCGACCAGGGCTATCTGGCGAAGTTTCTATCGAACTTAAAATAAAAACAGCCGCACCAGTTGCAACTAAAGCATTTGTTCTTAAACCAGCCATTCTTTGTCGCCATTGACGTTCGGCACCAATCAAAGCACCAAGACACATTGCAATAACGAGATTAAAAATATAAGGCGTCATTGTCATGTTTATTTCCTCTACATGATGATTAAAATCGATATGAAAATTTTGCTCTGATATTTCAGAGTGTTGAAATTAATTCATCGCCTCAGGTGGAGGAAATAGAGAGAAAAAAATGTAGCACATGAAGTTACCCTTCTTGTTTTAGCTGCATAAGGGAAATCATTTGGGTAAGTGCATAGTAGGAATATATAAGAAAGGAATATTACAACGCACTGCCCACCAAAATGGTAAGCAGTTTTAGTGAAGAAAACAGCTTACCTATTATTTCGAATAAAATTATTCTCAGTTAATGGGGTTATCATTAACCTACAACTTTGTGTCTCCAAGGTGTTTTCTCCTAACTAAAATTTGGCGAAAGTATAATTAGCTGATTTAAAAATGTAAATGAACCATACCTAAACGTCAGTCACTTTTGCTGTATTGGCCTAACAAATGTTCCTTCACCGCCCTCTTTTTCATTAAAAAACCAAATTCCTTTTGGATATTCAGGAAGTGATACCAAATACATTATGCCTTCATTAAATTCTTCGATGAGTAGGATAGTTCCTTCACGATCGTCAATACCATCAGTTTTCACAACAACGCTATCATTAACCTGCATTTTCTCTCCTGATAAATATTATCATTCTCTTTTCCTTTATTTTACCCATAAAGAAAAAGCCTGCCACCATAAGGTGACAGGCTTGAAGAAAATTTTTAAAAGGCTTTAAATTACAGAGCTGTTACGTTAGCAGCTGCTGGACCTTTTGCACCGTTTTCAATTGTGAATTCTACGTTCTGACCTTCAGCCAGAGTTTTGAAACCGTTACCTTGAATGGCAGAAAAGTGAACGAATACGTCTTTGCTTCCGTCTGCTGGAGTAATAAAACCAAAGCCTTTAGACTCGTTGAACCACTTAACTTGACCTTTCATTTTGTCAGACATGTGACTTTCCTATATATCAATAAAACGTTGCCTTCTCGGCATCTACTGGCCTGAACTACCTATAACTTATGGGCACACATGAAGAAAACGGTCAAAAAGCGATGCTGTTTAAAACTCATTAACTTAGAATGTCAATCATAAATCAGGTCTGTATTGAGGCCTTACTCATTAACGCATGAGACAAGTTTAATAGCAATAGTTTTATGCGTCTAAAGATTAAAAAAATGCGAATTGCACATTAAAAATACAATTCTTCCTCTATTTTTATCACTGTGCATAAAATTTATTTGATATTTTATCTCTATTATTAACAACAACTAAGAATATTCTTAATGGTCTAACAATAACAGTTAATGTCCGTAATTTAAAAAAACTGTTCTACCCGCTTATCTTGTCCCCGTGATAATCTAGTAATAAGAAACAAGTTTGCAACATTCATCTCTTAAGGTGTTTACAATGAATGTATTAAAAGAAATCTTAGAGCGTGATTTAGACCGGATCAATAAGGCAGAAAAAAGAGACGGGAAACCACATTTTAATAGTCAGTTTTTAAAAAACCATATCTGGTTATGTATCAGCATGGTTCTCTCTTATATATTGCTCGCTGCGTTATTAATTTATTCACCTTATTTTGGTGTTATCTCGCTCGTTCTCTTTACTGTAATGTTCTTAGTTATGGCTGGTGTCTTGTTATTTGATATAAAACCTATCTATAAATTTGAAGATATTGGTGTTCTCGATTTGAGAGTTTGCTATAACGGTGAATGGTATACCTTTGAAAAGCTCTCTGATGAAGCCATAAATGAAATCCATCAGCACCCTGCAATATCTAAACAAATAAAAGAAGACATTCGCGAGATTATTAGTAAAAAACAAGAAATTCATTTTTACGATGTGTACTTAATGGCATTTGATCCTGTTCAACAATCAATTTCAGCGTCACAATTATCCCCTCAAGCCTAATTGATTCTCCGTGTTACACACAAAAACACGGAGAATAACTTCTATTATTTAGCCACTTTGTTGATAAACCAACCAAACAGATATTTAATCCACTTTTAACGTTGACACTCTGATATATCATCGTTATTATGCGCCTCGTTCTCACGAGAACTCGCTTCCTCCATAGTTCAGTCGGTAGAACGGCGGACTGTTAATCCGTATGTCACTGGTTCAAGTCCAGTTGGAGGAGCCAAATTTAGAAAAGCCCGCGCTATTACAGTGCGGGCTTTTTGCTTTCTGCGTTCTTATTATCTAAATTAGCTATCACCTAAATCAGCGACCTAAATCCAATCTGGATTGTTATCTTGATTGATTAATAGATAGCTAATTTATATCTAGCAAGATAAATACCTAACCTGCTATTCCAACAATTTCGTGTTTTAGATGTTTTTTATACGCTTCAACATCTTGTTCTATTTGCGGTTGTTTCACCACATCAAACATTCCAAAAGTTTTTAATCCTTCCAAGCCTAAAAATTGGTTCGCTTTATGGAATGGGAAATAGACAGCATCAATCCCTTTTCCTTCAAAAAACTGTTCTTGTTCTTCAAAAGATTCAAAAGGTGCATTCCAAGTTACAGAAAGAAGATACTTTTTACCTTGTAATAATCCACCAGAACCATATTTTTTCGAAGGATCTTTTCGTGTACGACCATCATCAATATACATTTTGCCGTACCCAGCACTAAATACATCATCAATATATTTTTTTAAGATCCAAGGACCTTCCATCCACCATGCTGGCATTTGATAAATAATGACATCAGCCCATAAGTATTTATCAACTTCTTCATCATTATCATAACCATCATCAATACGTGTTGATTGCACATTTATCTGATGCGAAGACAACAATTCTGTGGCGACTTGCGTTAAATGATCGTTGAGCTTCCCTTCAGAACCATCAAACTCTTTTGCAGCATTAATAATAAAAACATTAGTCACTTCTAAACTCCTTGTATACATATATTTAATAAGCAAACTGTAACGCAATTAGCTATTGCTGCCTTAACTCATTTCTCCATTATTCTTGCCTAATAATCCTAAGATATCCTTTCTGTTCCTGATATTTTTAATCGTTGAATATCTTTTAAGGGCGATAACCCAAATAATCGCTGATATTCACGACTAAACTGTGAGGGGCTTTCATAACCCACAATAAATGCCGCTTCAGAAACGTCACTCATTTCAATCAGCATGATCCTTCTTGCTTCATTTAGTCGTAGCCATTTTTGATATTGCAACGGCGTCATACCCGTTCGATTTTTAAAGTGAAAATGAAATGATGAGGTGCTCATACCCACTAATGTCGTAAGATCTTCAATTCGAATTGTTTCGCAATAATGTTGTTTAATCCAATCAAGAGCATGACTAATTTGCCGACACTGAGGATGCTGTGATGCTAATAGTTGCTGACGCGCCCCATCATTCGAACGTAATAAGTAATAAAGGATCTCTTTTTGGATCAAAGGAGCAATAAAAGGCGCATCTTCTGGTGTATTTATTAATTTTATAAGCCTTGTTACTGCTTGTAAGATTGGCGCGGTTGCCTGAACAATTTGTTGAGCTCGGATCTCGTTATTCTCTTGTAGCAATTCAAACTTATTTTCAGCTAGCAGTTCAGGTAATAGAGCGAGGTCTAATTTTAGCAATATTGCCAAAAAAGGCGTTTCTTTTGAAGCTTCACAAACTTTAGCAAAGGTTGGTATTTCTGATGATGTTAGAAGCATATTCATAGGACGATAACAATTTGTCTCTAGCCCTATCGTTATCCGCTTTGCACCTTGCGCAGCAATAGCCAAACTAGGTTCATACATCCAGCCTTCTGACTCTGTAATAGAAGTATATCGACATAACGCTAAACCAGAAACAGCGGTATCCCATCCCCCTTCTTTATCTTTTGTATATAGAAGAAGTGTTTTTTTAAATTGCTCAAACTCTAATACCATCGGTACTGATAAATTCGTAGTATCCATCGTCTCTGGATCTTCAATTAGTCTTTGAATTTGTCAGATTGTATTACTAAACAGTATGAAAAACTTCCTTTTAAAAAAACGTCTTATCTTTTCTTTCCAATGTAAGATACATTTCAGCAAGTAGAAATGTAATTTCGAATATTATTTCTACTGATAACCATTTATTTTTTATACATTTTTGTTAAAAAAGAAACAATCTGATGCACTCTTGAGCAAACAGTTATTTTTTTCATTTTTTTACTTTACAAGGTGAGCGAGGATAGCTATTATTCGCCTCGTTCTCACGAGAACTCGCTTCCTCCATAGTTCAGTCGGTAGAACGGCGGACTGTTAATCCGTATGTCACTGGTTCAAGTCCAGTTGGAGGAGCCAAATTTAGAAAAGCCCGCGCTATTATAGTGCGGGCTTTTTGCTTTCTACTCATCAGTTATTTTTACGCCTCTATTTTTTTATTTCTTATTTATTTCCTTTGTATCCTTTACATATTCATCTTATGTATTTGCCATTTCTATTCTGTGTTAACTCAAAATCATCCATAAAAGAACGTCTTTTTATCAGACTATTTCAATCAACACAGTTCTACTGACTATTTTTTAAACTCAAAACTACCTTATTTGATTTAAAAACTATAAATTAGTTATTTTTTAACCACTTAAACTATTATTTCACTTTTTTTACTTTACAAAGTCCATCACCCTCGCTATTATCCGTCTCGTTCTCACGAGAACTCGCTTCCTCCATAGTTCAGTCGGTAGAACGGCGGACTGTTAATCCGTATGTCACTGGTTCAAGTCCAGTTGGAGGAGCCAAATTTAGAAAAGCCCGCGCTATTATAGTGCGGGCTTTTTGCTTTCTACTCATCAGTTATTTTTACGCCTCTATTTTTTTATTTCTTATTTATTTCCTTTGTATCCTTTACATATTCATCTTATGTATTTGCCATTTCTATTCTGTGTTAACTCAAAATCATCCATAAAAGAACGTCTTTTTATCAGACTATTTCAATCAACACAGTTCTACTGACTATTTTTTAAACTCAAAACTACCTTATTTGATTTAAAAACTATAAATTAGTTATTTTTTAACCACTTAAACTATTATTTCACTTTTTTTACTTTACAAAGTCCATCACCCTCGCTATTATCCGTCTCGTTCTCACGAGAACTCGCTTCCTCCATAGTTCAGTCGGTAGAACGGCGGACTGTTAATCCGTATGTCACTGGTTCAAGTCCAGTTGGAGGAGCCAAATTTAGAAAAGCCCGCGCTATTACAGTGCGGGCTTTTTGCTTTTCACCTTATCTTAATTATCAATACCTTTCTTATTTTTTATCCCTTTTATTTTTCAGATCTCAGCATTGTCTCAAATACGTTATCTCTTTATTTTTTATCTTTATTTTTATTCTTCAGTATGAAAAAAATAACCATTTAAACGTGCTTATTACCTCATTATTAGATTATCTGTTTTAGAAATGCACAATATGTTGTTTATCTATGCACTTAAACAAATATCATCGATTGTCCTTTGACATATCAAATCACCCACTATATGATACACGCCACTTAATGATGTTCCTCCATAGTTCAGTCGGTAGAACGGCGGACTGTTAATCCGTATGTCACTGGTTCGAGTCCAGTTGGAGGAGCCATTTCTTTTTGTGTCACCCTCGTAACCTTTTGATTTTATTCTCTGTTTCACCTTACACAAATCCAAAAACATAATAAAAAAATGCGATTAAATGGTAGCTATTTAATCGTTTTCGTATTAGCATTCGTTTCCGGCTTGACTATTTAGTCCAATCCAATCCTTGATCTTTCGATTTTCCTAAGACACACGGAGCCGGTATATGACCACTGCACAACCTATCACCCTCACTATTCGCCGTCCTGATGATTGGCATGTTCACTTTCGTGATGATGACATGCTAAAAACTGTTGTTCCTTATACCAGTCGCTATTTTGGCAGAGCTATTGTCATGCCAAACCTTGTTCCACCTGTTACAACGATTGAAGCTGCTCGCACTTACCGTGATCACATCAAGGCAGCTATTCCTGCCGACGATAACTTCGAACCGCTAATGACTTGCTATTTAACAGATAGCACATTGCCTTCAGAAGTTGAACAAGGTTTCTTACAAGGTGTTTTTACTGCTTGTAAACTTTATCCTGCGAATGCAACAACTAACTCAAGTCATGGTGTATCCGATATCACAAAGATTTATCCTATCTTAAGTGTGATGGAAAAAATCGGTATGCCATTGCTGATCCACGGCGAAGTAACCGCTTCAAGTATTGATATTTTTGATAGAGAAGCACGTTTCATTGATAGCGTTATGACTCCTGTACGCAAACAATTTCCTGAGCTAAAGATTGTTTTTGAACATATTACAACTAAAGAAGCCGCTCAGTATGTATTAGAAGGAAATGAATTTCTCGGTGCTACTATTACTCCGCAACATTTGATGTTTAACCGCAATCATATGTTGGTTGGTGGTGTTAAACCTCACCTATATTGCTTACCTATTCTTAAACGCAACGTTCACCAAGAAGCACTAAGAGAAGCTGTTGCATCAGGAAACTCTCGCTTTTTCTTAGGTACAGATTCTGCACCTCACTTACAACACCGCAAAGAATCATCTTGTGGTTGTGCTGGGGTATTTAATGCTCCAACCGCACTGGCAGCCTACGCAACCGTATTTAAAGAACTTAATGCATTACAACACTTTGAAGCCTTCTGTTCTCTAAATGGTCCTCGCTTTTATGGTTTACCCGTTAATGAAGGAACAATCACATTAACTGAAAAAACTGTTGAAGCTCCTGCACAAATCCTTTGTGGTAATGAGGCACTAATTCCTTTCTTAGCAAATGAAAATATTCATTGGGATATCACTGTCGATTAATCCTGCCCCTTGATATTTATCTAAAATGCACCATATAACATTTGTTCGACTGTTAATGGTGCATTACTCTTTTATCAGAGCCAGCACACATTTTTTTGTTATAACCAAAATTTATCTTTTTAATCACGATAAATCTCGTATACTGAAAAGTAACCACTTTGTGTGGGAGCTTCTCTCTTAGTCAAAACCGGTTGTATGATTAGGAGGTATTATGAGTAGAAAAAATGAAGTTATTCAGACACATCCTGTTGTAGGCTGGGACATCAGTACTGTTGACATCTACGATGCCATGATGTTGCGTTTACATTATCTTCCTGAAAACGAACATCATCCAGAAAACGCAGTTGTAGATAAGACACTTTGGCTCACAACAGACATAGCTAAGCAGTTGATTCATATTCTTCAAGCTGGCATTGATAAAATTGAATCATCTGAAGATTCTGTTTCAGACAACACCAAACATTAATAAAAAGATCTAGAAAAGATAGCGAACGCAAAACAGGGGTACTTGGTACTCCTGTTCTCATTTTATCTCTCTACAATCTACTATCACATATTGTTTATATCAATATATAAACCAGCTCTTACTGTATGAAAATGATTGGTAATATTAATAAATCAACTTTCATTTAATGAAAAAATAATAATAATCTTTTTATTCGATATATCTTCAAAAAAAGAACATATAAGCCGAATTGACATAAAATAAAGTTATCTTTATTTTAATAAATTAAAACGGCTACAAACAAGGAAGTTATTTGTGAAAGTATTAATTATTGACGAATGTTTTTTTACTCGTAATGGTATAAAACATTATTTTTCGAAGAGAAATGTAAGACATGAAATAATTGACATATCATCTATACAAGAAGCCAATAATTATATTAATCACTCAATGCCAGATATTATATTTATTGATCTCACAAGATATTGTCGAGAAATAGCACATTGCCCACATTTGCAACTTTTTTTTATTTCAACAAGAAGTTGCCGTCTTTACCTTTACATTGATGCTAACTATCCAGACAAAGAAAGACCTATCGCATTGACAAATAACTGTTTTATCCTTCCCAAAAAGATACTTCCTTGGGTGCTTGAAAAGACATCTTTGTTCACGTCTCGGTGCCAAGTTTACTTTCCAACCTATAAACATTCATTATGCTCTATTTTTAGTTTACAAGAGCAAAAAATTATTAATTATTGGATGAATGAAATACCTAACCATCAAATTGCTAAGAAACTGTCCATTAGCAGTAGTACCGTATATTCACACAAAAGACATATTACCGAAAAGATTAATGTAAAAAATCGAATTGAATTATTTTTCATATATAATATTTTAAAATACATATATGAGAAATAATCCTATTACATTTCAATTATAAAAAATAAACAGAAGAAAAAAGGAATCCAATTCCCATTATTACTCCCTGTAAATGAGGTGGCTAATATGCGTGTTGTCCACCTTAAATTTATTATAATATTATGTATGTAGGGTACATGTGATATTAAAATAATTAAACTGATATAGCTCTATCTTATAAAAGATAAGGTAAAACTGATTGATTGTGCAATCACTTCACTCTTCTTTTTGTAAAGAGTGAAGTGATTATTTAAAATACCAAATTGATAATTAAGCTATACGCTCAATCTTAGCAGGTAAACCTTGACGTACAGATGCACCAGATACCCAATCTAACCATGTATTAGCAATTTGTCGTGTTGGATCGGCAAACCCTAAATCATTAAGATTGATACCGTTGCCAATGCCTTTATCCATCGGTAATGGCTGTTCATCTAAGTAATGTTGGCGAGAGCCTAACTCTTGATGCCCATATCCATGTTCAATTGCTAAAACGCCCGGCATTACACCATCGAGTAAGCTAATCTCAGCTTCCACTTGTCCGCCCGGTGTAACAATGCGAACTTTATCACCATGATTAACACCCCATTTTTTACCATCTTGAGGGTTAATTGCGACTAAGTTACTCGGTTTTACCATTCTTAAACGCTGGATCATAGCTGTTGAACTACTCACCACATGAGACTTAAAGGACATTAATTTTAATGGCCACTGCTCTTCAGGATAGTGCTGATTAATATCACTACCATCCGATAAACGTGGTGGATAATAAGTAGGACAACCACTATAACGTTCACCTGTTATTGCATGATGGTTTTTCGCTACTTCTTCATTCCAGATTTGTAATGGCTTTTTCCACTGTGGCCCTGTTTCTTCACCATTCCATGCTTTGTCATAAGGGGCAAAACGACCACCTCGTGTATAGATATACGCAACTTGAAGAACTTCTTCATTTTTTAACGTTGACGTTATCGCAGGTAAAATACGATCGACACCACTTAATAAAATATCTTCATTGGTTGCAGGGGCAACAGGTTTTTCCCCCATAAACGCCATGTTAGCGGCAACACGTAAATAGTAATCTTCCGCACTATTGATTGGATAGAAGTTACCATCCATATCTTCAATTGCTTTCTCACCAAAACCTGGCAAATCTAAGGCTTTTGCCACAGCAATACAGAATGTTTCCATTGAGATTGGCTGACCATCGGCTGTTTTTGCAACACGAGGTTCAATAATCGGCCAACGCGCTGTACTTGCTTTAGTTTGAACACCAGACCAAGGCGCACTAAATCCCCAACTCTCAAAGTTATGCGTATCAGGAACAATATAATCTGCCAGCGCTGTTGTTTCATTCATAAAAGCATCAATACCAATAATCAAAGGTAGATGCTTCGGATCTTTCAAACGCTCTTCCATCACTTGGCGAATACCCGCAATCCCATAAACAGGATTGGTCATATTCGTTATCCATGCTTTTAATGAATAAGGATAACCTGCTAATGCAGAGCCTAGTTGCTCCGTTAATTGACCAGCAGCAAACGGATACCAAGGTGCTTTTGCTGGATATGGGGATCCCCCATTCTCTACACGCTCACGGTATTCATCAGATTTTTCATAGGCTACTTTACTGCGTGATAACACCATGCCTTTTGGTTTAACTTTACCTTTAAAGCTATCCATTTTGTAACATGGGCCATCAGTTGCACCATTAAACTTACCGCCACCAACAGATACCCCACCTTTAAGGTTTAAGTTACCTATTAGCGCATTAAGCATAATCACGCTCCACGCTGTATAGAAACCATTACCTCCCATCATACCGCCATGAGAGATAACCGCAGCTTTTCGACCATAAGCGGTAAATTCTCGACCTAATGCAGCGATTGTTGTTTCTGGTACTTTACAACGCTCACTATATTCTGCCAGTGTCATACGTTTAGCCGCTTCATCAAGTAATTGGAAACTTGATTTAACCGTAACGGTAGCACCCGTTTTTAATGTCACCGTATGCGTAGCAAACAATTGTGCTTTATTAACTTGAGTTGATGGAACTAATTCACCTTCAAGTGATAAAACTAAGGCTTGCTCTTCGCCTTCTGCAACATCATTAAAATGTGCAGTTGTCAGCATTTGCCCTGACAAAGGATGTTTTTCATCACTGATCACAAGGTGAGTCGCATTTGTCCAGCTCTTCTCACCCACATTTTTCATTGAAACTTCGCTTGGTACTGACAGATATTCTGCATTATAGCGATTGTTTTCAATGATCCAGCGGATCATCCCCATGACTAAAGCCGCATCCGTTCCCGGCTGAACCGGAACCCAATGCCCATGATCGTTAGCTAATGTTGTTGTTAAAGGTAAAGCAGGTGCAACAACCACATAATTAAACGAATCACGAATTCGTGCGTTAGCTAACTGACGGCCTTGACGCTTAAATGGGTTACCTGATTGTGCGGGTGATGTTCCTAAGAATAAAGCAAATTCAACATAATCCCAGTCAGGCTTAACGTGGGCATTTTTATCTAAATCGTTCATTAACGCACCAGAGCCAGCACGGTACGCTAATCCACAATAAGAGCCATGAGCACCAAAGTTTTTACTACCAAATGAGTTTTGAGCAAAGCGACGAATAAACGTATCACGTCCATCATCACCCGCATTTGTCATTAATAATTGGTTAGCTTTAGGGCCTAAAGCCGGTTGCTTTGGATCGATTAAAGTATCTAAATCACGAATGGCACGTAAACCATCAACATGACCTTCACCAAAGAGATCGCCACCTTCAACAATTTCTTGAATTAATTGCTCAAAACTGATGCGTTTCCATTTACCTTCACCGCGTTTACCCACGCGTTTCATCGGTTCAAGAATACGTGTTGGGCTATCAAGGCTTTCCATCATAGTTGCACCACGAGCACAAGCCGTAGAGCGGTTTTCTAAACCACTTTCACCACCCATTTTTTCAAATGCTTCTTTAATTGGCATGTTATAGCCAAAATGATGATCATGAGAAAGTGGATGATAAGGATTACCTGCAATACGTAAAACTTTATTATTTGCTCTATCAACACGGGCACGAACGCCACATTGTGTCCAGCAACCAAAACATTGCGTCATACAAACCGATTGATCTGTATTCGCTTGCCATTTAGCGTCTTTTACAACTTTACCTTCAGGTAATAAAGAGTTTCCGTTGATCCTATCGAGTGTCACTTTGCCTGATGTGCCATCAACTAAACCATCTATGGCACGTTTAGCAACATCACGGTAGCTGGCAGCAAATGCGGCAATACCACCGATAACTAACCCACCTTTAAGCCATTGACGTCTTGTAAACTTAGCCATGCTGCACTCTCCTGACAACCCAACGAATACTTTCTCTAAATAAAATGGTTAACGCTATCCACAATCCAAATGTACCAACAATTGCCATCAGTCCATCATTACCTAGCGTAAACTCATAAGGGTTTGTAATTATGTTATATTTTGGAATGTATTGAGCACCCATCAACATCAACCAGCGTAATACCCACGCAAGTCCCATTGATACAAATGCCATGATGGTAATAAACACAACCGAACGTGCTTGTTTTGCCATCAAAAGTCCCATCACGACAGAGATACTCCATAGTGCGATAACGCCCATGGCACTCCACCAGCCAAGACTTCCCATTACTAATTGTTCTCTAATTGCCTGACCTGAAATCGTATCGCCAGCAATCCAAAAGCCCGTACATACTGCTAATAACATCAGTGAACTCACAAACCACATCGCTAATTCACGCTGATGTACAGGTTCACGACGTGTGCCTAATGCAAGTAATGTCGGTAGTACTTGCATTGCACTAAAGAACAACAGTATTGGTAACCAGTAGGTATACAACACAGGTCTTGCTTTTAAGATAGAGGCTTCACGACCTGTATATAACAACAAACCAATCGCAGTTAATGAACAAGCTAATGCTACCCAACGAGTTAATTTGTATTCACGCTTCCAGACTAAGCGAACAACCATCGCGGCAAAGTAAAGCATGCTAAATGCTGAGAATAACGGTAGTAACAGTGAGCCCCATGCCATCCAAGACCACGGTGTTGGATAAGCATAGAAATGCCACACTCGTGCTGTTTGGTGTAAATCTGCCGTTAAAGCAAGAGGTGCCGTAATGCCGGCTGTTACCGCAATAAAGACAGCAACTGCTTCTAAACGTTGATTACCTGCACCGCCTTTCCAGCATTGCCAGCACGCATAAAGCGTTGCACTACAAGCAATACCGATAAAAAAGAAATATTGCACAGCCCAAGGTAACCAAAAATATTCTTGAGGGATCGCGATGACTTCTTGAATTTGAGAAACTTGCGGGATCATGAGTGAACCTCCAGCTGCCATAATGCGGGTTGTCCTTGACCTGCTAACGGTTGTACAAATGCATCATCGAGGCCGAGATAGAAAACTTGTGGCAGTGTGCCGCTTTCTGGTTTTAATACTTTCAGCTCTTTTTCATGTGTACGCAGCATCTTGCTGATCGTGCTATTAGGATCTTTCATATCGCCGATAATACGGGCACCACCAACACAAGATTCAACGCACGCTGGCAGTAATCCAACTTCGAGACGGTGTGCACAGAAAGTGCATTTATCTGCTGTTTGTGTTGAGTGATTAATAAAACGTGCGTCATAAGGACATGCTTGAACACAATAAGCACAACCAACACAACGCTCATTATCAACGACGACAATGCCGTCTTTACGTTGGAAAGTCGCTTGAACAGGACAAACTGGCACACAAGGTGGTTCGTCACAATGGTTACACAATCTAGGCAGTAAGACGTTGGTTATCCCCTCTTGCCCCTTGATAGCAACCTGATATTGGTTTACTGTCGTCCTAAATTGTCCTTGAGGTGTCTGATTTTCGATGTTACAGCTCACAGTACAGGACTGGCATCCTACACAACGGCGTAAATCAATCAGCATTCCGTAGCGTTTATCTTCTGAGCCCTCACGACGCTCAGGTGATAATTTAATGCCGGCTTCAGCTAAAGGAACCAGTGAAGCACCCGCAGTAAGGACCCCTAATTGTTGTAAAAATTTTCGTTTTCCAAGATCCATATTTGTCTCCAGCATCACTCAATTACACAATCTCACTATGAGTGAAGGAAATAGAAATTAAAAAGTATGTGTTTTGTTATAAGTGCATTGTAAAAATTACTGAAGACGACACCTATTGTGGTTTACCACATACCAAGTGCGAACTTGATCCAAGACAATATTTAACATTAGATATTTATGACGATAAAACAGACAATTGGGATAAGAAACGCAGTAAGTATTGGGTTATTACTGCTCTTTTTTGTACTTCCTCTACAAGCCACAGCAAAAGAGTGGACAATCGGTGTTTTAGCACTACGTGGCGATGCATCCACTCAAAGACACTGGCATCCACTTGTTGACACATTAAATGAACAATTTCCGTCAGAAAACTTTGTGTTAATGCCATTAAATCTGGAGGAAATGAAGTTAGCGGTTGCAAAGAAAAATGTTGATTTTTTACTCACAAATCCTGCGCAATTTGTTCAATTAGATAATGCATTTCCATTACGCTGGTTGCTCTCTTTACGTTCTGGCTATGAGCCTGATAACACGACACGAAATGTCATTGGGAGCCTAATTCTCGTCCGTAACGATAGCCCGATTACTTCTGCCCATGAATTAATCGGAAAACGCGTTGGCGCCATCGCACCTGATGCCTTTGGCGGCTATCTTTTAGGTTACAAAACGCTACGAGAAGAAGGTATTGATCCTGATAAAGATTTCACATTACGTTTCACTGGTTTTCCGGCTGACGCTTTACTTTATCTCTTACGAGATGAAGATATTAATGCGGCAATTATTCCCGTCTGTTTACTGGAAAATATGGATCGTGAAGGGCTTATTCGTAAAAGTGATTACCGCCCCGTGATTTCCTATCAAACCAATACGCCATGTTTAACCAGTACACCGCTCTACCCTAATTGGTCATTTGCAGCACTAGATACTGTTCCTGATGAACTTGTTGATAAAGTCACTCGCGTTTTACTCACCGATGATAGTAAACCAATGAAATGGGGAGCCCCAGCTTCACATACACAAGTTGAAAATCTATTAAGGGAAGTCAACCAACATCCTCGACAAAGACAGCTTTGGCAAGATGCGCAAAGTTGGGCCATTCAGCACCAATTTATTATTGGCCTTTCATTGGCTGCTATCCTTTTTCTCATCCTAAACCAAGTCTGGATCAGCTATTTAGTTAGGCGTCGTAGTCGCCAACTGGAACATGCTCACAATCGATTAAGACAGCAAAAGGAAGAGTTAGAACACGCCCAACGCTTAAATATATTGGGAGAAATGGCATCAGGGTTTGCTCATGAGCTTAATCAGCCTCTTTCTGCCATTAAAAGCTATGCGCAAGGGAGCGTTATTCGCCTTAAAAAAGAGAACGAATCGCACCCATTGCTACCTGCATTGCAACAAATAGATAAGCAAGCGCAACGCGGTGCTGATATCATTAGAAATCTACGTTTATGGGTTGGAAAACAAACACCTAACACGGATACCATTTTGCTTTCTCATCAAAATATTGCAGAGTGCATCCAACATATTTGGAAGCTTTTACGCGTAGAAGATAAATACCCACAGGTTTCACTGATCACCCATATTGATGAACATGATACCCTGTGTTTACCTGAAACATTATTAGAGCAAATTTTATCGAATTTAATCACCAATAGTCTTCAAGCTGGCGCTAAAGTACTAAAAATTAGCACCCATAAGGCTCCTGATAGGTTGCTTATTGTCATTGAAGACGATGCAGGTGGAATGAGCCACAGCCAACTTGAACAGCCCTTTTCCCCATTCCAAACAACAAAAACGGAAGGACTTGGGTTAGGTTTGGTGATTTGCCAACGTTTATTGCTTTCTCAAGGTGCTGATATTCATATTGAAAACCAAAAGAATGAACAAAATAAAGTTGGAATAAAAATCACACTTATTTTCCCTAACAAAAATAAATAACGGAGAAAAAATGCCAACAATTCATCTTGTTGATGATGATCTTGCTGTCACTGATGCTTGTCAGTTTTTATTAGAAAGCTTAGGTTATTCAGCTCATGTCTGGAATGATAGCGAGTTCTTTATCAACAATGTCAATCTCTATCAGCAAGGTGTTGTATTGTTAGATATGAGAATGCCAAAACCCGATGGCAGGCAAGTCCACCAGCATTTAATTGATAAACACAGCACCCTTTCTGTGATTTTTTTAACCGGTCATGGCGATATTCCCATGGCCGTTGAAGAGATAAAAAAAGGGGCTATCGATTTTCTACAAAAACCCGTTGATAGCAATGCATTGTTATCTGCTTTAGATGCAGCATTTCTTGAAACCAATACTCGTTTTACCGCACATGATATTCGTCGCCGTTATGCTTCATTAACCCCAAGAGAAAAAGACATTGCTTATTATGTTATTCAAGGATTAATGAATCGAGAAATTGCAGAAGTTGCTTGTGTTTCAATAAGAACCGTTGAAGTTCATCGAGCAAAAGTGATGGACAAAATGACAGCTAAAAATATTGCCGAATTGGTGACTGCATTACAAGGTATCGAAATAATTTCACCTAATTTATGACAAAATTTCTTATCTGCGCTAAAAAATGTCACAATATAAGATATTCATTGGAAAAATAGTAAATAGATAGGCTTATGATAAAGTCACCTCCATTTAAAAAATCATTTTTGCAGCCTAAATATTGGCTGACTTGGTTCGGGATCGGATTACTCTATATTCTGGTTCTCCTTCCTTATCCTGTCATTTATTGGCTAGGTACACGCCTAGGTCGTTTTTCGAAAGTTTTTTTAAAAAAACGCGTCCAAATAGCAGAACGTAATCTTGAGCTCTGTTTTCCACAGATGCCGAAAAGTGAGCGAGAAGCCTTAGTTAATAAAAATTTTGAATCTGTTGGTATGGGATTATTCGAAACAGGCATGGCGTGGTTTTGGCCTGAATGGCGTGTCAAACGCTGGTTTAAAGTCAGCGGACTTGAAAATATCTCAATGGTTCAAGAAAAAGGACAAGGCATTTTGCTTATTGGCATCCATTTTCTGACTCTTGAACTTGGTGCTAGGATTTTTGGTATTTATACCCCTGGAGTCGGTGTTTACCGCCCTAACGATAATCCCGTTATGGATTGGCTACAAACATGGGGTCGATTACGTTCTAATAAATTTATGATCGACAGAAAAGATGTCAAAGGCATGATCCGTGGTTTAAAAGCAGGTGAAATTATTTGGTATGCACCTGATCATGATTATGGTCCACGTAAAAGTGTTTTTGTGCCTTTGTTTGCGGTTGATAAAGCGGCAACAACAACGGGAACTTATATTCTGGCAAAAACCAGCAATCCCGCATTAATTCCATTTACGCCAAAACGTTTACCTGAAGGCAAAGGTTATGAGTTAATTATCTCACCACCTGTTGCTGATTTTCCTATTGATAATGAGGAAAATACCGCGAAAGCGATGAATAAAGTGGTTGAACAAGAGATTTTACGCGCACCAGACCAATATATGTGGTTACATCGTCGCTTTAAAACTCGCCCAGAAGGTGACGCTTCTTTATATAACGAAATAAAGAAAGTACACTAATACAAAGTGGCTGTTTTATTCCAAAACAGCCACTTTGTTATATTGCAATACACTGAAATAACAATAATAAAATCAATAACAGCACAAGCTGAAAACTCCTGCAAAACACATTATAAGAGCAAGACCTATCGCACTTATTCTGTATCATGGCTATATTCTTATTCATCATAAAATAAGAAAACCGACTCGTTGTTGCCACGCTCAACATCGCTACGGTTATTGTCAGTCTATTTTCTTGGTTTACTCTCTCGTTCTCGGCTAAAGGAGTAACATGGATCTCAAACCCCGAAATAACTCTTGGAAACGTAATCTCTATATTGTCTGGTTTGGCTGTTTTTTAACTGGTGCCGGTTTTAGTTTGATCATGCCCTTTCTTCCTCTCTATGTAGAAGAACTTGGTATAACCGATCACGAAGAGCTTAACCTTTGGACAGGTGTTGCATTTAGTATTACCTTCCTTTTTTCTGCCATTGCAGCGCCTTTTTGGGGAAAATTATCAGATAGAAAAGGCCGAAAATTAATGCTGTTACGATCCGCCCTTGGTATGGCAATTGTGATGGTATTAATTGGATTCGCTCAAAATATATGGCAGTTATTAGTGCTGAGAGCCTTGCTTGGTGTATTAGGTGGCTTTGTTCCGAATGCAAATGCGTTAATTGCCACTCAGGTTCCAGTTAAAAAAAGTGGCTGGGCATTAGGGACTCTTTCAACAGGTGCAGTAAGTGGCGCATTAATAGGTCCTTTAATTGGCGGTATGCTTGCCGATCTCTATGGTTTACGCCCTGTATTCTTTATTACTTCCGCCGTTTTATTTATTTGCTTTTTAGTCACCCTCTTTTTTGTAAGTGAAAACTTCACACCTGTTTCTAAAAAAGACGCACTAACCACAAAACAGGTCTTTTCATCACTTAAAAATAAAAGACTCGTTGTATGCCTATTTTTCACTACAATGATCATTCAAGTAGCAACAGGCTCTGTTACACCTATTTTGACACTTTATATTCGTGAATTAACAGGTTCAGTCAGTAACCTTGCCTTTATCAGTGGTGTTGTCGCCTCTGTACCCGGTATTGCTGCACTTATTAGCGCACCTCGTTTTGGTAAATTAGGTGACCGAATTGGCCCTGATAAAGTCCTTCTTTTTACCCTTGGGCTCTCCATTTTCATGTTAATTCCAATGGCACTGGTCAGTAGTTATTGGGAGCTTGGCGCACTACGTTTTTTACTTGGTGCAGTCAATGCCGCCATGTTACCTGCGGTACAAACGCTTATTCTCTATAACATTACCCCTGCTATTGCGGGTCGAATTTTCAGCTATAACCAAGCGCTAAGAGATGTTGGTAATGTTACAGGACCGTTAATGGGTGCTTTTGTTGCTGCAAGCTATGGGTTTAGAGCTGTTTTTTATTTCACCGCAGCTGTTGTCTTTTTTAATCTAATTTATTCTTGGTTAAGCTTTAGAACGCCACAAGAAAAGTAGTCAAAAAATCTACAAATAAGATCAGTTAATAGTTTTTTTTCTTCAAAAAATTACACTTTTACATTTAAAGGCCTAATTGTTATTTTTTTTATTCTATTTTTTGTAATTTATTGTTTATTAAGAATATTCTCACCCCCTGTTTGTTAAGAGCTATAAAATTTTCTTGTCCTCTTTTTTCAAAAAATTGCAAGGTTAACTATCGTAAAATGAGATTTTTATCGACTTTTGCACCAAAAAATGGTTTATAAAGTATTAAATATACTTTTAGTCGCTAAATTATGACAAAAGTATGTTAAAAATATATTAATTAAATGCAGTGGATATTGATAACAGAATGAAATAATTTTGTTTCACCACTAGCTGATATTTTGTTCTTTTTACTTGCAAACGACCTGTAGAGGTTTTTTTGGGAATTTAAGATGCAATCTACTCACTCAAAATCTAGCCGAACTTTCTTTGGCCACCCATATCCATTAAGCTCCCTTTTCTTCACTGAAATGTGGGAACGCTTTTCTTTCTATGGTATTCGCCCATTATTAATTCTATTTATGGCGGCAACCGTTTATGAGGGTGGCATGGAAATCCCCAGAGAGCAGGCATCTGCTATTGTGGGTATTTTCGCAGGTGGTGTTTATTTAACATCGCTGCCAGGAGGTTGGCTGGCTGATAACTGGTTAGGTCAGCGCCTAGCTGTATGGTATGGCTCTATCTTTATTGCGTTAGGGCACTTATCCATCGCACTCTCAGCGTTTTGGTCACAAGATCTGTTCTTTATCGGTTTATTACTGATTGTATTGGGTACAGGGCTATTTAAAACCTGCGTAACTGTGATGGTAGGAACCTTATATAAAAGGGATGATACTCGCCGTGATGGTGGATTCTCCTTATTTTATATGGGTATCAATATGGGCTCATTTATTGCACCACTCATCACGGGCTTCTTAGTGCGTGATTATGGCTGGCATTGGGGCTTTGGTATCGGCGGGATTGGTATGCTTGTTGCGTTACTGATTTTTCGCTTTTACGCAGTACCAACCATGCGTCGCTTTGATAGCGAAGTTGGTTTAGATTCAAGTTGGGATCGCCCAACCGTTGTTCGTCGTAATGTCGGTCAATGGATCTTAGCGTTATCTGTCGTTCTTATGGCAATTGTTGGTCTTATTATTTCTGGTGTTATTCCTTTTAACCCAGTTGTTGTGGCTAACTTTATGGTCTATGTGATTTCCGGTAGTGTAATCGCCTATTTTATCTATTTATTCCTATTTGCTGGATTAAGTAGTAGTGACCGTTCTCGCTTATTTGTTTGTTTCCTATTATTGGTTTCAGCAGCCCTTTTCTGGTCTGCATTTGAACAAAAACCAACATCATTTAACTTATTTGCCAACGACTATACTGACTTAAACTTTATGGGTTTTGAAATCCCAGCAGTTTGGTTCCAGTCTGTTAACGCCCTGTTTATTATTATTCTTGCGCCTGTATTTAGCTGGTTATGGCCAATGATGGCACGTAAGAATATGAATTTAAGCAGTATGACTAAGTTTGTGATTGGTATTTTATTTGCAGCAGGTGGCTTTACCGTCATGATGTTTGCATCTGAAAGTGTTATTGCAACAGGACAAGGCGTTTCACCACTTTGGTTAATTGGCAGTATCTTATTGCTGACATTAGGTGAATTATGCTTAAGCCCTATTGGTCTTGCCACAATGACTATTTTAGCGCCAGCTAAAATGCGTGGTCAGGTGATGGGACTATGGTTCTGTGCAAGTGCATTAGGTAATTTGGCAGCAGGTTTAATGGGGGGAAATATCCGTCCAGACAAACTGGATGTAATGCCTGACTTCTTCTCTCATGTTTCTATCGCTCTGGTTATTTGTGCTGTTGTTCTTGCTGCACTGATTATTCCAGTTCGTAAGCTTTTACAAAGCGCAGATAGCAAAGAGAAAGCACAAGCTTAATCTAATGCGTTAATTATTAAAGCCATGCCTAATGACTTAGGCATGGCTTTTTGCTTTTACATCCTATAATTTGAACGCTGTTTTAAATATTGCACCCAATATTTAAAACACTTAATCTCATTACCTTCTATTTATTGATAGTTTATCACTAAGGTAATGCGATGACAGTTCTTCCTATTTATTATGTTAATGCTTTTTCCTCTCTGCCTTTTTCAGGAAATCCTGCTGCTGTCGTTTTGTTAGAAGAGTGGTTGCCTGATGACACCTTAATTACACTTGCTAGTGAAATTAATTTACCTGAAACCGCTTTTTTAGTTGGCGATCATATTCGTTGGTTTACACCTAAGATTGAAGTTCCTCTTTGTGGACACGCAACATTAGCCACAGCTTTTGTATTAAAAACAATAAAACAGTCTCCTAATAAGTGCTTTAAATTCCAGTCTCTTTCAGGTGAGCTCACTGTTTCTTGTCAAGATCCTCTCTTCACACTGAATTTTCCAGCGATACCTGCGACATTAAATAACGATATAAAATCAGCGCTTGAAGAAAAATTAACATTACAAATAGATGAAGTTTGGCAAGCGCGTGATCGTTATGTTTGCTTTTTATCTGATCCAGAAACCGTCATTAACTACCAACCTGATTTCACTCAAATCGCACAGTTGCCTTTACCTGGTGTTATTATCACCGCTAAAGGTCATGCGCCTTTTGACTTTATTTCTCGCTTCTTTGCGCCCGTAAAAGGTGTGAATGAGGATCCTGTTACAGGTACATCACATTGTGTATTAGCACCAATTTGGGGTAATAAACTCAATAAAATACAGTTACAAGCAAGACAAGTTTCAAAACGAGGGGGAAATATCGACTGTGTGCTAAAAGATAATCGAGTTTTACTGACAGGAGATGCTGCACTCTTTTTAACTGGCGAAATAACCTTTTAATTACAGACGGCATAATCAGCCATTCATCTACTTTGCTTTCAATTTACTCTATTTTATACTGTGGGGATTTCTCCCTACAGTATAAAAGAAGAAGGCTTTATTGTTATGTCCATCTCTGATTTATCTCCTGAACTACAAGATAAAATTAAAAATTCAATCACCCGTGTATCTAAAGTCATATTCCCCACCACAACTAATCACCACTCAACACTCTTTGGTGGTACAGCATTAGCTTGGATGGATGAAGTTTCATTTATTACCGCCACCCGCTTTAGCCGTAAACGCCTAGTGACAGTCTCAACTGAGAAAATAAATTTTAATCACCCTATTCCATCGGGTACGATTATTGAATTAGTGGGTGAAGTTATTCGTGTTGGACGTACAAGCTTGACGGTAAATGTTTCTATTTTTCTTGAAGATATGTACGCAGAAGGCCGTGAAGAAGTGATCCATGGTCAGTTTAATTTTGTTGCGGTTGATCACGACGGAAAACCAACGCCATTATTCGATAAATAACATCTTATAGAGAGATTTGTCATACTTTTTATCTCTCTTAATTCAAAACTGCATTATTTTATTATGTTATTTATTATTTTGAATAATAACAAAGCATTAAGAACATTAATTTAAATGGATATTTTTCAATCAATACAAAATACCCAATAAAATCAATTATTAATAAGATTACTAACATGTAAGACAAGAGTTATCCACAGTTAATGTGGATAACTGAATAAGTCCAGAAATCAAAGAACACAGATTTTTGTTACTACAAATTCAATCTGACAAATAGTCAGTTTCCTTCCTACCGTTGCACTTTCAGCAATCACAATATCTGTTGATTGTGAATACAGTCGCCCAGCCTCAAGCGCTAACTCAATAGTGGGTTCAATCAGTAATATCACACCAATCTGTTCAATATCAACAGGAAAGTCTGCAAGCTTTCTAAGTTGTACTACTTGTTTTATCTTACTTTTAGCAATCTGCTGTGCTTTTTCCGTTGCGGCTTGATTAACTCTTGTTTGTTTTTCAAAAGCGCCACCACCCGAATGAAGAAAGATCATAATTTACTCATTATAGAAAACAAAGGCTGTTACCTTTATTATTCAAATCTGAGCCATAAAAGCTAGCTGAAAGATAAAAAAGAAACAGCCTTATCTCTATTTTTTATTCTATTGGACACAATACAAAAGTGCTTTACCAGCCATAAGAAACACCTCCGCCGACAACACCACGATCTTCTGTATTCCATGAAGCAGAGACACGAATAATCGCGCTTTCTGTTATTTGATACTGAGCCCCTGTTGCAAGTGCATTAGCATCGCGATAATTACCCACCCCCACACCTAAACTAAAAGTATGATTAGTTACATAAGGAATATTGGCCATTGCTGCAACAGAAGCAATGCCTGCACTTGCCCTTTTGTCAGCTTTATCTATTTTGTTATCCATATTATTGAGCGCAACATCATTATCAATAAAGATATTCTTAATCTTATTGTTGGTATATTCATTTGCAATAGAAATAGAGTCTTTTTTTGACGAATCAATGTATTCTCTTAGGGACTCGTCTCTTTCATTGATAACAGTATTGGTGATATTGATATATTCATTTCCTTTTTGAGTAATATATTTTTCACGCTCTTTTGTAATTTTTTCGTTATTTCTATTTATTGCACCCTCAATACCTGAGGAAATTTTACTGATTTCTATATCAGTATAATTATTGGCATTTTTTTCAGATTTTATAACTCGCCCTTCTGTCAATGATGTTACTTCATCTCGGGTATTCTTAATATGTTCTACTGTTTTTTCATGATGTTCATTGACTTTAAAATCAGTGTATTCTTTACCACTATTCTCAACTTCAACAATTCTATTATTGGTATACTCTTTAACATTATTTTCAGACTTGGCAATTTTATCATTGGTGTTTTTCTCAATATTACCTTTCATTTCATCCACTCGATTATTAGTATAATCTTCAACGCCTGATTTTATTTCAGCATATTTATTTTCACTATAGATATGAAATTCATTTTTTGCTTCATTGATATAGTTAATCGTATTTTCTTGATGTTTATCTATTTTACTATCAGTATATTGATTTGCTTTCTTCTCTGCGCTATTAGCTAATTCATTTGCTTTTGTTTCACTTCTTTTTAGTACCTCATCATTTGCTTTAGCAATATCGCCTTTTATGATTTTATTATTCTCATTTATTTGATTATTTGTCTCTTTAAGAATGCGACCTTTTTCCTGATCAATTCTATTATAAATATTTTGATTATTGTCATTAATACGCTTATCCGCTTCAATAAGAATATTATCTTTTTCTTTTCTTAATTGAGAAACATTAACAGCATCGTTATCTTCTGTACCTGCTGCTACATTAATAATTTGTCGCTGGTTTTTATCACTGCCTATTGATAATGTATTATCACGATTATTACTGCTTTTATCACCTAATATAATCGCATTACTTGCAGTCCCTGATGACTTGCTACCAATAATAATCGAATTATCAGCAGCATCTGAAAGGCGACTTCCACTTCCTAAAATAACGCCGTTTTCAGCGTTATTTATAGTTCCCTTACCAATACTTATTGCATCTTTACTATCACTATAAGCTTGAGAGCCAATAGAAAGTGAACCTTCGCCAGTGGCTACTGCACCACTTCCCAATGACAATGCATTATCTCCTATTGCCGTACTTTTATGACCTATTGCCGTTGCATTTTTACCTTCAGCTCCCGCATTAGCGCCAATTGCAGTTGATTGATCTGAATGAGCCCATGTATTATATCCAACCGCTGTCGATTCATTACCATCAGCTTTACTATTTCCACCTAATAAAGTGGTATTATTAGCATAGGAAGAAGTAGATGAAAATAACATAATAACTAATAGTTTTATCTTGAAATTTATATTACAAGTCATACCTATATTACTCCAAAATTAATAAACTCACATATAGAGTAATATGTATTTTATTTTTTACACATTATATATCTTATAAAACAATTTAATAACTCTTGATAATTCTATTAAACATAAACAATAACACCATTGGATAATTTTAAATTTAATAAAAAAATAAATAACTGATTTTTATTTTTAAAATAAAATCAATCACTAAAGAAAAAGCATAATTTATAAAAAACAAAAACAAACTTAAAAAATTAAAATAATAAGTATTTTAATAAAATTAAAATATTCTGGAATTTGAGATGGAGATCAAATAAAAAGGCAACGTTATTTTTTATCTTTTAGTGATATGATTAATTTATATTAAAATAATACCTAAGTAAAACCCCCTAAACATAGTTATGTTTAGGGGGGTTGCTTTACTCAATAAATTTCGCTTCTGCAATTAATAATTTATCAATTGATGATTGACATAAATAAGGCCTCAGAGCATCAAATTTCTTTTCTGACCATTGGTAAATCTTTAAAGATAAAAGTTTCTCAATAACTTTTGGCTCAAAACGATATTTAAGGTGTCGCGCGGGTGTTCCTCCCACAATGCTATAAGGTTCAACATTTTTGGAAACAACACTATTAGCCGCAACAATAGCACCTTCTCCAACTGTCACACCAGGCATTATCATTGCACGCATTCCTATCCATGCACCATCATGAATATGGGTATCACCTTTACCAATATAGGCTTCCTCAATCTTATCCATAAAAGGGTAAAGTGAGAACCAATCCATACGGTGAGTATGATTTCCGCCCATTAATATAATGGCTTCGGCACCAATACAGACATAGTCGCCAATATGTAATTTATCAATTTCCCACAACGGCTCCCATTGCAGACTAATTTCATCACCATAAAGATAACGAACAACAGAAGCTTCAAAACCATCATCCCAACAATCACTGTAATAACTGTGTTGCCCTTTAATAATAATGTTTTTATTTTTAACTGTTTCGTGCAGATATTCTACACGCGACCAATGTTTATTTTTCATAATATGACTCGCAATAAATTAATGAGTCATCAAAGAATGCTTAATTCTCTGATGATGTGTTCGCATTCAAAACACATCGTCTTAAACAATCCTTGGTTGCTGCAATAAGGGATTTTTTTTCATTTTTTACGCCCCATTTTTACCACGCAATACACTTATGCTTGCCGTTTATGCACATAATCATAAAGGTTATAAAAGAAAAAGCCACGGATAGGCTTAATAACACTCTATTATTCTCCGTGGCTTGGTATCACTATTTAAAAAAATCTTTGCTGCCATGAGGCGCACAACGTAAATATTGAGGCGCTACTTTTATGGTTTGTTTGAGTTTTTCCGCCGCATGCCAAGGCCAACGAGGATCATAAAGAATACCTCGACCTAAAGCGATAAAATCAGCCTGCTCTGTAAGTAAAATGGCTTCGGCTTGTTCTGGCTCAGTAATTAAACCAACAGCAATAACAGGTAGTTGCGTTTCATTATAAATTGCTTGGGCGAATGGTACTTGATAATTAGGACCCAGTTTAATTTCTTGTTTTTCTGATAATCCACCAGAAGAAACATGAATATAATGGCAACCTAATTCTTCAAGATGTTGTGTTAGCGCAATCGCACTTTCTAAGTCCCAGCCACCTTCAACCCAATCTGTTGCAGAAATTCTGACACCAACACATATATTATCAGAAACTGCGTTTTTCACGGCCACAAAGACATCCACTAACAACCGACTACGATTATTGAAATCACCACCGTATTGATCCGTTCTGTGATTTGATAATGGAGATAAGAATTCATGCAATAAATATCCATGAGCACCGTGGATCTCAATAACATCAAATCCTGCTAACTCAGCTCTTCTCGCAGCATCAACAAAAGCGTGTTTTATTTCTTCAATTTCATCAATAGCCAAAGCATGAGGCTGATGATTCTTTCCAAAAGGAATTTCTGAAGGTGCAACTTTTTGCCATCCATTAGGAGAATCTGGCGCTAATGATGCTCCGCCATTCCAAGGTAAATCAGTCGATGCTTTACGTCCTGCATGTGCAATTTGTATACCCAGTTTTGCAGACGAATATTGCTTAACATTATCAACAAGTTTTTTTAATTCACTACCATGTTGATCAGACCAAATACCTAAATCTTTATAACTAATACGACCTCTAGGCTCAACCGCTGTTGCTTCAACAATCACTAGCGAAGCACCAGATAGTGCTAGCTGCCCGTAATGCATTGTGTGCCATGCTGTCGGGTAACCTTCTTGTGCTGAATATTGGCACATTGGTGCAACGATAATACGGTTATCTAACTGATGGGGGCCTAGTTTTTTAGGGGAGAACAACAAACTCATTTAAAGCCTCCTGCTATCAATAAGAATTTATGCAAAGAAAAATATCTTCGCTTTTCGATATAGCATTTTAATATACAAGTTTAAGGCTATCGGATCTTATTCATTTAGGCGATGGTTTACTTCACATTGTGAAAAACAAAAAGATCAGCAATAGATGCTGATCTTTTTTTAATTAATCATTTTAATTAATCATTAGATTTGGCGGGTTTCACCAATAACAGTGAAAAGCGTCTTGCGATCGGCAAAACGAATAAAACCGTAGGAAAAGCAATCATCCAAGAGATCCCCCAAGAAGTTAACCACGGGGAGATAACGTACATTCCCATTCCTAAAGATTTGACGGTACTAATAAAAGCAACAATACCTGACATAATAAAAGAAAGGAAAAAAGGAACAAGAAAAATCATTGCTCGAGTAGGAAGTTTAGGAATACCTAAAAAGTAATTTTTGTCCTGAAAAGACATAGATAAAGACTCCAATAATACGATTGTACAACAGCACATAACTGCCAATACAACAGGCTAAAAAAAGTTATATGCGTTGATTAACGTAAACGCTTACGAGTCTTTTTGACCAAACTGAGAGCTAGTTTATTAATAAATATTTCTTTGTCAACAAAATTATTCTCATTATCATTTAGGTGATAATTGATAAATTAAGATAAGTGAAGAATGAGAAAACACGATATGGTTTTCTCATCATTTTTCTACCAATCTCGTGTTGCAATTAACTCTTCTATATCAGCATCTTCAAAACCATATTCATCAGCAATAACGCAAAAATCCTCAGCAATGCACTCTCTTGCTACTGTTTCAATTTCACTATTTTCTTCATAAAATTCTTCAGCTAACTCATTAAATTGATCTGTTGTTTCTTGCGTTAAAATATAAAGTTCTGCCAAATTTTTAGGTGAAGTTGCTTCTATTTTTACACAAAGCGCTTTTAATAAATCTTGCCCTTTTTTTACAAGGTGTGAGGGATAATAATTATCATTGTCCATTTCTTTTAAAAAATAATGCGCAGCGAGTACTTTATTTTTAATCATGAAGAACATCCTTATCTAAGTATTTATCTTAAGATCGTTAAAGTGCACTTATTATCTTAATTACGGGAAAGTATATTACGTTTATTAATTAAATGTCTCGCTTTTATTTCTATGAATTTATAGAATCCTAATCAGCAAACGGAAAATAGGCAATTAATTAAAATGGCTAAAAAAATACGATTTATATTTCTTTTTTTGACGATTGCACTGATCTCTTTTTTGACCATTAATAAGTATTTTAAAAGCTTACCTTTAGCGACATGGCACTTCTATGGCAATAATGGTGAATATATTACTGGTCATTACTACCCACCAGCAGAAGATGATGCAACAGATGAGGTGTTCTCCATTCCAGAAAAACCAGCTAAAGAAGGTTTAACAGTAACTCATTGGGATACTTGCAGTATTGAACTGAACATTGATAATAAAATACTTTATATTTCTTATTTTACTAATGGTCTTATTCAAGCCTCATTATCAACAAAAACCACACCTTATGTTGTATTAACTGAGCTCTATTTTTATCAACCTGATGATATGCATTGGTCGATAAACCGACTAGAGGATGGAACATACAAAGGTTGGATCTGGGATAATGTTGCAAATCAGCTTATTTCTGTTCGTTATCAGGAAGATAAAACAACAATTATTGATGGTACAAAATATACACTAATGCCAGAAAGTTATTGGCTATTTCAACGGTGGGCTAATGGCGTTTTGGTGGAAGAGTACACATTAGATGATTTACCAGCAAAAGATAACTTTATTCCTGATAGAGATAAACAAAGACTGACCCAAGCAAAAACAGAGCTTCAAACTACGGTGAATGAATTAGTGGCGCCATTAAATTTACCACTTAACTTAATGCTGTGGGATAACTCACTTTGTAAGTAATTGCATCATGTGAAATGCTCCCAGAGGGTTGGGAGCATTTCTGACACAGAATGATTTAATTTATACTAAATAACACCATCTCGTTTCATGTAAATTCCTTTTATTGAAAATCCAAGTCCTTTCAAGTGGTTAAATTTTACTGCAGAGTATAGATCAATAGAGTAAATAATTTAAATCTAATAAAAATGTTGCACAACAGGGATATATTAAAACAGTTATCTATTTTCAATAAAAGAATAAGACATCGATTTGATGGTTATATTATCCAATGAAATCAACATTTTATATTTATATTATTTTAAATATGAAACCTTATTTATTGAACTTTGATTTTTAATAGGTTTTACTTTTAAATCTAAAGCATCTTAAATAAAGCATTTAAGTTACCTTAGCATAATAGAGTGAGATATTTATTATCTATATTAGGTTAACCTCACTAATTTTATCTAAAATAAATCTTTAAAGTTAACATTAAATGCCTTAATGTGATAAAAATTAAATAAATAGCATACTTATCTCAATTTATTCCTAAAAATCCTAGTCATTTATTTTTATTAAAACGTATTAAATAAAAATTTATCTTACATTAAGAGTTGATTAATCAAACCTTGCTTTACATTTTATTATATTGCTCAATTTTTATTTGGCTCTTATACTTTCTTAAGACGATTTTAGGTAGGTATTATTATGAATATTTTATTAGTTGAAGACGATTTACAACTCGGTAAAGCGCTTTGTCGCGGACTTGAAATTGCGGGTTTTCAACCATGCTGGGTCAGATTGCTTGCGGATGCTCGCGTTCAATTAAAACAGCGCCCTTTCGATTTAATGCTATTAGATTTAGGTCTTCCTGATGGTGATGGGCAAGATGAACTGATTGCACTCAGAAAAAGTGGCGAGAAAATCCCGATTATTATTTTAACTGCCCGCACTCAAATTGATAATTTAGTACAAACATTAGATTCAGGTGCCGATGATTTTTTACCAAAGCCCTTTGCTATGCCTGAACTTATTTCTCGAGTAAAAGCAGTGAGTCGCAGAATGGCCGGTTTCTCTTCACAAATATGGTCTATTGGCAATTTACAACTTAATCCAGCAAACCATCAAGTCACTTTAAATGACGAATTGCTTTTATTATCAGGTAAAGAATACCAATTATTATATGAATTAATGCGTAATACTGACAATGTGGTACGTAAATCAGAATTAGAACAGCGTTTATTTGGTTTAGATGATAAAATTGAGAGCAATTCCCTTGAAGTGCATATGCATAATTTACGAAGAAAAATAGGCAAAGAACGCATTATCACGGTTCGTGGCGTAGGTTATTTATTAAAAAAAGAAACTAATTAAATGAAGATCCGCTCCTTCTTTATTTATACCATTGTCCTTCAGATTATCTCCATTGTTATGCTTTGGGGTGTTTGGTTAGCTTGGATACAATTTGATTATCTTGCTGAGTTCGAAAAAGTTTATAACCAACAACAAGAAATTATTGCTGAGGGTTTTGCTAATACCTTAGAGATTGTTGCTGACCAACCTGAAGTCCTCAAAGAAGTCGCTCATAATTTACAAGGTATGTATATCGACGCCATGCTTAATGGTGAAGATGATGAACTACAATATCTACCGTGGTTTATTGCCTTAGATGAAAATAATACTCTGATTTATACTAATCGTCCTGAATTACCCATACCGACAAGAGTACTTTCATTAGCATCAGAAAAAGTGTCTGTCGCAGGTGAAAAGTGGATACTCTCTTTTAGCTGGGGAGAAAAACACAAAATAAAAGTGTTTATTGGTGAATCAGTTGAAGATAGAGGCCATGTTATTGGTAACCCTGTTGAAGGTACCTTTGTTCCTTTCCTATTTATTCTCGCGACTGTTATTTTTGCAATCTTAATTACTGCTTATTTTAGTTTACGCCCTTTAAGACAAGCTGCGGAACTTATTTCTAATCGCAAACCACGTAATTTAACACCCATCAATGTCGGTCAGCAATTTAAAGAAATTCGCCCGATCTTTAAAGAACTAAACCAATTAATGGCCAGAATTGACGCGGCTAATATTCGTGAAAAACAATTTATGGCAGATGCCGCTCATGAATTAAGAACACCAATAGCTGCGGTTATTGCTCAATTACACCTGCTCTCTTTAGTCAATGATCAGCAAGAGCGTGAAGAAATTATTGATGATATGAAACAATCTCTTGATAGAGCAGCCGCTCTTTCTCATCAATTAATTGATTTAGCGCGATTAGAATGTGACGACTTCCCATTAAAAATAGAATCTCTTGATATCTATAACGTCATTGGGAATGCAATAGCACAACGCGTTCCTTATGCGATTACTAAAAATATTGAGTTATCACTTAATGAAGGCCAAACTTTAATACTTAAAACCGATAAACAGGCTTTACTCTCTATATTTAATAATCTGCTTGATAATGCCATTAAATATTGCCCTAACGGTAGTCAAGTTGAGGTAACTATTGAGAATCGATACGCCGAAGGGATACATGTTATCGTGCGTGATAATGGCCCAGGTGTCGCAAAAGAACATATCAATGTTCTATTTTCACGTTTTTATCGCGTTCCGGGCTCTAACGAAACAGGCAGCGGCTTAGGTTTATCTATTGCACAAAATCTCGCCAATAAAATTCAAGCATCGCTAATTGTTACTGAAGGGCTGAATAATAAAGGGATTGGTTTTATTATTGTTCTACCTTTAGAAGCTAAATTATCAGACAGCGATTAATAGATAGAAAACTGAGATCCCAAAATAGAAGGAGGTAATTGTGCCTCCTTTATATTTTATCGCGATGAAGCGCTATAGGATGTTATCCCCAAAGATTAATTAACCCGCGTAGACCTGCTGTTACGATTGCGGCACTAAGCACAATCATAATGAAAGGTTTTTTCTGCCAAGTAAGTATGCCTGCGACACCAACACCCATAATTTTTGAAATATCAGCAAGTTGGTCGCCATCAAAAAATGTCGATGTCATCGCCACCGAAAACAAAATAACAATCGCCGATAATGAGAGAAGCTCTTTAACCCTCTCTGACACCCCCGCTTTATTATTAAGTAATATTCCGGAAAGACGCATGGCGTATGTACCAACAGCAAGAATAATAATTCCTGTAATAATAGAAGCCGTGGACATTATATTTTCCTTATCACAAACAGTACGCCTAGTAGCGATAATAAAACGGGGATCCCTGCGGGGAGGAATAATGTGGTTGCAAGTGCAATAATGCTCCCTATTATTGCTGCATGACGTGTTAGTTTATTTTTTAATGCTGGTAAACTTAATGCAAGAATAATAGCGGGAAACATTGCATCTAGCCCTAACATCTTTATATCTACAATAAATGATCCTAAGTACACACCGAGCATGGTTCCCAGAGGCCAAACAAGTAAAATGCCTAAGCCACAAGCCCAAAACGCTAATTTATTTTGTTCAGCGGTACGTTGAGATAAACCAAATACAACACTTTCATCATTTAATATATGAAAACCTAATAATGATTTAAGCCCTTTTCCCGGTAAATCCTTTACTGCCATACTAAAAGGAATATGTCGTGCATTGACCATTAATCCCGCAAGAGCAGCATATATTGCACTTCCTCCCATCGCCACAACGCCAATAAAAAGAAATTCAGAAGCGCCCGCTAAAACAAAAATGGATAACACCAATGGCACCCAAAAATCAAAACCCTGTGTATGAGCTAACGCACCATAAGAGATACCAACGATACCATCAGCTAATGAAACAAGCACAATATCTCTAAGTACGTTATTATCAAGACGACTGTTAATTTGCATAGAATGTAGTATTTTTTATCGAACCATTCGTTCATTATGTTGAACGATTTATTTTTTTGCAAGATGATTTTTGAAGGAAGCTATGATGCCATCGCCTTGTGCGCCTATTGAAATTATTTCTCAAGCACTGGCTAGAGAAAGAAAAAAAGCAGGTCTTTCTCTTGCTGAAATAGCAAGACGAGCGGGTGTTGCAAAATCAACATTATCTCAATTAGAAGCGGGACAAGGGAATCCAAGTATTGAAACACTTTGGGCAATTTGTGTTGCGTTAAATATTCCTTTTTCTCAACTTATTTCAGCGCCACAACCTGAAGTTAAGGTGATCCGTAAAGGTGATGGCTTTAAAATTAGTGCAGAAAAAGCGTACTATCATGCTTTTTTACTTTCATCCTGTCCTGTAGGCGCAAAACGCGATATATACACCGTAATTGCACAACCCGGGAAAGATAGAGTCTCTGATCCTCACAGTAAAAATGTGACTGAACATATTATTATTATTAGTGGAAGCGCAATAGTAGGTACTTTAGATAATCAACAAGAATTACAAGCTGGTGATTATATTTGCTATCCCGGTGATGTCACTCATGTATTACGAGCTTTAGAGTCAGACACAACTGCTGTCATGATTATTGAACATCATAATTAACACAGTAAAACGAATTAACATAGTGAATGGTAAATTTACCGCACTGCTATATTGCAATAAAAATCTGAAAGCAGTGCGATAAATTTGATAAAGGATGTCTGTCTAGACAATTATTTTTTAAGTGCTTTATCAAGGTAGATCTCTCGTAACCGTTGAGATAAATGCCCAACAGCTCCCTGATTTATATCTTCATTATCAATTGAAATAACTGGCCAAATTAATGTAGTCGCTGAGCTAATAAAAGCTTCTTTTGCTTTTTTCGCTTCATCAAGTGTAAATCGGCGTTCTGTTATTTTAAGCCCTTCTTCTTGCGCTAATTGAATAATCGCTTGGCGTGTAATACCGGGTAAAATATCCTGACTTAACGGCCGTGTAATAATTTCATTATCATGATTAACAATAAAAAAGTTACTTGAACTGCCTTCTGTTATATAGCCATCTTTAATTAAAATAGCATCGTCAGCACCTTGTTGATGTGCATGGTGTTTTGCTAGGCACGCCGCTAATAATGCCACTGTTTTAATATCGCAACGTTGCCAGCGAATATCGTCAACACTAATTACTGAAATCCCTTTTTTTGCATTAGGATGATTAACAACTGTTGAATGTTGTACAAAGGCAACTATTGTGGAAGGAACAGATGAAGATGGAAAATCAAAAGAACGAGAGGGATTAGCACCTCGTGTTATTTGTAAATAAATGAGCCCTTCATGAAGATTATTCTTTTCGATAAGTTGATGATGAACATCAATTAGCAACTCTTTGGTAATGGGAAGCGATAGACCTAATTCTTTGCATGAACGCTGTAAGCGTTGAAAATGCCCATTAAAGTCAATGAGCTGATCATCAATAACAGCAGTAACTTCATAAACGGCATCTGCAAATAAAAAACCACGGTCAAAAACAGATATTTTAGCCTGCTCTTTAGGTACAAAGTGACTGTCTAAATATACGATATCAGACATTTTACCTCCGTTATAAATTTTATTAACAATCTATCTCAATCCACTACCTTACTCCTTCAGTTTTCTATTTTAAAGGTGCTCCCTCCACCCCTACCTTTTTTTAATTATAGTTTTATGTAACTAAGTCATGTTATATAAGCAAAAATTGCTATAATTTAACTTATGTACCAAATATAAGGATAAGAGGTGGCTATGTTAGATATTAATAAAAATAATTTATCTCAGCTAACAGAGAAACTGGTTAAAAAACAATGTACTTTAATGACTGTTATTGCCACGTTGGGCTTTATTGCAGGTTTTATCTGTATTATTAACCCTCTTTCTTCTGGCATTGTTATCAGTGTATTACTCGGCGTTGTATTTTTTGCCTGTGCGATATCCAGCATTATTGGTGGTTTTAATGCTCAAGTATCTTCTGGTTGGTCAATGCTGATTACGTTATTAGCGGGTTTTATTTATCTTCTGCTTGGCTATATTTTTATCACTGATCCACTAAAAGGTATGCTTAGTCTCGCCTTTTTTATCGGCTTTTTATTTATTTTTGCTGGCATATTGCGCCTAAATGTTGGTTTCAAACAAATTAAAGATAATTTTTATGGCTGGTTCAATATATTAGTAGGATTTTTAGACTTAGTTATCGCCTATTTCTTAATTGCTTTTGGCCCTGAAACGTCAGTAGCACTCGTCATGGCGTTAATTGGTATACAACTTATCTTAAGCTCTATCACCATTTTATCGATAACAAGTGCGATAAAACGAATGACTCATTAATTGATTATTTAGTGATAATAATCTTATTAATAAAATATAGACAAAGAGCCACACAAGGTGGCTCTTAAGTAGAAAGCAAAATAGATTGGCATTAAGCACAAGGTAAGCGCAGAGATACCGTATACATATTTTCTCCGCAAAGGTAACAATTTCCTGTTTTTTCAAATACCATCACCTGAATACCGAGTTGCCCTACTTCAATATTAGGCAATGCATCAGCCAAAATACTCTCTAATGCAGGTTCAATGATTTCAACCATATTAATAGGATCGTTATTAGGTGTTGTATCGTGTAAGAAATTACCTAAACGAGGATCATCAGCGAAGATTTCTAATGTTGAGCGATATACCAACGTTCTTTCACTACTATTTACCTTAGAATAGCCATTAAAGATGATAACCATTTTTTGGATATTCATTTTCGCTACGCGGTTTTTAATTTGTAAACATAAAGAAGGAACAAGCCTAATATTGACAGAATTAAAGTAGCGATCGCAAATCTGAGGAATAGTGACACTAATGCAAGGCTTAGGCGCAATATTTTTAATTTGCTTACTGCATTCTCCAGTTAAAGAGTTATCAACAATAATACGCTCACGTCGAGAAAAACAGATATTATCAAAGATATCAACAGTGAAGAAAGAAATGTAATGAATGCCATTTGTTAATGACTGATTTTCTAATTTCACAGAAACGGCTGATTTATCAGTACATGGCAGCATCTTAAGTTGATCGTTAAAATAAAAACCAACTTGTGTGCTTTCACTAATATCACGACCTAAAATGAGATTCGCGTTAACGCAATAATTCTCACTATGATAACTGAGAATACCATTTAATGTTGCAGGCACTTTAGGAGAAGGTAATTTCTCCGTTGTCATTTCAACATAATAATCTCTTGATTTAATTGGTTTCGTTGGATCTTCGCTATTTTCCGTTTCAGCATGGAATATAGCGACTTGTTTAGGTTCACTCTTTTTAAATTTGACTTTAAAATTTGCAATACCGTATTTGTTAGTTTTACCAATATTAATTTTCTCGCCATCTGCATTATAAATTTCTGGCTCAACAGCTAATGTACTATTCTCCACATCGTAAGTTAATTTAACCTCTTTATTTTGAACATCTTCACCTTCTTTATCTTGAAGATGTACCACAAAACTTTTAGAAACACTTTCCCACTGACTTGGCCATTGCATAGATTCTGAGCGTATCGTCAACAAGTCATCAAATTTTTCACAATTCGTCGATGAACAGTCAGTGTTAGGATTGGTTTTAGGCGGGGTAACACGAATTTGTATCGGTGTTGCGTAATAAACAATATTTTCATCATCTTCATCTTTTAAGATTAATTGTAATGATGCCACACCACTTCGATTACCCGTTAAAGAAATTTCTGTTTTGCTGTTATCCACTATTGTGGTGTAGACATCTTTGTTGTTGGGTAAAATTAAAATGCCTTTCGGACTGGTACGCCATTCAGCCAAACGTAGATTAATTCCCGTTACAACTACCTCATATTTAATAACTCGATTCAGTTTTACTTCGTTGTCAGGATCATCAGGAGATGATTTTATCTGATTGAATTTAATATCCACATCAGCATCAATAACAGATTGAACATGAGCGCCATAGATAGGTGGTGTCAGTGCTATTGCACCTTTCTCACCTTGTAGAATTTTTTGTAAACGTTCTTCTTTTGTTTCGATATTCATTGAGTGATTTCCTTTCTTTTTCCGATTCCATTTTTAGCTTAAAGCAAAAAATTTGAGTGAAAATCACAATAGAAAAAAGGCAACTGAGCATTGTTAACAGAAACAAATAAAAAATGATTATAAACAATAAGATAAACAAACACTTCATTATCCTTCGTTTGATTCATTACATAAAAAGTAACCTCAAAATAAAAAATAATTTAAATTTTAAAATATTTTTGTATAAAGCTATTGACTGTTATGAAAATGTGATTAAAATCAGTCTCAGAAAATATTTGTGACATGAATCACATTTTATTAATAGGACACTTAATATGAAATCAATGACTTCTTTTATTACTAACCTGCACCAAGTTGTTGTAAAATTATCATCAACTCGCTTACTGTAATTATTTGATTTAAAATAAAATACAGCATAAAGCCAGAAATAGCACCCTCATCGCACAAAAGACTATTTCTGGCTTTTATTCACTCTGCTACGCTTATTTATCATCTCATTTACCCTCGTATTTTTCGTAACAAAAAATTCACCTTCTTGAACTAAGCTCTCTTTTCTATACTCTTAATATACAATCTACATTAACTATGAGGATATTTTATGCAGCAGCAACTGCTTACATGGATACGTCAATTCAATGAGGAGTACGCCCAAGTCGCTTCTCTCCTACTCGTTTTAGCCATTATTTTTCTTGTCGCAATCATTCTCCATTTTATTTTGCACAAGTTGGTCTTACCTAAAATTTCCAAAGCAATAAGTCAATACGATCAGAAATGGCAACTTTCTCTAGAAATAAATAAACTATTTAGTCGTTTTGCTTTTTTAATCCAAGGCGTTGTTGTTAATATTCAAGCGCTGGTGTGGATGGGATCAGGTAAAACACAAGAAATTCTCACCACCAGTGCACAAGCGTGGTGCTTAATTTTTGGCTTGTTGATGCTTTTCTCTATTATGGATCTCTGTATGCAGATCATGAGAAATTCATCTTCATTTGGCCGATTACCATTAAAAGGTATTTTTCAAAGCTTAAAACTCGCCGCTTCTGTGCTGATTGGGATAATGATTATTTCTCTACTTATTGGCAAATCCCCCCTTATTTTACTTAGTGGTTTAGGCGCCATGACGGCGGTATTAATGTTGGTGTTTAAAGACCCTATTATGGGATTAGTCGCCGGTATTCAATTATCTGCAAACAACATGATAAGCCTTGGTGACTGGCTAGAAATGCCTAAATATGGTGCTGATGGCGCTGTCATTGATATTAGTTTAACAACCGTTAAAGTGCGTAATTGGGATAATACCGTTACGACTATTCCAACTTATTCTCTAATTTCAGATTCCTTTAAAAACTGGCAAGCAATGACAAAATCAGGAGGACGTCGTATTAAACGAAGTCTTGCTCTTGATATTAATAGCATCCATTTTTTAGATAAAAAACAACTTGATGATCTAGAAAAGGCTCACTTGTTGGCTCCTTATATAAAAAATAAGGAAAGTGAAATTAATCAATTCAATGCAACCTTGGGCAATGAATGTCAAACGCCATTAAACCAACGAGGCATGACTAATATTGGAACCTTCCGTGCGTATGTTGAAGCTTATTTAAAAAACCATCCTAATGTTCATAAGCAAATGACGATTATGGTAAGACAATTAGCGCCAACCTCCGATGGACTTCCCATTGAAATTTACGCTTTTACAAACACCACCGTTTGGGTTCAATACGAGGCGATTCAATCAGATATATTTGATCATATCTTTGCTATTTTGCCTCAATTCGGCTTAAGAGTTCACCAATCTCCAACTGGAAATGATGTAAGAGCACTCAGATTTCCTGTCGAAAATAATCCGCAATAAATCATTTTCGTATTGAGTAAAAAAGGAGAATTATTCTCCTTTTTTACTTTTCTTATTAACAAATATTCTTAATCTCTTATTTTGTTATCATGTTAACAATCTTGTTTTTCTATATATAAATAAGAATCGCTATATTGTTTTTTATACATCGATCAATTGTTAGTTCCTATTTATTTGATATTTTATTTACCACTAAAGTGGTATTAATCAGAAATTGTAACCATTTGTTTAATAATTATTTTTTTATATAACGTTATTAACATTTTTTATATTGATATAAATCATTATAGGTAGAAGGGTTATAACTTAACATATATATACAACTTTACTTGTTGTGAAAAATGTTAGGGTAATGTCAATGTCAAAAATTAAAAATAATACTTCTATTACTGAAATGAGTCGGCGTGGATTCATTCAGTCTGCAGCAGTTATTTCTGGTGCTGCCGCTGTTGCAGGAACGGTTTCATTACCATTCGCTGCTAATGCTCAAACTCCCCAGGGTATTCGTCCTGATGAGACTTCTGAAACTATCAAATACAGTGCATGTTTAGTGAACTGTGGTAGCCGTTGTCCATTAAAAGTTCATGTGAAAGATGGTGTTATTCGTCGTATTTCTAATGAAACTATGTATGACGATTCAACATTTGGTCTTCACCAAATTCGTCCGTGTCTGCGTGGTCGTTCTGTACGTTGGAAAACGTATAACCCCGATCGTTTAAAATACCCAATGAAACGTGTTGGTAAACGCGGTGAAGGTAAATTTGAGCGTATTTCTTGGGATGAAGCGACTTCAATCATCGCGGAAAAATTAAAATATACCATCGAAAAATACGGTAATGAGTCCATTTATTACCAATATGGTACAGGCTCTACAGGTGCCAATTTACACGGTAGAACGGCATGTAAACGCTTATTAAGTACTGTTGGTGGTTTTTTAAGTGACTATGGTACTTATTCATACTCTCAATTAACCGGTATTGTGCCTTATGTTTATGGCGACATGCTGGAATCACTGTTAACCGAAATTGAGAATTCAGACTTAGTTGTAATGTTTGGTCATAACCTTGCTGAAACACGTATGTCTGGTGGTGGTCAGTTCTATGAAACGTTAAATGCGTTAGATAAGAGCAAAAGTAAAGTTATCATTATTGACCCTCGTCGTACTGATAGTGTGACAACATTAGGTGCCGAATGGATCCCTATTTATCCGGGTACTGATGCTGCGTTAGTTGCTGCATTAGGCTATGTGATGATCCAAGAAGGTATCACCGATGAAGATTTCTTACGTGAATATTGTGTCGGTTGGGATAAACAAACATTACCTGCATCAGCACCTGAAAATGGCTCTTATAAAGATTACATTTTAGGTAATGGCCCTGATGGCATTGCAAAAACACCAGAGTGGGCAAGTAAATTAACTGGTATTTCTGTTGCACGTATTATCCAATTAGCGCGTGAAATTGGCGGTGCAAGAGCTGCGTGGATCTCTCAAGGTTGGGGTATTCAGCGTACTTCAAATGGTGAGCAAGCCTGTCGTGCAATTATGATGCTACCATTAATGTCAGGCCATATTGGTCGTCCTGGTACAAATACAGGTTGTTGGGGCGGTAACGTTGCGTATCCAGTTGCAAGCTTTGCTCTACCTAATCCAGTTAAGACCTTGATCCCTACATTTATGTGGTCTGAAGCAATTGCTCGTGGTGATCAACTTACCAGCAAAAATGCGGGTATCAGAAATAAAGATAAACTCGATACGGGTATTAAATTTATGTGGTGTTATTCCAGTAACGTGATTGGTAACCAACACGCTGACTTGAATAAAACACATGATTTACTGCAAGATGAATCAAAATGTGAGTTTATTTTAGTGTGGGATAACCACATGACACCATCTGCAAAATACGCTGATATTTTACTGCCAGATGTGACAACAGTTGAGACAAACGATCTTATCAACAACTCTTACGCAAGTGGTGCTTACCACTATGTCGTCCGTTTACAAAATGCGATTAAACCACTTTGGGAAAACCGCCCTTGCTATGATGTCTTAACCGACATTGCAGAAAAAATGGGTACCAAAGAGCAATTCACTGAAGGACGTACTTACGAAGAGTGGATTGAATATTGCTATAACCAAATGCGTGAGAAAAACCCAGCGCTGCCTACATTTGCAGAAACTAATGATGTAGGAATTATCGATCGTAAATTACCTAACCGTAATCAATACGTTGCACTTGAAGCATTCCGTCAAGATCCTATCGCTAATCCATTAAAAACAGCGTCAGGTAAGATTGAAATTTATTCTGAGAAGCTTATGCAAGATACTGATGGCTGGGTTTTACCAGAAGGCGATCGTATTCCTGCAATTCCAGAATATTGTAAAAATGAAGAAGGCGTTGAAAACGTTAAGCTTAAAGAGAAATTCCCTCTGCAAATGACGGGTTTCCACGATAAAGGCCACGTTCACTCAAGTTACTATAACGTTGCTATGTTACGTGAAGCTATTCCTCATCAATTCTGGTTAAACCCAATTGATGCCGCTGAACGTGGATTAAAATCTGGCGATATTGCTGAGATTTATAATGCTCGTGGTCGTTTAAATATTCTCGTCAAAGTGACAGATCGTGTATTACCTGGTGTGATTGCAGTACCGCAAGGTGCATGGCGTTCACTTGATACAACAGGTGTAGATACAGGTGGATGTATTAATACATTAACAAGCTGGCACCCATCGCCGTTTGCTAAAGGAAATCCACAACATACAAACCTTGTTGAAGTGAAACGTGCATAAGGAGTTAACTCATGAAGCAATATGGTTTTTATTTTGACTCCACTAAATGCACTGGCTGTAAAACATGTCAAGTCAGTTGCAAGGATGAAAAAGATTTAGATTTAGGCCCTAAATTCCGCCGTGTTTATGAATACGGTGGTGGTAGTTGGGCAAAACAAGACGGGATCTGGACACAAAATATCTATAGTTATTATTTATCCATTTCTTGTAACCATTGTTCAAACCCTACTTGCGTTGCAGGTTGCCCAACTGGCGCTATGCATAAACGTGAAGAAGATGGTTTAGTGGTTGTTAACCAAGATATTTGTGTTGGTTGCCGTTATTGCGAATTACGTTGCCCTTATGGTGCTCCACAATTCGATGAGAAGAAAAAACTCATGTCTAAGTGTGATGGTTGCTACGAACGTGTAGCCCAAGGCATGAAACCGGTTTGTGTTGAGTCTTGTCCTCAACGTGCACTTGATTTTGATGATATTGAAGTGATCAGAGCAAAACATGGTACCGAATGTGGTATCGCACCAATGCCTGATCCTAGCTTGACCAATCCAAATATCGTGATCAAAGCACACAAAGAAGCGAAACCTTCTGGTGATAAAACCGGCTCAGTTCAAAATGCGGCGGAGGTATAAACCATGCATGAACTTCCTCTAGTCTTTTTTACTGTTTTAGGTTCGTCAGCAGCAGGCCTGTTTCTTATTGCTTATATCAGTAAAAAATTAGGTCAAATTGATGAAAACCAACTGCGTAATGCTAATATTTTAGCCCTGATTTTAACATTAGTTGGCTTAGGTATTGGCGGATTACACGTTGGTCAGCCACTGCGTTTTTTCAATATGCTTTTAGGCGTTGGCCGTTCTCCAATGAGTAACGAAGCATTTTTAAGTGGTGTGTTTACAGGTTTTGCTTTTGCAACTGTTGCACTCACTGTGATGAAAAAATGGAAGGGCTTACGTGAAATTTGTAACCTATTTACCGTTGTTTTTGGTCTAGCATTTGTTTGGTCAATTCCACAAGTTTATCATATTCCTACAATTGCTAACTGGAATACAGACTACACCACATTGCAATTTTGGATGACGCTATTAGTTGGCGGTGGTGTATTAGCAATGGCAACAGGTGCAAGACGTTTAGGTGCATTATCCTTTATTATCGGTGCCATTATCACTTTTGCGACTCGCTCTGGTTATGTTAGCTTCCTTGGTTTTACAGGCCCAGAACTCAGCGCTGATCAATCTCTATTTTGGGGATTCCAATTAGCGGTATTAGCATTAGGTGTGGTTATCGTAGGATTTACTGCAGTAAAAGCGCAAGCATCAAAAATGACGCTGGCAACTTGTGCAGCCGCGGTTATTATTGCCGAATTATCAGGTCGTATCGCCTTCTATAACTTATGGCATATTACAATGTAATCTTGATGTTATGGTTGATTAATCAATCATAGAAAAGAAACAAAAATGCATACCCGAAAAGGTATGCATTTTTTTAGAATGAAGAGCCTGGTTGCTGTAAAAAATCTAATTCTTCTGGTGTAGATGTTCTGCCTAAGATCCCATTACGATGAGGATAGCGACCATATTTATCAATAATTTCTTTGTGTCTTAGTTCATATTGATAAGTATTTTCATCATTAAGCTGAGAAAACAAGACAACTGCATCCTGATGAATCTTAGGTGATTCTGAATGCATAAATGGCATGATCATAAACTTACGTTTTACGGGTGTTAATGTCAGATATTCAGGTAACCGAATAGCTTCTTGCGCTAAGATTAATGCCATATTATCTTGGGCGAAGGCTTTTGGCGTATCACGCCAAATATTACGTGAGAACTGATCAAGAATAATAATCTCAGCTAAGCGCCCTTCTATCGTTTCTCTCCATGATGCCAGCTCGCCACGACTCGCGCTTAAACATAATTCACCAAATCTGCGGCTAATTTCTTTATCAAACTGAGTATCTTTTTTAAACCATTGCTCTGGTGTGCATTCTTCAAACCAAAACGTCAAAGTTGATTGATAAGGGATCATAAAAACTACCACGCTAGTTGTTTATTAATCAAAACAGCGTTTATTTTCATCAAAATAAACGTCATTGATAGGTTACTACTTTGATAAGTTACCATTTTAGTATAGTGGCGGCTATTAACCCCTATCCGAAAAGGACATAAAAATAAATCCCCTTTTCAGTTTTAAAAGGGGATTTTAAATGCTTCCTAGCTAACGCTTAAATCCATTAAGTCGCGCCATCCATAAGCCAATTTATCTGCAAGTATGTATAAAATGGCATTTATCCCATTTGTTACATTCTGTCGATATCATGATGTAATATAATTAGCCCGCACATTTTACAAACATCAAATTTACCTCTTCATCACTATCCTGCCTTAAAAATAAGCATTTAAAAATTTTAATTTTTATAGTGAAACCACTAAAAAAGATCGATACCATTTTGTTCTATTTTTTAATAATTCTCTTTTCTAGACAATAAAGGTTGTTACAAATAATAATTTAAATCAAAGCATTACATTTTATTTTTTGATTTCCCGGCTTTAACCTTGTTATTATCTTGTGTGATTACATCCCAAAGAAACCAGAGATCAAAAATGAGATGAATGTTTAAAATTTGCACATTAGTAATGACATTTATTGAAAAGTTTGCCCTATTCCTCTGTTTCTTTAACAATTTTGGAGTACAATTATTGCAGTCTATTTACTGAATGATCTGTTATGTCTGCTATCTCTATTATTGGAATAAGCTACCTTATTGGGGCTGTAATATCGTTTATTATTACTTTCTTTTTAACCAAAGATCCTAGCCTAGCCATGCGTCTTTTAAGTGCATTATTAATCGCCTTAACTTGGCCTCTTAGCTTTCCTATGGCACTTATCTTCTCTATTTTTAGTTAATTTTTTTAATTTTAACTTAATAACAGTAGTTATATTCTATTAAATTAGAATAATAGCTATTTACATTTTTATTCTTAAATAAAGATATTAATCAATTTTTAAAAATAACACTTTTAGCTTAGATTTTATCTAAAAAAGAATATCTAATTGTTCGTTATTTTATTCACACCATTACAACCTTATCAAGTAATATCAGCATGTTATAATTAATATTCAGTTTGTCGAAATAAAGCATCATTTTAAAACCCAATATCAGAGTAAATATTTTTATAAATTTACAATCAAACTTAATTTCATTACAGTATCTTATGTAAATTGGTTAGATACGCGTATTATTTACTATCACCAATAATAATTTTTTAATTAGAGCTAGAATATGTTTAGTGAAAATGTCATTACAGATATTATCTATTGGATTGAAGAAAATTTAGAGAAAGATCTAAAACTTGAGAATGTTTCACAAAAATCAGGATATTCCAAATGGCATCTTCAACGCATGTTTAAAGAGCAAACAGGATTAACATTAGCGTCTTATATTCGAGCAAGACGTCTTTCTTGTGCTGCGGTTGAATTACGTTTACAAAGAACGCCACTACTTGATATTGCATTAAAATATCGTTTTGATTCTCAGCAGACATTCTCAAGAGCGTTTAAAAAGCTGTTTAATATGACGCCTTATAATTATCGTAGAAAAGAGAATTGGCAGGCTCACGGCTTTACATTACCGTTAAGAAAATTTAGTGGTTTTAACCTCGATATTGAAATTGTCACAATAGACTCTCTTCCATTAATCGGTATAGAGCATACCTATAAAGCGAATATGATTGATTGGAATTTTAGTACAGAAAAATCACGAGAAGAGTACTGGAAAGTGTTCTTTCAAAATGCACTTTACAAGCATGAGAGGGTTTATGCGGTACATAATATTTTATCTAAGAAAAATAATGAATTAACGATAAAATATGCAACCATGATGGAAAATAAGCCTGAAGTATATAATGCACAATTTCTGCATAAAGCACATATTGAGAATGCTAAATATCTTAAATTCACGATCCCGGAAAAATTACTCACATTAGAGTATAAAGATATTATCTATAATATTTATGGTATTTTACTTAGAAAGTTAAATATACCGAGAAAAAAAGGATCGCCCGATATTGAGGAATACATTTTTAAAGAGGAATATCCGGTTTCTAGCCTAGCTTATAAACCAATTCCTTTAGTAAGAGATGTGAATTATTATATTCCGATTGAAATTAATGATAAAGATAAAGGTAAGATAAAAGAGTAATGTTATCTTATTGCTGAAAAGCCACCTATAAAATAGGTGGCTTTAGTGTTATAAAAATAAGATTATTTCAGGATCGTTTTCATCACGATTTTTAATATAGTCATTTTAAAAAAAGCTTAACTGAATAAGTAAATTTCTCATCTTATTATTCAATTATTTGAAGTAAAAATCTTCTAAGTAACAATGTTTTATTGAAAATAAGAAATGAACGCTTTGCCATAGCCCTCAGATCACTTCTGTGTTAATTCCAAAAAATAAACAGCTTAGCTATATATTATTTATAATTCATTATAAATTAATCAAAGGCGATTTTTCACTCCAAATTGAATACTTAAACTTTAATATCCTATAGCTATATAGGAAAAATATGCACTTTCAGTATCACCCTCCAAAGTAAACCCCTCTTTAGTATGCCGACTCGTTCCTAATCTTCCCCATCCACTATTATTTGTCACAACAATAACGAAAACTGTATTAGGAAAAGGAATAGGGAATTTATAATCCCACGATCTTCCATCATGAAACCATTCTTCCTTACCCCATTGTTGAATGATTCCCGTGTCGCCGCATTTCAACCATCCATTAACATCTTTTTTAGCTGTATTTTTAGCTCCACTATTACCTACTAATGCATAGTTCCCTTTCGGTTGATATTTACTATCAGACTCACCTTTGGAATAACTATAACCCGACGCTAAATAATTCCCTTTTGGCTGATATTTACCATCTGATTCACCTTTTGAATAGCTATAACCCGATGCTAGATAATTCCCTTTTGGTTGATATTTTCCATCTGATTCACCTTTGGAATATGCACCCACATCACCCGCGGTTGGTTTATTTTGACTGTTAAATTCTTTAGCCCATGGCGTAAATCCGCCTGTTCCATACTGGCTACGAGAATAAATACGGCTCGTGTTATAAACATAATAAAGTTGAGTAATACCCGCATTTTTTAAAACAATTAATGTACCCGCCATGGTTTCTGGGTAATTTAAATTTGCAGTTGCATTCGCATTTGCTGGCTGAAAATAGATACCCGCCGTTTTATAGTTATTTAAATTTTGATTTGCACCAATTGAAATAGCTTGGCCATTAAAAATATCTTGCGATGTTACCGTCACATCACCGCTTAATGGCTTATCATTTACTTTACGTGTGGCAGCAACATAATTACCTTTCACTTGATATTTATTATCCGCTTCAGATTTTGAGTAACTATAACCCGCTGCTTGATAATTCCCTTTCCCCTGATATTTATTATCAGATTCTGCTTTAGTATAGCTTTCACCTTTAGTCGCATAATTACCCGAAGGTTGATAACTTCCTTTTGGCTGATATTTACCCTCAGATTCTGCTTTGGTATAGCTCTCGCCCTTAGTGGCATAATTTCCCGCAGGGGCATAATTCCCTTTAGGCTGGTATTTCGTATCAGTTTCGGCTTTAGAATAACTATGGCCTTCAACTTGATATTTACCTACGGATTGAAAGCGTTTATCTGCATCACCTTTAGAATAAGCACCAACATCATTTGCATTAATATCCGCTTTTAATTCAATCCATGCACTGCCTGCAACTGGCTCAACATTATTATTTTCAATTTTAGACTGCCAAGCTTTATTTTTATGATAAACCACACTACGAATAGGATAAGGTTTACCCGCTTCCGACCACTTAGCAAAGCCCTGCAATTGAATTTCACCAATAGACTCTGTGATATCGTGAAATAAACTATTCATTTTTTCACGTTCAATATCTTTTGCCGCAGGATCAGTAACTTGGTCACGCTCATAATCGTAACCATAGCCTTGAGTATAAGACACAGAACCATCAGATTGGATTTCTACAGGTACAACTGTTTTATCCCCTTGTGTTGCAAAGGGGGTTTTAAATATTTTAGTCATAGGAATTATTCTCCGAAATTACTCTTCAGAAAGTTTTTACGATATTGACCATAACCAAAGGATTTCTTAGTTATGATGCGATATTTAACACCGACACCCGAAGGGCGTGGCATTAAATCGAAGTTTTCTAATAAAAGGCGTAAACGTTCATCTGGATTAAAATTAAAAACATAATACATATACGTCATATCAAAAGGATCGAGCACAAAGACTTTGCTATCTTCACGCCAGAAAAAACGTTTAAGAAACTCATTAATATTGGTCACGGTAGGACTTTGAGTGAGATTAAAATAACGCATTCTCACCAGCATTCTTTTTTGATCTAAAGTCAGCGATAGAGTGTAATCCGCATTTCGTCGAAAGTTTGCCTTAAAATTAGTTTTCTTTTTACCAAAACCAAAGCCTATTTTATTTTTATCACTAAGAGGAATATCTATTCCTAAAGGCACATCTAAAATACGTGACCATACTGATAAACCAAAATCGTTAGCTGTATCAATATTAAATACATCTCGATACCAGTTTTGCCAAAACGAAACCGTTGATTGATTAAAGTAAGCCGCTTTTAAATGGGCTAATGCTTTTAGCTTATCTGCATTTTCATATTGCCAGAGGATCGCTTTTAATAGATCAGAATGAAAATCAAATTCTTGAATATTCATACGATCACCACTTGTACCGCCCCTTTTGGTAATCGGGCAATTTGATTAAGACCAATAGGAATTAATGCAACATTCCAAATTTTTCCATCTGTTGAAAGCTCAACTTTAGTGACAAATAAATGAGGCTCAACCGCATTAACCGCAGCTGAAATTTCAAACGGAGAAACTTCTCTCCCGACCACCAGACCATTGTCGCCATCTATTTCACCCTGTACCCATTTCTCTAACGCATCAGGAATAATGGTTTGTGCATCAATATTGGATTTTTTTACAGACACGCGGCAAAACACTGGTATTTCTTTCGGTCGTGAAAACTTAATGGGATATTCTTGACCACTTGCTGGCTCTATTACCTTTATTTCAATATCACCATTAAATGCAGCGCCTATTGTTTTTGTTCTTAATAATGATTTAGCAATTTCATGGCTATCTCCACCTTCTACACACACATAAATGCTATGTGGCAATAATGAAATACCATCAACAATTAACGCTTGATCATTAAAATTTTCACGAAAAGAAAGCGAGTTAACCCCTTCTAATACATATAACGAAGAAGTAATTGCTTCTGCAACGCTGACTGTATTTTTAGCTAGTGTTTGTTTACGACGACGCCTTGCCTTTATATCTGACTCAGCATAACGGCCAACAACAGCATGGGTTAAGTTATTCACTTTTTCCCATCCTAATACAGAACTTGCCACTTTATTTAATTGCCCAATACCACAACTAATAGAACCATATTCTTTGGCTCGCATATCACCATTAATTTTTCCATTATTAGCGATAATTAATGATGATAACGTTTCAAAAACAGCACCCGCTATTGTGAGTGCCTGGGAGCCTTTAGGTATAATAGTACCGGGAATCCCCGTAAACTCGACATCACTTAAATAGGAATGTGTGGCATTAATACGCTCTCCACCCATTAACGCCCATATTGCATCAAGAAAAACACCACCAGCAATATCTGGATTTATTTGATTTGCCAGTTCAGCATTATTACGAACAATAGCATCTCTATTTTCAATTTCCATTGTTGCCAATACCCCTTGTGGGGTTTCTGGCGATAAATTAATAGATTGACCAAATACAGTGCGAAATTCATCTTCGACATTACTTCGTAACGTCGAAGTATCTGGCACAATCACTCCTTTATTATTAATATAACGATAGTCAGCCATTCAATGTAAATCCTCCATATATCGTGCGTATATCTGCCTGATATTTCAATGTTCCCTCTTCTAGAAAAGCATGGAAATAAGTGATAGAGATAACTTCCTCTATTTCAGCAATACGTTGTCGAAATGCCATTTCAAATAAAGGAAGATCAACTTGTCGGCTAAATGTTGCTGACCAATAAGGAATACCTTTATCTTTTTTGTGTAGCATTTCACCACGGACGGCCTTAATAAAATGCTGACAAAGATTTTTTACTGCATCATCGTTGTCACAAATTTGAAGGTTGCCATCAGCATCTATCGCAAAATCATTCTGCTGGTTTATTGAAAATGTCCTCATATTGGACTCCCTGTATTGTCCTTCCCTGCTTGCACCCCACTATGAGTATGTGTTGAGCCGATATCTTTTCCGTTATGGCGCATCAACCCACCTTGTGAATCGCTATTACCATTTACAGCGTAATTACCATTCACAGTGACATTGCCAGTAAATATCGTTTCAGGTGCGTTGATTTCATATTTTGGGGTTTCTAATACAACTTTATCGTTATGAAGAGAGAAACAGACTGAACCATCCATTGATTGAATAACCAAGGCATCAATGTTCTTCCCATCAATAGCCCATCCTTTGATCGTGTCAGGAAAAAACATAGCATCACTAAACGAATGCAATCGTGTTGTATTGGGTTGATCTTCTAAACCGCCACGTTGAAAAATAAGGCTAATATCGCGATCACTGGCTTTTAACCAGCCAAAATCACCAGGTTTAATAGGCGCTCTAATAAAAAATCCACCGCCACCAAATCGAAACACAGGAATGTTGGCAACAGGGGCTCGAGAGATTTTTTCATCATCCGTAGTCAACATCATTACCAAGGGCTTTATCATGGCTCGGTTGGTTTTTTCATCATAATTAATGACGATTGCGGGTAACATATCATCTGTATTCATCATTAAATGGCGAAATGCAGACGAAAAAGCCCCTGCCAATGAACCAACACTGGCAATATCATTATTGGGTTTACTCATAATTAAGCTCGTTTACACGTTGCGGTATAAGTGAAATCAGCATCATGTGAAGCAACTTTAAATTCAAGCTGCTCAATAATGTAATCACCATTTAGTGAGGTATTTAATTTGCTATCAAGGCGAAGCATTCCGCCTAATTCAGAGGTACTATCGATAAGATAACTCACCGTTAATCCACTCTCTGTGGCCTTGGGTATGCCAATCATGCCTGAATTTATATTCAAAATACGAAATCGGCTTTTTAATGCTTTATCATCATCTTTTACAAATAACGTATCATCATCAATAAAAGCTTTAACATTTCCCGACTCTTGTAAACGCTCTATTTGATGTAATGCAGAGCCACAATAATACCAATTAGCAATATTCTTATCGGTCGCCTGAAAATCCAATTTCACACCACAGTCATTAGCAATAGCTAACGCGATTTCACTTAATTTTTGAATTGCACCGCCACTAGAAGAAATAATTTTTCCCGAACAATGATGGCTGGTTTTTGCAGATAACGTTATGGTGACATTCGGAGGAGGATCTATTTCTGCACTGACAATATCACCAATAAAAAGTGAAAATAACCCAGTGTTAATTCGACCAACATCTAAATAAAGCCGCCGAACTTGCTTGTTTTTATTATAAGGGCTGGTTTCCGTCAGTAAATAATCTCTTGTCTCGGCATTAAGCCCTGTAATAGCGATTTTACATTCGTTTTGTAATGGATTTGCATATTTCTTTCCTCCTGCTGATATGCGCAATCCTTCATACCATTGAAGCCTTTCACCGACTTCAATACCCACCCTTATTCGCCGAAGATCCATCTTCATTACTCCAATACACTAATGATTGTGTTTTTGTAAATTCCTCATACCACGGTAAGGCATCATTTTCTGTTAAAAAAACTAAATTAATCCCTTGGTTTAAATAACGATAAGGAATAATAGGTGTATTAGCGACCAAGCGAATACCTGTAATAAGCACTTCACCATCTCGCTCAATATCACAAAACATGGTTTGATTAGCGACCTTCAACGTAAAAATCCAATCAACACCCGCTATTTCGACAGAAAATCGTTGATTAGGAATAGCTTGTAATGGAATAGTTTGCATTTTATCTACCTCCTATTTTTCTTTTTTTCCTGCGTGTGTTGCTTTTGTACTTTTGACATTTCCACGATTGACTGTTGAGGTTTGCTTTGGTTTTTTTGTCGATTTAGAAGATTTTTTATTATATTCAGGCTCTATTGTTTTCCATTCTATAAATTTGAGCTTTAATTCGATGGCATTCACTTTTCGGGGATCTTCATCGTGAGCCAAGCTTTCTAACAACATAGGTTGATAGGTTCTTACTCGCGTTTGAATTCCCACCAGCGTATGTTCATCATATAACTGTTTTATAATGGAATAGCTATTCGCAATATCGCCTGTTAATAGTAAATCGATACCGATATTAATAGGATTAATAATGACGTGATCGCTACGGTTTTCGCCATTTTCAACCGCAAATTTAATTGCTTGATGGCTATCAGTAATTGAGACTTTAGTCGGATTAACGCTATCAAATAGTGTTGCGAATGACTCTAAATCAAAAATTCTAACTTCAGTTATCATAATTAACTCTTACCTCCGCTAGAGTAGTGCTCTGAGATTTCTTTAGCAGCTTCATTTATCAATGTTTCATTAACTGCTTTCGCAACACCAGGCCCGTCAGTGGCTTGTGTTTCAATTCTGATTTCACCAATTTGAACATTACTTTCATTTTTAACGCTTGATCTGTTACTGATCATTTGACTGGTCATCGGGTTCAAACTATTTGTTGATGACAGTGTTAATCCATTATTTAACGCGTTTACATCTTGGATTGGATTATAAGATCGTACCGCTGAGTTTGACTGTTGCATGGTATAACTGAGATTTCCTTCATCAGATAATTTCCGTTCCACCTTTTGAACAACAGTGATTTCTTTTTCTGTATCATCCATACCTAAAAAGCTTTTTGCTGATTGCCAAACTCCTTTTATTGAATCAATACCTTCATTAACCCAACCTAATATTTTCTCTATATATTCCCACATCCAACTAAATACACTAACCACAGCATCAGAGACAAAAACAAAAACATTAATAATTGATTGTCCCCACTCGATAATATTATTAATGCCCGCATTAAGCGCTATAACAAATTGATTAAATGCGTCAGATATGTAATTCCAAGCAGCAATAACATGTTCAGCAATAGCTTTTGAAGCAATCTTTAAAGATTGAACAAAAAATTGCCATGCTTCCCATACAATCATTATTGCGTCTTTAAGCGCAGGGTATTGATCCAAAATACTGCCTATCATTGAATCATTACCATTAATAAAATTCATAATATCGTCATAGACGAGTTTAAATGCCGTTGCTAAGATCCCAATAACAGCAGCAATAGCTAATATAGGGAGTGCAGTTGCAAGTGTAGCAACGGCCGCAGACACCATTGCGGGTAAATAAAAAATGGCAACAGCGCTACCAATAGCTGAAAAGAATCCGATAACAAAATCTTTATTCTCAATACAAAAACTAACTAATTTATCAAACCACGTTATTCCTTTTGCAAGAACGGGAATAATTATCTCTAAAAAGTTATTTTTTAATTGTGCTGCTAATTGATCAAATTTATTCATTACTGCATTAAGTTGAATAGAACTTTCAATACTTTCATCATTAATACCAGAGAATTGTTTTTGCACTCCCATTGTGCGCTCTAATTCTTCACGACCTTTCATCATTAATTCAATGGTTTTTTCATCCACAACACCCAATTTTTCCAGCTCTTTTTGGGCGCCTTCAAAGCTCATTCCTTTAACTTTATCTGCAGTTTTTAAAAGTTGTTCGATAGGATCTTCTGCATCATTAAATGCATTGGCCATTGCCGTTAAATCAGCTTGAGCGGCCTCTTTTGTGCCGCCCATTTCAGCCATAGCACCCGAAAAAGCATCGATATCGATAGCTGCGATACCTATTTTTTTACTCAGTTTATCTAGCGACTCTATTTCTTTGGCGCGTTCTAATGAAGCAGAAAAAACCTTCTGCAAAGTTCCCATAATATCCTTAACACCAGTAGCGTTAAGAATATAATCTTTCATTTTCTCCACTATTTTTTGGTAGCTTTTACCTGTTTCATCAATACTATCGCCTAATCGACGTTGAGCCTTTGCTTCTTTAACTGCCGCCTCAATGCCTTGTGTTTGCATTGTGGTAATAAAAGTATCGTAATCGGCACCTAATTGCTTAATCAGTGCATCAATAGCAATTTTACTTTCTTTATTCTTTTTCTCTGCTTCAGTTAAAGATCCCAATTCATTATTCAGTGAGGATAGTTGATCCTCCATTGCATCATATTCAGCATTGAGACTTGCTAAAATATGGGCTTCAGCTGCACCATTGCTATTGACCAATCCTCGTTGGTAATCTAACACCGACATAGAACTTTTCAGGTCATCAATACTTTGTGTTACTGAATTAATTTTATCTTGAGTTTCACTGATATTAAGATCAATATTTATTGGCTCATTGAGTGATAAACCCAGCATACCCACTAAGATTTCTTGCAAGAATTTATCAAACTCTTGCGTTCCCATTAGCGCGCTTTTAACAATGCTTTGAATTGAATTTTCAACGGTTACAGAAGCACTTGTCATTTCATCACTATTAAATGAGATACTGATGTCATGATCTTCAGGTAATTCACCAAGATTAAGATGAATTTCTTGAACAAAGTTATAGAAACTAGTAATGCCACCTGAAACACCCTGTTCAATATTTTTCATTTCAGCAAGAATTTCATCTGCTGATTTTCTAATATTTGCTAATGCACTATCAGATACTTCAGCCTCCAACATCAGTACCTGAGAAAATACCTGTAATAGAGACATTATCTCTCCTTTGACGCCGCAAGCGCCTCGTTATAACGATTAGTAATCGCGATCTCCCACAGATCAAAGGCTTCCTCTAGATCTATGGTTGTTTTGAGTTCTGTGAAGGAGGCGAAACCCGCGGAGATGATGACTGCAAAGAAGCCATCAGCGTTTTTATAATCGACGGGAGAGAACCGCTGAACTTGCCTAGAAGGTATTGTAGGAAATTTTGGCTCCCGTCTTTGCCGAAAAAACTGGTGTTGTACTTCAGCATTTCGAGTTCAAGACGGATCAAAGCTTCCCCATCAGGCACATGATTATCAATTAAGGTGCTAGTTTTTAGATAAATCTCTTGCCCTTCTTTTTCAACTGCCACATAAGCCATCATTTTTAACATGGCTTCTTTGCTAACTTCATAATCACCAATTTTAGGTGCATTTGATAAAGGATATTTAGCCAGAATTTCTCGTCCAATCGTTGCAGGTAATCGGCTAATAATAAAAATATGTTCTTCACGATCACTATCAATAACAGTGATCTCTTTGGGTTTAATTAACATAATTAAATTCCATAAAAAAGGCGGCCGAAGCCGCCATAAGATGAATAAGAATAACGCTAAAAATTAACGTGCTCTGACACGATCAAAATCTTGGAAAATAAAAGTGTACTGCTTAGATTTGAGGCGCCCTGCACTCACAATTGAATTACCACGACTGCCATTAGTAATTCGACCATTACGAGCTGTGGTAATAGAACCATCACCATAAGAAGCCACTAGCGTAATAATATCGCTTGCATGGCGACGTCCTCGTCTTGCTGTATTTGCATCAAGCAAAATAGCCAAGTTTTCATCTTCTTCACTACCTGCTAATACATTAATCGTCACCGTTTGAGGTGTAGGAGCTGACCAACTCACTAAATTACCATTAATATCCACTGCGGTTTGTGTGATATCTACTGCTGGTAAATCTAAAGGATCACCATCATCTGCAAATGTAGTAATAGGAATACCAGCAGGAAATGTGTTACTTGCTTGAATAATTAAACTTAAACCTGTTGCTGAAATATCGTTCATTGTTTGTTCCTTAAACTAAATTGTGTGAGCCTTCAACTTTACGAACCCAATCGCCTTTACCGTAAATTAATACATATTTCATGGTGTACTCTGGTAAATTAGAGGGGCCTGTTTCTTCAACAATTTCAGCGTTGTACCAATAACCTTTATTTTGTACATCGTGCCACGCTAAATCATCACCTACTGCATCTGTAATTGCGATTTTTTGTACTTCAGCCAGCTTTTTACCCGTAAGAATAGTGCCATTATTTAATGCTTTCGTAACAGCACCAGCAATAACCATCATCGCTCTTGCTTCACCATCTTTATTAGCTGGAATACCACGAGTGGAAAGCAGTAAGCTTAACCATTGCTGTGCGATATAGGCTTTTAGCCATTGCTCATTAGTATGAACACTCATATCTAATGGATTAGAGGCATTTCCACATAAAAAACCACGCTGATAGAAGCTAATATCAGTGCCAGTAACAGCGGTTTCACCGTAATAGTTCACGCGTAGTTTATCTAATCTATCTGCCGCAATATCTGTCTTAACTTGGGATGGGAAAGTGATACCAAATTGGCGATACATATAGTTAGTGGTCGCATTTGTGCGATCAAAATCTGTTGCCGCCATAATTGCCATTGGTAGAGCTTGAACAAAAAAATCATCATCAGTTTTTAAATTTAATCCCGTTGATGCAGTACCGATTAATGCTTTACTATAAATTTCAGCTTGTTTATCCGGAACTGACAAATAGAGCTGATATTTTACATTTTCACCCGCAATGTACTCTGCTAACTCAACACTTTGCTCTACTGAAAGCTCGGTTAAGAATGTCACACTACCAAATGAATCAGAAATCGCTTCGGCAGCGATAAATGCTTGAAGCGCCGTTTGTGCTACATTGCCTTCAGATACCTCTCCATCACTTAAGCCCATAGCATCAGCTAAAGGTGAGTGTTCCATGGTGATCTTCGCTTTTTCTTGTACACCGCCACTCATCAAGAAAGCACTATCAAGCGCATTAAAAGTGACGTAGCAATTTGCAAATTGAGGTTCGCTTTCAGCGTTTAATTTAGCTTGGATCAGAGAAGCAACATCAGCGTAGGACTCAACATCTTTTAGAGAAATATCAGTCATATTTTTAGAAATATCACCGATAGTTAAAGTAAATGCACCCTCTTCAATAGACTTTAATTTATCAAGAGTTGCCGCTGGCGTACCAAATAATGTCGGTGCTCGGCCTACGGGTTCAAAAGAAGCAATTTGTAGCTCTTTAGGTTTACTAATCGGTGCGGGACTAACATAACTAAAATATTGACGAGCAAACTTCGCTTCAGGTGATCCTGCACCAAGCAATTCATCCACTTGCCCACTGGCAAATTCAAGTACTTTCCCAGCTGGAATTTTAGGATTTGTTGAGAAAATACGAGCTGTAAGTTTACGCATAGGTGCAGCTGATGCACCAATAACCGCACTTGCAATATCAATATAGCGCGTTTGTTTAATAGACATATTTATCCTTAAATACGAAATAAATTAGAAATAAGTAAATTTGTTGCAGCAGTGTCTAAAGATAAAGTACTGGAAAAAGTGATATTAAAATCAAATGAAGGATTATGCTCATAGCTATTTCCAACATTCATTATTGGCGCTCGTCTAATTTCGGTCGCACGTTGTATCCCTATTCCCACTTTTCTCATTGATTCAACAAAAGACAACGAATTAATAATCATTCGAGTCATTCTAACTAAATCACCTGCTGTTAAATTTGGATGTTGCGTAATAAAACCTTGAACCTGAAATGTTAATTCAAACAGTTGTTGTTCTTTATGGTTTGCATTATTACCTTGAATATTATAATTTCTTTTTTGCCAACCTTGGCCAACCTCCTTGATAGGAAAAAACATAATAATATTATTATCTTGTTTTTTTTCTGGCTGATAACCAGCAATAACCTCAACATTAATATTTGCTGATTTAAATTGTTTTAATAGTTGTTCACGAATGGCAATATTAATATCATTATCTTTCATTTCACCTCCTTAATATAACTCTCCTTTTCTTTAAAAGAATATTTTATAATTAATTTTTTATTGACTATAAATTAACTAAAGGGATTTTTAATTAATACACTCTTGGCGAACATAATCTTGTAAACCTAAAATTATCTGTTCTGATTGTGCAATTCGCTCTCTGAGTATCCAATAATTTCGGATAGCGGAGTCAGTAGGTCTGGCGGGGTTTGCATCAACCAGGCCGGCGGTGGAAGTGGCTGAGACTTTGGGGCATTCTGCTTTGATATACACCCGCTCAGGAGTACGCTCACTAATATCACGCAACTGATCAATTTCTTTTTTTGCATGAACAAGTTCCTGTAAATGACGATTATCAAGTTGATTAAGCTGATTTATTCTTAATTGATAATCTTTATTCTCTGCAATCTGCTGAATAAGCGATTGATTAATATTATTGTATTCCTGTTTCAAGGATTTATTTTTATCAATTAACCAAAGCAACCCGATACCTAGGCATAAAATCGCTATTATCATTACTTTTGATAGATAATTCATAATAACAACCAAGCATCTTCAAAAACTTTTTCAGAATAAGGTTGATAGCCAAGCTCAATATTAACAATCGCTACGGCTAGAGGAATAGTGACATTTTTTAACTGCGTATTAATTGAGTTATCGGCCTCAATACCAATTTCTTTTGATGCTCGGTTAATATAGCCTGCTGTATTATTTTCGTTAGGTGGGGCATAACGATTGATAATTGTTTTAATCGTGTTTAAACCATATTTTTTTTGGTACGTTTGTAATAATTTGTAGATAGCTCGTATTCCATATTCAGGTGAAATAAATTGGCAAAACTCTTTATCTGTTTGCTCTATAGATAATCCTTGCCATTTCGAACCGTGCCGGATATTACCGGGGTTATTATTACGCTCACCTCGTGCTATTTTAGCCATTTTTAACTCCTGCTCTTCCTTTAAGGAGTTTACTCACGGAATCTACTCCGACATAGCCAATAAACACACTGGCTAAGTAAGCAAACTCATGATTAATATTAAATAAAATTAGAATATCTTTAATAAACCAAGCAAACATTGCACACATTAGCCCATCTATAGAGGTTTTTTTCCATCCTCCGCCGTTATATAAACCTCGAAGAATAGCCATTCCTCCAGCTAGAGAGGCTGATATTCCTTGCTCTTTCATTGAAGAAAGGACAATAAATATCTGTTCCCATAGATCTGGATTTTCTTTCATTGTTTCTCATGGCTTACCTCCAATAGGAGGAACTGTAATAAATAATATACTCATCCACAGCACTTAAATTTAAGTACTGTTTTAACATGAGTATGTTTATGTTTTATTTATCTAATTAGATAAATGGCGAATATAAAAAAAGACCACATTGTGGTCTTCTATTGAAAATAAAATTTAACAGATATCGTTAATTTATATTAGTTAAAAACTAGAGATACAAAAAAGCCCCACTTCAAAAGTGAGGCTATTTATATTCTGTTGTGAGGTCTTTAGATACAAATCTCTCACTATGGAGTTATAGTATGCTTATTTTTCCTGAAAGTCAATAATTAATTTCCATAATAAGAAATAAATAGAGAAAATTATTACTTAACAGTCACTTCTTGAAGAATTTTTTCCGACAAAGACTCTTCTTTAAAGCATTCTTCAACTAAATGTTCAAATAACGGCTTATAGTTACTGTATGCAACAGTTTTAGAAACGCTCACCACCGTTTGCACTTGCTCTAATACTTCGCTGAATTTTAAACGAGGATATCCGCGTCCTGAACATTGATTGCACGGTTTGAAAAAAGACATGCCCTGCTTTTCACTCTCTTTTTTATCTAAAACTTGGCCTCGTCCATGGCAACGACATGCTAAACGAATTTCAGCTTTCCCCTTACATGTAGGGCAAACAACTCGAGTTGTCTCTCTCACTTCACGGTAAGAAATCTTATTTTTTGGTTTAACTTTAAGCTCATCTTTAAGATTTCGCTCACACCCTTTAACAGATTTTGAGGTGTAGCTTTTGGTAGTAAAAACGTCAACTTCAATAAATCCATTACTGCAATCAGGACACGCTTTCTTACTTGCGGCACTTCTTGCGTAATCTTGAAAAGCATAATTAGCAATAATATGTAAAACTTTGGCTTTATCGTTTTCAGTTAATTTATTAATCGCTTTATATTGATAAGTTTGCGTTAATGCGTATTGGTAAAGGCTTTCTATCGCTTCGCTTGGGTTACTAATACTATGTTTAGCTAAAAACAGTTCTATTCCCATACGCCCTTTTCGCGTAGCGAGGCTAATTGATGTCATAACATCGGTTACTGAAAGTGAATCTACCGCTTTAACAGTTCTTACATCACTTAATACAATGCTTTTTGGTGAAAAATATTTAGGTAAGTCTGCTAGTCTCATTTAATGCTCCTTTTGATTTCCTATCACTACTAATTGGTCATCCATGTACCACGACAAGGCATGGCATTTATGCATCTAAATCACCCGCATTTTACGGCGTTATCTCAACGTGATTTTTACTTACCACTCTTGCATTGGTTTATTTAGTTACTTTTTTGTACTTTTTGTACTTTTTGTACTTTTTGTACTTTTTGTACTTTTTGTACTTTTTGTACTTTTTGTACTTTTTGTACTTTTATTAACTAATAGTTAATGTTATATTTTAACCAAAGTGACGTCAAGCTGCAAAGGAAATTAACTAATGGTTAAAAATGATAATAAAACGGAGTTCACAAAAAGGCTTCAAGAATCTTGTTTAGATTCAGGGATTGCAGGACGTGGGTTAGGTAAAAGAATTACAGATGCACTCGCTGAACAGGGAATAAAAGTCAGTGCTCCAGCAGTATGGAAATGGCTAAACAGTGAATCAATTCCCGATCCAACAAATATCTTAGCATTGAGTCAGTGGCTCGATGTTCGAGCAGAATGGTTAGAATATGGGCGAGGAGCAAAAAGAAACGATGGTGTTTCGGTAAATGAAATGACACCCGTTGATGATTGGGATAATAATACGCCGATAGAACGAGATGAAGTTGAGATCCCCTTCTATACTACTATTGAATTAGCCGCAGGTTTCGGAAGTTGTACCACTGATAATCAAAAGGTGGAATTATTGAGATTTTCTCGTTCTACATTTAATCGCTATGGCGTTCAACCTAGTGATGCAGTTGCTTTTAAAGTTCATGGCGACAGTATGTCCCCTGTTATTCCTGATGGTTCGATTGTAACTATCAGTACAGGGCATACAAAAATTGTTGATGGCGGTATTTATGCTATTCAACAAGGCGATCTTTTGAGAGTCAAAATTTTACATCGACTCCCCAATAACACCATTATCATTCGTAGCTATAATACTATTGATTACCCAGATGAGCGTTCTACATTAGAAGAAGTGAAAATTTTGGGGCGAGTGTTTAATTGGTCAGTGATGGGTTGGTGATTCATTATAATAAAGTAACTTTATAATATTATAGCCAATAAAATCAATTAATTAAATAACATTCTCTTTATAAAGCTCCTATCGAATTTTATTATTTTAAAAACTATTAAAAAAGTCAAAAATAAAACTTCATTCAATAGGAGAACTAAAATGACTAAACTTATAGTAACTGACTCAGATACTGAGAATAAATTCTATCCTACTAATATTTCATTTAATGCTGATGGAAATACTTACTTACTTTCCATGAGTAAGGATAAAGAATATATGACAAGAACAGTTCACCCATCAGGCAAACTGATCCGTGATCCTTTAGCTGATAGTGGTACTTTTCCATATTATTATGATTATATGAGCATTGCTTATGATGCAGTCACTGGTAAACAATATTTATGTTGCATTTCAACAGAAAACAAATATTTTGAGCTCTTCTTAATACAAGATAGTGGAAAATTAACATCTACAAATACGTTCAGCTTCGTTAAAGGCTTTAACCGAAGCATTGCTATATTTATCATCAACAGCAAGTTCTTTGTTTACATCCAAAATGAAACAACTAAGTACTGGGAAGTGATGTCAATTAGCAAATGATATTGAGCTAATCAAAATTTAGATTTTACCCAAAGAAAAAACCCGCTATCTCTTGCGAGATAACGGGTTCTTATATGGTGCCGGCTACCGGAGTCGAACTGGTGACCTACTGATTACAAGTCAGTTGCTC
>NZ_NGVR01000023.1 GCF_002777965.1 Proteus columbae | reverse complement strand
TTGAGTTTAAAATCAAGAGAATATTTAGCCATAGAAAAACACCCCAAAGTTGGTGTCCAACTTTTGGGGTGCAGTTCAAAGGGAAGTGTTTTTATATAGCTGAGTGAGTCATCATTGACTAAATTCACACTGTTTAAAATCACAGTATTTTTCATAGATCAGGAGAACCTTTTTTGATAAGCTCACCATGCTTTGTGCACATAAGCAGTGGGCTTTAGTTTGTCCGTGATCTACCAGAACGGGTGAATGACTGTAAAGGTGCTACCAACACTTTTACAGTCGCCCATTTTCACAGTATTAGATATTTTGAAATGTATTTCCTTTGATGTTTTCTTTGATTAGTCCCGCCATTGCCAACTGCGTTAATATCAATTGGCAACGTTCCTCAGTTAAATAGGTGCATTCTGCAACTTCATTTACCGTAACCTCCATCGTGTGCGGAACAACTTCAAAAACAAGTCTTGCCTCTTCTGTCATATCACTATGTTTTAACATGATATTTTAATACCTTTGGTCAGTTATTGGTCGTGAACACACATGTAACTCTGAACAAAGGAAACAGCAAGCTTTACTTGACAAATTTGTGGTAAACCACCGCAGTTAAGTCTTTATTATCTTCTTTTGAATATCTTTTGTATTTGATTAAAGACCCTGCTTTTTCATTTGAGTCTTCGTATATTTTATCTAGCCATTCATTCCAGTTAGCGTTGTACCCAACTTCATTACGCTTAGAAACAACAACCAGAATAAATAGTTTCTTTATTTTGTTATAATCTGCAATCTTCGCTTTAGTCGATATCTTACTTATGTTGGATAACTTAGTGATATCATTTCTACAAGCTATATTATATTTTGATTGAGTTGCAGGCGTTGCTATTTTTAATTCAATTGCACACTGACCTATTTCGTTTGAAACAAATAAATCTAGGTATCTACAGCTATATTTAGTTCTAATTTGATTCTCAACACCAACAACTTCTTCTTTAATAACCACTCCTGGTGTGAAATCAACGTTGTATTTCTCATTCCTAAAATACATCGCTAGCTCAGTGGTTAGCCACAATTCAAACGAAATACCTTCCTCTGCAAAATACAAAAAATAGTTTTTTTTCTTAGAAAACATTTCGTTATAGGCATCATAGAGCAGTTTTTCTATTGTACTTTCAACACAATACGACATTAACTCATCCTCAAGTAAAATATAAAAACTATATTTTACTTAAGCATAAGTTTTTGTCTGTAGATAAAAGCAAAAAACCCAGCGCATTAGCTGGGTTAGTTGGTGAAGTTACAAAAAAGGCAACTTACCTTGAAATAGTGGCTCATTAGTTCAAAGATGTCAACACGTTTTTGCTATTTCGCTTCTCGATCATCTCTTTTTCTCTATTTTTAAATGCATCTACTAGAGGTTGGTATAATAAATATTCAACAGCATTTAATATTTCTTCTACCTCTCTACGGCATGTAGACATAGATGGCTTTCTTTCTCTTAACATGCCATTTCTACGAGCCATTATTCTTGGTTCACTATTCTTATGATAATGACGAGCTATAGCTCTATCCGATGCACAAAAAGCATATCGACTAAGTAACATATTAAATGCCTGAATATCTATGTGATATATACTGTCAACAACTCTCTGAATAAGTAGACCATCTTCATCACTACACGTAGGTCTATACGGATAATCACGTCGTTCTACTCTTTCCATAAATTGAGCGATCATACTACTCTGTCGTTTATCTATACGTCCGCTATGTACCCATGTACCAAATCGAGTTAACCAATTCTGAAGCCAAGCTTCTCGTGTTTTATCAAGTTTTAACCCATCAGATATACTCTTTATACTCGACATACTCGTAACTCCATTACTTCTTGCTTAGTCTGTTCTAATAACTCAATCTCGGTACCATGAATTTCTTGCCACGATTTAGGCGAAGCGTGAAAGCCGGTTTCGTAACACGCTCTATGATGTGGAGGACACAGTGGTAAAACATCTGTATGACTGGCTCGCTGTGCCATTCCCTGCCCTGTTCTAACGTGATGTATTTCCGCTCTACTTGCCCCAAGTCCCATATTACGACAACAAATACAACCGAGTTCTGCTACATCTGATAGCCACTTCTTTTCTTCTTTGGTCTTTGATTTGATCATTGGTCTTGCCTCTATGTGAAACTTAATAATTGAGATACTGTATTTTCTACAGCTTTTTGAGTGGGGAATTGCTTACGAAGGATAAAATTCCAAAGCACATCGAGTGTGGCTTTGTAGAGTTCGCTAAATGCTAAGTCGTCCATATTTGCAAAACTGATTGATTTAGCGACACGACGTAAACTACCGTCAGGCATTTCAAACGTGTCGTAATAACCGGCTTGCTCTACAACCCAATAGCGAAAAGCATTAAATGATTTTGTTGCTGAGATATTTTGTGCACGTTTTTGTGCGACTTCTTCTAGATAGATATCGGATGCTGATAAGAGCGCGTCAGCATTATCCGTGTAATATGAAAGGAATGTGATGTAACCACGCACAAGCTCTTTTTCTTCAGGTGAAATGGTACCGCCAACTGGTTCCCAATATTCATAGCCTAAGTTGAGTAATGCGAAGTATTTACGATGGAATCGAGGGTTACGGGCTTTCTTAAAATTCGCTGAAAGCACATCACCACATTTGATTTTTGAATGCAGAAAATCTCTCGTAACAGGGTTAGCTGGTACAAGAGTATCGTTAGACATTTTGATAAAGCTATGCTGTGCCATACTTGACTCTCAGTTGACACAGCAAATGTTTAAGATTGGGTGTTCAGACCAATGGGATTATTTTATCAGAAATACTTATTTCTTCAAAAGAAGATAATTTTAAATTTAAAAAATTAAATAAATAATTCTTTAAGTTTAGATACATAAGGTGTTATTACAGATAGAACAGATGCAGAACCACCAGCAATAGTCATTATTTCGACTAGTTTTGTCATAACACCCGTTTGGTCTTTAACACTTTTCATCGACTCAATATGTGGGATTATATCATCAATAATTTGAGAGTCTTTTCCCTGCTTTTTTATCTCTAATAATTCAGAAAGTAGTTTATCTATTAAATCATGAGATTGAACTTGTAAATTTTGATTAAAATTTTCGCTGGCATTAGCAACATTAGCATTACCATAAATATGGTTATTAAAGGTTTGAGTCACTATTTTTTCGTCTTGTTTTGACAATTTAATATCCTCTATATTCTCTATTTTTCCTTCTATTTCCAATAAAAACCTAAGTGTTTTATTTTTTATAGAATCAATTACGCTATAACAAGCCATCCTTGGTAAAATCTCATATGCCCTAGTGCAAAAGAAACCTTGATATAACCTATTGAATAGAGGTAAAGCTGACATGGGTATATCTCTTACAGGATCATCATCAGCTGAGTACGAAAGTAGACTTTCTATATATGACACTGGATAGTAAACTTTCCCTGAGCCAAAACTATCCTGTAAAAAATCTGGCAATAAATGCTTATCAATTTGCAGTGCAGAGTGATTCGCACCTGCTCTATTAGAGAAGTCCCCTCTAATTACAGTGCCTACTATGCGGTAATCAGGAATTGCATCATCACCATCATATCCATCTAACTCTAACTCAGTCCATTTAATAAATGTGTCGTTGTTTATCTTATATGCTAACACTGAACATTTACGTAAAATATCCGTTATATTTGAACTTGGATTTAAAATATCATTTTGTATTTCGGAGAAAAGAGATGGCATTATTAGCTCCTATTTTTCTTTCTATTCTACCCCCAATTTAAGCTTGTGCCACCCCTTGGTTACCCAGCACTTAGAATCACCATCAAGGCAACATTCCATCACTGGTAACCGTTCACCACATTTACCACAACAACGATTGGATAATTCCGCAATCTCGCGCTTAAGTCTCGCATCATCATTTCGTATGAGCATTTGAATATATTCACTTTCATCATATGGATCACGTCCTGGTCTGCGCAATGCACAATTTCGCTTAATCATTTCATGTTCTTCTGATTCAACTTGCCTCTGTTTTAACTAAAATGCTTTTTCTGCGTAACGACGGCGTTTATCACTTTGCTGTGATTGCTGTTGCATTTTGGACACTTCTGACGCTGTAATTTGGTCGGCAGGCAGATAGTGGCCATTCTTAAATTCTTGATATATTGTGCCAGTTTCTCCATGCCTAAATTTATCAATAATGATCTCGGCATAATTTTTCGCGGGGCTATTTGGGTTATATACGGCCTCCCTATATGTAAATAAAATTAAGTCAGCATCTTGCTCTAAGCTACCAGAGTCGCGTAAATCAGCAGAAACAGGACGGCGTTGATTAATAGGTCTTTTATCAACATCACGAGATAGCTGGCTTAACGCAATAGTTGGCGTGTGTAATCGCTTTGCCAACCCTTTTAACGATGCAGAGATTTTTGCAATTGCTAAATCATTACGTTCCGCTTTAGGTTTTTTAATTAACCCTAAATAATCAACAAAAATTCCTTTCAAATTTGGATATTTACGTTTGTGGTTTTCACTGATTGCACATATTTGTTCAATAGTTAGATTACTCGCATCGATGATATGAATATCTCTATCCATTAAATGGCCTAGTGCTGAACTTAAACGCCCCCATCCTTCATCATCCAATCGCCCACTATGTCTCAATGTTGATATTGGCAATTGTGCAGAACCGGCAACTAAACGCTCAGTGATTTGCTGATTAGACATTTCCATCGAGAAGAACAATGCACCGCCTCCATCTCTGGTCATACCTTCAGTCATCGTTAGTGCAAGCTCTGTTTTTCCCATTCCCGGACGACCACCAATAAAAACTAAGTCTGTTGGGTTAAAGCCTCCTATTTTGTCATCTAAAGCTTCAATACCACTTTTAATCATCCCAACAGCATCTTCCCCTTTGTTTCTGCGTTCTAAAACATCTACATAGCCTTCAAGTAGTGTATTTAAATGCACAGGAAGTAGGTTCTGACTACCAATTGTCAGCTGACCAATTTGTGTTGCAAATTGATGAATAAATTCTTCAGCTTGTTCATGATTATTTGCAGTAGTAATATCATTTTGATACTTGGAAATTAATTGAATTACTTCTCTAACACGATAATAACTATAAACTTTTGAGGCATAGCCTTTTAAATTTGCTGTCCAAATAGGTGTTTTAGATAGCTCAAGTAAATTTGCTAAATCGCCTTTTTCACCTAACGCATCAGCAATAAAAAAGGGATCTATTAAAGAACTTGCTAGCGCTTGTTTTTTAATTTCTTTGTAGACATTACGAAAATATCTAGAACTAAAGGCTTCTTCAGGTAATGTGGCTAATACCTCATATGCATCTTGACTAGCACCACCAGCTAACAAACCACTAATCACCGCATGTTCTAATTCTTTCTCATGCATGATGATTACCTCTGCGATATGTTGGCCAGTTAAACGTTAATACCGTTCCACCCTGTAATAATCTGTCCACGACTCGTTCACCAAGCATTTCTTGTAGATCAACAACGGGCAAGTTGCTTATCAAAATTGTAGGTAGCAAATCTTCGTAGCGATCATTAATCAACTCAAACAAGATATTACGTTCAGAATCAGTGCCATACTGAACACCAATTTCATCAATAATTAACAAATCAGGTGTGCAGTATTTTTCAAGTACATCAAGTTCACTGAATTCTGAATTTCCAGCCCATGTTCTTCGAAAAGCGCGAATGATACGTGAGGCTGTGGTAATGAATACCGTTTCTTGCAATTCTCCGGCAATCTGACGAGCGATTGATACTGCAAGGTGTGTTTTACCAGTTCCGGGTGTTCCACACAGCACAAGCCCCTCTCCTGCGTTTTTTCGGTCACCCCAAGTTTCAACGTACTGCTGACAAATTTTTAAATTATGTTTTGCTGTTGGCGTTGAGGCTACAAATGATTCAAATGTCGCATTAGCAAAGCGAGGTGGAATATTCACCGCAGTTAGTAAATTTTGTTCAGACATTTCCACCTCCCACAAACCAATGCGGATCTTGAGACTGGTAATCTTTTTCGCTAAACCCAGTGTGAGAATTTACTTTTTGAGTTTGTACTACTGGTCTTTCAGGAAATAGCCCCTGCCAACCGTTAGCAATTGAATTGCAAATCACAGCATTGGCATCGGAGCAAAGCGATAATTTTTTTGCTTGTTGCTTGCACATGGTTTCTGTCAGCGGTTTTTTAATCTCTTTCCTGAAGTTAATCCAATCCTGCCAAACCTCATCACTCACATTTGACGGTTTAGATAATTTTGGATCGAATTTATTGTTCGATTTTTTCCCCTCGAGTAATTCTTGTGGATCATGTTTTGAATTTACTTGTGGATCATGTTTTGAATTTACTTGTGGATCGCCTCCAGATTCTGGACGGTGAAAACCCACTTGAACGCCAGATTCTGGAGGGTCAAAACGTATATTTTTATCGTTTTCTGTACGGTCAGAATCTGAACGGTCAGAATCTGGACGGTGATAATTTGATAGTTTTTCACGCTGTTTTCTTAATTTTGCATTTTCTTCTAATGCAATTTTTTCTAATTTATCGACATTTAAAAAATATAAATTTGAAGCGTTTCGATTACCATTTCTACGTTGTTTTTTAACCAACCAACCATCATTTTCAAGTTCATTACATGCATTGCGAATTGTGCTAATTCCAGCACCAATTTGACGACTGATTGTTTCAACACTGGGATAAGCGATCCCTTCATCGCTTGAGTAATCAGCTAGTCGTACCATGATCATTAATTTGGTACCTTTAACACCTGAAACAGCACATGCATCCCATACATAGCCCGTTAATTTATTACTCACGTTACACCCCCAATGATTTAGCTATGGAGCGACATGCACTTTGATACTGCGCAGGCGTTAAATTCTTTGACAGTAATTTTTGTTTTTGCTTTTCATACTGTTCCCAAACTAACAGCGCAATAACACGTCTACCCTCAAAAATATCCCTAATTTCTGATATATGGGCAGGTTTATCATTCAGCATAAACCCATTACGGTATGTGATTTTTTCAGTTGATCTAATCATTGGTCTTGCCTCTTGAATTAATGCACGCTGGTCGGGCGTGATATCTCATTTAATGCACGTACTACATTGTTTATTTGGTGTGACATGTCACGACCTTCTAATAAAATTTCAGTCATAGCATCAGCAAAACGCTGAATGGCCACGGTTGCTAAATAGTTTTTTGTATCTCCACGTACTCGAGCTAACCTTGAAGCCGGTAGTGCCATTTCAATCGCAGGCATTAACTCCGCAATTTTTCTTTGAGATGCGCGAGAATCACCACGTAACCAACGGAATATCTGTTGCCGGTTATTGTTTATTGCTTTCCAGTCTGCCTTACCCGTTTGATCCTCAATGGCATGTAATCGACCATGTTCTTGATTAATCACTAATCGTAAGTAAGCTCGGCTAATCTCAATAGCAACATGTTCTTGCCCTTGTTCTACAGCCCAGTCCTCAATTTCAGCTCTGATAATGTTGATATCAAAATTCATTTTTGCGTCTCCTGTCGCTAGAAAAATTGATTACGCATAATCAGTTTTTTAATTTGATACCTGTAATACTGATGATGATTTAGGAAGCCCATCAAACTGATTTGGATAAATTTCTGGCGCAACCTCATGAGGTGTTACTTGCCAATTTAAGCATTCACACAGGCTTAAAACCTTTAGAGCAGGAACGCCATTTTTGAACCATAAATGCACTGTTTGAGGCTTCGTATTTAATCGTCGAGCAATCTCTGATTGGCTCGCTAGATTGATAATTTTGTTTTTTATACAAGGTGTCATTGTTTTCTCCTTTTTGAATTACAAGTTAATCTTACAATCAAACACACAACAATATCAAGTTTTTCTTGAAGTGATCCCTACAAGGAAAGCTTGTAATATAATTTTATGAAAAAGAATCCGAATGAAGTATCAGCTACACGTATTAGCCAAATACTAACCGAGCGAAACTGGTCTCAATCAGAATTAGCTCGTAGGCTCGGTGTTAGCCCTCAATCAGTGCAATTTTGGGTGAGCGGTAAAACAGCACCTAGAGGTAATAATTTAACAGCATTGTCTAGTCTCTCAGGATATCCAGAACATTGGTTTTTTATGAGTGATGTTTCAACTGAAGTAATGAATAAGCCAGTTGTCCGTAAGAATGATTCTTATCTTGTTGAACTACTTGATATAGAAGCAAGCGCAGGCCCTGGCATTATTAATAAAAGTGAATTTATTGAAACAATTAGAGCTATTGAATATACATCTGATGAAGCACTCCGCTTATTTGGCAACAGACCTAGTGCTAATATAAAAATGATCACTGTAGTTGGTGATAGTATGCAAAATACTATTGAACCAGGAGATCAGGTTTTCATAGATGTTCACATAGATTATTTTGATGGTGATGGCATTTACGTTTTCATTTTTGGTCAAACATTGCACATTAAAAGACTTCAAATGATAAAGAATAAATTAACCGTTATCTCTGATAATCCCAATTACAGAGATTGGGATATTGATAAAGAAGATGAAGACCAATTCTTCATTTTTGGTAAAGTCCTCCTCAGTCAATCTAGAACATACAAGCGTTACGCTTAAAATCCTTTCATAAAATTCAAACTAAATTACAGGGGCTTAATAGCTCTTGTAATTTTTTACACACATAATTACAAGAATTATTTGTAAAATAGACTTGCAATATTCAATTTTAACTTGTAGATTTACTAACAACAAAAACAACACAGCAAGTGTTTAGGTAAGTGTTCAGACCTTCTTATTCAGCACTAGGGAATATTTCAGACCAAAGCTACAAAGACATGACCATGACAGCTCGGAAAGACGAGCAATAAGTTACAGACGTAAAAAAACCCACCGAAGTGGGTTCCTTTACCTCGGGTCGCCGACCAAAGCTAACCGAGAGTTCTACTAGCGCGACCAAACGCTAGAAGAGGCAAGACCAATGATAAATCACTGATCGCAGTTATTTTAAAGGAGTTGCTATGAAAGCACAACCTGAAAGCCTAACCGTCACACTCTATATTCACGCTCAAAAACAGTTCGATGGTTCTTATCAATATAACGCCTACGCATTTAAAGCAGATCCTAATGATGGACTAGGTTTCGTTATTGCAGAACACACTGTTGATGTTCCTTTTAAAGAGCCAACTCAAACTGATCTCGTTCACGCTGAAATTGATTTTCTACGCAATGAGCAAGATAAAATTCTTTCTGATGCCCAAGTGAAATCAAGCTTGTTAGAAGATCAAATCCAAATGTTACTTTGCTTGGAAGGCAAACCCATTTCGAAAACTGACGAAGAAATCCCTTATTAAGAGGCAAGACCAATGAAAACTTTTATCTGTGTATTTGAGCCTACGACCGAGGCTCGTACCAACGGTGCTGTACCTTTAGCCATAGCGTTAAGCACTGCTAATGCAAAGCTGGCAACAGCAACTGCAGTAGTGAAATTGTCTGAAGCATATCCAGAAGCTATGGATAACTTTAATACTGATGAGCCGTTAATTAGCGAACATATTGACGGTTCTGCATGCCCTACTTTAGATGCTTTCGATGAAAAATTTGCTGTTGAAAATGAGTATGACGGTACTCAATGGAAACCTATTGAATATAAAAATTTCAAAAAATTAGGAACAAAACCTCGTATTGCGTGTTTACTTTTATTTGGAAAAACTCAAATAACGAACAATGAATTTTCAACTGCTCTGGAATATTTGGCAGACCAAGAAAATCCTAAAATTCGTAATATCGCCACAGGCCTTGCTGAAATAACAAAGTTATCTTTGATGGATGCTGAGCAAACGATGGAAATAGCACAGGCTATCTATGAGTTTGCTAATGAAGATGTCACCGTTGAAGAAGCTAAATCGCTAGGTGAAAGCTGGCTAACAGAAGAACCAGAGCAACGACAAGAAGAGATATCTTCTATCAAGCGTAACTATTCAACCATAGATACTGAAATCGCCTTAGCACTGTTAGATGATTTTGATCCTAATAATGTTCTTCCCTCTCAAGTAAAGAAAGCCAAAGAGCTGATAGATGATGACGACAAAGCATGGAAACGCTGGTCAATGGATTTACGCACAACAGCTGGCATCTTGGATATACCTCGTGAAAAGATTTTCTCGTTAATAGCTGAAAGTAAAAAACAGCCTGAGCTATTAGATAATCCCAACGCGCGAAAAGAACTTATTGATCTACATTTGGGTATTAGCAAATCTAACAACACTAAAAAAGAAGAAATTACTACTAAGTTAACTCAAACAGATAATGCCTCTTTAGTATCCAAAGAAAATACAGTTGAGAAAGAAACTAAGCCTAAACGTTCGCGTAAAAAGCAAGAAGTAGCGCCTAAGGCAGAAACAGCTCAAGTGATTGAGCAAACTGAAAAACCTAAAGAACCAGAAACACCATCAGTACAACACGATAATTTTGAGCAACGCGCGAGTGTGCTTGAGGAAGTTCTTAACTTAGGTGATGCAAATAATCTTAATATTTGGAAAAGAGTACAACGTACAGACCCTCGCTTTACTAAACCATTAGAAGGTATGGGATTTGTAGGAACTAGCATAAACAGTACCTACATGTTTATGCGCGCTACTGAAATATTCGGCCCTATTGGTGAAGGTTGGGGTTATGAAGTCCTTGAAGAAAAATTTATTGATGGAAAGCCTCTTGTAGAACCTGTTCTCGATGAACGTAATAAACAAGTTGCAACCCGTTTTTTACGTGATGGTGATGGAGCGTTATTCTGCGAACAAAACCACTCAATTAAGATCCGTTTTTGGTACATCATCGAATGTGAAACCCGCGGTGAGTTTGAAAGTTATGGTGCAACACCATACCGCTATCAAACTAACTATGGCATTAAGGTTGACGGTGAAGCTATTAAAAAATCACTAACTGATGCAATCAAAAAAGCCCTGTCAATGCTTGGCTTTAGCTCTGATGTCTTTATGGGTATGCATGATAACCCTGAATACTTAGCGAGTAATAAGCTTGAGTTTGAAATTAAAAATGCGAGCGAGAAAGCTGAAGATATTACTCGCATTCGTAAAGAGTTAGACGAGAAATTTACTAAACATACGGAAGTTATGCGTAGTGCTGTTACTGAGAATGAATTGCGAGGCATTGCATCCACATTAACGCGAGAAATTTCTGCACATATCAAATCAGCTCAAGAACGTCGTGACAACGATTACGAGAAATATTTGTCCGGCCGTTTACGTCGATTAAACCAAATCGAAAAAGAGTGTTTAGACCAACTGAAACAGAAAGAAGAGGCAATCTAATGACCAATACTACTGCTATCGCACTGGCGACCAATTACGAAAAATTACAACAACTCGTTGAAACAGGAGAATTTTCTCCTGAAGATATCGCAGATACTTTAGAAGGTATCGAGGGCGAGTTAGGTGATAAATTGGATGCAATTATGCACCACGTTCGCAATATCGAAGGTCAAGCTAAAACACTGGATGAAGAATCTAAACGTTTATCTGATCGTAAGAAATCATTCGAAAACCAAGCTAAAAACCTAAAGAAATATGCTCTTAACTGCTTATTAGCTTCAGGATTAGATAAATTAAAAACAACAAAAAACACATTCACAGCTAGAGCTGGTGTTGTTCGAGTCATTATCGACAATGAAGCTTTGTTGCCAGATGAGTTGGTTGATGTTCAAACCATCACCGCGCCAGATAAAAAAGGCATTAAAGAAGCGATTGAAAATGGCCTTGAAATTCCCGGAGCACATCTTGAAGTTGGTGAACGTTCATTAATGGTTCGTTAATTCATAATAGCGCCCTTTATCGGGCGCATTATCAGGAGATAAACGTTATGGCCATGAAGTTAGAAGTTGTCATCACTCATGATGAAACAACAAATAAATGCAGTATCGAATGGTCTACGGCATCAACAAAAAATGTCACAGAGCAAGAACAGCAAGCCCTTTCATCGATGCAAAAAGCGTTATTGCTACAACTGGGGCATCCCATTAATACAGCTATCATTCATTAGCGTGACATGTCACAAAGAGGCAAGACCAATGCTTAGACACTCTCAACAGAAAGACCAAGCCGTAAAGATCACATTACCTGATGGTACACATGGCTTTGTTTCAACAGATAGACGTTGCCATGTTTCATACGACTTTCCAGCACACGTCAAAATTGAACTTCAACCCTCTCCCGCTGAGCAACAAAGGAGTGAACAATAATGTTTGGTTTATTCCTTTTGATATGTAGTTCGGTAAATTGTCAGTTTGAACCCTACGGTTATATTTATCCCAATGAACAAAATTGTTTAATTGATAAGGAATTACTCGCGATCAAAGGGAAAATTGCAGAGTGCTATCCAGTGGAGGGAATTATTCGGGTAAAAAGTTGATTAAGCATAATCAGTTTTTACTTTTCGTTGTTATTAGCATGGTGGTTTATTCAAGACCAATGGGTAACCATCATGAAATTATTAACACCTTGGAAACCAGGGAACCAATTATTAACAAATTTTGATATTAAATTAGGTCGGTTAGCGTTCAGTGTAAGAAATAGACCATGCACTGATGCTGAAATCAAACACTCCTGTGATACAGCAGACCGGCTTATTTTATTAATGATGAGGCAAGACCAAAATGAGCGGAAAACTGATGAAAGCTAGTGCGTGGGCTAAACGAGAATTTGAAATAGGTTCTATTCCAGATAATAGAACCATAAAAAAATGGGTAGAAGCTGGCTTATTAAAAGGCAAAATCGTTGATTGTTCTGTTTGGATATATTCATCCGAACGTTGGGGTATCGAGTCCGTTATTTCTTCATGTGTCGATGAGTTAATAAGGGCTTCGTGATATGGCCAGTAGACCGAGAAGAAAGGAATTTAGGCATCTACCTGACTTTCTTTATTTTGATAAATCAGTCAAACAATATCGCCTTACATTAACTAATGGTTTAAGAAAATGCATTGGTGCTGATAAAGCAAAAGCTATCGCAATAGCCAGAGAATACAACCATATTATGCGACCAGAAAAATGCGTTTCTGTTAACTCATTAATTATTGACTCGGGAGGGCAATATGGAGAGGCCCTCCCTCTCTCAGAACATTTAGATAAGTTATTTTTGCGGATCACTAATGATGAGAAACCATCAGACAGTACACTTAGTAACTGGGTTAATGACTTAGAAAGAATTAAGATCTTTTTTAAAGATATCCCCGCGAATGAAATCTCACTAGAACATGTAAATGGCTATATTAATGAATATCATGCCGATGCTTCCGCTAATGTACAAAATCGCAAGGTCAGTTTTCTAAAGAAAATTTTTAGTTACGCAATGGATGAATCTCTTATGTTTGATAATCCCGCTGAACGTAAGAAAATGAAAAGAGTCGATGGGAAAAAACGTAGAAGATTATCTTATGATGATTTTCTTAAAATTCGAGCATCTGCAGAACCTTGGTTAAGAACAGCAATGGATCTGGCGTTACAAACAACACAAGCAAGGCTTGAAGTATCACGCATAAAATACAATATCAAAGCCCCAAAAGAAGGCATCTGTGGATGTTTATGGTATGAGGAACCCTTAAATGGAATATACGGGATGATTTATATTCACAGACAAAAAGTGCAACATAAAGAGGCATCTCATATTGCGATCCCCATAGGCAAAGCACTTAAGGAAATCATCGATAATAGCCGTGACAATGTGGCAAGCCCTTATATTGTGCATAGACTACCTACTCGTATTCCAAATAAGGTGAGTAAAGAAGTTAATCATCCAACACAAGTTGCACCTGATTACCTTAGCCGTGCATTTTCCACGTTACGTGATCGGGTTGGCGTTGCTAGTCATTTGCCTTTAGATGAAAGACCAACCTTTCATGAAATAAGAGCATTGGCGGCCTTTATGTTTAAACAGCGTGGTTTTGATCCACAAGCTCGAATGGCTCACAGTGATGCAGAGTCAACCAAGATTTATACAGAAAACCATGTACAATGGGTTGAAGTGCCTCATTGTGAGATTGGTTGATAATATGAATGATAAATCAAAAGAAATTACTTTATATGCTTATGTTGATGAACTTTTAGAAATCGGTTACCAAGATTATTTCCCCCATGAAAAAAGCCTTAAACTTACAACAATTATAAAAGATAATTATTTAAATAATAGTTTTAATAAAGTAGATGGCTGTAATACTCAAAATATAGATATAAACATCAGTGATAAAAATAAAGATATAATGTATAGATCCATTATTTTTAGTTATGACAAAATTAATTTAAATCTTATTAAAAAATTAATTTCAATATTTGAAAAAAATGAACCTAAAGATAAGATTGATATAAGTAAATTAGAAGCCATCACCCCATCCATTAGAAGTCTTAATGCAATTATTTTAATAAATTATATTATCATGAAAAAAAGAATGGTTTTTTTAAAATCAGACTTAATATTAGTAGAAGAACAAAAAAAACATATTTGGATGAAAATAAAAGCTAATTTAGATAATAATGGAGATTCATACTTCTATGAAACATTTAATTCTGATGAAAAAGAAATAAAATATATAGCAATAACAAGTATAGAGTTTATCCTTGGAGAAGAACTAAATAGAAGTGAAAGTATTTCTATACAAGAGGAAAATAAGTTAAAAGTTTTCATGGAAAATATAGATATAAAATTTTATTCATTCCATGTAGGACAAGGGATGTGTTCACTCCTAACTAGTGGTGATAAAGGAATACTTTTTGATATGGGTGCAGGTAAACCCATACTTAGAAAGAACTACACTACATTAATTACGAATGAGCTTGCCAATGTATTATTGAGTAAATTAAATGCTGTATATGTTTTTTTATCACATTTAGATTCTGATCATTCGAGGTTAATGGAGTGGGAAATATCTTTAGGTAAAGATAAAGATTTTCAAGAAAAAATAATAAATATATTCATACCTCACATGCAAAAAAGTTTATCTTTTAAAAATAAAGAAATAATAAAAAAAGTCATAGAAATAGATAAGGATATTTTCATAAAAAACAATTTAATTGAAATGAACATATATAGAAGCAATCCAAATGAAGTTAAAAAAAATAATGATTGCATTATTATTAAAATTAATTTCAATAATAATACGATTTTAATTCCTGGTGATTATGTCTATAAAGAAATGAATAAAGATAATAACGATAATATAAAATCGATCCCTACTGAAAAATTTAATATCATCATTGTTCCTCATCATGGAGATGAAGCTAGCTCAGAAAAAATACCAACTCCTTTAGATGATAATTCACAAGCATATTTTTCTGCTGGAACTCATTTAGGATATAATCATCCGAGAAAAGAATCTATACAAGGTCACGAGGAAAAAGGATTTAAAGTAATACATGATAAGCAATGTTCAGTTATTAAAATAGCAATAAGCACTAAATGATATGGTAAAACTCCCCTTAACTCATTGATTCTTATAATGCATATTTTGTATATCTAGCACTGTATGCAATTACATGTAAATGTATTATTTGTATTTATAATCAAAGTGTTAGTAAAATTAAAATCGGTTTCATGGGGTGTCAGGGGTCGTAGGTTCAAATCCTATCATGCCGACCAAAATTCCTTAGAAAAACCAACCGCTTATGGTTGGTTTTTTTATATCTGAAATTTGCTACTGGTAAAACTGTGGTAAAACTGTGGTAAAACGACGACAAATCATCTCTCAAAATCAAATGCCTCTTCTAAATCTATTGACGTTTTGAGCTCGGTGAGCGTGGCGAAACCGGCTGAGATGATGACGGCAAAGAAGCTCTCATTTTAAGCATCGCCTCTTTGCTAACTTCATAGTCACCAATTTTAGGCGTATTCGATAAAGGGTACTTGGCTAAAATAACCCAATTCTCGCCCTATTCCTATGCGATAATCTCGCTTAAATTCATTGATTAGGCTTGTAAAATTAAGATCCTAACTATTGTATTAATGATATGCTAAGCCTTTAAAAGAATATGATAGTTACCGTTAAACGAATAATTATGTCTCATATAATTTTATTATTTATGGATAATGACAACTTGGCATTTTACTTATTTATTATTCTTTATTGAATTTTCTAGTGGAACATTCATTATTATTAGCAGGAAAATTTTTACTTAGTTAATAGAAGATAAAAAATAGTATATTCTGGAAGAAATTCACTTTTATGTTCATTCTTATAAATAAAAACTCACACATTCTAAATAAGATTTTCTAATTTAAACTCTCATTAAATAATTGTCTTATTAAGAGCATCAGATTCAGTTAATTATCATTACACAAGCATTTATTTAATATAAACAAACTTATTAAATGTTTTATTATAAAAATTAATATATGATTATTAAATATATCACACAAATTCCTAATACAATAAAGGACTATTATGATTAATAAATTAAGTTTCGCAATTTTTTTCTCCTCATTAATCATGCTAAGCGGTTGTACCCAAAAAGATCGTGATGCTATCTCAGACTTAACTTATGCTCTTACTGGAGTACCAGGGGCAAAACATAAACAAGCTTTACAAAACCAAGAGTCAGCGCCAAGTAAAGAAAGACTAGAGAGATTAAAACAGATAGAAGAGTTCAAAGCACGTAGGTCGTATTGGGTTGGCAAGTCAGTGGATGACCTCGTTATGTCTTGGGGTAGCCCTAGTAACACACATAAAAGAACAGATGGTGGCACACAATACACATGGCAATGGACACAAAATAATGGATGGGGGCAATCAACGATTTGCACAAATAATTTTGTTGCTAATAAAAAAGGAACCATTACAGATTGGAATTATTCAGGATGCTGGGAGCACCGATAATAAATCACATCAAAATAATATGATAAAACTAACAAGGTAGCTTCATATTATATAAATTTTCATATTGAGTAGGTGAGTTTTCTATATAAATAACTCACCTTTTACGATAACAATATCACCTTCATCTTATTTATTTTTATTCCGCACACGATAAATTTTTAAAATTTCGCCATACAATCGGCAAATACCCCGCCAAAAGAGTCATCAATAATAAATAAAAATATATTAAATAAAGACCATATTAGACAAAATAAAAAAGGTGTATGATATAAATATCAGGCACCGCAATTAACAATATTTTATTTATTCTCTATGTTTCTATTCGCTATTCCAAAAGGAATATGTACAGAAGGTAATTCAGATGATGATTTTAAATGCAGTTTTTGATCATCAAAGAATATATGAGGTCTTAGAATTCTCAGAACATTGGCTTTCTCTACTCCCCCCATAAAAAAGGCTTCATTAATAGAAATTCCCCATGCTCTCATCGTGTTAATAACACGTTTATGAGATGGTGCGTTGCGCGCAGTCACAATAGAGATCTTAAGTAATGGAATATATGCAGGATCCTGTTTTACTTTTTCTAATTCTAATTTTTGAATATCAGAAATACGCAGTAAGAATTTTTTTAATGGCCCTGGATTATGAGGTACATCAACCATTTTAGCTTCATGATTATGAAATTGAGACAACTCACCTGAAGTTTTATAAATAGCTTCAGCTTCATCATCAGCGATCACACCGTCAAAGTCGAACGCAATTCTTAATTCATCAGCATCATCATCATTAACATGGCCTGCTAATATCTGCCCTGCTGGATAATTTGCATTAATTGCTTGTAAAACATCGTTATGATCAGCAGACAAAAATAACTCAATATCAAATGCTGGTATATAAATATGAGGCGATTTTCCTTGAAGAAATACAGCTCGGGTGATCCCTAGTTTATAATGTTCAATAGAATTCATTACTCTTAATCCAGTATCGGGATCATTTCTAGATAACAAAATAACTTCAACTAATGGATCGTCAGGTCTAATATTATTTAGTTTCAAAAGCCGGCTAATAAAAGGAAATGCAACACCTTTATTCAAAGATACATCCTGCATTTTATGTTGATATTTTCGATAAGCTTCCTCTCCTTGTGTACGAAAAATATTATCTGACTCTTCTAAATCAAATAATGCACTAGAGGAAAGCCCTATGACTAATCTCTTCGTTAAATCATATGCCATCGCAAAAATTTCCTATTAGTTCCTTTTATTATTCATAATATCACTCTTTTAAGAGAGTGAAGATAAGAAAAATTATACAAAAAAGCAGGTAAAATCGTAGTATTTACCTAAGCATAAGCACTTTATCATCAAATCACACGCCAATAAACGATATTGATTATCATTTGCATTTAAATGATATCCTTACTATTGTTATGACTACAATTCATAAGGAGAAAACTCATGGTTAAAAAAACGATACATTTACGCTCCCAGCACTTTAAAGATTTAGTCAATAAAATGAAAAAAATGAATGCAGTTAAAAATACAATAAACACTAAATCAGAAAATAGTGATCTTGTTGTTATTAATAATAAAATTTCAACTTTAGTTTCTATAAAGTAAGATAATTTATTGGCTTTTAGTGTGAATAAATAATAACCGCAGTCTTCATAGGGTTGACAAGGTAAATGATAATGATTATCTTTTAACTCGTGAATAGTTGAGTATTTTACTTGGTTTTTTCACAACGACATTGCTCACATTGCTTCTAGTATTTATTGACCAACTCTCCTAGCGTTGGTCTTTTTTTATCTGTATTACGCCATATTCTACTTAACCCTAAATGAAGGAGATGCTTTCCTTCAAAATACTATTATCTTGTTAAAGTCAAAATAGTTTATAGTGAATTTAACGCAAGATAATAATATTGTATTTAGTTATCGCTATCTAAAAAGAATCATGAAATAACCACGTTATAACTAAACCATATCATCAATAGGGATTTTAAATTATGGATTTTATTTCCACCATCATTGGAAAAGATAAAAAGCGAACACCCGAGCAACAATGGAAACAACTTAATAAAAAATATGCAGATAATCCTATCAAGCGTATCCGTGAGAAATTAGCACTAGTTGCTAGTATTGATCATGAATATAAAGAATTTGGTGCAGATAATCATAAATATCAACTAAATTCTCCACTCTCAATAGAGAAAGTTAATCAACTACAAGCAAAGACAGGATGTGAATTTCCCGAAGATTATATCGCCTTTGTAACTCAAATTGGCAACGGTGGTACAGGCTCTTATGGTGGTGCGGGACCTTACTATGGTCTATATGCTTTTGATGACGCAATAGATAGAAATGGCGTACAAAATTGTGCATTACCCTGCTTACTTAGTCCTCAAATGGATATCGATGAGTGGAAAGCACTTTGTCATGTACCCGAAGACTGTAGTGATAAAGACTTTGATATTATTTGTGATAGAGTTCATCAAGGTACAATTTATTTAGGTACTTGTGGATGTGAGTACGATCTTTTATTAGTGGTCAATGGTAAATATAAGGGTCATATTTTATATACATCTGATTGGGTTAATTCAGATACTCCTTACACATTTTCCTATGAAACTTCATTTACACAATGGTACGAACGTTGGTTAGATGAAGTAATTTTAGGTTATGACACAAGCTGGTTTGGTCATCGAATGGGAGGTAATGAAGAAACGTTACTTCATTTTGCCAAAAATAATGAAGATATTTCGAAAAAAATTAGTGCTATCAACTCATTAACTAAGTTACCTGAATTATCCAACAGCAGTTTATATTTTTTAGAGCAACAACTACAAACTGAAGATATTGAATTATATAAAGTTTCATTAAATGTTTTAGCCACTTATTTTAAAGAACAAGCCTTATCTTATATTCAGCAAGCTTTAGCAGCTCCATTTGATGAAAAAACAGATATTGTTATTCCTATTATTTACTTTAAATATAGAGATCAATGTTCTCTTTTCAAAGATAACCTTTTCCCAATTCTTAAAGTAACGAATAACGAAGATACATTGCGTTTTATCGGTTATTCTTTAGCCGAATTAAAAGCCATTTTAGTTGAAGATTTTCAACCATTCTTTACTCACCCAAACGTAGAAATAATAAGAAGTGCAATTTATGCAGCTTCTCATGACATTAATTTAAAAGATAAAACATCAGCGTTTTATGAGCTCGCAATCTCTGAAAATGAAGAGATCAGCTTAGGTGCAATTCAGGCATTATCGAGATCAAATTACATAGATAGTGAGTTGTTGCCTTATTTACAACAATCTTGGAAAATGTATCCCAAAGAAAAAAATCCTTATATACGCAACAATATCTCTTCTTACATTGCGAAGGTATATCAGAACAATGAAATTGATGTAACAAAATGGTAACTAACAGATAAATAGATATTTTTCTTTTATTTATTTTAAATAGACAATAATTAGATCTTATTATTGTCTATTTTTAACTCCAATATCATTATAAATAAACACATTGTTATTCCAATCCACGAAATAAATTATCAAGACTTTCAACTAAATGTATGCAAACTTTATAGTTAAACCAAGATGATTTTTAGTTTATATCATTTAGCCCCACTATTAAGTGAAATTAAAGTTAAATAAAATCAAATAGTTAAAATGAAAATCTTAAAAAATAATTTATTTCTTTAGAAAATCACTCTAATTTTGCACTTATTCTTATTATTTCTTTTTAAAGTTTGTTACAGATTGATATCTTTTTTTCCCTTACTATTGGTTTCAGTATTTCATCACTGATAGATATTTAATTTCCCCCCGCCTCATGCGGGGATTTTTTTATCTAAATTATCCTCTTAAGATGCTCAATCGCTAAACTCTCACTATTTTCAAACTAAACGTGCTTTCCTGTTTTTTCCCATAGCGCAAACATATTATGCCTGTTATATCTTTTGTAATCGACGGGAGGGTATATGGCAATAACACTAAGATTAGTGACAGAGCAAGATGTACAATGCCTTCATAAAATGGGGAATGAAAGTTATCGCTATCATTTTGCTAATCTTTGGCATCAAGATAAAGAATTAGAAGAATATTTAAACAATGAGTATGGAAATCATAAAAGAATTTACTTTTAAAAGTACTACATAACAAAGCACAGAATCTATTATGACTAAATTGGTTTAGTTGACTTACCATAGGTAATTTATTGTGGAAAATAAAATTTTAATTACAGGTGCAACGGGGTAAGTGGGTGGATTACTTGTAAAGTCATTACAAGAGAAAGGATATAATAATGTGGTATTGGCTGTTAGAAAACCTGCGGAGAATACTCATCTCCCCTATCCCACTGTATTAATGGACTATGATAAACCGGAAACAATAAAGCAGGCCTTAACTGGTATTAACTCTGTCTTTATGATGACGGGTTATACAATTAATATGCTACAACAAAGCAAAGTTTTTGTTGATATTGCCAAACAGCATTGTGTGGATTATATCGTTCATTTAGGTGCTTGTGGCGATGATAATGCTCAAGTTTCACATTGGGCGTGGCATCAGCTTATTGAAAGATATATTGAGTGATCTGGCATTAGGTTCACTCATCTTCGCCCCGAGTCATATATGCAAAATATATTAGGTTATCAAGGAGATAATAATTTAAATAAAAATATACTTCGCTCTTATTTTGGTGATGCTATTTTGAGTTGGGTTGACTGTACAGACGTTGCTGAAATAGCGGTTCATTGTTTGTTATCACCAAATAAACATACTGGTAATACCTACCGCTTAGGATACGAGAACAAAAGTTATCAACAAATCGCTCAATTAATTACAGAAATATTAGGAGTTCATTTTCAATATCAAGCAGATCCTCCTGATGAATTTTGGAAATATGCACAAGAAAGTAAGCTTGAGCTTGCTTATATGAAGAGCATTTACGATCACTATATTGATTTTACCTCTGGAAAATTATCTAGAAATGGTGAAATATTTGATAACTTTGAAAAGATAACAGGAAAACCTGCGACGACACTGAAACAATTTATTCTCAATAACAAAAAACACTTCAATTAGTCATGTAAAATGTATTATTAAATTTGCCATTCCATATTATGGCCTTTTTATTATTCCACTCGCTCATTACTCTATATCCAATGCTTGTAAATTATTTTAGTGTTCTTATTTTGCAGGCATTCATAACTTTTCAGATTTCATGTATAGATATAAAGTACCTTGTCTGTAATTTGGTTTTCTTCAATGTCAGTCTCTATCTTATCAATCTAAAAATCATCAAATAAAGATGAATTTTTATTCTTAATAATTATTTATTTGTAATACTTTGACAAATTTTTTTGAACTCTGAAATTACTCATTTTATAAGTTTTCAATTTTAACGACAAAATGTATCACTAAAAAACTAAGCAATTTAACTAATAATAAAAAAAGTTAACTTATTAACAAAAATAATCAAAAATAATCAAAAATAAATTTAATTGTTTAATTTCAAGCAATTAAACAAAAAATAGTCCATTTAAATTAATAATTCAGTACTAAAGAAGTCATAAATTCATTCACAAATCTTTATCTACCTGTCATTAACCATCAAGATTTTTTACAGATTGATATATTTTTTTCCTCTAATATTCCTTCCATCAACTCGGTACGAAAAAATATTTATTCATCGTACACAGAAAAATAAATCAAAAAAATTAACCAAAGAAAGAATATTTGAGGAATATAAAATGAAAAAGAATTTTATTATCGGAACTTGTTTAGCACTTTTATTATCATCTCCAACTATGGCAAATAATAATAAAGTAATCGGTTCAGGAACAATTACGTTCACAGGTTCAATTGTAGAAGGAAATTGTATGACCGATTCAGTAGGAAATACTTTTAAAGCAAATTGTTGGAATGGAACTGAAATGGAAGAAACTTTACATAAAATCGAACCAAATAAAATGTTTAATGCTCAATTAGGTGAAAATAAAGGTTCAATGAGCATAAATTGGATAAAAGAAAATGTAGGAATAATGGATATCGTATACAATTAATATAGCAAATTAAAAACCCTATATTTTTAATAAACATTAATCTCTATCAAATAGAAGTAATATTTATTATTAAATAACGAGTATATATTTTCCAAGAATTAGAATTTATTACTATATAAATGGTATTTTCTATTATGGTTATAATATATTAGGCAGATATAGCTTATTTCTATATCTGCTTACTCTATTTTAACTTATTTATAAAATTTCTTATCTTCTTATCTTCTTATCTTCTTATCTTCTTATCTTCTTATCTTCTTATCTTTATTTTGTACTCTATCTTTATCTTCTAAATCCATACAAATCTTAGGGTTGACTACACAAGTGATAATGATTATCTTTTACATTGTGAATAGTTGAGTATTTTACTTGGTTTTTCACAACGACATTGCTCACATTGCTTCCAGTATTTACTGTAACCAACACATAATGTGTTGGTCTTTTTTTATATAATATATTAATAATCAATTATAAAAACTGGCTTCACCTGCTGGTCGAGTTTTAAAACGACGGTGAGCCCATAAATATTGATCTGGTGCTCGCATAATTTCTGTTTCAATCAACTTATTCATTCTATCTGTGTCATTTTGAATATCTTCAGAAGGATAATTAATCAGTTCTTTACCAATGATTAAGCTGTATTTTTTGCCTTTTTGATTTTCATTTCTGACCAAAGTAACAGTTAAAGAAGGTGCCCCTGATAATTTTGCTAATATAGCAACTCCTTTTGAGGTTGATGTTTTTTCAACAGAAAAGAATGGAGAAAATGTTGTACCTTTTAAACCAAAATCTTGGTCAGGAGCAAACCAAATTGCTTTCCCTTTTTTTAACTCCATAACCATAAACTTTAAGTTACGTCTATCTATCATGCCCTTATCTGAACGGCATCTTGCTTTAGTTTGGATAAATTCCATCGCTTTATTATTATGTGGTCTATACATTGCATTCACAGGAAAACAAAGCCCCATAATGCGCCCTCCCAGCTCTAGTGACATAGAATGTATACCAATTAATAGAATTCCAGCTTTTTTATCATTTGCATCAGTAAAATTAGAGATCCCTTGTACTTCAAAGAGATTTTTTAATCGGCGATCACTCCAAAACCACGCCATGCCCGTTTCAAATAATGCGACACCTAGTGACGATAAATTATCCATAACAAGCTTGTTAATTTCATTTTTATCTTTATTAGGGAAACATAATTCTAAATTTTTCTTTATGATAGAGACTCTTCTTTTCACAAAGAAACGAGATAACAACCCAAGATGTTTACCTAAAAAAAGTAACCAAGAATAAGGAAGTTGTACTAATAAAAAAAGAATAAAGACACCAAACCAAGTTAAGAAATATTTTGGATGTAATAGATGTAATGAAAAAACATTTTTAGCGTACACAAGTTTGTCCTTTAGGAACTAAAAAGCATTTAAGCCACATTGAATTAGACAGCAATTTTTTAAGATAAGTCATTAAATATTAATTTAAATTTTATCTTAAATTATTTTTTATGATTTATCTGATATATTTTTATTTTAATAAAATTTTTTTCTTTCTTTTGATTGAGAAGACAATATCTTAATGCCTTTACTTTGCCATTATAAGAATTTATTTATCTACTAGTTTATTTCTTTGTAAAAATCATTAGGTATTAAAGTAAATAACTTTCTAAAAATTCAAATAATTTACATTAAACACTTACATAACTTTAATAATGCTATTTTTTATACGCTTTATTAAATACACATCAAATTTAAATAATACTAGAAATTGATATAAAAAAACCCCACCGAAGTGAGGTTTTTAGATCTTACTTGTATCAATATTGCATTAGGCAATATATACAGTAATAACGGCTCAATAGATTACAGAGCGATTACGTTCGCTGCTGCTGGACCTTTAGCGCCATTTTCGATAGAAAATGAAACTTCTTGGCCTTCTTTCAGAGATTTGAAGCTATCGCTTTGGATCGCTGAAAAGTGTACGAATACGTCTTTGCTACCGTCTTTAGGAGTGATAAAGCCAAAACCTTTATCATCGTTAAACCATTTTACTGTACCAGTCATTGTATTAGACATAAGATTTCCTTTAATTAATTATTTTGCCATAAGGCATTGTTTGCGGTTTGATTTCGGATTTTTACTTATGGTCACTATTTGAAGGAATTCGCAACGAAGAGGTATCAGGGATAACGCTAAACGGTGAACTACTTAAAACTGCACTAACATAAATAGGTCTGTACTTCCAAACCAGTGGCGCTATTAAGTCATATAATTCGGTTTATAGCAAATTATTTTCATCTTTATTTTAAAAAAACTTTTCTCACGCAAAATTAGAAAATAATTATAAGATAAAAATAATTATCTATTTTACCTATCTCATTATTTTAATTTAAGAACATGAATAAAAAAGTAGATACTGTTATTTTTTAAGATAACCAGTATCTACTCTATCATTAATGTACTACATCATTTTAATCAGCGAATTCTAATAAAATTTCTTCTGTTTTTGTCCATAGAAGTGAACCACCTTCTTCTGGCCATAAATGCCGCTCAGTATTAGGAAAACGTTGAAATAATAAATCTCCAAAGTCTGGAGAATGAACTGTACTGGTATCTTTCATTCCATACCATAAGGTGGTTGGCGTCTTTATTTCTTCAGGTGAAAATCCCCAAGGTTGCATAGCAATCAGCAAATCTTGCGTATATCCGTCATTGCCTTGTTTAAAGGCTTCTGTCATACATTCTTGATAAACTGGGAGAAAATCATTTGATTTATAAACAGCCAAATCAACATCGGCACTATTATTTAGAATAAAATCCATTAACCACTTGGCTGTAATATTTTGCTTAACCCAGCTGGTTAACGAATTGGGTGATCCAACAGCTTGACACTGCATATTAACAACATCATCTGTTAGCTTATTTTGTGTATCAGGATAATCAAATTGATCTTGTCCTGCGACAATAAGTAGTTTATCAACATGACAATAAACACAAAGAGCCATAGCAAAAACAGCACCTTGTGAAAATCCCATTACATTAATACTTTTAATACGAAGATGGTCTAATAAAAATGAAATATCTTTAGAAAAAGATTTTAACGACTTTTGAGGATCAAAAGTGGAATCGCCTAATCCTGGCCGAGTGGGTGTGATCAATCGAATATTAAGCTTATTTAAAATGTTAACGTCTACTCCTAATAAACCACTCATACCTGCACCAGTACAAAATAACACTGGCTTACCTTGTACTGAGCCTGATTCATACCACGTTAAAATCCTATTATCTGGTAATGATACATTATATTTTCTTGAGTTTTTAATTTTCATTAGATTTTGTCTTTTATTAATTTTTGATAACACATTACCTGCCAATTTAGATAGCAATGTATTTTTTTAAGTTTGGCTTTTAAAAATTAATGTTGAGACTAGCTAAGGGTAAGACTTCATATAAACTCGCAATAAATTTTGTTTTGTTGCAGATAAATGGATAAACCGAGATTTATTTTTCGTTTTTTTAAAAATAAAAATAAGTAAATTTAATACTACGCTCTATTAGTATAACCGAATAAGCCGTAATAGGTAAGAGAGCTACCATTGATCTCCATTGCGAAAATCACAATATAACGACGAAGTTAAATCTATTTCATTTATGATGCTCAATGCCATAATTCCTTCATCATCTCCCTCTGTTTGTTTGTAAACACCTTGGTTTAATTCAAAGAGTTTACCTTCCCATTTACGCCAACCTAACAGAGAATAGAGTGGCACGCCCTTTTCTGAAGCAGAGAGTAGGCCAAGTTGATAACAAGACTTAATAATACCATTTGCTTGAATCAATAATTCTTTCCCCACGCCTTGTCGACGATAATCCTTTAAAACAGCCATTGCCTCAACATATCCCACCGAAATAGGATTATTATTAATCGCCATATTTCTTTGGACTACAGCAACATGCCCTACCATCTTGTCTTGATAGTAAGCCAAAATATGCATGCCACCTAATGCATGTTGAAAATCGTCTAATGAAAAATCATCACCAAAGCTTTCGGTTAACAAGGAATACAGTATCTCTTTTTCTATTTTAGATAAGTGAAAAGTATGTTTAGATGTGTATTCAATAATCATAAAAAAACCATTTATAAATCACAATAAGACTATCTTTATAACTGATTTATTTTTTATGACCAACTTATTTGTGTGATAAAAAATGCGTTATTACTTTGTCGATCCTAATCGTTTTTATTTTCAAATTTTATTATATTTGCTTAATCTTTTTCTTATAAAAAAGAAGACAATAAAATTGTCCTCTTTTTTATTTATGACTGATGTCTACGTTATTTTACTAATTTACAAGTACGTCCTTTATCTTCAGCAACACGTCCATTAACTGCATCATCTTCTGAAATCGTTGCTAAATTAAATTCACCTTTGCCTTTACCCCAAATTTGGAAATTCTCACCAACATAACGAGCACCACTAGCCGCAATAGCTTCTTTTAAAACAATAATTTCATCGCTGTAGTACATAACAGCTAGCTGTTCAGTAGGGAAAGAAACTCTAATTTTTTGACCTTCACAGTTATAAGTATCCGTTTTAGCTGCAAAAGCAGGAGCTGTTATTAATGAAGAAACTAAAGCAATAGCAGAAATAGAAAGCAACTTGTTCATTTACATCTCCTAAAATAACCAAGTAAGGTTTTACTAATAAAATTAGATTAGGCATTATCTTTTAAAGATGAAATAAGATATCTCCGCATTTTATTAAAATATATATTAATATTTTAATTTAAGATTAATTTTAATAAAAAATCATCAATCATTGATGAGTTAGTTAAAATACAATTTTTTAATTAAAGTCAATTTTAATTCAAATAAATTGCAATACATAACTTTACATTATTGCCCGCCTATTTTACTTTATTCAATGTAACTATCATTATACGATATGCTATTATCCTAACACCTATAAATTTATTGTAGTTCAATAAATTAAGTCGATCCTGTTGAAATATATCGATAGAGAAAATAATAGGAATATTCATGCTACAAGAGAATGTTGTTAAAGATATCATCGTTTGGATTGAGCAAAACCTCGATTCACGTTTATCGTTAGATATTGTTGCTGAAAAATCAGGCTATACAAAATGGCATTTTCAGCGCTTATTTAAAGCGTATACAGGAATATCTTTAGGAAAATACATACTCGCTCGCCGTTTATCTTGTGGCGCCTACGCGTTAAGAGTAACACGTTGTAGCCTGTTAGATATTTCATTAAAGTATCGCTTTGATTCCCAACAAACTTTTTGCCGAGCCTTTAAAAAACAATTTAATATTACGCCTTCGGAATATAGAAAAAAACCAGGGTGGGATATTAGTGAACTGATATTCCCTGCATTAGAAACCGTTGAACTGAGCGCTAAATATGAGGTAGTTACATTCCCATCTCAAAAATTAGTTGGTATGTCGCATCATTATAATAAGCCTATTTCAACATGGGATTCAGACAAGAAAAAATTCAGAAAAGAATTTTGGCGTAAATTTTTAAAAGATGTACATACAATACCCACAGAGCTATATGCAATGCATCGAGCATCTGCAAGTACATTAGAAGATACTATGTATATCTATAGCACTGCCGTTGATAAAGAAAATTTAGCAAAAACATCAAATGTTTCTGCCATGTCACAACTAGAATTGCCGAGTGGCAACTATCTGGCCATTACATTTCATATGAATGAAATCTTAGATTCATTAACTGGCTATGATGACATTATTTATACCGTCTATACCAAAGTACTTCCTAAAATGAATTTATTACGTAGACCCGGCCCAGACATTGAACGATATACATTAAAAGAGTCAGTAGGTTACGATAAATTACTTAGTCAAAGTGATCATTACGTACAAAAGATTAGCTACTATATTCCTGTTCTTTAATGAGCTTCATCTACAAAAAAGATCCCAATTTAACTGGGATCTTTCTATTAAAATAGATACCTAAAATACTTGTCTTCTATCAATCTTTCTTAGACTTATTAGCAAAGAAAATATCGTCCTGAATATCTTTTGTTCTTACTGTAAACAATTCGTTCATTAAGTTTTCAGTTAATTTTTCAGCATCTGCCATAACTCGTAGATTAAATTCATTAAGCATTTTATCTGCACCGGCTTTATCTGTTTTCACCATAGTGAGATATTTAGCTTCCATTTCTTTTTGCTCTAATGCAGTTTTTGCTTCCCACTCTTGATAAGCTTTTTTCACTATTGGTGCGAGTTTTGGATAGTCTGTCATTACTAATGTTTGTAACTTACGATATTTCCAGTAAATAGAATTACTGTCTGCTTGATTGCTTCCTATTCCATAATGTTGCGGATAAGCTTTTAATCCACTGTAATACGGAACAAATGCAGTTAAATCCGCCATGCCTAAACCAACATAGGTCACTTCACCTATTTCTTGAGGAAGTTCTGGACGGACTTGCATAACATGCGCTTCATAAGTTCTAAATACACTAATTGGGCGCCATGGTTCTTTACCATTTAATCCATTAGTATATGGGTCGTGCTCTGTTCCTTCAAAGTGATTACGTAACATCGCTTTAGCCTCTTCAACAGATACTTTTTTCTCTGGCGTTAATAAAGGCGCGAAATTACGACCATCGTCCACAGCTTGTTTTAATGATGGATTAAATTGTTGCTGAATAACCCATACTCGCGGATCGTTATAAGTACGATCTCGCTCGTCATCTCGAGTATAAGCTTTTGAAAAATTAAACGCCCCTTCTTTTTCTGGATTATAAAGCCCTTTCTCAACAGCAAATTCCACTAGATTTTTAGAGCCTAAAACATCATCACTGTTAATATCATAATGTTGTAATCGCCCTTGGTTTCCTGTCGCAAAGTATTTATCTTTAGGTAATTTTTGTGCGATCCAATGATGTCCTGTTCCAGTTTCTAAATACCAAAGCTCATTTTTATCAACAACAGCAACACCAAATCCTTCACCAGCGCCTTGTTTTTCAATAATACTCCCTAATAATTCCACTGCTTCACGAGCTGTTTTAGCTCTAGAAAGTAGGACGTCTGGAATATCATCTTCAGTTATCCCTGTCTCTTCAACATAGGGATCAAAAGAGAGTGCTTTAGGTGAAGCAAAAATAGATTCAGTACCACTGACTCCCACACCCAGTTCATTAAATCCTGTTGCACCATGGAGTTGCGTTTTCCAATTCGGTACAGTGGTATAGCGTAATGAATTTTTAGGTAATGGATACGTAAAATTATTAGCACCATTATGTTCTTTGGTACTGTAAATACCCGTTTGATTCGTTTTAGCAGGATGAATAACAAAATGTTGTGCTTTTAATGCATCGCTATCTGCGCTGCGAGCAATAATCAACGAACCATCATTTGTTGCTTCACTTCCCGCTAACAGTGTTGTACAGGCTAAAGCTGAAGAAACTAATGCAATATTAACGGATAAGGCAATAATACCCTTTTTGAATAAAGACATAAAACTCCCCATTTGCTTGTTATTTATAATTTGTAGTTCAATTAAGTATCTTTTTAGAATCAAAATAAAAAACCAGATAGATAATTTGATGCGAAATATTAACAATGAAAAAGTATGGGTTTCCGTGATTTATATCTCAATGATCATTATATTTCGAAATAAAAACATTAATTACACGCATCATATTAATATTAGTTAGATTTATAGAAAAACATATTTCAAATACAAATAAATCCAGATGTAATTTGTTATTAATATTACGATCATGTAATTAATAACGATGTTATTTATATAAATAACAATTGATATTAAAGATAATAACAATACATTAAATCTGATAATATTTTATGTTAATTTTGTTATGGCGGCCTAAAAAAGAGCTAACACCTTATTTGCTGTAACTCTTTTATTAGAAATTATTAGTTGATTTTTTCTTTTATAAATTCAAATAGCCACTAAAGTTGTTTACTGTTTTAGTGGCTATTTTATTAATCTTTATTCATTTATAAAACGCATTAACTGCTGACGTAATTGCTTATTTTCTTGTCTTAACTGTTCATTTTCATCTAATAAAGTCAGTGCTATGGCAATACCATGCCAATCTAGTGCAAGTTCTTTATGAAGTTTTAATGCACGATGTGTCACCACAATAGCGTTATCATCAAAAAACCACTCCTGAGTTTCAATTTCTAGCGGTTCGATTACACCAAGAGCTACAAACTCTTTAAGCTCATCATTTGATATTCCCGTGTGATGACAAAACTCAGTAACAGTGAAAACTGTTGTTGTTAATTGACCCATTATTTATTCTCCCAGTCTTTACGTGGATTATAATCGGTCTGGCTATCTGCAATTTGTTGCCATAATTCGCGTATCTTTTCATCAGGTTTAGGCGGCATCACAATTTTTAAAATTACATATAAATCACCGCTGACATTTTTGCTAATTAACCCTTTTCCTTTAATACGTAGCTTTTGTCCTGCCTGACTTCCCGCTGGAATAGTTAACAATATTTTTTCTTTTATTGTAGGTATAGGAATTTTTGCACCTAATGCAGCTTCCCAAGGAGCTACTGGGACAACTATTTCTAAATCATGGCCTTTAATATCAAATAGAGGATGAGGTGCAATACGAATTGTTAGCCATAAATCACCATTCTCTCCTCCATTTTCACCTATTGTTCCCTGACCTTTTAAACGAATACGTTGCCCATCAATCACACCAGCTGGAATTTTAACATTCAAAGTTTTAGGGATTTCTTTTTCCAAAATGCCGAAAACATTATAAACAGGTAAGTGATAACTAATCGTACGCTTATGCTCTTCCTGTGATTCTTCCAGAAAAACAGCTAATTCTATTTCTAAATCATGTCCACGCTGTTTAGTCGCCTGTTGAGCTCGATGCCCTTCAAATGGGGAGTGTTGACCGAAAAATGAAGAGTAAAAATCATCAAAATCTTCTTGGCTAAAGTTTTCTTGATCTTTATTTGAATGTTGTTGTGTAAATTGCCTAAATTTAGGATCGTTGCGATGGGCCCAAAGTTCATCATATTCGGCTCTACGTTGTTCATCGCCTAATATTTCCCATGCTTGAGCAATTTCTTTAAAACGCTCTTCTGCATTTGGCTCTTTACTTACATCTGGATGATATTTTTTTGCTAAACGACGATAAGCTGTTTTAATCGTTTTAGTATCATCAGTGGGTGTGACACCCATTATGGCGTAGTAATCCTTTAATTCCATAGTGATATCTCAATTATGTTAAATAATGAATTAAATATTAATACCCTGACCTTATTAATTATAGAACACGGAAATTATGTTGAGTTATTTATTTTCCAGACCTAAATAGAATGCAGAATGTTGTTTTTCAACAGTTTATCTATCATCCAATATCCCGCTTTTCCTGGTGGATTATTTCTTGACCACACTAAATCAATATCTATTTTTTTCGGAAACTGATCGTAATTTAAGCTAACTAATAACTCATGCCCAAATTGCTCGACAAGCCAAGTAGGTAATATTGCCCATCCCATTTCTTGTTCCGCCATTTCAAGCAGTAACAAATAGTTAGGTGCCAACCAATTCTTTTCACTATTAATAATAAATTGAGCACGACTACTTAGCCTTAATTGACGATTCATCGTTAAATGTTGATAGGTGATCGTTTTTTCTTTCGCTAAAGGATGGGATTTATGTGCATACAATCCTAGCTCACCTTGCATAGGTAATCTGGCAAAAGCAATATCTGGTGGATATTCTATTCTAGACTCCATCATGCCCATATGAGTTTTATTATTCTGTAGCATATTAATTACATCATCATTTTCGGCAATCAAAAATTCAAACTCAATATGCGGAAACTCTTTATCTAGCATTTTTAAAAGATATTCAGAATAAGGCGGTTGATACATATCTGAAAAAACACAACTCAACCGTGGCTCCATTTCAGGCGACAGATCTATTCTTAGTGCTTGTAATCGCTCATCTGCCGCTAAAATATCTTCAACAAGACTCAATACTTTCTGTCCTGCAAATGTTAATGTGGATTCTCGACCTTTACGGTCAAATAATTCAAATCCCATATCATCTTCAAAGCCAGTAATTGCATTGCTGACTGTTGATTGACTTTTATTGAATTTTCGTGCAGTGGCAGAAAATGATTTTAATGATGCGGCTTCAACAAATATACGCAAAGTCTCTATGGAATAATTCATTATGGTATCGGCTTTTTCGATGGCTCCTATTTTGTATATATACAAAATCTCACCAATAATTGCACTCGTTTTTTGCTGAAAATAAATCTAAGGTGGTATATGAATAAATATCAAAAAACATTCACTGAGCGCGTTTTTCATGCAGTTTCATTTGAAGTAATTGCAATATTGATCACAGCGCCACTTAGTGCATGGCTTTTAAGTCGTTCAATTTTTCAAATGGGGACAGTAGCGATTGTTTTATCAACATTAGCGATGTTGTTGAACTTATTTTATAACATGATTTTTGATCTTTTTTGGCCCTTATCTAAAGGTTTAAAAACAACTAAAGTGCGTGTAATCCATACTTTAGGTTTTGAGCTTACCTTTATTATTATAGGGTTACCTGTTTTAGCATTTTTATTAAATATGTCATTGTGGGAGGCTTTTTTATTGGAAATGGGATTTTTCGTATTTTTCCTTTTCTATACTTATGCATTTAATCTTAGTTACGATAAATTGCGCGAAAATTGGTCTAACCATAAAGAAAGGCGCATTATTGCACGCCAATAACTGCTAGCAAAAAACACCTTTTGAACTATCATTAGGTGTTTTTTATCACAAATAAAAAGTGGCGAAGTCTTTTATGCCTTTGCGTTCGATTTAAATGCCGCATATGGAGAAATAAACCTTTTCCTTAACACTGAAGAGCATTTTCAAAAAACATTAAAATACTATCAAAATCAATCTAATAGTTACACTTATCATTCAAATGAAGAGATAAAAAGCTTAAAGTACAATACAGGTGATTGGGAATACCAATGCTTTAGTACTATTTATCCTATTGATGAAACATCCTTAGAACAACTTTATCAAACGTCTTATGAAGATGGTTCTTACTCTCACGTTTTAACAAAAGTTATTCAAATATTTTCAGAATCTCTAACCCTGTTTAAGCAAACAGAGACTTACAAAAAAATCCCAAAAACTGAGGATTTTATTGCTTTTACAATTGACCATGACGAAGAAGTTGAAGATGCTTTAATACGTATTGAAAAATATTAATAAAACTGAGTAGAACAATAAATATCGTAGATGTTCAAAAATAAAGTGATAACCGAACTGTTATTTATTATTAACACCAAAAGAGTATCAATAAATGAACTTTTTTATTAGTTATATACTTTTTGCGATTTTTTCGACCTCTATATTAGCCTATTGGTGTTTCTCTGCACTTTTTCCTAAAGCACCGCCAACAACACTTTCTTGCCTTTTAGTAAGAACGTGTCTGGGGGTATTGCTTATTATTATAGTTATTAGTCTTATTTTAGCTTTATTAAGTCAGATACTCTGATTGATCGAAATGTAAATGAATATAGAAAGCCCTTAAAAAAGGGCTATAATAAATTTCTATTTATCTGCTTTTGCAGCCCAAATAAATTCAGCTTTAGGTAGGTTGGTATATTTTTCTATTATCTCTTTATAAGTGTTTTCTGGCTTTAATTCTGCAAATTGTTCAGGATAAATGAAGGTTGCTAAATATTCTAAGCCAACGATATTATATGGATGATTATAGAAATTATGATATATACCATATAATCGCTCATTTTCGACTGCTGCAATCTGATTAAATCCAATTCGACTCTTCAATCGTTTGAAACCTTCTTGAGTCTCTTTGCTAGATACCCCATAACCAAATGGTGCAGCAATACTATTTTTATTAATCCAGCGAGATCCCGTTACAATATAGACATCAGGTTTAGTGCTAATAACTTGCTCTAAAGAAATAACACCCGAAGCTCCTGGTAAGAAATGACTGCCAATATTGTCACCTCCAACAGCTTGAATCAAACCACCCCAACCCGCATTATTATGTGTAAAGCAACATCCATCACCATTAGCTCCAGCTTTTGCTTCTACAAATACACTTGGTTTATTTTTAATTTCTTGAGTTTTATTTTTAATATTATCTAGGTGTTGTTGATAAAAATCTGTATATTCTTTAGCTTCATTCTCTTTATTTAAAATGATACCAAGAAGTTCAACACTATCCTTTGTATTTTTGACTGGCTCTAAAAAAGTATCAACATAAATAATAGGAATATTGGCCTCTTTTAAAATACTGGCAACACCCGATCCTTCTAATGCAGGTTTTGCTCTTAGCTGAGCTATCAAAATATCAGGTTGTTGTGCAATAACTTGCTCTGCATTAACTTCACCTTTGTCATTAAATCCCATATCAGGGATCGCATTTATATTAGATTTCCATTTCTGTTCTAATAAAGAAACTGTCTGAGGATCCGATTTTTTTAGATTATTATTCCATGCTACAACCCTTTCAAACGGATTATTTCTATCAAGCAAAGCCAGCGTTAAAATATCTCTACCATCTTGTAATATAATGCGTTTGGGTTCATGCTTTAACGTTATTTTTTGCCCATCGGTATCCGTAATTGTAACTGGATATGTTGTAGCTGATGCAGTAAAAGGAAGTAATGCAGAAAGAGATATTGCTAGCAGGTGATATTTATTTTTCATAGTATACTCTCCATAATAGAGAGTTAATGCTAACAATTATCATTAGCATCATCAATAAAAAAATGATCTTTCTCCTTTGTTTATCTATACATTATTTTTGATTCTGCTGTGCAGAACACTAAACAACAATAAAACGCTCAATACCTTTATTGAGCGTTTTATACCTAAAAATGTGTCAATTTATATCAGAAATTTTACAACAGTACCTTTATGAGTCAGACGCCATTTTAGTTGTTCTTATTTGATGAAAATGAATTTTATCTATAAAGATAAAATTCGCTCAGAAATTAATGCCATTAATTTTTCTGACTGTACATCAGTAATTATCATCGTATTCATGCGGCGTTCATTAAGATGATCATCTTTTTTAGATGTTGCAGTGTTATCTTGAACTGTGGCAAAACTGAAACCAAAAAGCTTACGCGATTCATATTCAATATCAACATGACCATTAACACCTGTAAAAATGTCAGGGCGAATAAGATAACCAATTACACAAGGATCATGTAAATAAGGATCAAATGCAGCATATCCACGAGACATTTTAGCTGCTGTTCTGGCAATAACGCTACCTTGTTCTAATGATTGACATAGACCTGCTCGAATATCCGCTTTATGGGTTACATCCAATCCCAACATAGTGATATGTTCGGCTGTATCGAAAACAATATGTGCAGCATGAGGATCGACATAAAAATTGAATTCAGCAGCAGGTGTTATATTCCCATTACAAAATGCAGCACCTCCCATCAAAACAATATCTTTTACATTATCTTTAAGTCTTGGCTCTTTGAGCATAGCCATCGCAATATTAGTCAATGGTGCCGTAGGACAAAGAGTAATTTCTTTAGGGTGAGACATAACTGTATCAATAATAAAATCGACAGCATGTTGATCAGGATATACATAATTGGATTTTGGCAGCGTAACCCCTGCAAGACCATTATTACCATGCACTTGCGTTTTACTTCCTCTACGAGCAATGAATGGGCGTTCACATCCTCTGGCTAGAGGTATATCAGGTCGCGACACAAACGAAAGAATGTTACGCGCGTTATCATGGACTTTATCCAATTCAACGTTTCCAGCGACTGTCGTTATTCCCATCACTTTAATTTCGGGCGATGCCAATGCCAGTAAAATGGCAATCGCATCATCAACACCTGGATCACAATCTATAATGATTTTAGTCATATAACTTCTCCTTTAATAACCCATATAACACACATAAATAATGTGTCGAACTAAAAAAAGGCTGAACAATAAGAATTAACTTACAAAAATACCGACCATAGTTGCAGATAAACAACTGACCAATGTCGAACCAATAATCAATCGAAAGCTATTTGCTGCTATTATTTTTCCATGCTCTTTACTAATACTGGCAATGCAAGCAATGATTATTCCGATAGATCCAAAGTTTGCGAATGAGATAAGAAAGACCGACATAATAGCTTCAGTTCTTGGGCTTAAATTCTCTAGCTTGATATAATCAACCATCGCAACAAATTCATTTGTCAAAATTTTAGTAGCAATAATTTGCCCAAATTGAATACTGTCTTGCCAAGGAACACCAAGTACAAATGCAAGAGGTGAGAAGATATAACCAAGAAGACCTTGGAAACTAATTCCTATAATGTATGAAAAAATATCATTCAACATACTGATTAAGGCAATAAAACCTAGAAGCATCGGAATTATAGCTAGAATTAGCTTAAAGCCATCCAGCATATGATCTGTTAATACTTCAAAAAAGCTGTGGTGTTCATCTTTAAAACTCGAAAAATGGCTAGGTACTTCAACAGGATCATTAGGATTAATAATAGAAATAATAACGAAAGTACTAAAAAAGTTTAAACACACACCAATAAAGACAAATTGAGGCGATAACATCTGAGTATATGCACCGAGTATTGCAATATCGACGGTAGATAATGAACATGCTGCGATTGTATACATCTGAGGCTTGGTTAAATTGGGTATATATTCTTTAATTGAGACATAAACCGCCATCATACCAACGACAACCGCACTCATAGCTGAAAAAGACTCTAATTTACCAACTTTGGCTACCTTATTAATCAGGGATCCGAGAATCAGAATAATTAATCGAAGAATACCAAAATATTTTAATATCCCAATAATCGAACAAATAAAGACTAATGGCATTAAAGCAACAATAACAAATACAACAGGTGTTTTATGACTTATATCTCCAAATACAAAATCTATTCCTTTATTTGCGTGACGTATTAAATATTCTAGACCCATACTTGTTGTATTCAGAATAGTAGTGCCAACAGATGTATGTAAAAATATAAAAGCAACAATAGCTTCTATTAATAAAAGAACAACAATGGGTATCGCTTTTCTTTTTATTTCACGAGTTTTAAAACTAATAGCCGATGCCACTATAAATATTATGAGAAGGCTAATGATAAAAATTAAATATTTCATAACAACCTCGATGATATAATTTATTAACGGGGTGAGTTATTTCTACGCTTCCCTTACATACACTCTTTTTTTAGTCTGGCATCAACACTTGTTCGAGATGGCATGGATGACGCACCTTTTTTTTCAACAGCCAATGACGCATAAGCAATAGAAAATTTAATAGCTTCATCCATATTTTCACCTTCTATTAATTTTGCGGCCAATGCACCAGTAAATGCATCACCAGCACCGCTTGTATCTATAACAGACGCATTCATTGCTTTGTAATACTTCATTATTTTACCATTGAAATAAAGTGCACCACTGTCACCTAGTGTCATCACAATTTCTTTAACACCTAAATTATGTATCGCTTTTATTGCTTGCTGAGCAGAAATCACATTATCAATTTTAATATTTGATATTAGTTCTGCTTCTGTTCCATTTGGTATTAATAAATCAATAGATGGCAAATGTGAGACAATTTTATCTGAATAAGGCGCTGGATTTAGAATAACAAAGCATCCCAATTTCTTTGCTATCTCAATAGCAAACTTGGTGGCTTCTATATTATTTTCTAATTGCGTAAGAAAAATCTTTGCCGATTGCAGATTATTTATATCTGAAAGAATTTCATCTTTAGTTATTGTTGCATTAGCCCCAGGATCAATAATAATGCTATTATTTCCAGAAGCATTCTCAACCATTACTAATGCATTTCCCGTTTTTGCATTGGCATCTTTTATTAAGGTATATGAATTTATTTTTGTTGTACTGAAATATTTTTCTGCCGTAGCACCAAATGAGTCATCGCCTACTTTTACGAAAAAATGAACATGATCGTTTAATTCAGCAGCGGCAACTGCTTGATTCGCCCCCTTTCCACCAGGGAAAAATTTCGTAGAAATTGCTTTAATTGTCTCTCCTACAAAAGGAAATCTTTCAATTTCTGTAACAACATCTAAATTGAAAGATCCGAAAATATATAATGAGCATTTGTCTTCATTTCTTTTATCGCTATTTTGTTTTTCACTATTAATTTGAAGCACTCGAGTTTCATCAATAGCCTTATTTATTATTGGTTCCAGTTCAACTTTTTGTAATCTCACACCACCATGAAATTTAGTTGCAATACCTAATAACTCTAATTCATCTATGTATCTTCTTATTGTTCTTTCTGAAACATGAAGTAACGCACTGAGCTCTTTTACGTAGATAGAATTATCTTTAACTAATTTTTTTCTGATAAATGCAATACTGCTCTTTTTTTTCATATCACCCCTTGTTTGTTAAATAATGTTTTACACACTGTTAAGATGATAGTGTTTAATTGAGTTTATTCTGCAAGTATAGTCACGTTTTCTAGTCGTAATTGGACAATTATCTGTCCGTTTGTCTGAATTTTAAGAAAATTATGTGGTCTTGCTGATTATAGAAAAATAGATAAATAGGCTTTGATAAGGACGAACCAGCAATTTTTGTTCATTCATTTGTACGTTTAATATAAAAACAAGAAGGTTTTCAACAAATAATAGTATATGTTGGAATAATGGAATTTAGTTAGAGTACTTGATATTACTGAGATTAGAAGACTTCAGGATACGCTAGGAGATGTTGAAATAGCGAAAAAGGAAAGAACCATGCAAGGTTAATATCCATTACTTCAACAACCATTTATTGGGTTAGCTCATAGCTTTCAAAAATTAATGACTTTAACTCACTATCATCAAATTCGGAGTTTAGCTGGATGGAAATCCAATACTCCTTGTTCATATGATAAGCAGGGTAAACGCCTTTTTTTAATCGTAAAGATCCGACAAGATTAGGTCTTACTTTTAAATTAATTATATCGATTTTATTAATACTACCACTATCAAATAGTTTGTTTTCTGGCACATCCATTATGGTAGCAAACCATTTTGAATTACTTTTATGTCTAAAAATTGCATAATTAGGATACTTAGCCCATAGGTACTCAGAAGCTGCATTATAATTCTGTTGAATATATTCAATTAATTCTTTTCTATTCATCACTCCTCCAAGTTGATAGAGCAGATATATAGAAATATAGCTCTATGCGATGTTAGATTCCATTAATCTTTACTATCCTCCCTTTCTCTACTTCTAAGCTCCTCTTCCATTTTCTGCGCTTTTTTCATCTCACGCATTCTCACATTATAGATTAGTTGCTCTTGTCCATTTCCTATTAATTCAGACTGCTATAATTGGAAATCAAAGTGCGTTATCATATAAATCAATGAGTTAATGAATCATTTTTTGGCGATTAATAGTAACTACTATGTCTGGCACTACATCATCCTCTGTAATTTCAGGATACTGACTAATGCTCGTATTTTTGGTATCAGCAAATGAGCTAAGCGAAACTAAACAAAAAACAAATACGCCAGCCTTTGGAATTATTAGTTTCAACTAACAAAGATAGCCCACTACCATCCGCAGTGTGTATGATTTTTCTTTTGGCTTGGCTCGCTTGATTGCTATGTCTGTTAGCTTCATAAATCACCAATATTGTATAGGGAATTTCTATACAACAAATTGTAGAGATTTAGAAAGACGTTAGTAGACTTCGGTGGAGTTAGATTTTGCTGGAATGCTTAATTTACTTGAGGTTAGAAGACTTCAGGAGACGCTAGGAGATGTTGAGATGGCGGAGGAGGAGAGATTCGAACTCTCGGATGGTTTCCCATCGGCGGTTTTCAAGACCGCTGCCTTCAGCCGCTCGGCCACCCCTCCGCAATGGGGAGCAATATAAACACCTAGGCTTATGTTGTAAAGCCCTTATTGTACTGTTTGCCGTAAAATTAAACGCATTACAAGTCAATGGCTTAATTTATCAACGATTTATGGGTTCTACTTGGGTATTTTCCTTATTTTTGCTAAATTAGCAGTATTATTTTTGATTGGTTGCTACGCACATGTTTGTATTTAACGGAAAAGAAATCGAAACAGATAGTCACGGTTATTTAAAAAATAGCAATGAGTGGAATGAAGATATGGTTCCAACATTAGCAGAATTAGAAGAAATAGAGCTTACAGAACAACATTGGGAGATTATCCGTTTTGTTCGCCAGTTTTATTTAGAATTTAATACCTCCCCTGCTATTCGCATGTTAGTAAAAGCGCTTGCACAAAAATATGGTGATGAAAAAGGAAATAGCCGTTATCTTTATCGTTTGTTTCCTAAAGGCCCAGCCAAACAAGCAACAAAACTTGCTGGTTTACCAAAACCCGTTAAATGTATTTAATGTTATCTTTCGATAAAAAATAATTAAAAATTATTACTCATAATGGTGGATTGAGAAATCTACCATTTTTTCATATTCACAAGATGCCGCTGACCAAAATGTAATTTTGGCACTTCTTGGGCCACCAGCTTCTAACCAATCTTCAAATTCTTTTAATGCTTTTTCTTTCGCGAAAGCCTTTACTCCCACGCTACCGTCATCACGATTCCAAACATACCCTGTTATTGGCTGTTTTTTCATCCATTGATAAGTAAAAAAACGAAAACCAACACCTTGAACACGCCCTTGAATAATATATTCTCTACCAATTTTCATATGCCCTTCTAATTGTCTTCTTCAAATAAAAATTCTGTCTAGGTTATTGTCTTTTCTTTATACAATAGATAATCTGATTTTGTGAGGTTCTTTATTCATAATGAAAGCAAAGGATTATATTTATTCAAACCCTTGAAATTTCACTTTGTGCCCTCATATATATAACCAACAAGCAAGGCTATATGGAGGTGATACTATGATGACCGCCAGCAAATTTGGGATAGGACAGCAAGTTAGACATAAATTACTCGGCTACTTAGGCGTTGTTGTCGATGTGGATGCTGAATATTCCCTTGATCAACCTAATGAGGATGATATTGCATCTAATGTGACCTTGCGAGCAGCACCTTGGTACCATGTTGTGATGGAAGATGATGAAGGACAACCTGTTCATACTTATCTTGCTGAAGCGCAGATAACCTATGAAGTTTCAGATGAACACTTAGATAATGACTCATTGGATGAGTTATCACAGTCAATTCGTAGCCAACTACAGGCACCACGATTAAGAAATTAACCCAATTAATCTACATAACCAGTAATCTGAATAGAATGATAATCGCCGAATTTGTTTTCGGCGATTTTATTTTGGCGTATTACCAAGGAAGACCATGGGCTTCAATTTCTTTTTTAGGACAACGATCCATTACCACACGTAACCCGGCATCTTCAGCTAAATCTTTAGCATCCTCATTAATAACACCAATCTGCAACCATAATACTTTGGCATTAATTTCAATGGCTTCTTGCGCAATTGCTAATGCTACGTCAGATTGACGAAAAACATCAACCATATCAACAGCAACAGGAATATATTTTAATGAGGCATAGCATTGTTGCCCCAATAAGGTTTGCCCTGACATACCTGGATTGACAGGAATAACATCATAGCCTTGTTCTAATAGGAATTTCATGACTTTATAGCTTGGGCGATCTTCTTTATTACTCGCACCAACAAGCGCAATGGTTTTAACGCTTCTTAAAATGTCATAAATGTCTGAATCCACCATTTATCTACTCCGTTCATCATGAAGATTGAAAAGATTATGATACATCATAGTATCTTGATCTGTTCATAGCTTATAAGATAAAAAAAAGGTATTTTGAAAACTGGAACAATTACTATATTTATTTTTAAAGGTATCAAATGGAACAAATTGACCGCACGCTCTTAAAAGAAAAAAATATCGCGCTTGTTGCCCATGATCACTGTAAAAGCTCATTACTGGAATGGGTTGAAAATAACCGTGAACAACTGTCTCTACACAAGTTATTTGCAACAGGAACTACCGGTAACTTAATTAATCACCACACTGGTCTTCCTGTTACTCAAATGCTAAGTGGCCCAATGGGTGGCGACCAACAAATAGGTGCCATGATCGCCGAAAAGAAAATTGATATTATGATTTTCTTTTGGGATCCATTAAATGCAGTTCCGCACGACCCCGATGTTAAAGCTCTTCTACGTTTAGCTACGGTTTGGAACATCCCAGTTGCAACAAATCGTGCAACTGCTAACTTTTTAATTTCCTCTCCTCTCTTTTCACAAGAATCTACAATTAAGATTCCCGATTACGAAGGTTATTTAAAAGAGAGATTAAAATAATTCTAAGGTTTTCGCTGTATAGGAACACCTTGAGATTTTAGTTCTGAAACAAAACAAGATGGCTGTTGTTTATTAAATAATAGCCATACTTGTTTTTTTGCTCTTGTTAAAGCGACATACATTAAGCGTCGCTCTTCTGCATTAGGATAATCTTCAACACTAGGCAGTAATGCCAATTCAATAATCGATTCTCTTGCTGGTGCTGGAAAAGCGTCTTTACCGTCTTGTAAACCTAAAATAATAACGTAATCTGCTTGTTGCCCTTTTGAAGCATGAAAAGTCATAAACTGTAGATCTAATTTAGGCCAACGTGTTTTCGCTTTTTTTAATAATTCTGGTTTTAAATAGTGATAACGAGCGAGTAAAAGAATAGTTTCATTTTCTTCTACATAACCACTCATTTTATTTAGTAGATTCTCAAGTTGATCGTCAGATAACAGCACAACTGACTTTTTATTACCTTTCACTAAACTATTTAAAGGTTTAGATAATTGAGCTGGATTTTGTTGAATAAACGTATTAGCAATATTTCCTATCGTGTCATTAAAACGATAAGTCGTATCTAATGCACATTCAGCCCCTTCACCAAAAGAGTGATGGAAAGAAGTCGTTAATAATAATTCTGCGCCACTAAAACGATAAATGGCTTGCCAATCATCTCCTACTGCAAATAGAGATGTTTGTTTATTTTGCTGTTTTAATGCGGTTAATAATGAAGCTCTTAATGGTGAAATATCTTGGAACTCATCGACAAGAATATGTTTCCATGGACTAATAAAACGCCCTTTTTCAATAAGATTAATAGCTTGATGTAATAAGCCCGAAAAATCGATCGCATCTTCCTCTTTTAATGCAGTTTTCCAAGCTTTCAATAATGGCGATAATAATTTTAAATACTTTTTAAAAGCTTCTGTATATTCGGGTTGTACACTGTCAATCAGCGATTTTTGGCTACCGCCTTGCATCCTTAATAAACTAACCCAACGCTCTAATCTTACAGCAACCTGGTTTTCTAATTTTTTATCATGCCAAAACTCACCATCAGGAATATCCCACTCAAACTCTTGAGATAACCACTCTCGCCACCCTTTTGCTTGTGCTTTTTTCTGTTGACACTGATCTCGCCACGCACTTAATAATAGAGCTCTTCTTTTTTCACTATTTATTTCAAGCTCACTAATTTTAGGTTGTTTTTTGGTCGCTTGCTGAATAACGGATAATGCCAGTGCATGGAATGTCTTTGCCATAATATCGGCATTTAAACGACTAGAAAGCCTTTCGTTCATTTCTTGTGCGGCTTTACGACCAAAAGCAAGTAATAATATTTGATCTGGCTGCGCTAACTGACGGCGTAATAACCAGCCTGCTCTCGCGACTAGTACCGATGTTTTACCACTTCCCGCACCAGCAAGAACAAGAATATTTTCTTCGCCATTAATTACAGCACGACACTGCGATTCATTTAATGGCGATGATTCAATCGTATTAAAAAATTCCGCATGCTCATTTAATATTTGAGTTACCCATGCAGAATTTTCTTTATTAATAAGTGCTTCACCTTGCTTTAGCCATTCTAAACATTGCTGATAAAGCGTATGGCAATTATCAAATTGAGTAAGGCGTTCAAGAGGCAGAGGAATAGCAGAAAAGCTTTCTTTGATAGACTGTTGAATTTCACTAAGTTTAGACTGTTTTATCCATCTATTTGATTGAGTGATTTCATTAATATTATGGAGTTGCTTCTCAAGTACCTGAGCACTTATTTCGCTCATTTCTTTACTCCAATTTTGCCATGATTGATAAAGATAACGATAAAACTGCTGAGTTTCTTCCCAGTCTGTTCCATGTAATCGAACAACTTTATCTTCTGGCAATAAAAATTCTAATTCCCCCCACACAATCCCTTTTTTACAGAAAATATTAATCAATTCGTTAAAAGGAATTAAATACTGATGTTTTTCACCACTGACTTCAATACCTGCATTTAACAATTTGACTCTATTATAAGGATGTTGTGCTAAACGTTGTCCCATCGGGGTGGATTTCAGTTCCATACGTAATTCCTGCAATAAATAACAAATAGTCTGTTGTTAAGCTCTTTTTAATCGGTGATAAACCCTATATTCTAAGAGGTAATTATCTTCATCTTGTTTATTTAAGGGCTTTTTGTGTTCACTTTGCTAAATGGCGCCCGCCGATTTATCTATAATAGCCACTTTTTATATTATATTCGCATAATAATCGCGCTTACAGGAACGACTTTGTTTCCTTGGATTTTAGGGCAAGAGCCTAAATACACAATTCCTCTAACTTTAGGTGTGGTTGCGGCAGCATTAACTGATTTAGATGATAGGCTTGTTGGACGTTTAAAAAACCTCGTTATCACTTTATGCTGTTTTCTTCTTGCTTCAGCATCAATAGGATTACTTTATCCATATCCTATTTTGTTCTTTTGTGGTTTAGCCATTTCTACTTGGGGATTTATTTTATTAGGCGCTTTAGGGCAACGGTACGCAACCATTGCTTTTGGTGCTTTATTAATCGCAATTTATACTATGCTCGGTATGCCTATTTTCCCTGAATGGTATGAACAACCCGTTTTATTACTATTAGGCGCTATTTGGTATAACTCGTTAACATTAGTTGGTCACTTATTATTCCCAATTCGCCCAGTTCAGGACAATTTAACTCGCTGCTACCAACAACTTGCAACTTACCTCGAAGCTAAAGCGACATTATTTGATCCTGATATCGAAGATGATTATCAACATTCGCTTTATAATTTAGCAATGGCAAATAGCCAATTAATTGACACGATGAACCAAACTAAGGTTACTTTATTAAGTCGATTAAAAGGTGATAGAGGCCAACGTAGCAGCCGTTTCACACTTCATTACTATTTTGTTGCTCAAGATATTCATGAAAGAGCAAGTTCGTCGCATGTTCAATACCAACTATTAAGTAATGAATTGCGACATAGCGATGTGTTATTTCGTTTTCAACGTTTGCTTTCTATGCAGGCGCGAGCTTGTGAACAAGTTGCACAATCTATTCTTTGGCATAAAAAATATCAGCATAACTCTTCATTAGAACGTGCGATAAATTATTTAGAGAATGCATTAAATCATTTAAAAAATACGACTTCAGAGCCTCAATTAATAACGCCTTTAAATAATTTACTGCAAAATCTTCAAGGCATTGATGCGCTTTTACGAAGTATTAGTACAGAGCAATACCAAATATCCCATGACCAAAAAGAAGAAACGCAACTTTCTGATGATGGTTTAACCGGATGGCGCGATATTGCACTAAGAATAAAAGAGCACCTCACGCCTAAATCGGCACTTTTTAGACATGCCGTTAGGATGTCACTCGTGTTATGTATTGGCTATGCCATTATTCAATTTTTCCAATTGGATAGAGGTTATTGGATATTATTGACCAGCCTATTTGTTTGCCAACCCAACTACAATGCTACTCGCCGACGTCTTACCTTACGTGTAAGTGGTACTATTATTGGTATTTTAATTGGCTTTCCTATTTTATATTTCGTTCCTTCAATTGAAGGGCAACTAGTTTTAATTGTGATAACCGGTACGCTCTTTTTCGCATTTAGAACTATACAATATGCACATGCCACACTATTTATTACTTTATTGGTGTTATTAAGCTTCAATTTGCTTGGTGAAGGTTATGATGTTGCCCTTCCTCGTATTATCGATACCTTAATTGGCTGTGCCATAGCATGGTTTGCTGTTAGCTTTATTTGGCCTGATTGGAAATTCCGTCAACTGCCTGTTGTTATTCAAAAAACAATGACGAATAACTGCTATTATCTTGATGCCATCCTTATTCAGTATTACCAAGGAAAAGATAATAGCTTGAGTTATCGAATTGCGCGTCGAAATGCTCATAGCAGTGATGGTGAATTAGCATCACTGATCTCAAATATGTCATCAGAGCCAAAAAGTTATCAAGCATCCCAAGAAGTGGCCTTCCAGTTGCTTTGCTTAAATCATACTTTACTTAGTTATATTTCTGCACTTGGCGTTCATCGTTCAAAAATAGAAGATGAGAATGTGCTCACGTTGCTTAATGATACGGTTTGTTATATCGATTCGGCTTTACGTCGCAAAACGCCACAAGGCGAAGTATTTAAGCAATCCCATGTAGAATTAATTGAAAGGATCAATCTATTACCTAATGCAGATAATCCTCGCATTCAATTAGTACTTACTCAAATCCGATTATTATTGGATTTACTGCCACAAATTATTAGTTGTATCCAAATTATTGAGCAAAGCGAATCAAACTGCCTACCTCAACCTCAAGTTTAGTCTCTTATTGACGTTATTTTCTCTAATTTCCATAAGCACATTAGAGAAAATAACAGTCATTACTTTTATCTTATTGGAAAGACAATTCGTTATACCAATCTAATAACTCCATTTTAAGTTGACTAGGTAATACAGAGCGATGGCACCCAACGATAGCTCCTGCCAATGAAAGTAAAAGTTCACTATTTCTCAAATTGTGGCTATGCATTAATTTTAGATAACACGCTTTAGCACCGATTAAACGCAGTTCTTCAACTTGATTAATGCCAATTTGATTCAATCTTTTTTCTAATATCACACCTAAATTAGGTAAGTCTTTTATTCTGCAAGGCTTCTTTCGTTGTCCTAAATATTCTTGAATGCTGTAGTGATATGACATATCAATATATTGATCTAATTTTTGCTGATTTTCCCATAGCGAATCCGTTATATGGTAATAACGCAATATGATAGGAATTCCTTTTTTCAAATAGGTATAGGAACTCATTTTTGTTGCCTTATAAAGAGTTTCTAAAAAGCCACTTCCTTTTAAATAAAACTCATTATCAGACGTGATAGCAAACATAACATCATCAATCATTAAGCTAACACCACCAAATTGAGACTTTGTTGTTAACTCTCCATATTGCGCAATACGCGATAATAAATGAGCCTTCCTTTGCTCAGGTAAAAATAACATTGAAACTCCAACACATACTTTAAGATTAAATTTTATCTTTGAATTCAAAAACATGCATAAGACATCACAAGAAAGACAATAAAGAATTTCCTTTGTATTGCCAATAGTTAACGGCTTAAAAATAGGGATTTACATAAAATTTGAGAGGAACTTTCAAAAAATGAGCTTGATTTAAGCGAAATATAGAGATACTGTATATTCATACAGTACATATGGAACGAGGTAAATATGAAAATCTCAACATCATCTCCGACAAGACAGAACGCCATTCTCCAAGAGATCTCAAATGAGGTATTACCTCTATCTATCCCTTCAACAGTGGCGACTTACGATAGTAATAATAGACAAGGTATGGTGAGTGAACTTCTCTACCAAAATCCGCTCGTCATTAATCACATTCTTTTGCCATTACTAAAACAGTATAGCCATGAATCGCGTTGGTTATTGTGGTTAAACCCACAACAAAAACTAAATCGTACTTGGTTAAAAAATGCAGGATTACCACTTAACAAAATAATCCAGTTAAATCATATAAATATGATAACTACTGTTGATTTAATGGAAAAAGCACTGATGAGTGGTAATTACAGTGTAGTACTCGGTTGGTTACCAGAAATATCGTCAGAAGAGATGAAACGATTAGAATCTGCTGCAAGTAAAGGAAAAACCCTCGGGTTTATTATGCGACAGCAAATTAATACAAATATCCATTTAGAAAGTAGTAATGCATCTAAACGACATTTGAATTCCGTAAAAATTCATTCAATTCACTACCATTAGTGAAATTTAAGAGTTTTCCTAATACTCAAAACACTCTGATATCATTTAAGATAAGTCAAATGTATTTATAACCTAAATCATATAGTTACAACAAATTTAACAAAAATACAGAATCTTCCCCATTGTGGAATAAGACGGATCTTTTTAAAATTTTAAGTCGAATTTTAAAGGATTACTTGTAACTTTTTAAGTTCATTGTAGACTTTATGTCGTTAAGGTTATGCTTTAAATCCCATTTTTGGGATCATCATTTGATGAAAGCATTGGATTCCTAACAATAATTTAACCAAGGGCAAATAATAAGGCTTAAAGCCAAATGCCTAACTTGGATGATAACGAGGCGTAAAATGAAAAAGACAGCTATCGCATTAGCAGTGGCAGTGGCAGCTTTCGCAACTGCAGCGCAAGCAGCTCCAAAAGACAATACCTGGTATACCGGTGGTAAATTAGGTTGGTCTCAATACCAAGGTACTAGTAACCATTTCGGTGAAACTTCTATTGGTAACGGTAACACTCACCGTGATCAGTTAGGTGCAGGTGCATTTGCTGGTTATCAATACAACCAATACTTAGGTTTTGAGCTGGGTTATGATTGGTTAGGTCGTATGACTTACAAAGGTTCATATGACAACGGTGCATTCCGTGCACAAGGTATCCAATTAACCACTAAATTGAGCTATCCAGTAATGGAAGACTTAGACGTTTATACACGTTTAGGTGGTATGGTATGGCGTGCAGATTCTTCTGCAACTAAAAACGCAACTTCACCATCTCCAGCTCAAGAACGTTTCTCTAATAACGACACTGGTGTTTCTCCAGTATTCGCATTAGGTACTGAATACGCGATCACTCCAAACATCGCTACCCGTGTTGAATATCAATGGATCAACAACATCGGTGATAAAGGTACTCTGAATGCTCGTCCAGACAACGGCATGCTGAGTGTTGGTGTTGCTTACCGCTTCAACCAAGAAACTCCAGCTCCAGTTGTAGCTCCAGCACCAGTTGTAGCTCCAGCTCCAGTTGTTGAGAACAAAACCTTTACTCTGCGTTCAGACGTTCTGTTCAACTTCAACAAATCTACTCTGAAAGCTGAAGGTCAAGAAGCTCTGAATGGTCTGTACACTGAACTGGCTAACATCGACCCAACTCAAGGTCGTGTAGTAGTTATCGGTTACACTGACCGTATTGGTTCACAAAACTACAACCTGCCTCTGTCAGAAAAACGTGCTCAATCTGTAGTTGATTACCTGGTTTCTAAAGGTATCCCTGCAAACAGCATCTCTGCAGAAGGTCGTGGTAAAGAAAATCCAGTTACTGGCAACACATGTGACAACGTTAAAGCTCGTTCAGCTCTGATCGATTGCTTAGCGCCAGACCGTCGTGTTGAGATCGAAATCCAAGGTACAACTGAAGTTGTTGTTCCTGCTGGTAAATAATTCAGATAGTAGAATAATCTACTGTTGATGAATTCAAAACCCTGCCATTGGCAGGGTTTTTCTTTATGGAGATAAAATTAGGTAAAAATATAAAGACAAGAACGTTTTCAGACCAGTATGAAATATCACAATAGAAACAAATAAATTATCGAAACCAATAAGCCAAAATTAATGTAACTTATTTTTCTTTATCGCGTTCTAATAACTCAATAAGCCCATCTTTTAAACTATGCACTTTTAATGCATATTGTTCTTTTCGTTCAGCGTCTTCAATTAATTGCACGATTGTTTCTGATAATGTGATCCCTCTTCGTTGTGACAATGCGGATAAGCGCTGCCAAACTTTAAACGTTAAATCGATTGATTTTTTGCGCGTGTGTTGATGCTCTGCATTAAAATAACGTTTTCTACGAGCTCTAATCGTTTGCTTCATCCTATTAGATAAATCAGGATTCATATGCAAATCTATCCACTCTAAAACTTTTAATGGTTGCGATTCAAGAAGTAACAATTGCTCGACAACTTCATCAGCGGCGCTTTTTTCTATATAACGGGTAATTAATTCACCTTCACGATGTTTTTTTACTAGATAGGCCCATTTCCAGCCACATTCTAGGTTCTCTAACTGTTGATATTTCATACAAAATCCCGTGACAACGTAACTATATAGTAGCATATCAACAATTTTACAAAAATACTGCCACTGAACCGAAATTTTTCGATTATTTTATAGGCAAATTTATAGGCAAAGACAATTTACATAATCTTTCTTATCAATTAGTAACAAGCCTTGATAAGGGATAGTTTTCTGAGCACATTATGATAGAATCGAGCGTCGCTATCATAAAACCTTAATGACCAATTATTAACCCGTCATTATAAGGTCGTAGCGGTACATATTCCCTGCCTATGCAGTTGATGACAGTTAAAGAACCGTCTTATTGCAGGATAGGTATCGACTTATACGATATCTAATTATCTCTTTTCACTAATCAATAATAAAAACGGTAACCTTGAAAAACAACGAATTAGAATGGCAGGCGTTACGTCCTGATTACGCCTCCTACCAAACTTTCTTTCAAACAGCATCTCAATTACCTGCATCTCTACTTCGTGAGGTTCAACCTCGCCTGTATGAAAGCCTGCAATGGTTAAACAATGCAGATTCAGGGCAGTTTATGCTGTTAAAAGCGGATGATTCTGCTGCTTACTTCGATATGCTGACAGACACATTAACGCAATCAGAGATCAAAACTGATCCTGTTGTTGGCAGTTATCAAGCAGAAACCAATAAAATCGATTGGCAAGAAAATGTACAAGGTGCATTTTCATCATCAGAATCTATTATTTGTTGCCAATGGATAGAGCCAGAACAGCTCTTTGGTTCATTCTATTGCCATAAAGACGAAGTTACCCTCAGCCCAGGTTTATTGCATAAAGTAAATGGAGGCATCTTAGTCCTCTCTATAAAATCTTTACTTGCACAACCACTAATGTGGTTCCGCCTTAAAAAAATGGTTGAAGAACAACGTTTTGAATGGCTTGTCTGGAATGACAATCAAGCCCTACCTTTACCTATTGAGAGCATGCCGCTCAATCTTCGTGTTATTTTAGTTGGTGATAGACTTAGTCTTGAAGAGCTTGAATTTATGGAGCCTGAACTAAGTAGCACTGCTTTATATGGTGAATATGAATACGATATGTATTTAGAAGACGAAACCGCTCTTTCTCAATGGTGTGGCTTTGTAAATTCACTGTGCCAAAAATATCGCCTCCCTTCTTTATCTGCAGATGCTTGGGAAGTCTTGCTAACACAAGCTGCAAGACAACATGAAGATCAGCTAATACTGAGCCTTGATTTAGAATGGATCTTACGCCAGCTTCGTTATGCAATGCGTTTTAATCATGGTGCTTCTCTAAATGCTGATGCATTGAAAAAGGCTGAAGAAAATCGCCTATGGCGACACAGTTATTTATTAGAACGTAGTCGTGATGAGATTTTACAAGACCAAGTAATGATACAAACAGAAGGTGAAGCTATTGGTCAAATCAATGGGCTTTCTGTCTTAGATTACCCGGGATATCCTGATTTAATCGGTGAACCGACCCGTATTACCTGCGTTGCACATATAGGTGATGGTGAGTTTACGGATGTTGAGCGAAAAGCTGAGCTTGGTGGCAATCTTCATGCTAAAGGAATGATGATTATGCAAGCTTACTTAAACTCAGAATTACGTTTAGACCAGCCGCAGCCATTTAGCACCTCGATTGTTTTTGAACAATCATATGGTGAAGTTGATGGAGATAGCGCCTCTTTGGCTGAATTATGTGCTTTTATTAGCACGCTGGCACAGCAACCTATTGATCAGCAAATTGCTGTTACAGGTGCCGTTGATCAATTTGGTCAAGTCCAACCTATTGGTGGTGTAAACCAGAAAATTGAAGGCTTCTTTGATATTTGCCAACAAAGAGGATTAACTGGTGCGCAAGGCGTAATTATTCCTCTTGCCAATATTCGTCACCTTGTACTCAATGAAAATGTACAACAAGCGGTAAAAGAAGAAAAATTTCATATTTGGCCTGTCACTCATGTAGCGGAAGCGATAACGTTACTGACTCGTCAGCCATATTATGAAGAGCAATGTGAACCAGAACAATCAGACTCACACTTGTTAGCTGTTATTCATGACCGTATAACACTTGCAAATAATCAGGATAGACCTAAATTACCTTGGTTCTTACGTCTATTCAGATAATTCTGTTTCAAGTGATCGGAGTTGTTCAGCGTACAAGTGTAAGCTATTCTGTTGTCTTACACTTGATAAAGGCTATATAGACAATGGTTGATAAACGCGAATCTTATTCTAAAGAAGACCTCATTGCTTCAGGCCGTGGTGAATTATTTGGCCAAGATGGCCCACCACTGCCATCTGGTAATATGCTAATGATGGATCGCATCATTAAAATGACAGAAGATGGCGGCACCCATAATAAAGGCTTTATCGAAGCAGAATTCGATATCAAGCCAGATTTATGGTTCTTTGATTGCCACTTCGTCAATGATCCTGTTATGCCGGGTTGCTTAGGCCTAGATGCCATGTGGCAACTTGTTGGTTTCTATCTTGGCTGGCTTGGTGGTGAAGGTAAAGGCCGTGCGCTTGGTGTTGGCGAAGTTAAATTCACTGGGCAAATATTACCAACAGCAAAGAAAGTTACCTATAAAATTGATTTCAAACGTGTTATCAATCGTAAACTGATTATGGGTATTGCCGATGGTGAAGTGTATGTTGATGGTAAGCTGATCTATGAAGCAAAAGATTTAAAAGTTGGCTTATTTAAAGATACAACTGCATTCTAAAATAGATCCCCCTAATCTATATTCTAAATCATTCGAGTGCAGGTAGGTGGCAATCAAAGATATCCCGATGAGCATACTCATGTATGTGATTCGAGTAACTGGGCATAGCCAACACCCCTGCAGCTTGAAGGATGACGAGTATATTATAGAAATACCGTGTAACATAAAATACACGGTATTTTTATCTATACTAGCAGCATATTTATTTTTTATAAAAAATAGATCATATTCAATTTAGTTTTTATCAATACATGCCGTCGATTGTTTATCTTGTAAATACTGAAAATAGTGTTTAATTTTAACAGAGAAAAATAAGCTATATGTAAGATAAACAAGCAATCCCGCTAAAAATAAGATCCCTAACATCCCACCTAAATTTTCTGCTTGGTTACTACCATTTGTATTATCAAATGTATTTTGAATACTTATTGCTATTGCAATAGTCATAGGAAGCATTGATATACACCAAAATATTTTCAGCATTATTGGCGCTATTTCTTTCTTCATAAAAATAATAATGACAATATAACGTAAAAAGGCTTACAAAAATGTAAGCCTTTTTTATATCCAAATTGATTATTTGTTATTTATACTCAAATTGTCCTATGCTCAATATGTACATAGGAATGTATATAAATAACCCTCGTTTTGATTGTCGGTAAAATCTTAGTGATAATATTTAATATAGCTAAAAATAAGCTATTATCTATTTCACTACGACGGGTTATTTATTTTACCAGACTCGGGCGATCTTCCATCGCCTGTCGCCAACCTCCAAGCCAATGTGAACGCGCATCAATGGCGAAATAAGGGCAAAGCTCTTTTGAACGACCTTGCATACCAGCTTGATAACCTTTCGATAATGCTCTAGCTAAACGATCTCGTTTCTGTCTTTTCATATCTAGACAACCCTCACGTTCTAAGTTTAAGCGGAAAGATAATGATTGTTTTTTCAACAACCACTATAAATTGATACGCTTTATTGCACATTTAAGCAAGTAAAGAAGTTAATACAAATGTCATATTTGTGATGTTGAGCTAACTGTAAAATTAATACTTAGTGTTATTATTTATTTTATTTAATACTTTAACTTAACGATTATCTAATTCTTTTAATGAGTTATACCAAAATAAAACACAACCAATTGATATTTAATAATTATCATTACTTAAAAATGAATTTCTTTATTTTTATCTTATGTAATCAATAAATTAAATAAGAAAAAATGATGTTTATTTTTAAATTTATGTCAATATAAGACTTGGTTTATAAATATAACTTTTTGCTCTATTTTTATTTTTTCGTAGAAAACTCTTTTTAATTACCTTTGTTTTATTAAGGAATTAGCCATTATTGGAGGTAAAATCAACTATTAATACCTCTTACATACTTCTATTAATTCAAACTCTTCAAATACCAACTCCATATCTTCTGAAAAATGACCTTCTCGATTGAAGAAAGCTTTATGCCCTTCTTGCCAATATGCCAAACTTAAATCGCCTTCACCTTCTCTCTTAGCCTGCTCTTCTGTAACTTCATTAAATCGAATTAGCTGTAAGGAGCGTGTACGAATAACACAAACAGGCTCATTTTTATTGTTTAGAATTATGCTAAAACCACCAATAACGGGAATAACACTGTCACTAAAAAAACCACTTAATGAACTACACGTTGCCGTTTTTTTTCCTTCTACCACCAGCATAGCAAGTTCATCCGCTAACTGGGCATTATCACCAAATGACCAACTGATTGCAGTGGGATATTTCTTTTTAAGAATTTCTAACATATTGTTTCCTTTGTTGTCCTTTTTCAAATAAACAAAACCCAATATTCAACTTAAATGCAATTTAAGAAAATATTGGGTTTGAATATACGTAATGCTAAGTCAGTTAGTATTGAGCTTGAATTGCTTTCGCTATATCAGAAACCACTTGCTCCCACCCTTGTCCTAATGTACGCACTAAAGCAGGATAACCATCTTCAGTTTGAGTCAAAACTAAAGAGAATGGCTGATTAATTACTTTATTATTTTCAGTATAAATCCAGTCACCTGAAATAATTACCTGTCCATCATAACGGCCTTGAAAGTAATTAACTGTGACTGTTAATTTTGCCAAGTTATCTTCAACCGGTTGATTAGCAACAACAGTACCCGGCAATGCTTTTGTTAAACCTGAAATAAGGTTCTGCTGTAATTGCTGATCAAGTGGATTAATCCATAGATGCTGATTAGCCACGGTATAGTTAATATCTGTCGTTTGATAAACAATTCCTGCATTAACTAGCATATTGGACAAGCGGATCGGCTGAACCCAAATCTGAGGCTTCTTGGCTGACAGTGTTGCCAAGACTTGTTCTGACACGCCACCTTGATAAACATCAGGTAACTGATAATACGTTTTATCAATCTGACTTGAACATGCCGTTAACATCAATACAAATATCCCAATGATGTATTTCATTATTTTTCAGCCCTCTTTGGTTCTGGATCTTTACCTTCCTTCGCCTCAAAAATTAATGCGTTGCTTTTATTGTTCAATGTTTTCAATAAAGGCTGCATTTCTCTTAAGACCTGATCAAGCTGCTGCATATTATCGATCATTTTTCCGTATGCAGGAGAGCCTGGTTGGAAACCTTGCATACTGCGATTAATCTCTTTCAATGACTGTTGAATATCATTAGGAAGGTTTCTAAATTCATCACTGCCAATCATGGCATTTAATGCTTTCAGAGTTTCTTTTGCCTCAGTTACTGCTTTTTGGCTTTCAGATAAAGTGGCAGTCATCTCTTTAAGCATTGGTTCAACAGGAAGATTGTTGATCTTATCCAATGATGTCATCACTTTTTGCTGAATTTGCGCTAAACCAGAGCCAACAGTCGGAATTTGTTGGAAACCAGCAACTTCTTGAGGGCCTTCCCATTTAGCTTCATCAGGATAGAAATCAAGATCAATATAAAGCGCCCCAGTTAAAAGGTTACCTGATTTCAATGATGCTCTTAACCCATTATTAGAAGCAAAAGTGATTTCTTTAACGAAGTCGAAACTCTCACCGACATCATTAGCAAAACGTTCTGGTTCAACATGGATAAGTACGGGAATACGAAAATCTTTATCCAGCGATTGTTGCATACCTTTAGTGTAATAAGGCACTTGTACAACTGTTCCCATACGAATTCCGCGGAATTCCACAGGAGCTCCTGCTTGCAACCCTCTTACAGAATCAGAGAAGAACATAATGTAGCTACGATAGTCGGTATATAGCGAGTTTTGAATGCTTTTTTCATTATCGTAAAGCTTAAATTCTGTTTTAGGCGCAATAGGATCACCTGGGATCCATCCCGCAGGAACATCAAAACTAACGCCACCACTAAAGAGTGTAGAAAGTGATGCCATTTCAACGCGCACACCTGATGAAGACATATCAAAAGCGATACCTGAATCTTTCCAGAATCTAACATTTGAGGTCACCATTTTGTCATAAGGTGCTTTGATAAAGAGTTGATAGTGCATATCTCGGCTCTCAATGTTGAATTCACTGGTTTCAACAGAGCCGACTTGGTAGCCTCTAAATAAAACAGGATCGCCCGCATTTAATTGGCCTGCCCCTTCACTTACCAGATTGATACGAATACCTTTTGCATCTGGTGAAGCTAACGGAGGCGAGTCGAGAAGATTAAATTCATCTTCTTCTTTACCTTTTAATCCCGGTTGCAATTCAATGTAAGCACCAGAAAGCAAGGTGCCTAAACCCGTTACACCCTCTTTACCGACTTGAGGTCTTACAACCCAAAATGCAGTATCTGCACGTAATAACTCTTTCATTCCTTTATCGAGACGAGCCGTAATAATAACGCGACTAAAATTGCTGTCGAGTGTGACACTTTCAACTAGACCGATATCCACACTACGGCTTTTAATTTTGGTTTTACCTGCTTCAATACCATCGGCATTATAGGTAATTAATGTAACTTCAGGGCCCTGATGGCTGAAATGATAATAAAGTATCCACGCACCAATCAGTAAAGTGACAAGTGGTATGATCCAAACTGGAGACCAGCTTTTGAGTTTGTTAATTTTTGCTTCAGTTAAAGCAGTTTCATTCTTTTCAGTCACCCTTAGGCTCCTTAATCGTGGGTTTATCATCCTCGGTTGTACACTTATCCCACGTCAATCGAGGATCAAACATCATTGCAGAGAACATAGTTAGCACTACAACCAATGCAAATAGCACCACACCAAAATCAGGATAGATGCTCATCAGACGTCCCATTCTGACTAATGAAGCTAAAACAGCAATTACGAATACGTCAATCATCGACCAACGCCCTACATATTCAACAACTTCGTAGAGAAAATGCATTCTAGCAGGATCTCTTTTTCCATTGGATTTGTGTGCATCCCAACACAACCAAGCTATTGCGAGCATTTTTAAACTTGGTACCATAATACTGGCAATAAATATCACCATTGCAACAGGATAAGATCCATCTTCCCATAACAAAATAACCCCAGCCATAATGGTTGAATAAAGGTTATTACCTAAAGATTCAGTGACCATAATGGGTAATAAATTAGCGGGGATATAAAGAATTAATGACGTAATCAACAACGAAACCGTCCATTGCAAACTTCTAGGTCTTCTTGCATGCCCTTTCACTTCACAACGACTACATTCGTATTGATCTGCAGGTAAGATTGCCGTACATGAACGACATAATCTAACCCCTTGTTTTAATCCCGATTTACCTGATTCAATATCAGGGTAATTTGGACGAGGTTCTAATTTTTCCCATAAAGTATGTCTATCAAGACACTGAAAAGCACGAATTTGAAATAAGCAATAAAGCACATAAGGTAGAAAACTGAGTCCTAATCCAATATCACCATAAGCCATTAATTTTACAAAGCTAACTAAAATTCCCGCAAGAAAAATCTCTGCCATACACCACGATTTTAATTGGAATAAAATGCGTGATAACCAAATTTGTAGCTTTCTAGGTAATTGAATTGGTGTACAAAGAAGTAAGATTGCCACCATACAAAAAGCTGGCACAATTTGGACAAACAGTAGGAAAAATGCGCCTAATTCGACGTAATTTTCACTAAACATAACAGCTGGAATTTGCATCAGTGTGACATTATTGGCGATACCAGCCACTTCCATACTCACAAAAGTAAATTGACTCGCCATAAACAACATAAATAATGCGCTAATCGCCAACGCAACAGGCTGATAAAAAGGTTGGCGCCAACGTGCAATTAATACAGTATGGCAACGAGGGCATGTTGCTTTTGTTCCCTGCGTTAATTGAGGAACACTGACCACCAGATCGCACTGAGGACATAATATTTGCTCATGTTTATGTTCATGACGATGTTGTTGACCAGAGCACACAGCGACACCTCTTATTTAGAGTAATCAATAAAAGAATATTTAATCCAGAAAGTAAAACGGGGCGTGATGCCCCGTTTTCGGTTGGCTATTCGCCGTTTTGCATCAATTCTAGCTCTTGCCATCTGTCAAAAGCAGTTTCAAGCTCTTGTTCTTTATCTGCAAGCGCCTTTAAGACTTTTTCAGTCTCTTCATGAGGACGAGTAAAGAAATCTGCCCCACTCACTTCTTCTTGCAATGCACTTAACTGCGTTTCTAAGCTTTCTAATTTAGCAGGAAGTTGCTCAAGTTCTCGCGTCAAATGATAACTTAACTTGTTAGAACGCGTGTTCTTTTTAGAGCTATCTTTCACTTTTGCTTCTTTTTCAGCTTTTTCTGGTGCGTTGCGTGGTTTGTTTGTCGCATTCTTTAGTGAAACCGACTGTGCTCGTTGTTGTTGAGCATCGTAATATCCTCCAACGTAGCTGTTAATAACACCATCACCTTCAAAGATCCAACACTCAGTAACACTATTATCAACAAATTCACGGTCATGGCTAACCAGTAAAACAGTGCCTTGGTAAGCATCAACGAGCTCTTCTAGTAATTCCAAAGTTTCAACATCAAGATCATTGGTTGGCTCATCGAGAATAAGTAAGTTACTTGGTTTTAAGAATAAACGTGCCAGTAATAGACGGTTTCTCTCTCCCCCTGATAGGGCACGAACAGGCGTCATCGCACGTTTAGGTGGAAATAAGAAGTCTTGCAGATAACCAAGTACATGGCGAGGACGACCATTTACCATCACCTCTTGCTTACCTTCAGCAAGGTTATCCATCACTGTTTTATCAGGATCAAGTGTCGCACGGTGCTGATCAAAATAAGCAACTTCAAGCTTAGTACCACAATGAACTCGCCCGCTGTCTGCTTTTAAATCGCCTAGCATGAGTTTCAATAAAGTGGTTTTACCACAACCATTCGGTCCCACCAGCGCAATTTTATCACCACGCTGTACTTTGGCAGAAAAGTCATGAACTAACTTACGCATTCCAATGCTGTAATTAACATCTTCAAGTTCAAAAACAATTTTACCAGAGCGAGTGGCTTCTTCGACCTGCATACGTGCGCTGCCTAACACCTCTCGGCGTTCACTGCGCTCAACACGTAATGCTTTTAATGCTCTCACACGACCTTCGTTACGCGTACGTCGAGCTTTAATACCTTGGCGTATCCATGCCTCTTCTTGCGCTAATTTACGATCAAACTCTGCATTTTGTTGCTCTTCAACACGTAATGCTTCTTCTTTGCTTTCAAGGTATTTATCGTAATTTCCCGGCCATGAGGAAAGTTTTCCACGATCAAGATCGATAATCCGCGTTGCCATATTACGAATAAATGAACGGTCATGGGAAATAAATACAATACTTCCTTGGAAATCTTTTAAGAATTTCTCAAGCCAAAGGATCGTTTCAATATCAAGGTGGTTTGTTGGTTCATCTAAAAACAGCACTCTTGGCGCACTGACTAATGCGCGTCCTAATGCCGCTTTTCTTAACCAACCACCAGATAAAGAAGAAAGCTCCGCTTCACCATCTAAACCGAGTTTTTCTAGTACTTCTGCAATTCGGCTATCAAGTAACCACAAATTACGACTATCAAGTACTTCTTGTAGCTCTGCCATTTTATTGAGATTTTTATCAGAAGGATCTGTCTCAATCAATTTAGAGATATGGTGATAATCTGTTAGATATTTAGCATCTTCTTCAACACCTTCTGCTACAAAGTCAAAGATAGTACCTTCAATATCTCTTGGAGGATCTTGCTGTAAGCGAGCAGTCACCAGATCTTGTTCATAAACAACTTGGCCATCATCTAAAGGTTGCTCTTTAGATAACACTCTTAATAGTGTTGATTTACCCGCACCATTGCGCCCAACTAAACAAACGCGTTCATTTTCTTCAATAAATAAATCGGTGCTATCTAATAGCGGGGCATCACTGAAAGATAAATAAGCCCCAGTCAAACTAATTAACGGCATTGTAAATTATTCCTCACCAGCATGAGTTAACAGCCAGCAATTGTGAATTTGGCGGTTACGCGCAAAATCTTGTGATAATGTTTTCTGTGTTATCTCTTTTGCACACAACCCAATTTTTGCTAACTCGTCATGTTCCATTTTGAATCCACGTTTGTTATTTGAGAACATAATTGTTCCACCTTTTCTCAACAAACGTTTTAGATGTTTCATTAGTTCAATGTGATCACGCTGTACATCAAAGGTATTTTCCATTCGTTTTGAGTTAGAAAACGTAGGTGGATCGATAAAGATCACATCAAATTGTTCGTTGCTCTGCATTAACCACTGAATGCAATCTGCTTGCATTAAACGGTGTTGTCTACCTGATAAGCCATTCGCTTGGAAGTTTTTCTCAGCCCATTCAAGATAAGTACGGGACATATCAACGGTTGTTGTGCTTTTTGCACCACCAATTCCTGCATGAACAGAAGCCGTACCGGTATAAGCAAAAAGATTTAAGAAGTCTTTTCCATTACTCATTTCACCCAGCATTTTTCGTGCAATACGGTGATCTAGGAACAACCCTGTATCGAGATAATCTGTTAGATTTACCCAGAATTTTGCACCAAACTCGTCAACTAAGAAAAAATCACCTTTTTCGGCCATTTTTTCATACTGCTGTTTACCTTTTTGGCGTTGGCGTGTTTTTAAAATCAGTTGATCAGAACGTAATGCCAATACTTCCATTGTTGCGCTAATCACATCGAATAAACGCTGACGAGCTTTGTGTTCATTAACTGTTTTAGGTGGCGCATACTCTTGAATAACCACTTTATCGCCATAGCGATCCACAGCAACATTATATTCAGGTAAATCAGCATCGTATAAGCGATAACATTCAATTTGCTGTTGTTTTGCCCATTTCGCGAGTTTTTTCTCATTTTTACGTAAACGGTTTGCAAAATCTTCCGCAAGTCCAGTGTTAATCGTTGAAGGTGTATCAGAAAGTAAATAGTTCTTTTGTACACAATCAAGAGGGCCATTTTTTGCTTTGAACTCTCTTTCAGCACGCAATTGAATGCAACTTAACAATTCAGGTGATGCACTAAATAGTGACAATCTCCAACCTGGGAAGTGTGCTTTTATCGCTCTTCCTAATTGACTATGCAGTGCAATTAACGCAGGCTCACTTTCTAAACGCTCACCATACGGTGGGTTACTGATAATTGTCCCTTTTATTTCTGTTGAGGCAGGGTTTGTCAGTTTAGCTGCATCACCATGAGCAAATGTGATCAGTTCAGCAACATCTGCTCTGCGAGCATTGGCTCTCGCCATATCCAATACACGTTTATCAACATCAAAACCATAGAAACGCGCAGTGGTATTCTTTTTACCTTCACGAAAACGGGCAAACGCTTCATGAGTCACTTCTTTCCATAGTGCTTCATCGTGACCTAACCAATGACGGAATCCCCAATGCACACGATTTAATGCTGGAGCACAATCAGTCGCCATCATAGCCGCTTCAATTAATAATGTACCGGAGCCACACATTGGATCGATTAATGATGTGTCAAGTTTCCAGCCTGAACGCATAATAATTGCGGCGGCTAAGTTTTCTTTTAAAGGTGCTTGTCCTGTTAAATCACGGTAACCACGTTGATGTAAACCATCACCACTTAGATCTAAAGACAATGAAGCTTTTTCTTTATGAAGGTGGATAGTTAAACGGATATCAGGAGATTGTTTAGCAACATCTGGACGTTGCCCTATTTTACGTTGAAATGAGTCAACGATGGCATCTTTCGCTTTTAATGCACCATATTGGCTATTACGAATAATGTCATTCGTGCCGTTAAAATGGATAGCAAAAGTCTGATCAACTGTAAAAATCTCACTCCAATCAATTGCCTGCACACCAAGGTATAAGTCTAGATCACTATAAACATTGAATTCATTTAACGGCAACATAATGCGCGACGCTAAACGACTCCAAAGTAAAGACTGATACATGGTTTTATCATCAGCACGAAAATAAACACCGCCTTGAGTTATCTGGCAAGCCTGAGCACCAAGGTGTTCAAGTTCAGATTTTAATAGTTCTTCCAGACCTCGGCCTGTGCTGGCAAACAGAGAGCGCATAATATTGTTACCACCTAAAATAAAATTGTTGGGCATTATAGCTAATTGTATTACGTTGTCATAAAGTTACTGGCTATAAAAAATAATAATGTTTTTTGGGGAGCACTGATGATCAACGTTTCACGCCTTTATATACACCCAGTTAAATCAATGAAGGGAATTCGACTTTCTCATGCATTTGCTCGTGAGAGCGGATTCACGTTTGATCGCGATTTTATGATAACCACCCCTGAAGGGACTTTTATCACGGCACGAAAATTTCCCGTTTTGCTGTGTTTTATTCCCACTGTCATGGCAAATGGTATTTATATTCAAGCACCTGATGGTGAAGGTATTGCGATCACTTATCAAGATTTTGAAACCACATTGCAACCAACAGAAGTTTGGGGTAACCATTTTACCGCGTATGTGGCTCCAGATGAAATAAATCAGTGGTTCAGTCGTTATTTAAAAATGGATGTTCAACTTCGTTGGACTGGCGAAAAATCGACACGCCGAGTGAAAAAAAATCCAGAAACCGCTGTTTCTTTCGCTGATGGTTACCCTTACTTATTAATTAATGAAGCCTCATTTCAATACTTGCAACAGCGTTGCCCTGCTTCAATTAATATTGAGCAATTTCGAGGTAATATCCTCATAACAGGTGCAAAGCCTTTTGAAGAAGATACTTGGCAGACTATTCGTGTTGGCTCTGTTGTGATGGATCTGATGAAACCTTGTAGCCGTTGCATCATGACCACAATTAGTATTGATAAAGGCGTTAAACATCCTAACACAGAACCACTCGCAACACTGCAAACATTCCGTAGTGATGAAACAGGTGATGTCGATTTTGGTCAAAATGTCATCATTCGTCAAACTGGTATTATTCGCGTGGGAGATACTGTTGAGGTATTAGCTTATAAAGAAGCGAAACAATATCTTGTAACAGCACCTGTTGAAACACAATCAACACCTATTGTTGAACACACACAAGAGCAGACTGTCAGTATTGAATTTAACGGTGAAATTTTTGAGGGTAATAACCAAGAAGTCCTGTTAGAACAGCTTGAGAATAATGGTTATACCATTCCTTATAGTTGCCGAGCTGGCCTTTGTGGCTCTTGTGTTATCCAATTAGATGAAGGCGATGTTAATGCATTAAAAGCCGGAGCAATTAAACGCTCAGGTAAAATTTTAGCTTGTAGCTGTGTGCCTAACGGTAATGTGAAACTTTCACTTAATAAAAAATAACGCTTACCTCTATCACAAATTAAAAGAAGGTAATTTGCCCTTACCTTCTTTTTTATTTTAAATAAAACAGTTTATTTAATAAGAATTATCTTATTAATAGCTCAATAATAAATTATCAATAAATTCATTTTATTTTTTAGAAAAAGATTACAGAAAGAGAGTAATGAAGATTTGATTTTAGGAAGTATTGTTTGGGGTGGATTTGTTTTTAGAATGTTATAAATAATGAGTGAAATGAGTGACGATAAAAAGAGTAAGTCCTTTTTACTCTTTTTGTTAAATAACTTTCTCGTACAAAAATGATCCTGACTCTGGCTCTTTATGGTAATTGCTTAACCTATCATTCATAATTTTTATTGGGTCACAAAAATTAAGCGTTCTATCAAATAATGTTAACTGAGGTTGAGCTAATAAACATAAACAAGCTTGAGCCCCCACTTCAGTCACTAAAAAAAGAGCGGTTTCGCCTTCTTCTTTTAATGAAGTTTCTACCACTTGAGATAAATAAGGGTTGATTTGATTATTGTTAACTTCAAAATACCAACTCTTAGGCATCAGTGGCTTTAAAAAGCGATGGGCTATTAATGCATTTAAAGCTAATTCAGCTCTTGATTCTGATGGCATATCTATTTGTCGAATTTGCTCATCGTATCCATAATAAAGAGCTGCATCATCAACGGTAAAAGATGCTGATTGTCGAGCACTCTCACTCAACATTTTGCTTGGAAAACGGGAACGAAAAACCATACCGTTTGCTAAATCAAGCATTAATTTTTGTTGCTCAACATCAAAATACCAACGCCAGCGATCATCGGGTTTTATTATCACTAATTAATCCCCCTTCGATTCATTCCCTGTTTTATACTCTGATAAACAATCAAAATTAAATGACCTAAATAAAATATTTAATATCACCTAACAAAAACAGGATTCATTTTACTATTAATTAAGCACAATCAGTGCAATTTAATAAAAAATAACCAACTAGGGGCAATATAAACGAGTTAGGGGCAGAAGAAAAGCCCCTAACTCATTATTAAATGTATTTAGATATGATTAATTATAGATTTGATAAGTGCAGGACCTTGATAAATGAATCCTGAATAGACTTGAATAAGAGACGCGCCCGCATCCATTTTTTCTCTGGCTGCAGTTAATGAATCAATTCCACCAACACCAATAATAGGTAATGCACCTTTTAATTCTTCATTTAATTGTCGAATTATTTGTGTGCTTTTTGATTGTACCGGGCGACCACTTAATCCCCCAGCTTCATTACAGTGATCTAATCCACTGACTAATGATTTATCTAATGTGGTATTAGTCGCAATAACACCATCAATATGATGACGGACTAAGCTATCTGCAACTTGAATTAATTCTTCATGCGTTAAATCAGGTGCAATTTTAACAGCAACAGGAACATATTTTTGATATTTACCCTGCAACTCTAATTGTTTATTTTTAATTGCTGATAGCAGATCGTCTAATGCTTCACCATATTGTAGTGTACGCAAACCCGGTGTATTTGGTGATGAGATATTGATTGCGATATAACCGGCATGAGCATAGACTTTTTCCATACAAATCAGATAATCATCTTTGCCTTGCTCTACTGGGGTATCTTTATTTTTACCGATATTAATACCCAGTACGCCACCATAACGAGATTGTTTTACATTTTCAATTAAGTTATCGACGCCAAGGTTATTAAAGCCCATTCGGTTAATTAAACCTTCTGCTTCCACTAAGCGGAATAAACGAGGTTTATCATTTCCCACTTGAGGGCGTGGTGTCACCGTACCAACTTCAATAAAACCGAATCCCATTGCACCCAATGCATCTATACAATCACCGTTTTTATCAAGACCGGCAGCAAGACCTAGTGGATTTTTAAATGAGAGTCCCATACAGGAAACGGGTTTAGAAGGAAGTGACTGCTGAATAAGAAATTGAAATGGGGAATGAGATAAACGTTTTAACTGACGGAAGGTAAAATCATGGGCACGTTCAGGATCTAGCCGAAACAATGCCTTCCTTACTAAGGAATAATACATACGATCTCCATTGAGAATATCGGGTATTAGGAATGATATGTCTACGACAATTTAAGCGTCGAGCATCATATAGATAAAAGCACGAAAAGTAAACGCCTCAATTTCACAATTCGCCATAAAAAATCCCCAGACTATGCTGGGGATCTAATTATCTTGCTGATTTTATACTATTTACTCACTCATAAAGTGATATAAAACCTAATATTAATCAGCTAACGCCTTGGTGATTTTCTCATATAAATCACCCGATAAATTCTCAAGTTCTTTCAGTTTTAATAACTCTGCACGCATTTTTTCTTGGCGCGTTGCATCATAACGTTTTAAACGAATAAACGGTTCAATAAGGCGTGATGCAACTTGCGGGTTACGGCTATTTAAATCAGTCAGAATTTCTGTCAGTAATAAATAACCTGAGCCATCTTCTGCGTGGAATGCCACAGGGTTATTATTCACAAATGCACCAATTAACGCCCGAGTACGATTAGGGTTTGCAAGTGTAAATGAGCGATGAGATAACAGACTACGTACTTTCTGTAACACCTCTTTTGCTGGGCTCATGGCTTGTAAACTAAACCATTTGTCCATCACTAAACCATCTTGATGCCATTTATCATCAAACTCTTGTAATAGCGCATCTTTGCAAGGTAACTGAGCCATTACAGCGGCATTCAATGCAGCAAGCGCGTCAGTCATGTTATCGCTGTTGTGATATTGCACATCAACAAGGTGATTGCCTGTTTGTGCATTTTCAGTCGCTAAGTAACTTAAACACACATTGCGTAAATCACGTTTTGCAATGTCATCATGATTAACACGATAAGCACCGATATGCATTGAATGATAAACAGCTGAGAATTCATCAGCCATTTCAGTTGCCAGTGTTTTACGAATAAAGCCAAGCGCTTTATGGATAGCAACTGGATCAATAATACTAAATGATTCACCCGCTTCGACATCTGTTGGTAATGTCAGAATAAGTGCAGCTAATGCAGGATCAATATCTTTATCAAGTAATACTGCGCGGAAAGCATCAACCACCATTTCAGGCAGAATACAGGTTTCCCCCTTTTGAACCCGAGCAACATTTTCTTTTATATAGCGACCTAATAATGCTTGAGCCGCATCCCAACGTGAAAATGCATTACGTGCATATTTCATTAAGAAAGAGAGTTGCTCATCCGTAAATGGATAGTCAAGTTTTACAGGCGCAGAAAATTCACGTAATAAAGATGGGATCGGTTGTTCTGGCACATCGTCAAAGACAAACTGCTGCTCTTCACGTACCACATTCAATACATTAGAAATAGTTTGGCCTTGTGAACGCAGTGGGATCACATTGCCTTTGGTATCATATAATTCAATATCCAATGGAATATGTAATGGCTGCTTTTCAGTTTGATCGGCTGTCGGTGGCGTCATTTGACTAACAGTTAAAGTGTATTGCTTTTTATTAGCATCATAACTATCACGAACAGTCAGCTGAGGTGTACCTGATTGACTATACCAACGACGGAATAAAGTAAGATCAACATTAGAAGCATCTTCCATTGCTTGAATAAAATCGTCGCATGTTGCAGCACTGCCGTCGTGACGATGAATATACATTTGAATACCAGCTTGGAATTGCTCTTCACCTAATAAGGTGTGGATCATTCGGATCACTTCTGAACCTTTTTCATATACTGTTAAAGTATAGAAGTTGTTCATTTCGATCACACTATCAGGACGAATTGGGTGCGCCATTGGGCTTGCATCTTCTGCAAACTGAGCGGTACGCATCACTCGTACATTATTGATACGATTAACAGAGCGAGAGCCTAAGTCAGAACTAAATTCTTGATCGCGGAAAACGGTTAAACCTTCTTTCAGGCTTAACTGGAACCAATCACGACAAGTAATACGGTTACCTGTCCAGTTATGGAAATATTCATGACCAATAACAGACTCAATACCTAAGTAATCTTTGTCAGTTGCCGTTTCACTTTTCGCTAGCACATATTTAGAGTTAAAGACATTCAGTCCTTTATTCTCCATTGCACCCATATTAAAGAAATCAACAGCAACTATCATATAGATGTCGAGATCATATTCTAAATTAAAGCGAGATTGATCCCATGCCATCGCATTTTTCAATGATGTCATAGCCCAATCTGCACGATCTAAATTACCTTTATCAACAAAAAGCTCTAAGGCAACTTCACGACCGCTTTTGGTGATAAAAGTATCTCGTAATACATCAAAATCACCCGCTACCACAGCAAATAAATAGCTTGGTTTTGGATGTGGATCTTCCCATGTTACCCAATGAAGACCATTATCCAGTTCACCTTGCGCAATACGGTTACCATTGGACAATAAATAAGGATACTGTTTTTTGTCTGCCGTGATTGTTGTGGTGTAACGAGCTAACACATCAGGTCTATCTAAATAGTACGTAATATGGCGGAAACCTTCAGCTTCACACTGTGTACATAATGCATCACCAGAAACATACAACCCTTCTAACGCCGTGTTAGCCGATGGATTAATGTCGTTAACAATTTTTAATGTAAATTGCTCTGGCAGTTGTTCAATGATGAGTTTGCCGTTTTCTTCTTTATAGTGTGTCCAAGCAACATCATTCACTGCGATTGATTTTAATGTTAAGTCTTCACCATCTAACACTAATGCTGTCGCATCTGAGTTTAGACGTTTACATTGGCTTATTGCTGTAATCTGGGTATTTTCTTTATCTAAGATAAAATCAAGATGTAAATCGGTAATTGTGTAGTCAGGGGCACGATAATCTTTGCGAAATTTCGCGATTCTTTGTTGTGTCATAGAAAAAACCTTTTAGTTAACACGACTATTTAACGGTTATATTGCCAAAGCTTACTCGTCAAAAATCTGTTTAGCCAGTCGAATATTCAATTGAAAACACCAAAAGTCAACAGAATGTTAATAGCTTATTAATACATGTAATCAATTTATTTGGTAAATGATGCTAATATACTCCCAAATTATGTTTAACGTGGTAAACTCATCTAAGTTTTACAGCTTGTTTTTATGTCGCAGAGAAATATTGTTGAATAGTGACGCTTTGTCGTCATATTCGGGTATACTCTCCAACCTTAACGATTTAGCAGACATAAAAACGCTCCGTGAGGATGCTTGACGCGCTATGATTTTAGACGCTACACCGATTATTACATCACTGTTGGATACCGATGCATATAAGCTCCACATGCAACAAGCGGTTTACCACCATTATAGTGATATTCCTGTCGTTGCTGAGTTCCGCTGTCGGAGTGATGAACGTCTAGGTGAATATGCAACAACCTTACGCCATCAAGTTAATATGATGGCAGACTTGTCATTAACGAATGAAGAATTTGACTATCTTCAGAGCCTCCCCTTTTTCAAAAATGACTATCTGCAATGGTTTAAGCATTTTCGCTTTAAACCAGAACAAGTCCATATTTCAACAACACCTGAAAATCAACTGTCGATCAGAATAACGGGCCCTTGGCGCGAAGTTATTCTATGGGAAGTTCCTTTGTTGGCTTTAGTGAGTGAAATTGTACATCGTGCTCGCTCTCCTCAAATCACACCAGATGATGCAGTTAATCAACTACGTAAATTAATTGATATCTTCTACCGTGATGCGGCTGAGCAACAGATTGACTTAGCTGATTTTAAATTAATGGATTTTGGTACTCGCCGCCGTTTCTCTTATGATGTGCAGTGTGCCATTGTGGATGAGCTGAAAAATCATTTCCCTTATCTTATTGGTACAAGTAACTATTATTTAGCTGAACGTATGCATTTGGCTCCTGTGGGAACACAGGCCCACGAGTGGTTTCAAGCTCATCAGCAAATTAGCCCTGAGCTTGCTAATAGCCAGCGTGCAGCCTTACAATCTTGGTTAAATGAATATCCAGATCAGTTAGGTATTGCATTAACAGATTGCATTACAATGGATGCGTTCTTGCGTGATTTTGATAAAAACTTTGCCGATAGCTACCAAGGTTTACGTCACGACTCTGGCGATCCAATTGAATGGGGTGAAAAAGCGATCGCGCATTATGAAAAATTGGGTATTGATCCAATGAGTAAAGTATTAGTCTTTTCTGATAGCCTCGATTTTCAAAAAGCACTTGTACTTTATAAGCATTTCCATAAGCGTATTCGTCTAATCTTTGGTATTGGTACTCGACTCACTTGTAACATTCCTGAAATTACACCTCTTAATATTGTGATTAAGCTGGTGGAGTGTAATGGTAAGCCAGTTGCTAAATTATCAGATAGCCCCGGTAAAACGATTTGTGACGATAATGATTTTGTTGACAAGCTACGCAAAGCCTTTGACGTTCCTCTTGTTAAACAGGCCTGTTAATTAGCTAAAAATCTTCATTAATAAAAGAAAGGGTAATAATTGCCCTTTCTTTTGTCATACTGCTGTCATAACACCCGCTTTCATCAATATTTCACCTATTTTTATCAATTTATTTTATACAAAAGCTTTTCTCTTCTTTATTGACTCTTTAAACTAAAATTTCCTACTTGTTTCCTGCGCTATTGCAAGTAACATAGAAAAACTGTCCGACAGGGGCAGAGTGAATTAACCAAACAATTATTTTAATTAAACGAAGAGAGATTTATTTATGATCGTTGCGCCTGTAGTCGACGTACTGCAAGGCCGTATCGCGGTTGGCGAAGACGTCACCGTTCGCGGTTGGGTACGTACAAGAAGAGATTCAAAAGCTGGTATCTCATTCCTTACCGTCTATGACGGTTCCTGCTTTAATCCAGTACAGGCCATCATTAATAATAATTTACCGAATTATCAAGATGAAGTGCTGCACTTAACCACAGGCTGTTCTGTGGAAGTCACCGGTAAAATTGTTGAATCTCCGGGCCAGGGACAGAACTTTGAAATTCAAGCCACTAATGTTGTTGTGGTAGGAATGGTCGATGATCCGGAAACTTATCCGATGGCCGCCAAACGTCATAGTATTGAGTACCTACGTGAAGTTGCTCACCTTCGTCCTCGTACTAACTTAATTGGTGCAGTTGCTCGTGTTCGTCACACATTAGCACAAGCACTACATCGTTTCTTCGATGAACAAGGCTTCTTCTGGGTTTCTACGCCACTTATTACAGCGGCTGATACAGAAGGTGCGGGTGAAATGTTCCGTGTTTCTACATTAGATATGAACAACCTGCCACGCACAGATAAAGGCGAAGTTGATTTCAGTGAAGACTTTTTTGGCCGTGAAGCGTTTTTAACTGTTTCTGGTCAGCTAAATGGTGAAACTTACGCCTCTGCATTAAGCAAAGTGTATACTTTCGGTCCAACATTCCGTGCTGAAAACTCAAATACCAGCCGTCACCTCGCTGAATTCTGGATGGTTGAACCAGAAGTGGCATTTGCTGATCTTAACGATATTGCAGCCCTTGCTGAAAAAATGCTGAAATACACCTTTGCAGCTGTATTGGCAGAGCGTAAAGATGATATGGAATTCTTTGCACAACGTGTCGATAAAGACGCTATTACACGCTTAGAGAACTTTATCACCTCTGATTTTGCTCAAATTGATTATACCGATGCGGTCACTGTGCTTGAAAACTGTGGTGAGAAATTTGAAAACCCAGTTTATTGGGGTGTTGACCTCTCTTCTGAACATGAGCGTTATCTTGCAGAGAAACACTTTAAAGCACCTGTTGTTGTGAAAAACTATCCGAAAGACATCAAAGCATTCTATATGCGTATGAATGAAGATGGTAAAACAGTTGCAGCAATGGACGTGTTAGCACCAGGAATTGGTGAAATCATCGGTGGCTCTCAACGTGAAGAACGTTTAGATATGTTTGATAAACGTTTAGACGAAATGGGAATGAACAAAGAAGACTACTGGTGGTATCGCGACCTGCGTCGTTACGGCACAGTGCCTCATTCAGGGTTTGGTTTAGGTTTTGAACGTTTAGTTGCTTATGTGACCGGTGTCTCAAATGTTCGTGAAGTTATTCCATTCCCACGTACACCAAGAAATGCAGATTTTTAATTTAGTGATTAATTAGTATTCAACTAGAAATTTGCATTACTGTTTTATTGTACTCGTTTCACTTAAATCAAGAAGCCAACCTCAAGGTTGGCTTTTTTTATGCATGGCTGTTATTTGATTCAAAAGTTCCCCGAAATACACACTTTGAAATACATAGTTACAATTTGTTACACTTTTTTCGTTTTTGTAGCAAATTGGGGGTAGATAAAATTTTTTACCAATGGAACACTGTCACCCGACACAGACGACACTTAACTCTCATAAATAGTTCCATAAAAATTAAGAAACTATTTCTGGCAGTGGCAAAGGTGTCTGAATAACACCAATGAGGGTAATAATAATGATGAAGCGCAATCTTCTTGCAGTGGTAATCCCAGCTTTAATGTTTGCTGGTGCAGCAAACGCAGCTGAAATGTACAACAAAGACGGCAACAAAGTAGACATCTACGGTAAAGTTGACGTTCGTCATTACTTCGCTGATAAAGATTCAGGTGAAGACGGTGATGCATCTCGTGCACGTATCGGCTTCAAAGGCGAAACTCAAATCAATAAAGATTTAGTTGGTTTTGGTCGTTTCGAATACGAAATCCGTACAAGCAACACTGAAGGTGACACTGATTCACGTGCTCGTTTTGCTTATGCTGGTTTTAAATTTGCTGACTACGGTTCACTGGACTACGGTCGTAACTACGGTGTAATTTACGACACCAACGCATGGACAGACGTACTGCCTTTATGGGGCGGCGACTCCATGGCACAAACTGACGTTTACATGACTAGCCGTACTACTGGTGTTTTAACTTACCGTAACACTGATATGTTCGGTTATGTTGATGGCCTAAGTTTTGCTCTGCAATACCAAGGTAAAAACAACGAAAACACCAGTAATGCTCGTGGCGACAAATGGGTACAAAACGGTAGCACTCACTATAGTGTAGATAAAAAAGCTAATGGCGACGGTTTTGGTTTCTCTACAGCTTATAACTTAGGCTGGGGCGTAACACTGGGTGGTGGTTATTCTAACTCTGCTCGTACTTCTGGCCAACAAGACTTCAGTTCTGCTAAAGGTTCACGTGCAGAAGCATGGAACGCCGGTGCTAAATTTGCAGCTAACAATGTTTACTTAGCAGCTATGTACGGTGAAACCCGTAACATGACTCATTTCAAAGGTGACGGTAACATTGCTAACAAAACTCAAAACATCGAGTTAACTGCACAGTATGACTTTGCTGATTTAGGTCTGAAACCATCTTTAGGTTATGTTCAATCTAAAGGTAAAGACCTGTATAAGGGAAGCGTAGCTGTTGGTGATGAAGATTTAGTTAAATATATCTCTGTAGGTTCTTTCTACAAATTTAACAAAAACATGACTGCAGTTGTTGACTACAAAATCAACCTGCTGAAATCTGATAACAAACTGGGCATCAACGACGACAACGTAGTTGGTTTAGGTCTGACTTATCAGTTCTAATTACCACTTAGGTAATTAAACAGTCAAGTTAATTGATTTGAAAAGCAACACTTCGGTGTTGCTTTTTTATTTTTAAATCTAACAATCACTACCTCCACCACACGTACCATTTATTTATTCACTTAAAAACATCCCCTCTTTTCTTTGTTTTTCAAATTATCAAAAAGTTTATCGCACTAAACAATTAGGTTTTTTTAGTAATAATTTTTACGTGTTAATGTAATCACAGGATATTCACTTATTTACATCTTGATTTGCTATTTATTCTCACTTAGTTCACAACTTCTTGCTAATTTCTCTACAAACAGTTGGCAAAAAGCCCTCATAGCGTTACTCTTGATACTCATATTTCGGCTTCGTTTTGAGCTTAGGGAACAATTACACTATGTTTGAGAAAATCATTGCTGCACCAGCCGATCCTATTCTAGGTTTAGCTGATAGTTTCCGTTCTGATCCTCGTGAAAACAAAATTAACTTAGGGATTGGTGTTTACAAGGATGAGACAGGTAAAACACCTGTTTTGACCACTGTTAAGAAAGCAGAAAAATACCTGTTAGAAAACGAAACCACCAAAAACTACCTTCCTATTAGCGGTATCCCTGAATTTGGCAATGTAACCCAAGCACTTTTGTTTGGTGAACAGCATCCTATTATCTCTGAAAAACGCGCACGCACAGCACAAGCCCCAGGTGGTACAGGTGCTTTACGTATTGCAGCTGATTTTATTGCTCAGCAAACCACCGCAAAACGCGTCTGGATAAGTAATCCAACTTGGCCTAACCATAATAATATTTTCCAAACTGCAGGTCTTGAGATCTGTAATTATGATTATTATGATGCAGAAAATCATGGGTTAGATTTTGAAGGCATGTTAGAAAGCCTTGCCAAAGCTCAAGCTGGCGATGTTGTTTTGTTCCATGGTTGCTGTCATAACCCAAGTGGTATTGATCCAACAGAAGAGCAATGGCGCCAATTAGCTGAACTGTCAGCAGAAAAAGGCTGGTTACCTGTTTTTGACTTTGCATACCAAGGTTTTGCGCGTGGTCTTGAAGAAGATGCACAAGGCTTACGTCTTTTTGCAGAAAAGAACCCTGAGCTTATTGTTGCTAGTTCATATTCTAAAAATTTCGGTCTTTATAATGAACGTGTAGGTGCATGCACCATTGTCACCAAAGACAGCGACACTGCTGAGAAAGCATTTAGCCAAGCAAAAGCAATTATTCGTGCAAACTACTCAAACCCACCAGCACATGGCGCTTCAGTAGTAACAACGATCCTTTCTAACCCAGAGTTAAAAGAAGAGTGGATTGAAGAACTAACAACCATGCGCGAACGTATTCAGCGTATGCGTCAACTGTTAGTGACTACTCTGCAAGAAAAAGGCGCTAAGCAAGATTTTAGCTTTATTATCGACCAAAATGGTATGTTCTCATTTAGTGGTTTAAATAAAAAGCAAGTTGAACGCTTACGTGCTGAATATGGTATTTATATCGTGGGTTCAGGCCGTATTAACGTTGCAGGTTTAACCCTTGAGAACATGGTTCCACTGTGTGAAGCCATTGTTGCAGTACTCTGATATTTTTTAGAGGCTAGATAAGATAGATGCCATGTTATTAAATAACATGGCATTTTTATTGATATAAAAGAAATATAAACCACACTTTTTATTCATAAAAAAAGCCCTTCAATATAAAGAGCTTTTCATCAATTAATAGATATTATCAGTATTACCAGATTGGCATTTCATCTTGTAAAAAAGGATTATATTGGCGTTCATGTCCTAAATTAGACATTGGACCATGCCCCGGAATAAACAGATAATCATCGCCTAAAGGTAAAACTTTATTTTTGATTGAAGCAATAAGATCAGCATGGTTTCCACGAGGAAAATCGGTACGACCAATGCTTTCTTTGAATAACACATCTCCCATAGAGATAATTTTATTCTGGTGATTTACAAAAATAATATGTCCTGGTGTATGCCCCGGGCAATGTAAAACGGATAACGAAATGGTTTTACCGATAGTGATGGTATCGCCTTCATTTAACCAGCTATCTGGTGTAAATGACTTTCCGCAAGGGAAATTAAACATACGGCACTGTTGTTCTAATTCTTCCAATAAGAAATTATCATCTTTATGAGGGCCATAAACAGGGACATTGAAGTGCTCAACAATTTGTGAGGTGCCTGCAATATGGTCAAAGTGCCCGTGTGTTAATAATACTTTGGTCAATGTTAATTGGCGTTCTTCGATTTCCGCAATAAGCGTTTCGACATCGCCACCAGGATCAACAATCGCCGCTTCCTTCGTTTCATCACACCAAATAAGGGTGCAATTTTGCATATAGTTTGTCACAGGTACAATGTGATACATCATGAATCACTCCACTCTTTATTATCTAATTCTCAATAGATTACCATGAGCGGACAGGTCCTGTATCAATATGCACAAAATTACTTCTTGGATAATAGCCTACACCACCCGCTTTCATTCTTAGTGCGACTTGACGAACTTTAGAAAGATCAGTGCCGACTAAACGAAAATCCATTGCTTGTCCACGCGTGTGATAGCTCTTCTTTGCCACTCCGCTACTACTATGACGTAGATTATTATTCGTCACTAAAGAGCGATAACCTGAAATAAGTTCAACGGGTTTATTGTTATTAAGCATCACTTGCAATAAGTAGATTTGGTCAAACAGTGCGGGATCAATGGTTTTGATTTTGTTTTGACGGTAATCTCTAAAAAGGTGATTTAATTTAGCAAGCTCATGTTTATTATAACGTTTTCCATCAAAAAACTCGGCTTTAATAGTTTCACCGGTATTTAAATTATTAAAGCGAAGGATTTTCGGACGAGGTGTTGCTAATGAAGCAAATGCATGAGAAGGCAATAACCCTAATCCCACTGCGGCCATACCAAGCCCCAGCCATTTACGGCGATGTGAATCAATAATATCCATAGTATATGCACTCAACAAATTATTTCAGGAGGAAGAACCATTATTATGACAATAAATTTCTCGAATTGTTTCTTATTGTTTGTATAGTATTGTAAATAACACTTCATTTCAATTTAACGCCATTAGTAATTTTATAAATTTAGTTATTTATACTAAATTCTATTTTTATCATTCTATTTTTAATAGAAATTTTAAAAATATTTTATATTTTTAGTTCTCTTATTAATAATCACAAAAAAATGATTTCATCTTATTGATTTATATAAAAATAAAGGACAATAAAATTAGTTGTCCTTTATTTAATTTATATTTATTTATATCACAAGTATTTCTTAATATTCTCTAAATAAGGTTGTGCATTTGTAATACTTTTATCATAAGCATAGATATCTGCACGATATTGAGGCGCATTTTCCTGCGCTACCCATGCTGTTTGATAATATAAATAAACCGGAATACGTTCAGGAATTAACGCATATTGTGTTGAACCACGTTTTAATGCCGCATCAATTCTATCTTGTTTCCATCCTGCATCGCCTAATAAAATTGAAGCAAGTTCAGAGGCTTTATTAACACGAATACAGCCTGAACTGATTGCTCTCATATTTTTTGAAAACAGTGAATGGTTTGGTGTGTCATGCAGATATATTGCATCTGAATTTGGCATATTAAATTTATAACGCCCTAATGAGTTTGTTGGCCCCGGAGCCTGCCAAATTCGGTAAGGGAAGTTATTAGCACTCATATTTTGCCAATCAATATCGTATGGGTTAATAGGATAAGCATCATTTCCCCATCCTGAGTAAATGGTATATCCCTTACGACTAAAGTAACTAGGATCTGCTTTACCTCTAGGTACAATATCTTTACGAGTCATGCTTGTTGGCACGTTCCAAGGTGGATTAACCACGACATTATTTAGTGCACTACTCATAATCGGTGTTTTTCTATCAGGACGGCCGACAATAACTTTTGAGTCAAGAATAAGCTCGTTATTAGCATAAAAATAGAGTGAAAAATCAGGAATATTAACCCAAATTCCAGTATCACCAATAGCAGGAGTCAGGCGAAGACGTTGAATATTTAATGCCATAATACTAGCGCGTTGTGCTGGTGTTATATTTAACCACACTCGCGTTTGTCGCCCAATAACACCATCTGGCTCTAATCCATGAGCAGTTTGAAATAATTTAACTGCCGCAACTAAAGGCGCGTCATAAACGGTTGTTACAATTTCCTGCTCATTTGCTGCCAACTCAGGAATTAATTTTAAATTACGTAAAATCTGTCTCAGCGGTACAACTTCTTGTGATGATTGATTTGGCTTTAATGATGTCGTTCCTTTCATTTCTGGCCAAACAACTGAACTATGTAACTGCTTTCGCACTTCCTCTTTCATTAAGGCGTAATAAGGATGAGACGGTGCATAAGAAATAACAAAACTACCTAAGGTATTATTTTGAATATTTTGCTGTAATTCCACGACTGATTTATCAGTTGGTGATGGTAATGTTTGCATCACATCACGATACAGTAAAGATATGCCTGATTTATTTACTTGCTCAACAAAACTGATATAGCCTAAAAAAGCATCTGATAAAATAAGGTCACGCGCTTCTTTTGTTAATTCAGGTGACTCTAGTTGTATTAGCCATTGCCCAAATTGAGGTTGGATCCCCGATATCGCCACTTCAGCAATTTGTTGCTGTAATTGCTGTACTATTTTTTCATCTTGCCAGATTAATGCTAAGTCATTTGCTTGGTAAACTTTCACTATCTGGGTTAAATATAACGGTTTGTATCCTGCTGTTGAGCCCCATGATTGTAGTTTTGTTCTTACTGCTAATTCCGTCAATTGTGGAACATTCATAGCCACAATTGCAGGTGCTGGCATAGTTTCGTTATTCACAGGAACTAATGTCGCGTTTTCTGTTTCGGGTGCAGATAAAGTCACCGGCTCTGTTTCTGTGGCCATTGTATAGTGCCCAGATAGGAGTGTACCTATAACAACTGAATATGCGATTGCTCTTTTAATTGGTTTATGCGCCATAAATCCTCTACCCTCATCCCTTATTATTATTTTGGTATCCTAGAATATTAGATGAGCTTGGAAAAGAGTTTTATAGGAATAAACTAATATTTTTAAAGTTTTGTAAGTCCTTGATAGAAATTTGATTTTATTTAATCAAAAAAAGACTATTTAGCTGTTTTTATATTCAAATATATAATTTAAATAAAGGCACAATAAAAGAACAAAAAACAGACAAATTAAAAATAAGCTTTCAAGAAATAATAAAGAATTATGAATGGATAAATAAGATTATTTAAATGGAAGGTATTTTAAAATCGAAAAAGGCGCAGTTTCCTACGCCTTACAAATAAAGGTAAACAAAGGGTAAAGATTAATATTCTGAATTGATTACGACTTCTTCACCAAACTGACCTGCTTTTGGCAGTGGTTGGTAAGATGAGTTAGCTGCACGCAGAATACGAATACCACGGATATTCAATTCATCTGCTGCTGCGATATCAGCATCAGCATCACCGTAGTAAATTTTCAGTTTGTGATCACGCATCCAGCTGACTTTGTTATTTGCGCCAGGTTGGTCACCAGCAAAAATAACAGGCTGCATTTTATCAGCAGGAATGTTTAAGCCTTCTTGTACATATTTGGTCACAGTCTCAGTTTTAGTTTGAGTACGACCAGTAATGAAATAAACAGTATCTCCACGTTTTAAGTGCATCTGAACAAGATCGATACCGACTTGTTTAGGCATACTGAATTTATCCCATTCATTATTCATTTTATCCCAGAATTCTGGGTTTTTCAGGTAGCTGAAATCGTTTGGAGAGTATTCCAGTTTACCACGGTAGAAACCTGGGCTTGAGAACAGAACGGTGTCATCAATATCAAAACCAACCGCCATCGGTGCTTGACCTGCTAGGCTTTTTTCAATATCAGCAACAGAAACCCAATGAATTGGTTGTTGTTGTGCAAGTTGTGCAACCGTAACACCTGGGCTAACAACTTCTGGCAGATGTACTTTTGCCATTGCCGCGCCGTTTAAACTTAACGCTAAAGCAATTGCACTAAAAGCTAACGTGACTTTACGCATTCTCTTTCCTTTAAATTTTTATATTAATCACATACGGGAACAATCATAAACATCATAATTACATTTAAATGAGATGTGGCGCACGTTATGTCATTTATAATTTCATTTTTTTGTTAATTTACTTTCATTTTTTGATCTATATAACACTTTAAAAAAAGAAGGCGCTATAAGCATAAGCTCGTAGCGCCTTTATTCTTGCCCTTTGAGGCTGATAATGGAATAAAATTATTCTGTTATTTCAGCAACATTTGATGATGCAATTTTATCTTTTTCAGCCTGTTGGCCAAAACCCTTTAACCCAACAACGTGTACATGTTCAGTGCCATTAAACACTTTACGTACTAATTTATAGGTTGTTCCTTTTTCTGGGCTGATATTTTCTGGTGCCGCAATAATTAACTGCATATCAAGACGGTCGCAAAGCTCAAATAATGTCGCAATAGATTTCGCATCTAAACGCGCCGCTTCATCGAGGAAGAGTAAACGACAAGGAGAGATATCTTTTCCTCTTAAGCGTCGTGATTCTTCTTCCCAGCTTTGTACGACCATCACCAGAATTGACATCCCCGTACCAATCGCTTCACCTGTTGATAAAGCACCACTTTCTGCTTTTAACCAACCTTCTGGTCCACGATTGACTTCGACATCCATTTCAAGGTAATTACGGTAATCTAACAGCTCTTCCCCCACGGTTTGTGGCATACGTTGACCAATGTCCACCTGAGGGTTTAAACGCTGATAAAGTTTCGCCATTGCTTCAGAGAAGGTCAGGTTTTGGTTTTTAAATAGATCTTGATACTGGTTATCTTCTTCAGATAGCACATCCAATAACACTTGATGACTTTCACGAATATTGACGTTAAGTCGGACACCACGCACCTGACCAAATGAAACTGCTTGCAAACCTTGGTTTAACATACGAATACGATTTTGCTCACGCTGAATAGTTTTACGAATAATATTCGCGACACTTCGTGAACTAATCGCTAATTTTTGCTCACGGCTAGTTAACTCTTCAGTTAAACGAGCAAGTTCGATTTCCATCTGCTCAATTGCATCAACTGGATCATCGGTTTTAATGATATCTTGGCGAATACGTTCTCTTAAATGCTGGTATACCGCAATAAAGAACTGAACTTTTCGATCAGGATATTTCGCATCTTCTGAGCGACGTAACGCATCACGTAAATATTCGTTATCAGCAACCGCTTGGCGTAAAGCACCTAACGCTTTATCTGACATTGAACGTAATTCATCAGCAGAAAGATAAGCAAAATCTCGTCGGTGTAAACGACGCTCCATACCATTTTCTTTCACTAATCGCATGACCGCGCACCAACCCGCTTTTGCACTCACAACATGCTCACGAATTTGAATGTAGTCACGTTCAAGTTTACGAATTTTCTTGGTTAGATTATCTCGCTCGGCTTCACTCAGTGCGATATCTCGCTCAAGTTGGCTAATACGTGTGCGGTTTGCACTTACCGCAGAATAACGTTGATCACGAAGCTCTTTAGCTCTTGCTTCTGCACCAATATCAATATGGATCCCTGTATCCCGCATCTCTTGCTCAAGTTCTCTTAGCAATTCAGATTTAGTATCAAAGGAGCTTTTTAATGATGCAAGTACTTGATTAAATTGAGCACATTGGGCTTGTTGCTGACGATAAAGTTCTCTTGCCGTAGCTCGTTCTGTTTCTGCCATCTCTAAACGGTGACGTAACTTCTCGTTAAGATCACTATTTTCACTGACAATCTCAACGGCATCACTATAACTAAAGTGAGGGCGGCGCTGTACCACTTCCACCAGCAAGAAAGCTTGTTGCTGATAACGTTGCTGCTCTGCTTTTGCTTGCTCATAATCTTGCGCTAATTGTTCATGCGCTTGTGGATCACTTTGTAAGATTGAGGCGATAGGCTCTAATGTTGCTAATGCTTTTTCGTGACGCTGTAAGTGGCGCATTGACTCTTCAGCGGCATACAGTTCTTCGCGTAACTCTTCAACACGATCAATAAGCGTTTCATCCATCAAGATATTAACTTGAGGAATAAGCTTATTAAGAAGATTCAACGATTCTTTAGCACGGGCATAATGTTGACGCTGTTGTTGAGTACTCTCTTCGTATTGCGCTAACGCTCTTTCTAACTCGTTACGTCGCTGATTAAGCTGACGAATATTCTCTTCAGGATCAGCCTCAAATGCCACAGAAATATGTTGTCCCACAAACTGACTAAAGGCATGGTGAGCACGTTGGATCTTCTGTACATCAAAAGCTTGTGTTGCGTAAAGCTCAGAAAGCTCATCACGTTGACGCGATAAAATTTCTAATTGATTTTCACGCGCTGCTCGACCAAACAGTGGAATTTCAGGGTAGCGAGAATAACGCCATTGTCTATCAGTACTCTTGATAAGAACGGCTTTATCCATCTCTTGAGCATTAAATACACTGTCATCGAAAGATTGTGGGTCGCCTTCAATAAAATAGAGATCTTCAGGGCAATCTTCTAATGTTTCTAATTGTTCCTGAACCAAAGAGAGATCTTGCACAACAATTGCATGACGTGCAGGACCATATAATGCAGAGAAATAAGGTGCATCGTCTAACGTAATATCATCATAAATTTCTGATAATAAAACACCATTAAAGCGTTCCGCTAACGTAATTAATCGCCCATCTTCAGCACCACTTGGCTGACTTAAACGTTCAATTTGCACTTCAATCTGTTGTTTTCGAGAAGCCGTTTCATCACGTAATACAGTTGCTTCACGCTCTTTCTCAAGTAACTGTTGCATATATTCTGTTACTTGATGACCCGTTTCAAAAGATTGACGAGTCTGCTCACATAATTGTGTTAACGCATCTTGTGCCGCAAGCCATGCCGGTGCTTGTTTTTTCAGTTTTTCAATTTGTTGTTTAAGCTGATCTAGCTCTTGGCGCATTTGCATACGCTGTTCGCCAGATTCATTAACGTAATCGCTCAGCTCTTCAATTTTGGCTTCTAACTCATCTTGTAGAATTAATAGGTCATCTGGCTCCATCGATTTGCCATGATGTTTATTAAACTCTTCAAGTTGACGTTCTGCGTTATTTCGTTGATGTAAACGCTGTTCTAATTCAGCTAACTGCATACGAATAGGATGAACCCTATCCGCTTGATGTCGATGAGAAGACCATTCACGCAATGCTGTTTTTGCTGCATCCCATGCGTTTTGGCGTTCAACTTCACCTACAATTGAACTCACCAGTTTATAGGCTTGATCAAATTGCGTTTTAGCCGCTTCAGAAACATTGAGTTTCTGCTCCATAGAAAGTAATGAATGTGTAATGGTTTGAATTTTAGCCTGAATTCGTTCAGCCCATTGTTCCGCATTCGTTTCGTCTAAATCATCAATAGCACATTGTGCTTTAGCGCGCTCTAAAGCCTGTACAGCTTGGCGATATTGAATAGCGCGTGTCTGTTGTACGTCTAATGCTTGCTGATAATCTGCTAACTGATTTTTCAGTTCATCGACTTCTTCTTCTGCTGTCTCTAAACGTGCTTCAAGTTCTTCTTTCTTTGAGGCGGCTTCTTCAACCACTTCACTTTGTTCTTCTAAGCGAAAAGTGATTTCTTCCACATCAGCGACATAGCGGTCAATTTTTTCTTGTTGGCGAACCGCATTTTGCACTAAGTTTAATCGGTCGCTTGCCGCTTGATAATCCGCTTCAAGATCAGAAGATAACGCTTGTTGCTCTTCTAACTCTTTACCCATTTCAACAAAACGATATGCTTCGTTATTAATGGATTTACGCTGACTCCATAATTCACGACGCACGGTTAAAGCTTCATCAAGATGAACTCGTCGTTCATTGGCATGGCGCATATAGTCAGCAGCAACATAAGATGTCGCTTCTGTAATTAAATGCTTAAATAAGTCACGATCAGATTGAGTAACACGAATAGCTTCAAGCGTCATTCGGTTTTCACGTAATGCGCCTTCCATATCTTGGAACGCTTTTCTTACACCACTATTTTCAGGTAGTAAATAATCACGTAGAGAGCGTGTAATCGCACTTGAAATACCACCATACAATGAGGCTTCAATTAAACGATAGAATTTGGCACGATCACTTGCAGAGCGTAAACGTTTAGGAATAACCCCTAAATCAAACATCACAGCATGGAAATCAGTGATAGAGTTAAATTGTCTAAAAACAACTCCATCAATGGCTTCAACTTTTTCTTTTAATTCATTAAGCGGTAAAACACGGGCTTGGCGATCTGCAACAGCTTGCGTCAAAATTTCTGTTGGGTTTTCCGCCATTGGCAGCCCTTGGATCATAAAGGGTTTGATATCAACTTTCTTATCACGTCCTGCAATTTGCTGTAAACGAACACCAACCACCGCACGTAAGTGACGCGAGTTAATCACATCTAATACGGCATAACACACACCTGGACGCAGTTTCCCGTATAAACCTTTATCACGAGATCCGCTTGTTGATCCTGCTTCTGTGGTATTACGGAAATGAAGTAAAGTTAGATCAGGGATCATAGCTGTAATAAATGCAGCCATTGTGGTTGATTTACCCGCACCATTACCACCTGATAATGTAGTCACCAACTCATCTAAATCAAAAGTACGAGCAAAAAACCCATTCCAGTTGATAAGTGTTAATGAGCGAAATTTTCCCCGTTCAATCATTTATTTTCTCCCTCCGCATCATCTTCACTGGATTGTAATTGCTCATCTTCATTTTCTTCATCATCGTTAAGTGCTTCTGAGCTATCTTCAAGCGCCATAGCTTCACCATCGCGGATCATTCGCATTTGAGCCTCAAGTGGAGAATCGCCACTTCGTACATCGGCACCAAAGCGGAAAACAGACTCAGTGATCGAAAAACGCTGCATATCATTTAATAAGAATGAAATCATGCCTAAACGACGTAAACGATTTAACGAGGTTCTCATTTTTTCTTGTAATTTTTGCAAATCAAGATCAGAACCTGTTGAGCGTTGATTCACTAAACGTAGAAGTTTGGTTTCATCTGCTAATGTTCTTAATTCATCGAACAGCTCTTGAACGGTGAATATTCCCTGATTCGCTAATCGCTCAGGGCTAAGGTAGAGATAACAAAGTATTTTCCCCACCAGCATATCCATTTCAGAGAGAACAGAGCGTGGAATAAGTGTGGTTGAACGAGGACGCAAATAGAAGAAGCCTTCTGGCGCTCTAATTAATTCGACATTATAACGCGCATAAAAGTCTGATAACTCATCTTGAAAATCCATCAAAAAAGCATGATTATCCAGAGAGTCTATACCGATATGTCGACCTGCACGTAACTGGCTATCCAGTTCAGGAAAAAGTGAGTTCGCTAATGCCTGCGCCAGTTTAGCTGGCATAAATTGTTCAGTATGTATCGATGACATGCGCTTGTACCTTAGCTCCATATTCGTTAATTTCTGACCATTTTGCAGGTAATCCTGCGAGCTCAGCTTTCGCTACACCTAATCGTACTGCTTGATCAATAACAATACGTGCAACATCGAAATGTTTCTGTTGCGGATAACGATTAAGATATTCAACTAACACTGAACTGAGATCTAATGCTCGTTGTTCTAATTTGTAAGAAGCAAGCTCTTGTTCTACCCATTGCGCTATCTGTTCGTTCACTTCACTGAACATTTGATATTCAAGCTCTTCGGGTAACTCACCTGTGACCTCTTCATCACGTAGAACCAGCTCTTCATCACGCATATCAAACAACCGATCAGCATTAGCGTAAGTTAATGCCCATGGGTTGTCGAAATAGTTTTGTACGGATTGACGTAAACGGCGAGAGAAAATACGGTTTTTATCCATATCAATTGCTGTACGAATAAATTTATGGACATGTCTATCGTATCCAATCCATAAATCAATAGATTGCTGACCCCAACTAATAATGCGGTCTAACTTACTTTGAAGTTCAAACACTAATGTGTCTATTTGCTCAACATGGCCCGTATTCATATTTGCTTCCTGAATACGTAAAAGATTGGCTTGAAGTTTGTCGCCAGCGGCTTCAAGCGTATCTTGTAGCTCTCTTAATGTACCGGATGTTTCAGATAACAGCTGTTCACAGCTCGAAATAGCTGCTTGCCAATCTTGATTCAATAACGCAGCAATATCTTCTTTTACTGTATTTTGCTGCTCATCCATAATTCGCTGAGACAAATCAATGCTATCGAAAATTTCCGCCACTGAATATTTTAGAGGCGCGAAAACATTACGATGCCAATGATATTCATCACCGCCGTCTTCAGCAGAGCTAGCCGCAGAATCAAGTTCCCCCGCCACAATAGAAAGTTGCATAGATAAACGCAATGATGAAAATTCACGTTGGCGAATATAGTAATCACTAATTCCAATTCCCAACGGGGTTAAACGGTATATTGCATTACCTTCTACCAATTCACTGGTAAAACGGTTAAAAAGTCGCTGCTTTACCATGTCATTAATGGCATTATTCGCGCGAACTTGTATTGATTCAGCAGGTTGTTCGAAGCCTTTACACACTTCCCTAAAGGCATCAATTAACTCTCCTTCACTGATTTCGCCATCAAGGCGCTCGCTGTTTAATACAGCGACAGCCATCAAAAAAGCTAATCTTTCTGGTGGCAGTGAGATTGAGAAATCGTTTTTTCTCGCCCAAGACACTAACTCAGGAACGGTCTGGGTAAAATCACTCATAGTACATCCTTAATTTACACACTTTTGTGCCATGACATGAATGTAACGCCCCAGACTGATATAGGGCTCTTGCCGACAATATCGTTGCTCTAATGCAAGCAACGATGGAAAATCTTTATTTTGTAACTGACGACTTTGCAAATAATCATGGAAAACGCGGACACCGGTTTTTCCTAATATTGTCATCGAAAACTCATTTAACCATTGATAAACATCTTCTGGTTGCAATGGGTTTTGAGGTGATAGTGATTTTTTTCTTCTACGTGGGATCTCAGGATTTGCCAGATGAAAATTTCCTAAAATCGCATTTCTCATGACAATACCATTCGCATTGTAAAACATTAGCGATAAGATACCACTAGGTAGCAACATATCGGTAAGAACATTTACGGCGTCTTTCTGATCCGTGATCCATTCCAACACTGCATGAAATAGAATTAAATCAACCCCTTCATCTATATGCTCTTTAATCTCTTGAGCTGCACAACAAATAAACGTCATGTTCTCGACTACACCCTCTTCAATCGCAGCCTCTTGTGCGCGATTAAGCATCTCTTGTGATAAATCACATAAGATAATTTGGTGTCCTAATTTAGCAAGCTGACGAGAGAAATAACCCTCACCTCCACCTGCATCTAAAATACGCAAACTTCGGTTAGGTAAGAGGGTCAATAATTGTTGTAAATCTTCCCAAATCACCGCTTGACGTATTTTACCCTTTGTTGTGCCATAGATATTGCGGGAGAATTTATCTGCAATATCGTCAAAATTACGATCTGACATTAAAACGCCTCATGATAACAACTTACTACTTGCGCTCTTTGCGTTCTGATAAATTCAAAAATATGAGACACTGTACATAAATAAAGACGGCAATTTTACCAGTGTTCTATGATACTGACTGTTTTCTCTAAAGAAATAAGTCATGAATCAGACTATTCGCAAAGCGCAGTATAAATATAACGCTTATTAATGAAAAAATTAACGTTCAAACGTTTATCGTTTTTTATAAATAATTAAACGGTTCTTTATTTCTATTGATGAAAACTTAGTGAAACGTTGTTGTGTTAGCTATTTTGACACAACGTCTTGGAATTCCCCTAGTTTTCACTAAGCTTTCGCTATCAATTGCATGTATTTCACTCAATTTAGGATGATTTATGCTGTTTTTGCTCAAAAAATATGTTGCAGGCTTTCTGATGCCTTTGCCTTTGCTCTTATTAATCGCTTTTTTTGCATTAGCACTACTTTGGTTTACGCGTTGGCAAAAAACCGGAAAAAGCCTACTCACTGTTGCGCTTGTTCTGTTAACTATTTTAGGCATACAACCTGTTGCTGATACACTATTGATGCCAAGTGAAAAAGAGTATCAAGCTCGTTATGAATTACGAGAAAATTCGCAACAAGATGTGAACTACATTGTTGTTTTAGGTGGTGGATTTACTTATAACCCAGAATGGGCACCAAGTTCCAATCTTCTTAACAATAGTTTGTTTCGTGTTACTGAAGGTGTAAGGCTTTATTATCGCAATCCTAATTCGACACTGATTTTTACAGGTGGTGCAGGTGTTAATCAGATAAGCAGTGCAGAGGTAGCGGCTCAGGTGGCACAATCTTTAGGTGTACCTGCTGAGAGAACTATCGCATTATCAATACCGAAAGATACTGAAGAAGAAGCCTATGAAGTTGATAAATTAATTGGTAAGAAACCATTTTTACTTGTGACGTCTGCCAACCATTTAGCACGCGCTGAACGTTTCTTTTTAGCACGAGGCATGAACCCTATCGTTGCACCAGCTAATCAATTAGCTATCACTTCACCATTACATCCCTGGGAGAAATACTTTCCCTCCGCCACTTATTTTCAACACAGTGAACGTGCATGGTATGAGTTTTTAGGGTCGATGTGGCAATCAATAAAACCGGCAGGACAACCCGCCACTATTCCTGAAAAGGAAAATCATCAATCTGATAAAGAAGAAAGCCAATAATTAAAAATATCTTTGCTGGCTGATACAAAAAACGGCACTTAAATAAAATTAAGTGCCGTTGAAATTATTTGTTGTCGCTCAAAGACTAAAATTCTTGGTTAAGTGCTCGATATGCAGCTCTGGCTGCAACAAGATCATCTTGTGTATCTACACCCACTCCAGGAACTTCTAATGCTTTTGCAACATGGATTTTTTCGCCATACCACAGCACACGCAGTTGCTCTAACATTTCAATAGATTCTAACGGGCTTGGTTCCCAAGTAATATATCGACGAATAAAGCCTGCACGATAAGCATAAATGCCAATATGGCGTAGATAATGCTCACCAATTTCATCATGTGATAAATTAAAACGGTCTCTTTCCCAAGGAATAGTTGCACGAGAAAAATAAAGTGCGAAACCTTTTGCATCCATCACGACTTTCACTGCATTAGGATTAAAAGCTTCTTTTGAGTCAACAATAGGCACCGCTAATGTTGCCATTCCTGCGCCACAACTTGCCAAATTTTCGGCTACTTGGGTAATAATAGCGGGTGGAATAAGAGGCTCGTCACCTTGTACGTTAACGATTATTTCATCATCTGCAAATTGATATTTTTCAATGACTTCCGCTAAACGTTCTGTACCTGAATGGTGATCTTCGCGAGTCATACACGCTTCCCCGCCCGCTTTTTCAACTGCTGCAACAACATCTAAGTTATCAGTTGCAACAATGACGCGGTTTGCACCAGAGCGCATAGCCTGTTCCATCACACGAACAATCATAGGTTTGCCATGAATATCCGCGAGGGGTTTACCCGGTAAACGGGTCGATGCATATCGACCAGGGATAATGACCGTGAACATGAAGTTACTTTTCCTCTTCTAGTGATAATTCTCTTGCTTCATTCTCCAGAAGAACGGGGATATTGTCACGAACAGGATAAGCTAAATGATCAATTTTGCAGATAAGCTCTGAGTTTTCTTTATCAAAGATAAGTTTGCCGTGGCAAACTGGGCAAGCAATAATTTCAAGTAAGCGGTGATCCATTTTGTCCCTCTCAAGGGTTAATCATTTTATATGGCAAAAGGATATCATAAGGAAGGATCAGCGTTAATACTCAAAACCTCTCGTTTAGTGATAATTCGAAAATTATTTTAGTTATTAATAAATTTATTATTTTATCTTTTACTATAAGCAACAAAAAAGCCACATTAATGTGGCTTTTTATCGTTGAGTCTGCAACATCATTAATAAAGAATTACATTCAGCTTTTATTGATAATAATTTAACCTTTTTATTATCTTTATTACATTCTAATTAACGAAACGACCCTTTTATATTACTTATTCAGCTTGGTGGCAAACCATTTCCGCTTGCCTACCTAAAAATAGGCATAAACGATAATTTAATCTCAAAGTTAAACTATCGTTTTATCTACAACTTTAACAAGGCTAAGCCTTATTTAAAACCCAATAACATCAGCGGCTTCTAAACCTGCTGCTGTTCTGATAACAGAAAACTCAACGTCTTGACCTTCTGTTAATGCTTTATTTTTTGTATTGGCAATCGCTTTTTTATTGACATAAACTTCTTGTTCAATATCTCTTGCAACAATAAGACCATAACCTTTGTTATTGTCAAACCATTTTACGCGACCCATTCTTAATTGTAATGTCATGATAGATAAACTCCTTTTGTTCTTTGTATAGTTTTATTTTCCTATACAAATGCATCCTACTTTTTATTAAGTCTTCTTATATAAAACCCCAATTAAATTCTGAACACATTAATTTAAGTAGTGCATTTTATTATTCAATATAAATGTTCAAAATCGTGATAGCTAAGCTTAATAAATATCTTAAAGCTCAATAAATATTTACAGTATCAATATGACCAAAAGATGACATGTTGATATTTATTGCGCACTGATAAAAAAGATAACCGAATATAGAGATAATTAGTCACCATCAAAAATGGTTTTTATCATTCATTGTGTACAAAAGCCAACGCTATTCACTACACAAAATATCAACCCTACATTCAAGATCCACAAACTCTCCACACAAGGCCTTTGAGTAGATAGGGTAATGGCGAGTTAAATTGAACTACGACAAAAGCGATATGCGACTGTAGGTAGGTAATCTTTTATGTAACGCTATCCTGATTTTCACTATAAATATCATTGTTTCAGATCAGATACAAGTTTTTTTCGAGCCGTAAATTAAATTACTGACTTGTTTTAGCACAGATTGACTATTTAATTCAGCGCTAACGGGTAAATACCACCAATTATCTTGCGCAAAATGCTGACATTTAACAGCATCCTTTTCTGTCATAATAAGGGGTTCTAAATCAGGTGTTAAATCCTGTAATTCTTGAACACTATAATCACTATGATCACTAAATGCTTTTGTTGTGATTAACTCTATCCCTTTTTCATGTAAAGAGTTAAAAAATCGAGGTGGGTGACCAATTCCAGCAATAGCAACAGCCTTTTTAATTTGCTGAACAGGTTTCTTTTCTCCCGTTTTAAGATTAACAGCAATATCACCTTCCAGCACCATACCTATCTCGTTGCCTTGGCTTACTCCACCATTAACGATAATTGCATCTACTGAATTTAAACGCCCTGCACGCTCTCGCATAGGGCCTGCTGGTAACCACCAACCATTACCAAACCGACGCTGACCATCAATAACAACAATTTCATAATCACGCTGTAATGCATAATGCTGTAAACCATCATCAGTGATGATCACATCAAGTTCATATTGATCTAATAACGCTTTTACTGCATCTCGTCGATTAGGTGCGACCGCAACGGGAACACCTGTTCGATGATAAATCAATACAGGTTCATCACCTGCTATGGACGGTGATGTATCCGATGTCAAAAGTAATGGATAATGATCTGATTTCCCGCCGTAACCACGAGACACAACACCTGGTTTAAATCCCTGCTGTATTAATTGCTCAACAAGCCATATCACAACAGGTGTTTTGCCATTCCCACCTGCGGTTAAATTGCCAACAATCACAACAGGAACTGGAGCCTTCCATGATGCTAACCACCCTTTCTGATATGCAAAACGCCTTAGCAGTGTGATCGCACCATACAACCATGAGAATGGAAGCAATAGGATATAAAACCAAGATTTACCAGACCAAATCCGTTCAATCATTTGCCAAATTGCATCCTGTGAAGTTGAGCATAAATACCTTGTTTCTCAATCAAATCAAGGTGTGCGCCACGTTCAACAATTTCACCGTCTTCAATAACTAATATTTCATCCGCTTTTTCAATAGTTGATAAACGGTGAGCAATCACTAAAGAGGTTCTATTCTTCTGTAGTTCATCAAGGGCAGACTGAATAGCACGCTCTGACTCTGTATCTAGTGCTGATGTTGCTTCATCAAGAATAAGAATTGGTGAATCTCGTAATAACGCTCTTGCGATTGCAATACGCTGGCGTTGTCCGCCTGAAAGTAACACACCATTTTCACCAATTTCAGTATCTAAACCTTTATCCATTTTTTGGATAAAATCCATCGCATGTGCCATTTTCGCCGCTTTTTCAATATCTTCACGGGTATACTGATCTTCACAAGCGTAGACAATATTATTTGCCACAGTTTCATTAAAAAGATGCACATTTTGAGAAACCAGTGCGACTTGGTTACGCAAAGATTTCAATGTGTATTCACGAATATCATGACCATTAATTAATATCTCACCTTCATTAATGTCATAAAAACGTGTGAGCAGATTTGCAATCGTAGACTTACCTGAACCTGAACGTCCAACCAATGCAACAGTTTTCCCCGCTGGAATAGTAAATGACATGTTTTTCAGTGCAGGTGTATCTTTTGTGACATATTGAAAAGTCACGTTACGAAACTCAATATCACCGGTTGGTTTTTTCAGTTCAAGCTTACCCGTATCTTTTTCTTGCTCCATATCGAGGATAGCAAATAACGTCTGACAAGCAGCCATACCACGCTGAAATTGAGCATTCACATTAGTCAGCGATTTCAGTGGGCGCATTAATGCAACCATTGAAGAGAAAACAACCGTAATTGTACCGGCTGTTAATGTATCCATAATTTCAGGGAAACTTGCTGCATACAGGACAAATGCTAATGCGAAAGAAGCAATCAATTGAATAATAGGATCTGAAATTGACGACGCAACAACCATACGCATACCTTGACGGCGAATATGATTACTTACATGGTTAAAACGTTTATTTTCAACTTCTTGGCCATTAAAAATCAGAACTTCTTTATGCCCTTTTAGCATTTGTTCTGCACTAGTTGTCACTTGCCCCATGCTATTTTGAATTCGTTTACTGATCGTTCTAAAACGAGTCGATACCAATCGGATAACAACAGCAACAATAGGCGCGATAACGATAAGGATCAGGGATAATTGCCAGCTATAGTAAAACATCAAACAAAATAGCCCAATGATATAAGCACCTTCACGTACAACAGTGATTAATGCACCTGATGATGAAGAGGCAACTTGTTCTGAGTCATATGTGATACGGGAGAGTAAAGTCCCTGTTGATTGCTGATCAAAAAAGCTTACCGGCATTCCCATAATATGAGAAAACAGTCGGCGGCGCATATTCATGACCACTTTTCCTGAGACCCAAGAAAGGCAGTAGCTTGAAATAAAGTTAGATATACCACGCAGAACTATCAGTCCAATAACGGCCAAAGGCATCCATTTTAATACGTCATTACTCGCTTTACCAAAACCTTCATCAAGTAACGGTTTTAATAAAGAAATCATAAATGCATCCACGCCCGCATTGATGACTAATGCAACTGCAGCAGTGATTAAACCTGCTTTGAAAAGTCGGATCATTGGCCATAAGCGGCGGAATGTTTGCCACGTTGATAGATCTACATCATTCATATATACATTACCAAACTTTTAATAATTAGCCGGACATTCTACTCGGGAAACGTCAAAACACCAAACCACTGATGATACCAACGAGGTAAAATATCTCGTCTATAGGTAAATACATCAATATTATCTTGATTAAACTCGATAGAAACTTGCCCACTAATAGAGGTTGTTAGCCAATTAATAGCTTCTTTTTTATAGCGATGATGTACTTTATCAGAAGGTAAACGCCAAGGGCTATAACGAGCAGCAGAAACGAGTGCAATTTTTGGTGATACGGCTTGAATAAACATCAATGTGGATGATGTTTGACTACCATGATGAGGAACTTGTAAAACATCTGCTTTCAGTTGTTCTTTTTTTACTCTTACTAAGTGAGCTTCAGCTTCTTTCTCTATATCTCCAGTCAAAAGAATATTGTGTTTACCATCGCTGAGATTAATCACACAAGATTGATTATTCTTCGGGGAGAATGATTTATTTGGTGGCCATAATGCATCAAATTGAAGCTCTTTCCACTGCCATGATTTATTACTTAAGCAAGGTAAATGTGAAGGATCGTCAAAACTACTACGAATGCTTAAATCAGGATAAGCTTTTATTAAATCTTTAATTCCCCCCGTATGATCAAGATGATCATGGCTAATTATCAATGCAACTGGTTTAAGTCGATGACTCTTTAAATAAGGAATAATGACACTTTTTGCAATTGAACCACCACTTTTCCAACGTATTCCAGTGTCATAAATAATCGCCTCTCCTTCTTTTTCAATAATAACCGCCAAACCATGTCCAACATCTAGCATAGACATTCGCCATTGATAATGTGTAGAAGCTACTAACTCACAATATAAAATTGTAGCAATAGCCACAATACAAACAAAATGATGACGCCACCATGACATTTTGATGATTAAAATAATACCAATTCCTAAAAATCCTAATAATAAAGGAATAGCGCCACTATCTTGCCAAAATGGTAAAAATAATGGAGCACCCCAAAAAGCAAGACTAATAGAAAGATCAACCCAATACCAAATTATCGGTTGTAAAAACGGGAGAAAAAATGTCAATAAGCCAAACATTATTAATGGTACTGAAATAAAAGAAATCACAGGAACAGCCCATAAATTAACAATAGAACTAAAAAAATTAGCACCATTAAATAAATATAATTGAAATGGTAATAAAATAATTAATAAACCAAATTGTAAATGTACTAATCTTAAAATAAACCACCGCTTTTTATGATTATATTTAGTTTTTAATGGGTACATCCAATACCAAAAAATAATGGCGAATACAGCAGAAAATGAAAGCCAGAAACTGGCTGAAAGTATAGAAAGAGGTTCAACAATAAGAATGAGTGCAGCACTCCAAAGTGCCCATTGCCAAGGTAAAAATAATCGGTTCCCAAAATGTAAAACCACCCAAACCGTTAATCCAATAACAGCCCTTGTTGCTGGTATTCCCCAACCTGATAACGTAGCATAGAAGACACCACACAGCCAGGCTATGGCTAATGGGAACTGTGGATTAATCCATCTGATAGGAAAAAGAAATTGAATACCTCTTGCAATAACCCAACCAGCAAAGGCGGCTAAACCTATATGTAAACCCGATATCACAATTAAATGTGCAATCCCTGTTTTCATATAGAGATCTTTTTTTTCAGGTTCGATATATCGTTTATCACCTAAGACTAAAGCAATAATTTCACCTTTATTTTTTGCAGTTTGCCAATAAGCTGAAATTGTCTGAATAAGCTGAGTACGCAGTGACATATCATCTCGGATAAACTTAGCTGTCATCACTTTACCCGTTAACGTTTCTTTCATAGAAACAGCATACTTTTGGCTATCAAATCCACCTTCATTTAAATAGCTATGTACAGCTCTAAATTGAATTTTAAACTTCCAATATTGTCCTACTGCTATATTTTTAGGCGGGTTTCGCCAATACACGTTAGCATAAACAGATGATGAAAATAGCATTTTTTTCGTAATAGGTATTTTGATAATAATATTACCATCTGTTAATTGGCGATATTCCATAACTTTGGTTTCAAGTATTACCATATTATCAGCAAACTGTTCAGTTCTCGTCATTAACGATGACGCAGTCATATTCGAATAAACCCAGAAAAACAGAAATATCGCTAAAAATCGGAATGAGCAAAAAGGAATAAATAATAGAAATAATGCAATAAAAATAATAATAGAATAAATAGTTTGGCTAAAAAGTGTATGTTGAACTAATAACGGTAAACAACCTAATACCATAGCTAAAGCAATATTATCTAAAGTTAGCTTTGTGAAATAGAGTTTTTGAAAATAGGCTGAATGAAAGCACTTCCGTTTTATTGATACTACCTCTAACTCAAACAAATTTATCATACGATTCAATAAAATCATTTTCAGTATCCTTACCTTCAATCATTCTTTAAATATCATGATGTTATAATTTAATTAAAGAAAGGCTTTTAGGTCATTTTTTAGCGATACTTTATAAAAAGAAAAGGATTTCTTGTTACATACAATAAATTTTGAGAAGACACTCGTAAAAAACAAAACAACTAAGTGATATAGGTAATTAAATAGAGAAATTACAACTAAAGCAGAATACAGTAGTAAAGAAGAAGCAAGAAAGGTAGGTACTAGTGGGATAAAGTAAATAGAGCCAATCAATCAATTAGAGATTAGAGATTGAAGAAGATTAGGGAGCAGAAAATACACTAAAAGTCATAACAATTAGTAATAAAAAAACGGCACCTAAGCACCGTTTTTGAGAAAGTTAACTAACATCGTGCCATTTCGACAGGAGTTATTATTCCGTATAAATATTTACACGGTCACGTAACTCTTTACCTGGCTTAAAGTGTGGAACGTATTTACCTTCCAGATCTACTTTATCACCAGTTTTCGGGTTACGACCCGTACGCGGCGCACGGTAGTGTAGAGAAAAACTGCCGAATCCGCGGACTTCGATACGCTCACCATCAGCTAAAGTATCAGCCATATGATCAAGCATTTCTTTTACAGCTTCTTCAACCGTCTTAGCCGAAAGATGAGATTGTAGGCCTGCAAGTCTTTCGATTAACTCAGACTTGGTCATATTACCTCCCTAAACTACCGATAAATAGGCAACGATTAACGTTGCCTTCCGTTAATAACTTAAATTATTCGCCTTTAGCTGCTTTGAAAGCTTCAGCCATAGCGTTGTTTGAAAAACCAACTTCTTCTTTGTTGTTTACAGAAGCGATAGCGTCTTTCTCGTCTGCTTCGTCCTTAGCACGAACAGATAAGTTGATAACGCGGTTTTTACGGTCAACGCCAGTGTATTTAGCTTCTACAGCTTCGCCAACATTCAGAACCAGAGTTGCATCTTCAACGCGGTCACGTGAAGCTTCTGAAGCACGCAGGTAACCTTCAACACCGTCAGCTAATTCTACAGTTGCGCCTTTAGCGTCAACAGCAGTTACTTTACCAGAAACAATAGCACCTTTTTTGTGAGCAGACAGGTAATTATTGAATGGATCTTCTGATAATTGTTTAACGCCCAGTGAGATACGTTCACGTTCAGCATCAACTTGCAGAACTACAGCAGCGATTTCGTCGCCTTTTTTGTATTCACGAACTGCTTCTTCACCTGCAACATTCCAAGAAATGTCAGATAAATGAACCAGACCATCAATACCGCCGTCTAAACCGATGAAGATACCGAAGTCAGTGATAGACTTGATTTTACCTTCAACACGGTCGTTCTTGTTGTGAGTTTCTGCGAACTGCTGCCATGGGTTAGATTTGCACTGTTTCAGACCCAGTGAAATACGACGACGTTCTTCATCGATGTCAAGAACCATAACTTCAACAACATCACCAACGTTAACAACTTTAGATGGGTGAATGTTTTTGTTAGTCCAATCCATTTCAGAAACGTGTACCAGACCTTCAACGCCTTCTTCGATTTCTACGAAACAACCGTAATCAGTCAGGTTAGTTACACGACCAGTCAGTTTAGTACCTTCTGGATAACGTTTAGCGATAGCTACCCATGGATCTTCGCCCAGTTGTTTCAGACCTAATGATACGCGAGTACGTTCACGGTCGAATTTCAGGACTTTAACAGTGATTTCGTCGCCAACATTGACAATTTCGCTTGGGTGTTTAACACGTTTCCAAGCCATGTCAGTGATGTGCAGTAAGCCGTCAACACCGCCCAGATCAACGAATGCACCGTAGTCAGTAAGGTTCTTAACGATACCTTTAACTTCCATGCCTTCTTGCAGGTTTTCTAATAACTGATCGCGTTCTGCGCTGTTTTCAGATTCGATAACCGCACGACGAGACACAACAACGTTGTTACGTTTTTGGTCTAATTTGATGACTTTGAACTCAAGCTCTTTGTTTTCCAGATGAGTTGTATCGCGAACTGGGCGAACGTCTACCAGTGAACCTGGTAAGAACGCACGAATGCCGTTCAGTTCAACAGTGAAACCACCTTTAACTTTACCGTTGATGATACCAACAACAGTTTCGTTTTCTTCGTAAGCTTTTTCCAGCATCAGCCACGCTTCGTGACGTTTAGCTTTCTCACGAGACAGAACGGTTTCACCGAAGCCATCTTCAACCGCGTCCAGAGCAACATCAATTTCGTCGCCCACTTGGATTTCTAATTCGCCTTGAGCGTTTTTGAATTGTTCTACAGGAATAGCAGATTCTGATTTCAGACCTGCATCAACCAGAACAACGTCTTTATCGATAGCAACTACAACGCCGCGAACGATAGCGCCAGGACGAGTTTCGATTGTTTTTAGGGATTCTTCAAAGAGTTGAGCAAAAGATTCTGTCATGTTAATGATCTTCAAGTAAATTTAATTAACGTCCATTTAGCATCCGGCCGAATGGGGTTGTTTCACATACCTCGTTACATCCTTTGTGACAAGGTCATCGGGCATTGTTGTGTTTTCATTAACACGTCAACCCGATTTTGATAATTACCTAGTATAAACGAAATAAAAATTAATTACGCTGATAATTGCAGATTTTTTTTAGCATAAGTCAACGATTTTTCAATGACTTCGTCAATAGACAAGCTTGTAGAATCGAGAATTAATGCATCTTTCGCCGCAACAAGTGGCGCAACAGCACGATTCCGGTCACGGTAATCGCGTTCTTTTATCTCGGATAAAAGGCGCTCAAAGTTAACATTAAAGCCCTTTTCCTGCAACTGTAACATGCGACGACGCGCGCGCTCTTCTGCACTCGCTTCTAGAAATATTTTCACTTGGGCATCAGGGAAAACGATTGTGCCCATATCTCGACCATCTGCAATTAAGCCTGGCGCTGTACGAAATGCGCGCTGACGACGCAGCAATGCTTCTCTTACACGAGGAAAAGTCGCAGCTTGTGATGCTGTGTTCCCAACTGTTTCTGTTCGAATTTCAGTTGAAACATCTTCACCTTCAAGAATGACATTCAAGCCATTCTCATTAGGAATAAAACGCACATCCAAATTTGCAGCCAAGGGTACTAAAGCATCTTCTGAGGTGATATCAACATGGTGATGTAAAGCCGCTAATGCCAATACACGATAAATAGCGCCAGAATCGAGTAAATGCCAGCCAAACGCTTTCGCTAGTGCTTGGCATAATGTTCCTTTACCTGCTCCGCTAGGCCCATCAACAGTTATAACAGGGACGATAACCGCCATGAGTTTCTCCTTTTCGTGGGCACTGCATTTCTGTATTTGTTGCTCTTATTACATTGATATAATAGGCATAGTGTGTTCAAACAGAGAAAAACAGTATTAATATATGCGCGACATTATACGCATACAATGTATAGGAAGAAACAAGCAGATAAGCACTAAAGAGTCTTATTTAATATTATTTTTTCAAGATAATGTATTTTTTAGAAAAATTAATCTAATTACAATAAAAAATCGGCAGTATTGTTCTTCAAAAAGTCCAATACTGCCGATTTAACTGATTTAATTTTGACTCATTTTAATTAATGATTTTCACATTAATTAGTACGTTGAGAAAGCGTTTCTAACTTATCAAAATAATCAGGGAAGGTTTTTGCGGTACATCCTGGATCAAGAATAGTAATTGGCGTATCTGAAAGCGCCACCAGCGAGAAACACATCGCAATACGGTGATCATTATAAGTTTCGATATCCGCAGTAGTTAACTGCTTTGGTGGCGTTACTTTTAAGTAATCGTGCCCTTCTTCAACTATCGCACCGACTTTTTGTAACTCTGCTGCCATTGCCGCTAATCGGTCAGTTTCTTTTACGCGCCAGTTATAAATATTGCGAATAACCGTTTCGCCTTCTGCAAAAAGTGCCGTGGTAGCAATGGTCATTGCTGCATCAGGGATAGTATTCATATCCATATCAATGCCTTTTAACGTTCCACGCTCACACTCAATATAATCATCACCCCAGCGTACTTTTGCACCCATTTTTTCAAGTACAGAAGCAAAATGAATATCCCCTTGTAAGCTATTTTTACCTATACCTGTCACTCGTACAGTGCCACCTTTAATGGCAGCAGCGGCTAAAAAGTAAGAAGCAGACGAAGCATCGCCTTCTACAAGGTACTTTTGTGGTGATTGATATTGCTGCCCACCTTTTATAACAAAGCGTTGGTAGTCTTGGTTTTCAATTTTTCCACCAAAGGTATTAATTAATGCTAAGGTAATATCAATGTATGGTTTTGACACTAATTCACCTTTAATAGTGATAATCGTATCTTGCTCAGCTAATGGTGCAGCCATTAATAATGCAGTCAAAAATTGGCTAGAAACACTTCCATCAACCGCAACATTACCACCTAAAAAACCACCACATAAGCGAATTGGCGGATAATTCGTCTGTTCAAGGTAGTCAATTTTTGCGCCACCTTGGCGTAAAGCGTCAACTAAATGCCCAATTGGACGCTCTTTCATACGAGGTTCACCCGTAAGAATAATATCGTGCTCACCAAGACTTAATGCGGCCGCTAATGGGCGCATTGCTGTACCTGCATTACCTAAAAAGAGCTCTAATGGTGAATTTGTTTTAAACTCTCCCCCTAGCCCTTCAATATCACATACCGTATTGTTATTTGATAATTGATATTGCACACCTAACGCTTTTAATGCATTAAGCATATGACGAATATCATCACTATCTAATAAGTTGGTTAGACGAGTTTTACCTTTAGCTAAAGCCGCTAATAACAACGCGCGGTTAGAGACACTTTTTGATCCTGGTAAATTAATAACACCTTCGATATGAGCGATAGGTTGTAATGTTAACGATTCCATAAACAGGTAAAAACTCCAATAGACAAGTAAATTAAGTGGGGATGCTATTTAATTAAATATAGAATCATTTAGGTACTTATACTTTTATTTATTAATTTTATACTCGATAATTCAATTTTAATTATTAACATCTTCAATATTGAATGAATAAGAAAACCTGTATTTTAAGCAGGTTTTCTTATTCTAGATTTTATTTATTACGCATGGCGACGTTCAAAATCAGCCATAAAGTCAACTAATGCTTGAACACCTTCCAATGGCATTGCGTTATAAATTGAAGCACGCATACCACCCGATACACGGTGACCTTTTAATGCAACTAAACCTTGTGCTTCTGCCTCTTTTAAGAATACAGAATCCAGCTCAGGAGAAGACATTTGGAAAGGAACATTCATTAGTGAACGATTTTCTGTAGCAATACGATTGATATAGAAATCACTATTATCAATTGCACTATAAAGAAGCGCTGCTTTTTCATAGTTACGTTTTGCCATCTCTTGCAAACCACCTTGCTCTTTCAGCCATTTAAAGACCATACCTGATAAATACCAAGCGAAGGTAGGTGGTGTATTAAACATGGAATCATTTTCAGCAAGCACAGTATAATCAAACACAGAAGGCGTTTCTTTGCGCGCTTTACCTAATAGATCTTCACGAATAATGACAATAGTTAAACCCGCAGGACCAATATTCTTTTGTGCACCCGCATAAATAACACCAAAACGGCTAACATCTATCGGTTGAGATAAAATAGAAGATGAATAGTCAGCAATAACAATTTTACTGTCATCAAAATCTGGCTCTTCATGAATGGCAATACCATCAATGGTTTCATTTGGACAATAATGCACATAAGCAGCATCAGCACTTAATTGCCACTCTTTCATTGGCTTAACGCCAATTTTGCCATCAATTTCTGTTTTAATTTTTATAATATTTGGCGAACAATATTTTTCAGCTTCTTCGGCTGCGCTTTTAGCCCAATAACCACCATCAATATAATCAGCACTTGCTTTATCGCCTAATAAATTGAGAGGTAAAGCGGCAAAATGACCACGAGCACCTCCGTGGCAAAAAAGAATTTTGTAGTTTTCTGGCACATTGAGAAGATCACGAAGATCTTGTTCTGCCTGATGAGCAACCTCAAGAAACTCTTTACTGCGGTGGCTAATTTCCATAACCGAACGCCCAAGTTCATGCCAGTTGCATAATTCTAATTCTGCACGACGAAGGACTTCTGCCGGTAACATAGCCGGACCTGCACTAAAGTTATATACCTGACTCATTCAAATTCACCCTATCTGAATATGTTTTTACAAAATGACCTTTATCGGTTGTATCATTCCCGTTAAATTGGCGCAATGATTATTGTGAACTAACGCATAATATGCGGAGCATAAAAATAATGGTTAGGAGTGTTTTATGTCGGGGAGTGTAAATAAAAAAGAAGAAGCGAGCTGGGGAATGCTTCTTCATGGAAAAAATAGTCTAAAATCGCTTGCTTTAGCAGGAGGTGTCGCATTACATGCAATTAATGTCTATATTACGATCACAACGCTACCTTCAATTGTGCGTGATATTGGTGGGCTTAATTTATATGCTTGGAACACTACTGTTTTTATTCTAGCTTCAATTCTCTCTTCAGCATTAACTTCACGATTACTGAACGTACTTGCACCTCGCAATAGTTATCTTTTTGCCACAATTTGCTTTTTAGCAGGTTCTGTTATTTGTGCAACAGCACCCTCAATGCAGATATTACTTTTAGGGCGATTTATTCAAGGAGCTGGCGGAGGAATGTTGCTGGCACTTGCTTACTCTTTAGTCCGTGTCATGTTTCCTCAACCACTTTGGTCTAGAGCCATGGCATTAATGTCTAGCATGTGGGGGATATCGACACTATTAGGCCCTGCACTAGGCGGGATATTTGCTGAATATGATGTTTGGCGCGGTGCATTTTGGTCTATTTTATTTGTAGGTATTCCTTACGCTATTTTATTATTTACTATTCTTCCTACCGAAAATAATGCCGATAATATCGTCGCGAAAACCCCATTACCTTACCAACAGCTTATTTTATTAATGCTTGCTGTATTATCTATTTCTATTGGTAGTCTTTATAACGTTATTTTATATAATGCCTTATCTTTTGTATTTGCTTTTATCTTTATTTTACTGTTAGTCAATATTGATAAAAAATCAAATGATGGCTTATTTCCTAAAGGAACATTTTCTTTTTCTGCGCCGTTAGCACCAATATATCTCACCATGGCTTTATTAGGGATCAGTGTACAAACAGAAGTCTTTGTGCCCTATTTCTTGCAAATTATCCATAATATTACCCCACTGCTTTCAGGTTATTTAGCGGCATTGGTTGGTGCGGGTTGGTCTTTCTCTGCCATTATATCTTCATCAAGTAAACAATCTACGGCTCAGAAATTAATGCGTTTTGGCCCCATGATTAATTTTTCAGCCATTGTGATCCTTGGTTTATTTATCTCTAATGTTCTAACCATACCTTATGGACAAATTATCATTATTTGCATCGCTCTCTTTTTTACCGGTGCCGGAATTGGTATGGCATGGCCCCATTATTTAACTCGTGTGTTACACGTTTCTCAGGGACAAGAAGCTCAAAAAGCAGCAACATCCATTACCACTATCCAATTATTTTCAACAGCTGTCGGTGCCTCTATCTCAGGAACTGTAGTTAATATGGCAGGACTAACGGATCCGGGAGGTATTCTTGGTGCGCAAAATGCTGCACATTGGCTGTTTATTGTGTTTGCTTTTACGCCGTTTATGGCGTTTTTTACAGCGAAAATCGTAGTATCTCGTGCTAAAAAGAATCAATGAATATGATGTGATGTTTAATATAACAAAGCCTCACGAATGAGGCCTTGTTATTGTTTAGACTAGTTTAACTTAATACTTTTCAAAATTTTCTTGAATTTTTGCAGGATCTTGAGTTTCAGTCAGTGATAACTGTAATAACACTCTCGCTTTTTGTGGGTTTAAGCGCTCTGATGCAATAAAGCCATATTTTGCATCATCTACTTCACCATTTTGGGTGGTAAATCCTACAGGCACACGGCTTGCACGCACAACTACAACACCTTTTTTCGCACCATCAGCTAAGGTATCAAAAATATCAGTATATAAGTTACCATTACCCACACCGGCACTAACAATACCTTTGTAGCCATTATCAATAAAGGCTTTTGCAGGTAAATCAGACGCATTGGAGTAGTTATAAACAATACCAACTTTTGGCAGTTCGGTTAGTTTACTCACATCAAATGCAGCTTTATCTGCACGAGGTAATGCCGCAGTATAATAATGAACCTTGCCGTTATGCACATAACCTTGAGCCCCTGCGTTAACAGGCTGGAATGCTTGTACTTCAGTAGTATTCATTTTCACAACATCTTTACCACTGATAACCGCATTATTCATTGTGACTAATACGCCACGGTTTTCAGAAGCTTTATCACTCGCAATCACAACGGCATTAAAAAGATTTAAAGGGCCTTCAGCACCTAGTGCTGTAGCAGGACGCATTGCGCCTACCATCACAACTGGTTTTTCACAAGCAGTTGTTAAATCAAGAAAATAGGCTGTTTCTTCCATGGTATCGGTACCATGTGTTATCACGAATCCGTCAGTTTTATCGCAATCTTCATTAATTTTTTTAGCGAGTTTTAACCAAACTTGGTCATTCATATCTTGAGAACCGATATTAACGACTTGCTCACCTTTTAAATTAGCCACTTGTTTCGCTTCAGGCACCGCATTGATCAATACATCAATGCCTAATTTACCTGCCGTATAGCTAGACTGTGTTGCTGAATCACCACCGCCTGCAATCGTTCCGCCGGTTGCAAGAATAGTGACATTAGGCAAAGCGAAAACAGAACCACTGATTACAGCTAACAAACTGGCAAGCAATGTTTTCTTCATCATTTTTTCGATCCCTTATGAATTAATAAATAAATCTAATTATGATGATTTTTAATTACCAATTCCGTGATAAATCAAACGAATTTATTAAAAAAACTCATATATCAAATAAATAATGAGTTTTTTATATAGTTAGTTATTTTTCTTCATAAGAAATCGTTAGTGCATTACAGGGGATTTCAGTATCATGTGCCCCTAACTATCACCAGCAAAATATTGATGAAACCTGCCATGTCACAAACATTTATTCCTGGCAAAGATGCCGCTCTGGAAGATTCTATCGCTAGCTTTCAGCAAAAATTAACCGACTTAGGATTTAACATTGAAGAAGCTTCATGGTTAAACCCTGTTCCTAACGTTTGGTCTGTTCATATTCGTGATAAAGATTGTCCTTTATGTTTTACTAACGGTAAAGGCGCCAGCAAAAAGGCGGCATTAGCCTCTGCACTAGGCGAATACTTTGAACGTCTTTCAACCAATTATTTCTTCTCTGATTTCTGGTTAGGTGCTGATATTGCAGAAGGTGAATTTGTTCACTATCCAAGTGAGAAATGGTTCCCACTAACAGAAGATGATTCTGTTCCCGCTGGTTTATTAGATGCGCGTTTACGCGAATTTTATGATCCTGAAGGTGAGTTATGTGGTAGTGAGCTAGTTGATTTACAATCAAGTAATCATGACCGCGGAATTTGTGCTCTGCCATTTGTACGTCAATCTGATGAAAAACCTGTTTATATTCCTGTAAACATTATTGCTAATTTATATGCATCTAATGGTATGTCAGCAGGAAATACAAAGAATGAAGCTCGAGTTCAAGGGCTTTCTGAAGTTTTTGAACGTTATGTAAAAAATCGTATTATCACTGAAAGAATTAGCTTACCTGAAATTCCTAAAGAAGTTTTAGCTCGCTACCCTGCTGTTATTGAAGCGATTGAAACGTTAGAGCAAGAAGGTTTCCCAATCTTTAGCTTTGATGCATCTTTAGGAGGTCAATTCCCTGTTATTTGTGTCGTGTTATTTAACCCACAAAATGGCACCTGTTTTGCCTCTTTTGGTGCTCACCCTGATTTTGGTGTAGCTTTAGAGCGTACTGTCACTGAATTATTGCAAGGTCGTAGCCTTAAAGATCTCGATGTCTTTAATCCGCCAAGCTTTGATGATGAAGAAGTGGGTGATCACACTAACCTTGAAACACACTTTATTGATTCAAGCGGCTTAATTAGTTGGGATTTATTTAAGAAAGATGCCGATTACGCGTTTGTTGATTGGAACTTCAGTGGTACGACAGAAGAAGAGTTCTACACCTTAATGTCACTTTGCCAGCAGTGCGATGCAGAAGTCTATATCATGGACTACTCACACCTAGGTGTTTACGCTTGTCGTATTTTAGTACCGGGCTTATCTGATATTTATCCTGCTGAAGATTTACAATTAGCCAATAACATTATGGGTGTACATTGGCGTGACACTATTCTTTCTCTACCAACAAGTGAAGGCACTCAAGAAGAGTATCTTTCTCTTATTGGTCAATTTGATGAAGATGGTTTAGATGACTTTACACGTATCAGAGAGATGATTGGTATTGCTCCGGGCAAAGATAATGGTTGGAGCCATTTACGTGTAGGTGAATTAAAATCAATGTTAGCTCTTGCGGGGGGTGATCTTGATCAAGCGCTCGTTTGGGTTGAATGGACTCAAGATTTTAATGCTTCCTTATTTACGCCAGAACGTCAAAACTATTATCGCTGTTTACACAATCTCTTATTATTACAGCAAGAGACTGAACGTGAATCAGAACAATATATGCACGCATTCTCTCGTATGTATGGCGAAAAAACATTACAAGCAGCCTTAAACGCAATACAAGGCAAACAAGCATTTTACGGATTACAAACGATTGATCCTGACTTAGCTAATTTACCTGTTCATCAGTCGTTACTTGCCGCCTATGAGAAATTACAGAAAGCAAAACGTCAATCGACTAAATAAGCCTATTTTGTTTAAGGTTATTTATTAAATAATAATTAATTTTAACTGAATAATAAGCGCGTATTTAAATTGAAACACTCTATTGAAAAGTAGAGTGTTTTATTTTGCTAAAAATAAAATATTGACAGATTTGTCAATATGACAAATTTGCCATCTGACAAAATTGTCAAAATATGGCAAAAGTGACGATTTAAGGCATTTAATATGACACTATAAATACATATTGAATTTTTTCACTAAGAATTTTACTTAAACTTAGTTTAAATTGCTATTTGTTTAACCAGATCTCAAAAATTAAAAAACCTTATTTTTATAATGGATATATGTCTGGAGTAATCATTAAAGATTAACCACAAATAAAGTAATGTTTATATTTATAGCAAAAGTAAATAAGGCGTTAAATTTGATTTTTAATTCTTAACATACGGGGTTTAAATAATACTTTATATTTACTTTCTACTTTATTTATCCAGCTAGTCTAAAATTTTTTGATAATTTTTAAAAAATTTTTTTATTTTATTAATCAAATGGTTATAGCCAAAATAGCGGGTTTTTACGCACTAAAAACGGGATTCTAATGAGCGACCATGATCCATATCAATTTTAGAAGTAAGCCCCTTTGCTACTATTATTGCGTGCTATAATTATTCCAACATATAAGAGAGTGTTAGTATGAAAGCTGACAGCCCTTTTAATTTATTATCACCTGCTGATATGGCAAAAGTTGCCGATGATGCATGTTGTTATAAAGCAAATAAACATATTCCAACGACTTACTTATCTGCATTTACCGCGGGTATGTTTATATCAATTGCTTTTGTTTTTTATATTACTGCTACTACAGGTACCGCATCTGTTCCATTTGGGCTGGCTAAGTTAGTCGGTGGGATCTGCTTCTCTCTGGGGTTAATGCTCGTCGTCGTTTGTGGCGCTGACTTATTTACCTCAACTGTTCTTACTATTATTCCTAAAGCAACCGGACGTATATCTTGGGGCAAAATGTTTGCAAACTGGATAAATGTCTATCTTGGTAACTTTGTTGGCGCACTCTTTTTTGTCGCCTTAATGTGGTTCGCAGGTCAGCATATGGCGGCGAATGGGCTTTGGGGGCTTAATGTCTTACAAACAGCACAACATAAAGTTGAACACACTTTTATTGAAGCGGTTTGTTTAGGTATTTTAGCTAACTTAATGGTTTGTCTTGCAGTTTGGATGAGCTATGCAGGTCGCACGCTAATTGATAAACTCTTTGCATTAATTTTACCTATCGGTATGTTCGTTGCTAGTGGTTTTGAGCACAGTATCGCTAACATGTTTCTTATCCCTTTAGGTATTGTTATTAAGAATTTTGCACCCGCAGAATTCTGGACTAAAGTAGGTGCATCACCCGAACAATTTTCGGATTTAACAGTTTCGAATTTCCTCGCTGACAATTTATTACCTGTCACTATCGGTAACATTATTGGCGGAGCAGTCCTAGTCGGTTTGGTATACTGGTTAATGCATCTGCGTGGCGATAAACATTAATCCACGCAGGTATGACTGATTTCTTAAGTTCCATTGTAAAAAGGTAGAAGTATCATGTCTGATTTAAATGAAAAATTTGCTGAAGCATGGAAAGGTTTTTCTGAAGGTGAATGGCAGAACGGTGTTAACGTTCGTGACTTTATTCAAAAAAACTACACTCCATATGAAGGCGACGAATCTTTCCTAGCAGGTTCCACTAAAGCAACTGATACACTTTGGGAACAAGTTATGGAAGGCATCAAAATCGAAAACCGCACGCATGCGCCGGTTGATTTTGATACTTCTGTTGCTTCAACTATCACATCTCACGATGCAGGTTATATCACTAAAGATTTAGAACAAATCGTAGGTTTACAGACTGATGCACCTCTGAAACGTGCGATCATCCCATTCGGTGGTATCCGTATGGTTGAAAGTTCTTGCCAAGCTTACAACCGTGAGCTGGATCCAGAACTGAAAAAAATCTTTACTGACTACCGTAAAACTCACAACCAAGGCGTTTTCGATGTTTATACTCCAGACATCATGAAATGCCGTAAATCTGGTATCTTAACAGGTTTACCAGATGCATATGGTCGTGGCCGTATCATCGGTGACTACCGTCGTGTTGCACTGTACGGTATTGAGTTCCTGCGTAAAGATAAATTTGCCCAATTCACCTCTTTACAAGAAAGAATGGAAAAAGGCGAAGATCTGGAAATGACTATCCAACTGCGTGAAGAAATCGCAGAGCAGCACGCTGCTTTAGGTCAAATCCAAGAAATGGCTGCGAAATACGGTTACGATATTTCTCGTCCAGCACAAAACGCGAAAGAAGCAGTACAATGGACTTACTTCGGTTACTTAGCCGCTGTTAAATCTCAAAACGGTGCTGCAATGTCATTTGGTCGTGTATCTACTTTCTTAGATATTTACATCCAACGTGATATTGACGCAGGTTTACTGACAGAAGAACAAGCTCAGGAATTAATTGACCACTTAGTCATGAAATTACGTATGGTTCGTTTCTTACGTACTCCTGAATATGATGAGCTGTTCTCTGGTGACCCAATCTGGGCAACAGAATCTTTAGCTGGTATGGGTTTAGATGGTCGTACTCTGGTAACTAAGAATACTTTCCGTTTCTTAAATACCCTGTACACAATGGGTCCATCACCAGAACCAAACATGACCATCCTGTGGTCAGAACAACTGCCTATCAACTTCAAAAAATACGCAGCGAAAGTCTCAATCGATACTTCTTCAATCCAGTACGAAAATGATGACTTAATGCGCCCTGACTTCGACAGCGATGACTATGCAATCGCATGTTGTGTTAGCCCAATGGTTGTTGGTAAACAAATGCAGTTCTTCGGTGCTCGTGCAAACTTAGCGAAAACCTTACTGTATACCATCAATGGTGGTGTTGACGAAAAACTGAAAATCCAAGTAGGTCCAAAACATGCTCCAATCATGGACGAAGTATTAAACTTCGATACTGTGATGAACCAAATGGATCACTTTATGGATTGGTTAGCAACTCAGTACGTAACTGCGCTGAACGTTATCCACTACATGCACGATAAATACAGCTATGAAGCAGCTCTGATGGCACTTCATGACCGTGACGTATATCGTACAATGGCATGTGGTATCGCAGGCCTGTCTGTTGCTGCTGACTCACTGTCTGCAATCAAATATGCCAAAGTTTCTCCAATCCGTGATGAAAACGGCTTAGCTATTGACTTCAAAATTGATGGCGAATACCCACAATTTGGTAACAACGATTCTCGTGTAGATGACATCGCTTGTGACTTAGTTGAACGTTTCATGAAGAAAATTCAGAAACTGCGTACATACCGTAATGCGGTACCTACACAGTCAATCCTGACTATCACTTCAAACGTTGTTTACGGTAAGAAAACAGGTAATACCCCAGATGGCCGTCGTGCAGGTGCACCATTCGGACCAGGTGCTAACCCAATGCACGGTCGTGACCAAAAAGGTGCGGTAGCTTCTCTGACTTCTGTTGCGAAACTACCATTTGCTTATGCGAAAGATGGTATTTCTTACACCTTCTCAATCGTACCTAATGCATTAGGTAAAGATGATGATGTTCGTAAAGCAAACCTTGCTGGTCTGATGGATGGTTACTTCCACCACGAAGCAGGCATCGAAGGTGGTCAACACCTGAACGTCAACGTGATGAACCGTGAAATGCTGTTAGAAGCAATGGAAGATCCTGAGAAATATCCTCAGTTAACTATCCGTGTTTCTGGTTATGCAGTTCGCTTTAACTCACTGACTAAAGAGCAACAGCAAGACGTTATCACCCGTACATTTACACAAACAATGTAATAAAGATAACTATATGCATTTATTTACTGAGAAAGTAGATAAAATCGCTTAGAATAAAGGCCCCTACTTTGGGGCCTTTTTATTAGACAGTTTTGGAGTAACCCTGTTATGTCCGTACTTGGTCGTATCCACTCATTTGAATCCTGCGGTACTGTTGACGGTCCCGGAATACGTTTCATTGTTTTCTTTCAAGGATGCCTAATGAGATGCCTCTATTGTCACAACCGTGACACATGGGATACTCATGGTGGGCAAATCGTCACAGTTGATGAACTAATGAAAGAGGCGGTTACCTATCGTCATTTTATGAATGCTTCTGGCGGCGGTGTTACTGCTTCAGGTGGCGAAGCAATTTTGCAAGCAGAGTTTGTGCGTGATTGGTTCCGCGCTTGCCAGAAAGAAAATATCCATACCTGCCTAGATACTAACGGCTTTGTTCGTCGTTATGATCCCGTTATTGATGAATTAATGGATGCCACTGACTTAGTGATGCTCGATCTAAAACAAGTCAACGATGAGATCCACCAGAAACTGGTTGGTGTATCAAACCAGCGTACACTTGAATTCGCACGTTATTTAGCAAAACGAGGCCAAAAAACATGGGTTCGTTATGTTGTTGTACCGGGTTGGTCTGATGATGATGATTCTGCTCATCGTTTAGGCGAATTTATTAAAGATATGAAAAATATCGAAAAAGTAGAACTTCTTCCTTACCACGAACTCGGAAAACATAAATGGGTAGCTTTAGGAGAAGAATACAAATTAGATGGTATTCATCCACCGTCAAAAGAGACGATGGAAAATGTAAAATCAATTCTTGAATCTTACGGCCATAAAGTTATCTATTAAGTTATTTTACTTAATATTAATTTAAGAAGCAGCGGTTTTATAAGCGCTGCTTTTTTGTTTATAAAGTAAATTATATTGATACTAAAAAGCACTATTTTTCATTTTTCTTCATTTCTCTCATTTTATATCTCCCTATTCTTAAAAATGCTTTTTAAGAATTAATATACTTTTCATGAGATTAATGATTTTTACGCTATTTTTTATTTTGTTTTTTATTATTAAATATGAAATACACTTATCAACATATCTAAATATGTCTTTATAAGATTATCCTTAACCTATATTAGCTTCAATACAGTTGATTAATAACAAAACAAAAAGATATTATAGAGGGCTTATATTTATAAACAAAGATATTGGGATTAAGGTACAGGAAATGGAACAAGACAACAATTCATCGCAAATAGAGCCACAAGAGGTATTTACGTCGATTCCTCAAGCACGAGGAGCTTCAGGCGGAGTGCGTTGGTTAGGACTAGGATGGGATTTAATAAAAGAACGTTTTTGGATGTGGATAGGCGTTATTATTATCTACTTTATCGTTAGTCTTATTATATCAACCATTCTTGGATTTATTCCGCTAATAGGTCCAATTATCTCACCTTTTGTTACTACTGTATTAGCCGCAGGTGTCGTGGCAATTGCTCATCAACAATATGAGACTCAACGTATTGATGTTGATACTTTATTCTTTGGTTTTTATAACAAGCGTTATCTTAGCTTGATGGGTGCATATGGTATCAGTTTCCTAATTTTACTTGTGGGCTTTATTCTTGCATTTGTCGTCAGTAGTGCCGCCATGATGGATATTTTTTATGCTATCAATAGCGATTATCCTGAAGAGATTATTGCTGAAATGATGGTGGATAATTCATCCGGATTTACATTATTTTTTGTTATTATCGCTATTTTTGGTGCGTTAAGTACCGCAGCCTATTGGTTTGTTCCTGCGCTGGTATTAGTAAACGGCTATAAAGCATTCCCTGCGGTTAAAGCGAGCCTTGCGGCAGTAAAAATAAACCTATTAGGTGGTTTCTTCTTCTTTATTTTACTGTTCTTTATTCTTGCTATTAGTGTTATTCCATTTGGCTTAGGGTTACTTATTACCATCCCTCTTTCCTATACGGCAATGTATGGTTCTTATCGTGATATTTTTTATCACCATAATATAGGAAACCAAGGAAATAATGGTGGAATTGGCGGAAATGGTGGAAATGGAACCATTTCTCTTAATAAAACCGCGGAATCTAATATTGGTAAATTAGTCAGTTAATTCTTAGCATTAACTTACTTAAATAAAAAAGCAGTAGAGCGTAAATTGAACAGCACCCCAAAAGTTGAACACAAACTTTGGGGTGTTTTTCTTAAACTAAATGTGATTAATTTTTATCTCGAAGGCAATCGTCTTCTATCATTAACCCGCAAACGGGTTTTTATTATCATAAGATTTATTGTAAAGTACGTCTGATATTAAATAGTTATAAATTTCATCAACAATTTCAATACCTTCTTTTTCACTTCTTTGTTCTTCTATTTGACTATTCTCACCAGGATAAAGCACTTTCTCTACATGAGGAGCTGGCTTAATGGTATTTAACTCCCCCATAACCTGTGAGATATGTTCTCTAAATAATGTGGCATCAGTAAAGAAAGCAGGATTAATAACAATATGTAATTGGCCTAGTTCTCGCCCCTGCGTTAAATCGTGATACATCGAACTAACATGTTTACCAAAAGGAAGTCCAAGCAAGATCCCAGACAACACATCAACCATCATCATTAAGCCATAACCTTTAGGCCCAGCAATAGGCAATAACCCTTTTACTGCAAAGGGATCCGTCGTAGGTTTACCACTTTCATCGACTGCCCAAGTATCGGGAATATCGACATGACGCGAACGCGCATCGAGTACCTTGCCCCATGCCTGTACGGTTGTCGCCATATCAAACGTAATATGTTTATCACCGACGCCAGGAGCTGAAAAAGCGATAGGATTAGTGCCGTAATAGACTTCTGAGCCACCAAAAGGAACAACCATAGGATCAGATTGGCACAGCGAAATACCCACCATTCCTGCTTGTGATGCTTGTTCAACAAAGTAAGACAACGCGCCACTATGACCAATTCGCCTTACACCAACAACGGCAACTCCCTTCTCTTGTGCCATTTTAATTGCGCGTTCCATTGCATCTTTTGCTGCAACATGCCCAGCACCATTATCACCATCAAATACAGCGCTACATGGTCCCGTTTCAATATAAGTAAAATCAGGGGCCGTATTTGTACCACCTTTACTGATCCGCTCTGCATAATACTCTACACGCACAGCACCATGAGAATGAATACCTTTGGCATCAGCATGGACTAAGACATCAGCCACCGTATCAGCATGAGACTTACTCAATCCTGCATGATGTAATTTATTTTTTATTAATTGATGTAACTGCTGTTTAGAAACTATCATAGAATATGCTCTTTTGTAGGGTTCTAATTAAATAGAAATGTCATAAAATAACGGAGGTAAATTCGAGCGATAGGTCTAATTTAACAGCATAAATAGGATCTGCCGTGATCAGTTTAACCAATAGCGGATTGCGTTATATTTTTGTTAAATAGTCATTTGTTTATTAAAAACCTTTTTATAATCCCTCTCATAATAAACAAAAAAGTGGCATAATTTCTTACACCACTCTTTGATGGGTTAATTTAAAAATAGACTGATTATGGAACAGGAACTGCTTCGCCTTTAAAGGTATCTAAAATAAATTTTTTGGTTTCAGGTGCTTTTAGCTGTGCCATTAGTTTAGCAATACGCGGATCGTTTTTATCCTCTTCTCTTATAACAACTACATTGGCAAACTTACTGTTAGCCGCAGGCTCTGTATAAATAACTTCTTTGGTTAAATCGAGCCCTGCATTAATGGCAAAATGCCCATCAATAGAAGCGACATCCGCTTCACCATTTTTATAAATTTGTGGCAACAATGGGCCATCATAGGTAAATAAAAACTTAATATTACGAGGATTTTCTACGATGTCATCAATCGTAGAATCATCAGGATCAATACCATCTCGTAATTTAATTAAACCCTCATCTTGAAACAGTTTTAATATATGTCCATGCTGTGCCAGATTATTACTACTAATCATTTTTGCACCATTAGGTAAATCTTGTAAGCTTTTATATTTTTGCGAGAAAAAACGATATGGGTGCATATGTACTGCACCTGCTGATACTAATTTCCAATCAGAATGATCAGCAAGTGTTTTATTTAAATAAGGAACATGTTGAAAGAAATTTGCATCCAATTCTTTTTCTGCTAATGCCTGATTAGGAATAATGTAGTCATTAAAAATTCTAATATCTAATTCTAATCCTTCTTTAGCTAATTGCGGTTTAATAAATTCTAAAATTTCTGCATGAGGTGTACTTGATGCACCTATAATTAATTTATTCTCTGATTTTTCATCTGATGGTTTGCAAGCAGAGAGTGCTAAGCTAATAAGTAGCAGTGATCCCAGTTTTCTAAATACTGTTAATTTCATTGTTATAACCTTATTTTTAAATTTGATTTTTAATTGAATTAATTCTTTAATTAGCGTTTATCTATATTTCTTACAACACTATCTCCCAATAGCTGAATGCATAACACAATAAATAAAATCACTAATGTTGCTATCCAAACCACATCAAGATGGCTACGCTGAAAACCCTCTAAATATGCTAAGTTTCCTAATCCACCTGCACCTATTGCACCAGCAACAGCTGTTCCACCAACCAAAGATATTAATGTTACAGTTAAACCAGAAACAAGTGCGGGTGAAGATTCGGGTAATAACACCTTAAATATTAAGGTCGGTAGATTAGCTCCCATTGAGAGGCTTGCTTCTATTACACCTTTATCAACTTCACGTAATGCTAATTCAACCAATCTGGCATAAAAAGCTGCCGCAGAAATCACTAATGCAGGTAGTGCTGCATTAACACCTAATATGGTTCCCACAATTAATTTAGTAAAAGGAAATAATAAAATAATTAAAATAATAAAAGGAACTGCTCTAAAAATATTTACAATAAATGAGAGTATTCTATATATAGAAACGTGTTCTTTATAACCCTCTTTGGCTGTTAAAAATAATGCCACGCCAATTAAGATCCCTAATAAACAAGATAATGCGCCAGAAACAAGTGTCATATATAATGTATTTAATGTCTCTTCACCTAATACATTGAATTTTAAATGAGGTAAATAGCCATTAACCCAATATTGTATTTCATCCATATTACACGACCGTTATATCAAATTTATTTTTCTCAAGATATTGGATAATTTCATCCGATTTATTATTTAACTGTAAATAAACAAACCCGTTTTCTTGTGAAAAATTGCCTTTTATTAAATTAACAGGTTCATTATATTTAGAAATTAAATCATAAAGTAAATAGTCATATTTTTTACCCTCTTGCAGTAACAATTTTATTACTGTGCTTTGCTGCTTTATATTATCAATATCATCACTGTTATCTGTTACATGTACTGATTGTGATAAAAACTGTTGCGTCACTTTATGTTTTGGTTGGTTAAATATTTTAACTACTTCGCCTTGTTCAATTATTTTTCCTTGCTCAATAACGGCTACTTTATTGCATATCGCTTTTACAACTTGCATTTCATGTGTGATCAACACAATCGTAATGTTCATTTTTTGATTAATTTCAGCGAGCAATGCTAAAATTGTTTGTGTTGTTTTTGGATCTAATGCAGATGTTGCTTCATCACATAATAAAACATCCGGATTGTTTGCCAGCGCTCTTGCAATACCAACACGTTGTTTTTGCCCACCACTTAATGTTGATGGATATTCATCAGCTTTATCGGCAAGCCCAACTAACTCCATTAATTCACTCGCACGTTGAAAACGTTGCTTCTTATCTACCCCTGAAATTTCGAGTGGGAATTCAATATTCTCTCTAACTGTACGTGACCACAGTAAATTGAAATGTTGAAATATCATACCAATTGAGTGACGGATTTTACGGATCTCACGTTCACTGCTGGTGGTAATGTTGTATTTGCCAACAATCACCTCCCCTTTTGTTACAGGCTCTAAGCGATTCAATAAACGAATTAAGCTACTTTTCCCAGCACCACTATAACCAATGATGCCAAAGATATCTCCCTGCTCAATATTCAAATTAATATCATCAACAGCAATAGTTTGCTTTTTCCCTCGCAGATAAATTTTGCTGACATTTTTTAGTGTTATCATTTTAATCAACCCACCCATTAAATAGAAATCTAGACGGCTAAACATCTAGAAATCCAAAATAATGTTAATGAGAGAAATTGTCAAGCTGGGAATGAAAACACAATGAATAAAAATGGAATACCTTAGAATTAAATTATTTCTAATACTTTATTTACTAATTTTTTCACTCCATGGTAAGTCAATTAATTGGTTTTAATTGCTAATATAAAATAAATTAATAGTGACAAATATTTAATTTAGGTAATAAAAAAAACCCCTGCCTGAGCAGAGGGTTAAATTATTAATACTCAATTAATTAGATAATAATTAACCGATATATTCTAAACCGTTCATGTATGGGCGTAATACTTCTGGAATTTCAATACGGCCATCAGCCATTTGATAGTTTTCCATAATTGCCACTAAAGTACGACCAACTGCTAAGCCAGAACCATTTAAAGTATGAACAAGTTGTGTTTTCTTATCACCTTTAGCGCGGAAACGTGCTTGCATACGACGTGCTTGGAAATCCCACATATTCGAACATGAAGAGATCTCACGGTAAGTATTTTGAGCTGGAACCCAAACTTCTAAGTCGTAAGTCTTACGTGAACCAAAGCCCATATCGCCAGTGCAAAGCACAACTTTACGGTAAGGTAGATTCAGTAATTGCAGCACTTTTTCAGCGTGACCAGTTAGCTCTTCTAATGCTTCCATTGATTTTTCAGGATGAGCAATCTGAACTAGCTCAACTTTATCAAATTGGTGCATACGAATAAGGCCACGAGTATCACGACCATAAGAGCCAGCTTCTGAACGGAAACATGGTGTATGAGCCGTCATTTTCAATGGTAAGTCGTCTTCTTCAAGAATGACGTCTCTTACCATATTTGTCACAGGCACTTCCGCTGTTGGAATAAGTGCATATTGGCTTTCTGCTTCTTCTTCTAACGGTTTAGTGTGGAATAAGTCTTCACTAAATTTAGGTAGCTGACCTGTACCGTACAGAGTTGCGTGGTTAACCAAGTAAGGAACATACATTTCTTGGTAGCCGTGCTCTTCTGTATGCAGATTCAGCATAAATTGTGTGATAGCACGATGTAAACGTGCAACTTGACCTTTCATCACAACAAAACGTGAACCGGTAATTTTCACCGCAGAAGCAAAATCTAAACCATCTGTTAGTTCACCTAAAGTCACATGATCTTTTAATTCAAAATCATAAGTTTTTGGTGTTCCCCAACGAGAAACTTCAACGTTTTCGCTGTCATCTTTGCCATTTGGAACTGTATCATCTGGCATATTTGGAATAGTTAAAACGTAATCACGAATTTCCGCTTGAAGCACTTCAAGTTCGGCTTTTGCAGCTTCAAGTTTTTCACCTAACAGGTTAACTTCTTGACGAAGTGGCTCAATATCTTCACCACGCGCTTTTGCCGCACCAATGGACTTCGATCGAGAATTACGTTCTGCTTGCAGGGATTCAGTTTCAACCTGTAACACCTTGCGGCGTTCTTCTTGTTGACGGATTTTTTCCACATCGAGGGTGAACCCCCTGCGAGCCAGTTTTTCGGCGACCGCGTCTAGCTCATTACGCAGTAGATTTGGATCGAGCATGCTTATCCTGTGCTTATTGATAGATTAATAAAAACCTTCTCTCCTATCTTATAAAAAAGATATCTGAGACAAGGCATAGTTAAGAAATTAATGATAATTTAATAACCTTACCGCATCTTTACATTTTGCGATAGCGTTTTGTAACACTATTTTGATCTTGTTGAGAAAGCCAGTCTAATTTCTCTGCAACCTTGATCTCTAACCCTCTTTTTACTGGGTAATAGTACTGCGTATTTGCCATTTCTTTAGGAAAATAGACCTCTCCGGCTGCATAAGCATTAGGCTCATCATGAGCATAACGATATTCAGCGCCAAGCCCCATTTCTTTCATTAATTTTGTTGGTGCATTACGCAAATGTTCAGGCACATCATAATCAGGTTTACTTTTAGCATCAGCAATAGCGGCTTTGAATGCGGTATAAACAGCATTACTTTTTGGCGCACAAGCCAGATATACAATGGCTTGAGCGATAGCGCGCTCACCTTCTGCGGGGCCAACACGCGTAAAACAATCCCATGCAGCAATTGCCACTTGCATGGCTCGAGGATCGGCGTTTCCCACATCTTCTGATGCAATCGCCAATAAACGACGAGCAACATAAAGTGGATCGCCACCAGCTGTTATGATCCTTGCATACCAATAAAGAGCAGCATCAGGTGCAGATCCTCTGACTGATTTATGTAATGCAGAAATAAGATCGTAAAAGCGATCGCCTTTATTATCAAAACGAGCACTTCGTTCACCACTGATTTCTGTCAGTAATGCTGGTGTTAATACTCGTTTTCCTTGATTATCAACTTCAGCGATATCCGCCATCATTTCAAGCAAATTTAATGAACGGCGCGCATCACCATTAACCAATTGTGCAATCATTTTACGTGTATCATCTGGCAGAATAATATTACGCCCGCCTAAACCCCGTTCAGGATCGTCCAGCGCTTGTTGTAGCACTTGCTCAATATCAGCTTCGGTTAATGAACGTAATAGATAAACTCTTGCTCTGGATAGTAACGCTGAGTTTAATTCAAAAGAGGGATTTTCTGTTGTTGCGCCAATAAAAGTGATCGTGCCGTCTTCGATATGAGGTAAAAAGGCATCTTGTTGACTCTTATTAAAACGATGAACTTCATCAACAAACAGGATCGTTCTACGCCCTGCATTGCGGTTTTGGCGGGCAATTTCAATAGACTCTCTAATTTCTTTAATACCCGATGTCACCGCAGATAATCGTTCTATATCAGCTTGCGCATAGCGACCAATAATCTCAGCAAGAGTAGTTTTACCCGTACCAGGAGGTCCCCATAAGATCATGGAATGCAATTGACCCGCTTTAATCGCTCGAGGTAATGGTTTACCTTCAGCAAGTAAATGAGTTTGTCCGATATACTGTTCCAACGTTTCAGGTCGCATTCTTGCAGCTAAAGGTTGGAACTCATTGCGTGAAAAATCGAGTGATAAATTACTCAAAATATCCTCACTGACGTTGGTCATCCACAGTCACACCCGCAGGAGGTGTAAAGCGAAACGCGGATGCATCGATTGGCGCAGCAGTCTGTGCAGTCAATTGATAATTACTTACTTGACCGTCTTGTTCTGTGGCTGCAAATTGCTGAATTTGTCCGTTAGGTAATACTGTTATCGTAAAATGTTTTAAGTTATTTTCTACTTTTGGTGTTAACTCAAAACGATCACCTGATTGTTTTACGTCATAGTTTTGCCACTCTTTACTGTCATTACGGGCAATCAGCATAAAAGGTGTATTGGTTGTGGCGCTTTCCAGCCAAGTTGCAGTAACTTGCTCGACAAAAGGATTGTAAAACCACAATGTTTTGCCATCAGAGATCAATGTACTCTCATCCGGTGCTGTCATATGCCAATTAAACAAATCAGGGCGTTGTACTTTTAAATTTCCTTCCCCTTTTTGAATAAGTGAGCCTTCATTGCTGGTCACGGTTTGACTAAAGTTTGCTTGAAAACTATTTACTTTATTTAATCGTTGTTGCAAATCCTGACGTGCATCAGCCCAAGCGGCTTGGCTACTTATTAATGTCATCGCACACACTGCAAATAATACTTTTTTCATTCTACAAGCCTCGGCATGAGATAACGCCGACATAATGTCGGCGTATAAATTATTGATGATATGCAGATTACCACGCTATCTCATTAGCTGATAACTGTGTTTTCAAGATATTACATATCTGAAGGTGGTGGTGAAAGTACATCACGTGTATTGTTGTGGTTTGGCGCACTCACGATCCCTTGCATTTCCATCTGTTCCACAATTCTTGCCGCGCGGTTATAACCAATTCTAAATTGACGTTGTACACCAGAAATAGAAACACGTTGTTTTTCAACCACAAATTCTACAGCTTGGTCAAATAACGGATCAAGCTCTTCACCATCATCATATCCACCGCCACTATTGCCTTCACCTTCTTCGCCACATTTTGTGATAGCTTCAATATATTGAGGACGACCGCGTGCTTTCCAGTCAGTTGCCACAGCATGTACTTCATCATCACTAACAAAAGCGCCGTGAACACGCTCAGGAACAAAGCCATTCGGCGCATAAAGCATATCCCCCATACCTAATAATGACTCTGCACCACCTTGGTCTAAGATAGTTCGGGAGTCGATTTTACTCGATACAGTAAATGCAATACGGCTCGGAATATTGGCTTTAATTAAACCAGTAATAATATCAACAGAAGGTCTTTGTGTAGCAAGTACAAGGTGAATACCCGCAGCTCGCGCTTTTTGTGCTAAGCGAGCGATCAGTTCTTCAACTTTCTTACCTGCTGTCATCATTAAATCAGCAAATTCATCAACGACAACGACAATATAAGGCTCTTTTTCCAACGTCGGTATTTCTGTTGCCATGCTATCGCTTGGTTTCCAGAATGGATCAGGAATAGGACGCGCCATTGCTTCAGCTTCTTTAATTTTTTCGTTATAACCTGCGAGATTACGCACACCTAATGCTGACATAAGTTTATAACGGCGTTCCATTTCAGCCACACTCCAACGTAAAGCACTTGCGGCATCTTTCATATCGGTAACGACTTCTGTAAGAAGATGCGGAATACCTTCATAAACCGAAAGCTCAAGCATTTTAGGATCAATCATAATAAAGCGAACATCTTCTGGTTTCGCTTTATAGAGAATGCTGATGATCATCGCATTCACACCGACAGATTTACCTGAGCCTGTTGTACCAGCAACAAGTAAGTGAGGCATTTTAGCCAGATTGGCAACAACGGGCTGACCGCCGATATCTTTACCTAAAACAACGGTCAATGGAGAACGGCTATCACGAAATGCATCGCTATCTAACAACTCACGCATATATACGGTTTGACGTTTTTTGTTAGGTAATTCCAGCCCTACATAAGGTTTTCCCGGAATAACCTCAACAATACGTACCGCAATAGCAGATAATGAACGAGCTAAGTCGCGTGATAAATTTGATATACGTGCAGCTTTTACACCTGGTGCAAGTTCAAGCTCAAAACGCGTGATAACAGGTCCCGGTGAAATACCAACTACTTTGGCTTTAACACGATAATCATTAAGACGTGCTTCAATAAGTTTACCAATACGCTCAAGCTCAAACATATCAACAGGTTCATCTTCTACTGGTGGCGTTGTTAGTAGATCCAGAGAAGGCATTGGCGTTGTTGGCTTTTGCAACGGCCTATCATTGCGCATCAATAACGGATGAATTAAGGGTTGCTGTTGCTGTTGCTGTTGCTGTTGCTGTTGCTGTTGCTGTTGCTGTTGCTGTTGCTGTTGCTGTGCAAAATGCTGAGCCAGATTAGGCTGAGGCTCAATACGTGATTGCAATGCAGTTTGAGGTGCAACTTGTGGCGTAACAGGTTCTGAAACAATCGGTGTAAACACTGGCTCTATCGGATCTTCATCCAATAGATCATCAATTGGTGAGAATGCCTCTAATGCTGTGAGTTCTCTTTCTAACTCAATTTTAGGGCTGTACTCTTCCTCTTCTTCATCACGAGGCGAAATTTGTAGAAATGCATTGCTGGCTGGGTATTCAACTTTTTTCTCAATAGTTTGCGTCGGTTGCGCTGATTGTGAAGCAAACGAATGTTGAATATGAGGTTGATAACCCGTAGTTGCTTGCAATGAAGGTGATGGTGTTGATATTTGAGGTAATACTTCTTCTACGTCATCATCTAACGACACATCATCACCATAGCGATCCTGCAATTGTTGCTTAAATTGCGCTGCTAATTGTTGCTGATATTGCTCATCTTCATCAATTTCGCTGTTACTCTCTTCTGTGGAAGAGAAAGTATTTGCAGTAACCGTTGGTTCGTCACGATAATCATCTTGTTGATGACTAAATGAAGATAATGGTGTTGTAATATTTGGCTGATGGGGTTCAATAATATCCTCAGGATCAGCACTATCGTTCTCACCATAACGTTCGCGTTGCTGTTCGAGGAATTGCTGACGCAACTCTTGTTCGAAATTCGCCTGTTCTTGAATATCAGCTAACTCATCTTCGGGTTCAGATTGAACGGCTTCCTCACGACGACGCAATTCAGCTTCGCGTTGTGAAGGTATATGGATGCCATAAAGCTCACGGCGTGTTGGCAATCGCACTGGATTTGGACGTGGTAATTCAGGGCCTAGTCCTTGTTTAACTTGAGAGCCATGGCTAACAAGAGCACTAGTCGCTGCCACACCTGCTGCCACTGTCGCTGCTTGCGTTAAAGAGTCTGTATCAGGCGCTAACGAAAATGTAGGTTCAGCTCTGCCCTCAGGCATAACACTATCTGTTGATACGGACGATAGCTGTGCCATAGGTTCATTATCAAACGGCACTACAGAAGATGTATTCTCTTCTGGTATTGAGTAAGTGGAACGTTGAGGGGCAATGGGTTCTGATTGAGCTTCTTTTTTCAAAAATGCTTCTGGAATATCAAAACGGTAATGTTCTGGTTCTTCCTCTGTATGAGTTGGTTGTGAAACCGTTGCTGGCACAAGAGGATCAGCTTGCGTCAATGCTTGCGCATGTTCATCTGCTATGTCATTTGTTGCAGAGAAAGACGGCAAATCATCTTCTTGTTCTGCTTTAGCTTGTAATGTGTCTATCTCTTGCTGACGAGCTAGTTCAAGTGCTGAAGGCGCAGAAAATAAAATATCATCACTCTCTTCTGTTGCTAATTCAGATTGCTGATTTTCTTTTTGATTTGAATTTTCAGCTAATTCTGTAACAACGTCTTGAGTATCATCTTCCTCTTCTTCATCCTCGTAATCGGCTTCTTTTTGGCCTCTATTGGTAATAAAACCAACACTGCCCAAAATAACAGCACCAATTTTTTCTGTAATTGTTAACCAAGACCAGCCAGTAAACAGTGTAAAGCCAATTGCCCAAACAGATAACAGGGCAAGAGTAGCACCTAAAACATTAAACCATGGTAATAAGGCTTTGCTAAACAAACTTCCAATCACACCACCTGAGCTGAAATTATAGATATCATCAAAATTAAGATCGGCTAATGCACAAGAGGTAAAGATCAGAGCCAAAGCACCAATCGTGCGAAGTGCAAGGGAAAAGAAGTCGGTGTATTCACGGTTTTGTTGGTAGCGCAGAGAATTCCAGCAGCCAAAGACCACGACGACAGGAATTGCATAGGCAAGTAAACCAAATGCAGAAAATAGAATATCAGCTAACCATGCTCCGATACTACCGCCTAAATTTTGAATAGGCTCATTCCAAGTGGTTTGTGACCAGCTAGGATCAGAGGGATGGAAGCTAAGTAATGAAACCATTAAAAAGACAGCGCCAATGCCGATGAGGATGAGAATAGCCTCCCAAATACGGCGACGGTTGCTTATCTTTGTTAAACGAATATTTTTATCTTCTGTATATTCCTGGCTCAAAGAGGGCTCTCCAGGTTTAACTTAGGGTGAATTAAAACGGAACAACGCTGAGATATCCCAGCGTTGAAACTGTATGCATAAACAGGAGTGTACCTAACTTTTTCCTGCTTTGCACCAACCTATTAAGTTGGCTTAGCGAGTTTTAATTACAAGACGGTTACTTTGTTTAACTTCTTCCATAACCACGTATGTACGTGTGTCATTAACACCTGGAAGACGTAACAGTGTTTCACCTAGTAATTTACGGTAAGCGGACATATCAGGTACACGAGTTTTCAACAGATAGTCAAAATCACCAGAAACTAAATGGCACTCTTGGATTTCTTCAAGTTTTTGAACAGCCATATTGAATTGTTCAAAAACATCTGGTGCACCACGGTTTAATGTGATTTCCACGAATACCAGTAATGATGCATCTAAGTAATGTGGGTTTAACAGTGCAGTATAACCAGAAATAAATCCTTGGCGTTCTAAACGACGTACACGCTCTAAACAAGGCGTTGGTGATAAACCTACACGTTTAGATAGCTCAACGTTTGAAATACGACCATCTTTTTGAAGCTCATTTAGAATATTCCGGTCTATTCTATCAAGATCTTTACCCGGACGTTTTTTATTATCAATCATCTCTATACTCTCTTTCTCTTTTTCTCTTACTTTATTTTCCTATACCCATACCTGTACACCTTCAGCATCACTGTCGAAACTTCGGTATCAAACGGTCAGAGCAAACTACCAATCTATTTTCTTTTAATGCCAGATAAAAGTTCTATTTTATCCAAATACTCATTAGCAAATATCGCAAAATAACTATCCTATACCCTGTCTGTCTAAAAAATAATACGTATAACATCCGAGGATAATTATCTTTAACAATCATGTTTTCGCAAATGTACAGCGGATTGTCAAAGCAAATGAGTAAAAATCAGAACAAGGCGCTATGTTATTCTCTATATACGCAAGATAAACATCAATTGTAAAGCAAAATGTTTCAGGTTAATTCGATGATGTTAGCCCAATATAACTCTATAATTATTAAACTATATTAGTATTAACTATTGCTAAAATAGCTAAAATATTATGTCTATTTCTTGTCATTGGCTTTTTTTAACGTCTTATTTCTCCTACAATCCCTCAATTCGCATCACGCCTAATCAGAGATGAGGTATACATGAGCACCATCAAACATAGCAAACTTATTATTTTAGGTTCTGGCCCTGCGGGTTATACCGCCGCCGTTTATGCTGCAAGAGCAAACTTAGAACCAGTACTGATTACGGGTGTTGAAAAAGGCGGTCAGCTGACAACGACAACAGAAGTCGAAAACTGGCCCGGTGACCCAGAAGGGTTAACAGGCCCCGGATTAATGGACCGCATGTTTCAGCACGCTGAAAAATTTAATACAGAGATTATCTCTGACCATATTAATAAAGTCGATCTGAAAAACCGTCCATTCCGCCTATTTGGTGATGAACAAGAATACACTTGTGATGCATTGATTATCGCAACAGGTGCTTCTGCACGTTATATCGGTTTACCTTCAGAAGAATCTTTTAAAGGTCGAGGCGTTTCGGCTTGTGCAACGTGTGACGGATTTTTCTATCGTAACCAGAAAGTCGCAGTTGTCGGTGGCGGAAATACCGCTGTGGAAGAAGCTCTTTATTTAGCGAATATCGCATCAGAAGTTCATCTGATCCACCGCCGTGATTCTTTCCGTTCTGAAAAGATCTTAATTAACCGCCTAATGGACAAAGTTAACAGTGGCAATATTATTTTGCATACTGATCGTACCTTAGACGAAGTTCTTGGCGATGATATGGGTGTAACGAAAGTTCGCTTAAAAGATACTAAGAGCGATAAAACCGAAGAATTAGATGTTATGGGTGTCTTTATTGCTATTGGTCATAGCCCTAATACTGCTATTTTTGATGGTCAATTAGAATTAGACAATGGTTACATCAAAGTACAATCAGGTACTCAAGGTAATGCAACACAAACCTCTATCGAGGGTGTTTTTGCAGCAGGTGACGTAATGGATCACATTTATCGTCAAGCAATTACCTCCGCAGGTACAGGCTGTATGGCTGCTTTAGATGCAGAACGTTACATAGACGCACTAAAATCCAACTAAAATCATCACTTCCTTTCAAGGCGCTATTTCAGTAGCGCCTTTTACCATGTAACATACTAGCCTGGTTGCCAAAGCGTATAACTACTTACCCTTGGCCTTTCTGATACTTTGTATCTCACCTGCAGATTTGAATCTTTTCTTATGGATAAAACTAAACAAAGTGAATTGGTTCGATGGCTGAAACAGCAAAGTGCTCCAGCCCGTCGATGGCTACGGCTATCAATGATCCTAGGTGTTGTAAGCGGTTTATTAATTATTGCACAAGCATGGTTATTAGCTGTTTTACTTCAAGCATTTATCATGGACAGTCTGAGTCGTGATACGCATATACCTACCTTTCTCACCCTTATTGGTATTTTTATCTTACGCGCTTTGGTGATGGCGATACGAGAGCGTGTAGGTTATCGCTGTGGTATGGCGGTCAGGCGACAAATTCGTAAAATTGTTCTTGATAGACTTGAAGAGCTAGGTCCTGTTTGGGTTAAAGGCAAACCCGCAGGGAGTTGGGCAACAATTATTCTAGAGCAAATAGAAGATATGCAAGATTACTATGCGCGCTATATTCCGCAGATGTATCTTTCTACCATTGTGCCTATCCTTATCCTTATCACCATCTTCCCTGTTAACTGGGCGGCTGGCTTGATTCTATTTTTCACCGCCCCACTGATCCCGTTATTTATGGCATTAGTTGGATTAGGCGCAGCAGATGCTAACCGCAGAAACTTCCTCGCATTAGGTCGTTTAAGTGGTAACTTCCTCGATAGATTAAGAGGCTTAGATACATTACGGTTATTTAACCGTGGTAATGCAGAAGTTAAACAGATCACCGAAGCAACAGAAGATTTCCGCAAACGTACAATGGAAGTACTAAGAATGGCGTTCCTTTCATCAGGCGTATTGGAATTCTTTACTGCTGTTTCTATCGCTGTTGTGGCTGTTTACTTTGGTTTTTCTTACTTAGGTGAACTTAGTTTCGGCAGTTATGGCTTAGGTGTCACACTATTCTCAGGCTTTTTAGCACTGATCTTAGCCCCAGAGTTTTTTCAGCCTTTGCGTGATTTAGGAACTTACTATCATGCCAAAGCACAAGCCATTGGTGCTGCTGAATCTTTGGTTGAATTTTTAGAAGCCGATGGTGAAAAACCGCAATTTACAGGTAATGAGCGGATCAATACAACAGAAAGTATTGAGATAACAGCTCATGAACTCGAAGTTTTATCTCACCAAGGTGTCAAACTTGCTGGTCCATTAAACTTTACCATTAACCCTAATCAACGAATTGCGATTGTGGGTCTAAGTGGTGCAGGCAAAAGCTCGCTATTAAATGCACTACTCGGCTTTTTACCTTATCGTGGTTCATTAAAAGTTAATGGCATTGAATTGACGCAACTCTCGCCTGAAGCATGGCGTCAATGTTTAAGCTGGGTTGGTCAAAATCCTAATTTACCAGAACAAACCTTGCTGGATAATATTCGCTTAAGCAATCCTAATGCCAGCGATGAACAAATCAATCTTGCCATTGAAAAAGCCTATGTCAGCGATTTTATTAATGAGTTACCTGATGGCTTAAATACGATTATTGGCGATAGTGCGGCACGCCTTTCTGTTGGTCAGGCTCAGCGTATTGCTGTTGCTCGTGCTTTATTGTCACCTTGTCAATTTTTGTTATTAGATGAACCGGCAGCAAGCCTTGATTCTCATAGTGAACAGCGTGTCATGCACGCGCTTAATAACGCCTCATTAAATCAAACGACCTTGCTTATTACTCATCTACTCGAAGAAACATTGGGTTACGACCAAATTTGGGTGATGGAAAAAGGCCAGATTATTGAAACTGGAACTTATGCATCGTTAAGCCAACAGAACGGTACTTTTGCTCGCCTTCTTGCTCATCGTAAAGAGGAACTTTAATCATGAGAGTATTGCTTCCTTTTCTTGCGCTCTATCGCCGTCACTGGTTTATGTTATTGCTGGGGATTATTCTTGCTATTCTGACTTTACTGGCGAGTATTGGTCTTTTAACACTATCAGGCTGGTTTTTAGCAGGCACATCTCTTGCGGGCTTTGCGGGTATTTATAGTTTTAACTATATGCTACCAGCTGCGGGTGTTCGAGGTGCTGCTATTTTTCGTACTGCGGGTCGTTATTTTGAAAGGCTTGTCAGCCATGACGCAACGTTTCGTGTATTATCGCACCTGCGTGTATTCACCTTTAAAAAGATCCTCCCTCTTTCACCAGGTGGGATCGCACGTTTTCGTCAAGGTGAGTTACTAAACCGGTTAGTTGCTGATGTTGAAACGCTCGATCACCTTTATATTCGTGTTATTTCCCCTATTATTGCCGCTTTTGTTGTCATTATGGCAATTATGTTTGGTCTTGGTTTAATCGATGCACGTTTAGCCAATACGCTGGGTGGCATTATGCTTACCTTGCTGATTGTTTTGCCTTTTGTATTCTATTACGCTGGTAAACCTATTGGTCGTGATCTCACCGATTTACGAGGTCAATATCGCACAGTATTAACCAGCATGTTACAAGGACAAGCCGAGTTAACTGTTTTTGGCGCATTACCTCGTTTTAGACAAAATTTGGCGCAACTTGAAGCTAAATGGCTGCATAGACAAGCACAACAAGCAAATTTAACGGGTTTATCGCAATCATTGATGATCCTCGCATCGGGCCTAACAGCAACATTAATTTTATGGCTGGCGGCTGGTGGTATCGACAATAGCTTTATGCCAGAAGCGTTAATTGCCTTATTTACATTTTGTGCATTGGCAGCATTTGAATCTTTAGCTCCGGTTACTGTCGCTTTCCAGCATTTAGGACAAGTGATGACATCCGCAACACGTATTTCTCATTTAATTGAGCAAAAACCCGATGTCACTTTTCCTGAAAAAGGGGGAGAAACTAACAATCGCGCCACACTTGCAATGCACAATATTTGCTTTACTTATCCAACCCAACCAATGCAAGTCATCAATCACGTTGATTTAACGATTGAAGCAGGACAACACATTGCATTATTAGGAAAAACGGGATGTGGTAAATCAACTCTATTGCAGTTGATCAATCGAGCTTTTGATCCGACTCACGGCACTATCAGCTTAAATAATTTGCCTATTGCTGATTATGATGAAGTGACATTACGTTCAATGATGTCAGTTGTTCCTCAACGCGTTCATGTCTTTAGCCACACATTAAGAGAAAATCTATTGATGGCAAAAGAACAGGCAACAGATGAAGAGCTTAAACATGTTCTTCAGCAAGTTGGTCTTGGACAACTACTTGAAAATGATGAAGGCTTAAATGCATGGATGGGGGATGGTGGTAGACAGCTCTCTGGTGGCGAACAGCGACGTTTAGGACTAGCAAGAGCCCTACTCCACAATGCACCTCTTGTATTGCTTGATGAGCCAACAGAAGGCCTTGATGCCGATACAGAACAGCAGATCCTTGCTCTCTTGCATCAGCATTGCCAAGATAAGGCTGTATTAATGATCACTCACAGACTTCACGGTTTAGATAAAATGGATAAAATCTGCGTTATGGATGGCGGAAAAATCGTTGAAACAGGCACTCATGCTTCGTTGTTACAACAACAGGGGCATTATGCTAAATTTCATCAAAGACAGGCTCTATTAACACCGACTCACGAGGCATAATATGCCGCTGTTTCAATTAGATGATAGTGATTTGGATTTTCCAGAGCCTCATTTAGCGTTAAAAGAGCCTAATGGTTTATTAGCGATAGGGGGAGAAATCTCCCTTTCGCGATTACGTGTTGCGTATCAATCGGGTATTTTTCCTTGGTATTTCCCTAATGAAGAACCATTATGGTGGTCACCTGATCCAAGAGCCGTTTTACCAGCAGGTGATTTACATATTGGGCGTAGTTTGCGTAAATTTATTCGGCGCCAACCTTATAAAATTACGTTAAATCATGCCTTTGCTTCAGTTATTGAGGCATGTTCTGTACGTGAAGAAGGAACGTGGATAGGCCCTGATATAAAAGCAGGTTATGAAGCTCTTTATCAACAAGGTGAAGCTCACTCTGTTGAGGTTTGGGAAGGTGATGAACTCGTTGGTGGATTATATGGTGTAAACATAGGAGCCGTTTTTTGTGGTGAATCTATGTTTAGTCGTAGAGATAACGCCTCTAAATGTGCCTTTATTGCTTTTTATAACCATTTTCTTCGTTATGGGGGTCAACTATTTGATTGTCAGGTGCTAAACTCTCATACTGCCTCGTTAGGTGCCTCTGAGATTTCACGTAAACATTATTTAGTTGCGTTATCTCGTTGGAAAAAAGTGATTATTGATAAAAAGTGTTGGTATCAGCAATCGTTGGAATTATAATCACTGCTTGTTTTTGTAAAGCCCTTCTTATTTAAGACAGGATCTAGAATGACATCCTGTTATTTATGCAAAAAGGTTTATACAAAAATTTTATCTTACTCACCCATTATGTGGTTAGGGTGCTGTTATTTTATTGCTACAAATACCACAAAATAAAGAATTACGACTTCTGTTATTACTTTTACCTTAGCAAAGTAAAACGCAAGTTGCGGTAAGGATGTTAAGTGCAATAGCAAGGTGAACACCATTGCTATCCAATAACATTCCTTTACATAGGACAATATTTTCGGCATTATCTTGCCGTTTAAAAAATATGGTTATTAAAACTTAGAGGATTAGATGGCCAAAGAAGACAACATTGAAATGCAAGGCACTGTACTGGATACTCTGCCAAACACGATGTTCCGCGTAGAATTAGAAAACGGACACGTCGTTACCGCTCATATCTCAGGAAAAATGCGTAAAAACTATATTCGTATCCTGACAGGCGACAAGGTTACCGTTGAGCTGACCCCATATGACCTGAGCAAAGGCCGTATCATCTTCCGTAGCCGTTGATCCCAATCTGTTCTCTCCCGCTATTGTCATATAACGGGTGAAAAAAAACACCACAGGCAAGGCATTTATTGATGCTCACCTGTGGTGTATGCTTTTATAGCTTAGTGAGATTAACCGCTATCCTTAGATAACGGTATCTTCATTCTTCGCCAGTTTTTCTTGGCTAACAAACTCATAATTCAATTTGCCTGCCAGCTTATCTAGTGTTACAGAAACTGAACCACCATTAACAAGAGAACCAAATAAAATCTCGTTAGCTAATGGTTTTTTCAAGTTTTCTTGAATAACACGCGCCATTGGCCTTGCGCCCATCGCTCTGTCATAACCTTTATCACATAACCATTGACGTGCTTCTTGGCTAACTTCTAGCGATACTCCTTTATCATCTAACTGCACTTGTAGTTCGACAATAAATTTATCCACAACCATAGAGATAATTTCTGGAGATAATGCATTAAACCAAATAATACTATCTAAACGGTTACGGAACTCTGGTGAGAAGGCTTTTTTGATTTCAGCCATCGCATCAGTGCTATTATCTTGCTCTGTAAACCCAATCGATTTACGTTGCGTTTCACGCACACCCGCATTGGTTGTCATCACTAAAATAACATTACGGAAATCTGCTTTGCGGCCATTGTTATCAGTTAATGTACCATTATCCATTACCTGTAACAGGATATTGAATACATCAGGATGTGCTTTCTCAATTTCATCAAGTAACACAACGGAATATGGGTTTTTAATGACAGCGTCTGTTAATAATCCACCTTGATCAAAACCAACATAACCAGGAGGAGCACCAATTAAACGACTGACCGTATGTCTTTCCATATATTCCGACATATCAAAGCGTAGCAGTTTAACATTCAATGTTTTTGCTAACTGTACAGTGACTTCTGTTTTACCTACCCCAGTAGGGCCTGCAAATAAGAATGAACCCACCGGTTTATTATCTTGGCTTAATCCTGCACGGCTCATCTTAATCGCTTCAGATAAAGCATGGATTGCTTGATCCTGACCGAATACCAACATTTTTAATTGGTTATCAAGATTTTTCAGTATTGATTTATCGCTACTAGAAACTGTTTTTTCAGGAATTCGTGCAATTTTAGCCACGACTGACTCAATATCTGAGACATTAATAGTTTTTTTACGTTTACTTGGTGCAACTAAACGTGTTTTTGCACCCGCTTCGTCGATAACATCAATAGCTTTATCAGGTAGATGTCTATCGGTAATGTATTTAACCGATAAGTCTACCGCAGCCTGAATAGCTTTATTGGTATAACGGACATCATGGTGTGCTTCGTATTTCTGGCGCAATCCTTTGATGATCAAAACAGTCTCATCTGGAGATGGTTCAGTCACATCAATTTTTTGGAAACGACGTGCGAGCGCTCTGTCTTTTTCAAAGATATTGCTAAATTCTTGATAAGTCGTAGAACCTATAACGCGAATTCGACCACCAGATAACAATGGCTTAATTAAGTTTGCCGCATCAACTTGTCCCCCCGATGCTGCTCCTGCACCAATAATGGTGTGGATCTCATCAATAAATAAGATGCTTTTTTCATCTTTTTCAAGGGTTTTCAGTAAGGCTTTAAACCGTTTTTCAAAATCGCCACGATATTTTGTTCCCGCTAATAGTGAACCAATATCGAGTGAGTAAATAGTGTAACCTTTCATCACATCAGGTACATCATCTTGCTCAATACGCCATGCAAGCCCTTCTGCGATAGCTGTTTTACCGACACCCGATTCACCCACTAATAATGGGTTATTCTTGCGACGACGGCATAACACTTGGATTGTTCTTTCTAATTCAGCTTGGCGTCCAATTAGGGGATCAATTTTACCTTGGCGCGCTAACTGATTAAGGTTAGTAGTAAAATTATCCATATGATCGTCACTTTGAGGCATCTCTTGTTGAGATTGTGCGTTCATATCATTCATGTCAGAAAGATCTTCGTTTTGTTGATCTTCTTTTGAAATGCCATGAGAAATAAAATTAACGACATCAAGGCGACTAACGTCGTGTTTACGTAATAAGTAAGCTGCGTGAGACTCTTGTTCACTAAAAATAGCCACCAGCACATTAGCGCCAGAGACTTCATTTTTGCCAGATGATTGAACATGAAAAACAGCGCGCTGTAATACACGCTGAAAACTCAGCGTTGGCTGTGTTTCTCTGTCCACATTTTCAGGCAGAATTGGGGTTGTTTTACGAATAAAGACTTCAAGCTCTTCGCGTAAGACTGCTAGATCGACTTTACAAGCTTCCAATGCTTCGCGTGCCGATTTATTACTTAATAGCGCCAACAACAGGTGCTCTACAGTCATAAATTCGTGTCTGTTATCACGGGCTTTCGCGAATGCAACATTAAGACTCAGCTCTAATTCGTGATTAAGCATAAGCACCTCCTCCTTAAAAGACTAACCGGATCATGCCTGTTCAAGAGTACATAAAAGTGGGTATTCGTTTTCTCTTGCGTACAGATTAACTTGAGCCACTTTTGTTTCGGCAATATCCGCACTATAAACCCCACAAACTCCTTTCCCTTTATGATGAACGTCCAACATAATTTGCGTTGCTTTTTCCTCGCTAAGGAAAAAATACATCGTAAGCACTTCTACAACAAAATCCATGGGGGTGTAATCATCATTATTCAAGATCACCTTATACATTGCTGGTGGCTCATTTTTCTGATGAACATCTTCCCTTAACGTGGTTTCTGTTAAAAAATCAAACTGACCCATTGTTTTGCATTACTCATAGTTTTGTTAAACGTCACTTTCAATTATGACATTTAGTTTACCATCTCACAGGAAAGTCTGCCTATCAACGCTTTTTTATTCCTTCTTTTTACATTCAAAAAATTACAAAGCGTTAGCTACATCAAAATTTCATCTACCCGAAACACTTTCTACCCTCTTCACCTCTTGACGATTGAAACAATAAAATAGAGTATGTTTTATGAACAGCTCAGTAAATATACTGAAAGTGATGTTAAACAAATAAATACAAGTATATGAGAGAAGTTAAGTATGGAGACAGGTACAGTAAAGTGGTTCAATAATGCTAAGGGTTTCGGTTTTATTACCCCAGCAAAAGGTGGCGATGATATTTTTGCCCACTATTCAACAATCAGAATGGAAGGTTACCGCACACTTAAAGCGGGGCAGAAAGTTAATTATAGCACGATAAAAGGGCCTAAAGGGGATCATGCTGACCTTATCATTCCTATTATTGAATAGAAGATAATTTACAGTATAGATAACCCCAATAAAAATACCTTTTGCTCACATGAACTGCACCCCAATAGTTGGGTATTTTTAATTAAATAGAATGCCTAATTCATTCAAATAAAAGCCCTTTATATTTCAAGGGCTTTTATCTTATGGTTTGTGTTATTCTCTCGCAAGAGCATCTATTGGATTCATTTTTGCTGCACTTCTTGCTGGTAAAAATCCAAAAATAACACCAATAGCAGTCGAACAAATAAAAGCACTCACTAATGCGATGGGCTGAAATACGAAATGCCAATCAGGCAACATAACACTTGCCACCATAGCAATACCAAATGAAAGGCCAATTCCCAGGGATCCGCCGACTAAACACACCAATACGGACTCTATAAGGAATTGTTGCATCACATCACTGGCTCTGGCACCAACCGCCATTCTAATACCAATTTCTCGCGTTCTTTCAGTCACTGAAACCAGCATAATATTCATTACACCAATCCCACCCACGACCAATGAAATAACCGCCACTAAAGTGAGAAACAGTTGCATTGTTTGAGTGGTACTTTCGGCAGCCTTAATAAAACTATCAAGGTTATAAGTAAAAATATCTTTTTTACCGTGTCTGAGCGTCAATAAACGGATAATTTGTTGTTCTGCAACACTGGCGTCATAACCTTCCGTTGCTCTTACTGTAATACTATCAAGATAACTTCGATTTAAAATACGGCTATTTAGTGTGCTGTAAGGTACCCATACTTTGAGCGATTGACTATTACCGAAAGCTGATTTCTTTTCAGCAATGACACCAACAATCGTAGAGGGGATATTGCGAATAATGATTTGCTCACCAATAACCTCTTTTTTGGTAGGAAAGAACCGCTGACGGGTATTTTCATCAATAACGACAACTTGAGCTTGCCGCTGGATCATATCAGGTGTAAATGAGTGACCTTGCGAAAACTTCATGGCGTACACTGTGAAATAGTCGTCACTGACACCCGCAACAGATGCGGGTGAATCTTGGTTTCCACGGCGTAATCGTGTACTAAATTGCACTTGTGGTGTAACAGCTTGTACATAAGATTGTTGCTTTAAAGCAAAAACATCTTGCAATGTTAACGATTGTCTATCTTCTGGGGAATCGCTCCCAAAGTCTTTTCCGGGATAGATATCAATAGTATTAGAGCCAATTGCTTTTATATCTGCCAGCACCATGCTTTTAGCGGCATCACCAATCACAATAATAGTGACGACAGAGGCTATACCAATAATAATGCCGAGCATCGTTAGCAAAGTGCGTACTTTATTCACAACCATTGCACGCCAAGCCATATCTAATGCTTGTGTAAAACGCCCGAATATTTGCCCTAAATAAGAAGAAGCTAAAACTGGGGTTGTCTCTTTTTTAACTTTATTTGCTGTTATTTGATGGTAATTATCATTAATAATCTTACCATCTTTTATTTCTATAATTCGCTCAGCCTGTGCCGCAATTAAAGGATCATGGGTTACGATAATAACCGTATGCCCTTGTTCATTTAATTGCTTAAGAATAGACATAACCTCTTTACCAGAATGACTATCCAATGCTCCTGTTGGCTCATCTGCAAGAATGACTTCACCACCATTCATTAATGCTCTAGCAATACTTACGCGCTGTTGCTGACCGCCAGAGAGTTGATTAGGACGATAATCAACGCGATCACCTAATCCTAAGCGCGTTAATAGTTCGCGAGCCCTTTTTTTTCTTTGAGTGGCATTTTTATCTGCATAAATCGCAGGAATTTCGACATTCTGTTCTGCACTTAAATGCGACATTAAATGGTAGCGCTGGAAGATAAAGCCAAAATGCTCACGGCGTAATGCAGCAAGTTGATCGCCTTCCATTTTCGCAACACTTTGACCAGCAACTTTATATTCACCGCTACTTGGTTTATCTAAGCAGCCTAAAATATTCATTAAAGTCGATTTGCCAGAGCCAGAAGCCCCAATTATCGCCACCATTTCTCCGGCATTAATCGTTAACGAGACTTTATTGAGAACAACGGTTTCTTCTTCACCATTGGTATATAAACGGCTAACCTCATTGAGCTCTAATAATGCAGGCATCATGCTTCTCCTGAAGTTTCACCCAGAATAACCTCATCGTTTTCTTTCAATCCGCTGAGCACTTCTGCATAAACATCAGTACGCATACCTATTTTTACTGTGCGTCTTTCTGGCTGACCATTAACCAATACATCAACATAATATTCATTAATTCCGGCATCTTCACCTAATACAGAAAGCGGAACAAGAAGCACATCTTTCTTGTTTTCAATAAGAATTTTAACTTGTGCAGTCATTTGTAAACGTAATAAATGCTGCTCATTAGGGACCTCAAAACGAGCATAGTAAAAAATAGCATCATTAATTTTTTCGGGGGTAGGTAAGATATCTTTCAACTTACCGCTGAAAGCTTTATCTGGTGCCCCCAAAACTGTAAAAGAAGCGCTAAGAGCTGGCTTTAAATAAATGACATCCGCTTCTGATACTTCTGCTTTTACCAGCATTGTGTCTAAGTCAGCTAACGTTAAAATAGTCGGTGCTTCTTGTGCAGCAATCACTGTTTGACCTTCAAGCGTTTTAATAAAGGTAACAACCCCATCCATAGGCGCAGTTATCCGTGTATATTGCAGATTCGTTCTTGCAGTATCTAACGTCGCTTGGTTCTTTTTAATTTGAGCTTGATAAGTGATGATGCGTGCTTTTTTTACTTCAACATCGGTTTTAGTGCGATCAAGTTCATCTTGGGCAATAGCATGAGTACCAATAAGTTTTAATTGGCGTTGATAAGTTAATTGAGCTAAACGTAATTCAGCCTGTGCTTGTTGAAGATTGGCTTTAAGCTCGTTATTTGTTTCTTGAGATTCAGTGACGTCATTTTGTGCTTTTTTAGGATCGATAATGGCAAGTAAATCCCCTTTTTTAACCACATCACCCTCTTTTACAAGGAGCGATTGTAACTGTCCACTGACTTGCGCACCCACATCAACTTTGCGCACAGCATCAAGCTTACCTGTTGCGGTTACTTCTTTTGATAGATCACCTCGTGTGATCTGCTGTGTTTGATATATCGGTGCCTTCTCTTTTGGCAAAAAAAAGTACGTAGCAATTGCTACAACAATTAAAATAAGGGCGAGCACTCTCCCTCGCTTTTTTAAAGATAAAAAAGCCATAATTCTTCCTTCTTAAACATAAAGATGCAATAAATCATTCAAAGCGTTAGCTATGAGATTTTACTCTCATAGCTAAATAAAATAAGTGTAGATCTCATGAATTTATCTTACTTGCACGAGTGTAGCGAATCCGAATTAATTCGCCTTACCTCTTGCAAGCCATGCAACACGAGAGAACATACTTTTCAGTATGGAAGGGATGGAGTCTACTCCACGTTGAGCCGCATTATTAGCCACCGTTAGTGCGAGATCAGGCTTGGATGAACGTTGAATAGCTTTAATGATCACTCGTCGAGTTGGCCATTTTTCATTATCTGGCACACCTGCAACATCATGATATACATTGCGAAAGCCTTCTTTATATAAAAAGTGTTCCATATCTAACGCAGGAAGTTTCGTTAATCTATCGCGTTCTGCGTCATTGCTTTTTAACGCAAAATCCTTAACGGTAGCGGCATATTTCTTACCCGCTTCATCACCATCCACTAAAGTATGCCATTCTATACCCATATAGGTTGCGTACTTTAATAATGGCTTAAGTCCACATTGAGCAAATTCAATGACTTTAATTCCTTCTGCTTCAAAGAAATAATTACATTGCCTTGCCAATTCGTTCATTAACCAAATTTCTGTTTCACCTTCAACCAATAACCAACAACGCGCAAACAACGCAGAAGGTCGGTTATAACGAATATGAAATGAAATTCGCCGTTCTTCATCAGAATGTAGTTGCTGATCTCCAACACGGTAAGCTGCAACTTTATCGGTATCACGCACTAAACGACAAACACTTTCTAATGGTGCAAGTGACAGTAATTCACCTGAGTTTGTAGTTGTGATCCGTTGTAATGAGAAAAGATTGAGTAATCCCCAAGCCACCGAAAGCATAATAGGATGTAAACGAGTTTCTGGGTTTTCAACAATCACGATAGGTCTTGCATAAGGATCAAGCGCGACACTACCACGAGACTGTAAAATTGAAGAAAACATTCCCAAGATAATTAATCGAATACTTCTCTGGTTGGGTTTTGCTAATACTTTATTGATATTTTCTAAGGCATGCCAGCCACGTACATGAGGCTCGCTGACTTTGCGATGGCGAGAGCGAGATTTAAACAGCAACGAACCGTGATCTGCAAAATAGTGCCCTAACAGTTGTTGCATTGCATCAAGACCTTCACGTAAATCTTCATCTGATAATTCGTCAGGATTTTTGACTAGCGCTTTGGTTAACTCGCTCATTTTATTATTAAACGCTTCTCGATGAGGATTATTATGAGAATCGATAACGTCAGAAGCAAGATCACGAACAAAACGCGCATCTTGTAAGCGAAGAACAGGATAAAGCCTCACTATCTCTGCAATGATTTCTTGAGTTTGTCCATTAGGTAAGCGAATTTGCTTTCCTTCTTTATCAAGAAAATAACGGAATGTTTTCACATTCTTCTGTTCATCTAATTCAGCACTGATACGGTAATAGATATGTTTAAGATCATCACCATTTTCAACCCACACAGGTGCTATTTTATGGAAACGAAAAGAGCGATGACGTCCAGGGCGAGATTCGGTAAACGTTAAAATAATTTGTAGGCTTTTTTTGCCATTTTCTTCAGGCTCATTCGGCAAACGATGGAAATCATCAGGTGTAAATGCATATTGATAGGTTTCAATACCCAAACTGAGTGTTAACGCATCAAGTAATGAGCTTTTACCCCACGCATTTTCACCCACTAAGACTGTATTCATATCAAGAGGTAATGAAAGACGATTAAGTCCACGGAATCCAACTATTTCCACTCTTTCTAAATACATAAATTCCCTCGTTAGTTGCGACTAAGCTATGGTTTTATTTTATTCTTCCTACCTTCATTTTATGCTTAATCAGCTAATAATTTCACTTAATGAATATTTTCATTAAATCACAGTTCAAGATAGCCGTAATAAAATTTACTCAACTATTCGATATATACCCATTTTGTTCGCTTTTCAATCAATTAAAGCCTCTTACACCTAAACGTGGTAGGCTCATTACCCTTAATAAATATTTTAGACTTATCTTAATTTCTGTATCCACAACATCATAAGTAAATGTTATAATCCAATTCACGTTATTAGTTTATTTTATAATTTGAGCACGCTCAGTAAGGAATAGAAATGCTATCAGGGTTATTGATTATCCTACTTCCGCTTTTTGTAGGGTATTTGATTAAGTTAAACAATCGCCCGTTACTTCATCTGGCAAACCGCCTACTTAGCGCGATGGTTTACGTTATCCTATTTCTAATGGGCGTTAGTTTAGCCATGCTAGATAATATTGGTGAAAACTTAGTCTCGATTCTTTCTTATGCCAGTGTCTTCTTTTTATGTACATTTGGTGCCAATTTACTATTTTTATGGTTACTGGATAAAAAAGATCCTTGGCATGTCCCTGCCCATAAACAGTCCAAACCGCCTTCACGTATAAAAATGGTACTAGAATCACTGCAATTATGTGGCGTCGTTGTGGTGGGTTTCTTTGTCGGTTTAACCGGCTGGTCAATTTTCCATTATGCTTCTCATGCCAGCCAAGGTGCGCTTATCTTCTTACTTTGGTTAGTCGGTTTACAATTACGCAATAGCGGAATGAGCCCAAAGCAAATTCTTATCAACCGTCGAGGAACAACCGTTGCCGTTGTTATGGGTGTTAGTGCGCTTGCTGGTGGTGCTTTAGCTGCTTACTTACTGGGATTACCGATGAAAATGGGATTAGCTATTGCATCTGGTTATGGCTGGTATTCATTATCGGGCATTGTGCTCACAGATGCATTTGGCCCTGTTATTGGTAGTACTGCATTTTTCAATGATTTAATGCGTGAATTAGCGGCAATCATGCTTATTCCGATCATTGTTAATCGTTATAGAAATACAGCATTAGGAATTTGTGGTTCAACTTCTATGGACTTTACCTTGCCTGTTTTACAACGCAGTGGTGGTGTTGCCATTGTACCAGCAGCGATTGTGCATGGATTCGTGTTAAGTTTAATCACACCAATCTTGATGGCGTTCTTTACTTCATAGAAAAATCAGTAACAATAGAACAATAATGTTCTCTTTTTACAGTGGATTAACAATGAATCAACAGCGTGTATTGGTACTTGGTGCAAGTGGTCATATAGGTCAAAATCTTATCCCAGCGTTGATAAAACAAGGGCACCAAGTCACTGCGGGAGCCCGTAGAATAGACTGGATGATGTCACAAGGCTGGGGAAATACACGCTGTATTTTTGTAGATCTCCACAATCCTGAGACACTTAAAAAGGTGATGCAAGATACCGATATTGTCTATTATCTTGTTCATAGTATGGGGGATGCGCATAATTTAGTTGAACTAGAGCGTCAAGCTGCCATTAATGTTGTTGAAGCACTTGAAGGCTCAAGCGTTCAACAAATTATCTTTTTAAGTGCCTTACAACATGAAGATCAACAATACTCTCCTCATCTTATTGCACGAAAACTTACAGGTGAAGTTTTAAGAACCAGCACCATCCCTGTGACAGAAATCCGTACCTCAATGATTGTAGGTCCCGGTTCAGCCGCTTTTGAAATTATGCGTGATATGGTTTATAACCTCCCTATTCTTACGCCACCTCGCTGGGTTCGTTCTAAGTCTTCCCCTATTGCATTAAAAAATTTAATTCACTATTTAACGGAAATTATTCATCACCCTACACATCAGCACCGAATTTTTGATGCTGGCGGTCCTGAATACATCAGCTATCAAACACTTTTTGAGCGCTTTATTAAAATTTCAGGTAAAAAGCGGATGCTAATCCCCATTCCGATGCCAGCAAGTTTAATTTCGGCGGGATTTATCAGTATGATAACGTCTGTGCCCACCTCTATTGCCAAAGAGTTGATCCAAGGACTTAAATACGATCTCCCTGCCAACGATGAGCCATTACGTAAACTTATTCCTCAATTTCTAATTAAATTTGATGATGCAGTAAAAGAAACACTCGCTGATGAAGAAGCGGCTTTAGATAACCAAGATTGGGGTTACTCTCCGGCTGTTCGTAGTCGCTGGAAACCTGGTTATGGTTATTACCCTAAAAATGCAGGTTGCACCGTATCCACACCAGCAAGCGCAGCATCCCTTTGGCATACAGTACAACAAATTGGTGGAGAACAAGGCTATTTCTATGGTAATGCGCTATGGAAAACACGCGCTATTATGGATGATATCGCTGGAAATAAAGTCACTTACGGACGCCCATCTAGAGAAACATTAGAACTTGGCGATATGATCGATGGTTGGCGAGTGATCAAACTTGAGCCTGAAAAACAACTCACACTGTTATTTGGAATGAAAGCGCCCGGTTTAGGCAGACTCTCTTTCACGATCCACGACAGTGGTAATCTTCGTTCAATAGATGTTCGTGCTTGGTGGCACCCCGCAGGATTTAGTGGATTACTTTATTGGTTTGCCATGATGCCTGCGCACTTATTTATTTTCAAAGGTATGGCTAAAACAATAAGTACTAACGCTTACAAACTGGATAAAAATTCACCTACCAGTGAAAAAGAATAGCCGAATTACCCATTTTTACGTAAAAAAACCACTTTATTATGCAGTTTTAGTTGCATAATTATTCTTGTCGTTTTATTATTTGAACCAGTTAATGACTATTCAGAAAAAACGCATGAGTATTCAATTAAAAAACATAAATTGTTTCTACGGTTCGCACCAAGCACTCTATGATATTAATCTAGAATGCTCTGCCGGTGAAACAATGGTTCTTTTAGGACCAAGTGGTGCAGGTAAGAGCTCACTAATGAGAGTTCTTAATTTATTAGAAATGCCACGTTCAGGTGAATTAGAAATCGCGGGTCTACATTTTGACTTTAGCCAACAGCCTAACGCAAAGGCAATTCGTTCATTACGCCAAAATGTGGGCATGGTATTTCAACAATACAATTTATGGCCACATTTAACGGTTCTTGACAACTTAATTGAAGCACCTTGTCGTGTCTTAGGTTTATCAAAACCTCAAGCCAAAGAAAAAGCAATGAAATTACTTGAGCGTTTGCGTTTAAGTGATTATGCAGGACGTTTTCCTCTACACTTATCTGGAGGACAGCAACAACGTGTTGCTATTGCAAGAGCATTAATGATGGAGCCTCAAGTTCTCTTATTTGATGAGCCTACGGCGGCATTAGATCCTGAAATTACAGCTCAAGTTGTTGATATTATAAAAGAGCTTTCTGAAACGGGTATTACACAAGTTATTGTGACCCACGAAGTTGAAATTGCACGCAAAGCCGCGAGCAAAGTTGTATATATGGAAAACGGCCGTATTATAGAGCAAGGCGATAACTATCGTTTCACTGCTCCACAAACGGAAGCTTTTGCTAATTACTTGTCACACTAAATCAGGATCAGACAATGAAAAAAATATTATTTGCAGCACTTCTGACCAGTATTACACTTTCTGCAACTGCGGCTGAGAAAGAGACAATTCGTTTTGCAACTGAAGCAACATATCCTCCATTTGAAATGATTGATGCGAATAATCAAATTGTAGGATTTGATGTTGATTTAGCAAATGCAATGTGTGCAAAAATTAATGCTGATTGTACCTTTACCAATCAGTCATTTGATAGTTTAATTCCTAGTCTGAAATTCCGTCGTTTTGAAGCATTAATGGCAGGTATTGATATTACCCCAGAGCGTCAAAAACAAGTTGATTTCACTGATTCATACTATGATAACTCAGCAGTATTTATCACAGTAACAGGTAAAATCTCTGATGTAGCGAGCTTAAAAGGCAAGCAAATTGGTGTGCAGAATGGGACAACCCATCAGAAATTCATCAATGAACAACACAAAGAGATGAAGACTGTTCCTTATGACAGTTATCAAAATGCGGTATTAGATCTTAAAAATGGTCGTATCGAAGCTATCTTTGGTGACACTGCTGTTGTTAATGAATGGCTGAAAAAGAATCCTGAATTAGGTATTGTCGGTGACAAAGTTGCAGATCCTAACTACTTTGGTACAGGTCTTGCGATCGCAGTAAGAAAAGGTAATGCTGATTTACAAGATAAATTAAACAAAGCATTAGCTGAAGTAAAAGCTGATGGCACCTATGATGTCATTTATAAAAAATGGTTTGAATAACGATATTTCAATAACAACAATAGCTTAATAAATGAATGAAATAACAACTCTAGCAGGTGCGGCCGTCACAACGGTCTCACTTGCTATTTCTGCTCTTATCATCGGATTAGTTCTTGCCATGCTGTTTACAGCTTGGGAATCCGCGAGATGGAAAGCCTTTGCTTTCTTAGGAACATGCTGGGTAACACTAATTAGAGGACTACCAGAAATGCTGGTGGTTCTTTTTGTCTATTATGGCACCTTACAAGGTGTCATGATGTTAATGGATGGGATTGATCTCGGTGCTTTCACCTTACAAATTGATTTTGGTGATACTGAATCATTGCCTTTCTATTGTGGTGTTATCGCCCTTTCACTTCTTTATGCTTCTTATGCTTCACAAACTTTACGTGGCGCATTAAAAGCAGTACCAACAGGACAATGGGAAGCCGGCCAAGCATTAGGTATGGGTCGTATTACTATTTTCTTCCGCTTTATCATGCCTCAAATGTGGCGTCATGCGTTACCGGGTTTGGGTAATCAGTGGTTAGTTCTATTAAAAGATACGGCTTTAGTCTCATTAATCAGCGTTAATGATTTAATGTTACAAACACAAAGTATCGCTAACCGAACTCAAGAACCTTTTACATGGTATAGCATTGTTGCATTGATTTATTTGGCAATTACGTTGGTCAGTCAATATATCCTGAAATGGTTAGAAATGAGAACGACCCGATTTGAACGGAGTGCCTCATAATGTGGGATTATATTGTTGATATTTTGCCGGGATTACCAACCAGCCTTTCTTTAACGTTTGTAGCTCTATTGGTTGCATTTACACTCTCGGTTTTAATGACATTTATTTTGGCACTAAAAACACCGGTTATTAGCCAAATAGTAAAAGCTTATATTACCTTATTTACTGGTACGCCTTTATTAGTGCAGTTCTTCTTAATCTATTATGGCCCTGGGCAATTTCCTGCGTTGAAAAACTTCCCAATCATGTGGGAGTTACTATCAACACCATGGTTTTGTGCAATGGTTACATTAGCATTAAATAGTGCGGCTTATTCAACCTTACTTTTCTATGGTGCTGTAAGAGCTATTCCGTCAGGACAATGGCAATCTTGCCAAGCATTAGGAATGTCACCAGTACAAACAGCAAGAGTGATATTACCTTACGCATTTAAACGTGCGCTTTCATCGTATTCAAACGAAGTGGTATTAATATTCAAAAGTACCTCACTTGCCAGTACCATCACCTTGCTTGAGTTAACAGGTTATAGCCGACAAGTCTTTGGCCAAAGTTATGATGTGATGGTATTTGTTGCCGCAGGGATTATTTATCTGTGCATCAACGGAATATTGACACTTTTAATGAGATTAATTGAGAAAAAAGCCTTAGAGTTTGAACATCGCAATTAAAAATACGTAAATCGAAACGTCGATATAAAAACACCCCAGCAATTTGAACTGCACCCCAAACGTTGGACACCAACTTTGGGGTGTTTTTTATGTTTGAATAAACAACAAATACTTGTTCTATTCTTGTGTAGCCTGTTTTTCTATTAACGCTTCTTTGTGGCTTACTCGATAAGCATTCAACGCTAATAAACTACCAAGTAACATCACAATAGCTAACGCTAATTTCGGTTGTACTGGTGAAGCCAGTGCCGTTAAACCAAAGGCTGCACCACCTGCCATTTGAATAAAACCGACTAATGCAGAAGCAATACCTGCCGTTTTTGAATAAGGCTCCAGCGCATAACTTGTTGCAGGTCCCATAATAAAAGCAAGACCAGCACATGCACTTGCGACAGGAAGCATATAGATCAACCAATGATTTTGCATTTCGGCAGGAATAAACAACAAGCTACCTAATAAGCTCACACAGCCTAATCCCATTAGTCCGCTCCCTAAGATCAAACAAATAGGTCTGCCGACACGGTGAATAACGCGGTTCGCATAAAAACTGACAAGCATTATCCAAAAACCATTTACACCAAAAACAATAGAAAAAATCAGCGCTGATAATTTTGCATCATTCATCAATACAATTGGGGCAAATGACACATAAGTTAATGCCATTCCCATTGTGCCCGCATTCACTAAAGCAAAAGTCAAAAAGCGTTTGCTGCATAAAATCTCAAGGTATGTTTTACCTAATTTTTGCTTTGATTGAGCTGTATTTTCAGGCTTTGTTTCTGGTAAAAAGCGGGTGATCAAAATCAACACCAGCACTGAATAGAAAATTAAGAACCCGAAAGGTGCACGCCATCCCCAATATTCTGCCAATAATCCACCTAATAGCGGTGCCAATGCAGGAATAATATTTAACGTGCCATTTAAAAATCCAAAAACGCGGGCGGCTTCATTACCATTAAAACAGTCACGAACACAGGTAAAAGCAACAACGGAAGTGCAGCACACTGCTGAGGCTTGTAATAATCGCGAGATAATAAAAAGCGTTGAGTCTGTCGCAATCGTTGCAATAACAGAACCCACAATATAGATAAGTATCCCAACAATAGCGATAGGTTTACGACCAAACTTATCCACTAAAGGCCCTGATATAAGTTGCCCAACACCTAGGACTAAAATAAATAAAGCGATAGTTGATTGAATAAGAGAGACACTACTTCCTAAATCTTGAGCAATCGCAGGTATCGTCGGTAAATAGAGATCGATCCCCAAAGGCCCCAATAACACCATCACTAATAACAACGCTTTTAAGTTCTGCATAAAATAGAATGCCTATCTAATAAAAAAGAAAACGCCCGATGTTATCCATCGAGCGTTAAATGCTTATTTATACTAACACTCAATCACTATTTTGTAATAAATATCTTAGTTATCTTGTAATACCAATAACGTAAGGACTTCATAGTGAGAAGTATGAGGAAACATATCAAACAATTGCACTCTATCTATCTGATAGTGTGAAAGTTGCTGAATATCTTTTGCCATGGTTTGAGCATTACAACTTGAGTAAAGGATAAAGCGAGGCTTCATTTTATTTAGATAACCGCACAATGCCTCACCGATACCTCTCCTTGGTGGATTAACAAGCACTAATTCAGGAACAGACTCTTTTGCTAATGCATAACCCGTTGAATCTAACGCTTGAAACTCGACATGCTCTAGCCCTAATTCCTGAGCTGATAAACGAGCACATTCAATCGCTTCTGGACTAATTTCAATACCTGTTAATTGGGTTGATTTATCTGCACAATGCAACCCAAAGCCCCCTGATCCACAAAACATATCCCACAAATGCGTGATATTTAATTCTCTTACCCAACGACCTGCCGTGGCATAAAGTGATGAAGCCACCGCTGGATTAGTTTGAAAAAAGCCTCTTGGGCGAATATGCAATGGAATTTGGTTAAATGATTCATCCAAGAACGTTTTTTCTGTCAGAATAATTTCTTGTTCGCCTTCCAAAATAGCCATATGGACAGGTTGAATATTAACGGAGATAACCGCTAATTGAGGCAGTTGCTCTTGTAACCAAGGAAGTGCTTTGCGAAGTTGTTCTAGTTTTTTTTCTGAGCGCAAAACAAAGCGCAACATCATGGTGCTATTACTTCGACTCTCAGTTAATAAAATAAATTTGAGTTCACCACGGCGACGTTGGATGTCGTAAGGTACTAACCCTGCTTTTGCAATAAATGTTTTTAAAACAGGAAACACGGGTGCAAAAGAAACGGGGTACAGTGGGCATTCGCATAAATCAACAGCGACACCATCTTTAGTTTTTAAGCCTAATACGGGTCTTTCGACACTCCCACTGACGACCATTTTTGCTTTATTACGAAACTGCGCCTGTTGGCTTTCAACCAGCGCTAATTTATCAAAAGCATAATCGTCTGGAAGTAATGCTAAGAGGCTGTGCTGTTTTTTCTTGATTTGTTCAGGATAAGCAAGAGAAAGCCACTCACAAGAATGACATTCACCCGCACTAAATCGTGCGCATTGCATAAGATTTTGTGACCGTTATGGAGATTAATATTAATGTACAGTATAGGAGGAGTCAGTTGATGCGCTATTTATCTCAACATCTTCTTCATCTTCTTCGTTTTCACTTTCTTGCTTTTCGCCATACAAGAAACCGTTATTAAAAATTTCGCTGACAACTTCAGCACATTGCTCTTCTGCTTTTTGTAAGAATAGGTCAAATTGATTAAGTGAAATACCCGCAGCAACAGGGAATGATTGGCAGAAAACTAATTTTGGTAAGTTCTCATCACTAATTTCTAGAAATGTTTTAATAAATAAAGAGCTTGCATTAATTTGGCTTAGATTTGCCATTAATGGCACTATTGCTGACGGTTTTAGCTCAGCGATAGCGGTAAATACAAGTACATCCTCAAGAATATCAATTTTGGCATCAAAAATGCCACTGATATATTGAAGATGTGGCAAATGTAACGCCTGACAAGAGTCACATTCATAATAAGCAATCTGTAGTTCATCAAGCCAAGATTTTAGCTGATCCAGATCGGTAGTCACAACAGCGTTCATTCAAATAACCTTTACGCGCAAAAAAAAGAGTGCCTTTTGGCATTGGCGCTATTTTGCCACTTTTTCTATCTTGAAGGCACTAATAAATAGAAAAACTAAGAAAATTAAGCCAATTTACACATTGGATTTTCTTAGTTTTTAATGCATTTTTGAGGAAAAACAGATAGCTATTCTTCGTTATTCTCTTTTTTCTTTTTACTATTTGTGGATTTATGGTCAATCCCTAAAAAAGTTAATCGATAAATAGCGCGCCAGACAATATGGATAGCTGGCGGGATCATACAGATAACCCCTAAAACAACTAGCGTTAATTGTCCTGTATATGTTCCTAGCCACTGCGGAGAGGTCATATATTGATTGATATAAAGATAAGCAACCACTAATAGAATAATCCCAATTATTTCAATGATGATAATGGGTTTTGGCATATCTGATAGTGATTTCATATCTCGGTTTGAAGGCTTTTCCATCATTTCTCCGCTAAATGCTGTGTTGCAGTCCTATCTCATTATTCGGCAAATTGGTATAATTTATCACACTAAAAGGCAATAACTGTTTTTGTTTAGCCTCATAAAAGGGCATAGTAACAATCAATAGAAACTATTATGCCTGAATTTTATTTCCTCAATAAGGAGTGTCGTATGTTTGTTGTCATTTTTGGTCGCCCAGGTTGCCCATATTGTGTTCGTGCGAAACAACTGGCTGAAACTTTGTCTGAAAAACGTGACGATTTCGATTTCCGCTATGTAGATATTCAAGCTGAAGGAATTACAAAAGCTGATTTATCTAAAACTGTCGGTAAACCTGTTGAAACTGTGCCACAAATTTTTATTGATGAGAAACACATTGGTGGTTGCACAGATTTTGAAGCTTATGCTAAAGAAAATTTAGGCATCTACAACTAATTCAAAAGCGCTAAAACAGTTTATTTATCAATATGTTTTAGCGCTTTCTCTTTTTGCATTATCCATCTTTTCTTTATATTCCCACTCTTTCCAAAAAAAAACTCTATTTTTTTTCATTAGTCAGCGAACTTTCTTTCTAACCCGTAGTCTGAATTAGTGCCACTGCTTTTCTTTGATGTCCCCAAATATTGAGGAGCCCGATAGTTTCAACCCTTTTGGTGAAATAACTGTCGGGTTTTTTATTGCTTGAAATTTAGTAACACTCTCCTTGCAATGTCACAATAATACGACGATTACCACCGTGATTACGATGTTCGCCAAGATAAATCCCCTGCCAAGTTCCTAAATTCAGCTCACCTTGGCTAATAGGAACCGTGACACTTTGTCCAAGTAAACTACTTTTAATATGCGCTGGCATATCATCACTGCCTTCATAAGTGTGAAGATAATAATCTTCGTTCTCTTTTACGCTTTGATTAAAGAAGTTTTCAAAGTCACTTCGTACTGTCGGATCAGCATTTTCATTAATCGTTAATGAAGCCGATGTATGTTGAATAAAAAAATGAGCAATTCCAATTTTATATTGTCTTAGTTCCGGTAATTCTTGAATCAATGCTTGTGTAATTAAGTGAAATCCTCTTGGTCTTGCATTAAGGACTATATTTTTCTGGAACCACATAAAGTTATACCTCGTTGAAGATAAGAAAAAGAACAATGTGAGAGCAATAACATAAGCGCAATACTCTTTTTAAGAGTGCTTTATCTCAGTTTGATATAAAACTGACAAATCTTTTAAAAAAAGCACAATTAAATAAGAAAAAAACACTTTACCCCTATTACTCCCTCATTTACCCTTAAAAACTTGCGTATTATGTATCATAAACATCGCTTATCAGTACGACATGTATGGAGCCTACTTTGCTGGAACAATTCAATTTAGCCGTATTTTCAATGATGAATGCAACACCTGCGGCATCTCCTTTAGAAATCGGTACGGCGATAATTATTGCTAAGTACCTTGTCTATCTTTTTCCGTTATCTTTAGTGTTCTATTGGTTATGGGGTAATGAAAAACATCTTAGCCAGCAAAGAACATTGGTATGTAAAGCGGCTATCTCTTTAGGTATTGCACTTTCTATCTCTTGGGTGATTGGTGCTATTGCGCCTCATGAACGCCCTTTTGCCGCCAACATTGGCTACAACTTTCTTGATCACGATGCAACACCGTCATTCCCAAGTAACCATGGTACGTTTGTATTCACCATTGCTTTAGCGTATCTCTTTTGGCATCACAGCAAACGTATTGGCTATATTATGCTCAGTTTAGGACTTGCGATTGCTTGGGCGCGTATCTATCTTGGTGTACATTGGCCAATCGATATGATTGGTGCTTTTATCGTTGCTCTACTTTCTTGTGGCCTTTGCCAGATCTTCTGGTCTAAAGGTGGTGATATACTCCAAAAATGGGTACAACAGCTCTATCAGCTCTGTTTTGCTTATCCTATTCGCAAAGGCTGGACAAAGGCATAACCTTTCTTATACCGAAAAAGACCACATTTATTGTGGTCTTTTTATATATTTAACTTAAGTAACACCACCCTTCGATATATTAATATATAAATAAAAATATTCTCTACTATTATATTTTTTGTCCAAAAATAAATATGTTGTTATTTTAATCAAACTGAAACTTTTATATTCGTTATATAACAGCCTACCAAACTCATTTATTAACAAATTTATTGTCGTATTTATAAACAATATTCTACTTATAAATGAAATATAGCTATATTCATTTCATAAAATAAAAGAAATTCATTAATAAATAATCATATTGCATCGTTTCTATATTCTTTTGTCTACTTTTAAACATTAATTAAAGAAAATAATTTATCATTATATTTCAATTAGATACATGGTTAACATAATGTTTTAATTGTAAACAAAAATAACCCAATTGATTTTAATCATTTATTTTCGATCTAATAAAAATACCTAAAAACAATCATTAACATATGAACATTTAAGTATTTAGCTTTATTTTATACTTACCTTAAAATTGGAAAGTTATTTCAAAATGTTTTAAAAACAGCCTCGAAAAAAACAAAATATAAAAAATGTTACATTTTCAGGTTTTTCAGTTATATTTAGCATTTGAGATGGTGATCACGGTAGTTTATCCTGAAAAACACTATATTCTGCACCTCTTAAGTCTGGATATAAACTTATTGAATATTTTTTCAAATTTTGAAAGAGTTTAATTCTTTTGAAATTTAAAGATTTTATATGTGGTAATTGAAGATATTGAGATAACACCAGGTACTCAATGCACTCATTTATTCATAATTAAATTTATGCCGTGATTATTTCTAAAAAGAAATACAATCGCGCTCTTATTTTTATTCATTATTTTTTTTACCGCGTTATTTCGGAGAGTATTATGGATACAACCAAAGTTGGTTCCATCGCGTCGGGTAACACCCAAGGTGATTACAAAACATGGCGTAAGTCAGATACAGTATGGATGTTAGGTTTATACGGTACGGCTATCGGTGCTGGCGTTCTATTTTTACCTATCAACGCAGGGATTGGTGGTTTAATTCCTCTGTTGATCATGTTAGTACTTGCATTCCCAATGACCTTCTTTGCACACCGTGGTATGTGCCGCTTTGTGTTATCAGGTAAAAACCCAGGTGAAGATATCACTGAAGTTGTTGAAGAACACTTTGGTAAAACAGCAGGTAAATTAATTACCCTGCTCTATTTCTTCGCAATTTATCCTATTTTATTGGTTTATAGTGTTGCTATCACCAATACAGTAGAAAGCTTTATTGTGAACCAAATGCACATGGCTGCACCACCTCGCGCTATTTTATCACTGGTACTGATTGTTGGTATCATGTCGATTATTCGCTTTGGTGAACAAGCTATCGTTAAAGCAATGAGCGTTTTAGTATTCCCATTTGTTGCTGTTCTGATGGTCTTAGCACTGTATCTGATCCCAGAGTGGAATGGTGCGATTCTTGATACTCTCTCTTTTGATCACGCAACAACATCAGGTATGGGTCAAGGCCTATTAGTTACCCTATGGTTAGCTATCCCTGTAATGGTGTTCTCTTTTAACCACTCTCCAATCATCTCGGCGTTTGCTGTTGCAAAACGTGAAGAATACGGCGAAAACGCTGAGAAAAAATGTTCACGCATTTTAGCTTATGCGCATATCATGATGGTTATCACTGTAATGTTCTTCGTGTTTAGCTGTGTATTTAGCTTAACACCAGAAAACTTAGCGGAAGCAAAAGCACAGAACATCAGTATCCTGTCTTACCTTGCTAACCATTTTGAAGCACCTGTTATTGCTTATATTGCTCCATTTATTGCTTTCGTTGCTATCACTAAATCGTTCTTAGGTCACTACTTAGGTGCTCGTGAAGGTTTCAACGGTTTAATCATCAAATCACTGCGTGAAAAAGGTAAAACAATCGAAAAAGATCGTTTAAACAAAATCACTGCACTGTTTATGCTGGTTACAACTTGGATTGTTGCAACATTAAACCCAAGCATTTTAGGTATGATTGAAACATTAGGTGGCCCAGTTATCGCAATGTTACTGTTCCTGATGCCAATGTATGCAATCCGTAAAGTACCAGCAATGAAGAAATATGAAGGCCATATCAGCAACGTATTTGTTGTAATCATGGGTCTTATCGCAATCTCAGCAGTTTTCTATAGCTTAATTAACTCATTCATGAGCTAATAAAATATCTAATGGCTACTTTCTTAATAGGAAGTAGCCATTACAGCTTTAGGTTTCAAAACTGACACTTAACACTCTAATAAACACACAGTTGCGCCTTTAAATTAATTAGGGAGGCGAATATTATGGTTAGCGTCTTTGATATTTTTAAAATCGGTATCGGCCCTTCAAGCTCACACACTGTAGGCCCAATGAAAGCAGGTAAAGAATTCGTTGATTTACTTGCTGAAAAAAATCTCCTCTCTTCTGTTTCCCGCGTTATCGTTGATGTTTATGGCTCTTTATCTTTAACAGGTAAAGGTCACGCAACTGATATTGCTATTATTATGGGACTCGCAGGAAATTTACCTGATACTGTTGATATTGATTCTATCGCCCCGTTTATTAAACAAGTAGAAACAACGGGTCGCTTAATGCTGGCAAATGGCATAAAAGAAGTCGATTTTCCGGTTGAAGGCGGGATGAATTTTCATAAAACCAATCTACCCCTTCATGAAAATGGCATGACCATTACCGCTTATAACGGTGAGCAGGTTTTATTGAAAAAAACCTATTATTCTATTGGTGGCGGTTTTATTGTTGATGAAGAGCATTTTGGCCAACCTGAAGAAAATGCAGTTCAAGTACCTTATCCTTACCAATATGCGGCTGATTTACGTCGCCATTGCAAAGAAACAGGTCTTTCTTTATCAGCATTAGTGATGCAAAACGAATTAGCATTACGTAGCAAAGAAGAAATTTCGGCTCATTTCGCGGCTGTTTGGGAAGTGATGAAATCAGGCATTGAGCGCGGTGTAAATACTGAAGGCTTATTACCGGGGCCATTACGCGTACCTCGCCGTGCATCGGCATTACGCCGTATGCTAGTTACAGAAGATAAAACAACAACAGATCCAATGACCGTTGTTGACTGGATTAATATGTTTGCCCTTGCCGTGAATGAAGAAAATGCGGCTGGTGGACGTGTTGTCACAGCACCAACAAACGGTGCCTGTGGCATTATCCCTGCAGTATTATCTTACTATGATAAATTTATTCGTCCTGTAAATGAAAACTCTTACACTCGCTTTTTCTTAGTTGCCGGTGTTATTGGTTCACTTTACAAAATGAATGCATCTATCTCGGGTGCTGAAGTCGGTTGCCAAGGTGAAGTTGGTGTTGCTTGTTCAATGGCAGCAGGTGCATTAACTGAACTTTTAGGCGGTAGCCCAGAACAAGTTTGTATTGCAGCGGAAATTGCGATGGAGCATAACCTAGGACTTACCTGTGACCCAGTGGCAGGACAAGTACAAGTTCCTTGTATTGAACGTAATGCTATCGCAGCCGTACAAGCAGTAAACTCATCTCGTATGGCTTTACGTCGTGTCAGCGATCCCCGTATTTGTTTAGATAAAGTCATCGAAACAATGTACGAAACAGGTAAAGATATTAATGCTAAGTATCGTGAAACCTCTCAAGGTGGATTAGCCATTAAAATTTCTTGTGACTAAATCTGAGAGTTTTAAATACAGATATTTATAATAGATAAGGCGCTGATATCAGCGCCTTTTTTGTTTATTAACATCAATCTCAATACTCTTCCTTTTTAATATCCTCTTTTTTGTATGAGATTAAATTGTCATCCTTAGTTAAAATATGTTTTTTGAAAAAAACAAAACATCACTCAATAAAAGGTAATTTAAAGAAAAAATAGGCACTAGCCACAAAAATTATTTAAATGGCGTGACGATGAACGCGTTATCTAAAGTAAATAACTACAAATTAATCAATCTATTGGCCATATTTAGATTATTGTCTAAAGTTGATAAGTAAAGATCACTAGAGACATCATCAGCGGGATAAAAAGAGAACTAAAATGAAATCAGATATTCAAATCTCCCAAGAAGCACACCTCTTACCTATTCAGGACATTGCTAAAAATTTAAATATTGATCAAGACGATATCGAGTTTTATGGCAAGTACAAAGCCAAATTTAGTCACAGCATTTGGTCAAAAATTGCGACAAAAAAGCCCGGAAAATTAGTTTTAGTTACAGCCATTAACCCAACACCTGCAGGTGAAGGTAAAACAACGGTTACTGTTGGATTAGGGCAAGCGCTTAATCATATTGGAAAAAATGCCATTATTGCATTGCGTGAACCCTCTTTAGGCCCTTGCTTTGGTATTAAAGGTGGCGCAACTGGTGGTGGTTATTCACAAGTGGTTCCGATGGAAGATCTCAACCTTCATTTTACTGGCGATTTTCATGCTATTACCTCTGCCAATAACTTACTTGCAGCCATGCTTGATAATTCGATTTATCAAGGTAATCCTTTAAATATCGATCCTAAAAAAATCGTGTTTAAACGTTGTATGGATATGAACGACCGTGCTTTACGTAATATTGTTGTGGGATTAGGTGGCGAAAAAGACGGTATCACAAGAGAAGATAATTTTGTTATTACTGTTGCCTCTGAAATTATGTCTATCCTTTGTTTAGCTGTGGATATTGATGATTTAAAACAGCGACTTTCTCGTATCATTGTTGCTTATTCTTATAATGGTGATCCTGTTACAGCAAACGATCTACAAGCTGTCGGTGCAATGGCTAGTTTATTAAAAGATGCCATTAATCCTAATCTAGTACAAACACTCGAAAATACCCCTGCCATTATTCATGGAGGCCCTTTTGCTAATATTGCTCATGGATGTAATAGCGTAAGGGCGACAAAACTTGCTCTTCAACTTGCTGATATTACTGTGACAGAAGCTGGTTTTGGTGCTGATTTAGGTGCTGAAAAATTCTTTGATATAAAATGCCGGATCAGTGGATTACGTCCTGATTGTGCCGTTATTGTTGTAACCACTAAAGCACTAAAATATAACGGTGGCTTAGGTAAAGACGAGTGGAATAATGAAGATTTAGTTGCCCTTGAAAAAGGCATTGTAAATCTTGAAAAACACATTGAAAACCTTAAAAAATATGGCTTACCCGTGATTGTCTCTCTTAATGCTTATATCACTGATAGTATTGCAGAGCACCAGTTTATCGAACAATTTTGTCAAGATAGAGATTGTCGCTTCGCAATTACCAAAGTGTGGGAAAAAGGAGGCGAAGGTGGTATTGAATTGGCTAAGCAAGTGATTGATACGCTTGAAAATGAACAGAGCCAATTTCAATTAATTTATCCTGATGATGCTTCACTTAGTCAAAAAATCGATATCGTTGCCAAAGAAATTTATGGTGCAAATAGTGTGACTTATAGCCAACATGCTCACAAAATGTTGGAAAAGATAGAAATCATGGGTTTTGCTCACTTCCCTGTTTGCATGGCGAAAACTCAATATTCACTCTCAGATGATCCTACGTTATTAGGTCGCCCAACTGACTTTACAATAAATGTTCGTGAAGTGTATGTTTCTGCTGGCGCTGGCTTTGTTGTCGCCTTAACAGGCTCTATCACAACGATGCCCGGATTACCGAGAACGCCTGCCGCTATCGCTGTTAATGTTGATAATCAAGGTAAAATAGATGGGCTTATTTAAGTTCTAAGATAGGCATATCCCTCTATTTTATTGAGCATAAAAAAATCCGTAATCGTTAAACCATTACGGATTTTTTAATAAAAATAACAGCTCGTCTTTTTTCTTGGGTGAAAAACTCAGTAACGCTTTGATAGCTCCATTATTGGCGAATTAACCAAAAATAGCATTAAACCAACCGGATACTGTTTTAACAACAAAATCCCAAATACGACTAAAGAAACCGCCTTCTTCAACTGCTTCTTTTACAACTAATGGGCGTTGTTCAATCACTTCATCATTTAATAAAAAGTTAACTGTACCTACAACCTGATTTTGAGTTAACGGCGCTTCTAATACAGGATTGGTTAAAGTAAAAGAGGCTTTCAGATTTTTCAATTCACCTTTAGGAATGGTAATTGAAGCATCATTAGCAACGCCTAATGCCACTTCGCCTTTATCGCCGTACCATACTTTTTGAGTTGTCAGTGGTGTATCTGCTTTTACAGGTGTTACTGTTTCAAAAAAGCGGAAACCCCAACCTAATAATTTTTCACTTTCAGCAAAACGCACTTTATCTGATGGTGTTCCTAAAACAACAGCAATCAAACGCATATCGCCTTCAGTTGCCGAAGAAACAAGATTATACCCTGCTCCATTAGTGTGACCCGTTTTCACACCATCGACATTCATATTTTTATTCCACAATAAGCGGTTGCGGTTTGGCTGACGAATATTGTTGAATGTAAATTCTTTTTCTTTATGAATTTCATACTCAGAAGGAACATCGCGGATCATGGCTGCTGTCAGTAATGCCATATCTTGTGCGGTTGTATATTGCCCATCAGAATCTAACCCATGAACGGTTTTAAAATGTGTATTTTTTAAACCGAGATTCTTAGCATAAGAATTCATTAAATCAACAAAGGTTTCCTGACTACCCGCAACATGTTCTGCTAATGCAATACTGGCATCATTACCAGATTGAATAACCATACCGCGATTTAAATCAATCACTTTGACCTGATCACCCGGTTTCAAGAACATCAATGATGATCCTTTCAATACCGGATTTCCCGTTGCCCATGCATTACGCCCAACAATAACCGTATCGTCAGGTGACATACGACCTTCTTTGATAGCTTGTCCAACAACGTAGCTACTCATGATTTTTGTAAGACTGGCGGGATCTAAACGCTCATCAAGTTTTTCTGATGCCAGAATTTTTCCGCTGTTGTAATCCATTAATACATAAGATTTTGCCTCTATTTGAGGAGGCACCGGATTATTTACTGCAAATGAAGGACTAGAAATAATTAGCAGTAAACCCATTCCCGCGGTAACCTTACCCAGAACAGATGGAATATTTTTTTTCATTACCGATCACCCTTTTATATCAATTTGTTAAAGCTTTCCTACTATATGGCTTTCTGGAATAAGACGCCAACATTGATATATAGAGATTTATCTTATATTCATATTTAGCGCCCTATAGCGGGAAATTTTATTACTTATCGCGGTTTAGGAGACCTTTATGTTAAAAGTCTGGGGTAGAAAAAACTCATCTAACGTTAAAAAAGTTCTTTGGTGCTTAAAGGAATTAAATGTTCCTTATGAGCAAATCGACGTTGGTGGCCCTTTTGGTGGGCTCAATGAAGCAAATTATTTAGCGATGAATCCCAACGCTTCTATTCCAACCTTACAAGATGATGATTTTGCTTTATGGGAGTCTAATACCATTATTCGTTATTTATGTACAAAATATGAAAATAACACCTTCTATCCCCTTGATCCTAAACAACGAGCAAATGTAGAAAAATGGATGGATTGGTCAAATGGCAGTCTATTTGCGCCCATTCAACAAATGATGATCATGATTGTTCGCACGCCTAAAGAGCAGCAAAATCCTGAGATTGTTAACGCGTTGAAAGAGAAGCTTAATAAATTAATCAAAATCGCTGACGAACAACTTGCAAAAACAACTTATTTCGCAGGAGATGTATTCTCTCTTGCCGATATGGCAATAGCACCATTGGTCTACCCGTGGCTTGAAGTTTGCAAAGATAGACCTCACTTCCCTCACATTGAGCGTTGGTTTGCACAATTAAGTGAAAGACCTATTTTCCGTGATATCGTGTTACTGCCTGTCAATTAAGTTAATTCATTGGCATTTTGTCGGGATCTGGATAATGGTAATGAAATCCAAGATCTCGACAAATCTCCTGACCATCAATTTCTCGTATTAAAGGCTTCTCTTCTTCAACAAATTCTGGCGGAATAAGATCGAGTTGATTCGACACTCTTGAGTAAAATTCTTTCTTTTTAGGGTGAATAGGGGCACATAAATTATATAAATGCCCACCTTCATTTTGCGCAAGAAGTTGTTCAACAGCAAAAATCACATCGTCTAAATGAACTAAGTTAACACATTGATGAGCACCTTTTACCTGTTTTTTACCTGATAAAAAACGTCCTGCATGACGACCTGGCCCGACTAATCCTGCTAATCGAAGAATATCAACCGTAGTCAATGGTAAACGATGTAACCAGTTTTCAACTTCTGCTAACATTTTTGCTGATTGTGTTTCTGGTCGAATATCCATTTCTTCCGTGATATTACCTGTTTGATTGCCATATACAGAAGTAGAGCTAATGTAAATGACTCTCGTAACATGGCGAGACATTGCGCTATCCACCAGTGTCTGAATGGCTTCAACATAATCATAACCTCCACCAGCAGCACTTGGTGGTAACGTGATAATGAGGACGTCAGTTTCCATTAAGTAATCAAAATCATCTCTATCACATTCAATTGCGGGTGTTAAATTCACTAAACAGCAGTCAACACCACTCATTCTTGCTGCTTCTACGCCATCTTCGGTGGTTTTTGTCCCTTTAACTTGATAGCCTGCATCACGCAACGCAGCGGCAAGTGGTAAACCTAACCAACCTAATCCTACGATGGTTATTCGTTTCATTTTGCTCCCCTACTTAAATGGCTTAGTCAAAGTATGCTATAAAATTTTAGTTTCGCCATTACTTATAAATACTACTTATATTTCCTGAACGTTTAGCATATCCCTATATACTCGCCTACTTATTCCATTAAGTAAATAAGAGAAATATTAAAATCACATTAAAAACAAAAGGTTACAAAATAATTAAATTATTATTAAAAAATAGGTTGCTTTATGCTTTGTAAATCATGTAGGTTGAAAGGCAGACAAATTCTAAATGCAGGTTACTAAATACAGATTAACAGTAACGGGCATTATTAAATAACAAATAGTGTTATTAGCTAGGAAAATAATTATGTATAGCATTCAACTAAACCACCATCATCACCATCACCCTGACTAGTCTTTCAGGCGATGAGTGCTGGAAGACGTTTAAGAAACGCTTCCGGTGGTCTGAATGCAGATAACAACTAAAACCCCGGAAGGCAACTTCCGGGGTTTTTTTATAGCTAATTTTCATAACAAAAACATGGACAATGATAGGGTAATATTATGTTAGATAAAGCAAGATTAAGAATCGCAATGCAAAAATCAGGACGTTTAAGCGATGATTCTCGTGCCCTTTTAGCGCGCTGTGGCATCAAAATTAACTTAAATCAACAGCGCTTGATTGCTTACGCTGAAAACATGCCAATCGATATTTTGCGTGTTAGAGATGACGATATTCCAGGATTGGTAATGGATGGCGTTGTTGATTTAGGGATCATCGGTGAAAACGTTTTAGAAGAAGAGTTATTAAAACGTCGTTCACAAGGTGAAAATCCAAGCTATCTGACACTGCGTCGTCTTGATTTCGGTGGCTGTCGTTTATCTCTAGCAACCCCTGTTGATTTCGATTATCAAGGTGTGGAATGCTTAAATAATACTCGTATCGCAACCTCCTATCCAAATCTACTCAAACGCTATTTAGACCAAAAAGGCATCAAATTTAAATCGTGTTTATTAAATGGCTCTGTTGAAGTCGCCCCTCGTGCAGGCCTTGCGGACTCTATCTGCGACTTAGTTTCTACTGGTGCAACATTAGAAGCCAACGGTTTAAAAGAAGTTGAAGTGATTTATCGCTCAAAAGCATGTTTGATCCAACGCGATGGTGACATGGAAACTGATAAGCAAGCTCTTATAGACCGTTTACTAACGCGTATTCAAGGCGTTATTCAAGCTAGAGAATCAAAATACATTATGTTACACGCACCAAGTGATTGCCTTGAAGATGTAATTGCATTACTTCCGGGAGCTGAAAGACCGACTATTTTACCTCTGGCGGGTGACCAAAATCGCGTTGCAATGCACATGGTGAGTAGCGAAACCCTATTCTGGGAAACAATGGAAAAGCTTAAAGCATTAGGTGCAAGTTCAATTCTTGTTTTACCAATTGAAAAAATGATGGAATAAGGTGAAATGATGAAAACGGGTTTTAATACATTAACTTACTGGAATAAATGCACTAAAGAACAGCAACAAGTGCTATTAACTCGCCCTGCTATTTCTGCATCAGGTTCAATTACAGAACAAGTTGCTAGCATCATTTCACAGGTACGTAATGATGGAGACAAAGCGCTTAAAGCACTTAGCCAAAAATTCGATAAAACAGCGCCGGAAAGTGTTTTGGTGTCAAAATCGCAAATCGATGAAGCTTCATCAAGACTTGATAGCAAAATAAAACAGGCGATAGCACAGGCGATGAATAATATTCGTCGCTTTCATGAGGCTCAAATTCCTAACGCTATCAACGTGGAAACTCAGCCGGGTGTATTTTGTCAACAAGTAAGTAGACCCATTGATGCGGTAGGGCTCTATATTCCCGGAGGTTCGGCACCATTACTATCAACAGTAATGATGTTAGGTATTCCAGCCCGTATTGCAGGTTGCCGCAAAATTATCCTTTGCTCACCGCCCCCTATTGCTGATGAAATTTTATATATTGCTCAACAAATTGGTATTGATGAAATCTTCCAAGTCGGTGGTGCGCAGGCAATTGCAGCCATGGCATTTGGTACGGATTCTATTCCTAAAGTTGATAAAATTTTTGGTCCTGGTAATGCCTATGTAACTGAAGCAAAACGCCAAGTCAGTCAATCGCTACAAGGTGCTGCAATCGATATGCCAGCAGGCCCTTCTGAAGTATTAGTAATTGCTGATGCGGATGCAAATCCTGCATTTATTGCTGCTGACTTACTTTCGCAAGCTGAACACGGCCCTGATTCACAAGTTGTGTTATTAACACCTGATGAAACACTCGCTAAAGCCGTTATTGCTGAAACTGAAACACAACTAGCGCTATTAAGCCGCGCTGAAATCGCTAAACAAGCACTTGCAGAAAGCCGCGTCATTATTACTCGTGATCTCGATCAGTGTATTGAAATTAGTAACAGCTATGGCCCAGAACACTTAATTATTCAAACCAATGATGCTGATACTCGTGTTGATAGTATTACCAGCGCTGGATCTGTTTTTCTTGGTGCTTGGTCGCCTGAATCTGCGGGAGATTATGCTTCTGGTACGAATCACGTTCTACCAACTTATGGTTATACAGCGACCTACTCAAGCTTAGGCTTAGCTGATTTTATGAAACGAATGACAGTACAGAAACTCACAGCACAAGGTTTATCTGATTTAGCACAGACTATTGAAATATTAGCGCAAGCAGAACAACTCACCGCACACAAAAATGCTGTCACACTTCGCGTTAACGCTTTAGCTCAGGGGAAAAAAAGTGATGAAAACTGAATTTGATATCAATACACTTACAAGAAAAAATGTACGTGAATTAATACCTTATCAATCTGCTCGACGCTTAGGGGGAAATGGTTCTGTTTGGTTAAATGCAAATGAATACCCTATCGCGCCTGACTTTACTTTTAATGAAAAAAACTTAAACCGTTACCCTGAATGTCAGCCTGTTAATGTGATTAATCGTTACGCTGCATACGCAGGTGTGAATGCGAATCAAGTCTTAGTCAGCCGTGGTGCAGATGAAGCGATTGAACTACTTATTCGCGCTTTTTGTGAGCCGGGTAAAGACGCCATACTTTATTGTCCACCAACATACGGTATGTATAGCGTTAGTGCTGAAACCTTCGGTATAGAACAGCGTGTTGTCCCCGCACTTGCTGATTGGAGCCCTGATGTCAAAGCCATCGCATCACAGCTTGATAATGTAAAACTTATCTACCTATGCAGCCCAAATAACCCAACAGGAAATATTGTTGATCCTTCGCTTATTCGTGATGTATTAGAACTAGCTAAAGGCAAAGCTATAGTTGCGGTAGATGAAGCTTATATTGAATTTTGCCCGCAAGCGTCAATTGTTTCATGGCTTGAAGATTATCCGAATTTAGTTATTTTGCGAACCTTATCGAAAGCTTTTGCTTTAGCTGGGCTTCGTTGTGGCTTTACACTTGCCAACCCACCTGTCATTGAATTATTACTAAAGGTGATCGCACCATACCCACTTTCAACACCTGTTGCAGATATTGCTGCACAAGCATTAACAGAAGAAAGTATTAAGATAATGAAAAAACGAGTGGCAGAAATTTCACGTAACAGAGCCATTTTATCTGATACGTTAAAAAAATTGCCTAATGTTGAACAGGTTTATAACAGTGAAACCAACTATATTTTAGTGAAATTCACTGATGCTAATCTGGTTTTCCGTACTTTATGGGAACAAGGAATTATTTTACGCGATCAACAGCGTCAATATGGGCTTAATGGCTGTTTGCGTATTTCTATCGGTACAGCAGAAGAATGTGATAGCGTGATTAATGCCATAAAAAATATTCAAACTGCAAACGTATAAAACATTAAAAACGATAACAACAAAAAATCGCAACTGAGGGATCTCAACCATGAGCCAAAAAATTCTTTTTATCGACCGTGATGGTACTTTAATCACTGAGCCACCAACTGACTACCAAGTTGATAGACTTGATAAACTTGCCTTTGAAAATGGCGTGATCCCCGCACTTACTGCTCTGCAAAAAGCGGGTTATAAACTCATTATGATCACAAATCAGGATGGATTAGGCACAGAAAGCTTTCCTCAAGCCGATTTCGATCCTCCTCATAATTTAATGATGCAAGTTTTCTCATCACAAGGGATCTCATTTGATGATGTTTTAATTTGTCCTCATAAACCTGAAGACAACTGCCCTTGTCGCAAACCAGAAACAGGGCTTGTCACGCAGTATTTAGTTGATGGTGCACTGGATAAAAATAACAGCTATGTCATTGGTGATAGACAAACTGATATTCAGTTGGCTGACAATATGGGTATCAAAGGCATACTTTATAATACCGATAAGCTCAATTGGGCTGTTATTACAGAGCAACTAACTAAAAAAGATCGCTATGCTTACGTTGAGCGAAAAACGAAAGAAACACAAATCGCGATCGATGTTTGGCTTGATCGTGAAGGTAATAGTCAAATCAGCACTGGTGTCGGTTTCTTTGATCACATGCTTGATCAAATTGCCACACACGGCGGCTTTCGTATGAATATCAATGTAAAAGGTGATCTAGTTATTGATGATCACCACACTGTGGAAGATACCGGTCTTGCTTTAGGTGAAGCATTACGTGAAGCATTAGGTGATAAACGAGGTATTGCCCGCTTTGGCTTTACATTACCAATGGATGAGTGCCTCGCAAGCTGTGCATTAGATATTTCTGGTCGCCCACACCTTGAGTACAAAGCTGAATTTAAATATCAACGTGTCGGTGATTTAAGTACAGAGATGATTGAACACTTTTTCCGTTCACTCTCTTACACCATGGGTTGCACATTGCACCTGAAATCGAAAGGCAAAAACGATCACCACAAAGCTGAAAGCTTATTTAAAGTCTTTGGTCGTACATTACGTCAAGCCATTCGTGTTGAAGGCAATACTTTACCAAGCTCAAAAGGTGTTCTGTAATGAAAGTGGTTATTCTTGATACGGGCTGCGCCAATTTAGCCTCTGTCGCTTACGCCGTTAAGCGACTCGGTTATGATCCAATAGTGTCCTATGAAAAAAACGTTGTGTTATCTGCGGATAAACTCTTTTTACCCGGAGTAGGAACAGCTAGAGCGGCAATGGAACAACTCAAAGCACGCGAACTAATTCCTTTAATTAAAGCCTTAACACAACCGGTTTTAGGTATTTGCTTAGGTATGCAAATATTGGCCTCACTAAGCGAGGAAGGTAAAAATATCCCTTTATTAGGATTAGTTGATGGCACCATAGATAAGCTTGATACAGCAGGATTACCATTACCTCATATGGGTTGGAACCAAGTATTAGCAAAATCTGGACACCCTCTTTTTCGTTCACTTGGTGACGATGCTTGGTTCTATTTTGTTCATAGCTATGCGCTAGCACTCAATGAATCGACGATTGCTGAAACTGAATACGGCTCACGTTTTAGTAGCGCAATTCAAAAAGATAATTTTTATGGAGTGCAATTTCACCCAGAGCGTTCAGGCAAAGCTGGTGCTCAACTTATCAAGAACTTTTTGGAGATGTAACCCGTTATGATTATTCCAGCACTAGATTTAATTGATGGGAAAGTGGTTCGTCTTCATCAGGGTGATTATGCAAAACAGCGTGATTATGATGATAATCCACTGACACGCTACCAACAATATGAAAAAGATGGCGCAAAATTACTTCACTTGGTGGATTTAACAGGTGCAAAAGATCCTTCTGCTCGACAAATCCCACTATTAAAAGAGCTGGTTGCATGTGTCAATGTGCCCGTACAAGTGGGTGGTGGCATTCGCACTGAAGATGATGTTAAATCACTACTCGATGCAGGGGCAAGTCGGGTTGTTATTGGCTCTACCGCAGTCAGTCAGCCTGAAATGGTAAAAACGTGGTTTGAGCGCTATGGTGCAGATGCCATTATATTAGCCCTTGATGTTCGCATTGATAAACAAGGCAAAAAGTGGGTAGCTGTCAGTGGTTGGCAAGAGAACTCCCCCTATACACTTGAAGATATCATCAAGATTTATCAAAGTGTGGGTTTAAAGCATGTGTTGTGTACCGACATTTCTCGTGATGGCACATTAGCGGGTTCTAACGTCGAACTGTATAAAGAAATTAGCCAGCGTTTCCCTGATATTTTATTCCAAGCTTCGGGCGGTATTGGTGATTTACACGATATCGCTGCACTTCCTGCATCTGGCGTAGCTGGCATTATTGTGGGTCGAGCATTATTAGAAGGCAAATTTACATTAAAAGAGGCGATATCATGTTGGCAAAACGCATAATTCCTTGTCTTGATGTTCGTGATGGGCAAGTGGTTAAAGGTGTTCAATTTCGTAATCATGAAATCATTGGTGATATCGTTCCTCTTGCTGAGCGCTATGCTAAAGAAGGGGCTGATGAACTCGTCTTTTATGATATTACCGCATCATCTGATGGACGTGTTGTTGATAAAAGCTGGGTATCGCGTGTTGCTGAAGTGATTGATATTCCCTTTTGTGTTGCTGGTGGCATTCGCTCTATTGAAGATGCTGGGAAAATTCTCTCTTTTGGTGCAGATAAAATTTCAATTAACTCCCCAGCTCTTTCTGATCCCACATTGATTTCACGCTTAGCAGAACGCTATGGTGTGCAATGTGTTGTCGTCGGCATTGATACTTGGTTTGACGAAAAAACAGGTGAATATCTAGTTTATCAATTTACGGGTGATGAAAAACGTACTCAACAAACACACTGGAAAACACTTGATTGGGTTCGTGAAGTTCAGCGACTCGGCGCAGGTGAGATTGTGTTAAATATGATGAACCAAGATGGCGTAAGACAAGGCTATGACCTAAAACAACTCGCTCTAGTACGCCAAGTTGCAGATGTTCCTATTATCGCATCAGGAGGAGCTGGCGAAATGTCACACTTTCTTGATGCATTTAAATTAGCCAATGTTGATGGCGCTCTTGCAGCCTCTGTTTTTCATAAACAAATAATTAATATCAACGAATTAAAACAGTATCTTGCAAAGAATGACGTTAAGGTAAGAATATAATGAATAGTGAAACATTAGCACAACTAGATTGGGAAAAAGTCGATAATCTCATGCCTGTGGTTATCCAAAATGCTATTTCGGGTGATGTATTAATGCTTGGTTACATGGATAAAGAAGCATTAAATGTCACTCTAGAAAGTGGAAATGTTACCTTCTATTCTCGCACTAAACAGCGTTTATGGACAAAAGGTGAAACCTCAGGCAACTTTCTTAAGTTAGTCAATATTTATCCTGACTGTGATAACGATACTTTACTTATTTTAGCCAATCCTATTGGCCCAACTTGCCATAACGGTACTGAAAGTTGTTTTGCCCCAGCTCAAAGCCAATGGGGATTTCTCTATGAGCTTGAAAATATATTACGCGAACGTAAAAATGCTTCGCCAGATAGCTCTTATACTGCCCGCCTTTATGCCAGTGGTACAAAACGTATAGCACAGAAAGTGGGAGAAGAAGGAGTAGAAACAGCATTGGCTGCCACTGTTAATGACAGAGAAGAGCTAAAAAATGAAGCCTCAGACTTGCTCTATCACTTAATGGTGCTATTGCAAGATCAATCATTATCACTTTCTGATGTAATAGGTTGCCTGCAAGAACGTCATAAAAAAGCAGAATAATTGAAATCACATTAATAAATACGAAAAAAGCCGATACAAACTAAAGTATCGGCTTCATTTTTAAGAAAAAATAGAAGTAATAACGTAATTACCTTTTTATTTTCTAAGCATTACATTGCTTGGCGGAATAATTCGATAACATCACTTTCAGAACCCTGAACTGGGTTAGTGATTGCACAAGCGTCTTTCAGCGCATTTTCAGCTAATGTTTTGAAATCTTCTTCTTTCACGCCTAATTCTTTCAGGCCTGCTGGAATACCAACATCTTTAGCCATTTTACGAATTTCTTCGATACATGCTTGCGCACCTTGCTCATCGCTCATTGCAGAAACATCAACACCCATAGCTTGTGCGATATCTTTTAAACGACCTGCTGCTGCTTGAATGTTATAAGCTTGAACATGTGGTAATAAAACCGCATTACACACGCCATGAGGTAAGTTATAGAAACCACCTAATTGGTGAGCCATAGCGTGTACATAACCTAAAGAAGCGTTATTAAATGCCATACCTGCTAAGAATTGAGCATAAGCCATATTTTCGCGCGCTGCCGTATCACCACCATTATCAACAACTTTACGTAAAGACTCGCTGATCATAGTAACTGCTTTTAATGCACACGCATCAGTGATTGGATTTGCAGCAATTGAAACATACGCTTCAACAGCATGTGTCAATGCATCCATACCTGTCGCAGCGGTTAAACCTTTTGGCATACCAATCATTAATTCTGAATCATTTACAGATAAGATTGGTGTTACGTTTTTATCAACGATAGCCATTTTGATATGACGCGCAGTATCTGTGATGATACAAAAACGTGTCATTTCTGATGCTGTACCTGCTGTGGTATTAATTGAAATCAGTGGTAATTGAGGTTTCGCAGAGCGGTCAACACCTTCATAATCTGCAATTTTTCCACCATTAGAAGCCACTAATGCGATGCCCTTCGCGCAATCATGTGGAGAACCACCGCCTAAAGAAATGACACAGTCACATTGATTTTCTTTCAGCAGAGCTAAACCCGCTTCTACATTTTCAACAGTAGGGTTTGGTGCAGTACCGTCATAAGTAACGCTAGAAATACCAGCTTGTGTCAGTAATTTACTTACTTTATCAACAACACCCAGTTGATTTAAAATGCTATCAGTGACGATCAACGCTTTATGAAAACCGAAGTCTTTCATTGAACTTACAGCATCAGCAAGGCAACCAGCACCAATTTTATTCACAGAAGGGATATAGAATGTTGAAACTGCCATTATTGACTTCCTTTTTAGTAATTAAATCTATGTTTTAATATGTTCTATTCTTTTTGTTCTTAAATTGATCATCATCAAAATAATGAATAAATATCAATTTGTTTATCATGTTATTACAGGCAATTAAATAAAGAAGTCTAATTACCCTATCAATTCAATAGGATAATACTATTAACATATTATCATTTGTAACAAAATAATTTGAAAAGCTTATCAAAATAATCAAAACCAGCCGTAAACATCACAGCAGAATATTTTTTTTAAAGTCGTATAATGACCACAAAGAAATAACTTATTAATTCAGGAGTCATTGATGTCTTTGACTATTTTTGAGCAACTTACTGCTTTATTAGATAAAAACCACGCGACTTACCGTGTTATGGAACACCCTACCGCAGGTCGTTCTGAAGAAGTTGCAAAAATCAGAGGAACACAATTAGGACAGGGAGCAAAAGGACTTGTTTGCCATATAAAAGGTAACGGCGTTAAACAACATGTTCTTGCTATATTACCCGCCGATAAACAAGCTGACCTATCAAAACTCGCTCACCAAATTGGTGGAACAAGAGCATCGCTGGCAAGCCCTAAAGAAGTGGATGATCTTACTCAATGCGTATTTGGTGCAATCCCCCCTTTTAGTTTTCATCCTGCATTGAAGCTTGTAGCTGACCCTCTACTTTTTGAACGTTTTGATGAATTAGCTTTTAATGCAGGCACATTAGAGCGTTCTATTATTCTTAATACACAAGATTACAAACGTATTGCACAGCCTGAATTAATCTCTTTTATTCGTGATGAAGAAAACGAATAGCAAAAACAGCTAACTTATTTTTAACAATTACCCTAGTCATCATTCAGCTAAGGGTAATTGTTATCATGATAACTATTCCTTCTGTATGTATATATTTACATATTCAAAAGCAATATTAGATAATCTAATCCAAAACACACCCAGCATTTAACACCATTAAAAATTGAAAAGTCAGAGTAAATCCCAATAATTCCACATTATTTTAGCCATAACGCTATAAAATATACCAATAGGTACAGAGAAATCTTCATGTAAACTTCAATTAAAATCCCTGTAAAATAAAGATAACTTTCTATAATCCATCAAAGAGCGCTTATATCCTCTTTGATTTTTTAAAAAATTCAATAAAAACAAATTATTATCTAAATCTTTATTTCTAATATCTTCCTTTTCATATTTATTTACATCCAAACCATTTTATTTACCAAAAAACAAAGCAAAACACACATATTTTTAAACAAACACAACAAATTAAAACAAAATATAATTTCATTAACTTATTGATTTAAGAAAAATAAATTCCACAAATGGCGATAAATTGAAATTAAATCTAATTTTTTAGATGAAGAGCACAATATTTGATAAAATCAACTTTATTTTATTGACCTGATTTACTCATACCTTTAAGTTACCTGTCACAACAAAATAAATGTAAATAATAATTTACATCATAATTTCTTTTTTATTTAGTCAATATCTTTCAGTTACAGGGAATTTTTATGCAGACTTCATCCCGTAAGCTCCCCTTTTATCGTGTGTTATATGTCCAAGTCATTATCGCTATCATTCTGGGTATTTTGCTTGGTCATTTTTACCCTGATGTAGGTGAATCCTTCAAACCGCTAGGTGATGGTTTTATCAAAATCGTTAAAATGATCATTGCACCTGTGATTTTCTTAACTGTAGTCACAGGTATTGCAGGCATGAATAATATGAAAGCAGTAGGAAAAGTGGCGGGTAAATCAATGATTTACTTCTTAACCTTTTCGACTATTGCGCTGATTATTGGATTAATAACCGCTAATATTATTCGCCCTGGTGATGGCTTAAATATATCTCCTGAATCATTAGATAGTAGTCGAGTAGAAATGTATGTCACACAAGCACACAGCTCTTCTCTTGTTAGTTTTCTAATGAATATCATCCCAGATACTATCGTTAGCCCATTAGTTAACGGCAATATCTTACAAGTATTATTTGTTTCTGTGATTTTTGGTCTAGCATTAGCATCAATAGGCTCACGGGGTGAACCTGTATTAAAATTCTTACAGCATCTTTGCGACCCCGTGTTTAAGATGGTTGGTATGCTAATGAAGTTAGCACCTATTGGTGCCTTTGGTGCCATGGCTTTTACCATTGGAAAGTACGGCATTTCTTCCATTGGCAATTTAATGTTGCTGGTGATTACTTTTTATCTTACTGCATTACTTTTTGTACTCGTGGTATTGGGTGCCGTTGCTAAATATAACGGCTTCTCCATTCTCTCTTTAATTAAATACATTAAAGACGAGTTATGGTTAGTATTAGGCACCTCTTCATCTGAAGCTGCATTACCCACATTAATGAGTAAAATGGAGCAACTAGGCTGTAAAAAATCGGTTGTTGGTTTAGTTATTCCTACTGGTTATTCCTTTAATTTAGATGGCACCAATATCTATATGACCATGGCGGCTTTATTTATCGCTCAAGCAACAGGCGTTGATTTGTCGCTAACAGAACAAATTACATTACTGTTTGTTGCCATGATCAGCTCAAAAGGTGCAGCAGGTGTTACAGGAGCCGGTTTCATTACTCTTGCAGCAACATTATCGGTTGTTCCTAGTGTTCCCGTTGCAGGTATGGCTTTGATCTTAGGTATTGACCGCTTTATGTCAGAATGTCGCGCATTGACCAATCTTGTGGGTAATGCTTGCGCCTGTATTGTTGTCGCTCGCTGGGAAAATGCATTAGACAAAGAGAGAATGAATGATGTTTTTAGTGGAAGAATATCCAGAGAAGACTTTGTTGATGATAATTTAATCTCTGATAATGCAAATAAAGAACCTCATTATGTGAAAGTATCAGAACAATAGGTTTGATATTTTCTCAATAAAAGAAACAAAAAAGGTGCTTATCACTAAGCACCTTTTTGATTCTATTTCGATAAATATAACCGAATATATAATCTTACTTATTCCATCCACTCTGTATGGAATACACCATCTTTATCAGTACGTTTATATGTATGCGCACCAAAGTAGTCACGTTGAGCTTGGATTAAGTTTGCTGGTAACACTTCTGCACGATAGCTATCGTAGTAAGAAATAGCCGCAGAGAATGTTGGAGTTGGAATACCTGCTTGTACGCCATAACAAACAACATCACGCAGAGCTTGTTGGTAATCGTCAGCGATTTGTTTGAAGTATGGTGCTAACAGCAGATTTGCAATACTTGCATCTTCATTATAAGCATCTGTAATTTTTTGCAGGAATTGCGCTCGAATAATACAGCCCGCACGGAAAATCTTCGCGATTTCACCGTAATTTAAATCCCAGTTATATTCGTCTGATGCTGCTTTCAGTTGTTGGAAACCTTGAGCATAAGAGACAATTTTACCTAAATACAGTGCGCGACGAACATTTTCAATAAAGGCTTTTTTATCACCTGAGAATGCTTTAGGTGTTGGGCCTGATAATACTTTAGATGCCGCAACACGTTGATCTTTTAATGAAGAGATATAACGAGCAAACACAGATTCAGTAATAAGAGTAACTGGTACTCCTAAATCTAAAGAACTTTGGCTAGTCCATTTACCTGTACCTTTATTTGCCGCTTCATCAAGAATAACATCTACAAGGTATTTACCTTCATCATCTTTTTTACGGAAGATATCAGCAGTAATCTCAATCAGGTAGCTACTTAACTCACCTTTATTCCACTCAGTGAAAGTTTCTGCTAATTCTTCGTTAGTCAGACCTAAAGAGTGTTTTAATACGGAATAGGCTTCTGCGATCAATTGCATATCGCCATATTCAATACCGTTGTGAACCATTTTCACATAGTGACCTGCGCCATCAGCGCCAATATAAGTCACACAAGGTTCACCTTCAGCAACAGCAGCAATTTTTTCAAGGATTGGCGCGACTAATTCGTAAGCTTCTTTTTGTCCGCCCGGCATGATTGAAGGACCTTTTAATGCACCTTCTTCACCACCTGAAACACCAGTCCCAATAAAGTTAAAACCTTGCTCTGATAATTCACGATTACGACGAATAGTATCTTTAAAGAAAGTATTTCCGCCATCAATAAGGATATCACCCTTATCTAAATGAGGAGTCAATGCAGCAATTGTTTTATCTGTCGCTTCACCCGCTTTTACCATTAATAAAATACGGCGCGGTTTTTCTAACGAATCAACAAATTCTTCAATAGAATAATTCGGAACCAGTTTTTTACCTGGATTTTCAGTGATAACTTCGTTTGTTTTATCACTTGAGCGGTTGTAGATAGATACCGAATAACCACGGCTTTCAATATTAAGCGCAAGGTTACGTCCCATAACGGCCATACCAACCACGCCGATTTGCTGTTTTGACATGAAAATGACTCCCGTCTGAAAATATACCTGCCAGTTTCCAAGCACTGGCAATGTGTTAACCTGATCACATAGTAACTCACTCTCATCATTGGTGGTAGTTATTGATGCAATCGATATCGCACTCTTTCACGTAAAATGAAATTATTGCCTTTATATTGATAATAAATTATTGAAAAATTCCTGCAAATTGCTCATTATTCTCAAGTCGGCATATGCCGTCTTTATAGAAGGTAAAACAAACTGTATGGAATGGATCTTAGATCCGACAATCTGGGTAGGACTCTCCACCCTAATTGTTCTCGAAATCGTACTTGGTATTGATAACCTTGTTTTCATTGCTATTCTGGCAGATAAACTCCCAGCAAAACTAAGAGATAAAGCACGTATAACAGGCTTGTTGTGTGCCCTTATTATGCGGGTTGTGTTGTTATTTAGTCTCTCTTGGCTTATCACTCTGACAAAACCTCTTATTACACTGTTTGATCATCCTTTCAGTGCAAGAGACTTAATTATGTTGCTTGGAGGGATATTCTTGCTGTTCAAGGCCACTATGGAGCTTAATGAACGGCTAGAAGGTAAAGATCACAACGAAGGGAAACAACGCAAAACGACCAGCTTTTGGTCTGTCGTTGCTCAAATTATCGTGCTGGATGCGGTATTCTCGCTTGACTCAGTGATAACCGCTGTTGGTATGGTTGATCATTTAGGCGTTATGATTGCGGCTGTTACTATTGCAATGTTCTTGATGATCCTTGCAAGTAAGCCTCTAACAAATTTCGTCAATAACCACCCAACCATTGTTATCTTGTGTTTAAGCTTCTTGCTGATGATTGGTTTTGCATTAGTTGCCGAAGGCTTTGGCTACGCCATTCCAAAAGGTTACCTATATGCAGCGATTGGCTTCTCTATCATGATAGAAGTCTTTAATCAGCTTGCACAATTTAACCGTCGCCGTTTCTTATCAGCTTCTCGCTCTTTGCGCGAACGTACAGCAGAAGCGGTGCTACGTATTATTAATGGTAAGTCTGAATCTTCTGAATTAGATCCTCACACATCTGATTTAGTCTCCAGTTCAGAAGAAGTGTTTGATCCTCAAGAACGCCAAATGATTGTGCGTGTGCTTGGTTTGAGCCAACGTAATGTTAACAGTATCATGACGTCTCGCCATGATGTTGAATACGTAGACTTAAATGCAACACAAGATGATATCCGCCAATTGTTGGAAAAGGATCCTCACTCTCGCCTAGTGATCACTGATGAGCAATATAGTGATGAACCTGTCGGTGTGGTTAATGTTATTCAACTGCTGAATCAGCAATTGCGTAATGAACCGCTAAACTTACGTTTATTGGTCACTCAACCTTTGATTTTCCCTGAAGGTTTATCCTTACTGCAAGCGTTAGAACAGTTCCGTAGTGCGCATACTCACTTCGCATTTGTCGTTGATGAATTTGGCTCAGTAGAAGGGATCGTGACGCTGACTGACGTTATGGAAACTATTGCGGGTAACTTACCTGTCAGCTCTGAAGAAAACGATTCACGTCATGATTTAGTTCAAAATGAAGACGGTTCATGGACTGTAAACGGTTTTACACCACTTGAAGACTTAGTGCTTTATATTCCAATCAAATTGGATGAAAAACGTGAGTATGAAACCTTAGCAGGCTTATTAATGGAGCACTTACAACGTGTACCTACTGTTGGCGAGAAAATTCTGATTGATGATATTGAATTTGAGCCATTAGAAGTGAATAACCATCGAATTAATAAAGTTCGAATTGTTGAGCCTAAAACTGACGATAATGAGGACGTGGACGAAGCGTAATCTCTGTCAAATAGCAAAATATCCGCCTTTATGGCGGATATTTTTTTATCTTAATATGATGAAATATAAAAAACGGGCTTTGTTTTCACACACAAAGCCCGCCAATAAAATTTAAAACAATAATTTCAGATTAATTCAATGAATTAATAATTAACCTAAAGTACTTGGTACAAGAATTTCAGTCGCAACAATAACAATAACCAGCCCTACTAATACTGGTACAGAAACACGTTTCATCACTTCAAAAGGTGAAATTTTTGCCATACCAGATACCGCAACCACAACACCAGAAACTGGTGACAATGTACGGCCTAAGTTTGAAGCTTGTAACATAGGGATAGTTAAATAAGCAGGGTTAACGCCCATGTTGCTTGCTAAACGAGGAATTAACTCAACGAATGCATAGAATGGCGCATTACCTGAGCCTGTTGTCATCGCTGCTAACATCGTAATTAATACCAGTGCAATCATCATCACAATAGCACCTGAGCCTAATGACTGAGCCCCTTCAATTAAGGCATTGATAAAGCCAACAGTTGTTAAGCCTTGAGCAAATACCCCTGCTGCGACTAATAACATCACAACTTGCGCAAATGCGTCTGCCATACCGCGATAAGCAACTTCTAAACCTTCAAAAACTTGTTTTGCGCTAAAGCTACGAATAAATTCGATAACAGCGGCTAAAATCATACAGATAATAATAATGGCAACAATATGAAGTTCTGGTAACCATTTACCATCAAAAACGAGAACACCGATAATTGGCGTGAAAGGCAAAATTGCATAGAAACTTGGTGCGTGAGTTTTGATCTCATTCACGTCTAACATTTCTGTTTCAATATGCTCTTTACGGTCAAGATAACGCTGCCAGAAGAAGTGAGCGATACACATACCAATAATTGCAGCAATAGAGATAGGCAATGTGGTTTTAAATGCAAAATCAATCAGCGGCATTTGAGACGCTTGCGCGGCTAAAATAACATCACCTGATGTTGGCGCTAAAATAATAGAAGCTGGAGACGCACAGATTGCCGCAGCAGCTCCGCGGCTAATTCCCATATTCACCATAACAGGGAACAGCGTTGCCATTAATAACACACCTAAACCTGTTGCGGATGAAACAGCCAGTGACATCAAACATGCAACAATGTAAGCCGCAACCATTAGCAGATAAGGTGAGTTAATCATTTTCAGTGGGCGTGATGCTAATTTTACAACAACATCATTAGCGCCAATGTGTGTCATATAAGCAGCGAAACCACAAAGTATCATGATCATCATACCTAAATCGCCACCACGGCTCATTAGTAGATTTTTCACATACTCGACAATATCAATTAAGCCGTAGCCTGTCGCAGTCGCACTCGCAGGTAAAACAGCCCTTCCCATAATTACGCTGATGATCAGTAATAACAGACCACCTGTCATTAAGACACCAGTTGGTGAATAGCCTTTAACGATATAACGTCCAACACCTACGGCAACGAAGGCGCCGATAAGAATTTCAATCATTTATTTATCCTGTCTAAAATAGTCATTTATAAAATGAAGTTTTTTATTTTTATCATCATTTTTGCGTTTAGTGCGATTGACACACTCTGCCCAAAGGCAACGTTGCAGTGTATGACATATATCAAAAAAAACGACTATTTTTTTGCATACATATAGCACGAATGCTTACTTTTCATTCAAAACATAAATTAAATGATAGATATAAAGCAAAAAGCACACAATTATCAAAACAGTGTGCTTTTATTAAGAATGTGATGAAGTTAAAAATCGTGAAATTATATTTTCTTCAATAGCTGATTAAGTGCTTTTACTTCAGGGCTTTCAGCATCTTGTTTATTTAGCCAATTATCGATAGCTTGTTTGGCTTTTTGCTGTAATTGCTCGCGCAATAATTTTTCAATATTAAGTTCATATTGAATAGCATTCCAATCTCCATAGAGTCTTAATGGAATTTCAATTTTAGCCAACTGACGAATAAATTCGTTTTCTTTACCCCAACCTTTTTTGATATTAACAAGTAACATCACATCAAGATCATGGCGTTGAAGATCCACTCTTCCCTGCCCTTTAATTTGATAAGCCTCTGCTTGAGCATCAAGTGAATTAACGGTTACTTTTCCTTTTGGTGCTAACTTAAATTGGGCAATCACATTATCTGCTTGGGTATAACTTTCGATATCTTCAGGGTAAATCACTTTATCTGTCGCTTGGGCGACTGATTGCTGAATAACCTGTGGTACATTTAATCCCTGCATTTTAAATTGGGTAACAGAGGTATTAAGTGTACCTTGCCAATAATGATAAAAAGCTTTTCGGTTATATCCCGTTCCTTCTAAATTTCCTTTTGCTGAAATTAATCCACTGAAATTTTCAGGTTGATTAAAGACACGCAATAGTGGCTTTAATGGAATATTGTTCATTGTGATATCCATGCTGATATGCGCTGGCACAATGCTTGTAGAGATAACCGTTGGTAGTGAAAAATCACCTTGAAGGATTTGTCCTGTTAAGGTTTGAATATTTAGTGAATTAGGATTATTTAACGCATTAAGTTTAAAATTGTTAATCTCTAAATCTTTATAAAGAAGCTTATTCAGGGCTAATTTCAGCGTAAACTCAATATCACCCCAATGCGTTAAATCATATTCTTTATTTTCAATGGTAACTGAAGTAATAACCGGTTTTGCCATAATAGTGGCATTCGGCGCTGGCGCAGCATGAGCAGAGTTAAATAATGAAAATGGAGAAGTTGTTGAACTCTTTATAACAGGCGTTAAACGTGCCGTTTCTGTTGTTTTTGTCTGTGCTAATTCAGGCAATAGTGTATTTAAATTCAAAACATCGCCGCTTAACTCCACTTGATAACGTGTTTTTTTATCAAATTCAGCACTAATATGGCCTTGTAATTGGCTGTCGTTTGCCGTGAGATTTAAATTATCAAGAGATATCGCTCTGATGCTGTCATTTTTAATTGTAAAATCAGAGGATAACCCCCCTGTGATCCCATTTTCAGGAAGTTCAGTACCAGACAAAATATAATCTAGCTGTGTAATTTTGCCGTTAATTTGATAAGGGTAAGCGCTCATATCCGCATTAGCGTTAACATTAAGCGTTACCTCTCGACGATCACGATTCACTTTCGTGCTCATCTCAAGGCTAACTTGTTTTTTCTCATCTGTTTTCAACGATAAATTAATATCACGTAAATTAAGCTGCTCACCGTTTTTCATTTGCCAAATAATTAAGCTGTCTGAAATTTTTACTTTGGCGATATTCAACTGCCAATTATTGGCTCTAGTTTCGACAACTGGGCGAGAAATATCTCGAGGAGTAGAAGGTGGTGATATTTTAGGAATAGCTTTACTTTCAGGTGTTTGGCGAACGACGGCACCTTTAAGCATAACTTCTTTTACTTCAAGTTGATGAGAAAGTAGCGGTAATAACTCAACATCAAGACGCATATTATCGGCTGTAATGAAAGGCATTTCAGCACCGGGTGCGGTCAATGACATTTTACCACTGATAATGCTTAACTTTGGCCACACATGCCAACGCATATCATCTTGTAATGTGAGTTTATAACCGCTTTGTTTTTCGACCCTTTCAACAAGGTATCCACGGAAATCATTCGGGTTAATGAGTAAAACTAACGCTGTTAAGCCTGCCAAAATAACCACAAGCAAAATAGCCAGTGTTGTCAAAAACCTTTTCATATAATTACCCGCTTAGTGAACATGATAATGATGATTATAAAGATAGTTAATCTTCACTAATCCGACTACCAACAGCACCTTGTTGATTTTTATATTTTGCATCTTGACGACGATTATAAGGTCTATCAGCAGAACCAGACATAGGTTCAAAACTTAATGCACCAATAACCATACCCGGTCTTAATGCGAGAGGAAGTTTACCTGAATTAAAAAATTCTAATACGATTTGTCCATGCCAGCCGGGATCAATACGATGAGCAGTAACATGTACCATTAAACCTAAACGGGCTAATGATGAGCGTCCATCTAACCATCCAACAACATTATCAGGCAAAGTGACTGACTCAAGTGTCACAGCTAACGCTAATTCACCAGGATGTAAGAAAAAGGCTTCACCTTCAGGTAACACAATTTCATCACTCATTACACGCTCTAGCGCAGCGTTCACTTCAGCCTTAGGGCCACTTAAATCAATATAAGCAGCAGTATGACCTTGGAAAACGCGAAACTGATTTCCTAAGCAAACATCTGCTGTTGCGCCGTTAATTCGCTCGATGGGCGGGCGGGGTTCAATGACTAATTTACCTTCATCCAGCCACTGAATAATATCACGGTCGCATAATCGCATTTTATTTCCTTCTTCAAGTTAAACAGGCAGTTTCATCATGCATGAAAGCTGCCCACAAATGAACCTATTATTCGCAGAACTGCCCAATTTTTGCTTTCAGAATATCAATCGCAACGCGGTTTTTACCCCCTCTAGGGACAATAATATCGGCATATTGTTTAGAAGGTTCAATAAACTGGAAGAACATAGGACGAACGGTTTTATTATATTGTTCAATGACTGAGTCTAAGCTACGTCCACGTTCATTAACATCACGTTTAATTCTGCGCATTAAACAAATATCTAATGGCGTATCAACAAAGATAGAGAAATCCATCTCTTCACGCAGGCGTTTATCTGTTAATAACAAGATGCCTTCAATGATAATAACTTTTTTGGGTTGAAAAGGAATGGATTCTGCTTTGCGAGTGTGAGCAACGTAGTCATATTGAGGGAGTTCGATGGTTTTTCCTGCTTTTAGTTCACACAAATGTTGATATAAAAGTGCGTGATCCATCGAATTTGGGTGGTCATAATTGACCTTATATCGTTCTTCCATCGTTAAATCACTTTGGTCACGATAATAACAATCTTCTGGTATCACCCCGATATTATGATCACCTACTTGCGCTCTTAATTCGCGGTAAAGTGTACTTGCAATAAGACTTTTACCCGAAGCAGATGCTCCAGCGATACCTACAATTGTGCACTGATGTGCTGTGTCAGCCATAATCAAAAACCTGGTTTGAAATAAAAAGAGGGATAACGTAATAATATGTAAATATTACGCTAGCGCAGATTATAGTTTTGAAATCACTCTGGTTCCAGCGTAAAACCAGAAATCTATTCGTTTTTTATCAAAAACAGTCGAAAATCGCATGTAAAAAATGGAAAGCCAAATGGCTCTCCATTTAAATCAGCAAATAATTCAACGTATTATTTTACTGTAATTACACTGCGCGGAAAGAAATTTCCGTTGGAATTGCATCACCATCCCAATACATTTGAGCAGACACTGTTGACGCTATTTCGCGATAAATATCAGCAAACTCGCCTTCAGGATCACGCATCACTGTTGGTTGTCCGCGGTCTAAGTCTTCACGTAAAGAAATATGAAGAGGAACTTGGCCTAATAATTGGCAATGATATTTCTCTGCTAATTTCGCCGCACCACCTGTACCAAAGATAGGTTCAAGGTGACCACAGTTACTACAAATATGTGCGCTCATGTTTTCAATAATACCTAATACAGGTACATTGACTTTCTTAAACATGACGATCCCTTTCATTGCATCCACCAGCGCGATATCTTGTGGTGTTGTTACCACAACCGCAGCGGTTACAGGGATATTTTGAGATAAGGTTAATTGGATATCACCTGTTCCCGGCGGCATATCGATAACCAGATAATCCAAGTCAGGCCACAGCGTATCTTGGAGCATCTGCATTAATGCTTTGCTCGCCATAGGACCACGCCATACCATTGCATTATCATCTGTGACTAAATAACCGATAGAGTTAGACGCTAAACCATAAGCCATAATCGGCGCCATATGTTGTCCATCAGGAGACGTCGGACGCTCCATTGTGGTACCCAACATATTTGGAATAGATGGTCCATAAATATCAGCATCAAGAATACCTACTTTAGCGCCTTCTTGTGCAAGGGCTAATGCAAGGTTAACAGCTGTACTTGATTTACCAACGCCACCTTTACCAGAGCTCACAGCAAGAATATTACGCACACCATTAACACCTGGCAGATCATTTGCACGGCGTAAGGTTGAAATATTGTGCTTGAGTTTCCATTCAATGGCTTTTGCACCAGTGATGTTGCGAAGTTCAGCTGTTTTTTCTTCGATTAGGACTTGGAAAGGTTTTTTCCAAACAAATGGCATCACTAACTCGATATGAAGAACATCGTCAATCATCGCACATTGATGTAATGCTTTTAGAGAAAGCAGATTACGTTTCAATGTCGGGTGTTCAAAAGTAGACAAGACACCTGAAACTTTTTCGTTCAGAATCTCAGGGGTGGTCTGCTCGGGGGATTTATCACTCATCCCGGCTCCTCTCGTTTTCATTATTTATTAAATATATGAGTGCATCTATCATATCAGATAGTAGATGACTACGATAATGCCTTACCTCAATTTGCCAACTGAAATTTCTCTTGCAAAAACTCGATTATTGCCCTAGCGACATCATGATGGATCGGTTAACATCAAAGTCCCTTTTATTAATTTTATGGAAGTAAGATCCTTACTATGTCTCACGTCGCGAATAAATTATTGGTAACCTGCGCGTTACCTTATGCTAACGGTTCAATTCATCTCGGTCATATCCTTGAGCACATTCAGGCAGATATCTGGGTCCGTTATCAACGAATGCGCGGCAAAGAAGTTCATTTCATCTGCGCTGATGATGCTCACGGCACGCCAATTATGCTGAAAGCTCAACAACTGGGTATTACGCCAGAAGCCATGATTGAAGAAATGAGCAAAGAGCATCAGCAGGATTTTGCTGGTTTTAATATCAGTTACGACAATTATCACTCTACACACAGTGAAGAAAGTCGCCAGTTATCAACTAAAATTTATCTTGCACTGAAAAAAAATGGTCACATCAAAAGCAAAACGATTTCTCAGCTTTATGATGAAGAAAAAGGCATGTTTTTGCCTGACCGCTTTGTAAAAGGCACTTGCCCTAAATGTAAAGCGCAAGACCAATATGGTGATAACTGTGAAGTTTGTGGCTCAACTTACAGCCCAACAGAATTAATTAATCCACGCTCTGTTGTATCAGGCTCAACACCTGTTATGCGTGAAACTGAACACTATTTCTTCGACTTACCTGCATTTAGCAACATGTTACAAGAGTGGATCCGCTCTGGCGCTCTGCAAGAGCAAGTTGCAAATAAAATGCAAGAGTGGTTCGACAGCGGTTTACAACAGTGGGATATCACTCGTGACGCGCCTTATTTTGGATTTGAAATCCCAGATGCTCCGGGTAAATATTTCTATGTATGGCTAGATGCACCTATCGGCTACATGAGTTCTTTCTTAAACTTATGTGAAAAACGTGGTGATTTAAGTTTTGATGAGTTCTGGAATAAAGACAGCAAAGCAGACCTTTATCACTTTATCGGTAAAGATATCGTCTATTTCCACAGCTTATTCTGGCCTGCCATGTTAGAAGGCAGCGAATACCGCAAGCCAACCAACCTGTTTGTTCACGGTTATGTCACTGTAAATGGCGCGAAGATGTCAAAATCTCGTGGCACCTTTATTACAGCTCGTGCTTACCTTGATCATTTTGATGCAGATTGCCTGCGCTATTACTATGCAGCAAAACTTTCCTCACGCATCGATGATATTGACCTAAACTTAGAAGACTTTGTTCAACGTGTTAACAGCGACATAGTTAATAAAGTCGTTAACCTTGCATCACGTACTGCGGGTTTTATCAGCAAGCGTTTTGATGGCAAATTAGCTGATTCTTTAGATGATGCTAAGCTTTATCAACACTTTGTTGATATGAAAGACACTATCGCACAGTCATTTGAAAATCGTGAGTTTGGTAAAGCAGTTCGTGAAATCATGGCATTAGCGGATGAAGCCAACCGCTATATTGATGAAAAAGCGCCGTGGGTTGTAGCAAAACAAGAAGGTCAAGATGCACAGCTACAAGCTATCTGTACAATGGGAATTAACTTATTCCGCGTACTGATGACATATCTGAAACCTGTTTTACCTTCACTAACAGAGCGTTCAGAAGCCTTTTTACAAACTGAATTAACATGGGATACACTTGCACAACCGCTATTAAACCAAGAAATTACTAAATTCAAAGCATTGTTTAATCGTATAGAAATGGATAAAGCCAATGCGATGGTTGAAGCGTCAAAAAGCACGATTGCACCTGTAAAAGAAGTCACAGGCCCATTAGCAGACTCACCAATCCAAGAAACCATCAACTTCGATGATTTTGCGAAAATCGACATGCGTATCGCTGAAATTAAACAAGCCGATTTTGTTGAAGGCTCAGACAAACTGCTGAAATTAATTTTGGACTTAGGTGGCGAAACTCGCCAAGTATTCTCAGGTATTCGTACAGCATACCCAGATCCTAAAGTGTTAGAAGGTCGCTTAACGGTAATGGTGGCAAACTTAGCACCTCGTAAAATGCGTTTTGGTATTTCAGAAGGCATGGTAATGGCAGCAGGTCCTGGCGATAAAGATATCTTCTTACTCAGCCCAGATTCTGGTGCAAAACCGGGTCAGCAAGTGAAATAACACCAAAATTCATTTGCCAGATAAATAAGTGGCGAGGTTCTATAAGAGCCTCGCTCTTTTTTTATTGTGATCCGTAGCACACTTTCAAAATCGGTGTATGATAAATCTGTTAGTTGATTTAGGACACTTACTTATGAAATCTAAACGGGCACGAGTGCAGATTACACTCTGGCATTTTCTACGATCTTTTTTGGTACTTTATCTTTGCCTTTTTGCTGGTAATCTGATTTCAGCCCTTCTGCCCTTTGCGGTTCCAGGCAGTATTGTCGGCTTACTGATCCTTTTTGGGCTACTTGCTTTCCAGCTTATCCCACTGCGTTGGGTAAAACCGGGTGCCAATATCCTCTTAAAAAATATGACATTACTCTTTATTCCTATCGGAGTCGCTGTCATGAACTATTATGATTTATTAAGTCAACAACTTTTCCCCATCGTTTTAGCCTGCGTTGTAAGTACCTTTGGTGTTATGGCGCTCGTTGCATATTGCTCACACTACGTTCATCGTGAACGCATTATTGTTGGCGCAAAACCTGACCAAGTTGAAGATATTGTAGAAAAAGAAGACGACGACGATAAAGCGTTAAGTGAGAAGAAAAAATGTTAATGTTAATGAATATTTGGTGGTCACTTCCTTTAACTATCATCGTCTTTTATTTATCCCGTAAACTTGCAGCTCGTTATAAATTACCGATTTTAAACCCGCTGCTCATAGGTATTGCAGTGATTATCCCTATCTTGTTAATCACACATACACCTTATGAGCATTATTTTGCGGGAAGTCGTATTTTAAATGACTTATTGCAACCTGCTGTTGTCGCTTTAGCTATACCGCTTTATCAGCAATTACACCAAATTCGCGCACAGTGGAAATCGTTAATCAGTATTTGCTTTATTGGTAGTATTGCTGCGATGGTCAGTGGTACAGCAATTGCTTTATGGGCGGGTGCAACACCTGAAATTGCCGCATCAATCTTACCTAAATCAGTGACAACACCTATCGCAATGGCTGTCGCAGATTCCATAGGTGGTATTCCTGCAATCAGTGCTGCATGTGTTATTGCAGTAGGTATTTTAGGTGCCATTTTTGGTCATACTTTATTTAAGATACTGCGTATTCCTACTCACGCATCTCGTGGTTTAGCAATGGGAACCGTTTCTCACGCAGTAGGAACAGCAAGAGCTGCTGAAGTCGATTATATTGAAGGTGCTTATAGCTCACTGGCATTAATGACATGCGGGATTATTACTTCCCTTACAGCGCCATTTATCTTCCCTATTATTTTGCATCTTTATAGTTGATACCTTTCTTACTCTCCATTCTTAAATCCTCGATTTAATTAAATTTATTTCGGGGATTTTTACTATAAATTTGAGATACATCTCTCAATTAATGAATTTGTTGCAATTGTTTCATTGAAAATATGATTTTCATCACATATAAGAATGGGTAAAGATGCCTAGAATCTTATAATACAGAAAGATTAATGGGAGACTCATGTATGCATACTCGTTTTCAGGCAGTTTGGTCAGATTTATCCCCTCAGTTACAACAAGCACTTGCTCCTTATCTTGAGCAGGATGAATTTCCTGCAATGTTTACGGCAGAGCAGGTCAATGCCATAAAAACACAGTTACAATGTAATGATGATGCCTTAGCCCTAGCACTTTTACCGGTTGCCGCCGCTTGTGCTGTTGCACCAATTTCTAATTTTAAAGTCGGTGCCGTTGCGCGTGGTGAAAGTGGCAATCTCTATTTCGGTGCCAATATGGAATTTGCTGGCGCCCCGCTACAACAAACCGTTCACGCTGAACAAAGTGCGGTGACTCACGCATGGTTACGTGGTGAATCTCGCTTAATCTCAGTCACCGTTAACTATACACCTTGTGGTCATTGTCGCCAGTTTATGAACGAATTGAACAGTGGCACCCATATTCAAATTCAGTTGCCGGGTAGAAAAATGGCAACATTGGGCGATTATTTACCTGATAGCTTTGGTCCGAAAGATCTCAATATCACCTCTTTATTAATGGACAAAGTTAATCACGGTTACAAAATTGATAACCCTAGTGAATTAGCACAACAGGCAATACAAGCTGCTAATCGTAGCCATGCTCCTTATAGTGAATCGCACAGTGGTATTGCTGTTCAAATGAAAAATGGCAAAATTTTCCAAGGTAGCTACGCTGAAAATGCCGCATTTAACCCAAGTTTACCGCCATTACAAGCGGCATTAATTTTATTAAATATGGCAGGTGAGAGTGTGATGGATATTGAATCTGCTGTCTTAATTGAAAAAGCAGAGACAATTTTAACTCAATGGGATGCAACACAAGCAACATTAACCGCTTTAGGTTGTCGCCAAATGCAACGCATCACTTTGTAAAAAGTTTTAACTTATTCCTCTAAAAATCTCTCCTAAAAAAGCATCAGCATGTAAATTTTGCTGATGCTTACCAGAAAAAGTTGTAACAACCGTATCTATCTCTCATTTCTAAGCATAAAAATCATAAAAAAATAACATAAGCTGTACATATTTTTATTATTTTGTAGGATCTACAATTGTCATGTGACTAACTGCCTTACAAGAGTATTTTTCATGGAACTGGAACACGAAAGTAAACGCCCTCTCTACATCCCGTATGCAGGCCCAATCCTGCTTGAATTTCCCCTGTTAAATAAAGGTAGTGCTTTCAGCGAAGAAGAACGCAGCACCTTTAACTTACATGGTTTACTGCCTGAAGCAGTTGAAACCATCGAAGAACAGGTTGAACGCGCTTATCGCCAATATCTTGATTTCAAAAACGATAACGACAAACATATTTACCTACGAAATATCCAAGATACCAATGAAACCCTATTTTACCGTCTCTTGGAATCTCACCTAACTGAAATGATGCCAATCATTTACACACCAACAGTGGGTGAAGCTTGTGAACATTTCTCTGATATTTATCGTCGTGCTCGCGGTTTATTTATCTCTTACCCTAACCGTGCCAATATCGACGATATGCTACAAAACGCCACTAAACAGAACGTAAAAGTCATTGTTGTAACAGATGGCGAACGTATTCTTGGTTTAGGTGACCAAGGTATCGGTGGTATGGGTATTCCTATCGGTAAACTCTCTTTATATACCGCGTGTGGTGGTATTAGCCCAGCGTACACACTGCCTGTTGTACTTGATGTTGGTACTAACAACCCACAACGTTTAAACGATCCTCTGTATATGGGATGGCGTCATCCTCGTATTACAGGTGATGAATATAACGAGTTTGTTGATGAGTTTATCCAAGCTGTTAAACGTCGCTGGCCAAATGTTTTACTACAATTTGAAGATTTCGCACAAAAAAATGCGATGCCTTTATTAAATCGTTATCGTGATGAACTATGTTGTTTTAATGACGATATTCAAGGTACAGCGTCGGTCACTTTAGGTAGCCTAATTGCAGCAAGTCGTGCTGCTGGTCGCCAATTAAAAGACCAAACTGTCACTTTCTTAGGTGCAGGTTCTGCGGGTTGTGGTATTGCTGAACAAATCATTGCCCAAATGAAATCTGAAGGTTTAAGTGATGAGCAAGCGCGTGAACGTATCTTTATGGTTGACCGTTTCGGCTTATTAACAGACAAACTACCAAATTTACTTGATTTCCAAAGCAAACTTATCCAAAAAAGCGAGACTATTGCTGATTGGGAAACCGAAAGCGATGCAATTTCACTGCTAGAAGTGGTTAAGAATGCAAAACCAACTATTTTGATTGGTGTTTCAGGACAAGCTGGCTTATTTACTGAAGAAATTATTCGTGAAATGCACAAACACTGTGAACGCCCTATCGTAATGCCATTATCTAACCCAACGTCTCGTGTAGAAGCGCGTCCTGAAGATATTATCAACTGGACTGATGGACAAGCTTTAGTGGCAACGGGTAGTCCATTTGCACCAGTTAAATACAAAGATAAAGAGTATCCAATTGCACAGTGCAACAACTCTTATATCTTCCCAGGTATTGGATTAGGTGTTATCGCATGTGGTGCAAAACGTGTTACTGATGCCATGTTAATGGTAGCAAGTCGCGCATTAGCAGATTGCTCACCTATGGCGAAAGAGGGTGATGGCTCTCTGTTACCTTTACTGGCTGATATTCAACAAGTTTCGCGTTATATCGCAAAACAAGTTGCAAAAGAAGCACAAGTACAAGGTGTTGCTACTGTTACTTCTGATTCAGCATTAGAAGAAGCAATTGAACGTAACTATTGGTCACCAGAGTACCGTATTTACAAAAGAACCTCGTTCTAAGTAGTTTGAAACACTAAGTACCATTCTGAAAAGCGTGTCATTACTTAATATGAGACGCTTTTTTCTTGCTTCCCTATCCTTGCTCAAGTAGCCTTAACTATTATGAAAGTCATTCGTTATTTGCGTCATTAAGGCAAGGACATGCTAAAACGCCTCATTTATCTTTTTCTCACACTTTTTATTCTATTTGCAGTCACCTTGATTGCCTGCGATCGCTGGATCGGCTGGAAAACCAATCCCTATATATTTGAAGATGTGGATACATTACCCGCTAAAAAAGTGGGAATGGTGTTAGGCACATCAAAGTACTATACCAGCGGTTATATAAATCAGTTTTATCAATACCGCATCCAAGGCGCTGTAAATGCTTATAATAGTGGCAAAATTCAGTATTTATTGCTCAGCGGCGATAATGCAAAACATAGCTATAATGAGCCAAATACGATGCGTAAAGATCTCATTAAAGCGGGTATTCCTGCCTCTCGTATTGTGATGGATTTTGCAGGCTTCAGAACACTTGATTCAGTAGTGCGAACAAAAGAGGTATTTGGTACAGATGGATTTACCATTATTACTCAGCGTTTTCACTGTGAACGAGCTGTTTTTATCGCATTAGAAAAAGGGATTGATGCGCAATGCTTTGCAGTTGCATCCCCTAAAAGTATGTTTAAAGTACGTGTACGTGAAGTATTTGCCAGAGCAGGTGCAATGATTGATGTTTATATTCTAAACCGCGAACCACGCTTTTTAGGGCCACCAGAAACTATTCCCGCAATACAATCTATTCCTGAAGGCATTAAAGGTTATCCTGCTGTTTCACCAGAGGAAGTCGAATCACTTCCTCTGAATGAAAATAATCATGAAAAAATCTAAAAGAATTGTGCTAATTTCGAGGCTGATTTACGCCAGATCCACTCTATTGGTCCTTGAGGAAAATAACGTAACCAAATCACAGCAAAAGCAATATTGATTGCCCAAATGACGGCAACAAAAGGCATCAGTTCAGGTAAAGTAAATTGATTAAATAGCCCCATACGCTGAAATAAATAAATACCGATAAAACTTTGCATTAAATAGGTCGTTAACGCCATTTTGCCAACACAACGTAAAGCATAGGCAAAATAAGAGTGTTGAATAATATTCCAACTCCAATAAAACAGCGCAATATACCCCAAACTTTGCATCACTTGGATCAACATGGTTAAAGGTTGTGCAAAAATAGCAGCCCAACGATAATCCCAATCAAGGTAATAATCCACCAGCACAATAGCCGTTTGTAAGCTTAAACTAATTGAGAGGAAATAGAGTGCCACATGACCATAATGAGCGCGACTAAATTTCTGCTGCAACCAACCTGTTGCCATTAATGCAGAACCCATCAACATCGCACCAAACAAAAACCAACTGTATTGACGTACTAGATTAAAAACAAAAAGACTTAGCTCATTCAAACGATAATAAACACTATTTAAATAAGATCCTGTTTTCCAATCTGATTCAGCTAATTGAGAGTATGGTGTGCTATACCAAACGGTATCAATAAAATCACGATAATAGTAAAACAGCGCACCTAAAATAAGTGCGCCACAAAAATAGAGTATCGCTCCCAATATAAATTGGTGCTTTGTCGCGATTGATTTGATAAATGCAAGAACAAATAAACCACATATACTATATGGAAATAAAATATCACCTTCCCAAATAAATAATGTGTGAATAACACCGATCAATGCCAGTACAACTAATCGCGATACATTAAAACGTGTTCCTTTATACAAAAGGAGATAAAGCGTACCACCAAATAGCAGCGCAAAAATAAAGAGGAATTTTCCTTGAGCAAACAGATTTAATGCCATCCATGTTATACGATCACCAAAAGAGGCTTCTCCCGAATGTAATGGGTTAAATGAAGCCACTCTTAATAATGCAAAACCTGAAATATTGAGCAATAAAATGCCAAGGATCGCCATTCCTCTCAACGCATCGAGTGCTTCGATACGTTGATGAGACGATTCATTCATTTTTATTTAAAATCTCAAAGATGACGAACAGCGCGCAGAAACTCCTGACGCGTATTTTGACTAGATTTAAATAACCCGCCTAACGAAGTTGTTGTTGTTGCACTAGTTGCATCACGAATACCACGAGCTTTAACACAATAGTGAACCGCATCAATAGAAACAGCCACATTTTTTGTTCCTAGTAACGTTTGTAATGCGATAAGGATTTGCTGTGTTAAGCGTTCTTGAACTTGAGGGCGCTGAGCAAAGAATTGCACAATTCGATTAATTTTAGATAGCCCAATTACTTTATCTTTCGGGATATAAGCCACAATGGCTTTACCATCGATAGTAACAAAGTGATGTTCGCAAGTACTTGTTAATGTGATATCTCGTACTGTCACCATTTCATCAACTTGCATTTTATTTTCGATGAGTGTGATTTTTGGGAAGTTGTGGTAATCCAGCCCTGAGAAAATTTCATCAACATACATTTTAGCAATACGACGAGGCGTTTCAGCTAAGCTATCGTCGCTTAAATCTAGATTTAACAGCTTCATCACTTCTGTCATATGATGTTCAATTTGCTGTTTGCTCTCACTTGGAGAGAGTTTTGGTTCACGAAGAGGCGTTTCCAAACCGCGTTCAACTAACGCAGCGTGCACCCATTGCGCCTCTTTACTTAATGATGACATTGGACTCTCCGGTAAACACATTAATTAAGTAGCTGTTATCGCGCTTAGCAACAACAGCCTACACTTTAGATGACCTCAATCACATTATCCAGCAATACCGCATTTTTCGTTATGAAATTATTGCATTTTTGTATGAGCTATTTTTAGTTTACTGACACTCTTTTTCTTTTAAACACACCAGAAAACCGCCAATTATCAATACAATAAAAGCAACATAAAGTGCAGGTTCTAATTTTCCCGTTAATGCTGTTGAAAGTGAAGAAATTACGGGGCCAACTAATTGCCCGATGGCATAAAAAGTGGTAAGTAAACCCGCCATATAACGCCCATGTTGAGGTGCTAATTCACGACCTCGTAAAAAAGCCAGCTGTACCGCACACATTAAACCGCCACCAATTAAAAACGCGCCTATCGCCAACCCTATAATTGTAGGAACCCACAGCGCAATCAGTATGCCTAGTGCTTGTAACCAAAGCGTAATGGCTAAGCGTAACTGCGTGTTTAAGACATTACGCGTGAAAATAGCGATCCCAATGCATAATGCCGCAGAAGCACCAAAAACAGGCCAGACAAATTGCGCAATTAAGCTCCCCGGAAAGCGTTCTGCTGCCATTTGAGAAAGAAAAGTTGCAGGTAAAATATAGCCAAATCCGGCAAAGGTATAACCCCAAATCAGCCTTTTTATCGCTGGCGTAAGCGTTAAAGAGGTCACTTTTACCTCATCCCTGCTCATTGTCCAAGGCTTTGGAAGATGGTAGCTCACATATATGGCACAAATAAAAGCAAGAGAACCATAAATTAACCACCCTGCTGTCGCACTCATTTGCCATTTCATAATTAACACGGCAAGAATACCGCTAATAAATATACCTGCACCAGTTCCTGCATAAACAGCCACACTTAATGCAGGTCGATTAAGGCGAGCCAGTAACTCGTTAGCCCATGAAGCCACCAGCACTAATGTCCAACCACTTGCCCAACCAATAAAAAAGCGTGCAATACTATGTGTAAAAGCATCTTTTAAAAAAGCAGACAACAGAGTGATTATCACCGCTCCCCAAAGACCTGCCCATAAGCGATACCCCACACCTTTAACCGCTTTCATCGCATCATAGGAGCCAGCAAGATAACCAAGATAATTAAATGCAGCAACGATCCCCGCACTTGTCAGCGTTAATTGATATTCTGCAATCATCAACGGCACTTGCGGTGTAAAAGTAAAGCGGCCTATTCCCATTGCAACCACTAAAGCAAGAAACCCACTAAAAGCAATATGAAAAGCTTGTGCTGAATGACTTTGGTGATTTGAAGTATTCATGGATATCCATTATTTTGTTTTATCATTTTAAATGTGCTGCTTACTAATAACAGAACAAGTAACACATTAACCCCAATCAGTTAACATTTTTGCAATAAGAAGTTTCATTTCTTTCTATTCACAAGATGATCTCTGACATGATGATGTTCATCGTGATAGATTAGTATCATGAAATAAAACAGAACATTTCGATAGATCTTGGAGTATATGATGAGTCAATGTCACGTTAGCGGTTTATTATCTCTTGATGAAGCGCTAGAAAAACTACTTGAAAAACCGCTGGCAATTACCAATACCCTTAACATTCCATTAAATAACGCCGCAGATTATATTCTAAGTGAAGATATTACATCTCCACTGAATGTTCCGCCTTTTGATAATTCGGCAATGGATGGTTACGGACTTCGTTACGCTGACTTAGAAGCTCAAACTCCACTTCCTGTTGCTGGTAAATCATTCGCTGGTATTCCTTTTGAGGGAGAACTCCCTGCTGGGCAATGTGTACGCATTATGACAGGAGCAATGGTGCCTGCTGGTGTTGATACTGTCATTATGCAAGAAGAAGCCGAAGTGACCGAACATGGTATACGTTTTTCACAGCCGGCTAAAAAAGGCCAGAATATTCGCCGTATTGGTGAAGATATTAAAGAAAACGACATTGTATTACCTGCTGGCACTAAGCTTTCAACTGCGCAATTACCTTTAATTGCCTCTTTAGGTGTGGCAACAGTACAAGTTTATCGTCGTTTAAAAGTGGCCGTTTTCTCAACGGGTGATGAATTACAAACCATTGGTCAGCCATTAAAAGCGGGCCAAATTTATGATACCAACCGCTTTGCGGTACGTTTAATGCTTGAAAAACTAGGATGTGAAGTTTTAGATTTAGGCGTTATTCCTGATTCACCAGAAAAACTGCGTGAAACCTTTAAAAAAGCTGATCAAGAAGCAGATTTAGTCATCAGCAGTGGTGGTGTTTCTGTGGGCGAAGCCGATTACACCAAACAAATTCTTGATGAAATTGGCGAAATTGGTTTTTGGAAGCTTGCCATTAAACCAGGAAAACCTTTTGCCTTTGGTCATCTACACAATGCGTGGTTCTGCGGTTTGCCGGGTAACCCAGTATCTGCAACCGTAACATTCTATCAATTGGTTCAGCCTTTAATCGCACGTTTATCAGGATTTAGCCATTGGAAAGCACCACAACGTTTCCAAGCTATTGCACAATCTCCATTGAAAAAATCAGCAGGTCGTCTTGATTTCCAACGCGGTATCGCCAGTATTAATGCCGAGGGTGTATGGCAAGTCGAAACATCTGGACATCAAGGCTCCCATGTTTATAGCTCCTTTAGTGTCGCTAATTGCTTTATCGTTTTAGAGCGTGAGCGCGGTAAAGTTGCAGCTGGCGAAACTGTTACTATCGAGCTATTTAATTCTCTATTAAAAAGTGAATAGTCTTTATGAGTATTGAATTAACTGATGAAGAAACGCTGCGCTACAATCGCCAGATTGTATTAAGAGGCTTTGATTTTGATGGTCAAGAGGCGCTGAAAAGTGCCTCTGTATTAGTCGTTGGTGCTGGTGGCTTAGGATGTAGCGCCTCGCAATATCTTACAGCTGCAGGTGTAGGAAAACTCACCTTATTAGATTTTGATACGGTTTCCCTTTCTAATCTTCAGCGACAAATTCTTCATCGCGACGCCACGATTGGTCAACCTAAAGTACTCTCTGCAAAAGCAACATTAGAAGCCATTAATCCTCATGTCACGATAGAAACCGTTGATGCATTACTTGAAGATGAAGCGTTAGCGGAGCTTATTAGCCACCATAATATTGTTATGGATTGCACTGATAATGTGACAGTACGTGAGCAACTTAATCGCCTCTGCTTTCATCAAAAAAAACCGCTCGTTTCTGGTGCGGCTATTCGGATGGAAGGTCAAATCAGTGTATTCACCTATCAAGATAATGAGCCTTGCTATCGCTGTTTAAGTCATCTTTTTGGTGATAATGCTTTAAGTTGTGTTGAAGCCGGCGTAATGGCACCTGTTGTGGGCACAATTGGTACTTTACAAGCCGTTGAAGCCATCAAACTGCTTACAGGGTATGGTGAACATTTACATGGCAAAGTGTTGATGTTTGACGCAATGCGAATGCAATTTCGTGAATTCAAATTACCTAAAAATCCACATTGTGAAGTGTGCTCAACCAATTTACCAGACAACTAACCACGCTTATTATGTTTAAATAAGGTAAGTCGACATTCTTTAAACTTACCTTATTTCGCTCAATCTCTAAGTTGTATTCATACTCATCGTTAAGTCAATGTAACAAGCTTGTAGTATTCACTCTGATTTAATTCTACTATGACCGCCCGCGTCAAAACGCAACAGGATGCCCTATAAACAAAATAATCATTTAAGCACGCATCTACGTGCTAAAAAAGCAATACAAGGTAGAAGAATGACATTTCAAATTGCAGACACTCTCTATTACAACGGACTTATTTATACTGCTGATCATAATGACATTATTGTTGATGCTATCGCGATCAGCCAAGGTGTGATTATTGCTTCAGGTAAAAAAGAGAGGTTACTTTCTTACTGTAATGAAAATACTGAGCAGATTGATTTACAGGGAAGAATGGTCATGCCGGGCATTATTGATGCACACATGCACCCATTCTGGGGAGGTGCAACACTAGCGGGTTGCCATCTTGATTATCAATCACTCTCTATCGATGACATTTTATTGCGTATTCAAAAATACCTTGATGAAAACTTTATTGATAGTGATACCGAATGGTTAAAAGTTTCCGCATGGTATCGTGAAGGTATGCAACCTGAAGGTGTGCAAATGACTCGTTATCACCTTGATACCTTAAATACGGCTCGCCCTATTTTGCTCTTTTCTAGTGATTGTCATAGTGTTCTTGCTAACTCGCGCGCTTTAGAGCTGTTAAATATCACCGCTGAAACACCCGATCCACCAGATGGAAACATTGAGCGTGATGGTGATAGAACACCTATTGGTATTCTTGAAGATGCGCCAGCAATGCAAGCCATTGACAGCTTACCACCACTGACAGAAGCTCAAAATTTACAAATAGCTCGCCATGTTCAAAAATTATTAAATGAACAAGGCGTGACCACCATTATGGATGCTCGTGTAGGCGAACCGCAATTACGCGCCTTTAATACATTAAGAAAAGCAGGTGAACTGACTCTTCGTGTAGAGAATGCCGTTGAAATCACGCCAGATGATGTGCCTTGTATTGAAGATATTCCAAACGCTGTATGCCATGCTGCCACTCGCTTTTCACAATGGCATCAAATCAGCGAAGGCGCTCAACCCAGTGTTGCGATCCGCCATATCAAGCTTTTTCTTGATGGAGTATTACAAGCGCCGATTATGACAGCACGCTTGCACTCACCTTATCGTATTAATGTTGGCACTGATGATACGCCACACTGGCAATACTCTGAACATATTGGCGATCTCTATTTCTCACCTGAAATTTTAACCCCGTTAGTCACAGAAATTGCACGAGCAGGTTATCACCCTCATATTCATACTGTTGCTGAAGGTGCAATTAGTACGGCACTTGATGCTATTAGTGCAATGCGTAAAGCCTTACCTGAAAAAGACATAAGACCGGGACTTGCACATAATGAATTGATGTGTGAAAAAGATTACGTTCGTTTTACACAACTAAAAACCTATCCTTTTCTCTCCTTTCAATGGGCGGCCGCAGAACAGAGTAATATCGAAAAAGATATTGAAATGCTGGGGAAATCTCGCTGTGATTATTTAGAGACTGCTGGCAAGTTTATTGATGCTGGCGTTACTGTTGCTTTTGGTAGCGATTGGCCGATTGATCCACTTAATGAATGGTACGATTTTAAAGTCGCGATGACTCGCCAAAAAGATGCAGCAAGCCCACGCCTTGATAATGATCGTAATCTTAAGTTAATTGAAATTCTACGCGCTGCGACCATTAATGCGGCTCAGGCATTAGATATGGATAAACAAATTGGATCATTAGAAGTCGGGAAATTTGCCGATTTTATTGTATTAGATAGAAACTTGTTTGAAATATCGGCAGAAGATGTTGAAAATGTCAGGGTATTGTGTACGATCATTGCGGGGAAACCCACAATTTAGCTGAATAATATAATTAATAAACCCGCCTTTGAAGCGGGTTTATTTTTATCTATGCACTTAATCCTATGAGAATTAACGTAAATTTGGCCTGTTATAAAGCAATAGCCATTACTGTGCTCACTTCTTTTAATCCTTCACGTTCATAAAAACGTTTAGCCGCACCATTTTCAGCTAATACAGATAACTCAAGATGCGTCATTTTCTCTGATTTAGCCCACTCTTTCATTGCGGTCAACAATAAACGACCTACACCTTGGCTACGTACTGTAGGATCAGTAACGATATCGTAAATATAAGCATATTTACGTTGAACTAAACAATTAAACAGGGGTGTCTCTTGAATTTGTGCGAAGCTAAATCCAACCACTTTACCGTCTAGATCTGCCACTAAAAGATGAAACTTATTATTTTTTATTCCATTAATAATAAAAGCTTCATCTTGCTTACCCGGCTTTAATCGATCAGGTTGTAAATTTGCCATTTCATTAAATAAGTAAGTGTAAAGCGTATTAATTTCTTCTACATCAGACAAAATTGCTTTTCTTATTATTATCATTTTTTTACCTTTATTTGTTGTAGGTTTTTACAGGAGGCGCAGTATACGTTTCAAATTTATCTAAAAGTTGAATAGGAGATTGTTCCACAATCGCCATTTTACGGTATTTTTCATGTAAGAATTGTTCATCCGCCATTTTATCAATCATCATTAATAATGGAGAATAGAACTGATTGATATTCAGTAAGCCTAATGGTTTTTGATGCAACCCAATTTGGCTCCACGTAAAGACTTCACTAAACTCCTCTAATGTACCGAAACCACCGGGTAATGCGACAAAACCATCAGCCAATTCAATCATTTTGCTTTTACGCTGATGCATGGTTTCAACAACATGCAATTCGGTCAGGTTTTTATGCGATATTTCACGCCCTTCTAATAGCGTAGGAATAACACCAATTACCTTTCCGCCTTCGGCTAATACAGTATCAGCAAGAGTACCCATAATACCGACACTGGCACCACCATAAATTAAGATAATATTACGTTTAACTAGCTCTTTGGCAAAAATAATTGCTTGTTCTTTATAAATAGGTGAAGCGCCTAAACTAGAACCACAATACACTGCGATAGATTTTATTTTACTCATTTTTTATTCTCTTTTAACTAGTTAAATCGAGCTTGGAATTATACTGAAGGTATTTTTAATAAAAAAGGTTAAAAAAAGTGTTTTTACGATTTTTATCGCATATATATATTTAATCATTATTAATACTTATATTTATGAGAAGTTATTTTTTATTTTATTAAAAATAAATTAATTTTTATTTTAGCTAATCTCACTCGACTAAATTAAAATAAAAAATATTTATTAATAAATAGCTATATTAAAGCAAGTGATTTTATTTTATATTATGCGATCCTTTGTTATCTGCTAACAGAGAACACATAACGATTGATTATTGACGAGGTTTTATAGGATGTTGTCAGCCAGACACTCAGCTAAATTACAGGTGTTTTACCCTGTGCTTCTCTTGCTTCTTTCCATGCTTTCAATTCAAAGCGGCGCATCCCTTGCTAAAAGCCTATTTCCTGTTATTGGAGCCCCAGCTGTCACGGCGTTACGTCTATTATTGGGTACTTTGATCCTCTTTTTTATTTTTAAACCGTGGCGACTCAAGTTCACTCGAAAATCGATTATGCCACTGTTTCTATATGGTTTATCGTTAGGGGCAATGAATTACCTTTTCTACCTTGCTCTTGAAACCATTCCTTTAGGGATTGCGGTTGCCCTTGAATTTACAGGTCCTTTAGCTGTTGCTATGTTTTCATCGCGCAGAGCCATCGACTTTTTATGGATAATTTTAGTCATTGCGGGCTTAGGATTATTGCTACCTATTGGCGATAATATTCATGGATTAGATCCTCTAGGTATTCTTTATGCACTGGGTGCTGGTGTGGGTTGGGCGTTATACATTGTATTCGGACAACGTGCAGGTAAAGGCTACGGTGCGGCAACTGTTTCAATTGGCTCATTAGTTGCTGCCTTTATTTTCGTTCCTATTGGTATGTTACAAAGTAGCCCTGACATTATGTTTAGCTGGTCAATTTTACCGGTTGCATTGGCTATTGCGATTTTATCGACCGCATTTCCTTATACCTTAGAAATGATTGCCCTTACACGTTTACCAGCTAAAACGTTCGGTACCCTCATGAGCTTAGAGCCTTGTATGGGTGCTTTTATTGGTATTATTTTCTTACACGAACATTTAACACTAATTCAATGGATTGCCCTTGCCTTTATTGTATTAGCCTCTATTGGTTCAACAGCAACCATGAAAAATAAAACCAAAATTGAAGAGGTTAAATAATTATTTAACCGTATTTTCTTATAAGAAATAAATATTTATTTAAAAAGGATCTTATGATCCTTTTTCTTATTAAATAATAACTTTACTGACCTATCATTGCTATTTTGCGCTCATTGTCTTACCCTAAATAGACTATTTCGATAGATTAGATTTTTTTAATAGATGACCTATCAATTTAATAGTATCAATCGATAAGACTAACCATTAATAATTTACTATCATCATTAACAGAAATTAAGATATTGAGTTATTAATTATTTAGGGAGAACGATTATGAGTACTGCTAAATTAGTCAAATCCACACCTTCAACTCTGCTTTATACCCGTAATAACCTCGACGACAGCGTAAAACTTCACGCTATTGAATTATTGCAACAGATGGTGACGCAGTTTATCGACCTATCTCTCATCACAAAACAAGCGCACTGGAATATGCGTGGCAGAAACTTTATTTCTGTTCATGAGATGGTTGATGGCTTCCGCGATACCATTAATCAGCACACAGATGAGTTTGCAGAACGTATTGTTCAATTAGGTGGTACGGTATTAGGCACTGCGCAAGTTGTCGGTAAAAAAACACCCTTAAAAGCGTATCCTTTGGATATCCATGATGTGCAAGATCACCTAAAAGCACTGGCTGATCGTTATGCTGTTGTTGCTAATGATATTCGTAAAGCCATTGACGAAGTTGAAGATGAAGATACTGCCGATATGTTTACTGCTGCATCGCGTGATCTTGATAAATTCTTATGGTTTATTGAAGCCAATATTGAAAATTAATCTACGTGTAAAAAGACGTGATTAATATATAAAAAAGGCTGTCGTGTAAGGCAGCCTTTGTCTATTTTCTACTTGAATTAAAATTTATACACAACACCCGCATTAACACTAAAACCATTGCCAGGGAAAAGTAAGGCATCATTCTTTTTCACTGTTGGATTGGCTAAGGTGCTTGCCACATAACGTTTATTGGTTATGTTATCTAAATTAAGGTAAGTCGACCATGTATTGTCATATTGATAATGTGCATTAAATCCTAATAATACAAATGGCTCTCTTTTTTGAATATCAAAGTGATTACCATGGTCAACAGCAACCTCTGTTGGCGACCAATAAATTGTAGGCCCTAATTTTAATCCTTCTAATTGGTAATAAACTTCACCAGTAATAATATTTCTAGGAACACCTGCAATGTATTTTCTATTATATTCCCCGCCCATAAAACGAAAATCATTATACGTCCATGTTGCACGATAGAGAAAATCACCAATAGGAAGAGGTTGGATCGCATTTATACTGAATTCAACACCTTGATGGCGAGTTTTAGCAGGATAATTATAAATATCGACAATATTCCCGTTTGTATCGTGCGATGTAATATATTCATCTTTGATAAAGCTACGATAGAGCACTACGCCCCAACTTATATTTTCTGTTAAATCGCTGTCACTACCGACTTCAAAACTGGTTGCTTTTTGAGGCGAGAGTTTTAACAGATTAACCTTATTTAACGGCGCTTTAGGATTAATAATATCATTAAAAGAAGCTGGCTCTTGGCTCATACTGACATTAGCAAATAAGCGTGTATTGTAATTAGGATACCAAACCAACCCAACTTTAGGTGTTAAGAAATTAAAGGATTGTTCAAGAGAATTATGGCTCGAAAATACATCTCTTTTCGCATGAGTTCCTTTTATGTCCAGATTAAACAACACATTGTTACTAATATGTATTCCTGCGCCTAAAGATGCATAGATATTTTCAGCACGTCCATCATATCGCCCTAACCAACCTTTGGGATTTTTCTCGATATCATCTTTCATTATCGAATGATCCCACGCTAATGCTGCACGATAACTAATACGCTGAGTTTCTAATTTATAATTAAATTGAGCGCCTTTAGTATAATAATTCACAAACTGATAATGGCTGGGTGTTTTGAAATTATCATGTGTTTGTGAATACCACCATCCTAATTGAATATCGTGAGCACCGAGATCCCATGTTGATTTATTCGCAATGCGTATTTGCTCTACATTACGATGGGGATCTTTTTTCTGGATAGCAGGTAATACACTTTTTGGATCATCGGCAAGCATTTGTGATGTTGCAGGGCCGGGAACATCAAAACGCAGATCAGTCCAATTAATCCATGTTCTATTTTCAAAGTTGTCAGAGGTATATCCGAGTGTTGAGCGCATTGTTTTACGCTGAGAAGCAGAGTGATCTCGATATCCATTATAATGGTCATAACTTAGGCTTATTCTGGCATCAATAGGATGATCATCACTATAACCGCCTAACGCCATTTGTAGACCTTGACGCCCAAAAGAACCTTGTTCATAACGCAATTGATTTTGGTTATTTCGTCCTGTATAGGTGATAAAATCAAGCTCTCCCCCTAAGTTATTACTTTGCAATTGTGTACTATTTGCACCGCGACGAATGCTAATCAATTGAACGTCTCGTACATCAATCATACTTGAGTGAAAGCTACCATCGGCTTCATTAAGAGGCAGTCCGTCTTGGAGTAATAATACCCCTCTAGAAAGTGGCGCACTTTGAACACCTGAACCTCGAATGCTTAAACGAGGTTGATCTAATCCACCAAATAAACTTTGTATCACGATACCTGGTTGATCCTTTAAGGCATCATTCAACGTTAATAAGCGATTTTCATGATCAACCGTAATTAAATTAGTTCCTCCTGCTATATTGCTTATTTTTTCAGATTCAATGCTGTAAACACGATTTGACGTATGATCTTCTTTTTGTCCACTGACAATAATATGTTCTGGTTTATTTTCACTCGCTTGGGAATAACTAAAAATTGGTGTAATCGAAAGCAAAGAGGATGAAATAAACCATAAGGATTTTTTTAAAATAGGCATATTTATCGTTCTATTTATCATTAATAAAAGAATAAAAAAGAGTATTTTCTTGGTTTTATTTATAAAAAATGCCCAATTTAATTGGGCATTAAGTTAATTAATGTTTGTCGTCTTCATGTTCAATAATACGGAAGTTTTCGCAGATAAATAAATAAGCAAGCGCCCCCATTGAAACCAGACCAAGAGTGATAGTTAATTCTGGTAGAGATGGCCAATAAGAGACACCTGTTGATGTCACCATACCTGTCACCACAACGTTATAACGGTTTAAAATAACCCCCAAAGCGACTAGCGCACCAAAGGTTACTAGCCAGCCTCGACGTTTTATTAATGGTGAGAAACAGATAATTAACGGCACAATAACGCCAAAACCAACTTCAATCCAAAAGAATAAAGATTCAAAGCTGCCTTCGAAAAGGTAATGTATTTTACCTTCTGCAATAATACTGCCGAATTTCAACGCTAAATAAACCAGCATTGCATAACCTGAAATTCGAACTAATCCACTTAATACCGACATTGGCACTTTATGGTTAAACGCTCGACCTGCTAATGCAGTTTCGACTGCGATCATCGCAGGCCCCACAAAGAATGACGAAATTAAAAATTGGAAGAAAATAATTGGCGACCACCATAATGGATGCAGTTTATCAACCATTAGTAAATAAAGCGCCCCAAGCGATGATTGGTGCATTGATGGAATTGCAATGCCAATAACTAACAATACCGGTAATATTTTACGGAAAAACTGATGATATTTTCGTCCAATTCGCTCAGTTGCCACTTCACCAAATTCAATTAATTGCACACTGGTGTAAACAGAAACACAAATAAAGACTTCAAATAATACTGAACTATGACCTTGAGAAACTAATGGTCGCCAGAAATTCCACCATTGCCCAATATCAAGGAAAAGCCCTACCATCACCAATAAATAACCAATTAATGACGTTAATGCAGCACTTCGGGCAATACTCGAAAATTGCTCTTGTTTAAACACATAAACAATTAATGCCGTACCATATCCGCCCCCTGCTAACGCCACACCACACATCACGTCAAACGAGATCCAAAGCCCCCAAGGCCATTCATCATTAAGATTAGTCACTAATCCCAATCCTGTGACTAAGCGAAATAAGATAAGCCCTACGGCAATCAAACTGATAGCAACAAGCACCCAGCGCACAGGTGTCATAGGAAAACGCCACTTACCAAAGTGGGTCGTATTATCGATAACACTCATTCTGATCTCCTTGTTTCTTCATCAGTGCTATTCTGGTTATGCTCTAGATGCTGATGGGATTGCTCATCACGGCTAACTTTGTCTTTTCTGTGATTAAACATGGCAATACCCCCCAAAATCACAGCCCAAGTCGCACCTGCAATCGGCGTATATTTCATAAAATCAGAGGTATAAGAAGAGAGTGGTTTTTCAGTTAACCCTGTTTTAAAACCTAGTTTTTCAAATGGAACATCCGAAATATAGAGCCATTCAGTCCCTCCCACTTCTTTTTCACCATAAATATGCTGAACATATTCTGGATTATTCGTGATGGTTTCTCTGGCTTTTTCTAATAAGGTTTGTCGGTCACCAAATATCAACGCTTGTGTAGGACAAACTGCAACACATGCTGGTGATTGCCCTTCTTCTACACGCGATGAGCACATCATGCATTTAGTGACATAAGGAAGTGATTTTTCCCACTCATATTTAGGAATATCAAAAGGACAAGCCACCATGCAATATCGGCAACCCACACAGAGATCAGGATAGTAAACCACTGGCCCTGCTGGCGTTTTTTGAAAGGCTTTAGCAAAGCACGCTGATGCACAAGCAGGATCAATACAGTGAAAACACTGTTCTTTGACATAACGCCACACCGCTTTATCTTCTTTTTCAACCGTGACTGTTTTGATAACAGTCCAGTTTTCATCCGCGAGTTTGGCATTCTCACCACTAGTGGGTTGTCTGTCTTCTATCCATTTATTTTCGTTGTACATTTTACATGCAACTGTACAACTACCGCAGCCGATACACTTTGTAAGATCGACTAATACACCTTTAGACATAATGTGTTTCCTCAATCTTTAAGCTTTCTTTTTGTTAAAATGAATACTGCGATCTTGGTAATGCGTATGAAGCAACTGGTGAGCGCGTTCACCACAAGGTTCGCCTAAAAATTGTTCGTAAATACTTTGAATTTCACTGTTTTCATAACTTAAGCGAATAGTGGCTCGTTCATCTTTGTTATAAAGCGCTTTCATACGTAAAGCACGTATTTCATCTGAAGGCGGTAATGCTGAACGAGGTTGCCCACCACCAGCAATACAACCACCGGGACATCCCATAAATTCAACAAAGTGCCACTGTTTTTCCCCTTTTTGAATTGCTTCTAAAACAGGGCGTGCGTTTCCCATCCCAGAGCAAACCGCAACGCGGATTTCACCCACTCCTGGAATATCTACTGTTGCCTCTTTGATGCCTTCTAATCCACGTACAGGTTGTAAATTAAATAAAGGTTCTGGTGGTCTTTCACCCGTAATAAAGTAGTAGCTGGTTCTGACTGCCGCTTCCATTACGCCCCCTGTTACGCCGAAAATGGCACCTGCACCACTATATTCCGACATTAAGCGATCATAATTTGCGGGTTGCAGGGAGGTTAAATCGATATTGTGGCTTTTTATTAATCTGGCGAGCTCTCTTGTTGTTAGCACGATATCAACATCACGAAGATCAGGTTTTTCCCATAACACACTAGCACCATTCATTTCAGGGCGTGCCGCTTCTGATTTTTTAGCGGTACATGGCATAATGGCAACAGAGACAATTTTGGTAGGATCGATATTTTGCTCTTTGGCATAATAGGTTTTTATCATCGAACCCAACATTGTCATGGGTGATTTTGCTGAAGATAGATTAGGGATCAATTCAGGATAAAACATTTCGCAAAACTTAACCCAACCCGGCGAGCACGATGTAAATTGCGGTAATACACCCTTATTTTGAATTCGTTGCAGTAATTCTGTCGCTTCTTCCATAATGGTTAAATCAGCAGAAAAGTTCGTATCAAAAACTTTATCAAAACCCAGTTTTCTCAGTGCAGCAACTTGCAGTAACTCAATATCCTTACCCGGTTGCATACCAAACTCTTCACCCAATGCCACTCGTGTTGCAGGCGCAGTTTGAACAACAACATGCAGTGTTGGATCTAATAAAGCCCTAATTACCTTATCCGTGTCATCAACTTCGGTTATCGCACCGGTTGGACACCAAAGCGTACATTGCCCACAATCAATACAAGGAACGCTATCAATTAACGGTAAATCATAATTTCCCATCACCGTTTGCACTTTTTCACACACCTCAACACATTGACCACATAAAATGCATTTTTTATCATCACGACAAATTGCCACATTATTAGGATCAATAGGAATTCGGCCTCGGACTTGTACTGGGAAAGTACCTTTCGCATTATATTGCTCAGGCACCCAACCCGTACCTCCCGAAATATTACCATCACATCCTGCAGTCACGGCGGTTACCCCTGCTGCAAGACTCATCTTTCCAGCAAATGAAAAGAAAGAACGCCGAGATAATAATTTCTCGTCACTTTCTTCTTTTGTAGGGAGAATAGATTTCATTTTTTACAATGCTCCTGCTTTAATATATAAATAAAACTACCGTTTAAAAGTAGTAATATATAAAGAGTTAAAACTTATTTTTGTTAAATATATTTATATGATTTTATTAATAAAAAGATCAATACTTAAAATAAGTATTAACCTTAAATAACCTAGTTTATTTGAGTAAAAACACCCTATCAGCAATCATCGTTTCATTTAAGAAAATCAGGAGAGATTTTTTTAATTCAATAAGTGATAGGGTGTTATTAAGGTAGATATTGTACTGAAGAAAAATTTAAAAAAAACATCATGACGCATCATTGATAAAATATAGTTTACTTTATTGATTAATATCAAAATAGAAAGAAAAATGAAGTAAAAAACACAACTAACAAATAAAACAAAAATCAAAAAATAGAATATTATTTGCATAACAATCAACACGTTATAAGACATGTTATTTTTTATGAATTTATTGAGCGATTATCTTAATTGCGAAACAAAATAAAAAACAAAACCACCCACTTATTCAATCAAATTAAATACAAATAATAAATGATAAAAAATCTAAATAAAATATATACTTTTTCTTAATTCAACAATAAATAAAAAAATCTAATTCCACTCTATTTTTGTTATAATTCAATTAAATTTTGTAAATAAATTATTGCATTTCAAATATAAAAATTTAATTTTTTAAAATAATAATAAGATTCATAATAAATGCAAGTTAAAAACAAAAGAGAATATAAAAATGAGAATAAAAACATAATGGTTAAATATATTTAACTATAAGATAAGTTGTCTCGTATTTAACCGTTTATATATTTTATTTTTTATAAAAATAAAATAGGAAATAAAAGCATTCTCTATATAAAAATATTCCGCCATTAATCATATAAAAGTGAATGATAAAGCATAAAACACCGATAAAAATAAAACGGTTCTATTTTGGCATATCTGGCTGATAGATAGGAAAAACCGGCAATGCAGTCAATAATCGAGAACCATAGTTTTTAGTTAACAAACGTCGGTCATAAATAACGATTTCACCATGACAGTGATGACTACGAATAAGACGTCCAACTTGCTGAATTAAATTAAACGATGCACTGGGTAAGCTTTGCACTTCAAAAGGATAGCGTTTGAGTGATTTTAACCACTCCCCCTCAGTTACGATCACTGGATCCGTCACCGGAGGAAAGGCAATTTTATGGATATGTACCTGTGTTAAGTAATCGCCTTTTAAATCTAGACCTTCAGCAAAAGATTGTAAGCCAATCAATACACTATTATCACCCGCATCAATACGCTTGCAATGTGTTTCAACTAATCGATAACGTGGTTGATCGCCTTGTACTAATAAGCATAAACGCAAATCTTTCACTTCTTCTAAAAAGCCATCCATTGCACGTTGGCTGCTAAATAAAACCAATTGCCCTCGATGATTATTCTCTGCCATTTCTTGGCGAAAATAACGAGCCATCTCTTTTAAATGCTCACGTTCATGGAGCATAGTTGGCTCATAGTGCATTTTGGGGATCACGAGTTTACCTTGCTTTTGATGCTCAAAAGGTGAAGACAACGTAATAAAGCGATCATCAAATTGCTCGCTTAATCCCGTCAATTCTTGAATACGAGAATAGCTATTTAATGAACGTAATGTTGCAGACGTAATAACCACATGAGGAATGTTTTTCCATAATAATTGCGTCAATTGTTCACTAACCCGAATACCTGCACAATGAAAATAGAGATGAGACTGTTTTTTATCGTAACGGCGAGTTAACCATTTGGATACAGGTGCTTTTGAGGTTTGCTCTAATGTGGCTAAGCGCCAAAGTTTTGCCATATTTTCTAAATAACCCACCATCCTACTGGTAGTTAAAATGGCACGATGTAAACGCACAACATCTTCTTTCGCTGTCCGTTCTGTTAAATCGTTTAAAATAGCTTCGCCCAGCATTTTTAAACCATCTGTTAGTTTAAATAATGTCTGGCAACTTAACAAAAGTTGTTCTGGTAATTCACCTAATGGGAAGAGATATTCATCTTGTTCACTGCGTTCTGGTAATAGTGCTCGCGTAAATGTATCAACCTCTTGATAGGCTTCACGTAACTTAGCAATATGAGCATCAAAACGAATAGGATCAGCCAATTTAGGCGGTCTTACCGGAATAAATTGCGCTAAATACTGACTAACATGGCGAGTAATATTATCAAGCTGATTATTAAGAGAAACTAAGGTTATTTCTCCTTCGACTTCAAGTGCATCTCGCGCAACATCAGGAATATGATGTCCTTCATCAAGTACCAAAAGCAGATTTTTAGCATCAGGTAACACAGATTCACTTTCCATTGCCGCCATCACTAAAGCATGGTTGGTAATAACCACATCTACTTCATCAATTTCGCGGCGTGCAATAAAAAAAGGACAACGATGATAATATTGGCAATTACGCCCTAAGCAATTCATTTTATCAGTACTGATTTTACGCCATAAACTGTCTGTTAGCGCTCGTTTATGGTGATCACGTAAACCATCCCAACCGAAACTAGTGAAATCATTTTTGAGCTCTTGGCAAATTTCTCTTTCTGCACTCGTCGCAACATCCACTTTATCTTCAAGCAAAAACATTAAGTCAATTTGCTCGCCTTCTGTTGCACAAATCGCATCTAAATTGCGAGGGCATAAGTAACGTCCACGACCGAAAGCGCCAGTAAACGTAAGATCAGGAATGATTTTTTTAAGTAATGGCAGATCTTTACTATAAATTTGATCTTGCAGTGCCACATTTGCCGTACTGATTATCAGTGGTTTTTTCTCATCACGGCTAATTGCAATACCCGGAATAAGATAAGAGAGTGTTTTACCCACCCCAGTAGGAGCCTCAATAACAAGATGGCGACCCATTTCATCAGAAAAAGTCTTGGCGACCTCAGCAATCATTTCACGCTGTGGTGCTCTAGGAATAAACCCTTCAATATGTTCTGGTAAGGCTTTATACCACTGACTTATTTGATTTTTAACGGATTGAGAAAGGGACATAACCACTCTGTAACTGATTTCAAGAAAGGCGCTATTGTCTCATAACACTGTATAAAAATCAGTAGTTACCTTTGCTTGCATGCCTTTTTCATCAAAGAATGGATAACTTCTCGAATTTATTGTGCTTTGTTATGGATTATTCATTCAACTATTCATAGTATGAGACTTGGTTACGTAACATCCAAAATAGTCTTATAAAAATATTTTTCTTTTGTTTTATTAAGCACAACAACACCAGTTAAGAGATATCTATAATGACTTGCGCAAAACGCCCTATTTTTAACTTAGAACTTGATTTACTTCGAACCTTTGTCGCCGTTGTCGATGGAAATACCTTCGCTGCCGCGGCTGAATCTGTTTGTCGCACACAATCCGCCGTTAGCCAACAGATGCAACGACTTGAGTCTCTACTTGGAAAAGAGCTGTTTGCTCGCCAAGGTCGAAATAAAACACTGACAGAAGCCGGTACACAACTACTTAATTACGCTCGCCGTATTTTACGCCTTAACGACGAAGCATGCCTTTCACTGATGCATGAAGAGATTGACGGCATTTTAAAAATTGGTTCTCCTGATGACACCGCAAACACGATTTTACCTGAGCTTCTCGCTCGTTTTTCAGGTGCTTATCCTCGCTTAATTATGGAAATTATTGTTAAACGTAGTCCATTCTTAATGTCTATGTTAGAAAACAATGAGCTAGATTTAGCCATTTCTACTGAAGAGCATGTGGGTTATCCTAAAATTGTGTTACGTGTTTCACCTTCATTATGGTATTGCGGAAAACATTTTAGATTTGATCTTGATGAACCGTTACCTCTCGTAGTACTTGATGAGCCAAGCACTTACCGCGATATGATGATAAATCATCTCGATCAGCAAGGTATTCGTTGGCGAATTGCTTATATTGCAACCACACTTTCTGGTGCAAGAGCGGCAGTACGAGCTGGCTTAGGAATTATGGCGCGTTCAATTGAGCTTTCTGGTGATGATTTACGTATTTTAGGTGAAAAAGAAGGTTTACCTGCTTTACCCGCGATCCGTTATAACCTTTATTTTAATTCTAATAGCCCAGGAAAAGCGGCACAAATTCTGTTTGATTCATTAAAAAACGAACAAAATGAAGTGATTAATCATGCAGATATCACTCTGCAACAAGAATAACTAAAATAGATAAAATCATTGCGATAAATCATCAGAAAATGAGAAGTAACAAAGGCTGGATTTTTCCTATTCTGGCCTTTGTTACCCACTTAACCCAAATTTCTTATCTAAAGCAAAGCACAATACTGTACCATATTGAATAAGAATGGAATAATAGCCACCTTTATTATAAAAAACGATTTGTTCTATCATCATAACGAGGAGAAAATATATGCCCATTTCCGTCAGTGAAATAATGGAAATATTGCCTCATCGTTATCCATTCTTATTAATTGATCGCGTTATTTCTAAACCCGCTGAACTTGCCAGTGGCAAATTAACAGCCATTAAAAATATCACAACCAATGATACCGTTGTTTTTGGCGAGTTTTACCCACCTTTATTACTCCTTGAAAGCATGGCTCAAGCTTCGGGCATTCTTGCACATTACTACCTTTCCCCTATGGGTGAAGATCAGCAATGTTATTTTGCCAGCATAAAGAATGCACGGTTTTATGATGTGGTAAAAGCAGGTGATCAGCTACTTATTGAGATCCAGTTTCGCAGGCAGCGACGCACTATTGTTAGCTTTTCAGGTACGGTGAAAATTGGGGAAAAGATAGTTTGTACATCTGAATTTATGTGTGCAAGGCAATAGATAAAGGATTGGTAGATAAAACCAATCCTTCACACAATAATCTTGTTTATACTATTTCAGCTTAACCTTCTATTTCTTTAACACGTAATAATTGTGTTATTTCTGAAATGGTTACACTGTCGAAATGCAATATTTTTTCAACTAATTGTGCCGATTGTTCAGCTTCTATCACCAAAGATGCGTTATCGTAAAATTTACTGATCACATCTTTATCTGTCATTGGATTTTTCGGATTACCATACTGTATATCTAATCTCTCCGTGATTTTTTCGCCATTTTTTAATGTCACGAAAATTAATCCGGGGAAATAGGTAGGAAATGAAATTTCCCCTTTTTCGGGATAACGATAACTTACACGCTTCGCTAACGATTGAATATCTTCCCGTTGTAGATTTTCAGGTAATAATGAAGATAGCGTTAATGCATTATCTAAAAAGCCTACAGCAAATAACCACGGCAAACTAAATTTAGCGCCATAAGTGGTTTGAGGCGACCATTTTGTTTCAGGTGGCTCACAAATCAAGGCAGCCGCAACAGGATCGACAACACACTCTACACTATCGATATCAGCAGCAGTGATCCCTCTTTTCAGTAAATTACGCCCACAATCAACAGTTGCATGAGCAAAATGGCACACAGGATAAGGCTTAATAGAAACATTTAAAAATTCCCATACTTCGCCTAATCCCATTGCTACTTGTTCTGGTTGCGCTTGCTCTCGAATACCATGTGTTTGATAAAGGCTATAACGACCTTCAAATATTGTTTCAGGGCCTGTCATTCCACCTTTTGCTAATGATGCTGCAATAATACCTGATTGTGCAGCCCATCCTGCATGAAAGCATTTAGAAGATGAGCTATTAGTAAGATATTCCGCCACTCCTCCTGCTTGACTTCCTGTTAGCCCTAATGCATTCACAGTTTGTTCAGGCGTCAATTTTAATAGTGAAGCAGCACAAGCCGTTGCGCCAAAAATACCGGCAATTGCTGTGGCATGAAAACCACGTTGATGAAATCCACTATGACTTGCTAAGCCCACTCTTGCTGCGACTTCCCAGCCAATCACCCACGCCGTTAAAATATCTTGTGATGATGCATCAATAGATTCACCCAATGCAAAAGCAACCGGCGTTAATACGGCACTACCATGTGTAATGGAATCGGTATGTGTATCATCAAAATCTAAAGCATGTGCTGCAATTCCATTGGCAAGGGCTGCCACAGTTGTACTTGCCGTTTGTGAACTTCCCCAAATCGGGATATCACCTTTACTATCAGGTAAAAAAGCAACGCCTTGTCGCCCTTGAGTTGCACTTTGTTGCACACTGCCAGCCAAAGCGACACCTAATGTATCTAATAAATGAATTTTGGCTCGATTCACCACTTGTGTTGGCAAATCAGAAAAAGTCGTTGTGGTAATAAATTGGGCTAACTGCTGACTCAATGTCATAAACACCTCGAAATAGATAAGAAAAAGCCAGCAATATCACCGGCTTTTAGATAATAAGAAGGTTGGATGTAATTAAGTCACTTAGTCATTTAGCCAGCCAGAGGCTTTGGTTTGTGCGACAACGCGATCAACCTGAGCTGGCGCATTACCCACATAAGTTGTTGGATCTAACAATGCATCAAGTTCTTCTTGCGTAATATGATCACGAATACGTGTATCACGATTAATTGCTTCTACAAAGGTAATACCTTCTTCTTGCCCTGACATTGATGCTTCATACACAATTTCATGTGCCGTTTGTTTACCTGCTTTATCAGATAATGCAAACATCACTCGTTCAGCCAGCATAAAGCCGCCCAAAATGTCCATATTTTTGCGCATTTTTTCAACATGAACATTTAATCCGCCTAATACTGTTTTCATATTATCAAAAATAACAGACAGCATCAGACACAGTTCTGGCATGATTTTCCATTCCATTTTCCAGATTGCGCCATCACGCTCATGTTGATGTTTCATCATATCGGTTAAAACAGAAAGATTTGCTTTTAAGGTGTTGCTGACACAAGCAGCATTTTCAACAATAGCCGGATTACGTTTATGAGGCATCGTTGAAGAACCCACTTGCCCTTTGCTGAAAGGCTCTGATAATTCATCAATTTCGTTATGTGCTAATATCAAAATTTCATTGGCAATTTTACCTAATGTACCGCTAATTAAGCCAATCAACATGCCATATTCGCTAAATCTATCACGCGCAGGTTGCCATGAAATTTCAGGCACACCTAAACCTAAGCGTTTTAATACACGAGTTTCCAATTCATCGGCTTTATCACTTAAAGACGCTTTTGTGCCCACAGCACCCACAACACTTCCCACAAATAAACGCGGTTCAATTTCTTTAAGACGTTGATAATGACGAGCTAACTCTGTTAACCAAATCGCAGTTTTATGGCCAAAAGTAATTGGCAGTGCTTGTAATGCTAATGTACGTCCTACCATAGGTGTATTGCGGTGTTTTTCACTTAATGAAAGCAATGCACGACCTAATATTTTGATATCACGAAGAAAAGTGTAATGAGCATCTTTCAATTGCAGTACAAGACCCGTATCAATCACATCTTGCGTAGTCGGTCCAAAATGAACATATTCACCATAATGTTCAGGGCAAGCATGTTCTAAGCCGCGAATAGTGGGCACTAATGGATGGCGAGTCAAACGCACTTGTTCTAATACATAATCCATATCAAGCTTTTCAAGCTTTGCCGTGTCTGCGATCACTTTTGCCGCGTCTTTTGGGATCAATCCAAGTTCAGCTTGTTCTATGGCTAATGCCGCTTCATAATCAAGCCAATTTTGCATTCTTGTTTTATCAGAAAAAATAGTTCTCATTTCTTCTGTTGACCATAAATTTTTTAATAAAACAGAATCAAATACGCTGGTTCCCATAATTATTTCCCCTGTTAAAAGAATAATAAAAAAATCGTTTTTTTAATCAAACGACTTGTTAGATTGTTATTTTATTTATGCAGTATAATTTCAAAAAAAACACTTTGATAATTTTAATCTAATTTCAAAAATTTCTAATCAATTAAAAAGTAACACCAATTCAATATGTTATAAATAATCCTTTATTTATTAGTTATAACTTTTGAATCTTAAATGTTATTTAAGATTTAATTAGAATAATTAATGCTGAAAAGTTAGATGAAGATCATCTTTTTTTAAAAAGAGCTATTTTAAAAATAAATAAGTTTGTTATAAATAATAGAAACAGAATAAGCGCAGAACAAAAAGTAATTAAAGATTTTATTTAATTACCGGGGAACTCTATTTCTATATTTGGAGATATTAATAATGAAACAAAATAAACAAACAAAACTGATACACAGTGGACGTCAAGAAATTAAAACCTCAGGTCCAATTAATCCGCCTGTTATGAGAGCTAGCACCATTGTTTTTGATTCTATTAAAAGCTGGCGTGATGTACGTGATCGTCGTGCAACAGAGCGCGTATTGAGTTACGGCGCTCGCGGCACAGAAACTGCTTTTGCACTGGAAGCCTTAGTAACAGAGCTAGAAGGTGGTCATCGCGCTCAATTGTTCCCTACCGGATTGGCAGCTATCGCTGTGACCATTATGGGATATGCGCGCAGTGGTGGTCATGTTTTATTTGCAGACTCTGTTTATGAACCTGTGCGTAAAATTGCCTCCGCTTTTCTTGAGCCTAATAACATTGCTTATAGCTTCTTTAAAACAGATGGTTCAGATTTTGAGCAAAAAATTCAAGACAATACACAGCTGATTTTTGTCGAATCACCGGGTTCATTACTTTATGAAATGCTCGACTTGCCTGAAATCTGCCGTATTGCGCATGAAAGAAATATTCCGGTTGGTGTTGATAATACTTGGGGCTCTGCATGGCTTTATAACCCACTGGAATTAGGTGCCGATGTCTCAGTTATTGCAGCGACTAAATATTTATGCGGCCACTCTGATGTGATGATGGGCATTATGGTTGCGAATGAAAAAGCATGGGAAAAAATTGGTGCATTGCCTGAAGCATTAGGCCAAGCCAGTAGCCCTGATGATGCAGCATTAGTGCTTCGTGGAATGAGAACACTGGGACAACGTCTTGCAGCCCATGGAAAATCTGCTCTTGCTATTGCGCAATGGCTAGAAACCCGCCCTGAAGTTGAAAAAGTGTGGTTCCCTGAATTACCTAATCACCCTCGTCATGATTTATGGAAACGTGATTGTAAAGGCAGCAACGGTTTATTAACCATTGAATTTAAACAAGGTTATACCGCCAAGCAATCAGAACAATTTATTGATGCTCTTGCGCTTTTTGGTATTGGTGCATCTTGGGGTGGATTTGAAAGCCTTGCTTTACCTGCCAATGTTGCTGGTGCAAGAAGTGCCTCTGATTGGCATGAAGGCCACGGTCCTTTTGTTCGTTTACATATCGGGCTTGAAGCAACTGAAGATTTAATTGCAGACATTACACAAGCGTTCTCAGCATTAAATAAATAACAACAATATTATTGCGTCACTACTAGGGAATTTATTATGACAGGTTTAATCATTGCCGCGCTGGTAACCGCGTTGGTGGTTTATCTACTGGCTAGAGGTTATAAACCTCAGCCAGTATTATTACTCGGGGGCTTATTGCTATTGCTCCTAACTGCTTCTCTCGATCTTAATCCGTTATTACCAGAAAATAAATCAACGCAATTTAAGTATTTTGATATTTTCCAAATCTTTACGGATATTATGAGTTCTCGCTTAGCGGGGCTGGGCTTAACATTAATGGCTATTGCGGGTTTCTCTCGTTATATGGAACACGTTGGCGCAAGCCGTGCTTTATTTGCCATTTTTGAAAAACCTCTTAAAGCAATTAAATCGCCTTATTTACTTTTGGTTATTTCATTTTTAGTTACCCAGATCTTGGTTATTTTTATTCCAAGCCATGCGGGTTTGGGAATGCTATTAATGGTCACCATGTATCCGATTTTAATTCGTTCTGGTATTAGCCCGCTTTCCGCTTTAGCGGTTATTGGATGTTGTCAATTTATTGACCATGGTCCCGGCTCTGGTAACGTCATTATGGCAGCAAAAACTGCGGATATTGAACCTGCCGTTTATTTTGTACAACATCAGTTGCCTATTACTATTCCTATTATTATCGCTGTAGCAATTACTCATTTCTTTATTCAGCGCTGGTGGGATAAACGTGAAGGTTTTGTTTTTGACCCAACAACAATTGATGTCGTAAAAGAAGAAGGTAATAAAATTCCGTTGTCTTATGCCTTATTACCTGTGATCCCTTTAGTACTCATTATTGGCTTTAGTCCTTTATTACACCCTTATATTAAATTAGAAGTTACCACAGCGATGGTTATCAGCACAGTGATTGCACTTCTTTTTGAATATGTTCGTTTACGCGATGCGAAGGCCGTAATGAATAGCTTTATGCTGTTTTTTGAAGGAATGGGTAAGCAATTTGTCTTAGTGGTATCGTTAATTGTATCGGGTGAGTTTTTTGCTAATGGTTTATTAAAAAGTGGTGCAGTCGATACACTTATTAGCTCTGCTCAAGATGCCGGTTTCGGTGTTGTCGCCATGATCCTTGTTATGAGTGCCATTCTTGCCTTAGCTGCATTCTTAATGGGTTCTGGTAATGCCGCCTTCTTCTCATTTGCGGCCTTAACACCGAAAATTGCTGCGTTCTTAAAAGTGGATGTCATTACCTTAATTTTACCTATGCAAATTATGACAAGCTTTGGTCGTACTGTTTCACCGATTACCGCAGCCATTGTCGCCATTGCAGGTATTGCGAATGTTTCACCATTCCAAATAGTTAAACGAACTGCTATTCCTATGGCTGTGGCAGCCATTGTGAACTTAGCAATGACATTCTGGTTCCTCTACTCGTAAAAATTGAGTTGCATTTTAAATGAAGTCTTAAGTTGCGTTACCCTTTTCCCTTAAACTCATTTACTCCTGAGTTTAAGGGATTTTTTCTTATCATTGACTGTAACCTTTGATTGAAACCATTAACACAACTTGTACTGTAATTAAGGCTATTTATGAAAGTAAATAGCCTTTTTTACATCTCTATTTAGCCTATTTAACGCGATAGAACGTCTCTCCTTTATTCTATATTTTTCCTCAATCTGAAGACTTAGCGCTTGTTTCAACCTCATATCTCGATATACTTTTGCGCAACATTCATCTGCAAATGAACATTATGAAAAAAATAATTATCGTTGTTATCGCACTACTTGCTTTTGGCTCTATCGGTGGCGTTTTCCTTGCGGGATTAAATATTTATACTCGTTCAACGACGCCAATAGAAAACAAACAAGCCCAACCTGAAACATCACCAACACAACAATTTCCAGCAATACCCGATAGCTCACCTTCCACAAAATAAATGAGGTTGCACTATGGAATATGATTACTTTGTCACGCCCCAATGGCTATTTGAACATCAAAATGATAGCGACCTTGTGATCCTTGATGTTAGCGCACCGATGCCAACACAAGATATTGATTATCTGAAACATTATCTTGAGCGTCATATTCCTCATGCTCACTTTTTTAACTTGGATGAGATTGCCGATAAAACAACAACATTGCCACATATGTTGCCATCCGATGCGTTATTTTCAAAAACGCTGACGCAATTAGGTATTTCTAATACCACAACGGTTATTATTTATGATCAAGGCAATTTATTCTCAGCGCCACGAGGCTGGTGGACATTGACAACTTTAGGTTGTCGTCATGTGCGTATTTTAGCTGGTGGCTTACAAGCATGGGTAGATGCTGGATTTGAAACCCAACAAGGTGAAGTCATTGCTACGCCAGCAACTTCACCTTTTGTGGTTGAGCGTCATACTCAACGTTATGCCAATAAACAACAGCTTCTTGATAATCTCAATACCAAGCAAAAACAGATGATAGATGCTCGTTCAGCAGACAGATTTTATGGTAGAGCGCCAGAACCTCGCCCTGGTTTGCGCAGTGGACATATTCCTGGTAGTAAAAACGTTCCGTGGAATGAACTCGTTGTTAATGGACAATTGAAAAGCAACGCTGAGCTAAAGCAAATTTTTGAACACGCGGGTGTAAATTTATCACAACCTATCATTGTCACTTGTGGCTCTGGTATGACTGCGGCAATTTTATTTTTAGCGTTAACGGTATTAGGTTGCCAATCTATTGCACTTTATGACGGCTCTTGGGCGCAATGGGGCGCTGAAAGTGCCCTCCCTTGTGAATGCTAATTTAATCGGCTTTTGCCTTAAAAAAGTAAACCCGCATTATGCGGGTTTATTATCACTTTCTATTTGGTATGAAAGTTTGGTGTGAAAGTCTTAACTTGCAAATATCTTTGCAAGATAGAGCACCACAATGGCACCAATAACAGCAACTACAAAGCTACCAAAATTAAATCCGTCTACTTTTCCTTTACCAAAGAAACTGCTAATTGCACCACCGACAACTGCACCGACAATACCCAGAATACAAGTCCATATCAGACCAATATCATAAGAACCCGGCATTAAGAATTTCGCTAAAACACCAGCAATCAGACCAAAGATGATCCAAGCAATAATTCCCATATTTCCCCCTAAAAATAGTCATGATATAAACAACATACCTAAAAATGTCACTTATTGAGTGTAAGTCGAAATAGTTATTTTTTCCAATTATTGGAGATAAGTAACATTATATTTAAGATAAATAGAGAGGTTATTGCTTAACGAACAAAAAAATAGCGCTAATTAATTAGCACTATTTTTTATCGAATAAGATGATTTTTAAACTACAACGCTTCTATTGCGATGGCGATTTCTGGTGAGGTTTTTAGTGTTCGAATTTGCCTAAATAACTCATCTGCCTCTGGATACTCTTTGCGTAAATAGCTAAACCACTGCTTAATACGTGATGCATGATAAATCGTCGTATCACCGCGCTTTTCTAAACGAACATAGCGCTTTAATAATTCAATCACCTCTTGCCAAGGCATTCTAGCTTCTATGCCTTTTACAACACGGCTTAAGTTAGGGGTATTCATTGCACCACGACCAATCATTATTGCATCGCAACCTGTTGTGGCTAAGCAGGCTAATGCATCTTCACGGTTCCAAATTTCACCATTAGCAATCACAGGGATTGAAAGCCTTTGACGAATATCACCAATGGCCTGCCAATTAATTTTTTCGGCATTATAACCATCTTCTTTGGTTCTACCATGTATGGTGATTTCCGTAGCACCACCTTGCACCACTGCATCAGCAATTTCATGGCTATACGCTGAAGAATCCCAGCCAAGTCTCACTTTAACAGATACAGGTAACTCTAAAGGCACTGCGTCACGCATTGCTTTTGTTGCTTGATAAATCGTTTCTGGCTGTTTTAGAAGTGAAGCTCCACCGCCACTACCATTGACTGTTTTTGAAGGGCAACCGCAGTTTAAATCAACGCCCCAAGAGCCTAAAGAAACAGCTCTAAAGGCATTTTCAGCCAACCATTGTGGATGTTGTCCTAATAATTGCACTCGCACCAGTGTTCCACTTTTAGTGCGGCTTTCTGTCTGCAATTCAGGGCATAAGCGATAAAACGCTTTCGTTGGCAGTAATGAGTCTACAACTCGTACAAACTCTGTAATACAGAGGTCGTAATCGTTAATTGAAGTGAGTAATTCTCTCACAAGGGGGTCTAAAACCCCCTCCATTGGCGCTAATAGAACTCGCACTTTTTAACCTCAAAACTCTTTTCTAGCTTTTGACCAAGGGCTTTGATTATCACTACCTTCATTATTTTTCTGTGAACGGCGAGGCCCTAATTTTCCGGTACGAGAGCCATCTTTATTACGGTAGTTTTCTTTATTTTTATTACGTCCAGACTCTTTACCTTCGCTATCGCCGTCTCTACGACTATTGTTGCGATTGTCTTTGCCACGAATATCTGCACGGCCACCACTTCTACGCGGTGCATTATTCTTTGGTTTTTTATGCAAAGGTGCTGCTTTAATTGAAGGATCAGGATCGTAACCTTCTAATGCTAAACGTGGAATTTCGCGTTTTAATAAACGTTCAATATCAGCTAATAAACCATGTTCATCAACACAAACAAGTGAAATAGCTTTACCCGTTGCAGCTGCACGACCCGTTCTACCAATACGGTGAACATAATCTTCTGCCACTTGCGGTAATTCAAAATTGACCACATAAGGCAGTTGGTCGATATCAAGACCACGAGCCGCAATATCTGTTGCGACTAACGCTTTTAATTTGCCGTCTTTAAAATCAGCTAAAGCGCGCGTTCTTGCACCTTGGCTTTTATTACCGTGGATAGCAGCTGATTTAATTCCATCTGCATTTAAATGTTCAGCAAGTTTATTCGCACCGTGTTTAGTACGTGTAAAAATAAGCACTTGTGGCCAATTTTCTAAACCAATTAAGTGTGATAACAACTCTGTTTTACGTTTTTTATCCACTAAATGAACATATTGATCAACAGATTCAGCAGCCGAGTTTTTTGGCGCAACTGAAATACTCACAGGATTATTTAGTAGCGAATTGGCAAGACCCGTGATCTCTTTAGAGAACGTCGCTGAAAACAGTAAGTTTTGGCGTTTCTTCGGTAATTTACTAATGACTCGACGAATATCGTGGATAAATCCCATATCTAACATACGATCAGCTTCATCAAGCACTAAAACTTCAACGCGAGAAAGGTCAACCGCATTTTGATGTTCAAGATCGAGTAAACGTCCCGGTGTTGCAATCAGTACATCAACACCACCACGTAACTTCATCATTTGTGGATTAATGCTCACACCACCAAAAACAACTAACGAACGAATAGGAATATAACGGCTATACGCTTTTACATTTTCAGCAATTTGAGCCGCAAGCTCGCGCGTTGGTGTCAAAATCAGCGCTTTAACTGGTTGACGACCTTTTGTTTTTACGGCTGATTGAGATAGCTTTTCCAATATTGGTAATGTAAAAGCTGCTGTTTTACCTGTGCCTGTTTGCGCACTCGCTAATACGTCTTTACCCGCCAAAATCGGCTCAATCGCCTGCTGTTGAATAGGGGTTGGGGTTTTATACCCTTGTTCATCAATAGCGCGGAGAAGCGCCTCACTTAAACCAAGCGATGTAAAATCGGTCAAAACAGTAGTCTCCTACAACCAGAACGTATAACACGGTGATTGAAATTAAAAATGACGGGCTTTCATACTGTCAATCTATAGGTATTATTACTCTATAGGTACTATCATTTCTAGTTATAGACAGTGATGAAAGAGAATGAACCTTGTTAGGTTAACCTAATAACCCCTATTCTAACAGTTTTTGCTATATTCAGAATACAAAAATAATTTTCAATAATAGATTACACTTTTTTTATTACACATTACCTTTATTCGATTATTTATCACAAATTTTCCCTATTGTTCAATATCATCTAATATAATACGCCTTGTTATCGCTGTTTTTAATATCATTGGTTTTGTTACATTTTACTTAAGTAAGGTATCTTCTATCATGTCAGACATCCAACAGAAGACGACGCGCGGTGAACTAGCAAAACGACAATTATTGGAAGCGGCATGTGAGATCTTTGGTAAAAATGGGCCAGATGCCGCCACAACACGCCAAATTGCACAAGCTGCTCAACAAAATATTGCCGCTATCGCTTATTATTTTGGTTCCAAAGAAGGGCTATATCTCGCCGTTGCACAACATATTGCTGATCTTATTCGCCTTGATTTTGAACCGACAGTGGTCATTCTTGATGAATTTCTGGAACGGCCTAACCCAGCAGAACATCTCCCATTACTGCAAACACTTATTACAGATAGCTTTTTACAATATGCTCGCCTTGTGCTTGATAAAGAAAATATTCATCTAAGTCGCATTATGGCAAGGGAACAGCTTGTTCCAACCGAAGCATATTCCTTGATCCACCAGCAAGCGTTATCGCCTCTTTTAACGCGTGTAAACAAGCTGTTAGCTATCTATATTGGTTTAGATGCTGTTCTGCCTACAACCATGCTACATACTCACGCTATATTGGGAGAAGTGCTATCATTTCGTTTAGTCAGGGAAACTATCCTAAGACAAACTGGATGGGATAGAATTGGTAAAAATGAGTATCAGATTATCTCCAACACTTTAAAAACTCATATTACTTTATTACTCAACGGATTAAGAGAGATTTACACTAACACTCATCACGCATAAATAGAGTTATTATGAAAACTAAAAAAGTCAGTTTGTTTATTATCTTAATGATTATTATCGGTATTGTTGCAGGTATCTATTATTACGAAGAAAACAAAGAGTCTGAATTAGTACTCTATGGCAATGTCGATATACGTACAGTCAACCTTAGTTTTCGTGTTGCTGGAAGATTAGACACATTACAAGTTGATGAAGGTGCTCCTGTCCAAAAAGGGCAATTATTAGGCAAGCTTGATGATGCGCCCTATCGCAATGCACTAAATAAAGCTTATGGTGAGCGTGATAGTGCAATTGCTTCGCTAGCTTTAATGGAAGCGGGATATCGCACTGAAGAAATCGCACAAGCTCAATCTGATGTGTCATTAAAGCAAGCCGCTTGGCAATACGCAGAAAACTTTTATAAACGTCAGCAAGATCTTGCTAACCGAAAAGTAATCTCAGCCAATGATTTAGATAGCGCAAGAAATAATCGCAATCAAGCGGCGGCAGCCTTAAAAGCGGCGCAAGACAAGCTAAATCAGTATCAAAATGGTTATAGAAAAGAAGACATTGATGCGGCGAAAGGACAAGTTATGCAAGCTAAAGCCGCCGTTGCACAAGCTGAATTAAACCTCCAAGACACGCAATTAATTTCTCCATCACAAGGTACTGTGCTAACTCGAGCTGTGGAACCCGGCACTATGTTATCTGCTGGAAGCCCTGTATTTACGGTGTCATTAACTAACCCTGTTTGGGTCAGAGCTTATATCAGTGAAACTCACTTAAGCGAAGCTGTTCCTAATCGAGAAGTTTATCTATACACCGATGGACGTAAAGATAAGCCTTATCATGGTACGATTGGATTTGTTTCACCAACAGCCGAATTTACCCCAAAAAGTGTTGAAACACCGGAGTTAAGAACTGATTTAGTGTATCGCCTCAGAGTAGTTGTGACGGATGCCGATGATGCATTGCGCCAAGGTATGCCTGTCACCTTAAAATTTGCTTCCTCTCATTAAGTGTGGAGGAAAAATGGAACTCGTTGATTACACTATCGAACTTCACGGTGTTGAGAAATGCTTTAAAGGACTGGAAAACCCTGCTGTTTCGTCATTAACAGCCACCATTACAGGTGGCTCTGTGACGGGTTTAGTTGGCCCTGATGGTGCAGGCAAAACAACTTTAATTCGTATGCTTGCCGGTTTATTAAAACCTGATGCCGGTGATATTCGTATTTTAGGAATGGATCCGCAAAAACAGAGTGTCAATGTCAGAGCTATTCTTGGCTATATGCCACAAAAATTTGGTCTGTATGAAGATTTAACGGTATTAGAAAACCTCAATCTTTATGCTGACTTAAAAAATGTCATTGGTGATGAGCGCGAAAAAGTTTATCACCAACTACTCACCTTCACCGATCTTACTCGCTTTACATCTCGCCTTGCAGGCAATCTTTCAGGAGGGATGAAACAAAAGCTTGGGCTGGCTTGTACTTTATTAGGTAGCCCTAAAGTGCTTCTTCTTGACGAGCCGGGCGTGGGTGTCGATCCTATTGCACGCCGTGAACTTTGGCAAATGGTGCATGCTTTGGCCAGCGATGGCATGTTGATATTATGGAGTACCTCTTATCTTGATGAAGCAGAGCAATGTAAAAACATTCTCTTACTTAACAAAGGAGAGCTACTTTATAGTGGCATTCCTCAAGAGCTAACAGCAAAAATGACAGGTCGCTCTTTTCTTCTTAATGTTGAAGGTCATCAGCGTAGAAAAGTATTGCAACAGGCAATTATTCAGCCGCAGGTAACTGATGGCGTTATTCAAGGGCAATCCGTTCGTTTGATCCTGAAAAAACAGAGTAATCAAACTGAATTACTAAGCGCTTTGGGTAAATCTGATGCGAAGCTTATTCCTGCAACACCTCGCTTTGAAGATGCTTTTATAGATTTATTAGGAGGCGGCCCTTCTCATAAATCTGAATTAGCTGAAATTATGCCTCAGATCCCTCCGGCACCTAATGAAACCGTAATTGAAGCGCAACAGTTAACCAAAATGTTTGGCCAATTTGCAGCGACAGATCATGTCGATTTCCAAGTTAAACGTGGTGAAATTTTCGGTTTATTAGGCCCTAACGGCGCAGGTAAATCGACAACCTTTAAAATGATGTGTGGTTTATTAGTTCCCACCAGCGGCAAAGCCCTTGTGCTAGGTATGGACTTGAAAGAAAGCTCTGGCAAAGCGCGTCAACATTTAGGTTATATGGCACAAAAATTCTCACTTTATGGCAACCTTAAAGTGGGGCAAAACTTGAAATTCTTTTCGGGTGTTTATGGCCTACATGGTAAGCAACAACGCGATAAAATCAGCGATATGATAACAGCCTTTGGTTTACAGCCGATGGTGAATCAAATCACAGAAACCTTGCCTTTAGGTTATAAACAACGCCTTGCCCTTGCGTGCTCATTAATGCACGAGCCTGATATTCTCTTTTTAGATGAACCCACATCAGGTGTTGACCCATTAACACGAAGAGAGTTTTGGCTACATATTAATGGCATGGTTGATAAAGGAGTGACCGTGATGGTTACCACTCACTTTATGGATGAAGCTGAATATTGTGATCGCATTGGTTTGGTTTATCGAGGAAAAATCATTGCGGCTGGCGAGCCTGATTCTCTGAAAAAAATGGTTGCCAGCAAAGATAATCCAACCCCTTCAATGGAAGATGCCTTTATTGGTTTAGTGCTGGATTACGATAAAAAACTTGAAAGTGAAAATGATAAAGGGAGCGAAAAACATGCATAATTCAGCTCAATCATCTCATGCTCGCTTTTCTTGGCGACGTTTATACGCACTGTGTTTAAAAGAAACAAAGCAAATTACTCGTGATCCCAGTAGTGCCCTAATTGCTATTGTTATCCCACTTACTTTGCTGTTTATTTTTGGCTATGGCATTAACTTAGACTCAAGCAAATTGAATATTGGTATTTTAACTAATCAACAAAGCCAACCAGCACAAGAGCTTGTTTACACTTTCACGAATTCACCGTATATCAATGCAACAATTAGCGATAATCGACAATTATTAATCGATAAAATGCAGGCGGGGCAAATTCGGGGCATTGTAGTTATTCCTGTTAATTTTGCTGAATTACTTGCTCGCCAAGATACTAAAGCTCCGATTCAAGTGATCACCGATGGCAGTGAGCCTAATACGGCAAATTTTGTACAAGCTTACACAAAAGGAGTTTGGCAAATTTGGTTACAACAACAAGCCATCAGTAAAGGTATTGATACTACGCCATTAATTGAAATAGAACCTCGTTATTGGTTTAATCCCGCGGCAATTAGTCAGCACTATATTATTCCGGGTGCTGTCACTATTATTATTACAGTAGTTGGGGCTATTCTTACCTCGTTAGTGATTGCTCGCGAATGGGAAAGAGGCACTATGGAAGCCTTGCTCTCCACTCAAATCACACGCACAGAACTATTACTTTCAAAGCTTATTCCTTACCAAGTATTAGGCAGTTTTGTCATGATTTTGTGTATGGTAGTCACCGTGTTTGTGCTTGGCGTGCCTTATCGAGGATCGTTGTGGATTTTAGGCGGGATCACTTCGCTCTTTTTAGCCACTGCTCTAGGTATGGGATTGCTTATTTCCACGCTAACGCGTAATCAATTTAATGCCGCAATGATTTCATTAAATGCTGCATTTTTGCCCGCAATTATGTTATCAGGCTTTGTTTTTGAAATTGATAGTATGCCCATCTTTATTCAAGTGGTGACCTATTTTATTCCTGCTCGTTATTTTGTGAGTAGCCTACAAACACTGTTTTTAGCTGGCGATATTCCGTTGATATTAATGTTAGATATGTGGTTACTGATCGTTTCTGCCATATTCTTTATTGGCTTAACGGCGTTAGCAACACGACGTCGATTGGATTAAAGGGAGAGTATTTATGTTTTATCGTCTTCTCACCCTGATAATGAAAGAGCTACAGTCATTATTACAAGAGCCTCAAACACGGGTGATCTTAATACTGCCAGTTATCTTTCAGATGATCTTATTCCCGTTTGCTGCAACGTTAGATGTTACCAATGCCTCTATTGCCATTTTTGATGAAGATAATGGAAAGCAATCTATTGAATTAACCCAACGTATCGCCAAAGCCAGCGCATTTTCTCAAACTCTTTTGCTTAAAAATGAACATGAAATAAAAGAAACCATTGATAATCGCAAAGCACTTTTATTAGTTCGTTTTCCACAGAATTTTAGTGCTGATTTAGAAAGCCGTGTTCCTGTTAAATTACAAATAATCCTAGATGGTCGAAATTCTAATAGTGCGCAAATTGCCGCTAATTATGTACAGCAAATAGTACAAAACTATCAAACTGAATTAGCAGGCAATACACCTTCTTTGCTGAATAAAACAGAACTTGTTGTTCGAAATTGGTATAACCCTAATTTAAATTACAAATGGTTTATTGTGCCCTCTTTAGTCGCATTAATTATTACCATTGGTGTAATGATTGTAACTTCACTTTCGGTCGCCCGAGAACGCGAGCAAGGCACGTTAGATCAACTGTTAGTTTCTCCACTTTCAACATGGCAAATCTTTGTCGGTAAAGCTGTTCCTGCAATGGTTGTTGCTGCTATTCAAGGCACAATCGTTTTGATTATAGGGATATTTGGTTATCAAATTCCTTTTTCAGGTTCACTATTACTGTTTTACTTTACTATGCTGATTTATGGCTTATCGCTGGTGGGTTTTGGCTTATTAATATCGGCATTAAGTTCAACACAGCAACAGGCTTTTATTGGTGTCTTTGTGTTTATGATGCCTGCGGTTTTATTATCCGGCTATATTTCCCCCGTAGAAAATATGCCCATTTGGCTACAACATGCCACATGGATAAATCCTATTCGCCATTTCACCGATATCACAAAACAGATTTACCTTAAAAATGCCGACATCACTGTAATATGGCACAGTTTATGGCCTTTATTAGTAATAGCAGTAGGAACTGGTAGCATTGCGTATTATCTTTTCCAACGGAAGATAGCTTAAAATCTGTACTTTGATAACTAACTCTAATAGACTGATACCAAAGAAAAAATTAATAGGCGTGCAATATGCAAATCAGCAAACTACGGCTTGAAAATTATGGTGTTTTTACTGATGCTAACATCACGTTAGCCACAAAAGATGGCAACGAGAATGGCTCAAATATTACTGTGTTTATTGGTAATAATGGCTCAGGAAAAAGTAGTATTTTAGATGCGATTGCGACAGGCTTAAGTTGGTTTACAACAAAATTAGAGAAAAATGATAGAGAGGCGCAAGGTAAATTTGTAGATGAATCAAAAATTAATGTTTTGTCTGATCATTGCATAATTTCCTTTGAATCAAGAAATGATCCTGTTCTTTACATTGGTAAATCCCTTGTTTTTCTATATCAAGATGATTTATCTTTCAGTTTAAATTCTGTACGTAAAAAAAGGGAAGACAATAATGTATATCCTAAAGGTGATGATTCAGAACTAAAATCCTTTATTCTCCAAAATTATCTATTATCACCACTTCAGCAAAATAAAAATTTCCCTATTGTAGCCTATTATGGTGCAACACGTCATACTTATGACACGACCATCAATAACGCTATTCAGCCCAATAATCACCATAAATTCGACATATTATCTGCTTATAAAGATGCCCTTGATGCTAAAACAGATTATGCCGACTTTTTTGCTTGGTTTCGTTATCGTGAAGATGTAGAGAATGAAACGGCTCCTCACACAAGCATTATGAAATTGTTAGAAAAACATACTGATGTAAATAGTGAAATTTACCAAAGTATGTTAGCAGAGCAAAAAAAATTACAAGATAAAGCACTCACTGCTGTACGTGAAGCCATTAAAATCTTTTTGTCTGATGATAATTCAATCATTGAAAATATTTATATTGAACGAACGCCTGATCTTTCAATGAAAGTGGTTAAAGACGGTACTCACTTTGCAATTGAGCAACTCTCTTATGGTGAAAAATCATTACTTGCCATGATTGGTGATATTGCACGCCGTTTAACACTTTTAAATCCAACTTTGGATAATCCCTTAAAGGGCAAAGGCATTATTTTAATTGATGAACCTGATGTCCACTTGCACCCTAAATGGCAACGACGATTAATCGCTTTATTGGATAAAACCTTTCCTAACTGCCAATTTGTATTAACAACGCACTCTCCACTATTAATCAGTGATCATAAAGGTGTTCTGGTATATGGCATTGAAAAAGGTCAGGTTGAGGAAGTTTCTTCACTTTATGGGCAAGATATCAATAGCGTACTGTCAGACATTATGGGAACTGCCTCTATCAATCAAAGAGTGCAAAGCCAAATTGGCGATATTCTTGATGCTATTCAAAATGCCGATATTGCAACAGCAAAAAATTTACTGACTGAATTAGAAAAAGAGATTTCTACCAATAACATCGAAGTCGTAAAAGCACGGTTATTGCTAAAGAAAAAGGAAGTTCAACTTGAGAAAAATCAGCAAAAGAAATAATTATGAACCCACAAGTTTAACTCAATGGAAAAAACAGAATAAAAACAAAAAATATGCGGATCTCACTTATAGTGTTCGTGCTGATATAAGAGAAGAATTACTCAAAGAGCAATTCTATTTATGTGGGCACTGTTGTCAGCAAATTGTAAGCATTCAAAATTGCCATAATGAGCATATTGAGCCACAACAATTAGCACAACAAAAAACGCTTGATTTCACTAATCTTATCGCCAGTTGTAATACTAAAAAACAGTGTGGTGATTCTCATCAACATTACCCTCTTCCTCTCACTCCACTTATGGATGAGTGTGAAACTGAGCTACAGTTTTCAATTAGTGGTCGAGTTAATGGTCTAACCTCCCGTGCTGAAAAAACGATTGAAATATTGAATTTAGGCTCTAGCGCTCTTCCTAATGACTCATTAGTCAGCAAAAGAAAACACGCTATTGAACAAATCTTATTTATTAATGGAATTAAACCTCATGAAGGACTAGAGGATGATGATTTACTTAATGATTTAATCATAGAACTAGCAAAACCTAATAATGATGGAAAACTAGAAAGCTTTTCACCTATTATTATTAATATATTGAAACAGTGGTTAACTTAACGGTAAGGGTTACATTATGGCACCTTTTATTTCTGATATTAACATTCTCTTTGTTGCCGGTTTTGGCCCCATTTCCTACGATAATGAGCAAAGCCAGCTTTTTTATAAAGATGCGCTTAATCTGCCGTTAAAACCAAAGGAAGGTAATAGTGATTACCTATCAACGTCTGAGGGTGACTTAAAAGGCGTTAAACATTTTGCACTGTGGCCTTTAGAGCAAGCGGCTATGTCCTGCTTTGGTGATAACAAATGGACTGACTCTTTACCTGTGCCACAATACTGGGTTGAATTTGAGGTTGAAGATATTAATATCGCCACTCAAACGCTAAAACAAAAAGGCTATCAACTGCTGGTTGATAATCGAGTTGAACCTTGGGGACAAACCGTCACACGGTTATTAAGCCCTGAAGGAACTTTAGTGGGATTAACTATTACGCCTTGGTTGCGAGATAACTAGGTTTCATTCTATTTCAATTATGTACGACAGAAAAAGTCTCTCAATAAAAGCACAAAAAAATCCCACAACTTATTAAAGTTATGGGATTTATTTTTTTATGCTGTTTTTAAACTACGTTTACCCGTAGATATCGTTAAAATTAACGACGGTCGCCTAAAATACGCAGTAACATTAAGAACAGGTTGATGAAATCTAAATAAAGCGTTAATGCCCCCATGATTGAGTAACGGCGCATATTTTCTTTATCTTCTTGATTAATTTCATTACCCATATCTTTTAATTTTTGAGTGTCGTAAGCAGTTAAACCTGCAAAAATTAACACACCTGCATAAGAGATAACCATGCTCATCATTGAGCTTTGCATAAAGATATTAACGATAGATGCAATAATGATACCGATAAGCCCCATAAACAGAAAGCTACCCATACCCGTTAAGCTACGCTTAGTGGTATAACCGTAAATACTTAATGCACCAAACATTGCCGCACAAATAAAGAAAGTGCTTGCAATTGAAGATGCAGTATAAAGCAGTAATACACTTGAGATAGTCACACCTGTTAGCACGGAATAGAGCATAAATAATGAGGTTGCCATTGCACCACTCATTTTATGAACCATACCTGATAACACGAAAACTAACCCTAATTGAGCAATGATCAGACCAAAAAAGACTATCTTGCTTGAGAAAATCATTGATAATAATGCTTCGCTTGATGCAACATAAAATGCAACAAACGCAGTTAATAACAGACCTACAGTCATCCAACCATAAACCTGAGCCATAAAGGTTTGTAGGCCAGAACCTGTGCGCTGTACGATTGAATCATTTGAACGTGAAAATCGATCCATGATGATTACCCTTTAATCATAGTGATAACGTTAGGTTTAACGATAACGTTTATTTCAGTAAAAAGTCCATTATGGACTCATTAGAATTTAATTTTATCACACTGATTTTACATTTCCATGAAATAAACTGTATGAAATGTCACCATAAAATAAATTTAGGTAAAGTAATGTAGTGTTTAATTGAGCGTGGTGATTTATTCCCAACGCTCAGCTGAATCATAATCACTTTGGCGTGCATCAACCCATCTATCATTATTTTCAGAAAGTCCTTCTTTTTTCCAAAATGGGGCGCGTGTTTTTAAGAAATCCATAATAAACTCCGCAGATTCAAACGCACTATTACGATGAGAACTGGTAACACCGACAAATACTATCTCTTCACCAATATGCAAAGTTCCAACGCGGTGAATAACACTTACACGCTGCAAAGGCCAGCGAGAGCGAGCTTCATTCACAATATCTGTCAGTGCTTTTTCAGTCATTCCCGGATAGTGTTCAAGCGTGAGCGTACTCACTTCATCACCGAGATTATGGTTACGAACTTTACCCGTAAACGTCACAACAGCACCATCGCTGTCACACTCTGAAAGCCATTGGTATTCATCACCAACGCTAAAATTTTCAGTTTGTACTGAAATACGAGTTGATGCGCTCATCTTATCCTCCTGTAACAGGTGGGAAAAAGGCGATTTCATCACCATCATTAATAACGTGAGAACCTTGAACAAAGGATTGGTTTACCGCAGAAAGCAACTTGCCATCTTCTAACGCGAGTGACCAACGTTCACCTTTAGTAATTAAGGCATTACGTAAATCATCAACTGTCGCATATTCGCAATCTAATTCGAGAGAATCAACCCCCACTAATTCACGGACTTGAGCAAAAAAGAGAACTTTAATCATGCTTCCACCTTAAAGTGACCTGATTTACCACCTGTTTTCTCTAATAAACGTACAGGCCCTATCACCATATCTTTTTGAACGGCTTTACACATATCATAAATCGTCAACGCAGCTACCGATGCCGCCGTTAATGCTTCCATCTCAACCCCTGTTTTACCCGTTAAACGGCAAACAGATTCAATGCGTACACGATTAGATTCAGTAAGTGCCTCTAAACGCACTTCGACTTTAGTTAATAACAGCGGGTGACATAATGGGATTAACTCCCATGTTCTTTTTGCTGCTTGAATACCTGCAATTCTGGCGGTCGCAAATACATCACCTTTATGATGTTTACCTTCGGTGATCATGCTTAATGTTTCTGCTGACATTTCAACAAAGGCTTCAGCACGCGCTTCTCGCACTGTTTCAGCTTTAGCGCTAACATCCACCATGTGAGCTTCACCGGCAGCATTAATATGAGTTAGTTGAGACATGCACAACTCCTGAAATTAACGAAATAACAGAGCGAAAAACTATCCACCAATCACAGATAAGTTCGGTGTAATACCGCTATCGCCTTGATGAAGAAAATGGGTTTCTCGTTTATGAAGAAGACCACCCTGAATACGCTGTTGTAATGCTTCTTGTTGACTATCATCAGCAAGTAAATCGCGTAGAGGAATACCATTTTCACCAAATAGGCAAAGATGAAGATTACCAATAGCGGAAACACGTAACCGGTTACAAGTTAAACAAAAGTCTTTTTCATAAGGCATGATAAGACCTATTTCACCTTGATAATCAGGATGGGTAAATACTTGGGCAGGCCCGTCACTACGAGCGCGAGGAATTTGTAACCAGCCTTCATTGAGTAATCGCTGGCGAATAACTTCACCAGACAAATGAAAGCGGTTGAATATATCACTACCGTCACCGGTTTCCATTAACTCGATAAAACGCAGTTGGATAGGTCGGTTTTTGATCCAATGAAGAAAATCAGGGAGATTTTTATCATTCACATTGCGCATCAGCACAACGTTGACTTTGACTTTTTCAAAACCCGCGGTAAATGCAGCATCAATACCTTCCATCACTTGGCTAAATTTATCTTGCCCTGTAATAGCATGGAATTGACGAGGATCGAGGCTATCAACACTTACATTTATTGCACTTAATCCTGCATCACGCCATTGAGCGACATCACGAGATAATCGATAACCGTTTGTTGTTACAGCAATTTTCTTGATAGCCGCATTATCTTTAATGGTTGCGATAATATCAGTGAAATCACGACGCATTGTAGGCTCACCACCTGTTAGGCGAATTTTTTCTGTTCCCAACGCGGCAAAAGATTGTGTCAGTCTGCTGATTTCATCTAACGAAAGAAATGATTTATGACCGTTAGGCTTATAACCATTAGGTAGGCAATAAGTACAACGAAAATTACACACGTCTGTAATTGAAAGACGTAAATAGAAAAATTTGCGGGAAAACGCATCAACGAGTTGTTGCATAGTAACACCTTTCCAAATCGGGAGATGCTGGCATTTCTACCTTGCACCCTGGTGACTTATTTCGTCACGGCCAGAACATCATATCTTGTAAACAGATGACTTAGACGTTAAGGCTAGGAGCTAATCTTTACCTGTTTTTCACAGGTTTCTAATAACAATATATTTATTGTGGATTCTACCTGCTAATTTTTCAAAAAGCGAATAATGTTTTCGCTATATAATTTATAATACAACGACTTACGACACTTTAGTCACTCTAATAACATAAGTAAAAACACTTTCATTGATTAAATATTAGGCTATTAAAAGTAAAATTAAACTAGGAATGTGATGAAATCACGTCGTGATCATAGGCTTAAAATTTAATTGTGATAAATTAGCGGCAAATTTTTAAAGATGAGTAGAACAAATATGCGAAATCGCACGCTAAGTGATTTAGATCGTGTTGTTGCCCTTGGTGGTGGTCATGGCCTTGGACGTGTGCTTTCAGCACTCTCCTACTTAGGCTCTCGTCTTACTGGTATTGTTACAACAACAGACAATGGCGGTTCTACTGGCCGTATTCGCCAAGAAGAAGGTGGCATTGCTTGGGGAGATATGCGCAATTGTATTAATCAGTTAATTACTGAGCCTTCTGTTGCTTCTGCAATGTTTGAATACCGTTTTTCGGGTACAGGCGAGCTGGCAGGTCATAATTTAGGTAATCTCATGCTTAAAGCACTTGATAACTTAAGTGTTCGACCGTTAGAAGCCATTAATCTTATCCGTGGATTATTAAGAGTGAATGCTCACCTTATTCCTATGTCTGAACAAGCCGTTGATCTTATGGCAATAGATGACCAAGGAAATGAGATTTATGGTGAGGTAAATGTTGATATTTTACCTAAGATCCCCCAAAAACTTGATCTCTACCCTAAAGTACCTACTACACGAGAAGCCATTGAAGCAATTGAACAAGCAGATTTGATCTTAATTGGCCCCGGTAGCTTTTTTACCAGTTTAATGCCTTTATTATTACTGCCAGAGCTTGCTCAAGCGTTACGCCGTAGCAGTGCAACAACAATTTATATTGGTAATTTAGGCAAAGAGCTAAGCCCTGCGGCTGCCAGTATGACGATGTCTGATAAAATCGCCATGATGGAGAATTATATTGGTTTACAAACAATAGATGCCGTGATCATTAGCCCTGAAACACAATATGAATCGATGAAAGGTCGATTAATTGTACAAGCTCAATTGGAAGCCAAAGATATTCCTTATCGTCACGACCGTCATCTATTAGGCAAAGCTATTGAGTTAACGTTGCAACAATTAGGGCAACGTAATGCATCACCTCAAGCTGTTAAATAGTATTTAATTACCTGCTTTCATAAAAAAACCGCATCTGCAATAAACAGCAAGTGCGGTTTTTTTGTCGATAAAAACACAATATCACTATTGGTTTTCAACGTGTTATTAGCTATTAAGCTGCTTTAATGTAATACGCTGGCTAATCGCTTCTTCAATTTCATCAAGTGTCATTGGTACATCGTTTTTCATCAAACCAAGACCCGCTACAGTACGAGAAAACGATATTAAATCTAGTGGCGGTAACTCCATGATCCAATTCTCTTGCGTTGCCAGTGTATCTTTTGCATTCAGAATATTTTGTATAACATCTGTAAAAGCTTGATGAGAAGATACCCAATCTTGATCGCCACTTGCCCAAAACCAACGAGTAGCAATAAAGTTTCTCCACATATCTTCCCAACCATCATAGATCCGACGCAACATTGATGCGCTCATTAATGACCATGTTTGGGCTTCTTGTTGAGTAATATAACCTTGCTGACAACCTTCTAAACAGAGCTTGTTAAAACGGCAGAGATCCCAAATAAGGTATTTCACATTTTGGATATTCATGCGATTTGTGCTCATCATATCGATTTGCCATAAACGCTCATTTTTATCGTGTTCAGTTAACTCAGAAAGTAAAATATCATTTTTTAATAACTGAACATCGTCTTCCTTACCATCCAAAATTTGGTCACGTAGCTGATAAAAATCATTAGTGTGACCTTGAGTGAGCAACCAAAATAGTTGATAAACTAAATCCCAACGGTCGTTAATTCCCCAACCTGCTGATAACCCACCATCATCTTTACCTTGACCATATTCGTTATATGCCCACTCATTCATTGCAGCATAAGGCGCTGCAACATATAAACCCCATTCACTGGGTAACAACTGACCTGACGTATTTTCTGCTTCAGATAAAATGGGCTCCTGCCCTGCTGTTGATGGTTTTTGCAACTCACTATCTTGTACAGCAAATTTTCGTAGCCATTTAAAAAGCATAATAAGAAGAATAACACCAAGAATTACCCCAGCAGAGCTGGGAAACCCTGCATAAACATAACCACTCATTCACTATCCTTAATGTCTTTTTTATCTTTGTAAATAATTGACGATTTGTTTGTTTTGGTATTTAAACAGCTGAACGTCATTAAGGGAATATCAAACAAGGCAAAAAATGGAAGATAGAAGGTAAAAAAGGGATAATCCCAGTAAAAATACGGATATCCCTTTATCAGTTTGCGAATTTAATTTATCTAATTAAGAGTTAGCAATAAATTGAGCACGTAACGCTTGTAACTTATCACGAGTACTCGCCGCTTTCTCAAATTCAAGATCTTTTGCATATTGATACATTTCGGCTTCTAAACGTTGGATCTCTTTTTCCAATTCAGCCGTTGATAACAACGGATAATTTTCATGAATATCTGTTGCTTTGTGCCCTTTCTTGTTACGTCCCTGAGAAGGCTGACCAATTTTAAGAATATCACCAACTTTCTTATTTAATCCTTTAGGCACAATGCCATGTTCAAGGTTAAACTGTTGCTGTTTCTCACGACGGCGCTCAGTTTCGCTTATCGCTCTCGCCATTGAGTCGGTAATTTTATCGCCATATAAAATCGCTTTGCCTTCAAGGTTACGAGCCGCACGACCAATTGTTTGAATCAATGAACGCTCTGAACGTAAAAAACCCTCTTTATCAGCATCTAAAATTGCCACCAAAGAGACCTCTGGCATATCCAAACCTTCTCGAAGTAGGTTGATACCCACTAATACATCAAATTCACCAAGGCGCAAATCACGAATAATTTCGACACGTTCAACCGTATCAATATCAGAGTGTAAATAGCGAACACGTTCACCATGCTCTTCAAGATATTCAGTTAAGTCTTCAGCCATTCTTTTTGTCAGTGTGGTAACCAGTACACGTTCATTTTTTACCGCACGAATACGAATTTCAGAGAGTAAATCATCAACTTGTGTCGCCACAGGTCGTACTTCAACAATGGGATCAAGTAAACCTGTTGGTCTTACAACTTGCTCAACAATTTCATCACCCGATTTTTCAAGTTCATATTTACCCGGTGTTGCTGAAACATAAATCGTTTGTGGTGCTAACGCCTCAAACTCTTCAAAACGTAATGGACGGTTATCAAGTGCAGAAGGCAAACGGAAGCCATATTCAACTAAGGTTTCTTTACGGGAACGGTCGCCTTTATACATTCCACCAATTTGAGGAATAGTAACGTGTGATTCATCAATCACTAATAAACCGTTAGCAGGAAGGTAATCAAATAAAGTTGGTGGTGGCTCACCGGGGCCTCTACCTGATAAATAGCGTGAATAGTTTTCGATACCAGAGCAATAACCCAACTCATTCATCATTTCGAGATCAAATTGAGTACGCTGTGTCACGCGTTGCTCTTCAACGAGCTTATCGTTAGCTAAAAGTACTTTACGTCTATCTGCGAGTTCTTTTTTGATTTCTTCCATCGCTTCAAGAATGCGTTCTCGTGGGGTGACATAGTGCGTTTTAGGATAAACAGTAAAACGAGGCACATTGTAGTGAATTTGCCCCGTTAAAGGATCAAACAGTGAGAGGCGTTCGACTTCTTCATCAAATAGCTCAACACGTAATGCATAATCATCAGATTCAGCAGGAAAAATATCAATCACTTCACCACGGACACGAAATGTACCCCGCTGAAAGGCTTGATCATTGCGAGTATATTGTAAATCAGCAAGGCGACGTAAAATAGCACGTTGGTCGATTATCATGCCGTTAGTCAGATGAAGCATCATTTTTAAATAGCTATCGGGATCACCTAAACCATAGATAGCAGAAACCGATGACACGACAATAACGTCTTTACGTTCTAGCAAGGCTTTAGTAGCAGATAGACGCATTTGCTCGATATGTTCGTTAACAGAAGCATCTTTTTCAATAAAGGTATCAGAGCTTGGAACATACGCTTCAGGCTGATAATAATCATAATAAGAAACAAAGTATTCCACTGCATTCTCAGGGAAAAATTCTTTCATCTCACTATAAAGCTGTGCTGCCAATGTTTTATTTGGTGCTAACACCATAGTCGGACGATTTAGATTGGCAATCACATTGGCAATCGTAAAGGTTTTACCTGAGCCTGTTACCCCTAAAAGAGTTTGATGAGCAAGACCATCATCTAATCCTTCACAAAGTGAGGCAATAGCGGCAGGTTGATCACCACCCGGTTTAAATTCAGAATGCAGTTTGAAATCTTTGCTCATATTTTCTTCTCCTCGCTGACACTCCTTATGATACTGGATAAAAATCCAGCTTCAATCTCTATCTCATAAAATTTGTCTGAATAATTAGCATAAGTTATCCCCAGTTTTGGAACTGGGATTTTTTCAAAAAGCAACCCCCTTCTTTATGAATTATTCAAAGAGACACGCCAACACCATTCGCTCTATTGATTTTATTTAATTAATTGATATATAAGAATTAAAAATAAAAGTTGAGAATAACACCAATCTTTAGCAATGCCTTGTATTCTCTCTATTCAGAGTATTTTTATAATGGTAATACACAAGGTTATCCACAGGAATAGTGGATAACTGCACAAAGTTGTTATCTCTCGGTAGGTTACGTCTTTTTTTCCACCTTAAAATATCCCTAAAAATTGATAAAATTTATTTTTTTTATTTTTTATTAGTACAAAAAATAGACTTTTATAATTTACTTAATAATGGTCTATCAACTTAGCTTTAAACAGGAAAGATCGAGATAAGGAGTAAAATTATGCTCTTTTACTTCATTTAAATAGGGTATTTTGCCTAAGAGTGGTGCTTTAATATGCTGTTTTAAGGTTGCCAGATATTCTTTCTGATATCGCCCCGCAGGTTCAACTTCATTTGCAACCCAACCTGCCAATGTTAAACCAGACTGAATAATTGCTTGTTGCGTTAATAACGCATGATTAATGCAACCCAATTTAACACCCACGGTCAAAATAACAGGTAGCTTTTCATTAATAACCCAATCAGAGAAAAATTGATTTTCTGACAGTGGTGTAAACCAACCACCAGCACCTTCGACTAAAACCCAATCAGCTTGCTGCTTTAAGTAAGACAAGCCTTCTGACATCACATCAAAATCAATAGGCTGACTCATTTCTTGGCTGACAATATGCGGCGATGTGGGTGTTTCAAAACAGTAAGGATTAACTCGGTGATAATCTAACTTTACCGTACTTGATTTTTGTAATGTAAGTGCATCTGAATTACGTAAACCTTCATTTAGCCACTCACTTCCTGATGCAACAGGCTTATAGCCCGCAGTTTGATACCCTTGATATGCCGCACATTGTAATAGAGCACTACTTACTACAGTTTTACCCACTTCTGTATCTGTGCCTGTTAAAAACCATGTTTTAGCCATGTGATATCTTTCCTATAACAATTTGATAAGTGAGTAAATATTTACCTGAATCTGTTTTCCATACATTTTCTAGTGCACGAAATTTCTGTCGTGTCATTAACCCTTTTTGGCGATCACCTTGCACAAAGTTGGCACCAACACCTTTCAAAGAAGCAAAGAGCGCATGTAATGAATCATATTGTTCTGTAACAGTTTCAGTAGAAAATTGGCAATGAAAACCAGCACAGGCTTTCTCAATATCGTGAAGCGATAAAAAAGGATTTACATGAGGGTGCCTATCAAGTGATTGCCAAGCATCTCTGACTTCTTGCAATGTCAACGTAGTCAGTGTTGAGAAATAAAGTGCGCCTTTTACACCAACTGTATTCATTAATGTTTTAATGGCGCCAGATAAATCATCGCACCATTGCATCGCTAAATTACTAAATACAATGTCCACACTTTGAGGTGCAATCGCACAATGCTCGATATCACTTTGTAAGTAACCATCAGCCCGCTGTTGTTGTTTTGCCACTTGTAGCATGGTATGTGACAGATCAAGCGCAATAACAAACTTACCTTGTTGCTTCCATTTTTGACTGAAATATCCAGTTCCACATCCTGCATCTAACACAATATTGCCATTATCATGACGAGCTAAATCCATTAATTTATTGCCGCTATAGCGCTGAATATTAGCGTGATTATCATAATGAATAGCAGCTTTACCAAATGTTTGAGCTATACGTTGTTTATCTGTTTTGACTGAAGAAAGCATGAAGCGTCTCGATTAACAGCTTAATATCTGAAAGATGGTGGCAAGTAGTTAACGTTATTCGTAAACGTGCACTTTGCGGAGGTACAGTTGGTGGAAAGATTGCCTTTACCCAAAGTCCTTTAGATTGCAGATAATCTGAAAGTGTTTGGCACAATTGTTCATCACCAATAATTAATGGCTGAATAGCCGTTTCTGAAGGTAATAATTTAACAGGAAGTGAAATGACACCTTGGCGAAAAGTATTAATGAGTTGTTGAAGATATTCCCGCTCATTATCTGCTTGTTTAATGACATTCAGAGCAAAATTTAAAGCGATAGCTTGTGCCGGCGGCATTGATGTACTGTAAATAAGATGGCGAGCATATTGTTCAAAAAACTCTGCTGTTGGCTTGTTACAAAGCACAGCAGCCCCGCTGACACCAAAAGCTTTACCGAAAGTTACGACCAATATTTCAGGTTTAATACCCGCTTTATCACAACTGCCTCTACCTTCTTTACCTAAAACACCAATACCATGCGCATCATCGACCATTAACCATGCATGATATTTTTGGCTTATTGTTGCTATTTCTCTTAATGGTGCTTGATCTCCATCCATGCTAAATACCCCTTCTGTTACCACAAGGGTTTTATTAGCAGACATTTTATTAAGTCGTTGAGATAAAGAATCTGGCGAATTATGCAAAAAGCGCCACAACGTGGCGGGTGATAATACAGCGGCTTCCATTAATGAAGCATGACAAAGTTTATCTGCAATAATGGCATCGTCTTTTTCAAGTAATGCCGAAATCACACCTTGATTAGCACTATAACCGGATGAAAATAACAGTGCATTATCGTAACCTAACCAATCTGCAAGATGCTGTTCTAATTGCGCATGGGCTTGAGTAAATCCAGTGATATGACCTGATCCACCACTTCCCACACCATATTCAGTTGCGCCTTGTTGCCATGCTTTAATTACGTCTGTATGTTGGCTAATACCTAAATAATCGTTGCCTGAAAAATTAAGGTACTTTTCGCCTGATATTGTGATCAAAAAACGGCCATCCGCTTGTTTGATCTCTTTACGTTTTCGCCATAATGGCGTATTTCTACGCGCATTAAGTTTTTCATCTAAATAGTTTTGCCAGCTCATTACAGTGCCGCGTTATAAAATTGTTCAGTGTCTTTATTGGCAACAGCTTTCATCAAAGCTTCTTCTTGCTGATTGTCACCCATAGATACCGCTAACCGTTCTGGGTTTAAACCTAACTTGCGAAATAACTGGTGATCTTTATCTTCAGTCGGATTGGTTGTCGTTAATAATTTACAACCGTAGAAAATTGAGTTAGCGCCGGCCATAAAGCAAAATGCTTGTGTCTGTTCACTCATTTGCTCACGACCCGCAGAAAGGCGCACATAAGAGCGCGGCATCATGATACGGGCAACGGCGATAGTACGAATAAAATCAAAAGGATCGACATCTTCATTATCTGCAAGTGGTGTCCCTTTTATTTTAGCAAGCATATTAATTGGCACACTTTCAGGTGGCTGTGGCAAATTGGCTAATTGCACTAACATTGCAGCGCGATCTTTAACTTCCTCGCCTAACCCTAAAATTCCCCCAGAACACACTTTAATACCCGCATTGCGTACTTTATCAAGCGTATCTAAGCGATCTTGATAGGTACGTGTTGTCACGATACTGCCGTAAAATTCAGGTGAGGTATCAAGGTTGTGGTTATAAAAATCCAGTCCTGCATCTGCTAATCGGTTAGCTTGTGAATCATCTAATTTGCCAAGTGTCATGCAAGTTTCCATACCCAGCGCTTTAACTTCTTTTACCATTTGTTCAAGGTAAGGCATATCTCGTTCATGCGGGTTTTTCCATGCCGCGCCCATACAAAAACGAGTTGAACCTGCTGCTTTTGCTTTTTTCGCAGATTCAATCACTTGCTGCACTTCCATTAAGCGCTCTTTTTCTAATCCCGTTTTATACCGCGCACTTTGGGCACAATATTTACAATCTTCAGGACAAGCTCCTGTTTTAATAGAAAGCAAAGTACTCACTTGGATTTGTGAAGGGTCAAAATGTTGACGATGAACTTGTTGTGCCTGAAAAACCAAATCTAAAAATGGCATATCAAACAGTGCTCTGGCTTCTTTTAGTGTCCAACGTTTTAGTGCGCTCACAATACAATCTCCTGTTTAAAAGTGATTGCCAGTTTAAATAATAGGGTTATCATGTCAACTAAAATTGATCACCATTGGTTTACATGATTAAGTGAAAAATATAATGACACCTGAAGATATCGCTTTCGATTTACGCCACATTTGGCATCCATACACTTCAATGAGTAATCCGTTACCTGCTTACCCTATCGTCAGTGCAAAAGGCGTTGAATTAGTCTTGGCTGATGGTAGAAAACTAATTGATGGAATGTCTTCATGGTGGGCAGCAATTCATGGATATAATCACCCTATACTCAATAATGCCGTTACAACACAGCTCAGCAATATGTCTCATGTGATGTTTGGTGGCATTACTCATCCACCAGCAGTATCACTTTGTCGAAAATTATTAGCGATAACACCAGAGCCTCTTGAATGCATATTTCTAGCAGATTCTGGCTCAGTTGCTGTTGAAGTCGCCCTGAAAATGGCTTTGCAATATTGGCAGGCTAAAGGTGAAAAACGCCAACGTATTGTGGCGTTAAAACAGGGCTATCATGGCGATACATTTGGTGCCATGTCAGTGTGTGATCCAGATAACTCCATGCACAGTCTTTACAAAGGTTATTTGCCTAATCATCTCTTTGTGGATGCGCCCAAAACAGGTTTTTATGAAGAATGGGATCCAACTGATATCCACTCATTACGCTCAACGCTAGAGCAACATCATCAAGCAATTGCTGCTGTTATGCTTGAACCAATTGTTCAAGGTGCTGGTGGAATGCGAATTTATCATCCCGAATATTTAAAACAGGCGAGAGCGTTATGTGATGAGTTTGATGTGTTATTAATTGCCGATGAAATTGCCACTGGATTTGGTCGAACAGGTAAGCTGTTTGCCTGTGAACATGCTGAAATATCGCCAGATATTATGTGCGTGGGCAAAGCATTAACAGGTGGATATATGACGTTATCGGCAACCTTAACCACGCGCCATATTGCAGAAACTATCAGTCAAGGCGATGCAGGATGCTTTATGCATGGCCCTACTTATATGGGAAATCCTTTAGCTTGTGCTGTTGCTGATGCCAGTTTATCTCTACTAGCAAAAGGCGATTGGGTAAACCAAGTTGCAGAAATTGAAAAACAACTAAAATGTGAGCTATTACCGTTAAAACAGGCTAAAAGTGTTAAAGATGTGCGTGTTTTAGGTGCGATTGGTGTGGTCGAAATGAACGAGCCCGTCAATATGGCAAAATTACAAAAAATCTTTGTTGATGAAGGGGTTTGGATCAGACCTTTTGGCAAGCTGATTTATATTATGCCACCATTTATTATGCCACCAGAAAACCTCACTAAACTCACTCAAGCTATTGAGAAAGTGGTTAATCTCTCATAAAGCTTTCATAAAAAATAAAACCTCTAGCAAGGTAATATTTTGCTAGAGGTTTACAGTAATCTTTACTTCGTCACAACGGTAACCCACATAGCACCTTTACCTACTGGGTAACATGCTAATTCAGTTAATGCGCCAGTGTGTTTATCAATACGAGAAACAGACGCAAAATCTGATTTTTGACCACAAGAAATTAAATAATTTCCTGTGTTATCAAGATTAAAGCCACGAGGCTGTGTTTGTGTTGGGTAATACCCCACTGGTTGCAGATAGTCGCCCGCTTCTGAAATTGCCATCGCACAAATGAAATTTTCAGAGCGTTCACTTGCATAAAGAAAACGTCCATCTGGTGTAATATGAATATCTGACGCCCAACGGGTACTGTTAAATGTTTCAGGGACGATATCGATAGTTTGCATTAAACGATATAAATCACCCATGCGACGATATACATTGATTGTCGCATCCAATTCATTAAGGCAATAAAACGCATCACCATTAGGATGAAATGCCATATGACGAGGGCCTGCATTTTGTGCTGTTGTCAGCTCTTCGGCACCCGCTTCTACTAAGCGACCGTCTTCTGATAAATCAAATAAACGAATATGATCTTCACCTAAGCAAGGCACAATCAGTTGTTTATTATTCCAATCGATATTAGATGAATGAGGCTTATTTAAGCCTTCAATAATTTGAATAGGTGATTGAGGGATCCCTTTCTCATTAATAGGCAAAACAGCTAAATTACCTTGATGATAAGAAGGAACAAATAAAAAGCGCCCTGTTTTATCTAAGCATAAATGAACTGGCGTACTTGGAATTGACGTTATCGCCTTTTGTTCTAACTGACCATTAGAAGCTATCGCAAATGTCACCACACTAAAATGAGGACGAATACCCACATAAAGGTATTTTCCATCAGCACTTGCAATCATTGGTTGCACTTGCCCTGCAACCTCAACAACCTGCAATAAATCCATTTCACCTTCGGTGTTTAACGCATAAACATGAATTTGCTGACTCTCTGGACTTGCTATGTAGACTACCTGTTTCATCCCTTCTCCTTAAAACCCATTACCCATTGATTTATAAAGAATAATAGAACAACTAACGTTTGATTGTAACGATTAAGCTAGTTTATCTTTTATTGGTTAACGTGTAACATCAACAACATTGCATCTTAATACTATCAAGGGGCTTATTTATGTCATATCGCGTTATTGCTTTGGATCTTGATGGCACACTGCTTGATGACCAAAAACGTATCCTGCCAGAATCTTTAGAAGCACTCAATCTTGCAAGAAAAGCAGGTGTTAAAGTTTTAATTGTAACAGGTCGTCATCATGTTGCTATTCATCCATTCTATCAAGCGCTAAACCTTGATACGCCCGCGATTTGCTGTAATGGTACTTACCTTTATGATTATATTGGTAAAAAAGTATTAGAGTCTGATCCACTAACTACGCAAGAAACCAGAGCAGTATTAGATCTCGTTAAACAAACAGATGTACACCATTTAGTTTATGCTGATGATGCAATGATGTATGACCAACTCACCGCAGCAGTACAACGCACACTTAATTGGGCAGATACCCTCCCCATCACACAGCGCCCTAATCTCGTTAAAGTCGATGATTTTTATAAAGCTATGCATGATGTTAATGCCATTTGGAAAATTGCCACTACAACGCCTGATCACGATGAATTGCGTGCTTTAGTTGAAAAAATTGAGCAACAAGTCGGTTTAGAGTGTGAATGGTCTTGGGTTGATCAAGTTGATATCGCTAAAAAAGGCAACAGCAAAGGCCGTCGTTTACAACGTTGGGTTGAAGCGAATGGTATGAATATGAGTGATGTTATTGCTTTTGGTGATAATTTTAATGATCTTAGCATGTTAGAACATGTTGGTTTAGGTGTTGCAATGGGTAATGCCTCAGATGAAGTCAAAGCGCGTGCTAAAATGGTTACTAAAGTGAATTCACAACCAGGTATTGCTGAGACTATTCATAAATATATTCTGTCTTGATCAAGTACTCTCTTTAAAAGACAAAAACCTCATCTAAGATGAGGTTTTATATCAACAAGAACAACTAATAAATCAAAGATGGCGACTTAGCGAAATACTCTTTATTTGCGCATAAAGCCATTGCCCTTCTTGAATATTCAATTCATCTTTTGCCCAAGGCGTGATCCTAGCCCATAAATAATTGCCATCATTGACAAGTTTCACATCAACTTGGCCATCATTTTTAATGGTTTCAACCACTTTCATATGCAAAATATTACGAATACTACTATTGGATGGACGAGTTGTTGTTAATGACACATCAGAAGCATCAATACGTACACGCACATCACGGCCGATTTTCGCCTCTATTTGAGGCAACCACAGCACTTGATTACCAAAAGCCGTTGCCGTCATATCGTAATGGCTATGGTGTTCCACCACCATCACATTTGCGATACTGCTTAACGTCTCTTTTTGTAGCCAAGGACGTAATGCACTACTTGCCCACACATCTTCGAGTTTACCTGTTGCCTTAATTTTTCCTGCATCCATCACAATGACGTTATCTGCAAGTCGAATAATTTCATCAAGGCTATGGCTCACGTACAAAATAGGAATTTGTACATCTTGTGAGAGCTTTTCTAAATACGGCAGTAACTCACGTTTACGAGGTAAATCAAGCGATGCTAAAGGCTCATCCATTAGCATAATATCTGGTGCGGTTAACAACGCTCGCCCTATGGCTACACGCTGTTTCTCACCACCTGATAGCGTTATCGGAAAACGTGAGAGTAAATGTTCGATACCTAATAAATGAATAATACGATCAAACTGTACTTTCATTGTTGGAGACATGCCGTAGAGCAGATTCCCCTTTACTGTGTAATGAGGAAACAGCCGCGCATCTTGGAATACATAACCTACTTTACGTTTTTCAGGTGGCAGATAAATTTTCTTTTCAGTATCAACCAATGTGTGATTATTTAATACAATTCGCCCTGAATCAGGTTTGGTTAAACCACCAATCACATTAATCAGTGAAGTTTTACCCGCACCAGATAAACCAAAGACCGCAGTAATACTCTCTGTTGGCAGTTCAGTATTTACTTCCAGACGCAGTGACCCTAGCGTCTGTTTAAAATTCATCTCTAGCATACGCCCCCCAATCTTTTACGGCCCCAACGAGTTAGCCACTCTGAAGCCATTAAAGAGACGAGCGCCAAAATAATTGCAATAACACATAAACGGGCGGCATCCATTTCCGCTCCCGGTGTTTCAATCAAGGTATACATTGCCAGAGGAATGGTTCTTGTTTCCCCCGGAATATTGGAGACGAAAGTGATTGTTGCGCCAAATTCTCCCAATGAGCGCGCAAATGCCAACACAATTCCTGCGATGATCCCTGGCATAGACAAAGGTAATGTTATGGTAAAAAAGACTCGTATCGGTGATGCCCCTAAGGTTCTCGCCGCTTGTTCCATACGCTGATCGACAGCCTCTAATGCTAATCGGATAGCCCTTACCATCAGTGGAAATGCAACCACAGCGGATGCAAGAGCTGCACCTCGCCAACTAAAGGTAAAGCTAAAACCAAACCAGTCATACAACCATTCACCAATAAATCCACGTCTCCCCATACTGATCAGTAAAAGATAACCGACCACAACGGGTGGCAGAACTAAAGGTAAATGAATAATGCTATCAAGCAATGATTTACCAGGAAAACGTACCCTAACTAAAAGCCAAGCCATAAAAATACCAAAAGGTAGACTGATTATAACTGCGACAGTCGATACCTTAAGGCTTAGTATGATGGCTTGCCATTCGTATTCACTTAACATCTCCAAAAGTATAATTCCTACAGTGGGCTAAAGCCGTATTTCTTAAAGATTTCTGCGGCTTGAGGTGTTTTCAGATAGTCATAAAAATCACGAACTGCTTTATTGTCCTGACCTTTTACAACTGCCATTGGATACTCAACAGGTTTGTGGCTATCAGCTGGGAATACGCCGACCACTTTCACTTTATCACTCGCAACCGCATCAGAACCGTATACGATACCTAATGGTGCTTCATCACGTTCAACTAGCGCCATACCGCTACGTACGTTATTAGTACGTGCCATATCTGGGCTTACTGTATCCCATGCACCTAAATATTCTAATGATTCTTTTGCATAGATACCAACAGGCACATGATCTGGATCGCCAACAGCTAATTTTCCGCCATTAAGTAAGGATTTCCATTTGGTTTCCTTATTAATAACAACGTCATTTAATTTACTATCTTTAGGGGCAATGAGTACTAAATCATTACCTAATAGTGTATGACGTGAATCTGCAACCATTAAATTTTTATCGATTGCATAGTCCATCCACTGCTGATCTGCTGAAATAAACAGATTTGCAGGTGCGCCTTGTTCAATTTGGCGAGCCAGCGTTGAAGAAGATGCATAAGATGCAACAACCTCACCTTGTTTTTCTTGCTTATATTGTGCCGAAATTTCATTGAGAGCATTGGTAAGAGAAGCGGCCGCAAATACCGTTACTTTTTCCGATGCAAAACTTTGGCTTACCAAAGCAAAAGAGATAACTGCACCAGCAAGTAACTTACCTGATAATTTTTTCATGTTCTAATTCCACTTAAATTAAAGGATGACACGCTGTATATACCAAGATACAGCGTAAAATGAAAGGATTAGATGTGAGAAACAGGTTATATATCAATAAATACAACCATTAAAAAGAAACAGAAATTGGAGATAGAGTAGAAATAGAAATAGAAATAGAAATAGAAAAATTTACATACTCTAAATAATTCAAGGTACAGCTAGGCGACAAGTGAATGAGTCGCTAGGAGCATACACAAGTATGTGACTAGTGCGAATGAATGCAGTCAACAACGCTGTGGCTTGAAGTATGACGAGTATATATATTCTAAATAATTCAAGGTACAGCTAGGCGACAAGTGAATGAGTCGCTAGGAGCATACATAAGTATGTGACTAGTGTGAATGAACGCAGTCAACAACGCCGTGGCTTGAAATATGACGAGTATGGCGAACAAAAAAATAGCCCTCTAGATAAAGGGCTATTCTAAATCAGGGAGGGAGACTTTATGATTTTCTGTCTGCTTTTGGCTGACTTGGTGAAATCAGGTTAAACACTTCACCTAAACCATAAATGATGCCCATAATGAGTACCATTACAACAGGTACCATCAAGAGAGCAAACCCTAAACTTTTCAATAATTCAAGCATGATAACCTCTTTATCATGGTATATTCGGAAAGCCAGAGTTGGCATTTCTTCACGAATAACGAATAATAACGCTATAGTTGTATATATTCTAGAGAATTATCGCTTTGTGTCGGCACAAAAAATGCGATAAACACACAAAAAAAGAAGAAGCCTATCATTATGCAAGCAGAAATATTATTAACCCTTAAACTTCAAGATAAGCTCTTTGCCGATCCTCGTCGCGTTGCATTGTTAAAACAGATCAAAGCGACAGGTTCAATTAGCCAAGGGGCAAAAATGGCGGGCATTAGTTATAAAAGTGCTTGGGATGCCATCAATGAAATGAATCAACTCGCAGACGAACTTCTTGTTGATAGAGCAACAGGGGGTAAAGGCGGTGGTGGTGCAACACTGACACATTATTGTGAGCGTTTACTTCAACTTTACGATCTGCTAGGTCAAATTCAGCAAAAAGCCTTTGATGTATTGAAAGACGACTCACTTCCTCTTGATAGCCTGTTAGCAGCTATTTCTCGTTTCTCATTACAAACCAGTGCAAGAAACCAATTTTTCGGTACTATTATTGAGCGTGATAACCTGCAAGTTCAACAACATGTCAATGTGCAACTTGCAGATAGAAAAACGACTATTCGGGCGGCCTTAACAGAAAAAAGTGCAGATCGCCTAGGGCTTAAAAAAGGTAAAGAAGTACTGATCTTAATTAAAGCGCCATGGGTCAATATTGAAAAAGGCTCATCCTTAGCGCAACAATATGATAATGCCCTTTCAGGCACTTTAACCCAGATTGAAACGGGCAGTGAAAACAGCGAATTAGTGGTGACATTAGAAGGTGGACAAGAAGTGTGTGCCACCTGTTCTAATCAGCATGTTAAAGAGCAAAAATTGCATATTAATGACAGCGTAACGGCTTTATTTAATGCCGATCAGGTGATTGTCGCCACGCTGTGTTAATTATTAGCATGGTTGCTTTTCAATAAAAAATAAAACCATCACTTAGTGAGTATTTTAGTAAAAATATTAAGTGATGGTTTCTAATCTAGAATAATAATTTCATTAAAATGTAACTATTATAATTCACATTAAATCAAATCTGGTCTGATAGTGTTCTTGTTAACGTATTACGTTAACATTTTCCAGCTTGACTAAACTTTCAGGTTTATCACCCAATTGCTGAGTAACTGGAACAAAAACATTAAGGTCTTGTAACCAAGCTAGTTTGTTACTGATTTTCTGTTGTCCTTCATGAATTTCGTAGCACTGAACTAATAGATATATCCCGCTAAACTCAGATGCTATTCTGTGTGCATCTCCTTCACTCACCACATTACAACGTACTGATGAAGCCATTACTTTTTTGTCAGAATCAATGCTTTCCCATTGTGCTTGATATTGTTGACCAACTACTAATGGGAATCTCAGATCTGTCTGCAATTTACTGAGTCGTGAAGTATCACGACTGATGGACATAACAAATTTTAATTGTAACTGATTAGCCAGCATTAAACGTTGTACAGTCCAGATACCATAATCTTCTAGCTTGCGTATATAACCATCCGATTGCGCATCTAGCTGTACATTGATCTTGCCGTATTCGCTTACTATGGTATAGCGGATCTGCTTAAAGCGAGGAAGTGCCCATGGTTTTACCAATGATTGCGTTTGATTGTTAATTGCCATAGAAAGTGGAAATTTATTAAACCACTGGGGATTATTATTACTTAAATCAGGCATTGTTGGCCCCATCAATGTTGATACAGGCTTGTTAGTAGCTGGTACAAAGTGACCTTCGGCTTTGAATATTTTTTCTTCTGGTAATAGGCATAATTGATCGAACAGTTGTCTCATTTGAGAACCTATTTTGAAGCTATCTTTACGACGAATAATATCAGCAGTAATCAGTGAATCTGTAACGCGCCCCTCACTATCTAGGTTTATTGCGGCAACAGCATCGCCTTGATGAGTTTTACAATTATATAAATAGTGCTCAATCTTTAACTCAAGAGGTGCGTCATAAGGTGGCTCCCAGATAATTTCTGCAAAGTCATATCCTATACGCACTGATAAGATGTCACCAATATGCTGAATACTATTAGTATCAACAAGATTAGTCATACCGCCAATAGACGTATCAGATAATCTTTCCCATCGCGATTCTTTTATTGGAAATTGACAAGCCATACGGATATCTTCTGTTGTCATCAGCTTATTGTTTTGAGCTGGTGCATAACGAAGATAATTATTACCATAATAGCGAGCTTTGGTTAGCCCTTCTTCATTCAATATATCCTTATATAGAAGCTGAGCCTTGTTCTGCTTACAATCAACGAAATGCCAATGCTGAACTGTTTTTCCATTATTATCTGTTAATGACACCATGTAATTCACGCGGTCATCGATTCTAGTTACAGATAATGGATTAATTTCACTATTTTCCAATACAGGCTTATCCATTGCATAAGTGAAAGAAAATAAAAAACAAAGAAGAAATAAAAATAAGTTAATTAAAAAACGCAGTCTGTACATATACCTACCTTCATTAATTGATTCTTTTTATAGATAATATGGTAGAAAAGCACTATATATTACTAATACAAATTAATTTTATTTATTAGCAAATCAGTTAGTAGCTAAATAATAAATTTAAGTTTCACGACTAATAAAATACGTAAAAACTTCTTTTATTGAAACACCTAAAACCTCGTCACTACAATTAATTTTTAATTTAAAAATTGTATTATTAGGTATGTTTTTATCAATTTAATGATTCAATCGTAAATAAACATTTATAGTTTTAAACTCCATATCAAAACTAATCTTTTATAATCGCAATAAATCACCTGAAAAATCAACAGGTGTAAGAGCAATAAAACTCTCATTATATGAACTAATAATATATCCTAGATATTCATTAAAATTCTTATCTAACACTCTTACCTTAGCTTCATTTTCATCATAATGATGAACTAAGTCAGGTTGACTTGAGTTTGTCAATAAAAAATAATATTGAGTTTCCGATTCAATTGAAATAAAAAATGGTTTCTGTTCTAACATATCCCATAAACCAAGATTATATAACTCTTCCCTTGAACCATATTGAAACAAAATATGTCCTCGTATAAACCATTCTCTGTAAAAAATCAGAGGATCATCACAAAAAAAACCGCCACTACAACGTCCCATGCAATTCAAAAAATCATATAGCTGATCTGCTACTTTAATATCATAAAGACGTTCAATTTTCTTTATCTCATCATCAGAATACCCCTTTATTTTATGGATATTGATAAGAAGTTCTGGATGGATAGAATGTAAATCATTTATTAATTGATTATTTTTCATAAATAAACTCATATAATAAAAAATCACCTTACATAATTAGCATGAGGTGATTTTATTTAGTATCCATTTAAACTTTACAACTAATACAACGTGTAAAAGCTTCTTTTATTGAAGCACCTAAAACCTCGTCACTACAATCGGTTTTTAATGTAATAATTGCATTATTAAATATATTTTTACCAATTTAATGATTTAATCGTAAGTAAACATTTGTGATTTTAAACTCCATATCAAAGCTAACCTTTTATAATCGCAATAAGTCACCTGAAAAATCAACAGGTATAGGAGCAATAAAACTCTCATTATATGAACTAATAATATACCCTAGATATTCATTAAAATTCTTATCTAACACTCTTACCTTATCTTCATTTTCATCATAATGATGAACTAAGTCAGGTTGCTTTGAGTTCGTCAATAAAAAATAATATTGAGTTTCTGATTCAATTGAAATAAAAAATGGTTTTTGTTCTAATATATCCCATAAACCAAGATTATATAACTCTTCCCTTGAACCATATTGAAATAAAATATGTCCTCGTATAAACCATTCTCTGTAAAAAATCAGAGGATCATCCCAAAAAAAACCACCACTACAACGCCCCATACAATTTAAAAAATCATATAGCTGACCTACTACTTTAATATCATAAAGACGTTCAATTTTCTTTATCTCATCATCAGAATACCCCTTTATTTTATGGATATTGATAAGAAGTTCTGGATAGATAGAATGTAAATCATTTATTAATTGATTATTTTTCATAAATAAATTCATATGATAAAAAATCACCTTACACATCATTAGCATAAGGTGATTTTATTTAGAACCCATTTAAACTCTACGACTAATACAACGTGTAAATACTTCTTTTATTGAAGCACCTAAGGCCTCGTCACTACAATTGGTTTTTAATGTAATAATTGCACTGTTATATATAATTTATTAATCTAATATTCCATCTATAAACTATCATTTAATTATCTCACTATTTGATAAAGCAATAATCTCTTTCATATAACGATGATATTGTTTCCCCTTTTTCATAATAGCATAATCTTTAATTGATAAAATATCCGTATGGTTAATAGAATTATTTAACCTCGACACTTCAATAAAAATAACATCCTTGCTATTAACTAAGTAAGTATAAACATCCTCTAATTGTTCTATCATATGATATAAACAATATGCTGATTTCAATGATGGAAATACTTTTTTGAGGTACGGAATAATAATTTTATTTTCTGAATCCTTAAATTTTAAAAAAGCTTCATTTGTCATCATTTTATTTCCCCAGGGGTAGTAGTTATTAAATTTCCATTTTTATCTGTGAGCATAGTAATTATGTTAGTTGGCTGTTTACTAAATTTATCAATTCCTATATTTTTATCAAGCCGAATCACTCTTTCATACAAAATATCAATACCATTGGTGTTTTTATTATATGATTCTCTCGTTTTATTAATAGGAATCTTAATGACAGCAGGACTTAATAATATATCTTTAATTTCCTGTTCAGGAAGCGTAAATTGGCTAGCATTTTGCGCTCCTGAAAAATGACGTTTTTGTACATGCAACCAACCTGATTCAAAATCTCCCACTTTAATATTAATCCTAGATTGAACAATAGGATGGTCTAATTCATTTTTAGAAACTACTGTTTTGGCTCCATTAGATACTTTATATCCATTCGTAGTTACTCCTGTATATATTATGAGTTCCCTGTTGTTGATTATTTCAATAGCTTTTTTATTTGCTGCTATTAATAATTTTTCTTGTTCTACTATCGGTTTTATAGCAGTAATATTTAATTTACCCGACGTCATTAAAGACTTTGAGCTATTAGCTAACATGCTAGAGAAAGCTTTAGTACTTTCTTCTGAACTTGCTAATACCTTATAACCGCTGCCAAAAGTGACGCCTGCTATTGCTGCTTCTGGAGCCGATATCCCAGCAATATTAATACCTAGCTGATTAGCACAATAAACCCAGTTAGCTTTACATGTATTAAATGCAACTTGAGCAATAGTGATAAGTTCAGGTGTTGCTGCAATAACAGTATGACCAGCAATAAAACTTACACTTCCTCCTAAACCAAGAGCGATTGCAACCATTCCTGCATTTTGTCGATTGACAACTCTTTCTGCTGCAGCAACATCTCCTTTCGAAGCAGCGATCATATCCTTATTATTTTCTAAAGCTAAGTTAGAAAGCATATGCTCACTGTAATTATGCCGATAAACTAATTCCGCAGAATTAGCCGCAGAAAATACGCCCTCAGGCTTACGAGTTACAATAGCGCCTGTCAGTGCACCAATTAATTTAGTGAGCTGTGTTTTTCCTTCATTGCCATGCATTGCCTCTTGAATTAATGCAACTTGTCTGTCAGTTTCATTTAAATAACTAGGCTCAAATAATTTACTTTGTAGCGATATCGCCGCTATCTCTGCCGCTAATGCGCCTGCGACTGCCCCAGTAACACTACCTCCTGCAATTTCTGCACTAATACCTGCAACGACACCATGACTTAACACCTTTCCCGCATGCCCTAATACGGCACCGTTATCACCAATTAGATTGGCACCTTCGGCGTGAAATTGACTGCCAATATTGCTTAATAACGCGGTTTTAAAATTATCAATAAAACTACCGCCTTGAATTGCCGTACCTAGTGTAGAGCTAACAACTGAATGCGAGGCAACACGCTGTGCAACTTGATTCCATGTGGCGTTATCAGTAAGCAATAACTTGCCTGTTGAAGGTAAGGTTCCCCCTTGGATTGCCTGATCCCAACCCATAAATTGATCAAGACCTTGCAATGTCCCGGCGACCACCATACTCGCCACCACTGACTTAACAGTGTCGCTACGACCCAGTGATTCAAGTGTTTTTGAGATATTGCCTCGGTTTTCAGCTAAAGAGACAGTCGCTTGCGAAACTAAAGAAGCAAAACCTGCTTGTGCTGCAACCGATGCCGTTGAAGCCACACTGGCTGATGCGCCTGCCGCAATAGTAGCTTCACTTGCCATTCCACCAATGGTTGCCGCCGTGGCAGTACCGTAAGTTGCAACCCCTACCGCGATAGCAATAACGGCACCAACAACCGGATTTAATTGCTGAGTTTTATCATTCCAACTGGAATAAGTGTCTTTAACTAAATTCCAATTAATATTTTCTTGACGTTGGAGAGTGTTTAGCCAAGCATATTCTGGTGTGTTACTTAAAACCGTTAATGCTTGTTCTAGTGATTGTTTTTTCTTAGCTTTAATATCCGCAGATATGCTTTTAGGGGCATCAATTGTGAGCTTTCCACCAATATAAAGCTCAGGTAATACCCATATTCCTTTGGTGTATCCCTGATCACGCTGAGTAATATAAATATCTTTTGAATGAGTAATAACTTGTTTAAATGCCGTATTTTTTACTGCTTTAAAATTAACTTTTCCTGTTTTACTGGTTAATTTTGCATTCTTAGCTGTTTCTAGTTTGCTTGCTTCTAAGGTAATATCATCTTTAGCAAATAAGTTAATATTGCTATTTGCAATAAACTCGGTAACTTTATTATTGGTATTATAAAATGTTTTAGTGTAAGTTTTTTTAGTTATACATAATGTCAACCAATTACATTTTTTCTTTTCCTCTTCGTAATAACTCGACTCTTCCATTGCTTGCGCGTAAAGAAAACCACCTTTAGCGGCGATATCCATCTCTTTATTAGTAGTTAATCTTGATGCTTGAAATAAAATACTGCCTTCAGATAATAGAGTTAGATTATTACCACTATTAATTTCAGTACTTATTTGTTTGCGAAGATCTTCTAACTCAGAACCCGACTCTTTACGAAAATGTGTTTGCAGTGATCCCAATTGAATATTGCCACTACTTGAAATAGTGACATCACCCTCTGATTTAAGTGAACTTCCTTCTGTGATTAATGTGCCCGATGACGCAATAGAAATACCTTTATTACCAGTTATCATTGCTGTGGCATACTGAATATCTTGAGCATCTTCGTGAGGATCTGTAATAGCAGAATAAGCATTTGCACCCAGCTTTATATTTCTACCTGCTAATACAATGACTTTATCTTTTGAATTTAATACTGTTGAACTTAAATCAATATCACGAGCAGCATTTAAAATAAGGTTATTGTCTGAAAATAATTTAGATTGTAATTGAGGATAATAAATGTCATTAAAGAAAGGATCGGCTTCTTTTATTGATTTAGAGGCAAGAAAAATATCCTGTCCGGCATTGAAAGTTATGGCTTTATCACTATGATATTTTATTCCTTGACTGATAATATCTTTACCTGAAGTGAATATAATATCACCTCGCGCTTTCCAGCTTTCCGTTTTTGATAATGCAGGTTCTTGAGTATATAAATGAAAATACGGTAATATATTAAAAAGTGCTGATTCATCTCTCTGAATTTTTATATCACCATGTGCAATAAAACTTAAAGAATTAGCATTATTAACCTCAATATTATTAAAAGTTATACCTTGTCCAGATTGAAATAAAACAGAATCAGAGACATTAATAACTGGTGGAGCTAAAACATTATTTTCATTAAATGCAGAAATAGGATTTAATGTATAATCAATTTTTCCATTCTTAGCAAGAACAACACTATCTTTTGCTGTTAAATCTACTTGGTTAAGTTCTATATCTTTATTTGAAATTAAGCTTAATGATTTTTTAGATGAGAGCTGTGCATCTTTTATTGTAATATTATTATTAGATATAATAGATAGATCATTATTTGATTTTATATTTGACGATATATTAATAGAGCTAGAATTAATTAATATATTATTAGCTAAAATTTCATAACTTGATGGTGTTTTATTGATCAATCTTTTTGTTGGTGAGTATTTGGATGATGGTTTGGTTTCTATATTAATACTATCTTTAAAATCTAAAATTAAATTACCCTTTGATGATATTGTTAACGAATCATTTCCATCAGGTAACCATGAATAAAATTTATTAACTAACACAAATTTCAATGGTTCTCTTACATAAAGGATATCGTAATTACCTTCATCATCCTCCTCATCTACATATACCCCTAGATAATCATATGCAGTCTTATACTTGTACCATAAATTTAATTCTCCAGAACCTAAATTTGAAATTACAGCATTACTTCCTGTTAAAATAGTATTTTTATTACCCCGTATCACACCTAATTTATTAACTAATTCATTAGCATTAATATAAATGTTTTTTCCTGAATCTATATATCCTATAGAATTACTATACTTATATTTATACCTCTCAGTATTAATAACATCCGTACTTGTTAAATCTAAATAGCCAAACCATTTTTTATATGGAAAATTTTCTAATTCTGGATAATAGGTATTTATAGAAACAACACCTTGGCTATTTCCCCAATATGATGCAACAAAACGTTTTCTAGCAATGGAGTTTGCTTCAATTTTTGAAATAATAGGTAACTGATTTAAAGATGTATTAACCAACTTCTTTGTTCTAATAATCAAATCACCATTTTCTGTTTTTATTGTGGCTGATTGATTTTCAATTAAACTACTAGGATCACCCTGCGCATTTTTTTGTATCCATAAATTATCTTTTGCCTGAATAAGTGCCTTTTCACCTTTATTAGTGAGTTTATCTGCAAATAAACGCATATCTTTTTCTGAGATAATTTCACTATGATTAGTTAGTGTATTAGATGCTAAAGTAATATCCCTTTTTGCTTTTAACTTTGCATTACTATTAATTTGTAGTTCTTTACTGCTAACATTAATATCTTGTTCAGATTGAATATTGCCATTAAAGGTAATTTTTCCATCAACCGTTAAATTCACACTATTTTGATTTGTTTGAATACCACTTAAATTAACGCCAACTCCTTTTTCTGTACTGACTAGACGTATTTGATTAGCATACATTCCACCCAGTGCTTTTGTATCAATAGATATTGTCGGTTTTATGCCTTCTCCATTAAGGCTATTTACTGTTCCTTTTTCAAAATCAATACGATTATTGCCTTGCATTAAAGAAAGGTTTTTTGCATTTATTTTTCCATTTAACTCAATGCTGCGACTAATAATATCGGCATAATTTTGCAGTGCGATATTCATTCCCTGTTTACCAATAACAACACTACCTTTTTTCACCTCTATTGCTGAATAGGCACCTTGAGGGCTAAATTGAGGTTTTCCTGTCGTAAGCGTAATTGCTGGGGTATTAATAAATGAACAGCCATCACACGTAATCCCGTTCGGATTCGCAATTAAAACGTCAGCTTGTTGTCCTGCAACTTCTAATTTACCTAATAACTGTGAATGTCCATTTCCTACCACTTCATTAATAATTAAATGTGCTGCATTGCCTTTTAAATTGGTATTAGTATTCACTTGTTTAGCTAATTGTGTATTAACCGGAGTTGTTGCATTATTAAGTACAACACCTTGTTTTCCGACATTAAAAGAGTGAAATTTATTATGAGAAATACCAACATTATTAGGTGTTGCAATATTAATAATAGGAACGGTATTTTGCTGACTTATTTTTATTGTTTTATCGGATGGATTAATTACAGAACTCCAAGCGGGATGTAATGGATAAATAGTGGTTAAATAAATAATGCTATAGCTAATTAAGCGCTGTTTTCGAGAGATATCCTTTTCGTGCATAAAAACCTCCAAACTTTAAATAGCAAAAGAAATAGACCAAAATAAAGACCAGTGATCTGGTTTTAGTGATTTTGGATAAACTAACGGCTTATTAATTAATATCTGAGATAAGAAAATGGAATGATAAAAAGAAGCGCCTATTGCACTTCCAATTACTTTATTCTTATTTATTTCATATTTATCTGAATGAGCAACACCATAATCAAGCGCAAAAATAAAATTAACATCACCTAAGAAATAATTTATCTTTGGTGTATTTATTTCATTACGCCAATAAAAACCACTATTTGCATTCAGTTTTGTTTCTTTATATCCACGGACTGCTTTTACTCCATCAATTGCTACTCTTTCTATACTATAAAGATTATCTGGCGTATATTGACCATAAAATGATGTAATATAGAAAAATTTATTAACAAATAAATATTGATAGCTTAAATTTATGCTTAATTTTCGATAATGACTACGAGGTGAATTTTCAGCAATATAATCAGATGATGCGCCAAAAAAAGAAAGCCCCATTTCTACCATTGGATTAATCGTTAAATATCCTCGTTTGAGAGTTAAACTATATTGAGGGCTAAATGATAAAGAGGTTAATGTGGGGCTATTTATTCGTAGTTCTTGTTGTGCTAATTGTGTCCTTGCTTTTTTATGTTTCAGGGAACTCTTTAATATTATTCGCTGCTTATTATCACGATAGACTAAACGACTAATATCAAATTGCTGATCACTATTTTTGTTTTTATAAGCGTGTTGAACATTATGATTGAGGAAAGGATAAGAGGATTGACTATGAGATAATTGATACTGATAAAACCAGTATCCATAAGGAATATTCACACTTGCAGAATAAGAGCGAGAATAGTGCGAACGAGATAAATCTGTATTTGTACTCAGTGAGAAACTCCATTGTTCACCTAATCCAAATAACGAATCTATTGTTGTGGTATTGGCTAATAGAGTTTCACCTGTTGTTTTATTACCTGAATTATCAACGGTTAATTGATTTTTAAACGGAGATTTTTTATTATTTTGAACAATAAAAATAGAAGAATATCCCACACTATCGCTAGGTTTAATATCCAATGTATATTGTGCTGTTGCTAATCGATTAAGCTGTTCAAGCCCATGCTCTAAATCACGTAAATTAAGTCTTTTTTCTTTGTACGATGGGAAGATAATATTGACTAATCGAGATGGAGCATCATCAATAAAAATATCTTTTATTTTCCCCTCTATGACTTTAATTGTAAGTTTATTATTAGAGAGATCTTGATGAGAAATAAATGCCTGTGAAGTAATATAACCTTTATCAATATATTCATTTGTTATAAGATTAACGATACTCTGTATATCATTTAATGTTAAACATCGATGTAGATATTTTGTTATTAGTTTATTCTGACTTTTATCACTTAATATATCAGAATTTCCTATTTTTATTTCATTAATTATAAAACAATTATTTTTATTAACATCAGAAAAACTCATTTCACTTACTAATATTAATAAAAAAAACAATAACAATTTAATCTTTTTATTTTTAAATTTATGCATATAAAAATCATCCTTGAATTATTTTTTATATCATTGCATAAACTATCTAGCTCAATGGTTATCATTTTTTAAAAGACCTTTAATTTTAAAATTAAGAATAATTCAACAGATATTGACAATTTTTAGTTAACCCGATATTGGTAAGTACTCTACTTGCTCTAAAAAGCGACGGATAAAAATAATGAAATACTTGCAACTCAAAAAAACACAATTTCGATTAAGCGATATCCTCTGTTTGCAAATTAATGATTTAACGATTAATGAAGGTGACAGTTGGGCATTTGTAGGCAGTAATGGAAGCGGGAAAACCGCATTAGCAAACGTATTATGTCAAGAAGGTGTATTGCTATCAGGTGAGTTCATTAATACCTTTACTCGTCCGATAAGCCTCTCTTTTGAAAAATTACAAAAAATGATCGAAGAAGAGTGGCGTCGCAATAACACAGATTTACTCAGTGAAGGTGAAGACGACACAGGTTTAACGGTTGCTCAAGTTATCCAAATGCAGGTAAAAGATAATGATAAGTGTCTTTTATTAGCAAAACAGTTTGGTGTTGAATACTTATTATCAAGACGTTTTAAATACCTTTCTACTGGTGAATCTCGTAAAATACTGCTTATTCAACTGTTAATGAATGAACCTGATCTATTAATTTTAGATGAGCCTTTTGATGGTTTAGATATTGATTCTCGTCGTGCACTAAATGAATTACTCACACTATTACATCAACAAAATCTGACTATAATACTGATTTTAAATCGTTTTAATGATATTCCTGATTTTATTCAGCATGCAGGTCTACTGATTAATTGCGAATTGGTAGCCAACGGTAAGAAAGAACAGATTTTGTCTGATTCGATAATAGGGCAATTATCTCACAGTGAAACCCTTGAAAATCTCACACTACCTGAACAAGATTCGCCGGATGCGATCCCACAATTATCTCCAACACTTTCCCCTATTATGCTTAAAGATGGCGTTGTAAGTTACAATGACAAACCGGTACTCCATCATTTAACTTGGGAAGTAAAACCACAACAACATTGGCAAATCTTAGGCCCTAATGGTGCAGGAAAATCGACATTATTAAGCTTAATTACTGGCGATCACCCTCAAGGTTACAGTAATGACTTAACATTATTTGGCCGTAAAAGAGGAAGTGGCGAAACAGTATGGGAAATTAAACGCCATATAGGTTATGTCAGTAATGCCTTACATCAGAGTTATCGTGTTTCTTCAACGGTCAAAAATGTCATTATTTCAGGTTTTCATGATTCTATTGGAATTTACCAAGCAATTACCGATAAACAGCTTAAACTCGCTGATGAATGGTTAGCATTGATTGGTTTAACCTCACACGCTAATCATCCATTCCATACCTTATCTTGGGGACAACAACGTTTAGTGTTAATTGTTAGAGCGTTAGTTAAGCACCCTACCTTGCTTATTCTTGACGAACCACTACAAGGATTGGACACAACGAACCGACTCTTAGTACAGCGTTTTATTGACATCATGATAAGCCATAGTAATACACAGCTTTTATTTGTGAGTCACCATCAAGAAGACGCACCATTATGTATTACTCATCGATTGACTTTTATTAAAGACGGAGAAATTTATCGCTATCAGCAAGAAATTTGTTAAATATGGATTTTTACTGTCATAATCAGGGCAATGATTTTAGAAATCAACGCTAAAATTAAGTCTGAATTTTTATTTAAATCGACATTTTTTGCTTGTTATTTAAACAATAATAAATAAAAAGTGTGTCGTTTTTATGGACGCTATTTTCGTCTATTTTTTATACAAAACGGATATTTTGTTTTTTTACGCCGATCCCGCTAGATTAATAGCTTGAACGATTAAGCAAAAGGCGTGACAACTGTGCAATAATTCATCGAACAAACGACATTTTTGACTTAATCCCCCTTGTTTTGTCACTTATGTTTGGCGTTCTTGTCGATGATCCATATAATGATTGAAGTGCTAATTTTAAACTTATATTAAGAAAGTAATTATAGGAGTCTAAACTATGGCAGTAACTAAGCTTGTGCTAGTTCGACACGGTGAAAGTGTATGGAACAAAGAAAACCGTTTTACAGGCTGGACTGACGTTGAGTTGTCCGAAAAAGGCCGTAATGAAGCGCAAGAAGCAGGTAAACTGCTGAAAGCTGAAGGTTTTGCTTTTGACTATGCATATACTTCTGTTCTGAAACGCGCAATTCACACCCTGTGGAACATTCTTGATCAAGTTGATCAACAATGGCTGCCAGTTGAAAAAAGCTGGAAATTAAATGAACGTCATTACGGCGCTCTGCAAGGCTTAAACAAAGCTGAAACCGCTGAAAAATACGGTGACGAGCAAGTTAAACAATGGCGTCGTGGTTTTGCAATCACTCCACCAGAATTAACTAAAGATGATGAACGTTTCCCAGGTAAAGATCCACGTTATGCATCTTTAACTGCGGCAGAACTGCCATTAACTGAAAGCCTAGCATTAACTATCGACCGTGTAACACCATACTGGGAAGAAGTGATTAAACCGCGCGTTGCTTCTGGTGAAAAAGTTATTATTGCTGCTCACGGTAACTCACTGCGTGCTCTGGTTAAATACCTAGACAACATGAGTGAAGATGAAATTCTTGAGCTGAATATCCCAACAGCTGTACCTTTAGTTTACGAATTTGATGAAAACATGAAACCAATCAAACGTTACTACTTAGGTAATGCTGACGAAATCGCAGCAAAAGCAGCCGCTGTTGCTAACCAAGGTAAAGCAAAATAATTTTATTTTTATTTTTATTTTGAGTTACATAAAAAAATGCCACTTTTACGTGGCATTTTTTATACTCTAAATTTAATTATTACGACGCGCCGCAACCGCATCTGCTAGTTGACGTAACAGCGTTTCGGTATCATCCCAACCAATACATGCATCAGTGATGCTTTTACCATAAACCAAAGGCTCACCGCTTTCTAATGATTGACTACCTTCTACTAAATGGCTTTCAATCATAACGCCGATTAATGCTTTTTCACCTGCGCTAATTTGTTGGCAAATATCAGTACCAACTTCCATTTGTTTCTCAAATTTCTTGCAACTATTTGCGTGACTAAAATCTACCATTACGTTTTGTGGTAAACCGGCTTTTTTAAGCCCTTCTTTTACCGCTGCAACATGCTTAGCACTGTAATTTGGCTCTTTACCACCACGCAAAATAATATGGCAATCCTTATTTCCTGCCGTGCGCACAATCGCAGAATGTCCCCATTTAGTCACTGAAAGAAAACAGTGTGGCGAACCAGCCGCATTAATTGCATCAATAGCAACTTTAATAGTGCCATCTGTACCATTTTTAAAACCAACAGGGCAAGATAGACCAGATGAAAGCTCACGGTGAACTTGTGATTCTGTAGTACGAGCGCCAATTGCGCCCCAACTCATTAAATCAGCAACATATTGCGGCGTTATCATATCTAAGAACTCGCCAGCCGTTGGCAAGCCACTATCATTAATCGTTAATAAAAGATTACGAGCAATACGTAAACCTTCATTAATATCAAAAGTATGATCCATATGAGGATCGTTAATTAAGCCTTTCCAACCTACAGTAGTGCGCGGTTTTTCAAAATAAACACGCATTACAATTTCAAGTTTGTCTTTCAACTCTTCTCTAATAAGGCTTAAACGTTGTGCATACTCCAGCGCAGCTTTCGGATCATGAATAGAACAAGGTCCAATTACCACTAATAGACGATCATCTTTTCCAGCTAGGATTTGATGAATAGCTTCACGGGCATGACGAACTGTAAAAGCCGCATTATCAGTCGCTGGAAACTTTTCCAATAAAGCCACTGGCGGTAAAAGTTCATTAATTTGTGTTATTTTAAGGTCATCATTTTGATAATTCATTCCCGTGTATCCACTCTATGTTATCTAGTCAATGTTATTATTGCTTTTCCAATCTAACCATTCGTTTTCTATCTGTAAACACCCTTTCAACCTAAAGCACCTATAGTCACCTTTCTAAAAATTTCAATATAAAGGGAAATAGCGCATTTAAGCAAAATAATGATTCAAAATTGCGTTAAGAATAAGAATAAAAACAATGAATAGTAAGGCTGGAGAGAAAGATAACTCTACCAGCCTTTTTTATTAGGAGAGATAATTATTTCTGCTAGAGCGTTTTGCTGTTTTGATCCACAAACGAGAACCATTAATAGCAATCGCCAGTAAGATGATATATTCAACAGACATTGCATAAACACCTTGTTTGTAGAATATAACAATACTAATCACGTTAATGACTGACCAAACTAGCCAGTTTTCAACTAATTTCCGCGTCATTAAGATCATCGCAACAATGGAAAGAACCGTCATTGTAGAGTCCCAGAATGGGTAAGCATCAGGTTCAAGAACTGGTGTAGCTAAATTTGCACCAAAGACATTTAATATATCAACAGCAACAACGGCTAAATAGCCAAATACAGTATCAATATTGAAAGTAAGAGCGGCAATGGCAACTATTGAAACAACGATTAAAAAGAGACGATGACTTGATTTTAACCAACGTATTCTTAACTCTGCTTGCTCAAAGTCATTCACTCTGCTCCATGCGTACCATCCATAAATATTAGCGGCAAAGAAAAATATTTGAAGGAGCAAACTTGCGTATAGCTGGATTTGGAAAAAAATAATGGCAAACAAGGTGACATTAATCAGTCCAAATAAATAATTGATAATTTTTTCCTGACCTGCAAGCCAAATACACAATAGGCCAGCGATGGTGCCAACGGCTTCAATCCATGAAAGTGGATACCCACCTTCTCCGAGTGGGATATTGACTAAAATATTATTGATACTAAACCAACTCATCACATCCATTTTACAACCCCGACTTAATCATAGAAAAAAACAAAGAAAATATGGGTTATTGCGACATCTTTGCAAAGTAGTAAAGATATATTATAAATTCATATTTATAATGGTACTTAGTTTTTAATATTAAACATTATTTTTTGTATTTATAAAAATAACAAAAAAATGTTTTATATACTAAACAAATTATTCTAATTCTACTTTTTAAACAATAAAAACGACAAATAACTTTATTACATTTTACTTATTAGAGAGAAATATGGAGCCAACAACACGTTTAATCGATCGCATACTATCTTTTGCTCTCCTCGATCCTAGAGTTGAAGCAGTAGTACTAACAGGATCGTTAGGACGCAATAGAAAGATAGACAGTTATTCTGATATTGATATAGAGCTTATCGGCTATGGTGCGACAGAACTCGCAAAAAACCAACATTGGTTATCACAATTCGGTGATGCTCTTGTCAGTTTACAACTGGAGTGTGAAGATCCCCAAAGTCAGTTTTGGCCTATTTATTTACATGTTTTAGCTCAAGGTCGCAAAATGGACATTATGATGGCAGAGCCTGAGCGTATTTTTAACATGAAAACTGAAGGACTTAGCCCAGTTTACCAGCGTGGATATCAAATATTACTCGATAAAACGGGTTTATGTGACGGGCTTCCTGAAATTAGCATTATAACGCCTCCTACGCTTTCAAAAGAGCAAGCATGTAACAATGCTCAAGAATTCTGGTTTGAGGCGACACAGGTCGCTGTAGCTATTCTACGCCGTGAATTTTGGTCTGCTAATTATCGTATAAATGATATGCGTGAATGGCTGATAGCGTTACTTGAACAAGTTGCGTTACACAATATGCCAACACAAGATGTATGGTATCAAGGCAAAAACCTGAAAGAATGGTTACCTAAGTTTTATTCATTACGTTCATTAGAAAGTACTCTTGCGATGAGTACCCCTTATGAATCAGCAGCAACACTTTCAATTATGATGGCATTTTTTATTGATGCATCTAAACGCCTCAATCACCCTATTGATACAGCGATAAAAACACAAGAATTGGTCAGCAATTGGTTAATTGATAATGAATTTTTGACTGAAAATGAATACACCCAAATCACGTCATCAATTATTTGTCATTACTGATTTAAATGCCATTTTAGGTTAAGACAAGGTAGTTTTCAGTTTTTAGAAAACTATCTTCATTGCTTAATAAAAAGATAAAATTGCACTATAAAAGATAGAGAGATAAGTAAGAGTTTGTTTGCTATTTAGGGAATGATAAATATTTGGATAGGATGGTTGAAATGGTGGGTCGTGGGCGATTCGAACGCCCGACCAATTGATTAAAAGTCAACTGCTCTACCGACTGAGCTAACGACCCATTCCAATAAAAACGGATTGGTGTTCGAAAATGGTGGGTCGTGGGCGATTCGAACGCCCGACCAATTGATTAAAAGTCAACTGCTCTACCGACTGAGCTAACGACCCATTCCAATAAAAACGGATTGGTGTTCGAAAATGGTGGGTCGTGGGCGATTCGAACGCCCGACCAATTGATTAAAAGTCAACTGCTCTACCGACTGAGCTAACGACCCTTTTTCGAACTCGCCACATTCTCTGTGGCAACGGCGGGTAATAATACTGATTTAATGTTTTTGTGCAACGCTTTTTTTCAAAAAAAAGTTCAACCGTTGAAAAAACAATCATTTAACCCCGAAAATGCAACATTTTGCATTACGGGGTCAATAATTAGAGTGTTCCTAGCTGCTTTTGCGCTAATTTAGCGCCAGCGCTATTTGGATATTGCTTAATCACTTGTTGGTAAACAGCTTTAGCATTATCCTTTTGCCCTTTCTCTTGCATGATCAAACCAATTTTATAAAAGGCTTCACTTGCTTTTTGAGATTTCGGATAGTTTTTAACAACAATAGCAAATGTGCTTGCAGCCTGATCCTTATTACCTTTTAGATAATACATCTGACCCAACCAAAATTGTGCATTTGATTGATAGCTAGACTTCGGATAGTTATTGATAAAGTTGTTTAATTCAACAATTGCCTTATCGTAATCTTTAGAATTCAATACGATATCAATTGCTGCATTATAATCGGCCTTCTCATCACCTTGTCCTGAATTAGTTGCCGCAGGAGGTGTTGAAGAAGCAGTATTATCAGGTTGAGTGGCTTCTGTTGATGTTGAAGCTCCGCCACCAAGGCTATCTAATTGTTGATAGATGTTGCGTTGGCGTTCAACAACTTGATTTAACTGGTATTGATTTTCCTGAATTTGACCACGTAACATATCAATATCACGCTGAGAATCAGCGAGTTGTTGCTGTAATTGGGTCAAAAGCTGGCTGTGAGCATTTGAAAAACGCTCAAGTTGGGCGAGTCGTTCATCGGTCGAACCTGAACCGATATTACTGATTGGCGCTTGGGCAATAGCGGCTACAGGAGCCGCTACGCCAACCAGTAACAACAGACTCATCAAGAAAGGTCTGAAGTTACTGTTGTTCATGCCGTTCTCTTAGTAATCCAGTACTGCACGACGGTTTTTCGCATAAGCGGCTTCGTCATGACCCAGTACAGCTGGTTTTTCTTTACCGTAAGAAACGATTGACAGTTGATCAGCTGATACGCCTTTACCTTGCAGGTACATTTTCACAGCGTTAGCACGACGTTCGCCCAGAGCGATGTTGTATTCTGGAGTACCGCGTTCGTCAGCATGACCTTCTACAGTGATACGTACTGATGGATTTGAACGCAGGAATGCTGCGTGTGCATCTAACAGGTTAGCGTAGTCTGAGCTAATGTCATATTTGTCAAAACCGAAGTAAACGATGTTTTGTTGTTTCAGTTGTTCTAATTGCTGACGTGCTAATTCTTCAGCAGTAGGACCTTGCTCAACAACTGGTACATTGTTTGTATCAGTTTGATCGTCGTTTTTGTTTGAGCTACATGCTGCAACAGCAACGAGTGGTAATGCTAACATCAACCCTTTAAACACTTTGTTTAATTGCATCTCTATTTGTTCCTTTATTTGTTTGCCATACATAATTTTTATGCATCACATAAACGGTGACCAGGCAGGTGATTTAACCTGACCATCAGTCGCCGGAAGACGCGCTTTGAAACGGCCATCAGTCGATACTAGCTGCAAAATGGTGCCTAAGCCTTGTGTAGAGCTGTAAATAACCATTGTGCCATTAGGAGCGATGCTTGGCGTTTCATCCAGAAACGTATCTGTTAGATATTGTACGGAATTCGTTTCCAGATCCTGCTTAGCGATATGTTGCCTACCGCTTTCAGAACTCACCATAACTAAGAAACTACCATCTGGGCTTACTGCTGGGTTTTGGTTTTGTTTACCTTCCCAAGTAATACGCTCTGGCGTTCCACCGTTAATATTAACCTTGTAAATTTGTGGACGTCCACCTTGATCTGAAGTATAGACTAAGGTTTGTCCATCTGGCATCCAATTTGGCTCGGTATTATTACTTCTGCCATTGGTTACCTGTGTCATATTCCCACTCGCTAAATCCATAACATACAGATTTAAGCTACCGCTCTTAGAAAGAGCAAATGCAAGTTTAGAACCATCAGGTGAAAACGAAGGTGCACCATTATGTCTTGGGAATGATGCAATTTGGCGAATTTCACCTGTTGCTAATGTTTGTACCACTAAAGCAGATTGACCACTTTCAAAGGTGACATATGCAAGTTTAGCACCATCTGGTGACCATGCTGGTGACATTAATGGCTGTGATGAACGATAAACACGATCTTGGTTAAATCCATCATAATCTGAAACACGCAATTCATAAGGATATGCGCCACCATTTGTCACAACAACATAAGCAATACGTGTACGGAATGCACCACGAATACCCGTCAGTTTTTCAAAAACTTCATCACTAGCGGTATGTGCAGAGTAACGTAACCATTTAGATGGAACTTTAAACTCACTTTGAGATAAAACTGCACCAGGTGAGCCAGCAACATCAACTAGCTGATAACTCACTAAATATTGACCATCCGCTGATGGTTGCACACGTCCTACAACAACAGAGTCAATACCTAATGCCGTCCAAAGTGCAGGTTGGACTTCAGAGGCAGTAACAGGTTGTTGAGGTATACGAGATACATCAATCGGATTAAATTTTCCGCTATTTCGTAAATCAGCCGCAATTATACCAGCAACATCTTCTGGCATTTGACCAGTGCCTTCCCATTTAAAAGGAACAACACCGATAGGGCGTGCAGTATTCACCCCTTGTGTAATTTCAATTCGAACTTCAGCGTTAGCCAGAGTGGTTACGCATAAAATTAAAAGCCCGAAAATAACATTTAATGCCTGCTTCATCATGTCTCCCTTTTATTATTGCGGTTATTACGCAATAACGCACAGAATAGTAACAAACGCTTTTCAACAACACCATACAACACATCAATAACATTCTAAAATAGCTATAAATTAGTGTATGTTTTCCTACTATCAGACAGTTTTATGGCTTAAACTCAATTGTCGGTGATTTTACTTTCTCGTAAATATCCTTAGGTGGCTTAGGTAATGTCGCCATTTTCGCCGCTTGTAATGCGACTTGGCATAAAGCTGGATCTCCACCTACCGCTTTCGCGCTTATCAACATTCCGTCTGGTGCAATACTTATTTTAAGGTCACACTTACGACCTTTATACAAATCAGAATCAAAAAACTTCTGCTCAATAGCAACTTTTACTTGCCCTGTATAGCGATCAATACCAGCATCATTCGCACCAGAACGATTTCCACCGCCTTGACCAGCTGCAGAGGCACCACTTTGTTTACTACCGTCAGCCACTAAACCATCAAGTAAACTATCTACTGCTTTACTTTGCTGTTGAGCTGCCGCTTTTGCTTTGGCTTCTGCCGCTGCTTTAGCTTTAGCTTCTGCGGCTGCCTTAGCTTTAGCATCGGCTTCAGCTTTGGCTTTTGCATCCGCTTCAGCCTTGGCTTTAGCATCGGCTTCTGCTTTAGCCTTCGCTTCTTCCGCTTTTTGTTTCGCGGCTAATTCTGCTTGTTTTTTTGCTTCAGCTTCAGCTTGAGCTTTCGCATCAGCTTGTTCTTTTAAGATACGGTCGCGTTCAGCTTTCGCTTGTGCAGCCGCTTCTTCTGCCACTTTTTGTTCTTCTTTTGCTTTAGCAGCAGCTAATGCAGCTTCACGTTTTTGAGCTTCTGCCGCCTCTTTCGCTTGTAAACGTTCAACTTCTAACGTTTTCAATCGCTCTTGTTCTTTCATTTGCTGCTGACGTAGCTCTTCTTCTTGTTGCTCAGCACGCTCTTTACGCTCTTGCTCGGCTTTTTGGACGTTAGCTTGTTGCGCTTTTTGCTGGTTATACTGTTGTACTACCGCATTAGGATCAACCATAATAGCATCAATAACTTGTCCATCAGATCCACCGCCGCCACCTAAATCCCATTTCTGAGTTAATGACCCCCAGATAAGCAATGCGACAACAAGTAAATGCAAGGCGGTAGACAAGATAACTGAACCGCTCAATTTACTTCGGGTTGGTTTCGTCTTCTTTCCCACGCTATCATCCAAACTTATTTCAACCTAATTACATAGGCTGAGTCATTAAACCTACAGATTTAACACCTGCTTGACGTAACATGTTGAGTGCTTTAATTATCTCATCATAAGGAACATCTTTAGCACCGCCAATAAGAAAGACAACTTTCGGATTTTTTTCCAGCTGTCGTTTAGCTTCAGCCATAATCTGTTCTTGTGGTAATAATTCTAATACTTCCTGATCAACACGAATGTTGTATTGTCCAACACCTGCAACTTCAACAATCACAGGAGGGTTATCGCTACTTGAAACAGTTTGTGTCTCTGTTGCTTCAGGAAGATCAACCTCAACACTTTGCGAGATAATCGGTGCTGTTGCCATAAAAATAAGTAACAACACTAATAATACGTCGAGCAAAGGAACAATGTTAATCTCTGATTTTACGCCTCGGCGGCTACTGCGACCCCGTGCCATCAGCTCTCTCCTTCTGCGTTAACTATTTCTTTTCTGCGGAGGCAAAAGCTTGGCGATGTAAAATCGTCAGGAACTCTTCCATAAAGTTATCGTAACTTTGTTCCAGTTTATTTACACGCTGCGTAAACCGGTTATAAGCCATAACTGCGGGAATTGCCGCAAATAAACCGATAGCTGTTGCAATCAGAGCTTCAGCAATGCCGGGTGCGACCATTTGTAATGTTGCTTGTTTAACACTACCTAATGCAATAAATGCGTGCATGATCCCCCAGACTGTACCGAACAGACCAATATATGGGCTGATAGAACCAACAGTACCAAGGAAAGGAATATGATTTTCTAAAGATTCTAATTCACGATTGAAAGAGACACGCATCGCCCTTGATGCACCATTAACAACCGCATCAGGAGCATGAACGCTTGCTTGATGTAAACGAGCAAACTCTTTAAAGCCAGAGTGAAAAATTTGCTCTGAGCCAGATAATTCATCACGACGAGCTTGGCTATCTTTATATAAACGTGCCAAATCAGTACCTGACCAGAATTTATCTTCAAAATCTGCAGCTTCACGATCGGCGGCATTCAGAACTTTAGTTCGCTGAATAATAATCGCCCAAGATGCAATAGAAAATCCGATTAAAAGCAACATGATCAACTTGACTAAAAGCCCTGCTTTTAGGAAGAGATCGATAACATTCATGTCAGCCACTACTTAAACTCCGCGATAATGGACTTAGGAAGCGCTACTGGCTTCATTTTTGATGAATCTACGCAGACAACGAGCACTTCTGCGCTACACAATACACAACCATCTTCATTAATAATCTTTTGAGAAAATGTCATTGATGCACCACGCAATGTGGTAATTTCACTTTCTACTTGCAAAAGATTATCAAGTCGAGCTGGCGCAATATATTCTATTGATAATTTACGTACAACAAATACAACATGATCATACTCCCGTAAATCATGCTGATGAAAACCTTTTTCTCTGAGTAGTTCAGTTCTAGCGCGTTCAAAATATTTCAGATAACTGGCGTGATAAACAACACCACCGGCATCAGTATCTTCATAATAAACACGAACAGGCCAAAGAAACTGCATATTACCTTCCTTACATTTCCCGAGTTAAGTCCATAAATAATGTAGCTATAGGTTACCTAACTATACTTAAGAGGTCGCTCTAAGGGAATCGTAGTAACGTAAAGAATAGAAAACGCAGTTTTCAGGCGCCAATCATAAACTCTTCTTTGCAACACGCAATATGCTTTGTGCTCTGAATAGAAAAAATATTTTTATTAAGACAGCATAAAAATGCTTGCTAATTAGAAATTCATAGATTGTCTAATTTAGTAGTATTATTTTTAATGACAGAAAAAAACCAGTTAAAAACCTGGTTTTTCATATAAATCAATTAATTATTTGAGATTGGGGTTTCATGAAGATAGTGCCATTGCCAACACTCATCATGAGAATTGCGTCTCAATAACACCACAGACTCGCGCATAAGAATCTTCTTATTTTCACTATGTGCTTCTTGATATCTGACAAGCGCCAAACAATCCGACTGGTAAATTATTTTATAATCGTTCGTTTTTATTTTCAGACCGCTTCTTTTTCCTGCATTTTGTCTGAACGTAGCGATAACGTCATCATAACTCACTGCTTTTCCACTGATCCCTACCATTGAAAACTCTTGAGATAAAAGATTTTCTATTTTTGTAATAGCATCAACTGATAGTGGATATTGCGTAAAAACCGTTTCAATCTCATCATGCAAAGATTTAATGCTTTCTATAATTAAATCACTATTAAAATTCATCTTGTATTTCCTGTGTAATCACTTTTTTCTTTAGTGTGAATAATAAAGTAAGAGGTAATATGCCTATCAATGCACATATTAAAAAAGTCATGTTATAAGCTGTTTGTGGTAAACAAAAAAGAGAAAAAATATTAAATAACATAGCAACCATGGTTGCCCCGACACTAAAAACAACTTGTCTGTTAATATTCCAAATAACACTTGCTTGAACTAATTTTTGCGCACTAAAGTCATACAATGCCGTGGCTTGAGCGGTGTTAGCGCCAATGCCCCCACCCACTCCGATAATTAAATATGCAATAATAAGTAATGGAATATCTGTATTACTATTTACAAATGTTAATAAAGAAATACCAATACTGTGTAATAGTAATGCAATAATAAATAAGCGTTTCATACCTAATTTATTATAAAGTACACCACTTATTGTCATTGAAATAAAAGCACCCAATGCATACAACAACATAAAAATACCCGTGCCTTGCCCGGTGAATTTTAAATATTGTTGTAAATAAAAAATAGCGAGAATATTCACTCCAGTAAAAACACCTGGAATGCAATAATAAATAAAAATAGAGAGTGATAAATTTCTATTTTTTAATAATGCTAAATTAATAACCGGTGATGAATGGTGCCGATAATGGTAATAATAAAATACAGCAAAAATTGTTGAAAGTACGGCAATCACTAAGGCAAGTAATGTTGAGTGATATTCACCATAAGCAGATAACGCGAACAATCCAGATACAATGATCAAACTAATAAGAATGATACCTTTAATATCAGGTATAGCGCTTTCTTTAGGTAAAGGCTCTTTTACCCAGATAAAGGCTAAAAACGCCGTTAGCAATGAAAATGGAATATTGCTATAAAAAACCCAACGCCATGAAACAACATCAACAATAAATCCACCTAATGTTGGCGATATTGCTGGTGCTATCAAGGCTATTGCCATAATAAGTGTTGAGATTTTACTTCTCTCATGCCCTTGGAAATATTGAAACGTTAATGCTTGTCCAATTGGGATTAATAGTCCACCACTCACACCTTGAATAAAACGCCAAAAAATAAGTTCGCTGAAAGAGTGAGAATAACCCACTAATGCAACCGATAAACTAAACATCAACATTGACGTTACCATCAATGCTTTAATTCCAAAACGTTGAGATAACCAGTGACTCAATGGAATAATTAATGTTAATCCCAGAATATAACTATTTGAAACCCATGTAACGGAAACGATAGAAATCTGCATATCATCGGCCATTGCAGGTAATGCAATGGCTGACATAAAAATATTAATACAATCTATAAAGAAGCCCAGCAGAAATATAGATGCAATTTGATAGCGGTAAGTCATAAAAATCCTCCGCGCATAGAGTACGGAAGATTGACGAATTTCGTCTATCTGACAAAATAGAACTTATTGTTTAATCAGAGTAAACAATCATGCAAAATCAAATTGATCGAATTCGCTCTTTTATTGCTGTTGTTGATACCGGATCATTTACTCAAGCGGCAAAATATTTACGCCTCAGTAAGTCTATGGTAAGTATTCATATCAAAGCATTAGAAACAGAACTGGATGTATCATTACTCAATCGTAATACGCGACGATTTTCACTAACTGAAACTGGTGAAATGCTTTATCAAGATTTTCGTCTCGTTTTAATTCAGTTAGAACAAACTTTAGATAAAGCGCGATTAGGACAACAAGAATTGCAGGGATCGTTGCGATTAAGTTCAACAGCTGAATTTGGTGAACACTATATTTTGCCATTACTTAATCAATTTATGCAGTTACACCCAAAGCTAAAAGTACAGTATGCGTTTAATTCTTCTATTGAGGATTTAATAAACCATAAACTTGATCTCGCTATTCGGCTTGGTACATTGAAAGACAGCAATTACCGATCTACAAAATTAGCTGATTATGAAATAAACTTGGTTATCTCTCCTGATTTATTGCAGAAATTCTCAATTAAAACCATCGACGACTTAAACGCTATTCCTTATTTAGCAAATAGTAATTTACGTCAAAGTAAGCTTTCACCATCTTCAGAATTTAATACCCTGCTCTCTCAGTTAGCTCAAGATGCTTATTTTGAAACTAATACCATTGCGGCATTAAAAAAAATGGTACTTTCGCATGCGGGAATGGCCATTTTGCCACATTGGTATATTCATCAAGAATTATTAGAAGAAAAACTAGTCACGCTGTTTCCTGAAGTTTCCTTATTAACACAATCCGTTAATATTATTTTCCCTTATAGTGAATATATTCCAAGAAAAACACGTTTATTTATTGATTACTTAAAAGAAAATATCCAGTTATAACGCTAGAAGGGTAAGAGTATTTATAAGAGGTATTTAGGAGATAAAATACCTTATTTCTTTTTCATATACTGAGCAGAAATAAGGTATTTTCTTAGAAGAAAAAGTAAATTAGCCCAACAACTAAAATAATAATTGCAGGGATTGGATGTAATAAACATTTTGCAACAACATGTTTAGGGCGAAATGCTAGGCCAAAAGTTGCACCAGCACACACAGACCAAATAAGAAGAATACCTTGCCAAATTGCAAGTGAACTAGTGTTCGCTGCAAATCGGCTAGGATCCCACATGACACAAAATGCCATTACCAACGCCATGATTAAAACAAGAGCCCTAATAGGGCCCTTGTCTAGTAGTTGGTAGCTTTTATCCAACATTATTCTTCACTTTCTGAAGCTTTTTTCGCTTCAGCGTGCTCGAAAGCCAGTCCTGCGATCACCGCAATACTACAAGCGAAGAGCGTTCCGAGAAGCCATGCAAAATACCACATTCTCTATGCTCCTTAGTACAGAGTATGATTATTGCCTTCGATAAATTTCTTATCGAGGCGACCATGCATTTTCCAATAACACCAGATGGTGTAAAGGAGAACGATAGGTACAAAGATAATCGCAACAACTGTCATTACCTGAAGAGTAAACAGGCTAGAAGTTGCATCCCACATTGTTAAGCTCACATCTGGGAAAGTGCTTGAAGGCATCACAAATGGGAACATAGTCACACCGCATGTTAGGATAACACAAGCAATTGTTAGTGACGTGAACAGGAATGCCCAACCACCTTTGTTTGCTTTAGTTGCAACAATCGCCAGTAATGGAGATAACAGACCTAAGGCCGGCAGTGCCCATAATACTGGATAGTTGTTGTAATTAGTCATCCAAGCACCCGCTTCATGAGAAACAGTTTTCAGCAGTGGAGATGATGGACCTGCTGTATCAATAGCGCTTGTAATAATAAAGCCATCGATACCATAGATTAACCATACACCAGCTAATGCGAATGCGATAAACGTAATTAATGAGGTAATGTACGTTGTTTTACGAGTACGCTCATGTAATTCACCAGTAGTACGCATTTGAAGATAACTTGCACCATGTGCAACAATCATCATTAAGCTAACTACACCCGCTAATAAACCGTATGGGTTTAACAGACTTAACAGGTTAATCAGTGCATTAGTCGTACCGTTATAAGATACACGTTGCATACTATCGACTTCTAATGGAACACCTTGTAACAGGTTACCAAAAGCAACACCGATAACTAATGGCGGAACGAAGCTACCAATAAAGATACCCCAATCCCACATGCCACGCCATTTAGGAGATTCTAGTTTAGAACGGTAATCAAAACCGACAGGACGGAAGAATAATGCCGCCAATACGAAGATCATACCGAAATAGAAACCAGAGAATGCCGCAGCATAAACCATCGGCCATGCAGCGAATAATGCACCACCCGCTGTGATTAACCAAACTTGGTTACCATCCCAGTGAGGTGCAACAGAGTTAATCAAAATACGGCGTTCAGTGTCATCTTTAGCGATAACGCGTAGTAACACACCAACACCCATATCAAAACCATCAGTGACTGCAAAGCCAATCAGTAAGATACCAATCAGTAGCCACCAAACAAATCGCAATACTTCATAATCAAACATAGTGGACTCCTGTGTTACTTACTTTGTGCAGAAGAAGCTGTCTTCTGTTCAAAGTGATAGCGACCCGTCTTCAGGCTACTCGGCCCAAGGCGACCAAATTTGAACATCAGGAACATTTCAGCAACTAGGAATAATGTGTACAGACCACAGATAAGACCCATAGAAACTAGGATATCAGCCTGTGTCAGTGAAGAAGTTGCTACAGCCGTAGGCAGGATTTCACCAATCGCCCATGGTTGACGTCCATATTCTGCAACAAACCAACCTGCTTCAACTGCGATCCATGGTAATGGAATACTAAACAGAGCAGCACGCAGTAACCATTTATAGTTACCAATACGGTTAGACAGAACTGTCCAGAAGGAAATCGCAACAACCAGTAACATCAGGAAGCCTGCGGCAACCATGATACGGAATGACCAGAACAGTGGTGCGACATTAGGAATAGTGTCTTTTGCAGCAGATTTGATTTGCTCTTCTGTTGCATCAACAACTTTATCAGTATAACGCTTCAGTAATAAGCCGTAGCCTAAATCCTGTTTAGTATCATTAAACGCAGCACGAATAGCAGGATCTGTATTACCTGCGCGCAGTTCGCTTAATAATTCGTAAGCTTTCATACCGTTACGAATACGAACTTCATGCTGACTCATCAGATCGTGAAGACCTAATACAGGTGTATCGAAAGAACGCGTTGCGATAATACCCATAACATAAGGGATTTGTAATGCAAACGAGTTTTCCATTTTTTCTTGATTAGGGAATGCAATCAGATTAAATGCAGCTGGAGCTGCTTCTGTATGCCATTCACCTTCAATTGCAGCCAGTTTGGTTTTCTGTACGTCACCCATTTCGTAACCAGATTCATCACCTAGTACGATAACAGATAATACAGCTGCGATACCAAAAGTAGCAGCGACCGCGAAAGAACGTTTTGCAAAACCGATATCACGACCTTTGAGCAGGTAGTAAGAGCTGATACCCAGAACAAAGAATGCACCAGTACAGTAACCAGCAGCAACGGTGTGAACAAATTTAACTTGAGCGACAGGATTTAAGACCAGATCAGCAAAACTCAACATTTCCATTCGCATGGTTTCAAAGTTGAAGTCTGCAGCGACAGGGTTTTGCATCCAACCATTCGCAACAAGGATCCACAAAGCAGAGAAGTTAGAACCGAAAGCAACTAACCAAGTTACCATCAAGTGCTGTTTCTTACCTAAGCGATCCCAACCAAAGAAGAACAATCCGACGAAAGTTGATTCTAAGAAGAACGCCATCAAACCTTCGATTGCTAAAGGCGCACCGAAGATATCACCGACGTAATGAGAGAAATATGACCAGTTAGTACCAAATTGGAACTCCATGGTCAACCCAGTTGCGACACCCAGAGCAAAGTTAATACCAAATAACTTACCCCAGAACTTTGTCATATCTTTGTAAACTTGTTTACCCGACAGAACATATATCGTTTCCATGATTGCCAGCATAAACGCCATACCCAGCGTTAACGGGACAAACAGGAAGTGATACATTGCTGTTAAGGCAAACTGTAACCGTGACAGTTCGACAATATCAAACATCTTGACTCCTTGCTCCTAGCAGGAAGACACCGACTTGCGGCAACCCGACTTTATTAAATTATAAAGCCTCATAACTACCAGCAATAAATGCCTCTAAAAACAACAACGAATATTAAAGACCAAAAACACAATACCTTACAAATAGTACGCTTATATTTACATAATATAAATATATTTTGCGTGACCCAGATTTGAATTCTGAGCTTAGGTCAACAATACGACTTTTAGGTTTGTTATAGCATATTTGATCGTGTGCCAATTTAAGCATATTCAGAAATTTTTGCCACAATTAATAACTTGACCCACATCAAAAAAACACTTTAATGTTAACTAGTTGCGAATAAATTACCCAATAGTTACCATTGTGTTAATGCAATGTTGTTTTTATTTTTAAGTGTAATTTACCTCCTTATATTTTCCATAATAAAATTAACTTTTTATTTTCATAAAAGACTTAAAAATAAACACTTTTAATTGTGTTTTATTAATTTTAATATCAATTTCATTTTTTTGCAGGTAAATAATAAATATTTTAAAAAAATAATCTATTAATTAATAAGTTGAAATTTACAAAAATGTAAATATGAAAAAACACTCTTAATTATTTTATCTAATAAAAATATATAAAAAGTCTAATCTTGATTATCTATTCCTAATGTTATTTCTTTTTTAGTTTCTTTTTTATTTTAGATAAACGAAGTGAAATAAATTTGTATTTGATTGATAAAACGCAAAGTTGTAATTAAAGGTAAAAATAAATAACCATAAAAATCAATTAGATAAACAATCTCAATAAGCTATTTATTGAAAAAAATGAGAAAAAACACAAAAACCCTTTTATTATTTTTTCTTATTTAAACAGAGCGCTTTTCGAGATTTTCACCAACTTCTTATTATCAATTCTTATAACGATAAGGAGATCATAACTCACCTTTAATCGTCATTTTGATGTTTTATAATAATAAAAAGATATTTTTTCCTATCCAAAAACTTACTTCCCCTCTTCATCATGCATTCATTAACATGTTTAAAAGCCTATTTTCTTAGCAAAAATCAGCCTTACAGCGTGATCCTTGTATAAAATTAACGCTAATTATTACGATATTTATAGAAGCATCTATATTGAAAGCAACATGAAACAAGTGTTCATTCTTTCTCGCTGACACTCTCTTTCACTCAAAACACGTATTTAAAATATTATTTTTAACAATTCAGGAGACTTATTCATGGTTTATATCATTATTTTTAGGCTCTAAAAGAAAGTAAATAAATAGAGAAATGATGTTTCGCATACAGATCAATTTTAAAAAAAGATAATATAAAACAATTTATTAGCGTAAATTAAGGTGGGATATTGATGTATTAATTACAATATTAGCTATTGATATGACTATTAAATGAAACTAGAAATAAAAAAATGCCAGCTTCTTTTTTGGAAACTGGCATTTAAGATAGTATCAATCTGAAATTATTAACAGAATTGTTACTTACTTGATCAGTGATTTAATTGCTTCGCCGATATCAGCTAAGCTACGGACTGTTTTAACACCAGCAGCTTCAAGAGCTGCAAATTTCTCATCTGCAGTACCTTTACCACCAGCAATAATGGCACCCGCATGTCCCATACGTTTACCTTTAGGCGCTGTTACACCCGCGATATAACCAACAACAGGCTTAGTGACATGATCTTTGATATAAGCAGCCGCTTCTTCTTCTGCTGTACCACCAATTTCACCGATCATCACAATCGCTTCAGTTTGTGGATCTTCTTGGAATAGCTTCAGAATATCAATAAAGTTAGAACCCGGAATTGGGTCACCACCAATACCAACACAAGTTGATTGACCTAAGCCAACGTCCGTTGTTTGCTTAACCGCTTCATAAGTTAATGTACCTGAACGAGATACAATACCTACTTTGCCCGGTAAGTGAATGTGTCCTGGCATAATACCAATCTTACATTCACCTGGCGTGATAACACCTGGGCAGTTAGGGCCAATCATACGTACACCAGTTTCATCTAATTTAACTTTTACAGTCAGCATATCCAACGTAGGAATACCTTCAGTAATAGTGATAATTAGTTTGATGCCAGCATCAATCGCTTCTAAGATTGAATCTTTACAAAATGGTGCGGGTACATAGATAACTGTCGCAGTTGCGCCCGTTGCTTCAACGGCTTCACGTACCGTATTGAATACAGGTAAACCTAAGTGCGTAGTACCGCCTTTACCCGGTGTAACACCACCGACCATTTGTGTACCATAAGCAATAGCTTGCTCAGAGTGGAATGTTCCTTGGCTACCCGTGAAGCCTTGGCAAATTACTTTGGTATTCTTATCGATTAAAATAGACATTATTTTGCCTCCGCTGCTGCAACAACTTGTTTCGCGGCATCAGTTAAGCTTTTAGCAGCGATAATATTTAATCCACTATCTGCTAATTTCTTGGTGCCTAACTCTGCATTGTTTCCTTCAAGACGAACAACCACAGGAACATTAACGCCAACTTCTTCAACTGCGCCAATAATACCGTCTGCGATTAAGTCACAACGAACAATACCGCCGAAAATGTTGACTAATACAGCACTGACATTTTCATCTGACAAAATAATCTTAAATGCTTCAGTTACGCGCTCTTTTGTTGCACCGCCACCTACATCAAGGAAGTTTGCAGGCTCGCCACCGTGAAGTTTAACAATATCCATTGTACCCATCGCTAAACCTGCACCATTGACCATACAGCCAATGTTGCCATCTAATGCAACGTAGTTCAGTTCCCATTGCGCAGCTTGTGCTTCACGAGGATCTTCTTGTGAAGGATCGTGCATTTCACGCATTTCTGGTTGACGATACAACGCGTTGCTATCTACGCCTAATTTACCATCAAGACAAATCAGATCGTCTTCTTTAGTAATAACTAGTGGGTTAATTTCGATTAAAGCAAGGTCGCGTTCTAAGAAAATAGAAGCTAATCCCATAAAGATTTTAGCAAATTGACTAACCTGCTTGCCTTTTAAACCCAGTTTAAATGCTAATTCTCTTCCCTGATAAGGCATAGGGCCTGTCAGTGGATCAATAATGGCGCGATGAATAAGTTCTGGCGTTTCTTCTGCCACTTTCTCAATTTCAACGCCGCCTTCTGTAGAGGCCATAAAGACAACACGACGGGTACCACGATCAACAACTGCACCAAGATAAAGCTCTTTAGCGATATCAGTTGCAGCTTCAACTAAAATCTGTGTAACAGGCTGACCATTAGCGTCTGTTTGATAAGTGACTAAACGTTTGCCTAACCATTGTTCAGCAAATGCGCGGATCTCTTCTTTAGATTTAACGACTTTTACGCCGCCGGCTTTACCACGTCCACCCGCGTGAACCTGACATTTCACGACCCAAGGGCCTTGACCGATTTTTGATGCAGCTTCTTCTGCCTCGCGCGGTGTGGTGCAGGCGAAACCAGCAGGTGCTGGTAATCCATACCGTGTGAAAAGCTGTTTTGCCTGATACTCGTGTAAATTCATGATGTTCTATCCATAATCTTGTTGAAAGTCGGGCTTTCTTATTTTTTTGACTATAAGCCAGAGAAATCTGGCTTCACGAACACACTGTACTTCTTTGATGCTTGTGTCTGTTGCTATGTAGGCAGGAGGAGCATCTCCTGCCTAAAAGCGATATTTATTACCTATACATCAAGTAATAAACGAGCTGGATCTTCTAGCATCTCTTTAACGGTTACTAAGAAACCGACAGACTCACGACCATCAATTAAACGGTGGTCATAAGACAGAGCCAGATACATCATTGGTAGAATAACAACCTGACCATCTACTGCCATTGGGCGATCTTTAATTGCATGCATCCCTAAAATGGCACTTTGTGGTGGGTTGATAATCGGAGTTGACATTAATGAACCGAAAACACCGCCGTTTGTGATAGTGAAGTTACCACCTGTTAAGTCTTCAACAGTTAACTTACCGTCACGGCCTTTTACCGCTAACGCTTTAATGTTTTTCTCAATATCTGCCATGCTCATTGCATCCGCATCGCGTAATACTGGTGTTACCAGACCACGTGGTGTTGATACTGCAATACTGATATCGAAGTAGTTGTGATAAACCACATCAGTACCATCGATAGAAGCATTGACTTCTGGATAACGTTTCAGAGCTTCAACAACCGCTTTAATATAGAAAGACATAAAGCCTAAACGTACACCGTGACGTTTTTCAAATGCTTCACCATATTGAGCACGTAAGTCTTTAATTGGTTGCATGTTGATTTCGTTAAACGTTGTCAACATTGCAGTGGTGTTTTTCGCTTCTAATAAGCGCTCTGCTACACGTTTACGTAAACGTGTCATTGGTACACGTTTTTCGCTACGGTGAGATAGCAGTGCTTGAGGAACGTCTGCTACTGGTTGGGTAGTTGATTTATTAGCAACATGACCTTCGATATCTTGGCGAGTTAAACGTCCACCCACACCACTACCTTTCACATCCGCAGGGTTAATATCGTGTTCAGCCACTAAGCGACGTGCTGTTGGACTTAATGCATCATTATTGCCTTTTTCAGCAATATCAGCACTTTGACGCTGTGCTGGAGTACTATCTTGAGCCGGTTTCACATCAGCAGGGATGCCAGTGCTATCACCTAAACGAATACGACCGAGTAATTGGCGTGAACCAACGGTAGCGCCTTCTTCTTCAAGAATACTTTCTAAAACACCTGCTTCACTTGCAGGCACTTCTAAAACAACTTTATCTGTTTCGATTTCAACCAGCACTTCATCGCGTTGAATGCTATCACCAGGTTTTTTATGCCAAGTTGCGACCGATGCGTCAGCAACTGATTCAGGGAGATCCGGTACTAGAATATCTACACTACTCATTTTCTATCCTTATTTATTCAACTTTCAGTGCGTCTTCAACCAGAGCTTTTTGTTGCTCCTGATGAACAGAGGTGTAACCAACTGCTGGAGAGGCTGATGCAGGACGTCCTGCATAACGTAATGTTGCGCCTACTGGAATAGCATCACGGAAGTTATGCTGACTACAGTACCAAGCACCTTGATTCAGAGGCTCTTCTTGACACCAAATAAACTCTTTTACATGAGCATAAGGTGCGAGAATTTGCGCAATATCTTCGTGTGGGAATGGATACAGTTGTTCAATACGAATAATGGCAACGTTGTTTTGCTCATTAGCACGACGCTGTTCTAATAAATCGTAGTAAACCTTACCGGAACACATCACAACACGTTTCACATCAGCAGGTTTTAAATCATCCATTTCACCAATGACAGGTAAGAATTTACCATTTGCTAATTCATCCAACTCAGAAACCGCTAATGGATGACGTAACAATGATTTTGGTGACATTACGATAAGTGGGCGACGCATACCACGTAACGCTTGGCGGCGTAACATATGGTAAACCTGAGCCGGAGTTGATGGCACACAAACCTGCATATTTTGTTCTGCACACAGTTGCAGATAACGCTCTAAACGTGCAGAGGAGTGCTCTGGTCCTTGACCTTCATAACCGTGTGGTAACAACATAACTAAACCACACATACGACCCCATTTTTGCTCACCAGAGCTAATAAATTGGTCGATAACCACTTGAGCAACGTTTGCGAAGTCACCAAATTGTGCTTCCCAAATCGTTAAACCACGAGGTTCTGTTGTGGCATAACCATATTCAAATGCAAGTACGGCTTCTTCTGTTAATACAGAGTCCCAGACATTAAATTGTCCTTGAGCATTATGAACATTGGCTAATGGTACATAAACAGAGCCATTTGTTTGGTTATGAATAACGGCATGACGATGGAAGAATGTACCACGTCCCGCATCTTCACCAGAAAGGCGAATGGTGATACCTTGGTCAACTAAAGTCGCATACGCTAATGTTTCTGCTGCACCCCAGTCGAGTAATTTCTCACCTTCTGCCATAACAGCACGGTCAGCATAAATTTTCTCAACACGAGACTGCATCACGATTTCTGAAGGAACGGTACTCACACGACGCGCTAAATCTTGTAAACGCGTTTTCTCTACTTTATGTGGATACTCTTCATTCCATTCGTGATTTAAATACGGTTCCCATGTGTAAGAATGCAGACCCATTGGGCGGTATTCTTCAACAACACAATCACCACGATCCAGCGCATCGCGATAGAGATTAACCAGTTCAGTCACATCATTGGCATCAAGCAATGATTGAGCGACCAGTTTATCCGCATAAATTTTACGTGGAGTTGGATGTTTTTTGATTTTTTGATACATCAGAGGCTGAGTCGCATTTGGCTCATCCGCTTCGTTGTGACCATGACGACGGTAACAAACAAGATCAATCATCACATCGCGTTTAAAGGTATTACGGAAATCCAATGCTAAGCGAGTTACAAAAGCAACCGCTTCAGGATCATCTGCATTAACGTGGAAAATTGGTGCCTGAACCATTTTCACAATATCAGTACAGTATTGTGTTGAACGGGCATCTTTTGGATTTGAAGTCGTAAAACCAACTTGGTTATTGATAACAATACGAACTGTACCACCTACTTCATAGCCACGCGCTTGAGACATGTTCAGGGTTTCTTGCACAACACCTTGACCTGTTACAGCAGCATCACCATGAATAGTGATAGGAAGAACCATATTGCTACGTGCTTCATCTAAGCGATCACGACGAGCACGAACAGAACCAATTACAACTGGGCTAACAATCTCTAGGTGAGAGGGGTTAAAAGCTAATGCGAGGTGGACTTGAGCCCCTTCAGTCGCAAAATCAGATGAGAAACCTTGGTGATATTTAACGTCACCCGTTCCCAAATGCTCTTTATGAATACCCGCAAATTCATCAAATAAATCAGCCGGTTTTTTACCTAGGATATTAACCAGAACGTTTAAACGTCCACGGTGCGCCATACCAAGAACCACTTCACGAGTGTCTTGTTTACCTGCATGGCGAATTAAATCTTTTAACATCGGAACTAATGCATCACCACCTTCTAAAGAGAAGCGTTTTGCACCTGGGAATTTAGCACCTAAATAGCGCTCTAAACCTTCAGCTGCTGTTAGTTCTGTCAGGAAGCGTAACTTTTCTTCTTTAGTGAATTGGTCTGCAACATTCACTGATTCTAAACGTTGTTGTAGCCAGCGTTTTTCTTCAGTATTAGTGATATGCATATATTCAGCACCGATTGAACCACAGTAAATGCGTTTCAGTGCTTCATATAAATCACCTAATTTCATCGTTTCTTTGCCAATAGCAAAAGAACCGACGTTGAAGGTTTCTTCAAAGTCTTCTTTAGTTAGATTATGGAAAGCAGGATCTAAATCTGGAACAGATTCTTGTTTCCATAAACCAAGTGGGTCGAGATTAGCGTTTTGGTGACCACGAAAGCGGAAGGCATTGATGAGCTGCAAAACTTTAACTTGTTTTGAGTCCATTGCCGGATCACTTACCGAGGTATGATATCGAGTGGATTCTTTTGCGAGGCGTCTGAAGTAGTCGCGGGTTTGAGAATGCGACTGTTCTATGCCTTGACTTGCGGGCAGTTGTTGAAAAATCTCTCTCCAACTTTCGTCAACAGAGTTTGGGTCAGTTAGGTAATCTTCATAGATATCTTCTATGTAAGACTGATTCTCTCCTGCTAGAAAAGTTGATTCTAGCCAGTCCTTCATTGCGCCGTTCTGCATTATGATCCCTTAAGCTATACAGCTTTAGTTCGCCGTGGATAACTAATACCGTGATTAAACGGTGTCGATTGCAAGGTTCTCTTATGACCCGCTATCTCGCAGGTTCTTTAAATATGGAGCTTTAGCTCTCAAGGAACCTTTAAGCACTGTCTTACAGTGTTTAAAGGTGCCTTACTATTTTTACCGCAAACGTCTAATTTAGTTTTTCCATTAACCGCCCTAACTATTTTAGGGCGGTTATTATTTTATGCACTACGTTTTAACAACATTGACTTAATATGACCAATCGCTTTTGTTGGATTAAGCCCTTTAGGACATACGCTGACACAGTTCATGATGCCATGACAACGGAACACACTGAACGCATCGTTAAGATCATCAAGACGAGATTCAGTTTCTGTATCACGACTATCAATCAAGAAACGATAAGCCGCTAACAATCCCGCAGGCCCGATAAATTTATCTGGATTCCACCAGAATGACGGGCAAGAGGTTGAACAACAAGCACAAAGGATACAATCGTAAAGTCCATCAAGCTTTTCACGCTGTTCTGGTGACTGTAAGTTCTCACGAGCAGGAGGATTTTTGCCATTATTAATTAAATACGGACGAATTTTCTCATACTGTGTATAGAACTGAGTCATATCCACTATTAAATCACGAATTACTGGTAAACCGGGTAACGGTCTGATCACAATTTTCTTACTTCCTTTCTGTAAAGATGAAATAGGTGTGATACAAGCCAAACCATTTTTACCATTCATGTTCACGCCATCAGAGCCGCAAACACCTTCACGACAAGAGCGACGGAACGATAAGGTAGGATCTTTTTCCTTTAATTGAATTAATGCATCCAACAGCATCATGTCACGCCCTTCAGGAACTTCGAGGGTGTAATCTTGCATATGCGGCGCATTGTCAACGTCGGGATTGTAACGATAAATCGAAAATTCAAGTTTCATATTTAAGTCTCCGCAACTTCAATAACACCGCTAATTAATATGTACGCACTTTTGGTGGGAAGGCTTCACGCAGTTTCGGCTGCATATTGACTTCACGTCGTGTCATTGTTTCGGTTTGCGGTTGATATAATGTATGACATAACCAGTTCGCATCATCACGCTCTGGGAAATCGAAACGGCTATGAGCTCCACGGCTTTCTGTACGGAAGTTTGCAGATACCGCAGTGGCATAAGCAGTTTCCATCAGGTTATCTAATTCTAAACATTCAATACGCTGTGTATTAAATTCACTTGAATTATCATCCAGTCGTGCATTTTGTAAGCGCTCACGAATAACTTTCAGTTCTTCTAAGCCTTTTGCCATTGCATCACCTTCACGGAATACCGAGAAGTTATGTTGCATACAAGATTGCAGTGCTTTACGGATTTCAACTGGATCTTCACCAGAACGGTTGTTTTCCCAGCGATTTAAGCGAGTTAATGCTGCTTCAACATCAGAATCGCTCGCATCACGCATTGTACCTTGTTCCATCAGTGACTCTTTTAAGTGAACCCCTGCTGAGCGACCAAATACAACAAGGTCTAGCAGTGAATTACCACCTAAGCGGTTTGCACCATGAACAGATACACAAGCAATTTCACCTACTGCGAACAGTCCAGGAATAACAACGTCTTCGCCCTTCTCGTTCACACGAATAGCTTGACCAGTTACTTTTGTTGGAATACCGCCCATCATATAGTGACAAGTAGGTATAACAGGAATTGGTTCTTTAACAGGGTCAACGTGTGCGAAAGTACGAGAGAGATCAAGAATACCAGGTAAACGAGACTCAAGGACTTCTTTACCTAGATGGTCGAGTTTTAATTTCGCATGAGGACCCCAAGGACCATCACAACCACGACCTTCACGAATTTCGATCATAATAGAACGCGCAACCACATCACGACCAGCAAGGTCTTTAGCGTTTGGTGCATAACGTTCCATAAAGCGTTCACCGTCTTTATTTAACAGATATCCGCCTTCACCACGACAACCTTCGGTCACTAATACGCCCGCCCCCGCAATACCCGTTGGGTGGAATTGCCACATTTCCATATCTTGCAGAGGAACGCCTGCGCGAACTGCCATACCCACACCATCACCTGTGTTGATATGCGCATTTGTGGTTGATTGGTAAATACGACCGGCACCGCCCGTAGCTAAAATCGTGGCGTTTGCTTTGAAATAAACAACTTCACCCGTTTCGATGCAAATTGCAGTACAACCGACAATATCGCCATCTTGGTTTTTCACTAAATCCAGTGAATACCACTCTGAAAAGATAGTTGTGTGATTTTTTAAATTTTGCTGATAAAGGGTATGCAACAATGCGTGCCCAGTACGGTCAGCGGCAGCAGCTGTACGTGCAGCTTGTTCACCACCAAAGTTTTTTGACTGACCACCAAATGGACGCTGATAAATACGGCCATCATCTAGGCGAGAAAATGGGAGTCCCATATGTTCTAGCTCTAAAATTGCTTCAGGGCCGGTTTTACACATATATTCGATAGCGTCTTGGTCACCAATATAGTCGGAACCTTTTACCGTATCGTACATGTGCCATTCCCAGTTATCCTCATGAGTATTACCCAGTGCAACAGTAATACCACCTTGAGCGGAAACAGTATGAGAACGAGTAGGAAAAACTTTAGAAATCAGTGCACAAGACAGACCCATTTGAGAAATCTGCAAAGCGGCTCGCATACCAGCACCACCCGCACCAATAACAACAGCATCAAACTCTCTTACTGGCAGATTCATTACACACCCCACACCACAATTGTTCCATAAATAAGATAAACCAACAGCGCAACAACAATAATCAGTTGTAAAGTCAGGCGTAATGCCAGCGGTTTAATATAGTCCGTTAACACTTGCCACATTCCGATCCACGCGTGAATAAGAATAGAAAGCAAGGTCAAGATGGTGAACACTTTGGTTAAGGATGAGCTAAAGAACCCACGCCATACCTCATAGGTTATTTCTGTTGTAGCAATAAATCCCACAAGATAAAGAACATATAAAACGATAATAATGGCTGAGGCACGAAGGAATAACCAATCCTGTATGCCAGTACGGCCTAAAGTAGAAGAATTACTTACCATACTAATACCCCCGCCAATATTGATAAAATAACTGTAATAACCATTGATGCTGCCGCTGAGTTGCGACCCACAATCAAGGTTTCATCAATAAAGCCGAAGTCCATTAACATATGACGAATACCACCACAAATGTGATATGCCAATGCCGTTAGGATGCCCCACAAAATAAATTTCGCGAAGAAGCCAGTCATAATTTCAGCAGCTTGCTGAAAACCTTCAGGAGAAGAGAGAGAGGTGCCAAGTAACCACAGTAAGATGCCAACTGCGACTAACATGATAACCCCAGAGACACGATGCAAGATCGATGCGATAGCAGGGAGTGGAAACTGTATCGTCTGTAAATCCAGATTGACAGGTCTTTGTTTTTTCACAATTTATGCCCACACAGCTTTTATAATTTTTCCTTCCTCCGGACCTGGATGGAAATTAAACAGCGAATGGGGTACAAAGGCACATTTTAAGTAAAATGTTAAATCCGTCTATTTTACAAAAAGTGTGGATTCGTTACGCTGGTTCTCCATACAACAACGGTTCCGGAGACCTGCGCGCAGTATAAGTGCTTCACAAAATTATTACAATTACCACACAACTTGTGTGCCCGACATTTGCCTCGAACAGTGAGAGGGATCACTATTTAGTACATCTGATGCAAAAATGATTATCATTTTTGACACATGTACAACATTTTTATTACATTTACTGCATTATTTTAATGTTTATGTTTTTTTTGTGCGCAAACACGCTTCCAGAAACCTCAAACTTGTGTAAAAGTGATAGCAGTACTAATTCTAAGTGCATTGCATAAAAAAGCACCTAAAAAAACATAACATCAAAAGCTCCTTAACATAAGTGACACACTATAGACCTAGACATTACGGGCACTAAATAAAACTCGGCTGGGTACCTTACATCAACTATAGTTTCACTATCGAAGTGCATCTTTATGAAGATACCCTCGATATTGTTAGGAGACATATAAGCGCTAAGGAGATTATAAATGGCTGATAACAAAGCTAAGCTAACGATTGCTGAAACATCTGTAGACTTGGACGTTCTATCCCCTACACTCGGTTCCAAAGTTATTGATATTCGTACTCTCGGCTCCAAAGGTTATTACACCTATGATCCCGGCTTTACCTCAACCGCCTCTTGTGAGTCAAAAATCACTTTTATCGATGGTGATAACGGTATCTTACTTCACCGTGGTTTCCCTATCGGGCAATTAGCGACTGAATCAACATACTTGGAAGTCTGTTATATCCTGCTGTACGGTGAAGCACCGACACAGGAGCAATACGATAAATTTAAAACCACAGTAACTCGTCACACCATGATCCACGAACAAATTACCCGACTGTTCAATGGTTTCCGTCGTGATTCACACCCAATGGCCGTACTGTGTGGTGTTACAGGGGCTTTAGCTGCGTTCTATCACGATGCATTAGATGTCAGTAATCCAGTTCACCGTGATATCACGGCTTACCGTCTACTATCAAAAATGCCAACAGTGGCAGCGATGTGTTACAAATATTCAATTGGTCAACCTTTTGTTTATCCAAAAAATGACCTCTCCTATGCAGGTAACTTCTTGCATATGATGTTTGCAACACCATGCGAAGAGTACGTTGTTAACCCAGTACTTGAACGTGCAATGGATAGAATTTTCATCCTTCACGCAGATCACGAGCAAAATGCATCAACCTCGACTGTACGTACTGCGGGTTCTTCTGGTGCAAATCCATTTGCATGTATCGCAGCAGGTATCGCGTCACTTTGGGGGCCAGCTCACGGTGGTGCTAACGAAGCTTGTCTACGTATGCTAGAAGAGATCAAAACAGTTGAACACATTCCTGAATTTATTAAACGTGCAAAAGATAAAAATGATTCCTTCCGTTTAATGGGCTTTGGTCACCGTGTTTACAAAAACTACGATCCTCGTGCAACAGTAATGCGTGAAACCTGTCATGAAGTGTTAAAAGAATTGAACCTCAATGACAGCTTACTTGAGGTGGCAATGGAATTAGAACGCATTGCCCTAAACGACCCATATTTTATTGAGAAAAAACTGTATCCTAACGTTGACTTCTACTCTGGTATTATCCTTAAAGCGTTAGGTATTCCATCCAATATGTTTACGGTTATTTTTGCTATTGCACGTACAATTGGTTGGATTGCTCACTGGAATGAAATGCACGAAGATGGTCTGAAAATTGCGCGTCCTCGTCAGCTTTATACTGGTTATGATGAGCGCGATTTCAAAAGTGAAATTAAAAAGAAATAATTGAGTTTTATTAATTATTTATCTTGCTAAGCCCCGTTTAAATCGGGGCTTTATGTTTTAAACTTATCAATAAAATCCAATCAGCTTTTCAAATATTCTTGCGGTGTTTGCCCTGTCATTTTTTTGAAAAAAGTAATAAAAGCACTGTCACTGGCAAATCCTAATATCTGGCTAATATCAATATAGCGATGATGGGTAGCTAATAATTCAATGGCTTTCATTAACCGCCATTGTTGTCGCCATTGTTGATAGCTTAGTCCTGTTTCTTTGTAAAATAAGCGTGTGATCGTTTTTTCACTCGCCCCCACATACTTTGCCATTTCTTGTAGTGCTGGCGGTAAATCATCAAAGGATAAACGACTTAGCCGCCTATCTTTAGGCATAAATAAATGATTAGGTTGCCGCGGTGCCTGAGCGATTTCATCAAAGAAAACAGCTAATAAATTGGCGTAGCGCCCTTCTTCCCATTGAGTATCAAAATCAGCAATAGAAATTCGTTCTAATATTTCTCGTAAAAGAGGTGAAATCGTTAAGATCTCGCTCTCATTTGGAAAATTATCATGAAATTCTTCATTAATATAAACTGAACGATATCCAACAGAGGCATACATTTCGACTCGATGTTCAAGTCTCGGGGGGATCCACGCAATCCTCATGGGAGGTAATACAGAAACGCGGGAAGCCAAAGTAATGCGCATACATCCTGACTGCGTAAATAATAACTGCCCTCTATCATGAGAATGAAATCCTGAGTCGTGTTTTCCCATTTCTGCTGCAATACCAACGACTGATGCAAGATGCTCTTCTGGCACAAAGTGGTCGTATTGATTAAGCCAAGCCATCACTTGTCCTATTTGAAAAATAATATGTCTTTATGTTTATAACAAGACATTCATTATCTCTGTATTCTGTTCATCAAGATTTAAGGATGTAGGATAAAAAAGATGAACAAAAAACTCTCTTTATGGTTAGCAATTGCGTTAATGATGTTTCCACAAATTGCAGAAACCATTTATAGCCCAGCACTTACTGATATTGCAAACGGCTTTCATGTCAGTGCAAACGAGGCTGGACAAACACTTTCGCTCTATTTCTTTGCGTTTGCATTGGGCGTCATTATATGGGGTCGATTATGTGATGTCATTGGTCGTCGTCCGACAATGTTAGCTGGATTGTTTATTTATGCTGTTGCTTGTCTTGGTGTTTTTATAACACAAGATTTTTCAGTCTTACTTGGATTGCGTATGCTTTCCGCTTTTGGTGCTGCGGTAGGCTCAGTCGGCACACAAACCATTATGCGTGATGTGTATAGTGGTGATGAACTGGCTAAAGTTTTCTCTGTTATGGGGGCAGCTATCGCTCTAAGTCCAGCAATTGGAATGCTAAGTGGTTCATTATTAGTGAGTTACGCCGGTTACCAAGGTGTATTTAGTGGCCTTGCCCTTCTTGCTGTGATTTTACTGTTATGGAGCACTTTTTCTTTACCTGAAAGTCGCCCTGAAACAGTGAAAACAGCGCCGTTAGGAGAAACTGCAATAAAAATGCTTAAAGATAAGCAAATTGCTAAAACAGTATTATTAATTGCCTTTTTTAATATCAGCCTATTTGCTTATTATCAATTGGCTCCTTTTATGTTTGATAATCAAGGTTATAGTGCAAGTACTTTTGGTTATAGCGGTATTATATTGGCAATTGGTGTAGGTATTGGTTCTTATATTAATAAAGCACTATTAAACCGCCATTGGCAATGTGAAAAATTAGTTTTACTCGCGAGTTTTATAGCATTAGTCAGTGCTGTGGGTGTTTATTTATTACGTAACCACATTAGCTTTATTATTCCAATGATGACGAGTGTTGTTGCTTATGGCATTGCTATTCCAAATATCTTAGCCACGGCATTAGCACAATATAAAGACAGATTAGGCACTGCGGGAGCATTATTAGGCTTGTTCTACTATCTGTTAATTGGTGGAGGGCTTGCACTGGCAGGATGGGGACAAAGTTTAGCGATCACTTTACTGATTTGTAGTCTAGGTTCATTGTTACTCTCTTTTTCTCGTCAAATGATAAAATAGTAAATGTATCCCGCACTGAATAAAAGGTACGGGATTTTCTCTTACAATTGGTCTCATTTTTTGCTGTTATTTTTTAATCAATTTAGCTAAGTGTTAACGCTTATTTTCCTTAACAGACAATTCTTAAACTTTTTAAATTCCACAAAAAACACCTTTATTCTCATTTCTTCATTTTCAGCACTTTTTCCTGATATATCCTTTTATATAGTGGTGAGTTGAATATTAATAAAGAATAGTGTTTTTTTTTAGCGTTTATCTCTATTAATTTAACCAATAACACCTCTTGTCTTTATTTATGGTAGTGATAATCAAATTGTTCGCATCGCTATTTCATGGTAAAAAAAACTGTTTATCCATACATAGCTTAAGGAACTGGCGTGATAAAAAAAATCTTAGACATTTTCCCAATTTTTGGGAAAAAAGACGTCGCAATTACTGAAAAACACCTCCAAGAATCCCTCGTATTACTTGCTGTATTTGATGAAGGATTACCTAAACGTGCGTTAAATTATGTCCTTACAGGTGAAAATCCTGAAGTGCTTTTTGAATTAAATAAGCTGGATGCCTCAAAAGCGGCAGTTTACTTTGATAAACCGGGTACGTTAGAGTGGTGGTATGCACATAGCGTAAACACAGGAAAATACAGTAAAATTATCACGCAAGGGCTAAATGCACGACACAAACTCTATTCTAAAGTCGGTGATGGCTTTTCAGCAGAACAAGTGGCTCGTTACGGCAAAGTGCTGGCGGCTGCTTGCCAAGATATCAATATAAAAATAACCACAAAAGAAGTGCCATCTTGGGTGCTTTATCTGCTTATTGACGTATTTTATAACACCTATGAAAATGCGCGTAATCTAAACTTAGAACACCGTAAACATTGGAATATGGAATTTATCGCTAATATGGTCGAAAAAGAGGCCAATATTGCAGGTGAAAATGCCCTATTTGCTGTGTTTGATAGAAAAGATATTTCTGAATACTACGCAACTAATCTTAAGCGTATTTATGAATTAAGTGATTTAAAAGACTACCTACTTTCACATCAAGAGTTTGTTAGAACAGAATTAATTGAAAAATTATCAGCAAATGGCTTAGTTGAGTTAATTAATTACCTCAATAAAAATACCGTATTACGTGATACTTTTGCTGATATTATTGTGTTACTTGCCACCAGCAGCTTAAAAACCGTTAAAAAAACCGCAGAGCCAATTTTAGTTACCTTACCGCCTGAAATTGTTAAAGAAAACCTTACCCATGTTTTAATGAATGGCACACCCAAGCAACGTACTCAAGCAGCAGATTTATTTGCACGCCAAGGTGAAAACCGCGATGTACTTGAAGAAGCGTTAAAACATGAAACCTCAAAAGCGGTAATGAAAAGTATTGAAAGCGCCCTGCTACGTTTTAATGTTGCAGAAGATGCCAATACCGTAGAGGCAATTGAGGCTCCTGATTTTACTCCATTAGAAGACACACCATTACCTGATAGCGTTCGCGATATGATGGTCAATAACCTCAATGAGCTATTGATCAAAGCCAAAGAAAATGCTGAGCGTGAAATTGAAGAAAACAAAACATCAAAACACACTTATAATTGGGCACAACGTCATTTAAAAGATTTATCTAAAATAGATGAAAAAGAGTGTCGTGCAATAGTAGATAAACTGAATAGTGGGCAAGGCAGTATTCAGTCGAATGAAATTCAAATTATTAAACATAAAAACCGTATTCCTAATTTACCTGAATACACGCTGTTCCATGCTGTGCGTGTAATAGTTAATAATCGCCAACATGCCGATCACTTCTCTTCCCATTATTTTAATGGCGAAATTCCTGAGCGCTTGTTTAGTGATATTGAATTGCGTCACCTTGAAGATGTGCTACAACGTTGCAACTTTAAAAATGCGGCTCGCCTGACTGCTGCATTATGCTTAGAATCTTATGAAGATGGTTTAAAACGCTTCCGTAGACCAGAGCAAATTTGGCCTTTCTTCTCTCAACATCCAGATTATATCGCTGAAGCCCTGAATTTAATGCCAAGTCAAAGTGAGCGTCGCTATCGCCAGTTTGAAATTTCACAAGGCATTAAAGTATTAGGTCGTTTCCCTACCATTCCAGCACAATTCGTGCCTCGAATTATGGAACTGGCATTGGCTGAAAATAAAATGCACCGTGTTTCAGCGCAAAATTTACTTGAGACACTGCCAAATATTCATACAAGTGCTCAAGAAGGTTTATCTTCTGCAAAACAAGAAATTCGCATTACCGCGATTGAGTGGTTGGCACGTTTAAAAAATCCAGAATCATTACCTGCATTGAATGCTTTATTGAAAAAAGAGAAACGCGAAGTAGTACGTGCCTCTTTATTAACGGCGTTAGAGGAACTTGGTGAAGATATCTCAAGTTATTTATCACCAAAAACCTTATTAGCTGAAGCTGAAAAAGGTCTTAAAGCCAAAGCACCTGCAAGCCTTGCTTGGTTTAACTTTGATGCTATTCCTGCACTAACGTGGGAAAACAAAAAAGCAGTTGATCCAGCGATTATTCGTTGGTGGATTATTCTGGCAGTAAAACTAAAAATGCCAGGAGGAAACGCGTTATTACAACGTTATATCGGGCTGCTTTCTACCGATAGCCAACATAAACTTTCAAGCTTTATTCTGCATACCTTTGTTGCCCAAGATATTAAAGGACCGACACTTGAAGAAGCGATGCTAGAAGCGCGAAAGCATGCCCCTTCTCGCTTAACCCAATACAAAGATTGGGCTAAACGTTATCCTGAATATTATGCTAAATATGAAACCTATACTTTAGAGCAAGTGATTGAAGAGATTAAAAACGAGGTGCTACGTCGTTATTTAGGCTCTGCCATTAGTGATAAAGGTATGCTTGCCCTGATTTGCGGTATAGAAGGCCACGTTGCGGTATCTGTATTACGTAACTATATGCGTGATCACTATCAGCGCCGTGCGCAAATTGAAGCCATGATTGATGCCGTAGCGTCAAGCAATGATCCAATTATCATTCAGCTTCTTCTTTCATTATCACGTCGTTATCGCACTGCATCTGTTCAAGAAAAAGCGCGTAATTTAGTCACGCAAATTGCTGAACGTAATGGTTGGAGTTCAGATGAATTAGCAGATAGAACCATTCCAACTGCTGGCTTTGATGATACAGGTACATTAGTACTGGAATATGGCGAGCGCATCTTTACCGCGAAGATGGATGCAAAACAAAAACTGGTGTTGTTTAATCCTGAAGGTAAAGAAGTTAAAGCCTTACCTGCTGCGCGTAAAAATGACGATGCAGAGCTTATCAAAGAAGCGAAAAAACTCTTCACTTCAAGCAAAAAAGAACTTAAACAAGTTATTGAGCTACAAAGTGTGCGCTTATATGAAGCAATGTGTGCTCAACGTCAGTGGTTAAGTGCGGATTGGCAAGAATATATCTTAGCTCACCCAATTATGCATAAACTGATTGAACAACTAGTTTGGCAAGAAGTGAAAGATGGCAAGGTTATCAATACATTCCGCCCTTCTGATGACGGTGCATTGCTTGATCTAGAAGATGATGAAGTGACTTTACAAAATGATTCGTTGATCCAGCTTGCTCACGCAGCATTGGTTAATGAAGATGAACGTAAGGCATGGATGGCTCATTTCAAAGATTACAAAGTGAAATTCTTGTTCTCACAAATGGAACATAAAATCCCTGAGTTAGATCTAAAACTGACTGAGATTGAAGATAGAAAAGGTTGGATCACAGATACCTTCACGCTACGTGGCATTTTAACCAAAATGGGCTATCAACGTGGGCCAGCTGAAGATGGTGGTTCGTTCTCTCACTATTACAAATTCTTCTCTAGTTTAAACTATTACGTCAATATTGGTTTCAGTGGTAGTTATGTACCAGAAGAAAACATTCCAGCTGTTTTATTTGATTTAAGTTTCGAAAAAAATCAGCAAGATTATTGGGATCGCAATAATGTTGAGCTAAAAGATGTACCACCTATTCTATTAGCAGAAAGTTATGCCGATTATCTAAAAGTCGCTGAAGCTTGTGCAGGATTTGATCCTGAATGGGAAAAGAAAACACCTTGGTAAAAAATAGGGATAATTAGGAAAAGATATGGCTAAAAAAGCACCCGCAGATCAACAAGCAATTAGGGAAAGCGCTGAGGTTCGATTTGCTCAAGAGTTAGAGCGTTTAACAAAAGCTGATGCTAATAATCCTAAACCACAAGGATGGCTTCGCTCTCCTCGTGCTGTACGCCAATTTATTTTAGGTGATGATGCATTAGGCATCACACCTAAGTTTTTCGGCGATGATGCATTGGTTGATCGTGCAATTGTCACATTATTAGGTAAACAAGGTTTGATGCTGGTTGGTGAACCCGGTACAGCAAAATCGATGCTTTCAGAGCTTTTTGCTGCCGCCATCAGTGGTGATTCAGGATTAACTATCCAAGGTACCGCCGGCACAACAGAAGATCATATTAAATATTCTTGGAACTATGCATTGCTATTAGCGGAAGGTCCAACAGAACGCGCTTTAGTTGGCTCACCGCTTTATCAAGGTATGTTGCAAGGTAAAATTGTTCGCTTTGAAGAGATAACCCGTTGCCCTCCTGAAATTCAGGATGTGCTGGTTTCCTTGATGTCAGAGAAACAATTGATGATCCCTGAAATGGGTGATGGTGCACGTATTAGTGCAAAACCGGGATTTAACCTTATCGGCACAGCAAACTTACGTGATCGTGGTGTTCATGAAATGTCAGCTGCATTAAAGCGCCGTTTTAACTTTGAAACTGTGAAACCTATTCGTGATCCTGCATTTGAAATTAGCTTGATCCAATCACAGCTTGAGAATGAATTAGGCTCTTTAGCAAATGAAGTCACTGTTCCAGCGGATGTTGTGGAATTACTGGTTACAACGTTCCAAGAGTTGCGTTCAGGTAATACGAAAGATGGTGGCAATATCAAAACGCCTGATGCGGTTATGTCAACCGCAGAAGCCGTGAACATTGCTTATGCTTGTGCTTTAGAAGCGCATTATTTAGGTGATGGTGTAATGAATGCAGGTGCAATTGCCCGCCAACTAATTGGTGTTGTATTAAAAGACAATGCTGATGATATCAAACGTATTCGTTATTACATGGACAACGTAGCTAGAGAGAGAGCAAGAAACAGTAAAGAGTGGAAAGCTTTCTTTGATGCATCAAAAGAGTTTTGGCAATAAAACACTAAGACTTGTGGCTACACATTAAAATACGTTATTTATCTATTAAAGGCAGAGTTAACTCACTCTGCCTTTTCACCCAGAAAAGGGATCGACACGGTGACGTTACCTTCAATACCTTTGCCAGAAAGAATTGACCAAGCTCGACTGAAATGGACGTCGTTACAGCAACAACATCTCTATTTTGCCCCTGTACGCCACCATAGCCCTGCTTGTGCTTATGCGGTTTTATCATTAATTGATACTGTAAAACCTGATTATATTTTAATTGAAGGCCCAGATACCTTTAATTCGCTTATTCCTAGCCTAACAGATAAAGATACCCTGCCTCCCGTTGCGATTATGGGACAAGCAGAGTATTTGCATAATGATGGCAACCAAGAAGAGCGTGAGAAATCACTGCACTCTGCCTATTTTCCATTTTGTGAATATTCGCCTGAATGGCAAGCTTTGCGGGGTGGTTTACGCATCAATGCCAAAACACGTTTTATCGATTTACCTTGGGCTGCACAAATTAATAACGAAGAGTATAGCGACTCACAAAGTCGTAGCTTACAAAAAGAACGTTATTTAGCACATAGCCAGTTTATCGCGCAATTAGCCCAAAAATGTCACTGTCGTGATCATGATGATGTTTGGGAGCATCTTTTTGAATTACGTAGTATTGAAGCCTTAGCGGATTGGCAAACACTGTTTAATGACACCTTTATTTGGTGCGCACTTGCACGCCTTGATTATGAACCTGAAGTGCTTGAATCTGAAGGCTCTTCACAACGTGAAGCACATATGCTCACTCATATTCAAACCATCAAACAGCAAGAGCCCAATGCCAAAATTTTAATCGTCACAGGGGGATTCCATACCCTTGCATTAATTGAAGGTCTGGCCAATTCACAATCTCAATCTTTCGCCATTTCTAGCTCAGAACAAAAGCAATTCACTAAAATGCAAAAAATGGGCGAAAATGAACAAGCTTGGCTTATTCGCTACAGTTTTGACAGATTAGATGCACTTAATGGTTATGCTTCAGGCATGCCTTCCCCAGCATTTTATCAACAAGCTTGGCAAAGTTTGATGCAACAACATCATGATAAATTAGAGAATAATGATGCAGCCAAACAGCCAACTCAAGTTTATCGCAATAAAATGGGGATCGCTTTTCTAAGTTCGGTGGCTCAGGCGATCAGAGAAAAACAATTTGATAATCCACCTAGCTATTTAGCTGTAAAACTCGCGGCTGAACAGAGTTTACGTCTCGCATTACTAAGAGATCACGCAGGTACAGGTCGCTATGACTTGCTTGATGGTTTACAAAGTGCCTTTATTAAAGGCAGTTTGGATGATAGCCAAAGCGAATTATGGACTGAAATTAAAACCTGCTTTTCAGGCTATCTCTTAGGTAAAATTCCATTAGGCACAGCAACGCCTCCTTTAGTTAATGAAACCTATGAGCGAGCTAAAGCTTTTCGTTTCAAGCTTGATGATACTTTAGCAAAAACAACGAAGTGTGATGTCTATCGTAACCCGCAACACCGCTTAAGAAGTCGATTTTTACATTTATTGGCTTTCTTAGAGATCCATTTTGCACACCGTGTAAATGGCCCTGATTTTCTTTCAGGTCATCAATTAGATCTATTATTTGAAGAGTGGCAATACGCTTGGACACCCAATGTGGAAGGCGAGCTGATTTCATTATCAGAGAAAGGCTCTCAACTTGAAGCCATCGCCCTAAGTAAGCTGTTATCTATGGAAAAACAGCTTGAGGAACAAGGGCAAAGCCGTTCAAGCCAGAGTGCGGTCACGTTATTAATCCAAGTGGCATTAATTGGGCTTCACCAACGCATACCATCACTCTTTAAACTGTTAGATAGCTATATTCAGCAAGATTTTCGTCTTGAGTCACTCACTCAATGTGGGCATAAACTGATCCATTTATGGCGAGGTCGCCAATATCTTGACATTACTGATGAGCTTTCACTTGAAAATCGCCTACATCAAGTTATTCCACAAGCTTTCTTTTGTTTAGAACAACTGGCTCAAGGTGATGAGCAACAACAAGAAAGCAATTTACAAGCTCTGCTCTCTTTGCGCGAATTGATTGAATTTATGCCATCACTCAATAATCAGCATGATTATAAATGTGATTTCTATCAGCAACTCAATCGTCTTGATGGTCAATTAGATACAGTGCCTTTATTAAAAGGTGCTGTAGATGCATTACGTTATTTAGGTTCATATATTGACGAAAATACATTGATTTCCGCGCTAAATACGACCTTTAGTACAGGCAGCTCTCCCGAACATGCCATTGGTTATTTCGTCGGTATGATGCGAACAGCACCAGAGTTAGTTATTCGCCTACCGTTATTAGTCGATCACTTAAATACCTTGTTACAACAATGGGATGAAGAACGATTTATTCAGATCTTACCTGATCTGCGTTTTGCCTTTAGCCAACTTAATCCCAAACAAAATGCAGAGCTTGCACAATATATCGCCAATGATATTGGTTTAGATACACAAGCGTTATCTTTGTGGCAGTCAGAATTTAGTGCTAAACAGATGCTTGAAGCCACTAAACTCAATCAAAAATTACAGCAGCGAATAATGGAACAAGGCATGATTTCTTGGTTTGATGCTAAGAAAATAGAGAAAGGAGATACGACTCATGAGTCAGAATAATGACGATATGCCTGACGATAAAATAAAACAAGCAAAACGCTGGCGTCTGATTTTAGGTCAATATGCTGATGATGCTCTTGGGCAAGCGACTTTTAATGCTGATGATTTAAAAGTTGAACGTACACTCGACTTTCTCTATCGCCGAGAATATCAACGCCGAGGTCTTCGCCAAGAACGAGGACGTCATGGTTCTCTCGATGCATCGCAACTTACAGCGGTAAACTGGCTAAATCAAGCACGTAAGCTATTCCCTAATAGCACATTTGAACGTATGCAATCACAAGCGATTGAACGTTACCAAATCAGTAGTTTTCTTAAAGATCCCAATACGTTAAAAGCGATGGAGCCAACAAAAGCGTTAGCTAAAACATTATTAAGCTTACGTGGACGAATGAGTGAAGAAACGCGAGATGCGGTTAAAACCATTATTCGTAAAGTGGTTGATGATATTTTGCGTCAAATTCGCAATAACTTTCGCCAATCATTAACAGGTCGCCGTAACCGTTTTAGGCGTTCTTTAGTACCTAATAGTCGCAACTTTGATTGGCGCGCAACCATCGCTGCAAACTTAAAACACTACGATACTCAAAACCGCCGTTTAGTGATTGAAACACCTTATTTTAATTCACGGATGCAACAGCATTTTCCGTGGGATGTTATTCTTTGTGTTGACCAAAGTGCGTCAATGTCTAGCTCAATTATGTATGCCGCTGTTTGCGCCAGTATTTTATCCTCTTTACCTGCTGTTAATGTCTCTTTAGTGGTTTTTGATACCCAAGTTGTCGATTTGTCACATTTAGCAGACGATCCCGTTGAAGTTTTAATGACGGTACAATTGGGCGGTGGTACTGATATTGCAGGTGCAATGCAATACTGTGAAAGTTTGATCAAAAACCCTAAACGAACGGTTATCTCACTTATCAGTGACTTTGAAGAAGGTGGCTCATTAAACCGTTTATTAGATTGCACACAACGCCTTAATAGCCAACAAGTTAAATTATTAGGGCTTGCGGCACTTGATGATGAGGCTCAACCTACTTATGACTCTGCGATTGCACAAAAACTTGCGGATAGAGGCATGCAAGTTGCAGCGTTAACACCTGAACATTTCGCACAATGGTTGGCAGAGGTAATGCAATGAGTTGGCAAACTGTTTACTTTCATTACGATGAAGATGCGCTCACTGTATTTGCTAATGCAGGATTATTAAGACGCGCAAGAAAAGATGTTGATAACGAAAAGGTGTCTCTCACTGATACCAATACAGGGCAGTTCAGTAGTGACGGACAAAATGTTGTTTTACACGAAGCGGGGATCCAACAAGCCAGTTGTGATTGTTCTGCGTCAGGTTGTTGTAAACATATTTTAGCCGCCGTTTTATGGCTACAAGCCAATAATAGTGCGGATAATTCAAATGACGATAAGAGTGGTGAAACATCATCAGAAGCTATTTCTGAACCAGTTAAAATCGCCCCTCTGTTACCCACACTATTTACTCTTGAGCCGGAAGCATTAATCAAAAAAGCAGGAAAACCAGCCTGTCGTGCGGCGATTAAATTAGTTGAGCAGTGGGAAACAACAATATTAAATTTAGAAGACACAGGGACACAGTTAAAAATTCAACTCCCTGATGTTGATGAACCTGTTATTTTCTTACAAGGTAGTGGTTACGATGGCATGTTATCGCCTTTTTCTGACTCACAGAAAAAAGCATTCCACCTTGCTATTGTGGCTAAAATATTTGAACAGCATGCTCAACCGTGGGTTTGGCCTGAAGATTTAATCATTGTGCAATCATCAAAACGTCCTCTCAATGAAGAAGAGTCAGCGTTAATTACGACGGTTGAACAATTTATTTATGATTTGTTGCGCCAAGGGTTATCACATATCAGCTTAAGCAGTGCCACACAGTTACACTTATTAAATATGTCAGCTCGAGCGGAAGGTTTACCTCGTTTAGCGTCTTATTTACGGACATTGAGTACCCAAGTAAAACTGTTGGCAGAAAGACATTTCACAATGGATGAAAGCAATGTCTTACGCCTATTAGCTCATATTTCAGCGTATTTATTTCAATTATCCAATGCGACACCTGAACAGTTAAAAGTGTTACGTGGACAACTTCGTCGTCAATATGACGATAAAAAAGCGAGCCTCTCTCTTATCCCAGTTGGTGCAAACTGGTGGACAGCACAAAGTGGTGCATTAGGCGCAACATTCACCTTTTGGGATAAAGAAGAGAAACAACTTTTACAAGCGACACAAGCACGCCCTAATCAACTTGATACTCTATTTAACCGTTATAGTGTTTGGAATAGCTTGTCGTTATGGAAACAAACATCCGATAAATTAATGCGTCGCCCTTTTTTATTACAAGAGCCTCGTATTTCTGATGAAGGAAAACTAGCGACTATTGGCGAAAGCTTTGCACAAAACCAAACTGATTTTCTTGATATTACGGATTATCAAAATCTACAAACCGAATTAGGGATCAACAATTGGCAAGAGTTGCCGGACTATTTTGCTAATCAACCTGAAGGATTTCTTTCTCCTCTCGTTTTGCATATCAAAAGCTATAAGCCATTAATTTGGTATGAAATAGAGCAGTGCGTTATTTGGGATGTTTCAGATAATCATGACAATTCGGCCTTCTTACGTCTTTATTGGGAAGGAACAATGCAAAATAATCTGGAAGAATTACGTTATCTCACTAAGCGAGAATTAGAGATAGTTGCAGTCACTGTGCAACCTGTTCGACGTGATTTAAATATAGATTTATTGCCAACAACTATTTGGCTTAAAACGACAAAAGGCATTGAATTGTTTTATCTCGATTTTGACCAATTTCCACGTAAGAAAAAACAATCAGAGTTTATTAGCCGTATTCAAGAATATATGGCTAAACGTAAGCAACAAACGGCAATGCATCACAATGAACCGACGTTAGCACAAAAATTTTGCCGCCCTATTTTGTCAGTACTAGAAGCCCAAGCATGTACCGGGAGAGAATTACTTTCTGAAATGCAAAAAGAGCAGTTAGAAATAAGTAAGCATACTGCTGACGATTTAGGAATGACATTAATTGCCAACCAATTAGCTCGTTATCTGGCATTAACTACACGAGATCCTCAGGCTTTATTACAGGTAATTTGGCTATGCGATAATCTGCAACAATTACAAAGCCCATTACCCATTCAGCTTAATGAGTAAATTGAGTTAAATGAGTAATAAATAAACAGCTATCTCTCTTTAATTAGAGAGATAGCTTATAAGATAAGAATAAATAAGCTTATGCCGGATTATCAATATCGACAAATGTCACATCAAAGTGATGTGTTTGAGCCAGCCATTCACCTAATGCTTTAATACCATAACGCTCTGTCGCATGGTGTCCCGCTGCAAAAAAATGAACACCCATTTCTCTTGCAATATGAATAGTCTGTTCTGAAACTTCACCTGTCACAAAAGCATCCACACCCTGCTCTGCTGCATCTTGAATAAAGCCCTGTCCGCCGCCTGTACACCAAGCAATATTACGAATAGTTTCAGGTGCATTATCACCACAATACAATACATTGCGCTGTAATGCTTTTTCTAAACGCGCTTTTAATTCAAGAGGCGTTAAAGGTAAATCAAACACACCTTTAGGCACTAACGGTAATATTTCACCTTCAACTTTAACGCCCATTTTTAACGCTAATTGCGCATTGTTACCTAAGATTGGGTGAGCATCTAACGGCAAGTGATAACCAAAAAGATTAATGTCATTACAAAGTAATGTCTTTAAGCGGTTACGCTTCATTGAGCGAATAACAACAGGCTCATTTTTCCAAAAGTAACCATGGTGTACTAAAATTGCATCTGCATTTAATCGTACGGCTTCATCAAGTAATGCTTGGCTTGCTGTCACACCCGTTACTATTTTTTGAATATGAGGGCGTCCTTCGACTTGAAGTCCATTAGGTGCATAATCTTGAAAGTTCTCAATGCTTAACTTCTCATTAATCACTAATTCTAGATCAGTATTCTTCATTTTATTTATTTCCCTGTTATCACGAATGCCACTATTTATATAACAATAAGATAAATAGCAATAGGTTAATCGCCTTCGTTTAAATGACTCATTACTGTTTATTGTAACGTAAAAATTGAAGATTATTTGAAGATAAGAAAAAACAAGAAAGTAGCAGCAGAAAAGAACTTAAAGAGAGATAAAAATAACGCCTACTTTTGTAGGCGTTATCTTAATATTCTGTTATTTGTGACTATTTAGTGCCACTTCTGATTTTGCCAGCCAAACTGGTTTATCACTTGTTTTAGACCATACACGGTGTATATAGCTATAAAATAGTGCGCGTTTAGGATGAAAAATCATAACAGGAAATGCCACAACACCTAGCGCAACAGCACCAGTACGACGGGCTAAAACATGTTTTTTTGTATATTCGTTATACGCTGACATAGTGCTCTCCTGTATATACTCGTCATCCTTCAAGTTGCAGGGGTGTTGGCTACGCTCAGCTACCCGAATCACATACATGAGTATGCTCATCGGGATATCTTTGCTTGCCGCCTACCTGCAACTCGAATGATTTAGAATATAGAGATTAATTTGATGACTGAAATTTTACCTCATTTGATGAAATTTTACTACTGATCAGACCACTCAATTCGTGCGAAAAATCACCTTTATTTTGCTTGATATGTAATTAAATTTCATAACAGAAACAAAAATGAAACATAAACGACACAATTATCAACAAAATAAGATCGGTATTTTTACTTAACTAAGTTCGCAATAAATAATTTCAGTCATATATTATCAGAAAGGAAAAAAATCAAATCAGGGAGGAGATATGAGATATTCGAAAATGAGGTTTACTGCTAAACCAGATAAGGTTAGCAGTAAACGAAAAAGTTAGTGAGATTAGATATTAGCTAATTCTTTAAATAAATTAGGGTTTTTATGAATTGCAATAAGCACTTTCGCTGTAAGGCCTGTCGGATTACGTCTTTTCAATTCCCAACTTTTGACAGTATCTACACTTGTTCCTAACGCATGTGCAAATTCACTTTGTGAAACGTTAAGTTGCTCTCTAATCGCTTTTACATCAGTAACTTCAAAACGAGTCACCTTTGATGCCTTTTTATCGCCATTTTTAATTTCTACGGCTTCTTCTAAAGAGGCTTTTAAATCATTGAAGAAACTCATATCACATTTCGCCTTTAAGTCGCTTTGTTAGTTTTTTTTAACTCAATCTTTTCTGAATTAGTTAAACTCATTTTTATTATTTTTGGATACGCCATAACTAAATAAATAACTTCTTTAGTTGCTAAAAAATAAATAACCCTAGTACTCCCACTTTTACCTTTATTACCTACCGCCATTCTTATTTTGCGTAATCCACCTGTTCCTTGGATTATATCGCCTTTATCAGGCGTACCAATAAGTTCATTTTGAAGTGTTCTAATTTCTTCATCGGTAGCCAATAGTTTGATTTGCTGAGTAAACATTGAGGTTTCAATAAATTCTATGGCATGACTCATTAAGTTCCCTTTCTAATCCGTCATTAATAAGTGTACAATGTACACCATAGAGATTCAAGATTAAATACGAGTTCTCATACTACAAAGAATTTTTTTGAAAAAAATCCCTCTATCAAAGAGGGAAATCATTTTAATTAAGATTTATCTATTTATTTCTTAACCGTTTTGCCTTTACCGCGTAGGGTTTCGGTTAACCCTTTAAGGAAATATCTCACGAGTTGATCGCCACAGTTACGATAATTTTTATGTCCAGGCTTACGGAATACTGCACTGAGTTCTGGCTTAGAAACACGGAAGTCTGCAAGCTCATAAATCTTTAGAATATCAACATCTTTTAACTCAAAAGCGACACGCAGTTTTTTTAAGATAATATTATTTGTTATACGCTTTTCTACTTCAGGTGCTGGAAAATTCTCATCTTTGCCACGACGATAAAAAATCAGACCATTTAAAAAATGCCCCATCGCATTATCATCACATTCTACAAATTCAGGCTCATCATCTTTTTTCAGCCAACTATTTACTAACTCTTTTGTGACTGTGAAATCAGCCAGTTTCATGATTTCAACAACATGTGCATCACTTAGATCCAGCATGTAACGTACACTTCGTAAAACAAAATTATTTTGCATTGTATTGATTATCCACTCTATTTTTAATTCTAAATCAACCTCAATGATGGATATCAATGCTGTGATCTAAAAATATTCAATAATTAAAAAAATACACTCTTCCTTTAGGTAGAGTGTATTCTATATATACTCGTCACCCTTCAAGTTGCAGGGGTGTTGGCTACGCTCAGCTACCCGAATCACATACATGAGTATGCTCATCGGGATATCTTTGCTTGCCACCTACCTGCAACTCGAATGATTTAGAGTATAATCGTTTATTGCACTAACTTATTTGTTAGCAAAAACATTATTTACTATTTCAATGGCTTCTTTTTCAATTAATTCACGATGCTCAGGGCCACGGAAGCTTTCACAGTAAATCTTATAGGCTTCTTCAGTACCAGAAGGACGAGCCGCGAACCAACCGTAATCGGTCATCACTTTTAAGCCACCAATAGATGCGCCATTACCTGATGCATGCGTTAAACGTGCAGTAATTGGATCGCCAGCTAATGTGCTTGCAGTTACCATTTCAGGTGATAAACGCGACAACAGCGCTTTTTGTTCATGTGTTGCTGATGCTTGAATACGGTTATAACTTGGTGAACCAAAGCGTTGTGCTAATTCGTTATAATGCTCTTGCGGATCTTTACCTGTTACTGCTTTCATTTCAGCAGCCAGAAGACATAAAATGATACCGTCTTTATCGGTTGACCATGGTTTACCATTAAAGCGTAAGAAAGATGCACCTGCACTTTCTTCACCACCAAAGCCAAACTCACCACTGAATAAGCCTTGAACAAACCATTTAAAGCCAACAGGTACTTCAACTAGCTCACGACCTAAATCTGCCACAACACGGTCAATCATTGCACTTGAAACCAATGTTTTACCCACTTTTACATCTTTAGCCCATTGTGGACGATGACGGAAAAGATAGTTAATCGCAGCCGCTAGATAGTGGTTAGGATTCATTAAACCAGAAGGAGTTACAATACCATGACGATCGTAATCAGGATCATTAGCAAAGGCTAAATCAAATTTATCACGTAGTTGTAATAAGCCTTCCATTGCCCATGGTGATGAACAGTCCATACGAATAACACCGTCGTGATCAAGCGTCATAAAACGGAATGTCTGATCAACTTGATCGTTAACTAATTCAAGATCAAGACCATAATACTCACCAATGCGTTTCCAGTACTCAATACCAGAACCACCTAATGGGTCAACACCCAATTTTAAGCCCGCTTTCTTAATGGCTTGCATATCAACAACGTCACCTAACGCTTTGACATAAGGCATAATTAAGTCTTGTGCTTGAATATAACCACTTGCTAATGCTTCATCATAAGAAAGACGTTTGATCCCAGCTAAATTGTTCTCAAGCAGTTCATTGGCACGTTTTTCAATAACTGAAGTTAAATCAGTATCAGCAGGCCCACCATTTGATGGATTATATTTAATACCGCCATCTTCAGGTGGATTATGAGATGGAGTGATAACGATACCATCAGCAATATCTTGATGTGCTTCGTTGTATGTCAAAATAGAAAAAGAGACTGCCGGTGTTGGTGTATAGCCATTATTTTCTTGAATAATCACTTTAACTTTATTGGCAGCAAGTACTTCTAAAACAGAAATAAATGCAGGCTCTGACAGTCCATGGGTATCTTTACCCACGTAACATGGTCCTGTTACTCCATTCTTAGCGCGTACTTCAGCGATAGCTTGTGCAATTGCCAAAATATGTGCTTCATTAAAGCTATGGCGATTTGCACTTCCACGATGACCAGATGTACCAAATTTCACACGATGAGCGTTATTGCTAGCTTGTGGTTTAAGTGAATAATATTGCGACGTTAATTGCGCCACATTAATAAGATCACTTTGACGAGTATGCTGCCCTGCTCTTGGATGAATTGCCACAAATCTTCTCCTATTTGACATCACAATCACGCTTTAAACAAAAGCCTTTGCAATGCATCAATTAACAATAGTGGTTAGATAGTTCCACACACCTTATCAATCTCATTTGCAGGGAATTGCATATCCTGCATGATGCTTTGTACCATCGTTCTCTTACGCTCTGTGTTCGAGTTAGTGATAACCCAAAACGGCGTGCCTGAAATATGGCGCGGTTTTGTATGACGTCCACTATCGAGTAATGTTTGTTCATCACCAGCAAAATAGATGCGTGTTCGTCCATGTACTGTTTCAGCAGATTGAGTAAAAGTAGCGCTATCTAGGCTATATAACGTAGAAAGGATCTGTAAAAAGCGATCAACTGATTTTGTTTTTTCTGCGTAACTGTCAGATAACAGCAGTTCTCGCATTTCACGGATCGGATTTTTTGCTGGTGTAATCGATTTAGGTTCAGCTTCCTGTTTAATAACAGATGCTTGTACTGACTCAGTGACAACGACTGGTTGTACGGGTTGTTTGGCATCAAGCTTCAGTAGACGCCTTAAAATATCTGAAGCGCTTTCACCGATATGTCTAGTTTCGCTAGCAATATAGCGGTAAAGTTCGTCATCAATTTCTATCTTTTTCATTGCTACCCAGTACTGTTTTCAAAAAAAAGTAATTAGGATTATAAGATATAATCTTTAAAAACAAAATAGGTAAAATTTCAATAACTTAAAGAGGATCTATTCAAGATCCTGCCGTTTTAAAGGCTAAGCTCGGTATTTATCCTATTGTTTATCCTGGTATCATCTTCTATTCTTTGAACTTATTCACACAAAGTTAGTTTTAAACGCCACTATATCACACCATTCCAGCCCCAAAATAATATAAAATTCTAATTATTTATTTTTGAGCAATGTCAAGATTTCAACTTTTTAAGTAAGTTTGGAATATATGTCTATATAATATCATTTTTATAGTTTTTTATAAATTTCTCTTATCAATTATTTCTGAACTTCATTACTCTTTCATATTATTGCGATAAGTTGGCTTAGCATCTTGTGCATGTCATCATAGAAGAAAATCGCAATCATCTTGGTCATTAATATGAAACTCAATACATTATTAAATTATCAATTACACCAACCTGAAACGACACCTGCATCTAATTTACCTATCGTTTTGATCCATGGCCTCTTTGGTGATCTCAATAATTTAGGTGTTTTAGGTCGCGCACTTCGTCAAGATAATACCGTAATACAAATTGATGTGCGTAACCATGGACACTCTCCTCACAGCGAAAGTATGAATTATCAAGATATGGCGCAAGATGTGCTCGCATTGCTTGATAGTTTAACTATCTCAAAAGCCATTATTATTGGGCATTCAATGGGAGGAAAAATTGCGATGGCGATGACAGCATTAGCCCCCGAACGTATTGCAAATATTGTTGTGATTGATATGTCACCTGTTGCTTATAACGTTCGTCGTCATGACAAAATTTTTGCTGCACTTGAAGCTGTAACAGAAGCTCAAGTCACACGCCGTCAAGATGCTGTAGAAATCATGCGTCCTTTTATTAAAGAGGAAGGTGTGATTCAATTTTTACTCAAATCATTCAAAAATGGTGGATGGCTATTTAATTTACCTGCAATAAAAAATGCTTATTCAGACATTATTGGCTGGCAAGAGGTTCCTGCTTGGCATCACCCTGTATTATTTATTCGTGGCGGTTTATCACCTTATATTTTAGATGAGTATCGTGAAAACATAGCTCGTCAATTTCCCCTCGCGACCGCCTTTGTTGTCGCAAACACAGGACATTGGGTACATTCAGAAAAACCAGATACCGTTATTAAGGCCATTCGTCGTTTTTTAGAAAAAGCTTAGTTAATAAACTTAACTGCTTAAAATAACGCCACTGAAAAATGATAATTTAGTAGAATGTATAATTATTGTGCTTAAAAATAGCGTCTGTTGATAAAAAGACCAAATCACAATAAGTTAAACTCAGGAAGCAGTGGCGAGACATGACTATGTGGGGTATTATTGGGCGTTTCGCAATTTAGTCATTGGTATACGCCCTTTCACAGCAAAATTTATGGCAAAAGAACAAACTGATCGCACCACACTGGATTTGTTCGCAGATGAACGCAGACCTGGGCGACCTAAAACAAACCCGCTTTCTCGGGATGAACAGCTTAGAATTAATAAACGCAATCAATTAAGACGTGACAGAGTTAATGGCTTACGTCGAGTTGAGTTAAAATTAAATGAAGATGCTGTGAATGCTCTCAATGAGTTGGCGACAGAAAGAAACGTCAGTCGTAGTGAACTTATTGAAGAAATATTACTAGAGCAATTGGCGCAAAATCACGCCTTAAAAATGCATCAAAACAAGAATAGCTAGCAGATAAACCACACAAATTCGACAGAATTAGCCTGCTATTTTCGTCAAAATACGTTTTTAGTTTTCTATTATGAAAACACAATGCTTATCTTTCACTAGTAATTGTTCAAACACAGACAAATATACTCTAAATATTTTGAAGTGTAGCTAGGTGACAAGTGAATGAGTCACTAGAAACATACAAGAAGTATGTGACTTGTGAAAATATACGTAGTCAATAACGCTACAATTTGAAATATAACGAATTTAGAATAAAAGAGGTTATCTCACTTTATGGCAATCATAGGAATATTCTTCGGCAGTGATACTGGCAACACTGAAAATATTGCCAAAATGCTTCAAGAAAGACTGGGCGCTGATAATGCCGAAGTTCATGATATTGCAAAATCCAGTCAAGAAGACATCGAAGCGTTCGATATTCTGTTACTAGGTATTCCTACTTGGTATTATGGTGAAGCACAATGTGATTGGGACGACTTTTTCCCAACACTAGAAGATATAGATTTCAATGGTAAGCTTGTTGCACTGTTTGGTTGTGGTGACCAAGAGGACTACGCAGAATATTTCTGTGATGCAATGGGTACTATCCGCGATATTATTGAACCTCGTGGTGCCGTTATCGTAGGACATTGGCCAACAGAAGGTTATCATTTCGAAGCCTCTAAAGGACTTGCAGATGATAATCATTTTATCGGCCTTGCGATTGATGAAGATCGTCAACCAGAATTAACCGAAGAGCGTGTTGACGCTTGGGTTGCTCAAATCAAAGAAGAAATGAGCCTAGACGAAATTCTGGGATAACATAAATACTCAATATTGAGAATGATAATTATTCAATGGTGTGCTAAGATAGTGTGATAGGTGGGGTGTTTATTTTTAAATATCATGCCTATAATCAATGAGGTTGTTTATTCACCCGAGTATTAATGAATAAAGCCCATTTGTGAGCACAAAAATTAAATTCACCATTAGCAACAGGATTAAATCCGCATGACCGACAATAATAAAGCGTTAAAAAATGCTGGGTTAAAAGTTACACTTCCTCGCTTAAAGATCTTGGAAGTGCTCCAGGATCCTGAGTGCCATCATGTCAGTGCTGAAGATCTCTACAAAAAACTCATCGATATCGGTGAAGAGATTGGTCTGGCAACAGTGTATCGCGTCTTAAACCAATTTGATGATGCTGGTATTGTTACCCGACATAATTTTGAAGGTGGTAAATCAGTATTTGAATTAACTCAACAACACCATCATGACCATTTAATTTGTCTTGATTGTGGTAAAGTTATCGAGTTTACAGATGATGCAATTGAATTACGCCAAAGAAACATCGCTGAACGCCATGGTATCAAGCTTTCCAATCATAGCCTTTATTTATATGGCCACTGTGCTGAAGGTAATTGCAAAGAAGATAGCCACGCACATGATGAGAAATAATTCATTCTGGATAATATCTCAGTAAAAAAAAGGAACTGTTCACAGTTCCTTTTTTATTGCTTTTTAAAACAACAAAAGTATTAACGTATAACTAGTTCACGCTCTAATAACTGAACAATAAACTGGTTTTTTGAAATGGCATGAGCAGCAACCGTTGCATTTAAACGAGCCTCTAACCAAGCAGGGTAACGTAAAGTAAATGCTTTAAGTTTATCTTCTTCCTTAAAAGGAGCGATGCCTTCTTCAGTGCAAGTTTCAATAAATTCAGTTAAAGAAATCGCTCCTTCTTTTTGTAATCCATCAATACTATCAGCAACAAAATCACAGTACCCATTTACATCTAAAAATTGCCCACGAAAAGCTTTAATTTCAGATTCATAAACAACCGATGCAGGATGCCCGCTTATTATCATGATATTCGTACTTTTAATCATGCTTTACTCCTATCATATTCTCAAACCATTCTCGTAGACCGTTTACAGCGCCTTTATCCATAATATTTCCAGGATGAGGTTGGTGTGTTTGGTAAACAGATCCCATTAAAATAAATTTTCGTCTAGAGCCATTACCATTTTAACTTTTCCACCGAGATTATTAATTAGGCTCTTTACATCATCCCATTTAATTCCTGATTTTGGAGGCACCGTGAGTATATCGGATAGTGTTTTGTCGTGTTTGGAACTCAGGTCATTGGCCTTTATCATTATTCATTCCATTGACGTCATGTGATGACATCACCTTAACACAAAAAATAGTAACGTCAAAAAATGACGTCACTTAAAATCTAACTATATCTAACCCTACTTCACCACACTAATACTGTGTTTGATATGTTTTAAATGCACCACTATCGTAAAAGTCACAATCACTAAGAGTGACCAAGAACCCCACTTCCCTGCATGCACGGCAGACCAAGCGCCAATTTGGTTTGGATATTGCCAAACACCAAAAAATGTACCGAAATTCTCAGCAAGCCAAATAAAGAAACCTATCAGAACAAAAGCAAGTAATAAGGGCATTTTCCGCTCTTTATCATAAGGCGTAAAATAAACCACACTACGGGCATAAAGACCTAAAATAAAGGCCGTTAAGTACCATCGATAATCACCAATAAAGTGATGAGAGAAGAAATTAATATAAATCGCAAGAGCAACTAATGTTGCCAGCCAATAAGGCGGATAGTGTTCAATTCGTACTTTTAAAAAACGCCATGCTTGAATTAAATAACTCCCTACCGCAGAATACATAAATCCTGTAAACAAAGGGACTTCCCACAATTTCGTGTAAGCAAAATCAGGATATTTCCATGAACCAATTGCCGCTGATGTTTTAAATAACTCCATCACAAAACCAACAATGTGGAAAAAACAAATCGCTTTTAATTCATCCCATGTTTCTAACTTTCCCCACACCATCCATAATTGAAAAGCGATAGCAAGAATAAGAAGTACATCATAACGAGGTATCCCAAAGACACCTTTGCTTGGTGTTGCAAATAAAATAAAAAAGAAAAACCCCGCAAATAAACAAGAACGTGCCTCTTTCACACCAAAAAAAAGAAATTCAACAATAAATCGTTTTATACCTTTAAAGGGCTTCAATGGTGGTTCTAATAAAAAATCATCCAATCGCTTTAACATGCTTCTTCCTGAAAACTCGCATTATCGAACAGCCTTCAATGCAGAATAATAAATAAGGTGAGATAAAATGAATGGCAGGAAATTTGCCATAGAATAAAAAAACGCACAAGGATGAAAAGGACGAAAAAGAAAGGAATGAAAAAATAAAGGTATTTACCCCCCACTACGATACCCACTCTGACTGCCTTTACTTAGGGTAAATACCTTACGCAAATTCTGCGAAATAACTGAAGCACAGGAGATAAACATAACCCACTCACATTTATCTCAGACGACATGACATGACGACTTTACTTCATTACTTTTACTACATACTGCGATTGTAAAACGACTCTTTACTACTCTTTACTTCGACTCTTTTGCTTCTACTTCTTACTACTACTGACAACTTCACTTTATTAGCAAGGCTTATTTGTAAGGTTCTTCTTAATTAACGCATCCCTACCTTTCTACTACTTATTTTTACTTTCGTAATCGTATTTAGCTTTTTAGTTTTATTCAGGATAAAGTGCAATTAATACACTTTATCCTTATGCCGATATTAGAAAATAGTAAATGGCATTATCACGTTAAACTTAACGTCTTTCTCATCTTGGAAAATATTACCAAAACCACCTTCATAACTTGGGATGTCGGAGTGATTATCATAACGGGTATAGTGAAGCTTAAAGAGGGTGCCTTTAGCGCGACCTTCTTGAACCGTATACATAATATCCGCATTCCATGCACTTTCTCTGATACGCTGACCTTGATCATAAATGGCTTTACCACTTGGCTTAGCATCCCATGCATAAACATAAGAAGTACCTACCGCCCAACCTGACAGATCCCAGTTTTTCAAATCATACATAACGCCAGCATACAGTGCTTTTTCGCCATTGGCGTTAAAGTCAGAACGTCCATCCCACCAGACATCAAGACGACCATTAGAGGTTGCCCAGCCCGGAGTCATACGTTGTAAGAAATAACCTTGATTACCTTCAGCTTTAACCCACGTTCCTTCTACTTTGAAGTCAAATACATTGTAGGTATAACCAAAAGTCAGTGCTTGTAACCATGCCAGCCCATCATAAACGTCATTAACACCACCGCCAGTAACTTTATCTTTAGCACCGTAGAATTGGTAAGACGTTCTTAATGCATTGTCAGCAATTGGGAAATCATAAGAAACTTTACCAAAGTACTGATCAATATAACCATCGGCCTGACCAAATGCAGCTTCTAACACTAGGCTGTTTTTAAAATCATATTTGGCGCCAAAAGAATGAAGATAGCTGATGTTTGTTTCTAGATCAGCTTTACGGAAGTTGTACATATTCCGATACCATGGTGCTTTATATTCGTCTGTCCACATATAAGAGAAAGACAATTCACCACTTTTATCGAAGTCAAAAACAGCACCAGCTTCAGCACCGCGGTAAGTTCCCGGTAAGAAGCTCCAGTGTGGACGCAATAAGCTTTGGCCTTTAGGCTGAATATACCCGCCTTGAGCCCAGAAATTACCTAATTTGAATTTCGCAGCCGCTTTATAAACACTCATGCCACTGCGATCGCCAGTCCATTTTTCATCCCAGCGACTTTTAGCATCACTAAAACCGATTTCATTAGGTGCCGCAGGGCCACTGTTATTCAATTCAGCCGCACCAAAAGCAGCTAAATCAATACCAATAAAATCACCAAGATAACCTGATGAGAAATCTAGATTAGCGTTGAAAGTAGAATGGTGTAAGTTAGCTTTGTATTTGCCGTAATCAGGGCTATTTGGTGTTAACTCTTTTCTATCACGGTCACGTTGCCAATAAAAAAGACCGCCTGTTAAGGTTGAGTCATCAATAAACCCTTCAGCATGAGACATTTTTGCAGGTAGTGCAGTTACAAGCAATGCGCCCATAACGGTAAGTGCCACCCTGCCTGGTTTAGCATGTTGCATAACCATAGCATTGTTTCCTCTTTGACTTTGACTAAAAAAGAAATAAGCACAATGCCTATTTCCAAATATAAAACCCCAAGTGGGGAAAAAACCTAAATTAGGTTAGAAACAGCATATTTTTCGCGACGCGAATTATCAACCAAAAAAAAAGAATTTTTATCAAAATATGACCAAGGGCACATAACACAATGATCGTTTCATTTTTTTGCTTTTATCCACACTGATTAAAAAAAATCGTAATTAATTGATTTAAATATACTTTATAAAACAATCTTTAAATGATATGAAATTTCGTTTTTACAGAAAGGAATAATAAGCAGTATTTATAAATGATCTTTTTTAACGATGTGAAATATATGGTGTAAATCACACTTTTCTTATTACAGTTTTATTTAGCGTGATGGTATGAAAAAACAAAAGAATAAAGTGATAGTGAATAAACTATTTCAAATGAAATAAATGAAATAAATGAAATAAATGAAAAGTTATCACCTAAAAAGAAAAAATGAGAAACTAATCAAATTAAGAATAGTAAATATTTAATGTCAATAGATGAAAAATTATACGAACTAAGATGTAAAATAGATAAAAAAATGCTCGATAAATAATTACCGAGCATTTCATTCATTAAAGTACTAATGTGACTCAAAACACGTCAGATTAACCTTGCTGAGAAATCTTCGCCCAAGTGTCACGTAAGCCGACAGTACGGTTAAACACAAGTTTATCCGCTGTTGAAAGCTTATCAGCACAGAAGTAACCTTCACGCTCAAATTGATACGCTTTTTCGATAGCAGCATCTTTTAAGCTGCGTTCAACAAAACCTTCACGAATAACTAATGACTCAGGGTTAATTGTTGATAAGAAATCATCTTCTGCTGCTGGGTTTGGTACGCTAAATAGACGATCATAAAGACGAATTTCAGCAGGAATAGCATGTGGAATACTTACCCAGTGAATAACACCTTTTACTTTACGTCCATCAGCAGGATCTTTATTTAAAGTCTCTGCATCATAGGTACAGTAAATGGTCGTAATTTCGCCTTGTTCGTCTTTTTCGACACGTTCTGCTTTAATCACATAAGCATTACGTAAACGTACTTCTTTACCTAGCACCAGACGTTTATATTGACGATTTGCTTCTTCTTTGAAGTCAGCGCGATCAATATAGATCTCACGGCTAAATGGTACTTCACGCGTCCCCATTTCTGGTTTGTTCGGGTGATTTGGTGCAACAAGAATTTCTTCGCCTTCTGGCATATTTTCAATCACTAAACGAACTGGATCGATAACCGCCATTGCGCGTGGTGCATTTTCGTTTAAGTCATCACGAATACAAGATTCCAACGCTGCCATTTCGACATTGTTTTCTTGTTTCGTCACACCAATACGTAGACAAAATTCACGAATAGATTCTGCGGTATAACCACGACGACGTAAGCCTGAAATCGTTGGCATACGAGGATCATCCCAACCATTCACAATGTTTTCTGTCACAAGCTGATTCAGCTTACGTTTTGACATCACAGTGTATTCAAGGTTAAGACGTGAGAATTCATATTGACGAGGATGACAAGGGATAGTGATATTATCCAGCACCCAATCATATAAACGGCGGTTATCTTGGAATTCTAAAGTACATAAAGAATGAGTGATATTTTCCAGTGCATCAGAGATACAATGGGTAAAATCATACATTGGATAGATGCACCATTTATTTCCAGTTTGGTGGTGTTCAGCGAATTTAATACGATAAAGCACAGGATCACGCATTACAATAAAAGGTGATGCCATATCAATTTTCGCACGTAAACACGCTTTACCTTCTTCAAAGCCACCAGCACGCATTTTTTCAAACAGTGCTAAGTTCTCTTCTACGCTACGTGAGCGATAAGGGCTGTTTTTACCTGGCTCTTTTAATGTACCGCGGTATTCACGAATTTCTTCAGCACTTAACTCATCAACATAAGCTAAGCCTTTATTAATCAGCTCAATCGCATATTGATAAAGTTGATCAAAATAATCTGAGGAGTAATGAATGCTACCTTCCCATTGGAAACCTAACCACTGAACATCTTTTTGAATTGAGTTGATGTACTCAATATCTTCTTTTACTGGATTGGTATCATCAAAACGTAGATTACATTTTCCCTGATAATCTTTAGCAATACCAAAATTCAGGCAAATTGATTTCGCATGGCCGATATGAAGATAGCCATTAGGTTCAGGTGGGAAACGCGTTTGAACGCTATCATGTTTCCCGGTAGCCAGATCTTCGTCAATAATTTGACGAATAAAGTTCGTTGGGCGGGCATCTGCCTCATTCATGGTCATTTTTTCCTCAAAGCAAAACGCATAATTAACCCACTATAATCCAATAAGCAGGTTTCATAAATACCTTAGCTAAATACACCTCTGAGATATTTATCAAAATAGAGATAAAAAAACGGGAAGTTCGAAAGACTCCCCGTTTTATCGTCTTATTTAACCATCTCTTTATAGAGGATTAAATATCTATATAGAATTTATTTTAACACGTTGTAGATAACCGTTTTATTTCCAACCACAATACCCGCAGCTTGTTCAGCAATCTTATCAAAATCATCGATATTGCTAACAATGACAGGGCTTATCATTGATTTGGCATTCGCATTTAGATATTCAAGATCTAATTCTAAGATAGGTTGGCCAACTTTAACGTCTGCACCTTCTTCAACTAAACGCTTGAAGCCTTTGCCACCTAGCGCAACGGTATCAATTCCCATATGCACGATGATTTCAACACCATTGTCAGTCTCAATACAAAATGCATGGTTTGTATCAAAAATCTTAACAACAGTACCTGTCGCAGGCGCCATCACGATGTTAGAGGTTGGTTTGATTGCTATACCATCGCCAACAACACCACTAGAGAACGCTTCATCAGGCACATCTTTCAATGCCACGACTTCACCATCAAAAGGCGCAATCATTTCAAGTAATACTTTTGCATTTGTGTTGGCTTGTTTTACAGGTGCTTTTTCAGTAGAAATTGTTGAAGTAGAAGATGCTTCATAAGCCGGCACAGGACCTTGAGTCAATACATCACGCATTGCGTTAGCGACAAGCTCTGCACGAGTACCTACAATCACTTGAACACTTTGTTTATTTAAACGAATAACACCTGATGCACCTAAACGTTTTGCATATGCATCATTAACCACAGCGGCATCTTTCACATTTAAACGTAAACGAGTGATACACGCATCAATACCCGTTAAGTTATCAGAACCACCGATAGCGGCGATATATTGACGTGCTTCTTGTTGAATACTTTCTTTACTATTTGTAGGGGCTGTCGTGATATCTTCATCATAACCATCTGCTGTTTCATCACCAGACACTTCATCTTCACGACCCGGTGTTTTCAGGTTGAATTTAGTGATAGTGAAACGGAAAATACCGTAGTAAATGAAGAAGAACACAATACCTTGAACAATCAACATGTACCAGTGAACAGCAAGTGGGTTACGTGAGGATAAGAACATATCCACTAAGCCCGCACTAAAGCCGAACCCTGAAATCCACTCCATGCTTGCAGCAATATACACAGAGATTGCCATTAAGAATGCGTGAATAACATAAAGTACAGGTGCAACAAACATAAATGAGAATTCAAGCGGTTCCGTGATACCTGTGAAGAATGCTGCAAAAGCACCCGCCACCATAATACCCGCAACTTTGGCTTTATTTTCTTTACGCGCACAGTGATAAATCGCCAGCGCAGCACCTGGTAAACCGAACATCATGACAGGGAAAAAACCTGCTTGGTAACGACCTGTTACACCCACTGTCGCTAAACCAGCATCGATAGATTTCTGACCTGCAAGGAAATTAGGAATATCGTTAATACCTGCAACGTCAAACCAGAATACAGAGTTCAACGCATGGTGTAGACCAACAGGAATTAATAAACGGTTAAAGAATGCATAAATACCTGCACCCAGTGCCCCCATATCTTTAATGCTTTCACCGAAACTGACTAATCCGCCATAAATAACAGGCCAGATATACATCAAGATAAAGGCAACGATAATCATGAGGAATGACGCTAAAATAGGAACTAAACGTCGGCCACTAAAGAAAGAAAGCGCGAGAGGCAATTCTACTTGGCTAAAACGATTATAAAGTTCCGCTGAAAGCACACCCACTAAAATCCCCACAAATTGGTTTTCTATTTTACCAAATGCGGCAGGCACTTCTTCTAGCGGGATCCCTTTGATCATGGAAACAGCAGCCGGCGAACAAAGCGTGGTCACGACTAAAAACCCAACAAACCCAGTTAATGCCGCAGCACCATCTTTGTCTTTTGACATACCATAAGCAACACCTATAGCAAACAAGACTGACATATTATCAATGATTGCGGAACCCGATTTAATCAGTAAGGCAGCTAGCGCGTTATCACCACCCCAGCCTACTGGGTCAATCCAGTAACCAATCCCCATCAGAATTGCTGCTGCAGGTAGTGTAGCAACAGGCACCATCAGCGCCCGCCCTATCTTCTGCAGATAACTTAAAATATTCACAAACTCCCCCTTGGATAGCCCCTATATTGGGATCTTATTCATACTCATTCATATTTTATAAGAAAATTGATGAGCTAATTATTTAATTCCATTTTTAGTCTAAAAAATTTATTTCGTATCGCAAATTAATTAGTCATAATTTGTGAGTTAAGTCACCATTATAGTATATTTTTTAGCTGAAATGCTGGCTAAGTCAGAAAGCTTATTTTATGATTAAAAATATCTTTTGGCGGGACATTTCGATCATCAGCTAAAAATGAAAAGAAATTCGTGTTATAGATGAGCCACTGATAATCACACGATAAAATAACACGTTACTGAGTTATCAGATTTGTCTTTTTTCTATGAGGTTACTATGAGGTTAATACCCCTATCCACGGCAAAACAAGTTGGTAAGTGGTCTGCAAATTACATCGTTGAAAAGATCAACGCATTTAATCCAACTGCAGATCGCCCTTTCGTACTTGGTTTACCGACTGGTGGCACGCCATTGGCGACATATAAAGAGTTAATTGAATTACATCGTGCAGGAAAAGTCAGCTTCCAACACGTTGTAACGTTCAATATGGATGAATATGTTGGTATTCCATCAGATCATTCACAAAGTTATCGTACTTTTATGTATGAAAACTTCTTTAATCATATTGATATTAAAGATGAAAATATCAATTTATTAAACGGTAATGCAGAAGATCCACAAGCAGAATGCGAACGTTATGAGGCTAAAATTAAGTCTTATGGCAAAATCAATTTGTTTATGGGCGGTGTCGGTAACGACGGTCACATTGCATTTAATGAACCTGCGTCATCACTCTCTTCACGCACTCGTATGAAAACGCTAACTGAAGATACACGCTTAGCAAATTCACGTTTCTTCGACAATAATGTTAATCATGTTCCTAAATATGCACTGACAGTTGGTGTAGGTACATTATTAGATGCTGAAGAATTAATGATTTTGGCAACTGGTTTTAATAAAGCGCAAGCCGTACATGCTGCAACAGAAGGCGCTGTTAACCATTTATGGACGATTTCCTGTGTTCAACTTCACCCTAAAGCCATTTTAGTGTGTGATGATCCTGCAACAATGGAATTACGAGTAAAAACATTGCGTTACTTCCAACAGATTGAAGCGCAAGAGTGTCACAAATACCAAGACTAAGTTTAGTAAAATAAGTACCTACTGATTAAGTAGTGGAAAAGGCTAAGCTCTCTTACTTATCAGCCAGAATTTGCTGGCTGATATCGGATTTTTAGATTGACTTCCCTTATCAGGAGACAAAGGTATGTTTGCCTTAACAAATGCTGTTATTTATACAGGTTACGACCGTTTAGAAAACCACGCCATTATTATTAACGGCTCCCGTATTGAGCAGGTTTGCCCACAGGATCAACTGCCAAAAAATATCACTGTTCGTGATATGAAAGGTGCAATTGTCTCTCCCGGTTTTATCGATTTACAGGTTAATGGCTGTGGTGGTGTGCAATTTAATGACACGCCTGAAAATGTCACCGTTGAAACGTTAGAAATTATGCAAAAAGCAAATGAACGTTTAGGTTGCACGAGCTATTTACCCACGTTAATTACCTGTTCTGATGAATTGATGAAAATAGGCATTGAAGCAACTCGTGCTTATATGAAGAAACATGAAAATAAAGTGTTGGGATTACATTTAGAAGGTCCTTATATCAATGTGATTAAAAAAGGGACTCATGATCCACAATTTATTCGTCAACCAAGTGCTCAGATGATTAGCTATTTGTGCGATAATGCTGATGTCATCGCTAAAATCACCCTCGCGCCAGAAATAGTTGATGAAAAGTATGTTCGTCAATTAATCAAAGCAGGTATTATTGTTTCTGCGGGTCATTCCAATTCAACGTATGAAGAAGCACGTAAAGGGTTCCGTAATGGCATCTCATTATCGACTCACCTTTACAATGCAATGCCTTATATTACAGGCAGAGGCCCGGGGCTTGTCGGTGCTATTTATGATACACCTGAGGTTTATGCTGGTATCATTGCTGATGGTTTACATGTTTCATGGGCAAATATTCGTAACAGTAAGCGTCTAAAAGGTGAAAAACTACTTTTAGTCACAGACGCAACTGCGCCAGCGGGGCTTGATCCTAGTAAAAATGAGATGGATAGCTTCGTTTTTGCAGGTAAAACCATATATTATCGCAATGGCCTTTGTGTCGATGCAGATGGCACATTAAGTGGATCATCACTGACCATGATTGATGCAATTAAAAATAGCGTGATCCATGTAGGCATTCCATTAGATGAAACGTTGCGGATGGCAACACTTTATCCTGCTCGTGCAATTGGAATGGAAAAAGAATTAGGGACAATTGAAGCGGGTAAAATTGCTAACCTCGCTTCTTTCGACAAAGACTTCAACCTTTGCACAACGTTTGTCAATGGTATCGAAATAACTGAATAATTAATGGATGTAGATGCTGATGAGTCATAACAACACTGAAACGCAAATTGGCAATATCGATCTTGTTAAACAACTTAACAGTGCGATTGTGTATCGACTGATTGATCAACACGGGCCAATTTCCCGTATCCAAATAGCCGAACAAAGCCAACTAGCGCCAGCCAGTGTGACTAAAATTACTCGTCAGTTGCTTGAACGAGGCTTAATCAAAGAGGTTGATCAACAGGCATCAACAGGTGGACGTCGCGCAATTTCTATTATTGTTGAACACCGCAATTTTAATACAGTTAGTGTGCGATTGGGACGTAATGATGCCACCGTTGCCCTTTACGATCTGAGCGGTAAAGTCATCATTGAGCAGCACTACCCTTTAGAGCAGAGTACTCAAAATGAAGTTGAAGCCCTGCTCATCAATGCAATTGATGACTTTATTAAACAAAACCAACGTCGCATTCGTGAGCTTATTTCAATTTCTGTGATCTTACCCGGTCTTGTTGATCCAAATAAAGGCATTGTTCGTTATATGCCTCATATGAAAGTAGATAATTGGGCTCTGGTAAATAGCTTAGAAAAACGCTTTAGTCTGCCATGTTATGCTGGGCATGATATTCGAAGCCTTGCACTCGCTGAAAACTATTTTGGTGCCACACGAGATTGTGAAGACTCACTACTCGTCCGGATACATCGTGGTGCAGGTGCTGGTGTTATTATTAATAATAAAATTTTGCTCAACCAGCGTGGTAACTTAGGAGAGATTGGCCATATTCAAATCGATCCTCTAGGTGAACGTTGCCATTGTGGTAATTTTGGTTGTTTAGAAACGATTGCATCTAATACTGCTATCGAAGCCAAAGTGCGCTATCAATTAGAGCAAGGCTACCCAAGCCAATATTTATCGCCAACACAGTGCCAAATCCAAGATATTTGTCGTGCTGCGGTTAAAAATGACCCACTAGCCGTCGAAACCATCAAACAAGTGGGTTTACACTTAGGTAAAGCAATTGCAATCGCTATTAACCTGTTTAACCCACAAAAAGTGGTTTTAGCGGGTGAATTAACTGAAGCAGCTGAAGTTTTGCTCCCCTCAATTCAAAGTTGTATTAATACGCAAGTATTAAAAGAATTCAGAGAAGAGCTTCCAGTTGTCACATCAGAGCTTGATCATCGTTCTGCCATAGGGGCTTTTGCCTTGACTAAACGCGCAATGCTTAACGGAGAATTGCTCCAACAGCTATTAGAAAAGTAATTTATTGTCGATAAATTATACTTTTCGAGTTGAATATATACTTTTTTGATCTTAATTGTGAAATAAGTCTAAAATTCAATCAGTAATATCCAAAGAAAAAGAAATGTAGCGTGAATTTTTCACCTCATTTCTTTTTTTATGCCCATTGTTCTTCATCTTTTCCTTTTTTAGCTTAATATCATTTCTCTTACTGCTTTGTTTTTTCTTTTTATTCACGCACTATTGCGCCTTATTTTTTGAGATATTTTTCATCAACAAGGTTGTTTTTTGGATCTTTTTTCGACAAAATGATTAACCATCGAGCAAACGGACACGTTTCTCGAAAATTAATGCAAAAAGCAGTTGACGGATTTGTCTGTAATACGCATAATGCGCCCCGCAACGCCGACGAAGGTTATGCAAAAAAAGATGGCTATGTAGCTCAGCTGGTTAGAGCACAACACTCATAATGTTGGGGTCACAGGTTCGAATCCCGTCATAGCCACCATCTTTTTGCGGGAGTGGCGAAATTGGTAGACGCACCAGATTTAGGTTCTGGCGCCGCAAGGTGTGCGAGTTCAAGTCTCGCCTCCCGCACCATTTTAACCTCGTCAAGAATTTATCAGTTGGGATATCGCCAAGCGGTAAGGCACCAGGTTTTGATCCTGGCATTCCCAGGTTCGAATCCTGGTATCCCAGCCATATTTCTGATAAATTAGCGCGTTGACAATTGAATTAGCGGATGGGGTATCGCCAAGCGGTAAGGCACCAGGTTTTGATCCTGGCATTCCCAGGTTCGAATCCTGGTATCCCAGCCATATTTCTGATAAATTAGCGCGTTGACAATTGAATTAGCGGATGGGGTATCGCCAAGCGGTAAGGCACCAGGTTTTGATCCTGGCATTCCCAGGTTCGAATCCTGGTACCCCAGCCATCTTTCTAAAGAAAGAAAGCTAGATTCAATACGGCTATGTAGCTCAGCTGGTTAGAGCACAACACTCATAATGTTGGGGTCACAGGTTCGAATCCCGTCATAGCCACCATTTTTTGGGATATCGCCAAGCGGTAAGGCACCAGGTTTTGATCCTGGCATTCCCAGGTTCGAATCCTGGTATCCCAGCCATATTTTGAAAGAGAGACTCGCTGAGCGAGTCTTTTTTTCTCCAAGTTGTTGCGGGAGTGGCGAAATTGGTAGACGCACCAGATTTAGGTTCTGGCGCCGCAAGGTGTGCGAGTTCAAGTCTCGCCTCCCGCACCATTGATTAATAACGTGTTTATCACGAAATCAACAGATAAGACTCGCAATAGCGGGTCTTTTTTGTTTTTGTCTCTTAACTTTTTTCTATCTGTTCTCTAAACATTATTCTCCTCCCTTCTTTTCTTGTTCTTCTGCTCTCAAAAATCAACATTTTCCACATCATCATTTTTTATTTATTCTCATCACGCCACGCTTTATTGATTGATCTCTATGTACATATATCCCTCTAAATACTATACTCCCCTATAGTATAAATAAGGATTATGTATGCCACACTCACCAGCAGAAAAAAAAGCCGCGTTAACTCGCGTGAGAAAAATTAAAGGGCAGCTTCTTGCATTAGAAACTGCACTTGAAAATGGAAATGAATGCGGTCAGGTATTACAACAAATTGCGGCCATCAGAGGTGCTATCAACGGTCTGATGGCCGGTGTGCTCGAAAGTCATTTACGTGAAGGTCTTATGGATGCCGTCGCTTCTCCTGAAGATCAAAAAAATTCCGTTGATGATGCCATTTCCCTTATCCGCACTTACCTGCGTTAATAACAAAAAAGGATACACAATGAAATCTCGTGCTGCGGTCGCATTTGGACCAGGAGAACCTTTAAAAATCGTTGAAGTTGATGTGATGCCACCAAAAGCGGGTGAAGTGCTCATAAAAATTAGCCACACTGGCGTTTGCCATACAGACGCATTTACACTCTCTGGTGATGATCCTGAAGGTGTATTCCCTGCTATTCTTGGTCATGAAGGTGCAGGTGTGGTTGTAGAGGTTGGTGAAGGTGTCACCAGTGTTAAACCGGGCGATCACGTTATTCCCCTGTACACAGCCGAATGTGGCGAATGTCTATTCTGTAAATCAGGCAAAACAAACTTATGTGTTGCAGTCAGAGCAACGCAAGGTAAAGGTTTAATGCCAGATGGAACAACACGTTTTTCTTATAACGGACAGCCTATTTATCACTATATGGGATGCTCTACTTTTAGCGAATACACAGTGGTGGCTGAAGTTTCTCTGGCAAAAATCAATCCAGAAGCCAATCACGAAGAAGTTTGCTTATTAGGTTGTGGCGTAACAACCGGCATTGGCGCGGTTCACAATACAGCAAAAGTGCAAGAAGGTGACTCTGTTGCAGTATTTGGTTTAGGTGGCATTGGTCTTGCTGTTCTTCAAGGTGCAAGACAAGCCAAAGCAGGTCGTATTTTTGCGATTGATACTAATCCTGAAAAATTTGCATTAGCACGTCAATTTGGTGCAACAGATTGTTTAAATCCTAATGACTATGACAAACCCATTCAACAAGTCCTTGTTGAAATGACACAATGGGGTGTTGACCATACTTTTGAATGTATTGGTAACGTTAATGTCATGAGAGCAGCGTTAGAAAGTGCACATCGTGGCTGGGGTCAATCTATTATTATTGGTGTCGCAGGGGCTGGGCAAGAGATCTCGACCCGTCCATTCCAACTAGTAACAGGTCGTTCGTGGAAAGGCACCGCTTTTGGTGGTGTTAAAGGCCGTAGCCAATTACCCGGTATGGTTGAGGATGCAATGAAAGGTAATATCGAACTTAAGCCTTTTGTTACCCATAAACTACCGTTAGAAAAAATTAACGAAGCTTTTGATTTAATGCACGAAGGTAAATCAATCCGAACCGTTATTCATTTCGATTAATCATCCTCAAACCTATGTTTCATAGGTTTGTCTTTGTTTTTAAAGGAGTCAAAATGGAAAGGATTGAACGTCACGCCTGCTTTGGCGGTTGGCAAGAAATCTATCAACATACATCAAAGACATTAAATTGTGAGATGAAATTTGCCATCTATCTTCCTTCAATGGAAGAAGAGCAAAAATACCCTGTTTTATATTGGTTATCAGGCTTAACCTGCAATGAACAAAATTTTATTACTAAATCAGGTGCTCAACAATTTGCGGCACAACATGGCATTATTTTAGTTGTACCTGATACCAGCCCTCGCGGTGAAAATGTGGCCGATGATGGTGCTTATGACTTAGGGCAAGGTGCAGGCTTTTACCTTAATGCGACACAATCGCCGTGGAATACTCATTACAATATGTATGACTACATTGTTGATGAACTTCCTACACTGATAGAAGCGCATTTTCCTGTGACTCATCAACGTGCCATCAGTGGGCATTCGATGGGAGGTCATGGTGCATTAATGATTGGATTGCGAAATTCAGAGCGCTATCGCAGTATGTCGGCATTTTCACCGATAGTTGCACCATCACAAGTCCCCTGGGGCAAAAAAGCCTTCAATGCATATTTAGGGGAAGATACAGCACTATGGAAACAATACGATACCATTGCATTATTAAATGAAGTGAAAAATCCGCTACCGATGCGTGTTGATGTCGGTCTTGATGATCCCTTCTATCAAGAACAATTAAAACCTGAGCTATTTGCTAACGTCTGTGATGAAAAGCAGTTCACTTATAGTTTGGGTTTACATCAAGGCTACGATCACAGTTACTATTTTGTGGCGAGTTTTATTGGTGAGCATATTGCTTTTCATGCCAAGCATTTAAAAGCATAACAACAATGCGATGATCTTATTGCTGATCTTCAACTCAGATCATCGCATTTCTAATTACTTAATACCTAATGCATAACGTAATGCAGCTTCTTTCGCTTTTCCTGCATGTTGAGCTGCTAAAAGACCGATATTTCTAACGACTTTTAAACCCGGCAATTGGTGGCTAAAGGCATGATAAAATACGTCCATGCCTGCTTGCATAACCAAATTATCAGGCATACGACGGCGCTGATATTTCTTCAATAACGCCATTGAATCCCAAGGCTCAAAATGTTTTTTGGCATCAGCCACTAAGTCTAAAAAACAATCTACATCACGGTAACCTAAATTAACGCCCTGTCCCGCTAAAGGATTGATGGTATGAGCCGCATCTCCCAACAGAATAATGCCTTTATCAACATAACGACTTGCATGCTGACGCGTTAATGGGAATGAACCTGCTGCAATAGGTGTTGCTTTACCTAATCGCTCAGGAAAAGCATGTTGAATTTCTTTTTCTAACTGCGTCATCGACATACTTTGCAGTTTTCTAATTCGGTCAGGTGAGTCATACCAAACCAAACAAGCCCAATTATCAAAAAGCGGTAAATAAGCACGAGGCCCTGAAGGGTAAAAACGTTGCCATGTCCCTTTTTCAGGTGGCAACTCTGTTTTCACGGTGATCAGCATACAAGATTGACGATATTGCCAACCATTGCTACCAATACCCGCAAATTGGCGGACTTGAGAATTCGCGCCATCCGCACCGACGACTAAATTAGTGGTCACCTCACTACCATCAGAAAGTGTTACTTTCCATTTATCATCTAAGTAAGTCATTTTACTTAGACTATTTGGACATAATAAAGTGATATTGCTATAACGTTCAGCCTCTTGCCAAAGGGCTAATTGCAAAATTCGGTTTTCAACCATATAGCCTAATTCAGGTAAACCTAAGCTTTTAGCATCAAAAACCACATGGGCATTTTCTTCTTCCCATGTTTCTAAGGTAAGATAAGGCGCAAAACGCATCGCTAAAACATGTTGCCATGCACCTAATTGTTTTAATAGACTAACGGACGCACAACTAATCGCAGAAATACGGATATCAGGATGAGATGACGCATCAAAAGGTGCTGGAGACTGTCGTTCAATCATTGCAACACGCAATCCTTCTTGCGCCAGCCCAATTGCAACAGCAGCGCCAATCATCCCTCCACCCGCGATGATTGCATCAAAATCGTTTTTTACATTACTCATCATTGTTATGCCATAACTCATTACTTTAAATAATAGGTAAGCGCTGTTTCAGTTTATTTCTATTAAACTAAACGCCATAGAGAATTAGCGCCGACTTGCTCTAGTCACTGACCACACAAATGACTACAATAACCGCCTTATTGGCTTATTACACGCAACGTTTTCCAATGATTAGCTATTGTCTCACTGAAAATACCGGATTTACACAATGTCGACGATAAAAAAACTGTACATTAAAACTTGGGGCTGTCAGATGAATGAGTACGATTCATCCAAAATGGCAGACCTACTCGAAAGCACCCACGGTTATCAGTTAACCGATGTCGCCGAAGATGCGGACATTCTACTGCTAAATACCTGTTCTATCCGTGAGAAAGCACAAGAAAAAGTCTTTCATCAGTTAGGACGTTGGAAATATTTTAAAGATAATAAACCCGATATTATCATTGGCGTTGGCGGTTGTGTTGCTTCTCAAGAAGGTGAATACATCCGTCAACGTGCGCAGTGTGTCGATATTATCTTCGGACCACAAACTTTACACCGTTTACCTGAAATGATTAATCAGGTTAAAGGGACTAAAAGCCCAGTTGTCGATATCAGCTTTCCTGAAATCGAAAAATTTGACCGTTTGCCAGAGCCGCGAGCTGAAGGCCCTTCTGCTTTCGTTTCCATCATGGAAGGCTGTAACAAATACTGCTCTTTCTGCGTAGTTCCTTACACACGCGGTGAAGAAGTTAGCCGCCCTTGTGATGATGTGCTATTTGAAATTGCTCAATTAGCGGCACAGGGTGTGCGCGAAGTAAACTTGTTAGGTCAAAACGTTAACGCCTATCGAGGTGCCACTTTTGATGGTCAAATCTGTAGCTTTGCTGAATTAATTCGCTTAGTCGCCGCAATTGATGGCATTGACCGCGTTCGCTTTACTACCAGCCACCCTATCGAATTTACTGACGATATTGTTGCGGTTTATGAAGATACTCCAGAATTAGTCAGCTATTTACACTTGCCAGTGCAAAGTGGTTCTGACCGCATTCTAACATTAATGAAGCGTAACCATACTGCGCTTGAATATAAGAGCATCATTCGCAAACTACGCAAAGCACGTCCTGGTATTCTGATAAGTTCAGACTTTATCATTGGTTTCCCGGGTGAAACCCAAGACGACTTTGAAAAAACCATGCAATTAATTGCAGATGTTAATTTCGATATGAGCTTTAGTTTCATCTATTCAGCACGTCCGGGCACACCCGCTGCTGATTTACCTGATGACGTCAGTGAAGATGAGAAGAAACAACGTTTATATCTGCTACAACAGCGTATCAATCAACAAGCGATGAACTTTAGCCGTGCAATGTTAAACACTGTACAGCGTATTCTAGTTGAAGGGCCTTCACGTAAAAATGTGATGGAGCTTTCTGGTCGTACTGAAAATAACCGTGTGGTTAACTTTGAAGGTACACCAGATATGATTGATAAGTTCGTTGATGTCGAGATTGTTGACGTTTATGCCAACTCACTACGTGGTAAAGTTATTAGAACAGAAGACCAAATGGATTTACGTATTCACGAATCTCCAGAATCCGTCATTGCACGTACACGTAAAGAAGATGAATTAGGGGTAGGTGTTTACCAACCTTAATTGATCAGATTGAACAAAAGGATAATCAGTGACAGTAATAGCACATGCACAGGTAGCGACCCAAGAAATCTTCTTAGAGCCAGCTGACAATGCCCGTTTAATGAGCCTATGTGGTCCATTTGACGATAATATTAAGCAACTTGAGCGCCGTTTAGGTATCGAGATTAACCATCGTGATAACCGTTTTAAACTCACGGGAAAATCATTGTGTGTCAATGCAGCCACAGGAATTTTACGTCGCCTGTATGTGGAAACCTCGCCAATTAAAGGCGTGATCCCCGATATCGACCCTGAACAAATTCACCTTGCAATCAAAGAAAGCCGTGTGCTTGAGCAAAGTGATGAGCATGTTCCTGAATTTGGGAAATCAACCAATATTCGAACTAAGCGAGGTGTGATAAAACCTCGTACACCGAATCAGGCACAATATATTGCCAATATCCAGACTCATGATATTACCTTTGGTATTGGGCCTGCTGGTACAGGGAAAACTTATCTGGCTGTTGCTGCCGCTGTTGATGCTCTTGAACGTCAAGAAGTGCGTCGTATTTTATTAACTCGTCCTGCGGTTGAAGCTGGTGAAAAACTGGGCTTTTTACCGGGCGATTTAAGTCAAAAAGTCGATCCTTATTTACGACCACTTTATGATGCGTTATTTGAGATGTTAGGTTTTGAAAAAGTTGAGAAACTAATAGAGCGCAATGTCATTGAAGTCGCACCTCTCGCCTATATGCGTGGACGCACATTAAATGACGCCTTTATCATTCTTGATGAAAGCCAAAACACCACAATCGAACAAATGAAAATGTTCTTAACACGTATTGGCTTTAACTCTAAAGCAGTTGTTACTGGGGATATTACCCAAATTGACCTGCCAAGAGGCAATAAATCAGGCTTACGTCACGCCATTGAAGTTTTATCTGATGTTAATGACTTAAGTTTTAACTTTTTCCACAGTGAAGACGTTGTTCGTCATCCAGTGGTTGCCAAAATTGTTATCGCCTATGAAGCTTGGGAAACGGAAGATCAAAAACGCCGCCAAGCTATCAAAGCAGAAAAAGAGAAGCTTCAGAGAGAAAATCATGAGTGAAGTTATCCTTGATTTACAAGTAGCAAGTGAAAATGCGCAAGGGCTTCCTACTGAAGCCCAATTTATGACATGGTTAGAAGCGGTATTACCGCAATTTCAACCTGTCAGTGAAGTGACTATTCGTATTGTCGATGAAACAGAAAGTCACGAACTGAATCTTACTTATCGTGGAAAAGACAAACCGACTAACGTGCTTTCTTTTCCCTTTGAGGCACCGCCTGAAATTGAATTGCCGTTATTAGGTGATTTGATTATTTGCCGCCAAGTGGTAGAAAAAGAGGCGGTTGAGCAGAGTAAGACTGTCGAAGAACATTGGGCACACATAGTTATTCATGGATGTCTGCATCTTTTAGGCTATGATCATATTGAAGATGATGAAGCCGAAGAAATGGAAGGTTTAGAGACAGAAATCTTACAAAATTTAGGTTATGCAGATCCCTATTTAATTGAAAAAGAGTAACAGTTCTCTTATTTTTATGATAAATACTATATCTAATTAACCATTCAATGAGGAAAAATAGTTAAAACGCCATGAGCGACGACCAATCTTCGAGTAACGATAACCCTGGTCCTAAGAAAGGGTTTCTCACACTGCTTAATCAGTGGTTCCACGGTGAACCTAAAAACCGTGATGATCTGATGGAGCTTATCCGCGATTCTGAACAGAAAGAATTAATTGATCCTGACACCCGCGACATGCTTGAAGGGGTAATGGATATTGCTGAACAACGCGTTCGGGACATAATGATCCCTCGTTCGCAAATTGTCACACTAAAACGCAATCAAACCCTTGATGAGTGTTTAGATGTGATTATTGATTCAGCACATTCCCGTTTCCCAGTCATTAGCGAGGACAAAGATCATATTGAAGGCTTATTAATGGCAAAAGATCTACTGCCATTTATGCGTACTGACGCAGAGCCATTTAGTATGGATAAAGTCTTACGCTCTGCTGTTGTTGTGCCTGAAAGCAAACGGGTTGATCGCCTATTAAAAGAGTTCCGCTCTCAACGCTATCATATGGCGATTGTGATCGATGAATTCGGAGGCGTATCTGGGCTCGTCACAATTGAGGATATTCTTGAACTTATCGTAGGCGAAATTGAAGATGAGTATGATGATGAGGATGATATTGATATTCGTCCGTTAAGTCGTCACGCTTACTCAGTTCGAGCTTTAACCCAGATAGAAGATTTCAATGAAGCGTTCGGTACACATTTCAGCGATGAAGAAGTTGATACGATTGGCGGTTTAGTCATGCAAGCCTTTGGTCACCTTCCTGCTCGTGGTGAAACTATTACCATTGATAATTACCAATTTAAAGTTGTTATGGCAGATAGCCGTAAGATCATTCAGGTTTACGTGCACATCCCCGATGATGCGCCAATTCCTGAACTAGGTAATGATGCATAGGATATCAATGAATAAGATCTCTTTCTTAAACCGCCAGTGGGTTCGCGCCCTTCTGGCGGTTTTTTTCGGTGCCATTGGCACATTAGCATTTTCGCCATTTGATTTTTGGCCAGCAGCGTTAATTTCACTACTTGGCTTATTACTGATAATCACTCACCGCACAACTCGTCAAGGTGCATTCCTTGGTTTTGCTTGGGGATTTGGGTTATTTGGTAGCGGTGTAAATTGGGTTTACGTCAGTATCGCTGATTTTGGTGGTATGCCGTTTGCGATAAATATCTTTTTAGTGATTTTATTAGCACTCTATTTATCACTCTACACACTGTTATTTGCAGGATCACTGAATAAATTTTTTCCAAAACCAACACTCTGGCGGTTTGTATTTGCCGCCCCAGCACTATGGCAAATCACTGAATTTTTACGGGGTTGGGTATTATCAGGCTTTCCGTGGTTGCAGTTTGGTTATAGCCAGATTGACGGCCCATTAAAAGGTATCGCACCTATTTTTGGTGTCACTATGATAACGCTGCTCTTAACCGTTATTAGTGGATTAATTGCATTTACAATCTATCGTAAATCAATTTACAGCTTTGTGGTTGCACTGCTTTTATTAATATTACCTATCAGCTTCAAATCCTATCAGTGGTATCAACCTTTGCCTGATGAAACGCAAGAAATTGCATTAGTCCAAGGTAATATTGCACAATCTTTAAAATGGGAACCGGGCACATTAGAGAGCACATTAAAAACCTATCTCACCTTAAGCCGTCCTTTTATTGGTAATGCAAATCTCATTATTTGGCCTGAATCTGCGATCCCTGATGTTGAAATTCAACAACAAAGCTTTTTAGCAGAATTAGATAAGCAATTAAGAGAACAAGATACCCATTTAATGACAGGTATTATTGATGCTCGACCAACATTAGAAGGTTATCGTTTCTATAATAGTGTCATCACATTAGGTGAACACTATGCTTATCAATACCCAGCAACAGATCGCTATAACAAACATCACCTTGTTCCTTTTGGTGAATATGTACCATTAGAATCACTATTACGCCCACTTGCACCTTTCTTTAATTTACCGATGTCATCATTAAGCCAAGGTGAATATGTACAACCTCAGCTTACTGTCAATGATGCCAAAATAACCGCAGCTATTTGCTACGAAATTATTTTAGGTGAACAAGTCCGTGCTAATTTTAAACCTGATACACGGTTCTTATTAACGATTTCTAATGATGCGTGGTTTGGTAATTCAATTGGCCCTTGGCAACATTTCCAAATGGCGAGAATGCGTTCTCTTGAGTTGGGAAGACCATTATTACGTTCGACGAATAACGGTATTACCGCATTTATTGCAGCCAATGGTGATGTAATTTCTCAACTTCCTCAGTTTGAAGAAGGTGCTTTAGCAGAAAAAATGACACCAACAACTGGGTTAACCCCTTATTACAAGTGGGGTAATACACCATTGTGGATAATGGTTGGATTATTTTTTATCATCGCTTTTATTAAACGCCGAGCTGAGTAAAGCAAAATAAAATAACGGAATTCATAGAGTAATGAATTCCGTTATTTTTAAACGATTAAAGCTTAAAATGATTGCTTGTGTGCCGTTCAAAAACCCGCCCACCATAAACGTAGTTTTAATCCCCACGAAGATGACCAACCGCTCGTAAAGCCCACCATTTCCCCTTTATAAACAATAACAAATGAAGGTGTTGCACTAATTTCCCACTGCTGAGAAATATCGCCTCGACTATCATTTATTACAGGAAAGAGCAGCCCTTTAGACTGAATACCGCGCTCTAACTTTGCATTATCACCAGAACGGATCGCAACAGATGTCACGTTATAACCATCTTGCGCTAACGAATTTACTGCGGGTGTTGTTAGCTTACAAACGCCACACCAAGTTGCCCAAAAATAGATTAATAAGGGCTTTTCAGCACTTAATTCAGCTAAAGAAACAACTTTATTATCAACAGTATAAAGCTCCGGTAAATTTGTTAAAGACGGTGGCGTAGGTTGTCGCCACCAATCCATAGCAAAAGAAGCTATAACGAAAATGACAACCAGAACAAGCAGTTCTTTACTCCACTTTCGTAAGCGACTACGCATTATTTTTTCACTTTAGCCAGTTGCTCTTTCACAATCACTTCTAGTTGAGCGTAATCAACAGCACCAGGGATAACCATATCGCCAACAACCGTTGCTGGTGTACCTTGAATGCCTAACTTACGAGAAAGATCTAAGTTATTTTGTAACGCCTTTAAGCTTTCATCTGTTAATTTCACTTTACTTGTATTGGTTGTTTTCATTGCATCATCAATACTTGCGTTATCTAGCATTGTTTTCTTCTGCATTAAACGTTGGTGTAATGCTAAGAATGCTTTTGGATCTTCTTTCCAAACTGAAAGCACAGCTTGAGAGGCTTTTGCCGAACTTTCACCTTTAAATGGCAGTGGTTTAATTACCACAGCAACTTCAGGATAATCTTTTGTGATTTGTTCTAATAATGGGTCGAAGCGTTTGCAATAAGGGCAGTTATAATCAGTAAAAGAAACCAACACTAACTTAGCGTCTTTTGCACCAATACGAGGGCTTGCAGCATCATTATATAATGCATCATGTTCTGCATTTAATGCTGTACGGAATTGAGCTTGTTGCTCATCTGCTTTTTGCGCTTGTAATGCCGTGATAGCTTCTTCCAAAATTTCTGGATTTTTGATTAACGTATCACGAACCAACGCGCGAACTTCTTTTTCCTGATCAGCACTTAACGCCGCAGCTTGCACATTTGCACCAAAAAGTAACGAAGAGATAACCAGTGCAGAAAATGTTTTTTTCATTATTGGGCTCCTTTAGCCTCAGAAAGAACTGTCAATGTTGAATCTTTATTTAAAATAGGGGGTAAAACCACGCCATCTTTATGGCAAGGCCCATAAACTTGGTTAAAAGGTACTGCGACTTGACCACGTTGTTTTAAAAACTGAGTGATCTTCTCAGAGGGTTTCGTCCAATCCCCTCTTAATGCGACAACATCTGGCGCTGAAAGTGCCTCTTGGATCTCATCTCGCAATAATACATTGTATTTGTTTGCTTTGCAGGTTACACACCAATCTGCGGTTACATCAATAAATACGCGTTTATTGTCGGCTAATGCTTGGTGTATCGCTTCTTCTGATAAAGGTTGCCAATTTATTGTATCTTGACCTGCAAGTGTTTGGCTTGCTGGTTGCTCCACAAATAGATAGGTACTTCCTCCTAAAAATAGCGCAATAACAGCCGAAATAAAGACCGTTTTTTTGCCATAATGCCGTGCAATCGCTAACAATAAAAGCAAAGTAATGGCAATAAAAATAGCCATAACGATTGGCATTCCTAGGTGTGGAATAAGTAATGTAATTAGCCAAATACTGGACAACAACATCATAAAGCCTAAAACCACTCTTAGACGATTCATCCATTTACCTGGTTTTGGTAACGCTTTGGCGATAGATGGGAATATTGCCACTAAGATCCAAGGCAAACTCATTCCAATCCCGAGAGCGGTAAAAATAAGCCATAGCTCATTTAGAGGTGCAATAAGTGCATAAGCAACTGCGGTTCCCAAAAATGGCGCTGAACAAGGTGTCGCGAGTAAAGTTGCAAATGCACCTTCCCAAAAGTGTCGGCTATATCCTTGTCCGCCTGCTGTTGCCATTTTGGTATTCATATTGCTACTTAAACGCAGTTCAAATAATCCAAATAGATTTGCAGTAAAAATAGCGGTGACTAATACCATAAAGCCAATAAACCAAGGACTTTGGAATTGAATTCCCCAACCTAAAGCTTCTTGGCTATAACGTAAGCCTGTCATAAACAGAGCTAGCGCCCAAAATGAGACTAAAATACCTAAAACAGAAACAGAAAATTGTTTGCGAATTACCCCTTTATCACGATTTTCGAGATGCAAAATTGACCCCATTTTCATCGCAAGTACGGGTAATACGCAGGGCATCAAATTCAGAATTAAGCCACCCAATAGTGCAAAAGCAAGAATACCCCAAAGCCCAATACCTGAATTAGAAGGTGGAGTAGTCTCCTCTTTTCCATGCCCTATAGTGTCATTAACTTGACGAGAAAAATCTTGGTCAGTAATAACAAAAGAAAGCACCTTACCTGAGATATCACCGGCAGCATCGCCCCAATCATCTGTCACATCAACCGTGACAAATAGGTTTTTATCTTGATGATTTAATTTTGGAATACCGTAGAGCATACCTTCAGGGGGATCGAGATAAATATTAGGTTTAACCCAAGTACCTTGCTCTCTTTGTAAAGAGATAGTGAGTTGGCTATTGTCATAACCCGAAGAAACTGATGATATTAATCCTGTTCCAACAGGAATTTTGGCCATTGCCTGATTATATTGCCATTCAAAATCAGCAGGCACAGGTTCGGTAAGATCTAAATCTAAAGTATAGTCAGTCAGAATACAGACATTACTGCATGTTGATAACGTTAAAACCCCTGTTAAACGATCAGCGTGAACAGTAGATAACTCAATAGGAAAAATAACTTTTTTATCATAGCCTTGAGTGTGAATACCTGCTACATCAAAAGCTGAAGGCGAAGGCCAATGCCAAATCATTGCGCTTACATCTTGAGACCAATTAATTTCAGGGGCAACACCGCCTTCTCCTGGAGAACGCCAATACGTTTTCCATCCAGACTCAAGCTGTACCTCAAGTAAAACTTTCACGTCACCTGCTGGAGACTTTTGTGCTGTCGCCCTAACTTGTGCATGAGAATTATCAGGCGTAGTTAACCAGCCTGTATCTGCTGCTTGAGAAGTAGATAAAGTAAATAGCGTTAATATCAACGCCATAACAAAAGAACGAAACATAACAACTCCCTAAAAATTCCTACAACGCTACACATAGAGCCACGTCCAAAATAGACGCGCAATCTTTTAGCTAAAAGGAAATTTCTAATCCCTCAAAATACAATAATGAAGGTGAAGTCTGATTGGTGGAGGTGGATGATGGTGTTTTTTCTGATTACGCTGACGCGACACATAGATGGCAGCCATACTTAACAATAGCAATACAGCCCATGAATGGAAAAATGGCTCTATTGTTAATGGAGGAACAGATAATAATGATTTAGCGCTTAATTCACAGGTAGACAGTGAATAAGTGTGCTCTGTTGCGCTATTCTCATCAACAATCGGCGTTGATAGTGGGTATTGTGTTTGAGCAACAGCCGTTGCTAAGCGCTCACTAATGATGTGGGCACCTAATGAACGCTGAACAATGCAACACAAGATCAGCAAAACTGTTATCACCACTAGCCAGCGACCTGACCGCCAATTACTCATAGATGTTCCTCATCAATATGACCCGCTATCTTAACGGTAATCCACAGACAAACAACTCCTTAAGACAAACTTTACAAATCCCTACTTAGTTTATTTTTCGCATTATCTCAAATTTTCATCTTTAACCTTTATTTCTATAGGGTTTCTACTACAATAATTTTAAATATTGAAAACAACTTCCAAAAAAATAATCAACTATATTTGATTTCATTCTTTTATTGAGAGATACCTCTCGTATTTCACAAATTGCACTTCCCAACAGTATGTTATTTGTTCTATCTATTAACATTATCAAAACAAATTAAAACAAAAAAGCAACACAAAGCAAAACATCAATATCACTTATCACCACGACAGGAGTTATTATGCGCATGCGTAAACTAGCATTATCATTAATGATTTTAGGGGCTGCAGGAGCTGTGCAGGCAGAAGAACTCACTGGAACCTTAAAGAAAATCAATGACAACGATATTATTATTGTTGGACACAGAGAGTCCTCTGTTCCTTTCTCTTACTATGATAACCAACAAAAAGTGGTTGGCTATTCTCAAGACTATTCCAACCTAATTGTGCAAGCTGTAAAAGACAAAATAGGCAAACCAAACTTACAAGTTCGCCTCATCCCTATTACTTCTCAGAATCGCATTCCATTATTACAAAATGGCACATTTGATTTTGAGTGTGGCTCAACAACCAACAACGAAGCTCGCCAGCAACAAGCTAGCTTCTCTAATACTATTTTCATCGTAGGTACACGTTTACTGGCGAAAAAAGACAGTGGAATTAAAGATTTTGCTGACTTGTCAGGTAAAAACGTTGTCGTAACATCAGGCACAACGTCTGAAATGTTACTCAACAAATTAAATGATGAGAAAAAGATGAATATGCGCATTATCAGCGCAAAAGATCATGGAGACTCATTCCGTACACTTGAATCAGGCCGTGCTGTTGCCTTTATGATGGATGACGCATTACTGGCTGGTGAGCGAGCTAAAGCGAAAAAACCAGGCGAGTGGGAAATTGTAGGAACGCCACAATCTGAAGAAGCTTATGGTTGTATGTTGCGTAAAGATGACGCTCAATTCAAAACGTTAATTGATGAAACTATTGCTAAAGCACAAAAATCGGGTGAAGCAGAAAAATCTTTCAGTCGTTGGTTTAATGCACCGATCCCACCTAAAAATCTTAACTTAGAATTCACCATCTCTGATGAAATGAAAGCATTATTTGCATCACCAAATGATAAGGCATTGAATTAAAAAAACATAAGTAATTGATGCAAAATAAATAATTATAAAGTATCTGTTGGACAGACAGATCAGTGAAGTTTGGGGCAGCCGTTCCCTGCCCCTCTTTTTTCACCGGAGGTGAAATCATGTCGATTGATTGGGATTGGGGGATATTCTTCCAAGAAGCCCCTTTCGGAAACACCACATACTTAGGATGGCTGATTTCTGGCTTTCAAGTCACCATTGCCTTATCTCTATGCGCTTGGGTTATTGCCTTTCTTGTTGGTTCTTTATTCGGAATTTTACGCACAGTACCTAATCGCTGGCTTTCAAGCTTAGGCACTGTTTATGTTGAATTATTCCGTAACGTACCTCTTATTGTTCAATTCTTTACGTGGTATCTCGTCATTCCTGAACTATTGCCTCAATCTATTGGCGACTGGTTTAAAATGGACTTAGCGCCAAATGTGCAATTTTTTATCTCATCAGCACTCTGCTTAGGTTTATTTACCGCAGCGCGTATGTGTGAACAAGTTAGAGCAGCAATAAACTCATTACCCCGTGGTCAAAAAGCCGCAGGCTTAGCATTGGGCTTAACTTTACCCCAAACTTATCGTTATGTTTTATTACCTAATGCATACCGAGTCATTATTCCACCAATGACATCCGAAATGCTCAATCTCGTGAAAAACTCAGCGATTGCCTCTACTATCGGACTTATTGATATGGCAGCACAAGCGAATAAACTCCTCGACTATTCAGCAAAAGCATATGAGTCATTCACAGCAATCACACTTGCCTATGTATTTATCAATGTCATCATTATGCTAATAATGCATTGGCTTGAAAAACGCGTTCGCTTACCCGGCACAACAGGAGGTCAATAATGTACGAATTTGACTGGAGTTCTGTTGTTCCAAGCCTACCATTTTTAGTCGATGGAATGGCGATTACACTAAAAATCACTATCACTGCTATTGTGGTCGGTATTTTATGGGGAACGGTGCTTGCCGTTATGCGCCTATCTACCTTTAAGCCTATTAGCTGGTTTGCAGCCGCTTACGTTAATACCTTCCGTTCTATTCCATTAGTCATGGTATTACTGTGGTTTTATTTAATTGTGCCTAACATATTACAAAATGTTCTAGGACTTTCACCGAAAAGTGATATCCGTTTAATTTCAGCAATGATAGCGTTCTCTTTATTTGAAGCGGCCTATTACTCTGAAATTATAAGAGCAGGTATTCAAAGTGTTAGCAAAGGACAATTTTCAGCCTCACTCGCGTTAGGTATGACCAAATCACAAACAATGCGTTTAGTGATCCTACCTCAAGCCTTTCGAGCCATGATCCCGCTTTTACTGACCCAAGGAATTGTATTATTCCAAGATACATCCTTAGTTTATGTTTTAAGTCTTACTGACTTTTTCAGAACAGCGGCAAATATTGGAGAACGAGATGGTACACAAGTTGAAATGATCCTCTTTGCTGGCTTTGTTTATTTTGTCATTAGCTTCGCTGCTTCGATGTTAGTAAACTTTCTTAAAAAAAGGACTACCTAGATGATTTCCCTAAAAGACGTATCCAAATGGTATGGTCAGTTTCAAGTACTGACTGAATGTTCCACTGAAGTTAAAAAGGGGGAAGTTGTTGTTGTCTGTGGGCCTTCTGGATCAGGTAAATCAACACTGATCAAAACAGTAAATGGCTTAGAGCCTATACAACAAGGCGAGATCCTTGTTAATGAAATCAAAGTAAATGACAAGCATACTGATCTTGCTAAATTACGAGCAAAAGTAGGTATGGTATTCCAACATTTTGAACTCTTCCCTCACCTCTCTATTATTGAAAATCTTACACTGGCACAAGTTAAAGTGCTGAATAGAGAGAAAGGTGCTGCAAAAGAGAAAGGGTTAAAGCTATTAGAACGAGTGGGATTAGCAAGCCATGCTAACAAATATCCAGCTCAGCTTTCAGGTGGTCAACAACAACGTGTCGCCATCGCTCGCGCATTATGTATGGATCCGATTGCAATGTTATTTGATGAACCTACATCAGCCCTTGATCCTGAAATGATTAATGAAGTACTTGATGTAATGGTAGAGCTTGCAAATGAAGGTATGACGATGATGGTAGTAACCCATGAAATGGGCTTTGCTAAAAAAGTTGCTGATCGTATTATTTTTATGGATGAAGGTCGAATTGTAGAAGATAGACCTAAAAATGACTTTTTTGATAATCCAAAATCAGCGCGGGCAAAAGATTTCCTCGCTAAAATTCTGCACTAATTCCTACATCCCCTCCGCTGGCGTGCTTTTATAGCACGTCAGCCCAAAATAATAATTTCGATTAACCTCGCAACTAAATATCAAAAAATCTTTCTTTTTCGCAATATCACTATTATTTTTTCAAAAAATACGCATTTATTATCTTTTTTCTTTAACTCTTTCCAAGATATCTCGCAATTGTATTGAAAAAGTTATGCAAACAGTGACTTTCATTGAGATCAATAGTTGTGGCTATTAGACAAAATCAGCTATGCTATGCAAGTCTTAATTTCATAATAGCGGTTACCCTCCGGTAGCCATTAATTCACCATAGGATTATCGGTGCCATGCAAGAACAATATCGTCCCGAAGATATAGAGCAAACTATCCAGGAACACTGGGAAAAGAACAATACATTTAAAGTGACAGAAGATAATAACAAAGAAAAATATTACTGCCTGTCAATGCTACCTTATCCTTCTGGCCGACTACACATGGGACACGTCCGCAACTACACCATTGGTGACGTGATTTCCCGTTATCAACGTATGCAAGGTAAAAATGTCTTACAACCTATCGGTTGGGATGCATTTGGCTTACCAGCAGAAGGTGCCGCAGTAAAAAATAACACGGCGCCAGCACCGTGGACTTACGAAAACATCAATTACATGAAAAACCAGTTGAAAAAACTGGGTTTTGGTTACGATTGGGATCGTGAAGTCACTACCTGTACACCAGAATATTATCGCTGGGAACAGTGGTTCTTTACTAAGTTATATGAAAAAGGCTTAGTTTATAAAAAAACCTCTGCTGTTAACTGGTGCCCGCACGACTTAACAGTTTTAGCCAACGAACAAGTTATCGATGGTTGCTGCTGGCGTTGTGATACCCCTGTTGAGCGTAAAGAAATTCCACAGTGGTTTATCAAAATTACCGAATATGCAGAAGAGCTGTTAAACGATTTAGATACGTTAGATGAGTGGCCTGAACAAGTTAAGACCATGCAACGTAACTGGATTGGCCGTTCTGAAGGTGTCGAGATTACGTTTGATGTTGCAGACAGCAACGACACAATGACCGTTTATACAACACGCCCTGATACATTTATGGGTGTCACTTACGTTGCTGTTGCAGCAGGTCACCCATTAGCGCAGAAAGCTGCTCAAAACAATCCTGAAATTCAACACTTCATTGATGAATGCCGTAACATGAAAATGGCAGAAGCTGATATGGCAACAATGGAGAAAAAAGGAATTGCAACAGGCCTTTATGCAATTCATCCATTAACGAAAGAGAAAGTCGCTATTTGGGTTGCTAACTTCGTATTAATGGAATACGGCACAGGTGCAGTTATGGCAGTTCCTGGTCATGATGAGCGTGACTGGGAATTTGCAACTAAATACAACTTACCAATTAAAGCGGTTATTGCAGATGCTGAAGGTAATCAACCTGACTTATCTGAAGGCGCATTAACCGAGAAAAATAACCTGATTAACTCTGGTGAATTCTCAGGGTTAGACAACCAAACTGGCTTTAATGCAATTGCAGATAAACTGGCACAAATGGGTGTTGGTGAGCGTAAAGTTAACTACCGTTTACGTGACTGGGGTGTTTCTCGTCAACGTTACTGGGGTGCGCCAATACCAATGGCGACTTTAGAAGATGGTACTGTTGTTCCTGTACCTGAAGATCAACTGCCAGTTATCCTGCCAGAAGATGTAAAAATGGACGGGATCACCAGCCCAATCAAAGCAGATCCTGAGTGGGCAAAAACCACAATCAATGGTCAACCAGCACTGCGTGAAACGGATACTTTTGACACCTTTATGGAATCTTCTTGGTATTACGCTCGTTATACCTGCCCTGATTACGATAAAGGCATGTTAGATCCGAAAGCTGCTAACTATTGGTTACCTGTTGACTGGTATATTGGTGGAATTGAACACGCCATCATGCACTTAATGTATTTCCGCTTCTTCCATAAACTGATGCGTGATGCTGGTTTAGTGAACTCTGATGAACCTGCAAAACGCTTACTGTGTCAAGGCATGGTATTAGCGGATGCGTTCTATCACACAGGTGAAGATGGTGCTCGCCATTGGGTATCTCCTGCTGAAGCTATTGTTGAACGTGATGAGAAAAACCGCATTATAAAAGCGACTGACAGCGAAGGTCATGAATTGACTTATGCTGGCATGAGCAAAATGTCTAAATCTAAAAATAACGGTATCGACCCACAGACAATGGTTGAACGTTATGGTGCAGATACCGTTCGTTTATTTATGATGTTTGCTGCTCCACCTGAATTAACACTGGAATGGCAGGAGTCTAGCGTTGAAGGTGCAAACCGTTTCTTACGTCGTTTATGGCGTTTAGTTCACGAGCACACTCAAAAAGGAGCGACACAGCCTCTTGATCTTTCTGCATTGACAGAAGAACAAAAAGATTTACGTCGTGACTTACATAAAACGATTGCGAAAGTATCTGATGACGTAGGTCGTCGTTTAGCCTTTAACACCGCGATTGCTGCCATTATGGAGTTAATGAATAAATTAACTCGTGCAACACAAGAAACAGAACAAGATCGTGCATTAATGCAAGAAGCATTAGAAGCCATTGTTCGTATGCTTTCTCCAATCATCCCTCATGCATGTTTTGTTATGTGGCAAGCATTAGGTGGAAAAGAGGATGTTGATGTTGCACCATGGCCTGTCGCTGATGAAGAAGCAATGGTCGATGACACCAAGCTGATCATCGTTCAAGTGAATGGTAAAGTGCGTGGTCGAGTCACTGTTCCGGCTAATTCAGAAAAAGAATATGTTCAGGAAATGGCGACAAAAGAGTACAGTGTTGCTAAATACTTGGAAGATGTGACTATTCGTAAAGTCATCTATGTTCCAGGAAAATTACTGAACATCGTTGTTGGCTGATAAGGAGGCCTAGTGCGATATCTATTTTCGCTATTTTTCGGTTTAGCGGTGTTAATCACCGCTGGCTGTGGTTTTCACCTTCAAGGTAAAACTCAGGTTCCAGCAGAATTAAAAACGCTTTATCTTAGCTCTGGTGACCCTTATGGCCCATTATCTCGTGTAATGCGTCAACAACTTAGACTTAGTGGTGTTCAGCTTGTTGAGAATCCAACAGCCAATATCCCTATTCTTAAAATTGTCGGTTCATCAGAAAGTAAAGAGACCGTTTCTGTGTATCAAGACGGTAAATCAGCAGAACGTCAGTTAACATTTTTGCTTGATGCGCAAGTGATTATGCCTGATGGTACGATTTACCCAATTTCATCACAGGTTTCACGTCCGTTCTTCGATAACCCATTAGAAGCATTAGCGAAAGATGCTGAAAATGACATTATCAAGCAAGAGATGCGTGAACAAGCGACAGCAATATTAGTGCGTAAATTATTGGTTGTTCACAACGCTGAACGCCAAAAAGCCGCACAGGCTGAGCAGGCAAAACAGATAATCTCACCAGCCAAATGATCCGCTTATATCCAGAACAACTGAATGCGCAGCTCCAAGAGGGGCTGCGCCAAAGTTATCTACTTTGGGGTAATGAACCTCTGTTACTCCAAGAGTCTCAAGATGCTATTCAGTCCGCTGCTAAATCCCAAGGATTTATCGAGCATTATCAATTCACTCTTGATAATAATACGGACTGGAATGAAATTTACTCGCTTTGTCAATCGCTAAGCCTTTTTTCTCAAAGACAATCTCTTTTACTGCATTTACCTGAAAATGGCCCTAATGCAGCGATGTCAGAGAAACTCACTCGTCTATCTCAAGAATTGCATCAAGATTTATTGCTGATTTTACGTGGCAATAAACTCACAAAAGCGCAAGAAAACAGTGAATGGTTTAAAACATTAAGCCAACATGGAACCTATGTTTCTTGCCTAACACCTGAGCTTGATAAATTACCTAATTGGGTTGCGCGCCGGGCGAAACAAAAAGGATTAGCGCTGGATGAACAAGGTAATCAATTACTTTGCTACTGTTATGAAGGGAATTTACTAGCACTGGCACAGGCTATCGAGCGCCTTTCTCTGTTGTACCCTGATGGTAAGCTCACACTCCCAAGAGTAGAAGCTGCGGTCAATGATGCGTCACATTTTACCCCTTATCACTGGGTTGATGCATTACTTGCAGGGAAAACACAACGTGCATGGCATATCTTGCAACAACTCAAAAGAGAAGACTCTGAACCTGTTATTTTACTCAGAACTTTACAACGTGAGTTAATGCAGTTGATTACGCTACATCGTGAATCTAAAACAGCTTCGTTAAAAACGATTTTTGATAAGCATCGAATTTGGCAAAACCGACGCCCAATATTCACAGCGGCACTACAACGTTTATCTGAACACCAATTGCTAACAGCAATACGATTACTTACAACAATTGAAATTACTATTAAGCAAGATTACGGACAGACAGTTTGGCCCTCGCTCAGTGCTCTGGGCTTATTACTTTGTGGAAAAGCATTACCAGAAGGATTTGTAAGTCATGTCTAGAACCAATCGCTCAACACCTTTAATTAACCAAGCCATCGCTTTATATGGTGGTACATTTGATCCTATTCATTATGGGCATTTACGTCCTGTTGAAGCACTGTCAGGATTAATTGGTTTAAAAGAAGTGATTTGGTTACCTAACAATATTCCTCCTCATCGTCCTCAACCAGAGGCATCTTCTCAACAACGTCTTGAGATGGTGCGTCTTGCTCTTGAACCATATTCCTCATTTAAAGTCGATGTTCGAGAGCTTGAGAAACCAACACCTTCTTATACTATTGAGACATTAAGAGACTTCAGAAAAGAAATCGGCGATAAGCAACCTTTAGCTTTTATTATTGGCCAAGATTCATTGCTTTCAATTAGTACATGGCATCAATGGAATGAACTATTGAACGTATGCCATTTGCTAGTTTGCGCCCGTCCCGGTTATCAAACCCATTTTGAAAACACACAAATGCAAACTTGGCTAACCCAGCATCAGACAAAACAGCAAGAAGATATTCATTGCTTACCTTCAGGAAAAATTTTTCTGGCTGATACTCCTCTTTATAATATTTCAGCGACAGACATTCGCGCTCGTCACAAAGCCGGTCTAAATTGTCACGATTTACTCCCCAACTCCGTTGAAGACTATATTCGCCAGCAACAACTTTATAAATAAGGTATTAATTCTAAAGTTGAGATCTTAAGTAATTAAAAGCTGACGGATAAGGCGAAAAATAGCGTTGGTTAATCAAATAATCATCAGGATAAATAGTTAGCCAATATTGAAGTAAATCATAAGGCTTAGAAAAAGGCACAATACCTTGACGATATAGCAAAATTGTTTGTGACATTTCTTGTCTCTGTTGCGAATTCAGCACTCGCTTAAAATATCCCGCCATATGCATTAATGCATTCGTTTGCCCTTCTCGGTTTGGTGCAACACTTAATGCTTTCATTAGCTTTTGTTGATATTTCGATGCCATTTCGTCGAGGGGGATTTCGTCAGAAAGGTTCGCGATATAACGCCCTAATTCTCGATAAGCCACTTGCGAATAAGCCATAATTAAATATTTATATCGACTATGGAATTTAATCAAAGCCCCTTTACTTAATGATTGATTAACCTGTTGTTGGTAATCGAATAGTGTAAAAAATTGGGTAAGAAAATGATCAAGAAAAATAGGCTGTAAAATTTGCTCTAGACTTAATTGAGGTAAGATAAAATTTGATGACGAAGCAAGAGTGTCCCCTTCTTTTCCGATATAACCATAAATCGGTAACGGATGCTCTCTGTTTTGGAGATCTATCTGCATAATGCCTATTTTTTCATCTTTCACCACATGACAAAGTAACGCTAACTTTTCTTGTAATTGGCGATCGCTGTTACTCATAATTTCTGAAGATATCCCGAGATAATTCACTTTTCTTTTCATTCTTTTTCTCTCTAACTAAAAAGTATGAGTATTAGTCTGTATAATCTGAACCCAACAAAATAAAAACACACCTATTTAGGTGGTTGATGAGCATTGACAGACGAGGTTTAGCTGTTATTCTCACCCTCTGTTCCCTTAAGGGAACTGTAAGGTAAAACTGTCGTCTAAACGGAAAAGTTCCTATCTGCCTTCTTTTTGTTATTTATTATGACGCAGTTAATGGGCATATATGAATTTTTCTAAATCAAACGTCGAAAAACAAGAAAATGAGGTTTATGTTCTTGTTATTGCTAACTGGAATTAATCATCCAGTAAAATAGATTTATTGGTATAAATTCCTTTAAAATAGCATTCATATTCTAAATAATTTGAAGCGCAGTGAGACAACAAGTGGAGCAAGTCGCTAGGAACATACTCAAGTATATAACTAGTGCTAAATAAGTGTAGTCAACAACACTGCAACTTGAAGTATCACGAATATGTTATTTTTCGATTGAATTAACTCATTAGATTAAAGGTGATCCTTTTGCAAGGTTCTGAATTACAGCAATTTATTATTGATAAACTTGAAGATTCTAAAGCTCAAGACATTATTGCATTAGATGTCCGCGGAAAATCAAGTGTCACTGATTACATGATTATTTGTACGGGCACATCAAGCAGGCACCTAATGTCTGTTGCAGATAATCTCGTTGATGATTGTCGCGAAGCGGGGTTACAACCTTTAGGTGTTGAAGGTCAAGGCGTTTCTGACTGGATTGTCGTTGATCTTGGTGAAGCCATGGTACACGTCATGCAAGAAGATAGTCGCCGTATGTACGAACTTGAAAAACTCTGGAGCTGAGTTTGAAATTACAGCTCATTGCCGTTGGTACAAAAATGCCGGACTGGATACAGACCGGCTTTATGGATTATCTTAATCGATTCCCCAAAGACATGCCTTTAGAACTTATCGAGATCCCCGCTGGCAAGCGTGGGAAGAATGCGGATATTAAACGTATTCTCGAAAAAGAAGGTGAACAAATGTTAGCAGCAGTAGGTAAAGGAAATCGTATCGTTACTCTCGATATTCCTGGTGCTCGCTGGGATACGCCAAAACTTGCAGAACAACTTGATCGATGGAAATTTGATGGTAGAAATGTCAGTTTACTCATTGGTGGCCCCGAAGGATTAGCACCCGCCTGTAAAGCAGCAGCTGAACAAAGCTGGTCTTTATCTCCTTTAACAATGCCACATCCCCTTGTTCGTGTCGTGGTTGCAGAAAGCCTTTATCGAGCATGGAGTATTACCACAAACCATCCTTATCATCGTGAATAATCAATAAATTGGCGGGTCAGTAAGTGAAGTCAAATGGGATGAAAAGAAAAAAACGTACCCCGTTTCGAGATTATACTGCGGAATCAAAGCTATTTATCCGTCGTGTGATTGTCGCATTTTCAGTAATTATTATATTGAGTGGTGTTTTGGTTTTTAACCTCAATCACTTACAGATCGCTCGCCATGATGATTATCAAACACGTTCAAATGATAACCGAATTAAATTAGTACCAATTGCACCCAGCCGAGGCATTATTTACGACCGTAAAGGTATCCCTCTTGCGCTCAATCGTACTATCTATCAATTAGAAGTTGTGCCTGAGAAGGTAACAAACTTACAAGAAACACTTGAAAGTTTAAGAGATGTTGTTGACTTAACAGACGAAGATATTGCGGCATTTGAAAAAGAGCGCAAGCGCTCACGTCGATTTAGCTCTATTGCCTTAAAAACAACATTAAGCCAAGTACAAGTCGCACGTTTCGCTATCAACCAATATCGCTATCCCGGCTTAGAAATTAAAGGCTATCAACGTCGTTATTACCCTTATGGTTCAGCATTAACGCATGTGATTGGTTACGTCGCAAAAATTAACGATAAAGATGTTGAACGACTTGATAAAGAAGGTTTATCACCTAACTATGCTGCGACTCATGATATCGGCAAGTTAGGCATCGAACGTTATTATGAGTCTGTTTTGCACGGTACAACAGGCTATGAAGAAGTTGAAGTTAATAGTCGTGGTCGAGTTATTCGCCAATTACACGAACAACCTCCACAGGCAGGTAAAGATATCTATCTTACCATCGACCTTGAACTACAAACCTATATTGAAACATTACTCACCACAAGCCGAGCTGCGGTTGTAGTAACCGATCCTCGTAATGGTGAAATTTTAGCGCTTGTATCGAACCCTAGCTATGATCCTAACTTATTTGTCGGTGGGATTTCGAACACCGAATATCAAGGATTACTAAACAACCCAGATAGACCACTGATCAACCGTACAACCCAAGGTCTTTATCCGCCTGCATCAACCGTAAAACCGTTTATGTCTGTTGCGGCATTAAGTGAAGGTGTAATCACAGCCAATACAACAATTCACGATCCCGGCTGGTGGCAACTTCCAGGCTCAGAAAAACGTTATCGAGATTGGAAACGTTGGGGACATGGAAAACTTAATGTTACAAAATCTATCGTAGAATCTGCGGATACCTTCTTCTATCAAGTTGCTTATGATATGGGAATTGACCGTATATCAACTTGGATGAGTCGCTTTGGTTATGGCGAATATACAGGTATTGATCTATCCGAAGAACGTAATGGCATCATGCCAACGCGTGAGTGGAAACAGCAACGTTATAAAAAGCCTTGGTATCAAGGTGACACAATCCCCGTAGGAATTGGGCAAGGTTATTGGACAGCAACGCCAATTCAAATGGCGAAAGCTTTAATGACATTGATTAATGACGGCCAAGTTAAAACCCCTCACCTACTTTACGGTACAAAACTAGGCAATGAAATGTTGCCTTATGTTGATACTGAAACACGCCAAATTGGTGATATCAACTCAGGTTATTGGGAATTAGCAAAGCACGGTATGTATGGTGTGGCTAACTTCCCTAATGGTACAGGTCGCCGAAGTTTTGCTGATGCACCTTATAAAGCCGCAGCAAAATCGGGAACGGCACAGGTATTTAGTTACGAAACCTACAATGCAAGCCAATTGGCTGAACATCTTCGTGACCACAAATTGATGATTGCCTTTGCACCTTATGACAAGCCGACCGTCGCCATCTCTATTATCCTAGAGAATGGTGGAGCAGGCCCTTCTGTCGGTGATATTACAAGACAAATTCTTGACCACATTCTCCTTGGTGATAACAACACTGTATTACCAGCTTCTCCACCAGCACCGCGTGGTTCAGAGGAATAATACTCATGACTGAAAATAATAAGAAAAAATCCTTCTGGACACGGATCCATATCGACCCTCTATTCTTACTTTGTATTATTGCTTTATTAGGATACAGCGCATTTATTATGTGGAGTGCCAGCGGGCAAGATCCTGAAATGATGCAACGTAAGTTAGGGCAGATTGCAATGGGTTTTATGATCATGATAGTCATGGCGCAAATCCCACCAAGAGTCTATGAAAGCTGGGCGCCACATCTCTATTTCTTCTGTGTTATTTTACTTATTCTTGTCGATGTCTTTGGTCAAATCAGTAAAGGGGCACAGCGTTGGCTAGATTTAGGTATTGTGCGTTTTCAGCCTTCAGAAATCGCTAAAATTGCAGTGCCTTTAATGGTGGCTCGATTTATGAATCGCGATGTGTGTCCACCGACATTACGTAATACTGCTATTGCTCTGGTACTTATTTTTGTGCCAACTTTATTAGTTGCGGCACAGCCTGATTTAGGAACCTCTATTCTTGTTGCTACTTCCGGATTATTCGTCCTTTTCCTAGCAGGAATGAGTTGGCGCCTTATCACGGTGGCTATTATTCTTGTTGCCGCCTTTATCCCCATACTTTGGTTTTTCCTCATGCATGATTACCAGCAAGCACGGGTAATGATGCTTCTTGACCCTGAATCAGACCCACTTGGCGCAGGATATCATATCATCCAATCTAAAATTGCCATCGGTTCTGGCGGATTACATGGAAAAGGATGGTTACAAGGCACTCAATCTCAATTAGAATTCTTACCAGAGCGCCATACAGACTTTATTTTTGCTGTATTGGCTGAAGAACTCGGATTAATTGGTGTTTTGATACTACTGACTCTTTATATACTCTTAATCGCGCGAGGCCTTTACCTTGCAACGAAAGCACAAAATACATTTGGTAGAGTAATGATTGGCGGGTTAATGCTAATTTTCTTTGTCTATGTTTTTGTCAACATAGGAATGGTGAGTGGCATCCTTCCTGTTGTGGGTGTTCCGTTACCGCTGATGAGTTATGGAGGCTCCGCCCTTATTGTGTTAATGGCAGGGTTTGGTATCGTGATGTCTATTCATACACACCGAAAACTACTATCGAAAAGTTTATAATGAGGTTTTTATGCGTCTGCAATGGGTTTTGATTGGTATCAGTGCATTGCTACTGTCAGGGTGTGTTATTGATAAGCCGAATACCAATAAACAGCCAGCACCATTACCCAATGTGCCAGCTCAACGTGTTCTTGGTGCTGAGCCACGTTACGAGCCTTATCACCCTACGGCAAATCAAGATTACCGAAAAAACGGGGTGGTTTACCGTATTGTGACTGATCCTGCCAATTTCAGTGAGAAAGGTGAAGCTATTGTCTATGATAGTTTAGCGATGAGTCGATTAACGACCATTGGTGAGCGCGTTAATCCCTATGAGTTTGCCGTCGCACATCCTACATTACCGATCCCAAGCTATGCGAAAATCACAAACTTGCTCAATGGGCGCACAATGGTTGTACGTATTAACGACCGTGGTCCTTACGTCAATGGAAAACAAATCCAAGTCACTCCAGCGGTTTCTGATAGCTTACGTTTAATGCCGACAACCCCATTGCTTATTGAAGGAATTGTTGTTGACCAAACCGGCCATATGAGTGGTATTGGTACACATGGTGCACAAATAGAGAAGAAAACAACGGCATTACCTGAGCGTCCTAATTTTAATGCTCAACCAGCAACGCCGACACCATTAACAACATCAACGCCAATCAACAACAATGTGCCAGTTGATCCACCAGCCCCTGTTCCAGCAAAAACACCAACTCCGTTACCAGCTCCAACGCCAGTTCCAGCGGTGACAGAAACAAAAGCACCACAACCAGTATTATCCTCAAATTCCATAGCACAAGGCTTTTATGTTCAAGTCGGTGCTCTCAGTAACGAAAATAATGCACAGTTTTGGCTCAATGATTTATCGTCACTATTTAGCACTCAAGGTGTGATCAATAAAACAGATGGATTATATAAAGTGCAACTCGGCCCTTATTCATCTAAAGCTCAAGCCGAAACGATAAAAAACAAGCTAAAACAAGTTAAAGATATTACTGGGTTTATTATTACCCAATAAAGGATAATATTACGTAAAATCCTTTTTATATCAGCAAATTCAAGCGTAGAATCGTCTGGGTTTGCTGATATTTTATTTATCAGTCCCTATTTTTCCCTGAATTTTCGGATTAAACAAACAGAATGAAACAGATACTCCCAGCAAAATTACTAAGAACAAGCCTATTAAGTGCCACTTTTGCTTTACTCACAGTAAGTCATCAAGGTATTGCGGAAGATTCCCTAAAAACAATGATACCCGCTGTTCCTAGTATCGAAGCCGAATCTTATATTCTTATTGATTATAATTCTGGGAAAGTACTGGCTGAAATGAATGCCGACGTTCGCCGTGATCCTGCAAGTTTAACCAAGATGATGACCAGCTACGTAATCGGTCAATCTATTCGTGCTGGTAAAATCTCTAATAGCGATATCGTTCCCATTGGTGAAGAAGCATGGGCAACAGGGAATCCTGTTTTTCGAGGCTCTTCTTTAATGTTCTTAAAACCGGGTGACCAAGTTACCGTGGCACAGTTAACGCGAGGTATCAATTTACAATCAGGTAATGATGCTTGTGTTGCAATGGCCTCTTATGTCGCGGGCAGCCAAGATACGTTTGTAACCATGATGAACGACTACGTTAAACGACTGGGTTTACAAAATACACAATTCCAAACCGTTCATGGCCTTGATGCTCCAGGACAATATAGCTCGGCTCGCGATATGGCGCTAATTGGTGCGGCATTAATTCGCGATGTACCGGATGAATATGCCATCTATAAAGAAAAAGAGTACACCTACAACAATATCCGCCAAACTAACCGAAATGGTTTGTTGTGGGATACCAGTTTAAACGTTGATGGCATTAAAACAGGCCATACTGCATCTGCTGGCTATAACCTTGTCGCTTCCGCAACCGAAGGCGATATGCGTTTAATTTCTGCGGTTATGGGTGGTCACTCATCTAAAGGTCGTGATGCAGAAAGTAAAAAACTACTTACTTGGGGTTTTCGTTTCTTTGAAACTGTAAAACCATTACAAGTGGGTAAAGAATTCGCGGCTGAGCCTATCTGGTATGGTGAAACAGATAAAGTACAATTAGGGGTAGACAAAGATGTTTATTTAACTATTCCTCGTGGTCGTTTAAAAGATTTAAAAGCAAGCTATGTTCTTGATAATGTAGAATTACATGCACCGGTAACTAAAAACCAAGTTGTAGGAACAATTAATTTCCAACTTGATGGTCAAGTTATTGAGCAGCGCCCGCTTGTTGTGATGAATGAAGTAAAAGAAGGTGGTTTCTTTAGCCGTATTATCGACTATATCAAATTATTATTCTCACACTGGTTTGGCTAAGACTTGAAAATGGTAAATGTGACCACATATAACTTTTATACAGATATTGGCAAAAACACATTTACCATTCCCATATTTACCCTAATTACTAGTATCGCATTCCTTATTATGTAAGGAATGCGCTTTTTATTTGCTAAGATTAGGTGTAGAAATAAATTATTAAAACAACAGCACCTGTTGTCTTAAGGAATTACATTATGATGAAAACAAAATTAAACGAACTGTTAGAGTTCCCATGTTCTTTCACTTATAAAGTGATGGGTCATGCAAAACCAGAATTAGTGGATCAAGTTGTTGAAGTAATTCAACGCCATGCTCCTGGTGATTACACACCTTCAGTGAAACCAAGTAGCAAAGGTAATTACCACTCTGTTTCTATTACCATCAACGCAACTCATATCGATCAAGTAGAAACATTATATAAAGAATTAGGTGAGCTTGAACTAGTACGTATGGTTCTGTAATCTTTTCTTTTAATAGATAACTTTTTAAAAGCGCCTTTCATTAAGGCGCTTTTTCTTATTTTACACTCCCACATTTTTCACCCTACCGCGGAAAAAAAACATCTCAATCTGGTAGTTCATTTACTGGAGCGTTATACTGCTCTTCACAATTACGCTACAAATGAAGATTTTCACGGTGCAAGACAAGACAATCATTATTCGCCAATTAGGTGTGAAACCCTATTTACCGGTTTCTGATTCTATGCATCAGTTTACGGAAAAACGGGAAAGTCACACACCTGATGAAATATGGCTCGTTCAACATGAACAGGTTTTTACCCAAGGCCAAGCAGGTAAAGCTGAACACTTATTAAATACGGGGACTATCCCTGTTATTCAATCTGATCGTGGTGGTCAAGTGACTTATCATGGCCCCGGTCAACAAGTGATGTATGTTTTAATTGATTTAAAACGCAATCATGTGGGTGTTCGTCAATTAGTCACCGCTCTTGAAAACACCGTTATTGATACGCTAGCTGAGTTTAATGTAGAAGCTTATGCTCGTGCTGATGCACCCGGCGTTTACGTAAAGGGTGATAAAATTTGCTCTTTAGGATTACGCATTCGTAAAGGTTGCTCCTTTCATGGGCTTGCGCTCAATATCGATATGGATTTAACCCCTTTTGCACGAATAAATCCTTGTGGTTATTCTGATCTAAAAATGACGCAGTTAATTGATTTTGCACCGAATACGACAACGACACAGGTAGCACCGTTATTAGTTAAGCATTTTTGTACACAACTAGGATTTCAACCACAGCAATAAAAATGCTATAATTTTTTTAACATTTGTCATATTTTTTTAAAACCCTGATTACCTCAGTCACATCGTGTTAATCACTCTAGATAACTGGAACTGGCACAATTATGAGTAAACCTATTCAGATGGAACGCGGAGTTAAATATCGCGACGCCGATAAAATGGCACTTATTCCTGTTAAAACAGTCGCTACAGAACGTGAACAACTGCTACGCAAACCTGATTGGATGAAAATAAAGTTACCCGCTGACTCAAGTAAAATTCAGGGTATCAAAGCAGCAATGCGTAAAAATGGTCTTCATTCCGTCTGTGAAGAAGCTTCTTGCCCTAACCTTGCAGAGTGCTTCAACCACGGAACAGCAACCTTTATGATCTTGGGTGCAATCTGTACACGCCGTTGCCCATTTTGCGATGTTGCTCATGGCCGCCCAAATGCCCCCGATCCACAAGAGCCAGAAAAACTCGCTCAAACGATTAAAGATATGGGATTACGCTACGTTGTAATTACTTCCGTAGACCGCGATGATTTACGTGATGGTGGTGCTCAACATTTTGCTGATTGTATTGCTGCAATTCGTGCAAAAAATCCAACAATCCGTATTGAAACATTAGTTCCTGATTTTCGTGGACGTATGGATAAAGCGCTTGAGATCCTCACAGACACACCACCTGATGTCTTCAACCATAACTTAGAGAACGTTCCTCGCGTTTATCGTCAAGTGCGTCCAGGTGCTAACTATCAATGGTCATTGACATTGTTAGAGCGCTTCAAGCAAGCTCATCCAGATATTCCTACTAAGTCGGGTTTAATGGTCGGCCTTGGGGAAACCAACGAAGAAATTATTGACGTTATGCGTGATCTGCGTAAACATGGGGTAACGATGCTGACATTAGGGCAATATTTACAGCCAAGTCGTCATCATCTTCCTGTTCAACGCTACGTCAGTCCTGACGAGTTTGAATATATGAAAGAACAAGCAATTGCGATGGGCTTTACCCATGCAGCTTGTGGGCCGTTTGTTCGCTCGTCTTATCATGCTGATCTTCAAGCTCAGGGGATTGAGGTTAAATAACAATTAATCTCTCATGCTTAACATTGCAATTGCTGTATTTATAGGTGGTGGTTTAGGTAGCGTATTGCGCTGGCTGATTAGCTACCGCCTAAATTCTATTTTTCCTCATTTTGCTACGGGCACCTTTATTGCTAACTGTATTGGTGCTTTTATTATTGCCTTTGGTATCGCTTGGTTTAGCAAAGCGCCACATATTGATCCTATTTGGAAAATTATGCTAACTACGGGCTTTTGTGGCGGTTTGACAACATTTTCAACCTTTTCTGTCGAAGTTGTCGCACTCTTAACTGAGGGAAAGATAGGATGGGCATTAAGTACGATGGGCGCTAACTTGGCGGGTTCATTTTTAATGACCGCATTTGCGTTTTGGTTATTACGAGAGATGTAATATTTAGAATATAAAAACCCGTTGTTTAACGGGCTTTGCTCTAGATACATAAAAACCCGTTAAACAACGGGTTTTTACTTGTCTCAAAGAAGTCGTTAATTAGATAGCGACAACGTTTGCAGCAGATGGCCCTTTCGCGCCGTCAGTAACTTCAAACTCTACTTTTTGACCTTCAGCAAGGGTTTTAAAGCCTTCTGATGTAATAGCGGAAAAGTGTACAAATACATCTTTGCTGCCATCTTCTGGAGTGATAAAACCAAAACCTTTAGTTTCGTTAAACCACTTAACGTTACCTTTTAATTTAGACATCAAGTTTACCTTTAAAATAGAAAATAAACGCAAGCGTTTTGCGTTGGCTATAGTAAAACAAAAATGATGATTCCCTGTCCACAGTCTAGATCACGAAACTCACATTTTTTTTCTGCCAAATGATTAATATTCAGACAAATCCCATGCCTTAATGCATAGTTCACTTAAGAAACAATACTTAATACTTACAATCTGAACTATTCATCAATTTCTACTTTTTCATAATGAAGTAGCCAACGCTTAATATCTAATCCGCCAGTATAGCCGACCAACTTACCGTTATGACCAATAACTCGATGGCAAGGAATAATTAAAGAAATTGGATTGCGTGAGTTAGCCATTCCTACCGCTCTGCAATAATTGATTGAACCTAATGTAAGCGCCAATTTTTTATAACTCCAAATTTCACCATAAGGGATTGTCTGTAATGTCTTCCAAACACGGCTTTGAAATTCAGTTCCTTCAGGTGCTAATGGCACTGAAAACGTCGTGCGTTTACCCGCAAAATACTCTTTTAATTGTTGTATACATTGGTTAATCACGGGGCTCGAGTTTACAGCAACCTCTTTGTCATTCACAAAATAGAGACTCGTGATCCCTTTTTCATTTGCAGTGATAGAAATATAGGGTTTTGGAAAGCCTTTAGGTGCATCGAGATAGTCTTGGTACATAATGTTTTCTCTGCTGATTTGTCTTTAGCGACAAGATTAAATCATGCTTGATTGATAAAGCAATCATCTAATTACTCGTATATCTAATAAAAATTGATCAATCGAGCAATCTAAAAATAAAATTAACTCACTAACTATTTAATTTTAATGATAATCATTATCAAAAATGAAAATCACCATATATTGTATGGTTGAAAATAAATAAATCTATATATAGTATTTAAGGACTTCTCATTATGGATGTGAAAACAGACGCATCCATATTTTTATAAGGGTTATTTTTATGTCTGTTATCCTCTATACCAAACCGAATTGCGTTCAATGCAGTGCCACAGAACGCGCCTTAAAACAGAAAAATATTCCGTTTGTTGCAGTTGATCTCACCAAAGATACACAAGCCCTCGCTCACATTGTTTCTATGGGATATCGCCAAGTACCTGTTGTCGTTCACGGTGAACAACATTGGTCGGGTTTCTGCCCTGATAAAATCAGACAGATCACGCTCTAAAGGAGCATCTTATGCAAACTGCACCTTTGATTTATTTTTCAAGTCGCTCTGAAAACTGCCATCGCTTTGTACAAAAGCTCAATTTAAAGGCGACCAGAATCATTGAAGATGAAACCTTGCTTGCAACGCAACCTTTTGTGTTGCTTTGCCCAACTTATGGTGGCGGTGGTGCTAAAGGTGCAGTGCCTAAAGCGGTTATTCAGTTTTTAAATATCCCTGAAAACCGTCAATTAATACGTGGAGTCATTGCTTCTGGAAATACTAACTTTGGTACAGCTTACGGGTTAGCGGGCGATATTATTGCACAAAAATGCAAAATCCCTTTTTTGTATCGATTTGAATTATTAGGTACGCCAGAAGATGTAAACCGCGTAAAAACAGGTTTAAGCACGTTTTGGTCAAGCCTTGCTGACCAATGCGTCACGAGATAATCAACATGATACAATCAGCAGAACAACTGGATTACCATGCATTAAATGCCATGCTAAATCTCTATGATGAGCAAGGTAATATTCAGTTTGATAAAGACAAATTAGCAACACATCATTTTTTTCGTCAGCATGTAAATCAAAACACCGTATTTTTTCATGATCTAAGAGAAAAATTAGAGTTCTTAGTCGAACAACACTATTACGAAGCCCAAGTGTTAGAGCAATATGAATTTACCTTTATCAAACAGCTATTTAAACATGCTTATAGCAAAAAATTTCGCTTTCAATCTTTCCTTGGCGCTTTTAAGTATTACACCAGTTACACCTTAAAAACGTTTGATGGCGAGCGCTACCTTGAACGCTATGAAGATCGCGTCTGCATGGTCGCTCTCACTCTTGCACAGGGCAATACTGATCTTGCTATTCATCTTGTTGATGAAATCATTAGTGGTCGTTTTCAACCCGCAACACCGACTTTTTTAAATTGTGGGAAACAACAGCGTGGTGAATTGGTTTCCTGCTTTCTACTGCGAATAGAAGATAATATGGAGTCTATCGGTCGATCGGTAAATTCCGCATTACAGCTTTCTAAACGTGGTGGCGGCGTTGCATTTTTGCTCACTAATTTACGTGAGGCTGGTGCTCCCATAAAACGTATAGAGAATCAATCTTCTGGCGTTGTTCCTGTTATGAAAATGCTTGAAGATGCCTTTTCCTATGCTAATCAGTTAGGAGCAAGACAAGGCGCTGGCGCTGTTTATCTTCATGCTCATCATCCGGATATTTACCATTTTCTTGATACAAAAAGAGAAAATGCGGATGAAAAAGTCCGAATAAAAACCCTCTCTTTAGGCGTTGTTATCCCTGATATCACTTTTGAATTAGCGAAACGCAATGAAGATATGTATCTCTTCTCACCTTATGATGTAGAGCGTATTTATGGCGTACCTATGTCAGAGATCAGTATTAGTGAAAAATACAGTGAAATGGTGAATAACGCGCAAATTCGTAAGAAAAAAATTAAAGCGAGAGAGTTTTTCCAAACACTTGCCGAAATTCAATTTGAATCTGGCTATCCTTATATCATGTTTGAAGATGCAGTAAATCGCGCCAATCCTATCGCTGGAAGAATTAACATGAGCAATCTTTGCTCTGAAATTTTACAAGTCAACAGTGCGAGTGAGTATCACCCTGACTTAAGTTATCGCCATATCGGTCATGACATCAGTTGTAACTTAGGTTCTATGAATATTGCTATGGCAATGGACTCACCTAACTTTGCACATACCGTCAGCACTGCAATTAGGGCATTAAGTAATGTCTCTGAAATGACGAAAATCGAGTCCGTTCCTTCTATTGAAAAAGGTAATCTCGCTTCTCATGCCATTGGTTTAGGACAAATGAATTTACATGGTTACTTAGCCCGTGAAGGAATTTATTATGGCTCAGAAGAAGCATTAGATTTTACTAATATCTATTTTTATACCGTCACTTACTATGCGTTATTAGCTTCAAATCAATTAGCTATTGAGAAAAAGCAGCACTTTAAAGGCTTTGAAAATTCAAAATACGCAACAGGTGAATATTTTAATAAATATGTATCACAACAGTGGTTGCCTAAAACTCAAAAAGTCCAGCAGCTATTTAGTCAATCTAATGTTCATATTCCAACACAAGAAAATTGGCAAACTCTCAAGCAATCTATTATGACGCATGGGATCTATAACCAAAATTTACAAGCGATACCACCGACAGGGTCTATTTCCTATATCAACCACTCTACATCGAGTATTCATCCTATTGCCGCGCCAATAGAAATTAGAAAAGAAGGTAAGATTGGGCGAGTTTATTACCCTGCCCCCTTTATGACCAATGAAAATCGTCAATATTATCAAGATGCATATGAAATTGGAGCTGAAAAAATTATCGATACCTATGCTGAGGCTTCTCAACATATCGATCAAGGATTATCACTGACGTTGTTCTTTTCTGATGAAGCCACAACAAGAGATATCAACAAAGCACAAATATATGCATGGCGCAAAGGTATTAAAACCTTGTATTACATTCGTATTAGACAATCTGCATTAGCAGGTACTGAAATTAAAGGCTGTGTTTCGTGCGCGCTTTAATAATAACAATAAGGAGAACATAGCATGTCATCACCTTTATTAAGCCACGTTAATGCAATTAACTGGAATCGCATTGAAGATGAAAAAGATTTAGAAGTTTGGAACCGCTTAACCATGAATTTTTGGTTACCTGAAAAAATTCCACTCTCTAATGACATTCCCTCATGGAACACACTGACTCAAGCTGAAAAACAACTGACGATCCGTGTTTTCACAGGGCTAACTTTGCTTGATACTATCCAAAACACCGTAGGCGCACCTACTTTAATGCCAGATGCACTCACGCCTCATGAAGAAGCAGTATTATCTAATATCTGTTTTATGGAAGCGGTTCATGCGCGCTCTTACAGTTCGATATTTTCCACACTTTGCTTAACAATCGATGTCGATGAAGCATACCGTTGGAGTGAGGAAAATCCTTACTTACAAAAGAAAGCAGAAATTATTTTACGTTATTATCAAGATAAAGATCCTTTAAAGAAAAAAATCGCCAGCGTATTTTTAGAATCCTTTTTATTTTATTCAGGGTTCTATTTACCAATGTATTGGTCAAGCCGAGGAAAATTAACCAATACAGCCGATTTAATTCGTCTTATTATTAGGGATGAAGCGGTTCATGGTTATTATATTGGCTATAAATTTCAAAATCAGTTATTAAATAAATCAGAATTAGAGCAACAAGATATTAAAGATTTTGCTTTTTCATTATTATTAGATTTATATGACAATGAAGTGAAATATACCGAAGATCTTTACGACACAGTAGGTTGGACTGAAGATGTCAAAAAATTTCTTCATTATAATGCCAATAAAGCATTAATGAATTTAGGGTATGAGGCATTATTCCCTGATGAAATAACCGATGTAAGCCCTGCAATTCTTTCTTCATTATCACCAGATGCAAATGAAAATCACGATTTCTTCTCTGGTTCAGGTTCATCTTATGTTATTGGAAAAACCATTAACACCGAAGACGATGATTGGGATTTTTAAGATCTATTAGCCTAATTAAAGTTAAGAGAAACAACATAATACATTCAATTTAATTATGTATCGCATATAAAACATAATACACTGAAAAATATAGACTATTTTTTGGTGTATTTTTATTTGTTCACTAAATAATCTAATTGATTGATTTTTGCCGTTCAATCTTGTCAAAAAATCAATTTTTTTCGAATGATTTTAGCTTATATTGAGTAGATAGACCTTATCATAAGATAATAAACATTAATTTAACTAATGTATTTAGATTTTTTTTCATTTAATTTTCATCTCTTTTTCCCTTTTATTTTGATATTGAGTTTTCATTTTTATTGAGATCCTAATCAAAATAACAATATCTCTAAAAATAAAGTTATTTCAGTGAGTTAGAAGAGAATACATCTTTTAATAAATTTTACTTATTTCACTTTATTTAATTATTAATCATATTAAAAATAAAGAAAATACAGCCAAATTATTTAATTAATTATAATTAACATAGGGTTGTCAGACTCAATCATTGTGGTAGGGTATTTCCCTTACTAAAAATCTTATTTAGGAAAAATAACAACACTTATTTATTAATATTTAATTTATTCCTTTCAATATTTAAATAGGAAACTATATATTGCATGGCAATTAAACTCGAAGTAAAAAATCTCTACAAAGTATTTGGCGAGCACCCTAAACGCGCATTTGAATTATTAGAATCTGGTATGAATAAAGATCAGATTTTTGATAAAACAGGGCTTACGGTGGGCGTTCAAAATGCAAATCTGGCAATTGAAGAAGGCGAAATATTTGTCATCATGGGATTATCTGGTTCAGGTAAATCCACTCTAGTCCGCCTTCTCAATCGTCTGATCTCTCCAACAAAGGGAGAGGTGCTTATTGATGGTGAAAATATTGCCACCATGTCAGATAAAGAATTACGGCAAGTACGCCGAAAAAAAATCAGTATGGTGTTTCAGTCATTTGCATTGATGCCCCATATGAACGTGCTTGATAACACTGCGTTCGGAATGGATCTCGCTGGATTAAGCAAAGACGAGCGTTATAAAAAAGCGATGGATGCCTTAGAGCAAGTCAACTTGGGTAGTTACGCAAACTCTTGGCCTGATGAACTTTCTGGAGGAATGCGTCAACGTATCGGCCTTGCGCGTGCGCTCGCTAATGATCCAGATATTTTGTTAATGGATGAAGCCTTTTCAGCACTTGATCCATTAATTCGTACCGAAATGCAAGATGAATTATTAAGTTTACAAGGTGATAAACAGCGCACCATTGTATTTATCTCCCATGATCTGGATGAGGCTATGCGTATCGGCGACCGAATTGCCATTATGCAAGGTGGCGTTGTTGTTCAAACGGGAACACCAGATGAAATACTCAACAATCCAGCAAATGATTATGTGCGCACGTTTTTCCGTGGTGTTGATATTAGCCACGTATTTAGTGCAAAAGATATAGCCAAGCGTCGCCCAGAAACCTTACTGCATGTTGCGCCCGGTTTTGGTCCTCGCTCTGCATTAAAAGTACTTGAAGATGAAGATAGAAACTTTGGCTATCTCATTGAACGGGGAAGAAAATTTGTTGGCATCGTTTCCGTCACATCACTTGAAGAGGCGCTCAAGAATAAACAACCTATTGAGTCAGCTATTTTACCTGAACCTTGTGCCATTAATGGTGATACACCGTTAAACGAACTGATTTCGACTGTTGCACAATCTCCCTGTGCGATCCCTGTTATTGATGAAAAAAACCGTTATATCGGTTTAATTTCTAAAGGAATGTTACTGCAAGCACTGGATAAGGAGACGCCAAATGAATAATACAACAGATCAAGATACGACTTTGGATACAAACATCCAAGGGATCACCGCAAGCGAGACTACACAAGAAACAACCAATAACGTAAATGATGATCCTTGGGCAACAACAGATACGAGCGCAATAGAAAGCGATCCTTGGAGTAGTGCTGACAGTTCATCAACAGATGCTGATCCATGGGGTGCGGGTAGTGGTACTGAAAATATCGATACCTCATCTGCTGGCAGTGATTGGCTAGATGCAGCACCGACTGATATCACACCCGATTCATTCAATCTAATGGATCCGTTTCATAATACGCTGATCCCGTTAGATTCATGGGTTACCGAGGCAATTGACTGGATTGTGTTGCACTTTCGCCCTGTTTTCCAAGGCATTCGTGTACCCGTTGATTTGGTATTAAGTGGTTTTGAAAATTTCTTAACCTCAATGCCAGCACCTATCGCCATTATTCTGTTTTCTCTGATTGCATGGCAACTTTCAGGCAAAGTCATGGGTGTTACTTCTTTTATCTCATTAATATTAATTGGTGCGATTGGTGCTTGGTCTGAAGCCATGGTTACCCTTGCATTGGTACTCACTTCCTTACTGTTTTGTCTTATTATCGGACTCCCATTAGGAATATGGTTAGCTAACAGCGATAGAGCATCAAAAATTGTTCGGCCTTTACTGGATGCAATGCAGACAACGCCTGCATTTGTCTACTTAGTTCCTATCGTCATGTTATTTGGTATTGGTAACGTACCTGGCGTTGTGGTCACCATTATTTTTGCCTTACCTCCAATTGTGAGATTAACCATTTTAGGGATCAAACAAGTTCCTGAAGATTTAATTGAAGCCGCACAATCATTTGGTGCAAACCCTCACCAAATGCTGTTTAAAGTACAATTACCACTCGCCATGCCAACAATTATGGCAGGTGTAAACCAAACACTGATGTTAGCGCTTTCAATGGTTGTTATTGCATCAATGATAGCCGTCGGTGGATTAGGTCAAATGGTATTACGCGGTATAGGTCGCCTTGATATGGGACTTGCTGCCGTGGGGGGCGCAGGTATTGTTATCCTAGCCATTATCCTTGATCGATTAACACAATCTTTAGGTCAAAATAGCCGCCATAAAGGCAATCGATGCTGGTATATGACAGGACCTATCGGCTTAATTTGCCGACTCTTTAGTAAAAAAGCATCGTAATAAATATTTTCACTATTTATTAAAAATCAGTATTAAAAATCAATAAAGAACATCTCGTTCAATCAATATAAGAAATAGAAGCGACAGTTCGCTGTCGCTATTTATCTCTTACCATAACAACAGAAGGAAAAACTATGCGTAATCCAGTTCTCTGGGCAACAGTATTGTCTGCCACACTGATAAGCACCCAGTTATCCGCTGCTGATTTACCTGGAAAAGGGATTTCGGTTCAACCTGTGCAAAGTACGATTTCTGAAGAAACCTTTCAAACTTTAATCGTCAACAAAGCACTAGAACAATTAGGTTACACTGTTCAACCAATTAAAGAAGTTGACTATAACGTTGCTTACTCCTCTATCGCCAATGGTGATGCAACTTTTATGGCAGTCAGTTGGGTTCCTCTTCATAATTCACAATATGCAGCAGCGGGAGGTGATAATACCTTTTATCGTAAAGGAGATTATGTCGTTAATGCAGCCCAAGGTTACTTAATTGATAAAAAAACCGCAGAGAAATATAACATTACAAATATTGAGCAATTAAAAGATCCTAACATTGCCAAATTATTTGATGCTAATGGTGATGGTAAAGCGGATTTAACCGGATGCAATCCGGGTTGGGGTTGTGAAGAAGCTATCAACAACCACTTAAAAGCCTATGGATTAGAAAAGTCAGTCACACATAACCAAGGCAATTATGCGGCAATGATGGCAGATACCATTACTCGCTATAAAGAAGGCAAACCCATTTTTTATTACACATGGACACCTTACTGGATAAGTGATGTATTAAAACCGGGTAAAGATGTTGTTTGGTTACAAGTCCCCTTCTCTTCGTTACCAGGTGATGATAAAACCGATACCACATTAGCAAATGGTAAAAACTACGGCTTTCCACCAAGTACTATGCATATCGCAGCAAATAAAAAATGGGCTGAAGAAAATCCCGCTGCGGCAAAACTCTTTGAAGTCATGAAAGTGTCTGTTGCCGATATTAATGCGCAAAACTTACGTATGCATAATGGTCAAAAATCACAGGCAGATATTGAACGTCATGCGAATGCATGGATCAAAGCACATCAAAAAACCTTTGATGGTTGGATTGAACAAGCTCAGGCTGCTGCAAAGTAATCAATAAATCATCTTAATTTAAAATTATCACAAAACAGGTCACACGATTGTGGCCTGTTTTTATTTATAAAAAACTAAAATTACATGTAATTAGGTAAAACGAGTTTATATAAAAATTAAAAGATCGTAATACTACTTTATTATTAAGATTATTCTTTTTATTAATGGCAAAGATATACCTTTCTTTCATTCTCTCATTTCTTCAATTATGATTATTCCTTTCTCCAGTTGCCATTTTGGCATTCTCATTTTTATATTTATTATTTTAAATAAGGAATAAACTGTGTCTTACACTAACAAACCAGTACCTGAAGAAATTAAACGTTGGAACTGGGGTGCTTTCATGTTTAATATTATTTGGGGTTTTGGTAATAAATCCTATCTTCCATTATTAGCACTTGTTCCTTTACTTAATCTTGTTTGGATCTTTGTCTGTGGTATTAAAGGGAATGAATGGGCATGGAAAAGTGGTGATTACGATTCTGTTGAAACCTTTATGAAAGTGCAAGAAACATGGAATAGAGCGGGCTTTATTTACTTTATTATTAGTATCGTTATGGCTGTTCTGTTCTTTATTTTCTTCTTCACAACCATGATGGCAATGATTGCAACTTCTGCATCACACGGTTATTAATTCAATATATTGAATATTGAACTCTAAATTACAATAAACCCCATAATATCTATGGGGTTTATTTGTTTAAGTGACCAAAGATCGTGGTTTTTATTTTCAGTAATATTAGAAACGTTTTACCACAGTAAATCGATAATCGCGTCCAACACCTGAAACTGATTCACCTAAATAAGGGTAATAATCGCGGTTAAATAAATTCGCGACTGTAAAACGAACCTCAGTGTTATCTATAAAAGAAGGTTCCCAATTCGCAAATAAACCGTGTATTGCATAACCTTTACTTTTTGGTAATGACCAATAACCCGCATCAGGATCAGCATCCATTGGCGAACGGCGTTGAGCGCCAATAAAATCACCCGTCCATCCCATATTGACATTAATACTTGGTACTTTTACGCCAAGTGTGGCATGTAAAGCGTCAGGCTGGATCTCTGCAATCCATGTTTTTTGACCGAACCACGGATCACGCGGTGATTGGTCACGTTTTCCTTTCATTGTTGAATACGCTAAACGGCCGAATACATTAGGGCTATTATAAAAGGCTTCAATTTCCAACCCTTGAATATGATAGCCCGGTAAATTACGGTAATTACCTATTGAAGGCGGGCAATTTCCATTATGCCCATCCACCTTTTGGCTTTCACAATAGACACCCCGGCGACGGAAGATTTCGTCTTTACCACGAGTATCAAACAGTGTTGTTCTTAACTGCAGTTGATCTTCTTGCTGAATAACACTTTCAAAGTCTGCAATTGCACCAATTCGTGCAGCTCTTACTGTTTCTTTATCTAAGTGACGGCTTGTTCCCGTTAAACTGGAAACAGTTCCTTGCACTTCATACTGTTCATCAATTAATGGAGCTCGCCATGTGTAGGTTAGATCACCAAAGAATCTGAAATTCTGATTCATTTTCCATAATAAACCTAAGTGAGGTGTTGCCCCGCTATAAGTTACATCCGAATAATCATGACCATAATAGGGATCAGGGTGTTGATAGGTGATAGCTCGGCTTCCTTTGCCCTGATTTTTAACGATATCGTAGCGAACACCTGGTGTTATCGTCAGGTTTCTATAACTCATCGAATCTTGAAGATAGAAACTGGTTGTCGTTTGCGTACCTTCTGGCATATAAGGAGGCGCATAATATCCATAGTTATAATTTGGATTTTTAGCTTTATCACGAGTAAACATTAAGACATCACGATCATTACGATGCCAACGTGTTCCCACTAATACCTTATGCTCTAAAGCACCTTGCATAACAGTGCTTTCATTTTTAATTTCAATTTGATGATTTCGATAATCGACCCAACTTTGATTTCCCATGCTGCCACTAAAATAGGAACTTGCTGTTTCAGGGCGACTATCGTTTTGTTTAGTTTTTGAATAACCGTAGGTAAGCGTTAAATTAATTAAATCAGAATCAACTGGCTGAATATTCCATTTCACGCTGAAGGTGTCATCTTTTTGATCACGATAAACTAATTTACGTTTCATCGCCGCATCAAAACCATATTTATCTACTTCAGCTTGACTAGGTTTAGCTAATTCATCACGTTTAGCCGCCCAAGGTGTCCAACCGTCACTTTCTGATCGTGATGCTGATAATGTTAATGTTTGTGCTTCAGTTAAATAGATATTCGTTTTAATTAAAAAAGAATCTTGGTCTGATTGTGAATAGCCAAATTTAGTTCCATCAGGGCGTCGCAGATCATCACTTTCACGACGGTTAAAATAGAGTAATCCGTCCGCTTGTCCATCAAGTAATTTACCGTATACCGCACCACTATAACGATTTTGTCTATCATTGGTATGGTGACCATATTTTAAAAACATCCCAATATTCTGATCAGGTAATAATAAGTCATCGGGATCTTTGGTTTCAATTCTTACCGAACCACCAAACCCGCCATTTCCTTGAGTAATATTATGAGGTCCTTTATCAACATCAATACGACGTATTAATTCAGGATCAATAAAAATTGAACCTTGGCGATATTTCTCAAAGGTTTTAGGCGTACCATCAAGGGTGATTTTAATATCTTCAGGATTCCCCATCCCCCAGATGTTTAATGTTTGACCGCCCGGTCTTGGTGAGCCAGATGATGAAATCCCTGGTAATTTATCCACCAGCTCTGCAATATTATTAGGCTGAATTCTGTCGATATCTTTTAATGTCAGAACGGTACTTCCAGCATCAACACTCGAATTAAGCTCACCTGATACATAGATAGGTTCAAGAATAATCTTTTCACGCGATTTTGGTTGTACAGGACTCTCCGACTTTGTAGATGTCGTTATTTCTGGTTTTACACTTTCAGTTGCATAGCTATTTAACGAAGTGAGTGAAGTCAATAATAATGCAATCGCTGATGACGAAAATGAAAATATCCCAATTCCCTGACGATAAGCATCATTTTTTGCTAAGAAATGGATCATAATAGTAGTATCTTTTTGTATGGTTATTAGTTTGATAGATGATTAGAACTGTAACTAACAGCGCCAATCATGATAATGATAATAATTATCATTATCTAGTTTTTTTACACTTATCACTCAATACAGATAACTACTCTATTGATACACTCTTGTTGGATTTAAATTTTATCTAAAATAATATTTTCAATAAATTAAACTAATTTCATTAGTTACTATAAGGTATTTGATATTCCTTATTTCATTCCTCTTATTTAGTTTTCTAATTATAATTACGCATATATTACTAAAGAAAATTTAATCATTCTTAAAATAAAAAGAATCAAACAGACACGGAACAGTCTGATAATTACAATTATGCGTATCTTACTATCCCTTTTTTTTAAGAGCTAAATAATTATTAACTCAAGTAAATTTCAGATATTAGTTTTATGTTTAAATCTTAAATAAATTAAACCATTGAAATAAAGATATTCAATGGGATAAAAATCAGCTAATAATAAAATAATAATTTTGAGGTAATATACGCACTTTTGAACACAAGGATGCGTCATGACAATTTATGACCTAAAACCCAAATTTCAATCTTTATTGCGCCCTTATGTAGAACAGTTATTCACAAAAGGGATCACCGCAAATCAGGTCACACTTTCTGCTTTACTGTTATCCATTGCCGTTGGTGGATTACTTTTGCTTTATCCTTTCCCTCGTTTATTTTTATTACTCCCTTTTGTCCTCTTTTTTCGTATGGCGCTTAATGCCATAGATGGCATGCTTGCACGAGAACATAATCAAAAAAGTGCGCTTGGGGCGATATTAAACGAAGCCAGCGATGTTATTTCAGACATTGCACTCTATCTACCTTTTGCTTTTATTTTTCCACAGGCCTACTGGTGGATCATGCTGGCACTTTTTTTAATGATAATGACTGAGTTCTTAGGCGTTCTTGCCCAAACTATTCATGCTTCTCGTCGTTATGATGGCCCGATGGGAAAAAGTGATAGAGCCTTTATTTTTGGTGCTATTGCGTTTTTTATCGGATTATTCCCCTCACTGACATTATCAGACAACACACATTATCTTTTTATTATTATTAATTTATTACTTTTGTTGACTTGTTATCACCGAATTCATCGCGCACTAAAAGAAGCAACGATGACAGATAAAGATAAGGATACATCGTTATGAATCAACAGCCGCAATATCAAACTCAAAGGAATATAATTGAGTCTGAATTTACCACCAGCGATAAGACACCGTTGTTCTATCGCCATTGGCCTGCTCAAATTACCACTGAGCCAAAAGCAATTATTTTATTTCACCGAGGACATGAACACTCAGGTCGTGTTGCTCATCTAGTTGATGAGTTAGATCTTCCTGATTTTTCAATGTTTGCTTGGGATGCTCGTGGACATGGTAAAAATGAAGGCGCTCGCGGTTATAGCCCATCAATGGGAACATCAATAAAAGATATAGACGAATTCGTTCATTACGTTTCTTCTAACTATAATATTCCAATGGAGAATATTCTGGTTGTTGGTCAAAGTGTAGGAGCCGTTTTAGTTACCGGTTGGGTACACGATTACGCGCCCAAAATTCGCGGTATGGTGCTAGCTTCTCCTGCATTTAAAGTGAAATTATATGTTCCTTTTGCACGTACAGGTCTTGCCTTAATGCAAAAAGTTCGTGGGCTTTTTTATGTTAATTCATATGTGAAAGCGAAATATCTAACCCATGACCAAAGTCGTATCGACTCTTTTAACCAAGATTCACTGATAACTCGCCCTATTGCTGTCAATATTTTATTAGAGCTTTATAAAACGGCAGATCGTGTTGTTGAAGATGCAAACGCAATTACTTTACCAACACAGTTATTTATTTCAGGCAATGATCATGTTGTTCACGCCAAACCTCAACATCTTTTCTATGAACGTTTAAATACACGAATCAAAGAAAAGCATGTCTTGCCGGGCTTTTACCACGATACATTAGGCGAAAAAGAGAGAGTTATCCCTATCAATAAAATGCGCAGTTTTATTGAAAAATTATTTGCACAACCCCTTTATCAACATGATTACCAACATGAAGATACTTGGAGCCATAGTGCAGATGTTTATCGCGCATTACAAACTCCTCTACCTAAATATTGTCCAAAAAGACTTTATTACAAAATACTTAGCCGTTCTATGAGCACTTTAGGTAAAGCGTCTGAAGGTGTTGCTCTGGGTTACGATAAAGGTTTTGATTCAGGATCAACGCTGGATTATGTCTACCGCAATCAACCCCAAGGAAAAGGATTATTTGGTCGTGTTGTTGATAGGCAATATTTAAATAGCATTGGTTGGCAAGGCATTCGCCAACGTAAAATCAATATTGAAAATACGATCCGCTACGCAATTCGCCAATTAATACAAAATAATATGCCTGTACATATTATGGATATCGCAGCAGGACAAGGTCGCTATCTTTTTGATGCTGTAAATGATTATGGTAAGGTCGATTCGATTTTAATGCGTGATTATAGCTCCATTAACGTCGAACAAGGCAGAATGGCGATTAAAGAGCGTCACTTAGAAGATAAAGTGCGTTTTGAAGAAGGTAATGCTTTTGATGCAGAAAGCTTGAGTACCGTTTCGCCATCACCAACTTTAGGTATTGTCAGTGGGCTCTATGAGTTATTCCCTGAAAATCATCTGCTAAAAGAGTCTTTAAAAGGACTATCGCAAGCCATACCAAGTGGCGGTTTATTGATTTATACCTGTCAACCTTGGCACCCTCAGCTTGAAATGATTGCGCGTGTATTACCGAGTCACCAGAATGGGCAACCTTGGATCATGCGTTGCCGTAGTCAGGGTGAAATGGATGCTTTGGTTAATGAAGCTGGTTTTGAGAAGTTAGATCAACAAATTGATCATTGGGGTATTTTTAGTGTATCGATAGCAAAACGTCGCTAACGGATTGCATTATCAATAACCGAGCTATCGCTATATGGCAACATATAGCGATAGTTTTAAGTCGTTGTAAAAATAGAAACATAAACAAAGAAAGGAATTTTAGTATGGGTGGAACCCAACACACTCAAATAACATCATCGAGAAAAAGTATCTGGCTTGCTGGTATTGTATGGCTGTTGTTTCTTGCCCCATTTTTCTATTTAACTTATATGCAAGTTAACACTTATACTTCCACTTTATCTGATGTTCCTTCTTTTGTTTATTCGTGGGAAAAAGCGATCCCCTTTTTACCTTGGACAATCATTCCTTATTGGAGTGTGAATATTGCCTATGGTATTTCACTGATTATTTGTACAACGTTAAGAGAACAATTTATACATGGGTTACGTTTAATTGTTGCCTCTCTTATTGCTTGTGCTGGTTTTTTATTATTCCCTTTAAAATTTAGTTTTATTCGCCCAACAACAGAAGGATTTTCTGGTTGGTTATTTACCCAATTAGAAGGTTTTGATTTACCTTATAACCAAGCGCCTTCTTTGCACATTATTTTATTGTGGATACTTTGGTTACGTTTTCGCGCACATACGCCTAAATCATGGCAATGGCTTTTAAATTTATGGTCATTGCTTATTGCAGTTTCTGTACTGACAACGTGGCAACATCACTTTATTGATATTATTACAGGCTTTGGTGTTGGCGTATTTATCTGTTATTTGTTGCCAATAAATTCACGATGGAAATGGCATTTTACTGGTAGCAAACGCAGTTTACGTATTGGAAAAAACTATGCGTTATCAGCAATAGTGTTCTACCTGTTATCTTTTGGTTTACAAGGTTTCTTTTGGGTTTTTCTCTGGCCTGCAATCACATTAACTTTTGTGACTTTAGGTTATTTAGGGGCGGGAGCTTCTATTTTTCAAAAGAATGCACAGGGTGAAATCCCCCTTTCTGCACAGATAATCCTATTACCTTATCGCTTTTTTGCTTGGTGTACTTATCGCTATTATTTAACTCGTTGCCAAACACCCAGTTTAGTGACTGAAGGTATTTTATTAGGTGGACGCCCTCTTTATAAATTAAAAGCGAATGCAGTTTTTGATTTAACCTGTGAATGGCCAAGAAACAAATTTAGCCAAAATCAGCTTTATTTAGCCCAACCTCAAATCGATTTATTACCATTATCTCCTGACGATATCAGCAAAGCCATGTTGTCAATGGAACGACTTAGCCAAGTAGGTACTGTTTATATTCATTGCAAATTAGGCTATTCACGCAGTGCGACTATTGCAGTTGCATGGCTAGTTTATAATGGCACAGTAGATACTTTGGAAGACGCAATAAAACAGGTGTATCAAACACGCCCTCAAGTGATTTTAAATTCGGAAACACAAGAGGCATTACAAATTTGGTATTCACGTTTCCAACAAAATAGATAACGAGGCAACTATGCTGACAACAAAAACTAGCGGTAAAGTCATTATGTCTTTAACTCAAAGTTGGCGCTATTTACTGCTGTTATCACTGTTACCTTATATAAGCACATTGCCTGTATTTAGCCTTCATTTTCACAATAAATTGGCTTTCTTTGTTGCTTCGCTTTTATTTTTATTTACACAATATCACCTTTTTCGTTTATGGCTTGATAGCCATTTTTTTCAGGTTCTTTATCGTTATCAAGACGATGTTAGCTTTGATGAAAGCCTCTCTACATTATTTCCTAAACGTCCCCAAAAACAGACTATGGAAGCCCGCTGGCTAGGGACTAAACGTTTATTTTCTTTTGCCGTAATTGGCGTTTCAATTCAATGGATATGGTGTTTGGCTATGCTCTTTTTTACGCTTTTTAGTTATTAATAAGCAAGAAACAGCACTTATTTATCATATAAAACAATATGTTATAAGAATAAAATCTAAGAGTTTATATCAAATTAATTGAACATCTCTATCACAGTAATTCTTTTCTCAAAAAAATGACTCATGTTACTATCATTTACCTTACAAATTATTTGTTATGAGTATTATGGAAAACACCACACCACAAACATCACTAAGCAAAGGCCTTATTTTACTTATGGCAGTTGCCACGGGTATGGTTGTTGCCAGTAATTACTACGCACAACCTCTACTTGATTCAATCGCAAACTATTTCCACATATCTGCGACTTTAGCTGGATTTATTGTCACCACCGCGCAATTAAGTTATGCCGTAGGGTTAATGTTATTAGTGCCTCTTGGCGATATTTTTGAACGTCGCTCACTCATTATTACTATGACATTAATTTCAGCCAGTGGCCTATTAATTACCGCGATGGCATCTAATATTTGGGTGATGTTAATAGGAACTGCCCTCTCAGGTATGTTCTCTGTTGTGGCTCAAATTCTTGTTCCTTTTGCTGCAACGCTTGCCGCGCCACATCAACGAGGAAAGGCTGTCGGAACGATTATGAGTGGTCTTTTACTCGGGATCTTACTGGCAAGAACCGCATCTGGGTTAATGGCATCATTTACTAATTGGCAGGGTATTTTCTGGGTAGCGAGTATTTTTCTGGCGATTTTAGCAATCACTTTATGGCGCTGTTTGCCCACTTATAAAAGTGAAACAAACTTAAATTATTTCCAATTGCTAGGTTCTATTTTCAAATTATTTGCAACAACTCCTGTCTTAAGAACTCGCTCATTCGTTGGTGCACTTATTTTTGCTCACTTTGGTTTATTGTGGACCTCAATGGCTTTTTTATTGGCTTCTGATCCCTTTAATTACTCAGATGCCGTGATTGGTTTATTTGGTCTTGTAGGTGCCGCTGGTGCATTAATGGCGGGAAAAGCCGGTGTATTAGTTGATAAAGGAAAAGGCAGGAAAACCACCACGGTGGGATTAATCATCCTCTTTCTTTCTTGGGGTTTTATCATTATTGCACCTTATTATCACTGGATTGGTCTCATCAGCTTTATTATTGGCGTTGTCCTGCTAGACTTAGCTGTTCAGGGTGTTCATGTCACTAATCAGAGCACCATATACCGTATTTTACCTGATGCTAGAAACCGCCTGACAGCCGCTTATATGACAAGCTATTTTATCGGTGGTGCATTAGGATCTTTACTATCAGGCTATGCTTATCATCAATATGGATGGACAGGTGTTTCTATCGCCGGATTAGTCATTGGTGTTATCGGTCTTATTGTTTGGTTTTTAGGTTATAAAAATGATCCAATAATCCACGCCGAATAATTTTCAGACCCAAGGATGGGTTATATTATTTCTTCAATCCCATGCTAATCAGAATAAAATGTGAATGTTTTAACAGCGTGATTACTATTAATGTATATCATCATCCCATTCTTTATTAAGAAAATTATATCAATCTCCCCAATAAAGCATCATATAAATAATTTCATTTCGATACTATCAATATAGCAACCATTGGTGGTGATAATAAATTTATTACGTGTTTTATCGTAAAAAATGATCCCTTTTTTCGCAAATAGACTACTATTCATTGTCAGATAAGTGATAAATTGATTTTATTAACTTATTGCAAAGAGATAAGTACCTATCTTTTTTTTGTGTTATCATTCAGAAAATTTATGAATCAGGTAACATAATCAAAAAAACATAGTGACTATAAATAATAAAAATTGCTAAATTGTGTGTTTAATATACCATTTAACATGTTGATAACAGAATTATCCTAATTTTCGAAACTAACAAGGTGTCTAAAAATGGAAAGCTCATTTACGCCAACAGAAGAATTACTAAACACTCGCGCTACACAACAGAAATCGCTTAACAAAGATATTCCTTATCAAGAAATTTTGTTAACTCGCCTTTCTATGCATGTTCAAAGCAAACTTCTTGAAAGTCGTAATAATATGTTGAAGTCTCAGGGCATTAACGAGACATTATTTATGGCACTAATGATTTTAGATACGACAGAAAATCGTAGTATTCAACCATCAGAATTAAGTGCAGCTTTAGGTTCTTCAAGAACAAATGCAACGCGTATTGCTGATGAGCTTGAAAAGCAAGGTTGGATTGAACGTCGTGAAAGTCATAATGACCGCCGTTGTTTACATCTCCATTTAACTGATGCAGGTGAAGAGTTTTTAAATAGCTTATTACCACCACAACATCAGTGTTTAAAACAAATCTGGTCTGTATTAGATCAATCTGAACAAAGACAGCTTGAAACACTAATGCGTAAGTTATTATTGCAATTAGATACTTTGGCTGAAAAAGGTTGTGAATAAGTAGCATAATAAATAGTTTTATTGATCTAATCCTATTTACGCCATAAATCGGCAAACATACTTACCCATTAGCATTTATAATTTACCTTCACGCTAATAATTATTCTAAGATTGACTTTATAATTATGTTTCCAGTTTTAATACTGGAAACATATCTAATGATGTTTTTCTGGTTTTATGGAGATCTTCTAAATGAGTGTTAATGAGGAAAATATCCCCCCTCAGGCTCCCATTCGCAATAAAAAACGAACTCGCCGAAATGTTCTACTGTTGCTAACTATCCTATTTATTGTTGCTGGCGCAGCTTACACCGCTTATTGGTTTATAGTGTTAAGACATCATGAAACGACAGATAATGCTTATGTAACAGGCAATCAAATCATGGTGATGCCGCAGATTTCTGGTTCTGTTACCACCGTTTATGTGGATAACACCGATTTTGTAAAAGCGGGTGAACCCTTAGTTTTATTAGATTCAAGTGATGAAAAACTGGCATTAGAAAAAGCAAAAACAGCACTAGCTAATAGTGTTCGCCAAATGCATCAGCAAATCATCAATGGTCGTCAGTTAAAAGCAAACATCGTTTTGCGCGAAACAGAGCTCACTAAATTACAAAATGATCTTCGTCGCCGTGAAGTTTTAGGCGAACGCAACGTTATTGGTAAAGAAGAACTTCAACATGCCAGAGAAGCTGTTTCCACCGCAAGAGCGGCCTTAGAAGTTGCAAGAGAGCAATATAATGCTAATCAGGCAATTATCTTAAATACACCAATTGCAAAACAACCCTCAGTTTTACAAGCATCAACTGGTGTTCGTAATGCATGGCTTGCCTTAGAACGTACTAAAATTTTAAGCCCAACAGATGGCTATGTTTCACGTCGTAGCGTTCAAGTTGGCGCACAAGTCTCACCGGGTAAACCATTAATGGCCGTTGTTCCTGTAACGGGTATGTGGATTGATGCCAATTTTAAAGAAACCCAACTCGCCAATATGCGTATTGGTCAACCAGCAAAGATCACAACGGACTTTTACGGCAAAAAAGTAATCTATCACGGTACTGTATTAGGTTTAGATATGGGAACAGGTAGTGCTTTCTCATTATTACCTGCGCAAAATGCCAGTGGTAACTGGATAAAAGTTGTTCAACGCTTACCCGTTCGTATTTCATTAGATGAAAAAGAATTAGCGGAAAAACCACTGCGTATTGGTCTTTCTTCTGAAGTGACTGTAGATACGATTAACCTTGATGGAAAAGTATTATCACACAGCGAACGCCAAACACCTGCTTACCATACTGATGCTTTAACAATTGATATGTCAGAGATTAATAAACTGATCAATGAAATCATTGAACAAAATGCAGGACAATAAAGGCGAGGTGTAAAGGTGATCAAAGAGCCATTACAAGGAGGAAAACTTGCCTTAATGACCATCGCCCTTGCGTTGGCAACCTTTATGCAAGTTCTTGATTCTACAATCGCTAACGTAGCCATTCCAACTATTGCAGGAAACTTAGGTGCCTCTAACTCACAGGGGACTTGGGTTATTACCTCTTTTGGTGTAGCGAATGCTATTTCTATTCCAATTACAGGTTGGTTAGCAAAACGTATTGGTGAAGTTCGACTCTTTATGTGGTCAACGGCACTTTTTGCGCTAACCTCTTGGCTTTGTGGTATTTCACAAAGTCTTGAAATGCTTATTTTCTTTCGTGTGCTTCAAGGTTTAGTAGCAGGGCCGCTTATTCCTTTATCACAAAGTTTGTTATTGAATAACTATCCACCAGCCAAACGAAATATGGCACTTGCACTATGGTCAGTGACTATTGTTGTTGCGCCAATTTTAGGGCCTATCTTAGGTGGCTATATCAGCGATAACTATCATTGGGGATGGATATTCTTTATTAACGTTCCATTTGGTGTGTTGATTATTATGTGTATATCGAACACCTTAGCGGGACGCGAAACAAAAACTGAAATTAAACCAATAGATACCATTGGCCTTGTTTTACTCGTCGTTGGTATCGGTGCTTTACAAATCATGCTCGATCAGGGTAAAGAGCTAGATTGGTTTAATTCAACAGAAATTATAGTCCTCACCATTGTAGCGGTGGTTGCACTCAGCTTCTTAATTGTTTGGGAGTTAACAGACGATCATCCAGTGATAGACCTTTCACTCTTTAAGAGTCGAAACTTTACCATTGGCTGCGTCACGCTCAGCCTCGCCTATATGATCTATTTTGGTACTATTGTTTTACTGCCACTGCTTTTACAAGAAGTCTTTGGCTATACAGCAACATGGGCTGGATTAGCATCAGCATCAGTAGGTTTATTACCTTTAATTATCACACCGATTATAGGTAAGTTTGGTGGTAAAGTGGATTTACGTTATATCATCAGCTTTAGCTTTATTATGTTTTCTGTGTGTTTTTATTGGCGAGCTTATACCTTCGAACCAGGAATGGACTTTGCCACTGTGGCATGGCCACAATTCTGGCAAGGTTTAGCCGTTGCATGTTTCTTTATGCCATTAACGACAATGACATTATCTGGATTACCACCAGAAAAAATGGCATCAGCGTCAAGTCTTTCGAATTTCTTAAGAACATTGGCAGGGGCAATTGGCGCATCGTTAACCACAACAATTTGGACACAAAGAGAATCACTTCACCATGAAACCTTTGTAGAAAAAATTAACCCACTCGATCCTGATTCGCAAATGGCGTACCAACAAATGAATGATCTTGGTCTTTCAAATGAACAAGCGTCAGCGTATTTAGCGAAAACTATCACAGAACAGGGATTAATTATTTCAGCCAATGAGATTTTTTGGTTAGCCGCAGGTATTTTTCTTATCATGATGATTGTGGTTTGGTTTGCTAAACCGCCATTCTCACCAGGAAAATAATGTAATTAACGTAGATCTTATAAATAAAAATCCCGCTTAAAAATCATAATGATTAAGCGGGATTTTTTATATTATTTCTTTAAAGCAATAAAGCGGATTAGCCTTGGTGCTGACGCCACCATTCTGCTAATAACACACCAGAAGCCACAGAGACGTTTAAGCTTTCAACGTGCCCAGTACCGCCGATGTAAATGCTCATATCACCTTGATTTAGAGTGCTTTCACTTAAGCCATCTTTCTCTTGACCTAAGATAAGTACCATTTTCGCCGGTAATTGTGCTTTTGATAATGGCACACTGCCTTTATGACTTGATGTTGCCACCAGCGTATAACCCGCTTTTTTAAATTTATCTAAAGTTTGAGCAAAGTTATCAGCATCAATACCTTGGATATATTCAGCACCACCTTCTGCGGTACGAACAGCAGCACCCGATTCTAATACAGCAGAATCAGGAGAGATAACCCCTTTCACACCAAAGTGCGCACAACTACGCATAATTGCACCGACGTTATGTGGATTTCCCACATCTTCAAGTGCTAAAACGCAATCATGTTCAGGTGCATCTTTCAAATAGGTTTCTGCATCATGACCGACACGTTTTTTAATTAAGAAGCATACGCCACCATGGTGATCGGTACGAGCGGCTTTGACCATCTCTTCTTCTTCAACAACGTGATAGGCTTTACGATTTGCAGCCATCCATTTTAGTGCATCACGAAAACGTGGTGTCACATCTTGTAAAAACCAAGCGCGAACAATGGCATCAGGACGATTTTTAAACATTGCCTGACAGGCATTTTCACCATAGATGCGCGTTTCTTCTAAACGTTGGCGACGCAACTGTTCAGGATCGATTTGGCTCTTACCGGTAATGCCATCATGTTCTTTAATTGCCTCTTCGCCAGCAGGGCGAGAAACTGTTTTCCATGGAGAAAAACTTCCGCCTTCGCTATCGCGAGAAGGTTTTGATTCATTACGTGATGCGCCACGCCCTGAAGGCTTACCTGCACCGCGGTCATCACGACGAGAAAATTTGTTATCACCACGTCTGTTATCGCGATTTTTATCGTCGCGGTTATCACCACGTCTATTATCACGATTTTTGTCATCACGGTTATCACCGCGTTTGTTATCACGGCTATCACCACGACCATTTTCAGGACGGCGGGATGGTTTTTTAGGTTTATTATCGGCATTGTCCTCACTACGGACATACATCACTTTTACTTTGCCGTTTTTACCTTCATAAGAATCGTTCATTTGTCTCTCCAACTGCAATAGGGGCGCAGATTACATGATAGTTTAGCAACTGTCACCGAGAGAATCACGCACAGGAACCGATAAACTAATCAGGATCAATTGATAATTAACTTCATCTCATACATAACCAATATATCAGTATGATTTTAATGATAAAAACACACAGAATAGTTTGTTCGTTTTGAACATGATAATATTCGATTCTTTTTTATGAGTATTGGTCAATCTGTTATGCATGACAATGCAGTCTCTCGACTTCGTCAATATCGACTTTCGATTTCAACTCGCCCTTTTAAAGCGCGAGGTTTTCGTACAAAACGTTGCACTTTTTGCTTATTACCTGAAAAACAATGTCTTTGTGACACGATTGTCAATCAACCAGCAAAAAGCCAATTTTGTTTATTGATGTATGATACTGAAGTGATGAAGCCAAGTAATACGGGAAAATTAATTGCCGATGTATTACCAGACACGCAAGCTTTTTTGTGGTCCCGAACCACTCCTGAACAGGCCTTGCTTGATCTAATCAATACACCAGATAGGCAAGCTTATGTTGTCTTTCCTGAAAGCTATGCATCAAGTGAACGTGTTGTATACAACCAACTCCCTGCAAATAGCAAACCACCTTTGTTTATCCTTCTTGACGGTACTTGGAGTGAAGCACGCAAAATGTTTCGCAAAAGCCCCTATCTCAATTCATTACCCCTCTTTTCTTTAAATGAGGCAAGTAAATGTGAGTACATACTTCGCCAAGCAGCAAGAGAAGACCAACATTGTACAGCTGAAGTTGCGGCTTCTATTTTAGAGAATGTCGGCGATATTCAAGCCTCACAACAACTTTTTTCTCATTTTAGTTACTTTCGTCAACAATATTTACTTGGAAAACCAGACCGAAGTCAGGCAAAAGAAGAGCAAATCAGCTACATTGAATAGCAGTTGATAATGAAACTCTGGAGTGGATATGAGCCAACGAGGTCTTGAAGCACTATTACGTCCTAAATCTATCGCCGTGATTGGTGCCTCTGAAAAATTAGGTCGAGCAGGAACCACCATGATGAAAAATTTACTCAGTGGTGGATTTAATGGCCCAGTGTTTCCGATTAATCCCTCTCGTGGCTCTGTCTCTGGTGTTTTCACTTACCCTTCTATTGATAAATTACCTCAAGTTCCTGATCTCGCGATTATTTGTACACATCATCGCCGCAACCTTGAGCTACTAAAACAGTTAGGTGGATCTGGTTGCAAAGCCGTGATTGTGCTTTCTGCACAACCTGAACAATTTCAACCAATAAAATTACTTTGCCAGCAATATAATATCCGTTTACTTGGGCCAAATAGTTTGGGACTTTTAGCGCCATGGCAAGGCTTAAATGCCAGCTTTTCACCTCTTCCGGTTAAAAAAGGAAAGTTAGCTTTTATTTCACAATCAGCAGCTGTCGCCAACACGATTTTAGATTGGGCTTATTATCGTAATATCGGTTTTTCCTATTTTATTGCGTTAGGTGATAATCAAGATATCCAAGTCGATGATTTATTGGATTTTTTGGCAAGAGACAGTAAAACCAGTGCTATTTTATTGCATCTCGAACATATAAAAGATGCACGACGTTTTATGTCTGCATCTCGTAGCGCTTCACGCAACAAACCGATTCTGGTGATAAAAAGTGGTCGTACTCAAAAAGCTCAGCTGTTATTAGGCGATACACCTAGTTATGACGTGGCTTATGATGCAGCTTTTCAACGTGCGGGTTTATTACGAGTACAAGATACCCATGAAATGTTTTCTGCGGTTGAAACACTTAGCTATATGACGCCTTTAAAAGGCGAAAGATTAATGATTATGAGTAATGGCTCTGCACCTGCTGCGATGGCAGTTGATGGGCTATTTTTTCATTCAGGAAAGCTCGCACAACTTACAGATGAAACAAAACAAAAGTTACAAAGTGTTATTCAAGAAGAAAATTCTATTCGTAACCCGCTAAACTTAGGTGATGATACTACGGTTGATCGTTATATTTTGGCATTGAATTGTTTGTTAGATAGCCATGATCATGATGCTTTACTCCTTATTCACACACCGAGTGCCATTGCTCCTAGCATTGAAACTGCACAACGAGTCATAGAAGCCATCAATAAACACCCTCGACGTAAATGGCTTACCGTTTTCACTAACTGGGGTGGTGAGTATTCCTCTCAGCAATCACGCAAATTATTTAGTGAAGCCGGAATTCCCACCTATCGAACACCTGAAGGTGCCGTCACCGCATTTATGCATATGGTGGAATATCGTCGAAATCAGAAGCAGCTAAAAGAAACGCCAGCATTGCCTTTAGATATAAAAATGAATACTCAGCAAGCACATCGTTGCATTGAAGAGGCATTAAAAAATAAGCAATATCGATTAGACACACACCAAGTTCAACCAATTATGGAAGCTTATGGCTTTAATACACTTCCAACTTGGATTGCCCATAATGCTCAAGAAGCTGTCAATATTGCTGAAAAGATTGGCTATCCTGTTGCACTGAAATTACGTTCTCCTGATATCCCTCATAAGTCCGAAGTACAAGGTGTTATGCTTTATCTTCGAGACAGCACTGAAGTATCATCAGCAGCTCATGCCATTATAGAGCGTGTAACAGAACTCTATCCTCAAGCTCAAATTCAGGGTTTATTGGTGCAAAGTATGGCAAATCGCGCGGGCTCTCAAGAATTACGAGTCGCGATAGAGCAAGATCCTATTTTTGGTCCATTAATTGTATTGGGTGAAGGGGGAGTTGAGTGGCAAATAGAAACTAAAGCTGCCGTTGCTTTACCACCTCTTAATATGGCGCTTGCCCGTTATCTAGTTATTAATGCAATAAAAAGTGGGAAGATACAGCCTAGAAGCGCTTTACAGCCTCTAAATATATTAAGTCTAAGTCATTTTTTGGTGCAGGTTTCTCACTTACTTCTAGATTGTCCACAAATTGTCAGATTGGATATTCATCCTCTTCTGGCTTCAGGCAATGATTTTACATTACTCGATGTCGCGATGGAGTTAGCTCCTCTACAAGGCGATCCTCATCAAAGACTCTCTATTCGCCCTTATCCCAATGAATTAGAAGAAACCTTCTTTCTAAGAGATAGCAATCCTTGCTTTATCCGCCCAATTTTGCCGGAAGATGAGCCACTACTGAAAACGTTTATAAACCAAGTAACAAAAGAAGATCTTTATTATCGCTATTTTAGTGAGATCAGTGAGTTTACACATGACGATCTCGCTAATATGACGCAAATTGACTACGATCGAGAAATGGCTTTTGTTGCAATCCGAAATCCAGAAGATCAGCCTGAAATCATTGGTGTTGCCCGTGCAATGGCGGATCCTGATAATCAGCATGCAGAATTTGCTATTCTTGTGCGTTCTGATTTAAAAGGAAATACTTTAGGTCATCAACTTATGACTAAACTTATCAACTATACTAGAGAACATGGCATCAAACGTTTAACCGCGATAACAATGCCTGAAAATCGCAATATGATAAGTTTAGCGAAAAAACTGGGATTTTCTGTTGAAGTACAATTTGATGAAGGAATAGTCAATCTTGATTTACAGCTTGGGTCATCAAAAGATAGCCCAATGCTATAATCATAAGAGAAAGTTTCTTTATGTGATTGTTCACGCATCCTTTGATAAATTAGCTATATATGATGATTTTATGCGTACATCCCATATAACTAATGTTATGATCAGAAGATCGGTTAAAGAAAATCTACATGGACGATGGCTCCATCTGCCATCATAAACAAGAGAATTAAGCACTGTGATGTTGTCTAAACTAAAACTTGCTAAGCATCAACAACACCTTGCACAACTGCCTAAATTAGCTCAGTCAGTTGCTGATGTTGAAACGCTTTATCAGACGTCCGCGTTTCGCAGCACCTTATTGAAATATATTGCTCAAGCCAAGAAAGAGATCTTTATTACGGCTCTTTACCTAGAGCACGATGAGGCTGGTGAAGAGATCCTTGATGCGCTTTACAGCGCAAAACAACAACGTCCTGAATTATCCATTACTGTTATTGTTGACTGGCACCGTGCTCAACGTGGGCGTATTGGTGTCTCTGCTGATGCGACGAATGCAGATTGGTACTACCATGTTGCACAGCAACATCCTGATGTTGAGATCCCTATTTACGGCATTCCCGTAAACACTCGTGAAGCATTAGGTGTATTACACCTTAAAGGCTTTATCTTTGATGATACGGTTATCTATAGTGGCGCAAGTATTAATAATGTTTACTTGCACAAGCTAGATAAATATCGTTATGACAGATACCACATCATCCAAAATAATGAATTAGCCTCCACAATGAAGCAATTTATTGTGACTGATCTTTTACAATCAGAAGCAATTCAACGATTGGATATCAAAGATAGAGTTCGTTGTGCCGAAATTAAAAACTCTATTCGCCAATTTCGTTTCAATTTACGCACTCGTGATGGCTATGATATTCAAGCCAATGCGTCTAACAACGAGCTGGCAGTAACACCTTTAATGGGTTTAGGTAAGAAAAATATCTTAAATAAGACGATTTCTCACCTTATGGCTTCGACTGAAGAAAAGCTTGTTATTTGTACACCTTATTTTAATTTGCCTGCGATCCTTGTACGCCAAATCAGTCATTTATTAAGAAATGGAAAGCAAGTCGAAATTATTATTGGTGATAAAACCGCAAATGACTTCTATATTCCACCAGAAGAGCCATTTAAAATTATTGGTGCTCTGCCTTATCTCTATGAGATCAATCTGCGTAAATTTACTCAACGTTTCCAACGATTTATTGATAATGACCAATTAACAGTAAGACTATGGAAAGATAACGATAATACATATCACTTAAAGGGTATGTGGGTAGATGATAGCTGGCAATTAATTACTGGTAATAATCTTAATCCACGTGCATGGGGATTAGATTTAGAAAATGCCATATTAATTCATGATCCTAAACATGAATTACATGAGCAACGACACAATGAGTTAGCGTGTATTCGCCAACATACTATTGTCGTAAAACATTACCAAGATCTAGAAAGTATTAAACTTTATCCTCTAAAAGTGAAGAAATTAATCAAACGATTACGACGTATTCGTGTTGATAGACTAATTAGCCGTATACTTTAAACGCTAACACTTCCTGTCTTAAAGCCTTACTTAAATATCAGTAAGGCTTTTTTATATCAATAATCCACTTCTATACTCTATATATCTTATTTAAGAATATTAACTTTCAGTGAGAAGGCTTTTATTTTTATGAAACTAAAGCTTAAAGATAGCTTTCCAATTATTGTATTCTCAATAATGACTTTAACAGGATGCCAATCTTTTCATTTTGCCAATGATAATTGGCAAGGCAAAGATAAAGCTCAACATTTTTTATTCTCTATGGCTACATCTGCAGGGGCAAACGCTTATGCGGATCATCAAAATTATGGTCATAGAGAAGGTTTATTAATTGGGCTATCATTTTCGATTAGTTTAGGCGTAGCAAAAGAACTTTACGATAGCAGGCCTGAAGGAACAGGCTGGAGCTGGCATGATTTTGCTTACGATGTTGCAGGGGCTACTGCGGGCTCATTGCTTTATCAGCAATTAAAATAGCGCTTTATTTCCCAAGAAGTAAAATAGAGATATAGAACCCCAAACGCAAAAAAGCCAACCCAGTGGGTTGGCTTTCTCGTCTTATTTAATGCCTGGCAGTTCCCTACTCTCACATG
>NZ_NGVR01000004.1 GCF_002777965.1 Proteus columbae | reverse complement strand
AAAAGAACCTGAAACCGTGTACGTACAAGCAGTAGGAGCCTCTTTATGGGGTGACTGCGTACCTTTTGTATAATGGGTCAGCGACTTATATTCTGTAGCAAGGTTAACCGTATAGGGGAGCCGTAGGGAAACCGAGTCTTAACTGGGCGAATGAGTTGCAGGGTATAGACCCGAAACCCGGTGATCTATCCATGGGCAGGTTGAAGGTTGGGTAACACTAACTGGAGGACCGAACCGACTAATGTTGAAAAATTAGCGGATGACTTGTGGATGGGGGTGAAAGGCCAATCAAACCGGGAGATAGCTGGTTCTCCCCGAAAGCTATTTAGGTAGCGCCTCGTGAATTCATCTTCGGGGGTAGAGCACTGTTTCGACTAGGGGGTCATCCCGACTTACCAACTCGATGCAAACTGCGAATACCGAAGAATGTTATCACGGGAGACACACGGCGGGTGCTAACGTCCGTCGTGAAGAGGGAAACAACCCAGACCGCCAGCTAAGGTCCCAAAGTCATGGTTAAGTGGGAAACGAAGTGGGAAGGCTCAGACAGCCAGGATGTTGGCTTAGAAGCAGCCATCATTTAAAGAAAGCGTAATAGCTCACTGGTCGAGTCGGCCCGCGCGGAAGATGTAACGGGGCTAAACCATGCACCGAAGCTGCGGCAGCGACACTTATGTGTTGTTGGGTAGGGGAGCGTTCTGTAAGCCTGCGAAGGTGTACTGTGAGGTATGCTGGAGGTATCAGAAGTGCGAATGCTGACATAAGTAACGATAATGCGGGTGAAAAACCCGCACGCCGGAAGACCAAGGGTTCCTGTCCAACGTTAATCGGGGCAGGGTGAGTCGACCCCTAAGGCGAGGCTGAAAAGCGTAGTCGATGGGAAACGGGTTAATATTCCCGTACTGGTGGTAACTGCGATGGGGGAACGGAGAAGGCTAGGTTGTCCGGGCGACGGTCGTCCCGGTTCAAGCATGTAGGCAGAGTGATTAGGCAAATCCGGTCACTTAATGCTGAGGTGTGATGACGAGCCACTAAGGTGGTGAAGCAATTGATGCCCTGCTTCCAGGAAAAGCCTCTAAGCTTCAGGTTACCAACAATCGTACCCCAAACCGACACAGGTGGTCAGGTAGAGAATACTCAGGCGCTTGAGAGAACTCGGGTGAAGGAACTAGGCAAAATGGTGCCGTAACTTCGGGAGAAGGCACGCTGGCGGTAAGTGAAGTCCCTCGCGGACGGAGCCGAAGCCAGTCGAAGATACCAGCTGGCTGCAACTGTTTATTAAAAACACAGCACTGTGCAAACACGAAAGTGGACGTATACGGTGTGACGCCTGCCCGGTGCTGGAAGGTTAATTGATGGGGTTATCCGTAAGGAGAAGCTCTTGATCGAAGCCCCAGTAAACGGCGGCCGTAACTATAACGGTCCTAAGGTAGCGAAATTCCTTGTCGGGTAAGTTCCGACCTGCACGAATGGCGTAATGATGGCCAGGCTGTCTCCACCCGAGACTCAGTGAAATTGAACTCGCTGTGAAGATGCAGTGTACCCGCGGCAAGACGGAAAGACCCCGTGAACCTTTACTATAGCTTGACACTGAACATTGAGCCTTGATGTGTAGGATAGGTGGNGGCTGTCTCCACCCGAGACTCAGTGAAATTGAACTCGCTGTGAAGATGCAGTGTACCCGCGGCAAGACGGAAAGACCCCGTGAACCTTTACTATAGCTTGACACTGAACATTGAGCCTTGATGTGTAGGATAGGTGGGAGACTTAGAAGTGTGGACGCCAGTCTGCATGGAGTCAACCTTGAAATACCACCCTTTAACGTTTGATGTTCTAACCTAGGCCCGTAATCCGGGNGGAGACTTAGAAGTGTGGACGCCAGTCTGCATGGAGTCAACCTTGAAATACCACCCTTTAACGTTTGATGTTCTAACCTAGGTCCATAATCTGGATCGGGGACCGTGTCTGGTGGGTAGTTTGACTGGGGCGGTCTCCTCCTAAAGAGTAACGGAGGAGCACGAAGGTTGGCTAAGCATGGTCGGACATCATGCGGTTAGTGCAAAGGCATAAGCCAGCTTGACTGTGAGAGTGACGGCTCGAGCAGGTACGAAAGTAGGTCTTAGTGATCCGGTGGTTCTGAATGGAAGGGCCATCGCTCAACGGATAAAAGGTACTCCGGGGATAACAGGCTGATACCGCCCAAGAGTTCATATCGACGGCGGTGTTTGGCACCTCGATGTCGGCTCATCACATCCTGGGGCTGAAGTAGGTCCCAAGGGTATGGCTGTTCGCCATTTAAAGTGGTACGCGAGCTGGGTTTAGAACGTCGTGAGACAGTTCGGTCCCTATCTGCCGTGGGCGTTGGAAGATTGAGAGGGGTTGCTCCTAGTACGAGAGGACCGGAGTGAACGCACCACTGGTGTTCGGGTTGTCATGCCAATGGCATTGCCCGGTAGCTAAGTGCGGAAGAGATAACCGCTGAAAGCATCTAAGCGGGAAACTTGCCTCGAGATGAGTCTTCCCTGTCACCTTGAGTGACCTAAAGGAACGTTTAAGACTAAGACGTTGATAGGCTGGGTGTGTAAGTGTAGCGATACATTGAGCTAACCAGTACTAATGAACCGTGAGGCTTAACCTGACAACACCGAAGGTGTTTTGTCTGAGAGACGACCAGTAGATGAAGTAAGCTTGTTTAAGATTGATATTGCTGGTTACTGAGGAAGA
>NZ_NGVR01000006.1 GCF_002777965.1 Proteus columbae | reverse complement strand
AAAGGACTGAGTCCAGTTCAATACCGAACTCAGTCTTTACCTAACTAATTTAAACTGTCCAATAAACTGGGGTCAGTTCACGATAATTGTATTGATTTAATCGCAACTGACCCGCCTTACTTTCAGGTGAAGTCTTGTAGTTGGGATAATCAGTGGGAAAACGTAACATCATATTTATCTTGGCTTGATGAAATGCTTGCGGAATTTTGGCGGGTATTAAAGCCTAACGGTAGTCTTTATATCTTTTGCGGTTCGAAACTAGCGTCAGATACAGAATTACTCGTCCGTGAAAGATTTAATATTCTAAGTCACATTATATGGGCTAAACCATCAGGGCCTTGGCGCAGGGCATGTAAAGCTGATTTACGCAGTTTCTTTCCAAGCACTGAAAGAATTTTATTTGCTGAACATTATCAAAGCCCATACAAAGGTAAAAGTAGTACCTATCTTCAGCAATGCAAAGCGCTTAAAGAAAACATATTTAAACCTTTAATTGAGTATTTTAAATCTGCACGTGAATCATTAGGAATAACAGCAAAAGAAATAAAGCAGGTAACAGGTAAGCAGATGGCTTCACATTGGTTTAGTTATAGCCAATGGCAACTACCTAGTGAGTCTGATTACAAAAAACTGCAGGAGCTGTTTCAGCGTGTAGCAAATGAAAAATTCAGTAGTAATCCTTTAAATCGTGATCATGCTGATTTGATAGAGGTTCAGGTTTCTCTTAGTCGAGAGTACCAAGAGCTTGCTGAACAATATCAATTATTACGTCGTCCTTTTTCTGTCACCGTTGATGTTCCTTACACCGATGTGTGGACGTATCCGCCTGTGCAATATTACGCAGGTAAACATCCTTGTGAAAAACCAGCAGAAATGATGGAACACATTATTCGCTCAAGCAGTCGCGAAGGTGATCTGGTTGCTGATTTCTTTATGGGGTCAGGTGCAACACTAAAGTCCGCATTAAAGTTAAATCGTCGAGTTCTTGGGGTTGAACTTGAGAAAGAGCGATTTGAACAAACCACACTGGAAATAGAACGGTTTAGATTACGAAAGTAATTATGACTAAGTCCGACTTTTATTAACTAATAAGCCCCAAGCTAAGGGGGAGGTATGAAGAAAATGCCATATAAAGACCCCAATAATTATAACTGGCTTGTGGGCATCCTTATCAGCGTTATGACTTTATTAGGCACTGCAGCTAGTTGTGCATATAAAGCGCTGAATGGGGAGCATATAAGTTGGGGAGTATTTTTCCTTCAAGTTATCGTCTCTATTTTTGCTGGTGCAATGGTGTATCTAGCGTCTAGCTATTATGAGTGGGTTCCAGAACTCGCTGGTGGTATTGCTGGTTTAGCCGGTTGGTCTGGAGCTGAGTTAATTAAAACACTAGAAAAACGGTTTTTAAGGAAGGTTAGCGGTGAGTAAATTTGTATTTAGTACACGTAGTGAAAAGAATATGCAGGGTGTTCATCCTGATTTAGTCAAAGTAACTCGACGAGCACTTGAATTAACAGATGTCGATTTTATAGTTATTGAAGGAAAGCGTAATGAAGCTCGTCAACGTCAGTTGGTTATTAATGGTAAAAGTCGAACGATGAATAGTCGGCATCTTACTGGTCATGCCGTGGATTGTGCCCCTATTGTGAATGGCTCAATACCTTGGCAAGAATGGTCATACTTTAAAAAAGTGGCTGAAGCGATGATCCAAGCAGGTAAAGAGTTTGGCATTGATGTTGAGTGGGGCGGTAATTGGGAGTCATTTAAAGATGGTCCTCATTTTCAATTAACGTGGAAATCATATCCGGCGTAACGTCTATGAATATCACCAAATTACTCGCTGGTGGTTGTGTAGTATTGGCGTTCTGGCTCTGGTGGGTAATAGATGACTATGGAACGTTAAAAGCTAATCACAAATTACTTACTAATTCGTTCAATGAGCAAGTCAGTATTAATCAAGCTTACCAAGCACGCATAAAATCCCTTCATGATCTCGATGTAAAACATACGCAGGAACTCGATAATGCTAAAACTGAAATTAGCCAGTTACGTGATCTTAGCGAGCGTCATCCTGAGCGGGTGTACATCAAAGCCAACTGTTCAAAATCCGAAGGCGTTACCACCTCCGGCGTGGATGATGCAATCACCGCCCGACCTACTGACACCGCTATCAGAAATTATTGGTTACTTAGAGAACGAATCGCAGAGTCAGAACAAATAATTAAAGGATTGCAGGAGTATATAGAAAGGAGTTGTTTATATTAGATGTTTAGCTAAAAAAGCTTATGAAATAGTTGCATGGATGGTTGGATAGTTATTTAAAAATATTTTATACAGCTCGTTTGTAATCTCATTGGATTTAGCGGCGTCTTGTAAGTCATCAATAGGAATAACATTGCTTGTCATTGCTATATTGCTAATGGTAGTGGAAAGTGCAACCTTTATGCCATTAGTAGATGCCAAACACCAAGTGTGACTGCCAGAAATTCCTAGTGGCTGAATGACCCATCCATTTAGATTACCTGAATTGCCCAAATTACGTAGTACATCAATAATGTTCAGGCTAGAGTCACAATAAACGTGTGCATTCTGTAAGTCATCGATCCAACCGTTTCCGTTCATATAAATTCCTAAATTTACTAAGTTATGAAATGTAAAAACAACTACAGCCAAAAGTGATTTGACCTCGTACCAGTACATTGAGGTTAATTTCAGAAATACAAGATGCGAACCATAAAAATATATACGAGCTCTGATGGGGCTTTTTAAGCATGCATATAAATTTTAGGGTATCACAGTGTTATAAAAGGAGATAAACACAATGGCAAAACCGGATTGGGGGATGCTACAACAACAGTTCCTCGCCGAACATGCTATAACAGGAATATCCCCTAAAGAGTGGTGCGAACTAAAGGAACTAAACTACGCAACAGCCCGACGATATATCAAAATATCCCGTGCGCAGAATGCGCAAAAAACTGCGCACAAGAAATTGCGCATTGCGCAGAAAAAAGAATGCGCAAAAGAGCCAATGCGCAATAGTGATATACCAACTGCGCAGAGTAATGAATCAAGTAATGCGCATGATGATCAAAACACCTTTAGTCTGCGCAATTACGGGCTTACTGAGTTACAGGCTAAATTCGTTAATGAATACCTTATTGACCTAAATAGGACTGCTGCATATAAGCGTGCTGGTGGTAAATGTGAAGGAAATACGGCATACGCAAGCGCAAGTCGGATGTATAGAAATGTTAAGGTTAATCGGGCAATCACCGACGCATTAGCAGAACGGGAACGCAGAACAGAGATAACCCAAGATGCCGTATTAAAAATGTGGTGGGATATCGCAACTGCAGACGTTAACGAGCTGACCGAATACCGTCGATTATGTTGTCGTCATTGCTGGGGCTTTGGTTTCAATTATCAGTGGCGTGATTCAATAGAGTTTGAAGATGCTACTAAAAAAGCGCTTACAGCCAATAAACCTCCGCCACAAGATGTGGGTGGCTACGGTTATGATGAAACATTAGATCCAAATCCTGATTGTCCGCGCTGTAACGGTGCCGGTGTTGGTCGTGCGCATTTCCATGATACGCGTGATTTAACAGGGCCAGCTCGTCGAGTATTTGCGGGAGTGAAAGAAGGGAAGTTTGGTGTTGAGGTTATTACACGTAATCAAGATGAAGCACTTAAGATGGTTGCACAGCATTTAGGTATGCTGAAGAACAAGACGGAATTAACCGGTGCCGATGGTGGGCCTATTCAGACAACAGGAATAGATTTAAGTCACCTAAGTTTCGAGCAACTACTTCAATTGAGAAAAAAGGGTGAAAAGTAGTTCTATTTAACATAATGATGCTAATGCGCCCCTTCACTTTTGAACTCAACTAAAAACACAACCTAAACCGCTAAAAGTAACAATCTTCTTTCTGTTTAAATTCCTTTTTATTGTTAATCAATTGTTATCAAAAACATGAAAATCATTTCATGCCGTAATTGGCACGAAAGGGTTGTTTTTTTCACTTTAGGTATCTCTATGGATGTCAATTTCGACTTGTTTGATGAAGAGGTCAGGAGAGAGATAGCTAGGCGTAGTTTGCATGAATTTATTCAGTATATAAACCCTGAGTACATTACAAGCCACTTTTCAGAAACGGTATGTGATGCGCTCGACCAGTTCTTGATTGACATGATGAAGGGTAAGCGCCCTAAGTTAATCTTAGGAGCACCGCCACAACATGGTAAGTCTGATATTGTTTCACGTTACCTCCCTGCCTATTTCTTTGGTAAATACCCTAACATGCGTGTTGGTGCGCTGTCGTATTCCTCAGATTTAGCGGGTGATATGAATACCGATGTTCAGCGCATTATGATGTCCGATGAATATCGTGTGCTATTTCCTAAAACTTGGTTAGGCAACAGGCCTGAGAACGGCATTGCAGTTAAACGTAATTCTGATGAGTTTGGTCTTGCCAACCACAAAGGAGGCTATGTTTGTGCGGGGGTAGGTGGCCCATTAACGGGTAAGAAAGTTGACCTCGGTATTATTGATGACCCGATAAAGAACTCAAAAGAAGCGCTTAGCCAGACTGTTAAAAAATCAATTTGGAACTGGTACGTTTCGACCTTTAAGACCCGTTTATCAAAAAATAGCGGTGAAATTATCATGGCCACTCGGTGGGCAACTGATGATTTGTCTGGCCAATTAAAAGAAAAAGCGCCTGAAACCAAGGTGCTTGCATTCCCTGCAATCAATGAGCGAGGGGAAGCACTGGTACCAGAGTTACACCCAATTGACAAACTCCTTGAGACAAAAGCAATCATTGGTGATTACTTCTGGTCTGCAATGTACCAACAATCACCTAAGCCAGGTGATGGTCAAATTTTCCACGAAGAATTTGCTCAGTATTACTTACCGAAAGACCTGCCTGAAAAATTCGATAAGGTTATCCATAGTTGGGATATGACCTTTAAAGACAGTGACGGTACTGACTATGTGGTAGGGCAAGTATGGGGCAAGAAAGACGCAAATGCTTATTTACTGTATCAAATTCGAAAACGCATGAGCTTTACTGAAACCTTAAAGTCAGTGAAATGGTTGGCTGAAAAATTCCCTGAAGGGCGACGTAAGCTGGTGGAAGACAAAGCTAATGGCCCTGCTGTAATCGACTCTCTCAAATCAACCGTCTCAGGGTTAATTCCCGTCGAGCCAGATGGTAGCAAGGTTGCTCGTGCTCATGCGTGTACTGCTGAGTGGGAGGCTGGGAATGTGTGGCTCCCCCACAAAGACATTGCGCCGTGGATTGTAGAAACCGTAGAAGAGATCACTACATTCCCGTTCTCTAGCAATGACGACACAGTGGATGCGATGACGCAAGCATTACGTGATTTATATCAGAAGAAAAAAGGCGGTTTCTTCTCTCGTAAGAGGACTTAGTATGTGGCCATTTAGTAAGAAAAAAATTGAAATAAAAAAAGTAACCAAACGGTCTGCGTTCTCAACGCATTTATATTCTTCACTGGTTCCTAATAATGACTTTAAAGGATTGGACTTACCCCAGCCTATAATTAATGGCGTCGCAATGGATAGCATTGATAGCTATGTCCCTTCATTTAAAGGCGAGCAAGTTTACGGCGTACCTGAGGCTCAAGCTTCTTGGTATGCCTCACAAATGTTTATCGGCAACAATATGTGTGCGGTTATCGCTAAACATTGGCTTGTTGATAAAGCTTGTAATATGCCCGCGCGTGATGCGATACGTCAGGGTTACGATATTGATTGTGATAATGACGATGATAGAGCTATCAGTAAAAAACTCCGTAAACGCGATAAAAAATACCGTATTACACACCAACTGAAAGAGTTGGTTCATTTTGGGAGAGTATACGGCGGTCGTTTAGCATTATTTGTTGTTGAGACATCTAACCCGAAAGAGTGGTACGAAAACCCGTTTAATATCGATGGCGTGACAAAAGGCATGTACAAAGGGATCAAACAGATTGATCCACAATGGGTAACGGCTGATTTAACAGACGCCAATGTTCAAGATCCTGCAAGCATGGATTTCTACGAGCCAACCTATTATGTGATTGGTGGACGCAAGTACCATAAATCGCATTTTATTAAATTTGTACCGTTCCCCGTACCTAACGTGCTTAAGCCCCTCTACAACTACTTTGGTGTATCTGTACCAGAACGCATTTATGAGCGTGTCTATGCATCAGAGCGTACCGCTAATGAAGCGCCACAACTGGCAATGACTAAGCGCTTACTGACTATTGGTATGGCAGATGTTGAGGGAATGGATGAATTGACTATTCGTCAAAATATCCTTGAGTTCATTGAGATGAGAGATAATTACGGTGTTCAGACAGTAGGTAAAGAAGATGTAGTTCAACAGTTCGATACGTCATTAGCGGATTTAGACGCCACCATTATGACGCAATATCAGCTGGTGGCATCAGCTTCCAATGTACCCGCGACAAAGCTATTAGGCACAACACCGAAAGGCTTTAACTCAACGGGGGAATACGAAGAAGCTAATTACCGCGAAGAGCTTGAAAGTATTCAATCAAACGACCTTGAAGAGCTATTACAGCGCCATTACGACATGTTAATGCGTAGTGAAGGTTTGCCTGTGACTGAAATCTCTATCACATGGGCACCGCTTGATAGCCCGACTGCTGTTGAGAGTGCGGATATTGAGCTTAAACAAGCACAAGCCGATTCAGCTTATGCAACAACGGGGGCGATTGATGGGTTAGATATCCGCAAGAAACTGGCCAGTGATAAAGCGTCTAGCTATTACGGCATTGAAGTGAACGAGGCAGATTATGTCGAGGCGAATACGAGTACGAACGAAGCGAGCGCAATGGGCAATTTCGCGTCAAGCGGTCATGAAGGGGAAACCTCTGCAGTATTCAGTCGCCCCAGCTAGTCGTTATCAAGGTGACATGTCACGACTCATTAATGCAATGATTAAAGACTATGAAAAAGTGTTTAGTGAATTAAATGACGACTTTGATGGCTTTACGATGGATGCCAGCTTTGCCAGTCAAACACGCATCTGGCTTAACCGACTAAAACGCAAATGGGATAAGATTTTTAAACAAAAATCCACAGAGATTGCGGATAAATTTGTTTCCCAAGTCGATATAGGTGCAAAGCGTAATTTAGATGATTCTCTCAAACAGTTATCAGGGGGGATCACTATCAAAACCCCTGATATGCCACAACCACTCAAAGATAAAATCATTGCCTCTACAGCTGAAAACGTATCGTTAATTAAATCCATTCCACTGCAATTTCATCAACGTATTGAAAGTGTTGCTTTACGCTCTATTAGCCAAGGTGGTGAGGGCGCAAAGACACTATTAGAGGAAATTCGACATACAGGCAGTGTGACTGAAAAAAGGGCGAATTTTATTGCTGTTGACCAAACACGGAAAATCACGACAGTGGTGAACTATGAGCGCATGAAATCTGCCGGTATTCGTAAGGCGGTTTGGCATCACTCTGGTGGGAGTGCAGAACCTCGTGAATGGCATATTAAATTGGATGGTGAAGTATTTGATTTAGATAACCCACCGATTATTGATCCCAAAACGGGAGAGCGAGGACTGCCCGGACAGTTGCCAAATTGTAAGTGCTTCTGGACACCGGTTATTGATTTTGGTGAGGAGACATGACAAAGCGACAATATGATTTAAACGGCTGGCTGGAAGTAAAAGATAACCCCATCTCTAAAGTTGGGGTTTTTGATTATTTAGGGTTTGAAATTGGCGCACCAATACCCGAAAAGATTTACAAGGTGTATCGCCCGCAAGAAGAACTGGCCAGCACAGAGACAATTAACTCTTTCAAATTAATGCCCTTTGTTGATGAGCATGAAATGTTAGGGAAAGACGGCACACCCGCAGAGACAAAGGGGATACAAGGGGTAATCGGGGAGCGAGTCTATTTTGAATACCCCTACCTCAGAGGCAATATCAAAATCCTGTCTAATTCAGCGCTTAACCAAATTGAGGGGGGGAAAATTGAATTATCTCCGGGTTATCGCTGTATTTACGATTTCACACCAGGCGAATTTAACGGTGAACGTTATGACGCCATACAACGGCATATTAGAGCCAACCATCTTGCGTTAGTCGATGAAGGGCGCACTGGCGCTGATGTTGCTGTGCAAGACCACTCCGTTATTACCATAGACACAAAGGAACTTATTCGCATGAATCCTGAAGATGAAAACAAAGACAAACCAACCACTGATGAAGGTGCATTTACGCCCGAGCAATTGGAAGCGTTAAAAGCCATTATCAAAGAAGCAATCACCAGTGCTAAACCTGCGACAGATGATGATCCAGAAGATAAAGATAAGCCTTCAACTGATTCAGACCCTGACGAAGAGCAGAAAGCAGAAGAAGCAGTGGAAAAAGCTGAAATTGCCACAGAAGAAGCAGAATCTGGCGAACCTGAAGCAGTAGAAAAAGCCGAAGTCGCGATTGAAACTGCAGTCGAAGCGATTGAAGAAGCTAAAGAGCATCTTGACCAAGCAACTACCGATGGTCTTAATCGTCGTTTAAAGCGCCTAAATCGTAGCATGACTGCAATGGATGAAATGGCATCGCTAAAACGTAAAATTAAGCGATTAGAGAAAGCAAAACCGGCAATGGATACGGGTGAATTACTCAAACAAATCGGTGCGCGTGATGCGTTAGCGCATAAATTAACGCCGTTTATTGGTGTGTTTGACCACTCTGCTATGACTCAACAACAAGTCGCGGAGTACGGTGTTAAAGAACTGGGTATTCAATGCAGTAAGGGAACCGAAGCGATTGCTCTTGATGCATGGATGCAGGGACGTGTACCTGATTCTCAAAAGCCCAGCTCAACAATGGACTCTGCAGTGAGCAATAAAACAATTATGGATAAATGGGGAGCTAAATAATGGCAATTCCTAAATCAGTAGCAAATGGCTTAATTTCTGGTGTTGTCGGTGAAATTAGTCATGCAGGCCCTATTCGTGCTGTTTCAGCAATTCTTAGTTCAGCAGATGAAAATCTGAATATTTTCGGTCGCGCCTATACCTACAAAGATGATTCCGTAGAGTCTGTTCAAGTTGGGGGTAAAGGGGCATTTGCGGGGATCATGATTAACCCTAAAGCCTATCGTATCGAAGAAGCATTCGCTCGTAACGGTACGCAAGGTGAATTCCTGACAATGGGTGAAGTTTTTGTTGAGCTAAAAGAAGTGGCAGGGAAAATCAACGCACCGGTTGTGTTCGATGAAGTTGACGGCTCGTTATCGTCTAAAGCAACCATTAGTGCTGGTGATCGTGTCATTGGTTTTATCAGCCGACACCTTGAATCCACAGAAAGTGCTCACTTGGGCATTATTCGTTTAACAGAAATCCCATATCCAGCATCTCCAAAGGAAGGTGAATAATGCCAGTCAGTAAAATTAAGTTTCACATGTCTGGCCGTGATGTCAAAAAACATGGCCAACTAAATATTAACCCTGACCAGAAATGGACATACGGAGAATTAGCGCAAATCGGCTTTGGTGGTTTTTCTGCGATGGACTCCGCAATTAGCGGTGGCGCAATGCAGGGTGGTTTAATTCAGCGTGAAATGTTGCAACACGTTTTACCGGGTGTCATTCGTACTGCTACGCGCGTGCGTGTGTTAGATGAAATCACGGGTATCGTTAATGCGGGCGAGTGGCATGATGAAGAAATCATTCTGAATGTGGCGACACCAACCGGTAAAGCCGAACTTTATGGTGATCATACCAATGTACCATTAGCGTCTTATGCGCAAGACCAAGAGCGCCGTGGTCTTGTCCGTTTCGAATTAGGCTTCCAAGTGGGTAAATTAGAAGAAGCGCGTCAATCTTCTGCTGGCTTTGTTGCGATGGAAGAAAAACGTAATTCAGTGACTGAATCATTAGAGCAAGGTCGTGAGCGCGTGGGTTACTACGGGTTTAATAGCCCTGAAACGCGCGTCTTTGGTTTGATGAATGAGCCTAACTTACCCGCCTATGAAACAGCAAAGGGTAAATGGAAAGGTGGAACATTTGCAGATATTACTGCTGATATTACCGATATGTTCTCACGTATTGAAACGAGTTCTGGCGGTATCATCAAAGATGATACGCCAATCACCTTAACATTACCGTTGGGCTTTCGTTCTGCACTGAATGTGGCTAATCCGGTGGCACGTGGTGAAACAGTTAAACAATGGATAAATGAAAACTATCCAAATATGCGTCTGGTTTTCTCTCCTGAATTTGTTGGCGCAAATGGTGGGGCTGATGTGGCCTATATGTTCGCAGATAGCATTGATGATGGCTCAACGGCAACCAGTGCGGTGATCCTTCAAGTCGTTCCTGTGAAATACCAGTTATTAGGTTCACTCAACCAAATTAAAGGGTATATGGAAGATGCAACCAATGCGACTGCAGGTGTATTTGTGACCCGTCCGTGGGCGGTGACACGCTTAACAGGCATTTAATCTTACCACTTCTCTTTTTGCGCCCTCATTTGAGGGCTTTTTTATATCCAAACAACAGGAGAGTACTCCATGCCTCTTTACGCATATTGCACCTTATCAAATGACCAGAACTACACCGTGAGAGACGGGAAAGTGTTTATTGCGGGTCAAGCGAACGTGATGACTAAACACATGTACACACCGCGTGGCCGTGTGACAGAAATTTCTGATGAGCAATATAAACAGCTCAAAGAAAATCACGTTTTTAACCTTCATTGTGAGAATGGTTTTATTACCGTTGAGCCTCGTAAAGAAGATCCCGAAAAAGTCGCCACAGATATGGAAGCGAGCGATCAATCAGCCCCTGACACGCCTGAATCGTTAGAGGCTGAAAAGTTAGACGTTCCTAAAACCAACAAAAAAGGTAAGTGATCATGGAGACGAGCACATTTCCTTTAACGTCATTCCGTGTGCTCTATCCTCAGTTTAACGGTGTGGGTGATGATGAAATATTTATCATTGCTCAATCTGCGCTGAACTATTTCTCTGCCTGTAAGGGTGTTTGTACTAACGAGCTGTGGATGCTTGTTGTTGCACACATGCTAACACTCAGAAAAATGATTGCTGATGATGAGTCGCCCACGGGTGTTGTGACGAGTGTGACTATCGATAAGGTAAGCGTGTCATTTACGGCACCTCCTGCCGGTTCGGACTGGTCGCACTGGTTTAAAATGACAACCTTCGGCCAGCAGTTTCTAGCACTCATTAAACGTTGTAGCGTTCCTCAATATTTTGGTGGTGGCGGTGAGCGTTCAGCATTTCGTGGTGTAGGAGGACGGTTTACACGAGGAGGGCGATTACGTTAATGACTAAATTAGCGCAATTAAAAGCGGTTTATGATGAATTGGCTAAAAAGCGATTAAGTGTTGGCTTCTTTGAGCACGCAAAATATCCCGATGGAACACCTATTGCTTATATTGCCTCTATTCAAGAGTTGGGCTATCTCGCTGGTGGCATTCCTCCTCGCCCATTTTTACGACCGACCATGAATGATAAAAAGCAGGATTATAGTCAGTTAAATTTTCGTGCTGTGAAAGCCTCTATTAAGGGCAACATCACTCTGGATAATGGGCTGACTCAAATTGGTGCGACGGTTGCGGGCGATGTGAAAATGGCAATAAAAGCAGTCACAACACCTGCACTGGAGGAGTCAACGGTCAAAGCAAGAGCACGCTGTCACAGCAAAGGGAAAGCCACCGATAAGCCGTTAGTCGATACCGGCCAAATGCTTCAAGCGGTTAGTTTCGCAGTGGAGGATAAATAATGTTTGGTAACTTAAATCGTATTGCTTCACGTTATATTCCACAGCAAAAGGTGCTCTGGTTTCGATTTAAAGAACGGGCACCTGATAAACGAGGGAATGACCAAAATTATTATTATGATCCCGTAGAAGTTCGTGGCAGTTGGCAGGCCGTTGATACTCAAGATGTTCAATCAATGGGATTAGATTCGAGCCAAGTGTACCGACGCTTATATACCTCTCATGATATTAAAGCTGTACAACGAGGAACATCTCCTGATTTTCTTGTATTCAATGGTCGAAAATATGATGTTGTGGGTGATGCTGACTGGTACGAACAAGATGGTTGGAAATCGGTGATCTGTATCGAGGCGGGTACTTATGACGGATTATGAGGTTGATATTGCTATTCGCAAACAACTCTTGTTGCAGTTAAAAGCAGTCGACATTGAGATCCCCGTTAAAGCCGGTTTTCAATCTACCAAGCAAGGCCGTGAAGATAATATGGTGATGTTCTTTCCCATTAATGAAAACGGCTACGGCTGGCAAGGGCGTAAATATAACGTTCAAGGCAATAAAGCCAATCACCAAGAAAACCAGTTATCCGAAAAAACGTACCAAGTTCAGGCTTTCGTTACCCAGTTAGGCCATTATTCAGCGAGTGATATTACCGCTATTGTCAGAATGATCGCCAATTCATTGCCCTTTGTTGAAGCTCTCCGCAAACAAGGCATTGGCGTTCAGCGGGCAAGCGGTATTCGAACACCTTATTTTCTGAATGACCAGGGCAACTACGAACAAAACCCCTCATTTGATTTCAATGTGACATTTAATCGCACACTTCATCCTGATACAGACGCCGTGAGTGCGTTGTATCCCGATATCTATCGTATTTAAGGAACGTTATGTCTATCAAACAAACTCGCTATGTCGATATCGCGAGTGCGGTGATTGGCGCGTCTGCTGTACCGATGCGTAAGCTCACGGCTCGTATTTTTTCAACTAACCCTAAAATCCCTGCCGGTAAAGTGCTTGAATTTGCCAGTGGCCAAGTGGATGACTTATTGGGTACTGACTCCCCCGAGGCACATTTTGCGCGTCAGTATTTCAGCTATGTCAGTCCTGCACCAGCAAGTAAGCCGAAAGAACTGCAAATTGCCTCTTATGAGCCTGTTGGTCGAGCGCCTACCTTGTTTGGCGAAAAGACAGGAGATTTAGCTGATTTAAAATTAATTAATGACGGTGAACTTAATATCACTATCGGAAAAGTGACAAAAACAATCACAGGAATTGATCTCACTGAAAGTACGTCATACGCGGACGTTGCAACAGCTGTGCAAGCGAAATTAAACGCAGAAAGTGAGCCTCAATTTGCTAGCGCTTATGTCACATTTAATTCACTGGATAGTGCCTTTGTCATTAGCGGTGGCGTACAAGAGCGTGCAGATATTAGTGTGCGTCAATCGGTACTTGCTGATGCAATGAATATTAGCCACGGCACATCATCAGCTGGTAATCCAGCGCAAACCCCGTTACAAGCCTTTATTGCTTCTGAGGCTGTTTCTGACTCTTTTGGTAGTGCAACGTTTTTAACGGAACTCTCATTAGAGCATGCCGTAGAGTTGGCGCAGTACGTGGCAGGTGAAAACGTGAAGTATCAATTGCACTTGTCTGTGACCAATCAAAATGCAGAAGATTTTAGCGGGGCACTGGTGGGTACGGCTTCAACGGGCTTAAACTTGAAAACAGCGGATAATTTTTTTGTTCAAGCGTTACCTATGGCCATTATGTCAGCCACGGATTATGACCGAACCAATGCGACAACAAACTATATGTATCGTCAATTTGGTGTCACGTTCCCGTCTCAAATTACGACCGATATCGATGCCGATCGCTTAGATAAATTACGGGTGAATTATTACGGAGAAACGGCCGTATCGGGTTCGCATATAAGTTTCTATCAACGTGGTTTCTTATGTGGTGGTGTTGCTAACCCATTAGATATGAGCGTCCATGCTAATGAGCAATGGTTAAAAGCCTATATCGCGCAACAGTGGTTCAGTTTGTTGATGTCCACTCGTGGAGTACCGGCTAATAAAGACGGTGAAGCAAGAGCAATGATGGTGATTGCGGGGGCGGTAACCAAGGCGATTAATAGCGGCACTATTCTAGCGGGAAAAACCTTAACTGATGTGCAGAAAATCGCGGTGACAGACGCTTCTGGTGATGATTTAGCATGGCACGATGTACAAAACAAAGGTTATTGGTACAACGCTCAAATTGTCGAAAACACAGGACCCTCTGATTTACCCGAGTACGTGATGAAATACGTATTAATTTACGGTAAGGGCGATTGGGTTCGTAAAGTCGAAGGCTCTCACAACTTAGTGTAAGGAACACAATATGCATGATGTATCAGCAACCGGCTTGAGTATTGTTATTCAAGCACACAAAACCTTTCCTGCCGGTATTCAAATTACCACCTTCGCTGATGATGCCGATCCATTAGATTTGCCTGCAGTGGACATTGCGCAAACAGGAATGGATATCAACGGTAATTTGGTTACATGGTCAACGCCAACACCTCAAACGGTCACCATTAACGTCTTAGCGGGCAGTGAAGAAGACGAAAATCTCGCTATCTTATTGGAATCGAACACCGCACGACGTGGACAACGGCATGCGGGGGATATTATCACTCTGGTCGCTTCGTATGGTGATGGCTCAACAACCACGGCACGCAACGGCAAAATCACCAATGGTAGTCGTGGTAGCTCTGTTGCCAGTGCAGGACGACACAAATCCAAAGCGTATACCTTCGTATTCCAAGACTTTGACCGCACGCGCGCACGTTAATTTACGTTAATTCTAGGCGGTTCCTCCGCCTTTTTTATGGATATCAATCATGTTGATTAAACCGAAAGAAATTACGATCACCGATGCTGATCGTGAAGAGCACACCTTTATTATTAGCCGATTACCAGCAACGATTGGACGTGAAATTCTGGCAAAATACCCTTTATCGAATGCGCCTAAAATTGGCGACTATGAAGTCAGCAAAGAAGCTATGTTAAAGATGATGGCGTATGTTGCTGTCGAAAAAGAGGGGCAAGAGATTTATCTGAAGACCAGCACATTAATTGATAACCATGTGCCCGATGGTGAAGCCCTTATTCGTCTAGAACTGGAAATGTTGAAGTATAACACCAGTTTTTTCGGCAAAGACGGGAGCCAAGGTTTCCTCCAATTCCTGCTCAACAAAATCACCGGTTCACTCCCGTCGATTATAAAAACGTTGATGGCTTCTTTGCCGTCATCATCTCAGCCGGTTTCGCCACACTCACCGAACTCAAAACGTCAATAGATTTAGAAGAGGCGTTTGACCTGTGGGAAATTGCTATTACTAATCGTTATAACGAAGCGCTGGCTTCATCGAAAGGATAAATCATATGGCCTTGCTAGATACATTTGTTCAGGTATTTGAATTTGATACCCGCCAAGCCGATGATGCGTTTAATCGAGTGAGCAAATCGACTGATGACATTATCGCTGAGATGAAAAAGGCGCAACAATCGGCAACTATCGGTGCTGATGGATTTACGCAATTTATTCAAAATCTATCCGCACAATTGACAGCGCTATCATCAAATTCAGTTGATATTCATGTTAATGGCGATGCATCAAATGCCTCTGATGCCATCATTTCAGAAATTAAACGGATCACTGAAGAAGCGGAGGGGAATTCTGAAGACATTGATAATATTGTTCAAAATATTATTGATAGTTTAGGTAATGTATCCAATGAACATACTGAGATAAATATTGATAGTGATACTGCCCAAGCTGAGTTAAGCGCATACATAGAGAAAATGAAAGATTATCTTGAGTATGCGAAGTTACTTTTACAGTCTAATGCTCTCTCATCAGAAAGTAATAAAAAACTATCGGAAGGCATTGTATTACTCGAACGTAATATTCAGAGAGCTGAACAGTCAATCAATGATCAAATTGCCACGAATAATTCGGCATCTAGAGAAACGGAACGACTGACGAGGCGAAATAATGAATTAGCTGAGTCTGCCGATGAGGTTGCGGATAATTATGGTAAGGCCACCTCGTCGTTAGCTGGTTTTCTCGGTCGAATGGCAGGGATGGTTGGGATTGGTTTAACGGTAGGGGGAATTGCGTCATTTATTCAAACAACAGCAGAAGAAGTGAATACGCTTTCTCAATCCGCGGAAGCCTTAGAACTTCCTGTTGAAGATGTTGATGCTTTTGGCAAAGTCATAACCTCAATGGGAGGAGATGCTCAAGGCGCTCGTGACTCATTGATGGATATGTCTGAAAGTATTGGTGAAGCATTACAAGATACTTCATCAGGGAAAGCAGATGTTTTCAAAAGTTTAAATATCTCATTAAAAGATATGAAAGGAGAATCTATTGGCGCAATGGAGGGCATATATCGCTTGTCTGATGCTGTGCAAGGGATGAGCAAAGAAGAAGCCGTATTTCGAATTAAAGAAGTGGGAATAACAGACAATAAAATTGTTGAATCCATTCTTAAAGGACGAAAAGAACTCGAGGCGTTGACTAAAAAGCAAAAGGAGAATGGCGTTGTTACAAAGGAACTTGCATTACAATCCCAAAAATATAAGGAAGTGACTGGAGGATTAAAAACCGTATTCAGTAGTGTCATGATGAGTATTATGAATAGTGCGTTACCAGCGTTAACTAAAGTCCTTTCTTGGGTGCAAACCTTTGTCAAATTTTGCCAAGAAAACAAAAATATTGTAGTAGGCTTCTTTACTGCTGTTGCAACTATTTTGATGGGGAAATACATACATGCCATGAAGTTGGCCAGTATTAGCACATGGACAACACTTTTCCCTATTATTGCCATCATCGCCGTTATTGCACTATTAGCGGCAGCTTTTGCAATTGTTTATGACGATATCATGAACTTTATTGACGGTAATGATTCGATGATTGGGCGTATTCTTGAAAAATACCCTCAGTTGAAAATCATCATTCTTGCATTATGGGAAACATTCAAAAAGTTATTTGAATATCTAAAGGTTATTGTTGGTGTTGTAGCAGATGTTGTTGTCGCTGGTTGGGATTTAATGGCAACAGGCTTAAAGGCTTATGTTAAGTTTCTCATCAATTGTATTTCAGTGATTGCAGGATGGGGTAAGTCCTTTGCGGGTGTTTTTACTACGGTAACGGATGCCGTTGTGGGCGCGTTTGAATGGATGTGGGAGCAAGTAGAAAAAATCATTGGTTGGGTAAATACAGGACTTAATGCGGTTAAAAATGGCTGGAAGTCAGCCAAAGAGTTTTTTGGGTTCGGTGATGATGAAGAAATCACTGTTAATCAAAATGTAGAGCGTAAAGTCAATGATAATGGTGAGATTGAATATGCCATTCCTCAAGAAGAAAGCCAAACGGCACAACAGCCACCTGTTAGACAATCTATTGCTCAAGCCAATGCACAATTAGATGCGATTGCCAATAATGCGATGAACCCTATCACCAGCCAAGCCATCAGTAATCAATCCAATGTGAAGAATGAAAGTAACGTAAGTATTGGAGAAATTAAGGTTGAAACTCAAGCCACAGATGCGCAGGGTATGGCATCGGGCGTAAAGGATGCATTGCAAGATCAACTAGCCGATTTCAATCAGCAAAATGCAACGGGAGTAGCAAAATGATCACAGAGGTCAAAATATTTGATTTAGAGTCGTTTTCTACACTGTTTGATAGTGTGAGTCCTATTCAAGTCAACATTAGAGATGAGCATAAAGCGACACAATTTCAAGTTGAAAGTGGTGAAACACGTAGTGATCATGTGATTATCAACCCCATTGAAATTGGCATGGATTTAGTACTAACAGGGGAAATAAAAAACAGTTTCTCATCGATGCAACAAGTTTTTGATGAACACAAACTGGTCGGTATTCAAACCCGAGTAAAAACCTATCAACCCATGTTATTGACGAGTTTTAATCATGATGAAATACCCGACATGATGGATGCGATAAAACTGTCGCTACGGTTTGTTGAGTGGCGCACTGTTGAGCCTGAATACGGAGATTTACCGCCTCGAGCTACTCAAAAGCCAACGCAGTCATCAACCGTAAATCGGGGAAATGTGCAAACAAAAGAAGCCGATACTGAGACTAAGAAAAAAGGTTCGGTTGCAACACGTATCGCAGATGGTGATTGGAGCTTCTAATGAAAACTATTCCCTTAAAAGCTATTCCAAACCAACGCTTATCTGTCAATTTAGAGGGAGTTAATTGGACGCTAACAATAAAAGCTGGTCGACATGCGATGTATCTCGATATTGAACGAGAAAGTGAGGTTATCGCCGTGGGTATGCGCGCGGTAGCAAACACACCTATCATTCCTTATCGCTACCTGACTGATGGCACGAATTTAGCATTTATAACAGAAAATGATGCTCTGCCCTGGTATGAATTATTCGATAGAACCCAATCATTAATTATTTGGAGTGAAGATGGACTTACGACGAATACGGGTGGGGATTGAAGTTGCAGAACGACTGCAGTGGTATGAAGGATTACGAATTAAAGCTAACGGCACCAAGTACGCAAACCCCTTACAAAATGAATGCACAATTAGTATTGATGGATTAAACGCCCATACTAGAGATTACCTTCTCACTGAAACCAGCCCTTATCATAAAAGTAAACAAACTCGTCGTCTTTACCTTGAGGTAGGGCGCATTAATACGGGATTATTTCGTATCTTTACCGGTGATATTGTCAGTGCAGAAATTGCCTCACCTCCCGATGTAACGCTAACCATTAAGGCTAAAACTAATAACGCCAGCTCAGGTGATATTGTTTCTTCCAGTGGTGGCGCTATGCAGAAAATGAGCGAGATCGCTTCAGCTGTGGCGAAGGATTGCAAGGTTAGATTGGACTTTCAAGCTACCGATAAAAATATTGCCAATTGGTATTTTTGCGGTTCAGCATTACAGCAAGTACAACGACTGCAGGAAGCAGGAAACGTTAAAGCCTTTATTGATGATGATACGTTGTTTGTAAAAGATGATAACCAAGCCTTAAAAGGTCGTCTGCGCATTCTCAGCATGAAATCAGGCATGGTGGGTATACCTAAAGCCACCGAAAAAGGATTATCTGTCACTTATTTGATTGATGGTGCCTCAGAACTAGGAGGGATGCTACGGCTCGAGAGTAAATTTAATTCTGCACTTAATGGCGACTATATCATTGAACAACTGAAATTTGATGTTGCGTCACATGATGATCCTTTCTTTTATCAGGCTACCTGTAAACGAGCATAACCATGAATAAACCCAATACTGATATTGCCAGTGATGGTTCGCTGGCTGGTGCGCTCTCGTCTGCATTTCGTAACTTGATGATGAATACAGAGGACATGCTCCCTGCAACAGTGGTCAGTTATGACGATAAAACCAATCGTGCTGTTATCAAACCACTGGTGATGATGGTAACAACGGAAGGGGGAACGGTCGGGCGTGCACCATTGGCCAACATTCCCGTTTTTAGATTTGGGGGTGGCGGTTTCTTTATTCGCGCACCGATTAAACCGGGTGATTTTGGTTGGATAAAAGCCAACGACAGAGATATTAGCCTGATTTTTCAGCGCGGGGGATTGGAGGATCAACCTAATACCGCACGCCTCCATTCATTCAGTGATGCGATGTTTTTCCCTGATACGATTAAAGGTTGGGCGATTGATGGAAAAAACATTGATGCCTTGGTGATCCAATCAATGGATGGCTCTGTGTGTTTATCCCTGCATGAGGGTAAAGCGGTTTTAGATTCGCCCGTTCTTGAAGTCAATGTGCCTGAAACTACGTTTAATGGCAACGTCACAGTGAATGGCAATCAGTCCGTAAATGGTAATAGTGACTCTAGTGGTGGCACGATGAAACACAATGGAAAAGATATCGGTTCTACTCATCAGCATAGTGGTGTTGAGACCGGTCATGGAAATTCAGGAGCGCCTCTATGAGAACATTTTCAATCGATAAAAATAATGATCTCTTTATTGGCCCTGATGGAAACCTTCAGTTCAGTGAAAAAGACGATGCGGTTAAAAACCTTTGTCAGCATTTTGCCAAGGCAGTGCGTGGTGAAATGTTACATAAAAAAGATAAAGGTATTCCGTTCTGGCCAACAACCTTTGGTCGCCAAGCTGATATCCCGATGTTTGAAACGGCGTTTAGACAACGTATGAGCGAAATTGAAGAGGTGGTTGAAGTGATCCATTTTAGCGCCACAGTCGAGAACGGTGAATTGAAGTACCAAGCGACAATTCGCACGATATACGGAGGATTTACATTGAATGGCTGATTATCGTTATATTAATAATAAAGGCGTTATTCTTCCCGACACGGCCACAATACGTGATGATGTCGAAAGCGAGTTTCGTGCGGTGTTTGGTCAATCGATTAACCTTGCCCCTGAGACACCGCAGGGCGCACTAGCGACGATGGAAGTTGAAAACCGTGATGCAATGGTGAGAAATAATGCCGAGTTAGCAAATCAAATCAATCCCGATATTGCTGGTGGTGTTTTTCTTGATGCAATATGGGCGCTAATGGGTGGCCAACGCATTAATGCCACTCACTCTTATCTTTCCAGCGTTGAATTTAGTGGCGTACCCAGCACGATTATTCCCAAGGGCTCATTAGCATCCAGTGTTGCTGGTGCCATGTTCGAAACAGTTTCACCCTTGATTATTGATAATACCGGCAAAGCAACAGGGGATATGAGGGCGGTTGAATATGGCCCTGTTGAATGCGGTGCCGGCCAACTGAATTCTGTGGCTAGCTCAGTATTAGGTTGGGAAAAAGTCAATAACCCCACTCATGCAGTTGTTGGTCGTTATGCTGAATCTGATATCAAAGCAAGGCGACGGCGTAAGCAAACACTGGCTAAAAATACCGTCAGTGTCGCAGAAGCGATCACCTCTTCACTGTATGAATTAGAGGGTGTTAACTCGCTTTCTTTTCGTGAGAACTACACCGATGCAGTGCTCACTATTGATGGAGTTTCTCTGTTACCTCATAGCATTTATGTCTGTGTTGAAGGGGGTGACAGTAACGAAATTGCTAAATCATTGCTGAGAACCAAAACCATTGGATCGGCTTTTAATGGTGAGATTGAAATCGGTGTTGTAGAGCCGGTAAGTGGACAAGAATATAAAGTGAAATTTTCACGCCCTAAGGAGATCACCGTTTTTTGTCGAGTGACCGTTAAAAAATCAGCCGTTGATGCGCAAACTATTATTCCCAGTGCCATAGAACAATGGACGCGTGGAGAGTTGGATGGCGATAACGGTTTGATTGTTGGGCGTGAAGTGTCACCTTTTGAGATAGCGTCTGCAGTGAATACTGTAGAGCCTCGTCTGTTCGTGACTAAAGTTGAATTGTCGCTAGATGGGAAAGTGTGGAATGTTGCGTTAATTCCGATTGCCATTAATCAAATCGCACGCTTGCAACGGGGTGCTGTGCAAGTGGTGATTGTATGAACGTTCAACAATTTGAGTTCCATTCAGACCTATTGAAAGCGATCCTCTGGCAGTATGAAGATGCAGAGAATTTAAAGAAACTCGCTAGTTTTAAAGCCTCTCACTTTGAAAAATCAATGGTGTCATTTTGGCAAAACTGGTACCGAGATGTGTTTAATATCGATACCGCGAATGATTTTGGTTTGTCGATTTGGTCTCGCATTCTGGATGTACCGTTAGGTATTGATATTCCACCGAGCGATAAAAATAAAGTCGGGTTTGGTTTTAGCAAAAAGAAAGCTAATTTTAAAGCCAATTTCAGGCGTAATGCGGATTACACCTTGTCACTGACCGTTGAACAAAAACGTATGTTAGTACGAATGCGCTATTTTAATCTGACACAAAGCCCCACGGTCACCAATATTAATGAATTTTTAAAACGTTTCTTTTGGCGTGATGACAGCAAAGTTTTTGTCCTTGATCCACTGGATATGACTTACATGTATTACGTCTTTAACTTCAACCCTGACGAACGTCTACGAGTTCTTCTTGAAAACTTCGACTTAATGCCACGCCCTTCTGGCGTTGGTGTCAAATATCGCATTGTGACCAAAAAAGCGTTTGGCGTTGGTCAGCATCGTAAAAACTTCTTAGGCAGTAACTTCGGAGCATAATTCCTATGACAACTATTTTTAAAACCCCCTTTGCAACACAAGGGGATAAGGCTTCTATACCCGTAGAAATCCAACCAGACGGCTCAGTATCTTATACACAAGGTTATGGTTACGACTATGAGCGTGACCAAGTCACAGATCCTGCTGCGAAAGATATTGAACGTGAAAAAATGAACGGGATATTTCACGATATCACGGAAGCGATTGGCGAAATTCAGCTATTTGGTTTTCCAAAATGGGATGAAGCCGGTAAGCCGTATGCGATACGCGCTATTGTGTACCATAAAAATAAAGTCTGGCAGTCTAAAGTTGAGAATAACAATATTGAGCCGGTTGCCGGCAATGCATGGGTAGAGTTAAAAGCCGATGCCACAGCAGGTGATGTAGGCGCTTATTCTAAAACAGAATCAGATCAACGTTTTCAACCTTTAGGCAATTACACACCATCTGGTTATAGCTACTCAAAGGCAGAAACTGACACCAAGTATCAGCCAAAAGGGAATTATGCTCCTGCGGGAAACTACGCAAACAAAGGGGATAGTTACACAAAAACGGAAAGTGATGGACGTTATCAATCAAAAGGGAATTATCAACCTTCGGGCAATTATGCGTTAGCCGGTGCTTCATATACTAAGGCAGAGTCTGACGGTAAATATCAACCTAAAGGAAATTACGCTCTGCTATCAGGAGCTTCGTTTACTGGAGCTAGTTATGCTAAGGATGAAATTGGTGCCTACTCCGGTACAAACCGAGTGCACTTAAAAACATTGGCCGATGGGGGCGCACTAGCGATAACCACTGGTAGCGAATATCGAATTGTTAGAATTCCATACCAAAATGGAACAATGTCACTAGCTGGTGATTCATATACTAAGACCGAATCGGATGGTCGATATCAAGCTAAAGGGAGCTATGCGACAGCTGGAAGTAGCTATACAAAAGCAGAAAGTGACGTACGCTATCAAAGCAAAGGGAATTACCAACCAGTGGGTAATTACGCTTTAGTAGGCGCTTCGTATACAAAGGCAGAGTCTGACGGTAAATACCAACCAAAAGGGAGCTATCAAGCATCCGGTTACAGTTATTCAAAAGCAGAAACTGATAATAAATATCAGCCTAAAGGGAGTTATGCCACTGCTGGGAGTAGTTATACTAAAGCTGAGAGTGATAGTCGATATACACCTAAAAATTGGGTTGGTGAGATTTATAATGGTACTTTGAATGACGGAAATTCAGTTAAGGTCAATTATGATATTCGAGGTCGTTCTTTATATATGTTATCGGATAGGAATGAAATTGGATTAACAGAGATCCGTATACCTGCGGATAATCTTCTTGTCACTATAAATAATGGTGATAAATGGACTAGAATGAAAACAACAGAGAATGGAACAAGAATACATATTGTTGCAACCACACTGACGATTAAGAAACTATATTTGATTTGATTTGATTTGATTTGATTTGATTAAAACTAAATTTATTTAATTTAGAAAGATGATGCTTTTCTATGGAGTATCATCTTTCTTATAATGAGTTATGCGTTATTGATAATAAGTATATTTTCTTTTTTTGTATAGCAAGTACAATTATCTGGAATATCTTTATTAATAAAAGACATCGCGCCTATGATAACGTTGTTACCAATGGTAAGTGTATTACCAATAATGCATGAGTGGGCACCGATTTCAACGTTATCACCAATAATAATGAATCTCTTATTTTTGATTTCAGAATATCGAGAACCACCAACACCTATTGTAGTGTTTTGTCTAATGTGACAGTTTTCACCAATTGTAGCTAGACCTGTGATAATGACGCCAGATAAATGGGCAAATGATATCCCTGGTTTTATTTTTGCATTTAAATTAATTTCAGCTCCATATTTTAAAGATATCTTTCGATTTATATAATTTGCGAGTTTTGAATGAGTTTTATGATGTAAGAAACTGGCAATTCTCCACCAAAAAATAAAACGCCTATCATGGCACTTATAACTTCTTAACATGGCTCTACGCCATGAAAACTTTTTATCATTGGATTTAATCACTTCGACAGATAAACATTGCTTTAAAAATCTGTAACTAGTGTAGTCATAACTATTCATTGTTGTATTCCAAAATAAATCTTTATATAAATTAATTGTGTTTAACTGAATATTTATCTTTTTAAAAATTATACACAGTATTTTTACTATATAAAAATCGCTCCAATTGCTCAAACAAATCTCTCGCCACATCCTCTGTCATATACGTTCTCATCGGTTCCCTACGAACATTCTTCATTTCAAACGTATTTTCATCAAACCTTGGATCAGAAAAGATAATATCCATAAACAGATAGCCATACGGATTATCTGCAGATAAACGAGCCTCTTCTAACTGAGCAATATATTCCGCATTATTGATTTCGAGTTTAATCATGGCATCACCTATTTAACTGTGTTTTTATACAGCATTTTATATAAGGTAACGAATAGAATAGCAAGGAGAAAAGGGCAATTTTATGAGCTAAAGAAAGGAGGATTTTGAGAGATGATTTGTCGTCGTTTTACCAGAGTTTTACCAGAGTTTTACCAGTGGCAAATTTCAGGCATAAAAAAACCAACCATAAGCGGTTGGTTTTTCTAAGGAATTTTGGTCGGCATGATAGGATTTGAACCTACGACCCCTGACACCCCATGACAGTGCGCTACCAGGCTGCGCTACATGCCGTCTGTGCTCTGTATATTACTGTTTTTGGCTGCTAAAGCAACCCTTTGCTAATTAAGTGACGTAATTTTATACGTCACTTAATAGTGTTAGCGTTCAATAAAACGCTTCTGCTCAGCCAGAACTTGCAGTAATAATTTCAAATCAGGTTTTGCAGTGCTGATCTCTTGACCTGATTTATCAAATAAAGCGTACCGACCATGCTTATCTATCAATAAGGTATTATCTTGTAAAAAGACGACAAACGCCTCTTCATCACCTGTAAAAATCCATGGATGATTACGAGTGCTAGCGAATAAATCTTCACCTTGTGAATAGTTATCTGCTGGACTAATGACATGTAAAACATGCTGCATCAAGGTTGTCATAACATCTTGATGACTTGTCATGCGATCAATAACCTGTGGCGTCATATTTGGCCAATGTATCATCAATGGCACTTGTGATTGGCTTAAATTGAAAGTGGTCTTATCTGAAAGCCATTGATTAATCTGCTTCTTATTGTTGTCTTGATGATAGCTAGAAGTGATAACCACAACAGTATTATCTAGCACTTTGGTGTCTTGTAATGTTTTAAATATTGTCTCTAGTTGATCATTTAATGTGGTGCGTTGAGACGCATTATTGGTGTGACCATTAATTTGTAAGAAAGAGAACCAAGGGGCTGTTTGGCTGTTTTTGATCAACCAATTACTCCAACTATCAATGGTGGCATTGTTATCACCACTGCGTGATGTTGGGAGAGAGAAATCTGATAGTACAGCTTGTTTAAACAGTGGTGTTTGGAAACCATTAGTTGAAAACATTGCTAATTGGTAGTTTCGATAACTTAACGCATCGAAAAGTGCAGAGTTTTTTCTGCTACTTAATACACTGTCTAAATAAGAAGGCGAAATACCATAAAATAGGCCAAATAATGCAGTGTCATTATTAATGCCTGATGAATAATGGTTTGAAAAATAAAGATTATTTTCTGCAAATTGTTGCAGGCTTGGTAATTCAGGCACTTCTTCGTTACCTAAACCATCAATGACAACCACCAGCAAGTTATAAGAGTAAGTATCCTTGGCATAGATTAATGGAGCAAGAGGATAGGTGATACCTTGTGCTGCTGGGTTACCTTCACTGATAACACGTTGCTCATATTCTGATTGATTAATAAAACCATGACGTTCAAGGAATTTACGTGCTGTCATTGGATACGATAACGGTAAGTTAGCTCGTTGCATGGTGATTGGGCGATAGAAGTTAGCATCAGCCCAAATTGACATAGAGTGAGATAATATAAAGCAAGTAATAAAGACACCAGCTAATGGTTTACCCCAGCGTTGGCGGTTTAAGCTGCGTAATTTTTGCCAACTCCATGTTGCAAAAAGCATTTCAATAAGAAATATTATGGGAATACCAATAAAGATAAGTTGCCATTCACGCGCCATTTCACCTTCATCTGGATTAATAACGAGATCCCAAACAAGTTGAGTCAAATGGAGTTGAAATTGTTGGTAAACGGCGATATCAAAAATAAGGATAGTTAATCCGGCACTAGCTAGGGCACAGGAAACAACTCTAAGTAGCCGTTGAGAAACAGCTACAAAGGTGAGAGGGAAAAGGATGAGTATATAGATAGCAAAGACAATAAAACTAAAATGTCCCATCCAACTCACAATAGCGTAAAAACGACCAGCAAAAGTTGCAGGCCAATCAGAAATAAACAGGTAACGGCTCCCAAGCAGTAAGCTTAGAATAATATTAAATAGCGCAAACCAGTGACCCCAACTGATCATTTGGGATACTTTTTCACGATAGGACTGAGGTCTCGTTACCATGTCTATAAATAATTTTTCTATGTTTATTAGTGAATATTGCCTTCATCAATTGAAGCACGCAATGCGTGAACAAAAGAATCGGCAATCAGCATGCATTGAGCAGGGGCAATACTTGTATTAATTAAGTTTGTCACCATGTTCCCCAACACCATCAAAGAAAGATCTGTAGGAGTATGATGTTTTTCAAGAACGCTGACAAGTTCTGCTAGTAATTGCTCAACTTGTTCATCACTATAACGGGATTTTTGTGGCATAAAATCTGAATTCCTACTAAATGAATAAAACGCTATATATTACCGTATTACTAGGCCTTTTTCCGCTATTAAATTAATTAATTTTCCCTTGATACTGAAAGTAGGGAGTGTTTGAATACGCGCACGATAAAGAGACGCAATAGAAGAGGACGACCATGAGTCTAGATATTAACCAATTAGTTTTGCATCAACTTATTAAGCGAGATGAGCAGACATTAGAAGTTGTGCTACGTGATTCACTCTTAGAAATTGAACCCGTTGTTCAGGAGATGATTGAAGAGTTGCATCGTGTATACAGTGCAAAAAGTAAAGCTTATGGTCTGTTTAATGAAGAAAGTGAATTAGCAGAAGCGCTACGCTTACAACGTAAAGGCGAAGAGAACTTTTTAGGTTTTTCACGCGCAGCTACCGTGAGACTAAAAGATGAATTAGCAAAATATCCTTTTGCAGAAGGTGGCACCGTTCTTTTTTGTCACTATCGCTACTTAGCGGTGGATTACCTTTTAATTGCTGTACTTAGTAGTTGTAACAGTATGTGGGTAAATGACAGCCTTGATGTGTCATCAACGCGCTATTTAGATATTCCTCATGCAGACATTATTGCTCGTATCGATTTAACTGAGTGGGAAACGGCACCCGACTCTTTACGTTATTTAACGTTTTTAAAAGGTCGTGTTGGACGTAAAGTTTCTGATTTCTTTATGGACTTTTTAGGTGCCCAAGAAGGTTTAAACGCTAAAGTTCAAAATAAAGGTCTATTACAAGCGGTTGACGATTTTTGTGAAGCCTCAGAAATGGGCAAGCAAGAACGTCAAACTTGTCGTGAGCAAGTATATAGCTACTGTAATGAGCAATTACAATCGGGCGAAGAAATTGCCTTAACAGAGCTTGCTGAAGAATTACCGTCTTTGGGCGATCAAAACTTTGCTCAATTTACTGAAGAAAAAGGCTATGAATTAGCTGAAACATTCCCCGCAGATCGCAGTACGTTACGTCAACTGATGAAATACTCAGGAAGTGGTGGTGGATTAACAGTGAATTTTGATGCGAAATTATTAGGGGAGAGAATATTCTGGGATCCAGCAACAGATACGCTCACCATTAAAGGTACACCGCCTAATTTACGTGATCAGCTACAACGTAGAGCATCAGAAAAATAATTAAGCAGGTAGAAACAAATAACGCCACATTAAGTGGCGTTATATGCTCGGCGTCCCGAAAAATAAAGCTCGAAGGGTGGCTTATTAAGCGCGCAGGAAGTCGATATGAGTAATTTTTGGCTTATACTCGTGACGTTGCACTGCTTTAACTTTAACTTTAGTTTCTTTGCCATCGATAACCAGGTTTACGAAATCTGAATAGAATTCTGATTTGTGTTCTTGGTTGATTACTTCGTTGTGATCTAAATCGATAGCGATTGGCTCTTCATTTCCGCCATAAACGATAGCAGGAAAACGGTTAGCCACACGCAGGCGGCGGCTCGCACCCTTACCCTGCTCTTTACGTACAGTTGCTTTGATAGTTAACATCTTTTTTCTCTTATGAAAAAGAAAGAAAATACATACTTGTTACAGGCGACCCAGCAACAAGCTCGAGATTTGGTTTATCTAAAAATAGATAAAGCGGGTCGCATTTTAACGAAAAAGTCCTCTAACAGCAAATATAAATCCAGATTAATACAAGGTATCTGCTTTTCGGTAGCGGCCCGCATAGTCAAAAATCTTATTTCTTATCTTCCAAAAGTGCTCTTTTTTACCTTTATGGGCGACAATAAAGTCAGGGTGACGTAACAAATCAAACTGTTTAATAATGTCGTTGGCATTATGCCAAACAAAAGGGACACCCGGTGCGCGTTGATGCTCTCGTAAAAATTTTAATTCAAATACTTTTCGTTGAGCTGGTGTTGTTAATCGAAAACGTTCAGAAACAGAAGTGCCTTCTTCATCGTAATAATTAATTTCTAACCATTCACCTTTAACATCATTTCCTGATTTAAATTGCATTCCACCACAGCGTAGAACTAATGCCCCTTTAAGTTTTAATGCCGCTTTGAGCATATCATCAGGATCAACTAAGATCTCATCACAATGAACACAGCGACGTGCTGCAATATCATTTTCTTCATTACAATGAGGGCACAATTTAAAGCGGAAACGAAATTCACATTGCTGTTTTTGCCCTTGTTCATTGAGCTCCCAACCTTGGCAACGGCGACCATAGTGTTCAATGATATCCCCATCAGAATCTACAATTCCCCAAAAGGTATTGGCAAATTGACAGATAGGACAAAAAACTTGTACAGGTTTACTATTTGGATTGGGTTTTTTAGTACCAACTTCGGGTAGATAGAGATCATGAGGATTACCAGCATAATCTAAAATCAGGCATTCTGTTTTTCCTGCAAATAATCTTAATCCTCGCCCTACAATTTGCTGGTATAAACTCACAGACTCAGTGGGGCGTAAGATAGCAATTAAATCAACATGAGGCGCATCAAAACCTGTTGTTAATACGGCAACATTAACCATATAACGTAATTGTTGCTGCTTAAAACGAGAAATAAGATCATCACGTTCATTAGAAGGAGTATCCGCACTGACTAATGCCGCTTCGTCTTGTGGTAAAAGAGAAAGGATCTCTTTTGCATGTTCAACCGTCGCTGCAAATATCATTACACCTCGGCAACTTTCTGCATATTCAATAATTTGAGCAACAATATGAGGTGTAATACGTTTTTGTCTCTTTATTTCACGGTTTAGATCTTCCTCATTAAATATCCCATTTTGACTTGTTCTTACTTGGCTAAAGTCGTATTGCAATATAGGCATATCTAAGCGAGTTGGTGGAACTAAAAAATGATTGCTTATCATATAGCGCAATGGCAATTCATAGATACAATCACGGAAAAAGCAGTCTTCATCGCCTCTGATCATACCGTGATAATGATATTGATAAATCCAACCTGTAGGTAAACGATAAGGTGTTGCAGTTAATCCTAAGATCCGTAATTGTGGATTAATGGATTGTAATTGTTTAATGACTTGCTGATATTGGCTATCTTCAGACAAACTAATGCGATGGCATTCATCAATAATAAGAAGAGAAAAAGTATCACTAAACCGCGATAAATTACGGGCAACAGATTGCACACTACCAAAAACAACTTTTCCGCTACTCTCTTTTTGTTGTAAGCCCGCAGCAAAAATATCCGCAGATAGACCATAAGCCTCATATTTGCTATGGTTCTGTTCTACTAATTCTTTTACGTGTGCTAGCACCAATACACGTCCGCGCGCTTTTTTAGCGAGTTCTGCAATCACTAAACTTTTTCCTGCGCCAGTAGGTAATACAATTACCGCAGGTGTATTGTGTTGGCGAAAATAAGAGATTGTCGCGTTAACAGCGTCAAGTTGATAAGGTCTGAGTGTAAAAGCCATAACTCTGCATAAGAAATCAAACGGGGCGTCAGCGTAACATTTTTTTATGGGTGGCGCGAATAAGAGAGGCGTAAAGAGCGTAATAGTTTATTTATAAATTAATTAGTTGTTTTATTGTTAATATTCATTTTTAATAGATACCTCATATCAGATGGTATTCTTCCATTTTTCAGAGAAATTCATGCGATTAGATAAATTTTTATCCCAGCAATTGGGTATTAGCCGTAGCTTGATCCTTCGTGAATTAAGAGCAGGGCTTGTAACAATTGATGGCGAAATGGTGAAAAGCGGTTCAACTAAAATTGCACCAGAGCAAGAAGTAGCTTACGACGGTAATGTCTTAACTCAAATTTTAGGGCCTCGTTACTTTATGTTGAACAAGCCAATTGGCTATGTATGTTCAACAGACGATCCAGTTAATCCAACTATCCTCTATTTTATTGATGAACCTTTAGCACATAAATTACATGCGGCTGGGCGTTTAGATATTGATACAACGGGGCTTGTTTTATTAACGGATAATGGTCAATGGTCACATCGTATTACGGCACCAAAACATCATTGTGAGAAAACCTATCTGGTTACGTTAGAAGAGCCGATTGGAGAGGGTGTTGCTGAACAATTCCAAAAAGGTGTTCAACTTAACGGTGAAAAAGATCTAACCAAACCAGCCACGTTAGAAATTATTACGCCAACAGAAGTCAAGCTCACTATTAGTGAAGGCAAATACCACCAAGTAAAACGTATGTTTGCAGCAGTGGGTAATCATGTGAGTGCATTACATCGTGAGCGTATTGGGGATATCACATTAGATGAGACTTTAGCTGAGGGCGAATATCGTCCATTAACAGAAGAAGAGATCAACAGCATTCACCTACCTCAATAATTATTATTTATCCTGTCGTTTTTGGGAGTTTATCTGCGTGCAACAGCAACGTTCGTCGTACCTTAGTCTCATTTTAATACTGGGACTTATTTCCATGCTTATGCCATTGGCTATAGATATGTATTTGCCAAGTTTACCAACTATTGCGCAAGATTTTGGTGTGCCTAGTGGCAAAGTACAAATGACATTAAGTATCTATATTTTTGGTTTTGCTATTGGGCAATTAGTCTATGGTCCTATGGCTGATAGTTTGGGACGTAAGCCTGTCATTTTGGGCGGCGTAATTGTTTTTGCTTTTGCTTCTAGTGCATGTGCATTATCTGAATCAATAGATATGTTAATTGGGATGCGCTTTTTACATGGTTTTGCAGCAGCTGCGGCAAGTGTTGTTATTAATGCATTGATGAGAGATATGTTCTCTAGAGATGACTTCTCTAGAAGTATGTCTTTTGTTGCACTAGTTATGACTATCGCACCTTTATTAGCGCCGTTATTAGGTGCTTGGGTGATGAATTGGTTTTCATGGCATGCTATTTTTTGGAGTATCGCGATAGCCGCCGTGATTGCATCTGCATTAATTGCTTTTTATATTCCAGAAACATTACCAAAAGAGCGTCGCCAACGCTTTAGCTTAAGAGTGACATTTAGCCAATTTATTAGTCTGTTTAGAACACGTCGTGTCCTTTGCTATATTTTGGCTTCAGGTTTTTCTTTTGCTGGCATGTTTTCATTTCTTAGTGCTGGCCCTTTTGTCTACATCGAATTGCATGGTATTCCCTTTGATCAATTTGGATTATATTTTGGTTTCAATATCATCTTCTTAATTGTGATGACAAGCATTAATGGGCGATATGTTCGTCGATTTGGTGCGTTGAATATGTTACGCCTAGGATTAACTATTCAATGTTTTATGGGGATCTTTTTATTGCTGGTGGTCGCTCTTAATTTACATTTCTACTTCCTTGTTGTGGGCGTAGCAATGTATGTGGGCGGGATCGCGATGATCACATCGAATGCGATGGCCGTTATTCTTGATGACTATCCCCATATGGCAGGAACAGTTTCTTCTCTTGCAGGAACAGTGCGTTTTGGTGTTGGTGCTTTAGTCGGAACGGCTATTGCTATGCTACCAGCAAAATCAGAATGGCCAATGGTAAGCTCTATGGCATTCTGTGTGCTGTTTGCTATGGGTTTTATTTTGCTTGCTCGTCGTTATAAATAAGAATAGCACGCTATAAATAACAGAAATTTATAGCGTGCTCCTCTTTTCCTGTCTCTATTTCCTCTAAAAACACCACATTTTCCTCTGTTATATTTCATGAATCGTTTCAAATTAGTGTGATTTTTTGATTTGAATCAATACTTGATGTTGTTATTTTGTTAAATTAAGTAAAATTTATTTTAATAATCATCTATTATTGTTTTGTTGATATGAAGTATCGTGATAAAAATTGATGGATTGTTTTACTTGAATGCGTAATATTTTATACAATTATTTTATATGGTTGATAAAATGTTAAATAAATGAAAGAATAATTGAAGAGATTAAGCATTGCAGACATGAATATCTGCAAACACTAAGCTAAACGAATGGTTTGATACGTCTCTTCGCTTTTTTTGTAAAGCAATTGTAATATTTATGTTCTATGATTAACAAAGTTCTAATATGCGTGTGAGCAAGTCAGTTCAAACTCGTATTGATGATGTATTAAATTAACGTGTTGATGAAACAGGATTGATTTGTGGATAATGTACAACTTTCGGTAGTTCATAAGCTGCCGCTGAGTTATCGGTGGCTAGCAGGCTTTGCAGGTACAAGAGTAGAAATACTGCCTGAAAATGATGCAGGAAAGCAAAATACGCTGATTGGCTTAAAATTATTAAGTCATGATGGTATGACACTGGATGAAGCAATACAGAATTTGCGTCAGTATCTGAGTAATCTCCATATTGATAGCGTTGTGATTGAGTGGGATGGAGCTCCTTGCCTTTTCCTTCATAGCGACGATGAATGTGCTGCATTATGTTGCTTAAAAAACGCGGGTGTCGCTATTGCGGAGCCATTCCCAACAGCATATTCTTATTTATAACAACTAGTTAATGTTATAAAACCAACGTAGTTACTGTGCGGTTTAAGCATGGTCAAGAATATAAAAAAAGCCTCATTATTTATTTTTAATGAGGCTTTTTTATTGCAGTAAGGCAATAAGATATAAGGGAATTAATTATCTTAATACATTTTGCGAAAGGTTGTTTTCAACAAGCGCTGCGTCATTTTTGTCAATAACACGTCTTGCTGCGTAAAAACGTTTATTCCAGTATACATTAGACATTTCTGACACTGTTACACCATTGCTGGTGGATGCATGTACAAATTTATCATTACCGATGTAAATTCCAACATGGCGCATAGTACGGCCTGTTTTGAATAGAACGAGATCGCCTGCTTGTAATTTTGATTTATTAACCTGAGTACCGGAGAATTGTTGGTCTGAGGTTGAGCGAGGAAGTTCTACACCGAATTGATCAAGAAAGGTTCTTTGTACAAAGGCAGAACAGTCGATGCCTTTTTTAGTATCTCCGCCTAAACGGTAAGCTACGCCTTTCCAGTCTGCATATTGGTCAAGTATCTTAGATTTTATATCGAGATTCTTCACCAATGATTCAAATTCATCTTGTGATGCTTGGGAAATAGATGTGCTTGATGATGTATTAAGTGGGGTGGTGCTTGAATTCGCTAAGCGTGAATTTGCGTTCTGTGAGCTACATGCCGATAGCGTAGCTACAACAATGAACGCCGGTATGAGCTTAAGCATTCTCATATACGGTTTTGTTCTCATTGTGACAGATTTCCCTTACATCCTTACGTGCAGAAGCGCACATGAATTATTCACCAAATAACCAGAGAATATAGTGTAATTTAACTCTGGCAACCTTATTTCGCGAAAAACGTGCTCTAAAGCACGTAAATATCCACATTAAACAATAAATAATGAGGAAACCAGAAAAGTGTACAGAAAGAGGGGCTAAATGGCGAGAGAAAAGAAGCTTAATTTACAAAACATTAGATAATAAAGTGCTAATACTTAAAATAGATCTCATTTTGTCATAATAATATCATTTAACTGTCAAAAAAATGACCAAAAGAATAAGTGCCATATTGCACTTATTCTCTTTTAATAAATTAGATATGTTTTCTCTTTTATTTTTTAAAAGGAAGATGTTCTTCTAATTGTCTGACAATAATATCTGATAATGGTGTGATTAATAACCAGCTTGTTGTGATTAAAGTTAAAGAAATAGAACCAACTAATATATCTGATGCCCAATGTGCACCAGCCATAATTCTTGGTAATGAAAATACGACAGTAATAAGAAGAGCACATAAGAAAGAACGAAACGAGAGATAACGTAATATAAAGCTACAGAAGATAAGTAGCATTAAGCCATGATCGCCAGGGAAGCTATCACCTGAGGCATCTTTTGTAGGAATGCCTGTCACAATGCCCACTCTATGCACATCTTGAAAATAAAGTGTCGGACTTGGTCTTTCAATGGGAATATTTTGTCCAATTTGATTGATCAGTACCGCACTTATTACCATCACTAATCCCACAATTACAAGATGGCGTTTACCCATATAATCTTTTTTACGGAATGTATTGTAATAAAGTACCCCCATCGCCAGCAAAATAACTAAATCAAACTTTCTATTATTTGTATAAGCCACAAAAGAGGCAAAAAAAGTATCAGGCAAAATGTGCTGATTAAAAAAATAAAAAATATGGGTATCAATTGATAGCCAAAATCCGTGTTGTGCTGGAAGATACCAAGAGAAAAAAATAATTAGACCTGCAAGATTAAGTAGAAAAATAGCCAGTGCTTTTTGGTGGAAATGAGAAAGTTTCATAGTAATAAAATGACAAATTTTGCGTGTATTTGGTGATCTAGATCACAATAAGTTTGAGTTTGATTATAGGACTATAACCAAAATAAAAAAATAGATCTTTGCAATTTGCTGCCTATACAAATGTTATGCTTTAGTTTCATTTCTGTTAGATTTTTTCATACCCACTTATCCTAAATTTAGAATATTTTTTCTCGATACTCGTAATTTGAGTATTATATAATTTTTTTCTATTCTTTAATTAAAGATAAAAGTTAAATAAATAAAGTAACAAGCCGATATTAGTTAGGACTTTAATAACATATTGGCTTGTGGAATTTACACACCCAATAATCTTAGGAGATTAATTTTGAATAAATTTTGTATTGCAGCTACGTGCTTAACTTTATTATTAAGTACACCTACTTTGGCTAAGGAAAATAAAGTCATTGGTTCCGGAACTATAACTTTTGTTGGTGCAATTGTTGAGGGCAATTGTCTAATGGATACAGAGAAAAATACTTTTAAAACAAGCTGTTGGAATGGTAGTGAAATGCAGGAATCTCAATATCAGTTAGAAAGGAATAAGCACTTTAACTCTAAATTGATTAACAACAAAGGTTCTATGGATATTAAATGGATTAATGACGATTTAGCTGTGATGAACATTGTTTATAATTAATCTTCCATAGATCTAATAATAAAAATAATTGTATTAATTAAATAAAATTTTAATGCTTTTATTTAGCTGTTATTAAAGTTAAAAATATTTGACTTAAGTTTAATCAACGTTGATTTCTTATTTATAAACATCGAACACTTATATTTGATAGACATCAAATATTCCTCTTATGTCTATATAAATGTCATATTTTATTGCTATGATGAAAATATGTCGGGTAGGTGTGATCCTCATACCTGCTAGCGCAAACAAGAAGTGAGGTCGTTATGAGAAAATATCTGACCGTAGTATGCAGTCTTCTCGTTTCCAGTTCGATATCATTAGCTTGGGCATCTGATCCCATGCAAACAACAGGGCAGATTTATCTGCGGGGTGCGATTGTGGATCCTGCATGTGAGATGAATTTCACATTTGATAAAGCTGAATACCAATGTTACAAACACAACAAAGTGTTTACATCTACTCAATCTATTGTTCCTGCGTCTTTTGATAAATCCCAACAAACTATTATTTTGCCTCAAGATATGGGCAAGGCTGAGATCCGTTGGATGGATACTACCCAAAAAAATGGTGTTATTGACGTTCAATATTTTTAAGGCGTCTGTGGGTAGACAGAGGTAGGTTGCAAAAGATAAACAAGTCAAATAATCGTTTGTCACATTGGGTTTCTTACGATTATCTGACCTATTTAAAGCAACATTAGCTATATAGCTAATGAGTAGGTTTTTTTGACTGTTGATTAGTCAGCTCGGCCCATATAGCGACGTTCTGCAATATGAATACGAACTTTATCGCCAGTAGAAAGGTATTCAGGAACCTGAATAACTAATCCTGTTGGCAATGTTGCAGGTTTAGTACGAGCACTTGCAGAAGCGCCTTTAATACCTGGAACAGTTTCAACAATTTCCATATCCACAGTTTGTGGCAGTTCTAATGCTAAAACTTGACCATCCATTGTTAATACTTGCATTCCTGCTAAGCCTTCCTCAGGAATAAACAGTAATTCATCTTCAATTTGATCTTTTTTGAAGGTATATGGTGTGTAATCTTCATTATCCATAAAGATATATTCATCACCATCAATGTAAGAAAAACTCACAGCACGACGTGTTAAGCTGATGGTATCAATCATATCATCACCTTTAAAACGCTCTTCTACTTTCTGGCCTGTACGGATGTCAGTAAAACGCATTTTGTACAGCGTACTTGCACCACGAGCACTTGGTGCTTGGATGTCGATATCTTTTACCAGTAATAACTTGTTGTTATAACTAACAGCCATACCACGTTTAATTTCATTGGCTTTTGCCATATAAAACCTTCCATTAAATAACATTGACGATAATGGCGACAAAATTACTCGCAGTGTAGAAACTTGGCAAGTTATTCACACATTTTTTTATAAGATTTGATAAAAAAACAAAGCCAGCTCAAGTATGGGCTGGCTTTAGATGCAGGCTTTTAGAAAAGAAATTAACGGTAAACAGGAAGAAGATTAAAGTTCGCTAAAATATGTGCGCTGGCATTAATAACACCAAATAAAATGACGAAACCAATCATAAACATACCACCGGGAGCTTTAAAACTTTGACTTTGGTTACGCTCACGACTCGCTTTTGCCATTAATGCTGGAATAATCGCAGCCCAAATTGTTGCTGCCAGTCCTGCAAAACCAATGGCATATAAGAAACCATCAGGAAAAATAATTGCCAAAATAGTCGGTGGTATAAACGTTACTAATGCAGATTTAAATCGACCGCTTCCTGTATTTGAAAACTTAAAGAAGTCTGCTAAGTAATCGAATAATCCTAATGACACTCCTAAGAATGAACTTGCTAATGCCATATAAGAGAAAAAGTCTAATAACATTGATACAGAGGCATTGGCGGTTGCTGAACGCATTTGTGCTAATAAGTTACCAATATTCCCACCATCAGCAATTACTTGTTTGAAACCTTCGCGAGGAATATTACCTTGTACAACAAACTGCCATAAAATATAAATTGCCAGTGAAATCAAGGTACCAATAAGCAAGCTTTTCATAACCGCTTTGCCATCTTTACGATAATACGTCACTAAGCCTGGAATATTACCGTGATAACCAAATGAGGTCAGTAAATAAGGTAATGCGGCTAAAGCATAAGGCAAGTAGCTTGCATTGTTTTCATTAGTGTTAAATAACACTGGCATTTTTACTTCCGTAAATAGACCGCCAATAGCTAACACAAAGGCAATTACCATGCCGCCAATTAAAATGGTACTTAATCGATCCACAGCGCGTGTTGATAACCAAACAAAGAAAGCAACAATTAATGCAAAGACTAAACCTGCAATAGCTTGAGGTACGCTTATCACATCTGCAAAGTTTTGCACAATAATAGAGCTACCCGCAGAAATATAAGCGTAAGTTAAAATATAAAGAACAAACGCAATCGATAGCCCATTAATAGTACTCCAGCCTTTTCCTAATAAGTCTTTGGTAATGGTATGAAAGCTTGAGCCTAAAGGATAATGAAGGTTTACTTCTAAAATCATTAACCCAGACATAAATAAACAAAACCAAGTGTAAATCAGAAGAAAAATAGAACCGGTAAACCAGACACCGGAAGTCACAATAGGAATGGAAAACATGCCTGCACCCACAGCGGTGCCAGCAATGATCATTGCACCACCAAGTATGGATGGGCGCTTTGTTATTGATGTGACTTCTGACATAAGATGTCCTTATAAAATTGACTCAATGTACTAGCTTGATGGTGTAAAGAATACACGTTTGCTATAAAGGTGTAAATAGAGGTTATTGTGCTTTATAAAAGAAAAAAGTGAGTAAAAATAATACAGTAGAAAAAGGTGATTATATAAATCAATAGATTAGTGTGAGGATTATTAGAAATAGTAAAGAAATACGACCATAAATAAGTGAAAATTTGTGTAGAAATAGATAATCCGAACATTATTCTGAATAAAAAAGATCCAGAATAATGAAAGTGATAGCGTGTTTTTAATCAATCTTGATAAAACAATTAGCCTTGATAAAACTGCTTACTTTTCCATAATGCAATAGAATTGCGACTGGCTTCAAAGTGTGGCTCAAGTAAATTATCTGGAGAACACCAGCGAAGCTCAGAACATTTATCTGGCTCCATCAATTTAGGCTCGTCACCTTGGTGTTGTGCGATCATACAAATAGAAACTGTGTGTTTACCTTCTAATTGGTAAGTTTCTAGATTATTGCTAATACCAATCACTTGTGGTTCAGTGATCGCAATACCAATTTCTTCTTCTATTTCTCGAATAGCACATTGTTCAAAAGTTTCACCTTCATCAACATGTCCACCAAAAATTGACCAATAAGGGGCATGTTTTCCACAACGCTTTCCTAATAATACTTCACCATTTTCATTAGTGATAATTACACCAACACCGACTACGACTGACATTTGAGACTCCTTTTTTCTTTTTTATTTAGAGCGTGTTGATCTTTTCTGCTTATTTTTACAGTAAGAAAAGAGTGTAAAGCAATCTATTCAACAATTATGGGCATTGATTGATATTAACAATGACCACTTAAAATAAAACAAACGTCAAAACAGCCCTACGGGTTCGATTAAAAGACGTTTTACTCATTTTATTCTGTGTTGAGAAATTCTAGCCTAGTTCACTAGGCGGCGAATCTCTCGTCTTATCTAAAATGCTTTTAATTCAAATAAAAATTGACCATAAAAAGGTCAGCACGCTCTAGTTAATGTATAAAATAAGTCGCTTTTTACGGGTGATATTCTCCATTGAGGATGAATAGAGTGCAAGGAGAAGCCGCTCAATTTCACTGAATAAAAGGTTAATTGATGCTATATATAGCACCCTAAATATTCATAATAAAAAATGATTGGGGAGTGAAGGCATGAGTCGCCGTGTCGCTACGATCACCTTAAACCCTGCTTATGATCTTGTTGGTGCTTGTCCAGCTATTGACGTAGGTGGTGTTAATTTAGTCCGAACTGCTGGACTTAATCCTGCTGGTAAAGGCAATAATGTCGCGAAAGTCTTACGTGATTTAGGTATCGATATTACTGTTAGCGGGTTTATGGGACGTGAAAATCAAGAAGAGTTTCAGCACTTCTTTAGTGAAAATGGTATGGCTAACCGTTTTTATCTAGTGTCAGGACGAACACGCATTAATGTAAAGCTAACCGAAGGAAAAGGGCGAGTCACCGACTTTAATTTTTCAGGGTTTACAGTATCACCGCAAGATTGGCAGCGTTTTGCAACAGATTCGCTTAATTGGCTTGGTCATTTTGATATGGTGGTTGTCAGTGGAAGTTTACCTAATGGTGTTGATCCTGAAGCCTTTACCCAATGGATGATTAAGCTAAGAATATTATGCCCATGCATTATTTTTGACAGCAGTCGTGATGCTTTAGTCGCAGGGTTAAAAGCAGCACCTTGGTTGATAAAACCTAATCATCGTGAATTAGAGGCGTGGGTTGGACATTCATTAACTGAAATGGCAGATATTATTAAAGCAGCGCATCGACTGCGAGATAAAGGCATTGCGCATGTCGTTATTTCACTAGGTGAAAGAGGGGCTTTATGGGTAAATGCATCTGGTGCATGGCTTGCAAAACCGCCACATTGTGATGTGATAAGTACCGTTGGTGCAGGAGATTCAATGGTTGCTGGATTAGTCTATGGTTTATTAATGAGCCAAACGAGTGAGCATACATTACGCCTTGCAACCGCCATCTCTGCATTATCAGTCAGTCAGCCTGATGTCGGAATAAAAGACAGAAGCCAGCTTGCTGAAATGATGACTAAGATTGAGTTAACACCCATTAAATAAAATAATTTGCGGTTTATTGTTATAAAACCAAAATTGTATAAACCGCAAATCTTATTACTGCAAGTGTTGCTGTTAGTATCGTTATTAGGCTTGTTGTGATTTCAACCAAGCAATTTCGTCAGGCCAAATATCAGGATTAATGGTTTCTAAAATCAGCGGAATACCATCAAAACGTTTATCTTGCATAATATAACTAAAAGGCACTTTACCAATATTACCTTCACCTAAACTATGGTGACGGTCTACACGACTGGCTAATTCGCTTTTTGCATCATTAAGGTGCATCGCTTTTAGGTATTGAAAGCCGACAATCTTTTCAAATTCAGCGAATGTTTTTTCGCAATCTTCAATTGTTCTTAAATCATAACCTGCGGCAAAAGTGTGGCAAGTATCAATACAAACACCTACACGAGATTTATCTTCTACGCCATCAATAATGGAGGCTAGATGCTCAAAACGATAACCTAGGTTTGTTCCTTGCCCTGCTGTATTTTCAATAACGGCAGTGACATTTTTTGTTTTTTCTAAAGTGATGTTAATTGATTGGGCAATTTTTTGTAGGCACTTATCAACATCAATCTTATTTAAATGACTTCCTGGATGGAAATTCAGTAACTCAATACCCAGTTGTTCACAACGCTGCATTTCATCTAAAAATGCATCTCTCGATTTTTCGAGAGCATCTTCTTCAGGGTGACCTAAATTAATAAGATAACTGTCATGGGGTAAAATTTGAGAAGGGCTATAACTATAAAGCTCGCAGTTCTTTTTAAATTTATCAATGACCTCTGTGGATAATGGTGCTGCTTTCCACTGGCGCTGATTCTTAGTAAAAAGGGCAAACGCAGTCGCTTTTATTTCATGTGCGCGTAATACCGCCTGATCGACGCCACCAGCAGCACTGACATGTGCGCCAACAAATTTCATTATTTCTCTCCTTAGATTTATTTCACACCATGATAACAAACATACAGCGTATAACATCATATTGAGATGATAAAAGCAAAAAAGCGCAACTAAAAATAGTTGCGCAATTGAAAAGTACTTCTCAAGGCGAAATTTTAAGGGAGATTAATTTTTTAGCGATATTCCTATTAAGACATCAACACAGTTTGAATAAAGATATTAATCATCGCACCACCAAGGGTTAACCAGAAAAATAAGAATAATGCTAACAGTAACGGTTTGACGCCTGCTTGTCGGATAGCACTAATATGAGTTGTTAAACCTAATGCCACCATGGCCATCGCTAATAGAATAGTATCGATAGTCACAATGTAGCTAACAATAGACGCCGGAATTAAATTCAAAGAGTTAAAGCCCGCCATTAAAATAAAGAATACGGCAAACCAAGGAATAGTAATTGGGCTTTTCTCAGTAGCTTGTGCACCATTGTTTGCCTTGCTTTTCTTTTTACTTAAATAAGTTGAAAGAATAATTAAGAACGGTGCTAGCATCATTACGCGGATCATTTTACTAATAACTGCCGCATTTTCAGCATCAGGGCTAATTGAGTGTCCTACGGCGACGACTTGAGCCACTTCGTGAATTGTTGAACCTGAGAAAATACCAAAGGTTTCTTCTGTAAATGGTAGCCAGCCTGCAAATGCATTTAAGTGATAGAACCAAGGGTAAAGAAAAATACCAATAGTCCCGAAAATCACAACAGTAGAAACCGCAACAGCGACTTGGCTTGCTTGTGCTTTAACAACAGGCTCTGTCGCCATAACAGCCGCAGCACCACAAATACTACTACCCGCACCAATCAAAATGACAGTTTGTTCATCTAAACCGAAATATTTACGGCCAATCCACATAGCAATAAGAAAAGTCGATATCAGCATAATGGCATCTATAATTAAACCTGTTGCGCCTACATCTGCAATTTGCTGAAAAGTCAGTCTAAAACCGTACAAAATAATACCTGTACGTAATAAATAGTGTTTAGCGAATTTGACACCTTCGTCACTATAAGGCTTTGCAACAGGATAAAAAGTATTACCCACAATAATACCGAATAGAATAGCCAGCGTTAATGCGCCTAAACCCATGCTAGAAAACCAAGGAATATCACCAATATAAATAGCAAGCGCAGTTAATACGCCTGTTAGTAATAAACCAGGAAGCCAGCGATAAACTGGAGTAAAACATTTTTTCGCCAATGTAATAGGTTGACTTTGCTCTGACATAGAAAAACCTTGCTTATATGAATTTTGCATAAGCATATAACAAGTAATCTTATTTATTAAACTCATTATTTTTATAATAATAACCAGTAAAACTAATATGGGTGTATTTTCTTAAATGTACTTGGTATGTTACTGGTTTGTGGATAGTATGTTATTACAATGACGGCTCAAAGGTGGAATGGATATGCGAATTACGTTGCGGCAACTGGAAGTCTTTACTGAAGTTCTCAAGAGTGGTTCTACAACGCAAGCATCACAACAGCTTGCTTTATCTCAATCTGCTGTCAGTGCATCTTTAACTGATCTTGAAAGCCAGCTAGGCGTACAGCTTTTTGACAGAGTGGGAAAACGGCTTGTCACGAATGAACATGGGCGATTACTTTATCCCAGAGCATTATCTTTACTTGAACGAGCAACAGAAGTGGAGCAGTTATTCCAAGCTGGAAATGGTGCATTACGCATCGCTGCAAGTACAACAATAGGTAATTATATTTTACCCCAAATGCTGGGGAATTTTCATCGTAACTATCCTGATATTCCACTAGAAATGAGTATTGGAAATACTGAGGAAGTCGTTAAATTAGTGAGCGAATTCCGTGTTGATTTAGGATTAATCGAAGGTGCTTGTCAAAGTTCTGAGCTCATTAGTCAGAAATGGCTTTTAGATGAAATGGTTATTTTTTGCTCGCCCGATCATCCGTTAGCTAAAGCACCAAAAGTGACTTTAACTGATTTACAGTCAGCTCCTTGGATTTTACGAGAAAATGGTTCGGGAACTCGAGATGTACTTAACCATCTTTTATTCGCTTCTTTACCGGGCTACCGCATTGAAATGGAATTAGGTAACTCAGAAGCAATAAAACACGCCGTGATGTATGAAATGGGGATCAGCTGTTTATCTCGCCGAGTTATTGAAGAGCAGATTAATAACGGCTCATTAAAAGAGATAAAAGTAGAGGGGTTGGCCTTACAACGTACTCTATATCTTGTATATCATCGTCAAAAACATGTCTCTGATGCACTGAAAAAACTTCTGACGTATTGCAATGCTGAACACTTAATCGGCAATTTTTCATAAATTGCTAATAATTAACGCCCGATCATGAAGGTATCTTATAATCCCAGATCCTTGCTATTCACGAACGACAGATTTGCTACAATCCTCGTTAGAAAAGTGAATATAAAAGTGGAATGTTATGTCAGAACAACAAAATAGTACTGCTGGTTCGGGCGCAGTACGCACTTTGCGCCGAGAGTTAAAAGCGCGACATTTAGCGATGATCGCTATTGGTGGTTCAATTGGTACAGGACTTTTTGTCGCATCTGGTGCAACTGTTGCTCAAGCAGGGCCGGGTGGGGCATTACTCTCTTATGCTTTAATTGGATTAATGGTCTATTTTCTAATGACAAGCCTTGGGGAATTAGCCGCATTTATGCCAGTTTCCGGCTCATTCTCAACATACGGCTCTAAGTATGTAGAAGAAGGCTTTGGTTTCGCATTAGGTTGGAACTATTGGTATAACTGGGCAGTTACTATTGCTGTTGACCTTGTTGCTGCACAATTGGTGATGCTCTATTGGTTCCCTGATGTTGATGGTTGGATCTGGAGTGCTCTCTTCCTTGGCGTTATTTTCCTACTCAACTATATCTCTGTAAAAGGATTTGGTGAGGCGGAATATTGGTTTTCATTAATCAAGGTTTCCACAGTAATTATCTTTATTATTGTGGGTATTGCGATGATCACTGGCATTATGAAAGGTGCCGAAAACGCAGGTTGGCATAATTGGGAAATTGGTGATGCACCTTTTGCGGGTGGATTTGCCGCCATGATCGGTGTTGCCATGATTGTTGGTTTCTCATTCCAAGGTACAGAATTAATTGGTATTGCGGCAGGTGAATCTAAAGATCCGGCTAAAAATATTCCAAAAGCTGTGCGTAAAGTCTTCTGGCGAATCTTATTATTTTATATCTTCGCGATTTTAATTATTAGCTTAATTATCCCTTACACTGATCCTAGTTTACTGCGTAATGATGTGGGTGATATTAGCGTTAGCCCATTCACGCTAGTTTTTAAAAATGCGGGATTATTATCTGCGGCTGCCATTATGAATGCGGTTATCTTAACTGCGGTACTTTCTGCTGGTAACTCAGGCATGTATGCATCGACACGTATGCTGTTTACATTAGCAAGAGAAGGCAAAGCACCAAAATGCTTTGGTAAATTGTCTAAAAACGGTGTACCACGTAATGCGCTTTATGCGACAACAGTTGTTGCTGGTCTATGCTTCTTAAGCTCAATGTACGGAAACCAAACTGTCTACTTATGGTTATTAAATACTTCGGGAATGACCGGTTTTATTGCATGGTTAGGTATTGCGATTAGCCACTATCGTTTCCGTAAAGGTTATGTTGCACAAGGTCGTGATTTAAATGACTTACCTTATCGCTCAGGTTTCTTCCCAATTGGTCCTATTTTTGCCTTTATATTGTGTTTAATTATTACATTAGGCCAAAATTACCAAGCTTTCTTAGAAGATACGATTGATTGGTATGGTGCAATTGCAACCTATATTGGTATCCCATTATTTTTATTAATTTGGTTTACTTATAAGATTGTGAAGAAGACCCGCTTTATTCGTTATAACGAAATGGAATTTCCAACACATATTGCGAATAAAAAATAACCTATAAATCAAGTTATTAGAACGCCCGTTTTGTGATATCGATCACTATAAAACGGGCGTTTTTCATTTTTTCACCAGTCAATTATAAAAAACATACAAAAATTCTAATTATATTAACAATCGCATTGATAATTATTATTATTTGCTTTATTGTTGGCGTATAATTTATTTGCTGAAAAATAAAATAATGGCGCTGTTGGTTGTAAATAATATGCTTAATGTAATGAGTCTGATAATAATTAGCCCTTCTAGTGCTCAATACAGCCAACCAATAATTTATCGCCATATAATAAGTTACACAGCGGATATATTTCACCGTATAATAATTTTGCGACTCACTTCTTTGTTGAATGAATTGTCTCAAATTAATAACTGGCTTTTGGTACATAAGAAACAGTTGATGAGTTGTACGGTATGTTTTTGCCTGTTGAATGTGTTGGCAGAAGCAGAAAAACGTAGAAAAAAAACTAGGTACAACAATTGATATGAGCATTATGTCAGAGAGACTCGCCACACAAGAGCATGAAAAAAATGAATCAGATAATGTGAAAGTCCATTATCGAAAAATGATGAATAAACGCATGCTATGGTTGGGAGTTATCGTTTTAATTATTTGTGGTTCAGTGGTGTTAGATTTCACCATGGGACCTTCTGGTTTATCGCTTGATAAATTATTAACAACCCTTTTTCAACCAGAGCTTGTTGACGCAGGTTCTCGAGTGATTGTATGGGACATTCGCTTACCTTATGCCCTAATGGCGGTTGTGGTAGGCATGTCGCTAGGATTAGCGGGTGCAGAAATGCAAACTATTCTAAATAACCCGTTAGCAAGTCCATTCACACTCGGTTTATCAAATGCAGCTTCATTTGGTGCTGCATTGGCGATTGTTTTAGGTATTGGTATTCCGGGTATTCCTGACCAATGGTTTATTTCGGCGAATGCGTTTCTCTTCGCATTATTATCAGCTTTATTATTAGATGGAATTACTCGTTGGACTCGTGTTCCTACATCTGGCGTGGTGCTTTTTGGTATTGCAATGGTGTTTACCTTTAATGCACTAGTCTCAATGATGCAATTTATTGCAACAGAAGACACTCTCCAAGGTTTGGTTTTCTGGACTATGGGAAGTTTAGCGCGTGCAACATGGGTAAAACTCGGTGTTATGACAGGTGCTTTTGCTGTCATTATGGTGATTTCATGGATGAGTTCATGGAAATTAACTGCATTGCGATTAGGTGAAGATAGAGCGATTAGCTTTGGTATTGATGTAAAGCGTTTAAGATTAGGCTCATTACTGCGCATCAGTATTTTAACCGCGCTCGCCGTTGCTTTTGTTGGGCCAATTGCCTTTATTGGTTTAGTTGCCCCTCATATTGCTCGCATGATGTTTGGTGAAGATCATCGATTCTATCTGCCAGCAAGCGCATTAATTGGTGCTTTAGTTTTATCATTGGCATCTATTGCTTCTAAAAATTTAATACCGGGTGTCATTATTCCAGTGGGTATTGTGACATCGCTGGTGGGCGTGCCATTTTTCCTCAGTATGATTTTACGTCATAGAGGGAATATCTAATGATGGAAGGATTAAAGATCCAAGATTTTAGTGCTGGATATGCTAAACATCTTATCATTAAGGCACTAGATGTTGAGCCATTGCCAAAAGGAAAAGTCACCGTATTATTGGGGCCAAACGGTAGCGGAAAATCAACATTATTAAGAGCGTTGGCTGGATTAAATAAATCATCTGGTGTTGTCAGTTTAGATGGCAACGATCTAGCGTCGATGAATTTTGCACAACGTGCTCAAAATGTAGTCTATTTGCCACAAACATTACCTGCTGGTGTTCATTTACATGTTTTAGAATCCATTATTGTGGCGCAGCGTGCTTCAGGTGGATTACATAATGAACATAGTGAAGCTCAGGTAATGCACTTATTGCGCCAATTAGGTATTGAGCATTTAGCATTACGATATTTAGATGAATTATCAGGTGGTCAAAAACAATTAGTTGGGCTTGCTCAATCATTAATTAGACAACCTTCTTTATTATTATTGGATGAGCCATTAAGCGCACTAGATCTTAATTACCAATATCATGTAATGGATTTAGTTGCTAAAGAAACACAACGTAGAAATATTATTACTGTCGTCGTTGTCCACGATATTAATATCGCCTTACGACATGGCGAACATGTATTAATGTTGAAACAAGGACAGTTAATTGCACAAGGCGCACCAGATAAGGTTATCACGGCACAAAGCCTTGCCGATGTTTATGGTGTTCAAGGTCGATTGGAATATTGTTCACAAGGAATACCCCAAATTATTATTGATGGTTTAGTGGATAAAATATAGAGAAGTAAAAGAGAAAGAGAAAAGAAGTCAATATAGGGATGCAGTAAATAGGGATATAAAAATAATATTAAAATAACCAAGGGTAATTAAATTTATTTATTACCCTAATTTCTGAGCAATCGTCGATATATCCATCTATATAAAACGTAAAGAATATATATTCTTGGAGAATCGGGAATGGTAGTGTTAAATAAAAATAAAATCGCGCTTGGCGTTGTTGCTGCTATTGCATCAAGTTTTGTTATGACTGCATCAGCAGAAAATGTAGAAAAATTGCTTGTAACAACCGCTTCTGGGTTTAAGCAAACTGTTGAAGATGCACCTGCATCGGTTTCTGTTGTCACTCGTGAACAGCTAGAAACCAAATCTTACCGTGATGTGACTGACGCATTAAAAGATGTTCCCGGCGTATTAGTAACAGGCGGTGGAAGTAGTTCTGATATTAGTATTCGTGGTATGGATGCAAAATATACCATGATTTTGGTTGATGGTAAGCGTGTTACATCGCGTGAAACGCGTCCTAATAGTGATAACTCTGGTATTGAACAAGGTTGGTTACCGCCTTTACCTGCTATTGAACGTATTGAAGTTGTACGTGGCCCAATGTCTTCTTTATATGGTTCAGATGCAATGGGTGGGGTTATCAATATTATTACCCGTAAAGCGCAAAAAGAGTGGAACTTTAGTTTACGTGCGGACAGTACTATTACAGAGCGTAAAGATTCAGGTAACACTAATCAAGGCAGTTTTTATGCGGGTGGTCCATTAATTGATAATGTGTTGGGCTTGAAAATTCAAGGTCAATATTCACACCGTAGCGAAGACAAAATTGTGAATGGCTATAACCGTCAGATCACAGCAACAGGTGGCGGTACTTTAAGTTGGACACCTGATGAGCAGAACACGATTGATTTTGAGTTTAAAAAAGATAATCAACATCGTGACTCCCGTGTGTGGCATTCTAAATCAGGGGTGCCTAGCCGAGGAAAAACCCCTGAAAGTAGTTTTACTGACTATGAACTGACACATTATGCACTTACTCATGATGGTGTTTATGATTTTGGAACGATGAATACATATGTTCAGCGTGATGAAAGCCGTAATCCATCTCGTAAAATGGATTATGACGACACAACCGTGCGTAATCAGACGGTTTTAATGTTAGGTGATCATACCTTAAGTGTTGGTGCCCAATATCGTTATGAAGAATTAAAAGATGAAGGGAATAAACTTAAAGGTAGCAATAAATTAGACCGTTATAGTTGGGCATTATTTGCTGAAGATGAGTGGGCGATGACCAACGATTTCGCTTTAACGGGCGGTCTGCGTATGGATAAAGATGAAAACTTTGGTACGCACTGGACACCACGAGTATATGGCGTATGGCATCTTGCTGATGAGTGGACGTTAAAAGGAGGGGTATCTACCGGTTATCGTTCTCCTGATTTACGTCAAGCAACAGCATCATGGGGTCAAGGTACAGGTGGTGGTAGTTATGATGCAGTTATTTATGGTAACCCAAGCTTAAAACCTGAAAAATCAGTGACTGAAGAAATCTCAATTATTTGGGATAACCGTGAAAACCTGACGGCAAGTTTAGGTCTTTTCAATACCGACTTTAAAGATAAGATTATGGAAGATCGTCGTTGTGATAGCCGTACAAATAAAGACGGTTCTAAAATGACGGATCTACGTGATTGTACATTAGCAGATGGTGTTGGTAATAATGGGAAGCCTTATGACTTTGTTAGTGATAGAACTAACGTAGATAAAGCCAATATGCGTGGTATTGAAGCCACCTTTAATTGGACGATATCACCAGAGTGGAATTTAGCGGCTAACTATACCTTTACTGATACTGAACAAAAAAGTGGTGATTTCAAAGGTAAGCCATTAAATAAACAGCCACGCCATATGGCTAATGCGACCTTAAACTGGGAAACAACACCAGAAATGGAAACCTGGGCGCGTATTAACTTCCGAGGTAAAACCTCTGATTACTTATCACGCACCTCTATGTCACATGGTACGCCTTCTTATGCATTTGTTGATATTGGTACCAGCTACAGCTTAACCAAACAACTTAATGTGATTGGTGGTGTTTATAACGTGCTAGATCGTCGTATTGACCAAGAACATTTTAATACTACATTAGAAGGTCGTCGTTACAACATTGGCTTGAACTATAACTTCTAATTTTTCACCCTCAGTTTGTGTCATTAAGACTCCACTTGTGGAGTCTTTTTTTATCTCTAATTTTCTTTCATTTGCTCAGAATTAATACTGGAAAGTTTAAATATTGAGGTCTATATTTAGCTCAATAATTCATCTTATTCATCGTTTTATTCGGACTATTAGATTGTTATTTCTACTTATTACCAGTCATTTTTTTCTTAATTTATTTTCTTACTTTTTATTTATATAAAACAGGCTATTAAAAAATAGACACTTTTTATTAAAAGTCTATTTTTGGGAAATAAAGAAAGCATGAGTTAACAAAATATTAGCATTAATCTTATTAATGTATTTTAAATGCTTTATTTTGATGTTCTGTTGATGATATTAATTTTAATGTGAAGTTTAATTCTTATTTATCAATGTATTATGTTTTATTTTATTTCGATGTAGTAATGACTTTTGAAGTATTTAAAACTTAAAACTTGTGATAAAAGCACAATTATTGTTAATAAAATGTGGCGTTATATGTTGACTTAGTTTGCGAATTGAAAAGATCGTAAAAAAAGGAGGCTTTTTGATGAAAATGTATTGCTATTTAAGTCTGAGACGTGCAAAATGCGCCCACTAAAAATATGACTGATGCGTTTAAAGTGCATCGGTTTTTTTTTGCATTTTTACTTATTACTACACCAAGAGGTCAGATTCATTTGAGTCTGAATAGATAACATAATTTGATTAGCAGCCAGCCCCTTAGAGAAAGGGTTGTCATGATAGAGGAATGCTAATATGGTACAATTATTCTCTTTCGCAGTCGGGCCTAACGGCACTGCGGGCAATGATGACTACGGAGCACGGCGTCTCCTAAACACATACACATCTTTAAAAACTTCATTCTATTCTGTTTATAGGCAGATGCGAAGTCTTCCCAGTAACTGTCGGTTGAGTTTATCTAATACTCAAACCGAAGTTATGGGAGGGTTCGCTAATGTCAGATAACGTCATCTCCTCTATCGGCACTAACCAAACTGGTGCTAACAATCGAGTTCAATTACGTAAAACCTTGACTCTAATGCAGGTAGTCATGATGGGGCTTGCTTTTTTACAGCCTATGACTATTTTCGATACATTTGGTATCGTTTCTGGCATTACGAATGGTCACGTAGCAACCTCGTATGCGATTGCTTTAGTTGCAATTTTATTTACAGCTGTAAGTTATGGAAAATTAGTTAAGCGTTTTCCTTCCGCAGGCTCTGCGTATACTTATGCTCAAAAATCCATGAGTCCTTATGTTGGCTTTATGGTGGGTTGGTCGTCTTTACTCGACTATTTATTTATGCCAATGATCAATATTTTATTGGCGAAAATCTATTTACAAGCAATATTCCCGGGTGTTGAACCGTGGATCTTTGTATTTGGCTTAGTGGCTTTAATGACGTTCTTTAACCTGCGTGGTATTAACGTTGTTGCTAACTTAAATACAGCAATTGTTATTGTGCAAGTGGCAGTAATGGTTGTGTTTGTTGGATTACTTATTCACGGTGTTTATAACGGAGAAGGTGCAGGGGAGTTATGGACCTTTAGACCGTTTGCGTCTGTTGATGCTGAAGTTATACCGATGATAACCGGAGCGACAATACTCTGTTTCTCATTCTTAGGTTTTGACGGTATCAGTACATTATCAGAAGAGACACCAAATGCTGGTAAAGTTATCCCTAAAGCAATTTTCTTAACTGCGCTAATTGGTGGGATCATCTTTATTGCTGTTTCTTACTTTTTACAATTGTATTTCCCAGATATTTCACGATTCAAGAATCCAGAAGAGTCGCAACCTGAAATAATGCTGTATGTCGCTGGTGCTTTATTCCAGTCCATTATTTTAGTGTTCTCTTGTGTGACTGTATTAGCATCCGGTATGGCGGCTCACGCAGGTGTTGCTCGTTTACTTTATGTTATGGGTCGCGATGGAGTATTCCCAGAGAAGACATTTGGTTACGTACATCCTAAATGGCGTACACCTGCATTTAACGTGCTATTAGTCGGTTTCTTAGCCTTGGGTGCCGTGTTCTTTGATTTAGTGACTGCAACTGCATTAATTAACTTTGGTGCGTTAGTTGCGTTTACTTTCGTGAATCTGTCTGTTATTTCACAGTTCTATATTCGTGAGCGCCGTAATAAAGGATTAATGGATCACATTAATTACCTGATATTACCTATCATTGGTGCTGCGACAATGGGTGTCTTGTGGATAAACCTTGAACCAGGTTCTATGGAGTTAGGGCTTGTTTGGGGCGCAATTGGTATACTTTATATGGTGTGGATCACTCGTCGGTTCCGCCGGCCAATGCCACAAATGCCAGAAAAGTAATGCTATAAAAATTGTCATAAAAATCAGTGTAGAAATGGCTTCAGTAATGAAGCCATTTTTTTATTTTAAGTTTTTATTTACATGGAATAAATATTTCAATAATAAAATATTTTACTTTAAATTTTTCAAATTAAAATAATATAAAATGTAATTTATTTTAACTTTCATAATTTATTAAGGTTAACATTAATAAATTTATTAAGTGATTTTTGTTATTACATAAGACTGATTTTTTAACATAAGTTGATTTTTTTAATTTTTATATTGTTAAAGTCACGGTATTTTATTTGTTATTCAATTATTGATATTTACTTTACATATATTAATATCAATAATATTAAAGATTAGATGTATCCTAAATAAATACAATTAAAAGCACAGACTTTATTTATTACATAATATGAAAAAAATCATACTCTTTTTGAAATTATGGGTGTTTTTTACACTATTTAATATTCCTATATCTTCAGTATATGCTTCTGAAAAAGCGACTGAAATATTTAATCAACAACAACAGCATAACCAAAGTCAACAAGAGGCTCTTTATCAACAATTAACACCTGAAACACCAGATATATATTTTGATATTAGCCAATATGAAGAAAAAGAGAATGAAGCGGAAGAAAAACTCTGTTTTCAAATCGAGCACATTGAAATAACTAATGCAGAAGTTATTCCTCATTGGGTTAACTTACCTCTTTTTAAAACTGAATTTATAGGGCAATGTTTGGGGATAAACGGAATAAACACCGTCGTCACCCGCATGCAAAATCGCCTATTAACACATGGGTGGATCACAACACGTATTGTTGTACCTGAACAAGATATTAGTCGTGGAACATTATATTTAACAATAGTTCCCGGCATTATTCGCAATGTTAAGTTTACTGATGATTCTGATAAATATGCTTTGCTGTATACCAGTATGCCTGCGCATAAAAAACAGCTACTCGATTTACGTGATATTGAACAAGGGTTAGAAAACCTACAGCGATTGCCAGTTGTTAGTGCTGAAATGGAAATTAAACCAGGTGAAAATGCGGGTGAAAGCGATATTGTGATAAAACGAAAACAATCTCGTTTCTGGCATACTTCATTATGGATCAATGATGCAGGATCACCCGCAACGGGGCGTTATCAAGGTGGCTTAATGTTAGCGCTAGATAACCCTTTAGCGATGAGTGATTTGTTTTATTTATCAACAGAACGTGATTTAGATTTTGTTGGTAGTAAGAATAACCAAAATATTATGGCGCATTATTCAATTCCTTTTGGCTATTGGCTATTTGATATTAACGCCTCTAAATACGATTATTCTCAAACAGTAGCAGGTCATATTAAAGATATTCTCTATTCAGGAGAAAGTGACAGTATTAATGCAGGTGTGTCATACATTCTTTTCCGTAATCAGAAGAGTAAAACGGCATTACGTTATGGTGTTCAAGCTAAAGTCTTACGAAACTATATTGATAATACTGAAATTGAAATACAACGCCGACGAGTTAGTCATTGGTTAATGAATCTCTCTCATCGTCAATATTTCAGTTTTGGAACTTTGGAAGCTAGCATAAATTACCAAAAAGGAACTCGCTGGTTTGGTTCAATGGCTGCTTATGAAGAACAGTATCTTGATAATTACTATGCAACAGATAAAGCTAATATTTTAACATGGCGTGCCGAATTAGATATTCCAATATCTATTGCTCAGCAGCAGTTTAAATATCAAGCAAATTATCGAAAACAAATGACACAGGATGCATTAACACCTATTGATCAGTTTGCAATTGGCAATCGTTGGACTATTCGTGGATTTGATGGTGAAAGAACGCTCAGTGCAAATGAAGGTTGGTTTTTACAAAATACATTGAGCTGGCAATATCCAGCATCGGAACAGTTTATTTATCTTGGTGTAGATTACGGTGAGCTAAAAACAAACACGGATAATCCTCGATTATTAGGTAAACATCTTGCTGGTGGAGTTGTGGGCATAAAAGGTTCATTATTTTCATCCACAATAAAATATGACTCATTTATTGGTACACCACTATCTAAACCCGATGGCTTTAAAACGGATCATGTTAATTTGGGGTTTAGTATTAACTTTAATTATTAAAGCATAGAATTAACTCAAATATTAAATAAAAAATAATAATTAAATAAAAATTTATTGTCTTGATGGCAAGGATCTTACTCATGAATAAATTATGTTATCGCGTTATTTATAATCGTACTCGACAATTAATGGTTGTTGTTTCTGAATTAACTAAATCTAGCGGTGAAAATAATAAACGGAATAATATTTTTTCATTACCTATTAGCACATCACTTAATAGCGTGGCATTTGTATTACTGGTAATGCAAGGATTAGTGAGTTTTTCAGCACAAGCAAGCCAAATTATTGCTGATCAACACGCGCCTAAAAATCAACAAGCAACGGTATTACAAACAAGTAATGGGTTAGCTCAAGTTAATATCCAGCAGCCAAATCAACATGGCGTTTCTCGTAACCAATTTACGCAATTTGATGTTGATAATAAAGGTGCGATCCTTAATAACAGTCTACAAGATACTCAAACTCAATTAGCGGGTATGGTAACTGGCAATCCTTGGCTTGTTAATGGTGAAGCTAAGGTTATTTTAAATGAAATTAATAGCCAAAATCCGAGCCAATTAAATGGTTTTATTGAAATAGCAGGACAACGCGCTGAAATTATTATTGCAAATCCAGCAGGTATTAGTTGCCAAGGATGTGGCTTTATTAATGCTGTAAATACTACTTTAGTTGCAGGTAAAACATTAACGCATGAAGGCGCAATTTCTGGCTATGAAATTAATAATGGTAAGATTGTCATTTCAGGTAGTGGTCTAAATGATAGTCAAAGTGATTACACGCGTCTTTTAGCGCGTGCCGTAGAGGTTAATTCACGCATTCAAGCCCATAAATTAGAAATTACGACGGGTAAAAATACATTAGATAATGATGGTGATGTGGTTAGCCAAGATAATTCGGCGACTAAACAAAATGATTATTCCATTGATGTGGCACTTGTCGGTGGTATGTATGCCAATAAAATTAAACTCATTGGCACCGAATATGGTGTTGGTGTACGTAATGCAGGCGAGATTGGTGCTGAAGTAGGTGGTTTAACTCTAAATGAAAAAGGACAGTTAATAAATACGGGGATAATTCAGTCTAAAGCACAATTACAAATTAATACAGCAAGTGTAAATAACCAAGGTGTGATCACTGGAGATAACAATCTAACGTTAAATACCACTGGTGTTCTTGTGAACAGTGGTACATTACAAGCTAAAAATAATATCCAACTAGAAGCAACAGAAAACATTTCTCAAACAGCATCAGGCAAGGTACTCGCACAAGAAAATATTCAGATTGATGCTAAGGGATATTTAGCAACACAAAAGAGCCTATTGGGTGCAGGCATTGATAATAGTGGTAATGCCGTTAATTCTGCCTCGTTAACATTAAATGTAACGGATGATATTGTTTCTGCTGGCCAGCATTTAAGTGGCGATAAAATTAATTTAACGGCTAAAAATGTCGATATTTCAAATAGCAAAACGCAAAGTAAAGATCTACAAATTAGTGCATCAGTAGGGCAAATTAAAACAGAGCTTGCACAAGTTAATGCTAATACGGTAATGCTTAATGCCAAAACAGACATTATGAATCGTAAAGGCGAGATCAGTGGTGATAAGCTTCAACTTATTGCACCTAATCTTATTGATAATAGCGAGGGTAAATTAAGTCAATTAGGTGGTCATGAATTACAACTCAATTCTGTTGTATTAAATAACCAAAAAGGAGAGATTAATACCAGTGGAAACCTCTCGCTAAATCATCAAAAGCTGAATAATCAACAAGGTGATATTCAAAGTCTTGGTCGCCAATTAATAATTAAAACAACAGTGCTTAATAATCAACAAGGCACAATATCGCTACCTCAACAAGGCACAATCACCCTAAAAACCGAAACGCTATTGGGTAAAGAAGGTTCGCTATTAACAACAGGACAACTTTCTCTGCAAGGGAAAAATTTAGATTTAGAAAAAGCCACAACCCAAGCGAAAAAAATAGAGATCAGTGCAGTTAATCTTAACCATAATGACGCTAATTTAAAACAAACAGGTACTGAACTTACATCGATTAACGTAGAAAAAACACTCAGTAACCAACGCGGTAATATTCAGACGCAAGGCGCATTAACACTCAATGCTAAAGAGATAGATAATACGCAAGGTAAAGTGAGAACCTTAAATCAAAATCGATTAGATATAACCGCTAAAGCAACTATTACTAATGATAAAGGTGAGTTGATATCCGCAGATAATTTGAAACTTAATGCCAACATATTAACTAACCAACAAGGCAATATTCATGCTGATAAAGCAATTGATCTTACCCTGAACAATAAGCTTGATAATAATGCAGGAAAAATTGTTAGTAAAAATAACAGCGAAATAAAAGCGAGTACATTAAATAACGCTAAAGGTGAAATTGGTGCTAATGGGTTAAATATTACTTTAACAGGAAATGCAGATAACCAACAAGGTACAATAATTTCACAAGATAGATTGCGTTTAACTGCAAATAACGTTGATAACAACCAAGGTGTTATTCAATCAGAAAAATCCTTGTGGTTATCGACTCAAGGTGGAGAGTTAAATAACCAAAATACGCATCAATCGGGCGGAATTATTAGTAAAGAGAAGTTGCATCTAAACGTTGGTGATATTAACAATAGTCAAGGGATTATCAATGCTAAAAACCGTATTGATCACCAGAGTAAAATTGTTAATAACCAGCAAGGTAAAATCGTTACACAAGGTGATTTTACGGCTAATACGCAAGGGTGGGATAATACATCAGGGTTAATACAGGCATTTAATATTACAATTGACTCAAATAAACAGCAGTTAATTAATAGCGATACACAAAAAGATAAAGGTATTCAAGCAACACAAAACTTACTACTGAATACGGGATTATTAGATAATATCCGAGGTAATATTAGTGCTAGCCAATTACAACTAAATACAGCTAAAGCCGGTTTTATCAACCAATTTGGTCGATTAACATTATCTGATCATGCAACGTTAAAAACAGGTGCGATAAATAATCATGCAGGGCTGATTATTACCGGTAAAGATCTAATTATTGATAGCCACCAGCAAAAAATAACGAATAGTGAAACACAAAAAAGTGGCGGAATAGTTAGCCAAGGTGGATTAAATATTCACAGTGGTGATCTTGATAATCAACAAGGGCAAATCCTAGCTAAGCAGCAAGTTGATTTACAAACTAACATCGTGACTAACCAATCTGGACAAATTCTTAGCGAATTAGCGAGTTTAACACTAAAAGGAATATCGCTAAATAATAACCAAGGGCATCTGTTTTCTCCTCAACAATTACAATTAACTTTGCGTGATAACCTGATTAATCGTCAAACAATTGATGGTAATAAGGGTATCGAAACAAAAGGGAGATTAATTATCAATAGTGGGGATATTGATAGCACACAAGGTCGTATTGTTTCTGCTGATCAGTTAACCGTTAAAAGTGGCAACTTAATTAATCAAAAAGGCATATTAGGCAGCTTAAATAGCGATTTATCACTTACTAGTAAACAACTGATTAATGATAATGGCTCAATAAGTGCCAATAATATCACCATTAATACACAAGGTGAGCGTTTAAGTAACCAAAGTACTAAAACTAATAGCCAGATATTTAGTAAAAATGCACTCAATATTACAACAGGTGAATTAGATAACACCAAAGGAAAGTTGATCAGTAATGCTTCAGTTAATATTTTAACTAATGGCGAATTAAACAATAGCCAAGGAGAAATAAGGAGTCTTGAGACGTTAGAAATTGAGACAAAAAAAGCGCTGAATAACACGCAAGGATCACTTATTTCTAATAAATTAATGACGCTTATAATGGGAAGTGAGCTAAATAATACTAAAGGAAAAATCACTAGCCACGATGCATTATTCAGTGAAACTAAAGGAAAATTAGATAACACACTCGGTAAAATAATCGCTCGTAATAGTGCGAATATTTTATCTTATAGCGATTTAATTAACTATCAAGGTCGTTTAGGAAGTGAGAAGTCATCACTGACTTTAAATACACATCAAATTGACAACCGTAGTGGTGTTATTTCTGCTCAAAGTGATCTGAAATTAGATTCAAATAAATATGCTATCGATAACTCACAAACCTTGAAAAGTGGCGGAATTGTTAGTCAAAAAAATATCACCATTGATAGTGGAAAACTAAACAACCAAGATGGCCAGTTAGTTGCCAAATATAACGTAATAATTAATACGCATCAGCAACAAATCGCCAATAATAACGGCGTTATTTCCGCTGATAATGGCACTATTTCTATTGATTCTGCATCAATCAAAAATATTTCTGGGTTAATTTACTCCCTAAAAGAGATGGTAATTAATACCTACGGAAATGTTATTGATAATAGCAATAGCAAAAATAATGGTGGTATTTTAACCAAAGCTAGTTTAACGCTTAATGCTGGTGATATTAATAATAATGAGGGTAACTTAACGGCTGAAAATGATAGCAAAATTACCTTCAATCAATTGAATAACCAACAAGGAAAACTGGCAAGTCTTAAGCAAAACTTAGTATTAAAAGGTAGTGAACTTGATAATGATGAAGGATTGATTTATTCATCAGAAAAACTGCAAATAGGACTATCTGAGCAATTTAGTAATAACAATACGTCAGATGATCTGGGTGTGGTCAGTTATAGTGATATCGAAATAACAGCTAAGTCATTAAATAATCAGCAAGGTCGTATTATTGCGAAGCAAGAAAATAAGCTGACGTTAGGCGAAATTAATAATAACCAAGGTACATTAGCAAGCCAAACTGGGAAATTGCTCATAGAGAGTGCTCAATTACTTAATCAATCAGGATTGATTACAGCCAAAACAGAACTAAATATTAATACCAATAAACAGCGACTAGATAATACGCAAGGTGTATTAGCAAGCCAAACAGGCAAGTTAATTATAGCTAGTCATGAACTGTTAAATTATGCAGGACTGATCACGGCGAATACAGCATTAAACATTAACACTGACAAACAGCGTATTGATAATAGTGATACGGCAACGAGTGGCGGTATGACAAGTAAAGGTGAATTAAATATTAATGCCGGCAATATTAATAACCTTGAAGGTAAAATCACGTCAACGACTAAACAATCACTGTTTGTTGAAGAAATCAATAATAAGAAAGGTAAGATTGGTAGCATAGAAGAACGTGTATTTATAGAAAGTGGTGCTATTAATAACCAAAATGGTCTTATTACGGCAAAAACGCAATTAGATATTACAACAAAAAATAATCAGTTAGATAACAGCAATACCAAATCTCAGGCTGGGATTATCAGTCATGGGATCTTAAACCTTGTTACAGGTAATTTAAATAATCAATCTGGCTATATTTTTTCTGCTAAATCTTTATTACTCAATAATTTAGGCGTGAATAACCGTAGTGGCGAAGTTATTAGTCAGGCAAACGGTTTTAAATTAACGACTCAAGCGCTAGATAACCAACAAGGCACACTCTATTCAGTTGGTAATTTCACTTTAGATACACAAGGTTATGAATTAAACAATAGCCAAACGTTATCTGGTGGCATTATTAGCCAAGGAAAATTAGACCTAAAAAGTGGTGAGCTTAATAATACTCAAGGGCGAGTTATTTCTGATGATAACTTAAATGTTTCTAGTACAAAACTGATTAATCACCAAGCACAATTAGGCAGCAAACAGGGAGATTTAAATTTAAAATCAGCCGAAATTGATAATAAAAAAGGTGTTATTAGAGCGGATCAAAATGTCGTTATTAACACGCAAAAACAGAATATTAATAACCAAAATGGACTAATAAGTGCATTAGCTAACCTTACTATTTATAGTGGGCAATTTGTTAATCAAACAGGAAAAATAGCCACTAATAAGCAAGCAATTATTAATGCTGCCGATCTGGATAATAGGCAAGGTAGCATTGCCAGTAATAGCGATCAATTAACCATTAATGCCAATAATATAAATAATGCGAAAGGGCTAATTTATGCCGTTAAAGCGCTCACCATTAATGCAAATGGTAAGTTAATTAATACGAATAACAAGGCGAGAGCGGGCATTATTACTCAACATAATCTGAACGCAACTGTTGAGCAGCTAGACAACCAAAATGGATTAATTTCTGTCGCTGGTATGCTGAAACTAATTAGCCCTGAAAAATTAAATAATCAGCGAGGGCTGATAACTGTAGGCCAAAAAGCAGATCTACAAACAGAACAGTTAAATAACTATCAAGGAAAAATCTCTTCTGGCGATTTATTAACGATTAGTCACTCTAATACGCCACTTATTAATCGTGAAGGGACGCTGGTATCTTCTGGTGCAATTTCATTAAACAGTGGCGATATTGATAACCAGCAAGGGAAAATAACTGCACTTAATGCACTAACCATTAATAGCGGTGAGTTGCAGAATAATCAAGGTACCATATACGCCCAAAAAGAGTTAAATATCCATTCTCAAGAATTGGTTAATACCGATGGATTATTGCAATCAGATAGCCAGCTTAAGTTAAATACCAGACAAAATGATCTGATCAATTTAAATGGCAAAATTATTGGGACGACTGAAACCCAACTTAACGTCGCAGGGCTTAATAACCAAAAAGGACATATTCAGGCAACTGACAAACTGAATATTCAGTTAAATCAAAGTGAGTTAGATAATCAGCAAGGAACACTCTTATCAGCAAATAACTTACTGATTAACGGCAAGAGTATTAATAACCAACAAGGTGTTCTTCTTGCGGGTAACAATACTGAAATCACGCTAAGTAATGAATTAAATAACCAATTAGGTCAGATCCAATCTCAAGAACAACTCACTGTAACGGCTCAACAACTTGATAATCAGCAAACAGACGATGAAAACCTAGGATTAAAAGCAAATAATATTCATATAGCAGTGAATGATTTGCTTAATCATCAAGGCGTTATTCAAGCCAGTGAACAACTTAAATTAATTCCGGCTGAAAACCTGAATAATCAGCATGGCTTGATATCTGCTGCAATGTTGGCTATTGAAGGTAAAAGCGAAAATAAATTAGCTATTGATAATAAAAAGGGGCTATTAGCCGCGACACAACAGCTTCGTTTATGGGCTGAAAAGCTGAGTGGTAATGGTGAAATTCTTTCGGCTGGTAACAGTGAAATTCAATTAAAAACAGCCTTTAAGTTAGAAAAAGATGCCACAATTAAAGCGCAGAATTCTTTAACACTCTCTTCAGATGATGAAATTCATAACGCTGGATTTATTTATGTAGGTAATCAACTTTCAATTCAAGCAACTAATTTAAATAATAATGAATCAATAGCATCAGTAGAAAATGATGATTTGATTACGACTCGTAGCAAAAGAAGCATTGATGAGCATGAAAAGCGTAATGGCGAAATTAGTGCAAAACAACTGACATTAACGATTTCAGAAAAACTGCAAAATACAGGATTGATTGATGCTTTTGGTGGCTCACTCACATTAACGGCTGATGCTATTTATAATCAAGCAGGTGGACGCATTTATGGTGATAATATTCAGCTAAAAAGCCACCAATTCGATAATTACGCACTGTTTGAAGATATTGCTCCGGTATTAGCCTCTCGTGAAAACCTACAGCTTTTCAGTAATACAATAAATAACCGTAATCACGCCCTTATTTACAGTGGGGGCGATATGGCTATTGCGGGTTTTGAAACAGAAAATCTGCCAGAAAGTGTTGCCGCTGATGTGTTAAATAATGAAAGTGCATCAATTGAAGCGAGTGGAAATTTATTTGCTCATGTTTCAGAAATTAATAATCGAGATCTCTATTTAAAAATCAGCGATCCGGAAAAAGTATCAGAAGTACCAATGTATCAATTCGGTGTTGATCATAGTGGCGATAAATTTGATTCCGATGATGAGCGAATTTGGTATAACATCAATACGCGTGAGCATTTATTAAATATTAATGGTCGTCAATATAAAGACTTCTATGAGTTTAAATATAATATCATTACAGAAGAGTCAAAATTATTGCATCGTGATCCGGCATTAATATTGGCGGGCAAAGATATCACTTTAAAAGGTGATAATTTAAACAATATTGATAGCCATATTATTGCAGGTGGCAAACTGATTATTGATGGTATGCATATTAATAATCAGGAAACCGTAGGTCAGCGTATTGAATACCATGAAGGTACAGCAATAAAGCATAAAAGACCGGGTAAACGTAAAGCAGGCCGTAAGAAGAAAAGTAGCTCGACTTCACATTCTCGATATGGGCCGTTTGAAGTGGTTACTGATTTATCATTAGGATTACTTGAATATAAAGAAAATACTGATCTAACCTTAGATAAACGTCCTGAATTAAGTGAACAGAGTGAAATAAAAGTATTCACTACACGAAGATTTGGTCGGTTAATTGCTCATCATAATCAAGTCGATGTTGATACTGCGGAGCTAACCTCTATTACGCCTGAAAAAATAGATTATGATTTTGGGGATGATCTATCACTAACAAAATATAAAGAGAGCTTATTAACAGACCAAGGTGATCTTGCTCTCATTGATAAAATAACCACTACAAAACTTGATGATGCAATTAATGGCAATCAATCGACAGAAATCGTATTAAATAGTGGTGACACGGTTTCAGTATTTAACTCTGAGCAAACTACGATTACGCAGCCTAATAGCGTATTGCCAGAAATAAAACGATCAGAGAAACAACCTGAGTTTCCTATTGGTAAAGTAATTACTGTTCCACAGTTAGCAAAGCCAAATGCAGAGAAAATCATCGAAGTTAAAATTCAGACGGTGGCGCCTATATTAAAGCTCCCTGAAAACCGCTTATTTAATGTCAATAAAGGAACCGATAGCCAATATATTGTTGAAACTGACTCCAGATTTACTAATAAAAGGGAGTGGTTAAGTTCAGATTATATGCAAAATGCATTATCTGTTGATCACAATAATACGCATAAACGTATTGGCGATGGTTTCTATGAACAACGCATAGTACGCGATCAAATTATTCAGCTAACCGGTAATCAATATCTTGATGGGCATAATGATAACGAACAGCAATATCATACTTTAATGGATGCAGGTATTCGCTTTAGTGAAGAGTTTGGCATTAAACCGGGTGTGACATTAACGCCTGAACAGATGGCAATGATCACGACGGATATGGTGCTATTAACCAGTAGAGAGATCACATTACCTAATGGCTCCGTTGAAAAAATATTAGTACCTCAAGTTTATGCTCGTGTTCTACCTGGTGATTTACAAAACAGTGGTGCCTTACTTTCAGGTAGTGAAGTTATTTTAAATAATATTCCTGAGTTAAAAAATGAAGGCACTATTTTAAGTAAAACAGGATTACAAGCTTCAACCGATAATTTAATTAACCAAGGGTTAATTAAAGGGCAAACGATAGATTTACTTGCGTTGCAAGATATTAAAAATGAAGGTGGGCAAATTGCAGGACAAGACCGCATTAATCTGCAAGCGGGTAATGACATTATTAGTACAGCAACCGTATCGGGTAATAGTACTGACCAATGGTTAAATCGTGGTGCAGCCATTTATTTAACAGAGCCTGACGGTGAGATTGCATTAAAAGCAACGCGTAATTTAGCGTTAACAGCAACAGATATTCTAGCGAGTGGTGATAACAGCCAATTGGCGTTAACCGCAGGTAAAAATATTGAATTAGGCACTATTAATACGCGTCGCCAAGAAAATATTGATTGGGACAGCAATAATTATCTACATAAAACCACTGAGGAAGAGATTGGATCTCATCTTTATGCGGGTGATATCTCAGTAACATCGGGCGAAGATATTCGTCTTACAGCAACGGATATTCAAGCCACAGGCTCGCTAGGATTAAATGCAGGTAATGATATTTCATTACAGAGTGGCTATTCCTCTATTGATCAAATTGCACACAGTGTGACGAAAGATAAATCGTTTGGCTCTTCGGAAACTCGCACTACACATGCTGAAATTCATAATAAACAAGCAATAGGAACGCAACTAAAAGGAAATGAAATCTCTATTTCTGCTGGCAATGATTTAATTGCACAGGGCAGTGAGATTATTGCTACACAAGATATAAATCTTGATGCGGGTAATCAATTATCGCTCACCACAGTAGAAGAGCTTGCTTTCCAATCTTATGAAGAAAAAATCAAAAAATCAGGTATTGGTGGTACAGGGGGGATCGGCTTTACTGTGGGTAAATCTGCATTTGAGCAACTCAATAATAGTAATGCCGTGACTCAAAAAGGTAGTGTAATTGGTAGTACTGATGGCAGTATCCACATTAGCTCAGGGGATAATCTCACTGTTGATGGCAGTGAAATGATAGCCAAAAAAGAGATATCTCTTACAGGGGATTCTGTTGACATTTTGGCCACCGAAAACAGTTACACCGAACTAAGCAAAACCAAAACTAAGCAGAGTGGTTTTACCGTTGTACTAAGTGGTACCGCAGGAAGTGCAATTAATGGTGCTATTGCGGGATACAAAGCAGCCAAAGAAACGGATGATAGCCAAATTAGTACTTTGCAGAGTATCAAAGCAGGGCTTTCGGGTGCTCAGGCAGCAGGTGCAATTGCATTAGATAATGCGCAATCTGGCACTGATAATGAGAGCACAACGTTGATTGGTGCCAATGTTGCTTATGGTAAAAGTTCCTCTGAATCTGAACGTGTACAGCAACAAAATATTGCCCAAGGCAGTAGCTTAAGTGCAGGTGAAAATCTCTCTATTACGGCAACAAGAAAAGAGCAAGGCGATATCACCATTACAGGTAGTGAGCTACAGGCGGGGGGTGATCTTACCTTAAGTGCCACGCGAGATATCACATTACAATCAGCACAAAACCAAGAGACAATAGACAGCAAAAACAGCAGCAAAAGTGCATCTGTTGGTGTTGGCGTAACGGTGGGCTCGGGGGGAGTTGGGGTCAATATTAATGCCAATGGTAGTCGAGCGAAAGGATTTGAAGATGGCGATCATACCTATTACACCAATAGCACATTAAATGCGGGGCAAACGCTCACACTACAAAGTGGTCAAGATACAACCTTAAAAGGCGCTCAAGCGCAAGGTGATAAAGTTATTGCTAAGGTGGGCGGTGATTTACATCTTGAAAGCCAGCAAGNGGTTCGGCAAATATTTCGTTTAGCCGCGATAAAATGGACAGCAAATACCGTTCAGTGGAAGAACAAACAGGCTTATTTGCAGGCAATCAAGGATTTGATATTAGTGTGGGTAAACATACCCAGCTTGATGGTGCGGTGATCAGCAGTAAAGCCGATGCAGAAAATAACCAGTTAGATACGGGTACATTAGGCTTTAGTGATATCCATAATTACGCAGAATATAAAGTTGAGCATCAATCGGGTGGAGTGAGTACTTCAGGTGGCGTTGAAGGTAATATGCTTGCCAATATGGGGCATGCATTAGCCATGGCAGGCAACCATAGCGATAGCGCTGAAAACACTACCCAATCTGCGGTATCACAAGGTACATGGACAGTGCGTGATAGCAATAATCAACAGCAAGATATCGCGCAATTAAGTCAAGACACGGATAACGCTCACAGCATATTAAATAAAATTTTCGACAAAGAGAAAGAGCAAAACCGCCAACAGAAACAGCAGTTAGTGGGTGAAATTGGCGCGCAGATTATTGATTTGGCAACCACAGTTGATACTATTCGTGGCACCAATACTGCCAAAGAAGAGTCAACATTAAATCGCCTTTCAGACACC
>NZ_NGVR01000024.1 GCF_002777965.1 Proteus columbae | reverse complement strand
GAGTTGTTTTACCGTGGTCAACGTGGCCGATAGTACCAACGTTAACGTGCGGTTTTGAACGTTCAAATTTTTCTTTAGACATTTAAATTGTCCCTCTAAGACACGGAATCGGTGGTTACACCACATCAACCAAGCAGTAAGTAAATTAGCGATTTGCTAGTGCTTGTTAAGATTTTAATCAGGGAGGCAAGAACATGAAGGAGTGGTGCTGATAGGCAGATTCGAACTGCCGACCTCACCCTTACCAAGGGTGCGCTCTACCAACTGAGCTATATCAGCACATCTGGAGCGGGCAGCGGGAATCGAACCCGCATCATCAGCTTGGAAGGCTGAGGTAATAGCCATTATACGATGCCCGCAGAACTCGGCTACCTGACTTAAAATCAGCTTTGTATTCTACTTAAGTGTTTACTAATTTAAAACACTTAAGTTAGGAATTAATGGTGGTGGGAGAAGGATTCGAACCTTCGAAGTCTGTGACGGCAGATTTACAGTCTGCTCCCTTTGGCCGCTTGGGTATCCCACCAAACCTAATTTTTAATGGTGCCGGCACCAAGAGTCGAACTCGGGACCTACTGATTACAAGTCAGTTGCTCTACCAACTGAGCTATGCCGGCTAAGTGGTGCGCATTCTAGGAGGACTTTCATCATGATGCAACAAAAAAATCGCGATATTTGTTCTTTTGCTTAGATTTTGTTCATTTTTGATTGAATTGTTGATTTTTTAGGAAAAAAACGACCAAAATGCCAACAAAAATTCATGATAGATTAGCAAGCTAATTTATCTATTCAGCCCCAAATTTATTACTCATCAATAAATTTTTAGAAAAAAGATTGATTGCACCCTTATTAGTCTACGCTAAAAAATTATTTTCATGACTATTTTTTGTACTTTTTTTACAGATTTATTCAGTTCGTGTCAAAAAAAGTAGAAAAAATTTAAAAAATATCTACGCCTAAGAGTCATCACTCGTTATGATGCTGTTTATTTTTTATCGGATACGGGTGTTTTAAACAGCCTGTCCAACCTGCGAATATTAGGCAGATGTTGGCTTATGAATAACAAAGAACGCTTTATAACCCCTTATTTAGAATTTGACAGAAAGCACTGGGCAACGTTAAGAGATTCCGTTCCTTTAACGCTAACCGAAAAAGAGATTGCTGATTTAAAAGGAATTAACGAAGAAATTTCTATTGATGATGTAATTGAGATTTATCTTCCTCTTTCAAGATTGCTCAATTTTTACATAAGTTCTAATTTACGTCGTCAAGCTGTCTTAGAGCAGTTTCTTGGAACAAGAAGCGCCAAAATCCCCTACATTATTGGTATAGCGGGTAGTGTTGCTGTTGGTAAAAGTACCACAGCTCGTTTGCTACAAGCACTTTTAACCCGTTGGCCAGAACATCGTAAAGTTGATTTAATTACTACTGACGGTTTTCTTTTACCTAATGCAGAGTTAAAGAAACGTGGAATAATGAAAAAAAAAGGATTTCCTGAATCCTATGATATGCATAGTCTTGTCTCTTTCGTTTCTGATATAAAATCAGGTAAGAAACAAGTAACAGCCCCTGTCTATTCTCATTTAGTGTATGACATCATTCCAGATAAAAAACAAGTTATTGAACAACCTGATATTTTAATCCTTGAAGGATTGAATGTATTACAAAGCAATCAGGATTATCCTCATGATCCACATAATGTTTTCGTATCAGATTATGTAGATTTCTCCATCTATGTTGATGCTGAAGAAGAATTACTAAAACACTGGTATATCAGTCGCTTTTTAAAATTTAGAGAAGGTGCGTTTACTGATCCTGAATCGTATTTTAATAATTACTCTAAATTAAGCAGAGAAGAGTCTATTGAAATAGCGTCTTCAATTTGGCAAGAAATTAATGGTTTGAATTTGAAACAAAACATTCTGCCGACGAAAGAAAGGGCGAGTCTTATACTAACCAAAGGTCAAAATCATACGATCACCAATGTTCGATTACGTAAGTAAATCTAAACAATTATCACCGTTTGATCTAAGTGTTATTAGATTTTAGTTATTAAAAATAGTATCAATAAATAACGATAAATAAAAAGCTTTCCAGTTTAGGAAAGCTTTTTTAGTTTTAGATGTTTGATGCAGTTTAAAGCATTAAGATGCGCTTCTCAGTGAAATCTCACCACCTATATAAGGTATGATTTTTCCATCTTGTTCTAAAAGTAAAGCACCTTGATCATTGATGCCTTTGGCAATACCAAAAATCTCTTTTTCACCAATAATAAGCTTCACTCGGCGATCCATAAAATTATCTAAACGTTTCCAACGCTCGATAAACACAGATAACCCTTGTTTTTCAAATTGAATAAATGCATCTCTTAATGCATTTGTAATTTCACAAGCAAGTTCATTTCTGTCAATTTTAATACCAACTTGCTCTAAATTAATCCATTGCTGGTTAATAGCTTCATTTTGATTTTTACTCATCGCGATATTGATACCAATACCTGTGACAATATGAGCAACATCACCGGTCTTTCCTGTTAACTCAACAAGAATACCTGAAAGCTTTTTATCATTTAAATAGAGATCATTAGGCCATTTAACTTTAACGCCATCTGCACCAAGTTTTTGCAATACTTCAGCCATAATAACACCGACAACTAAGCTCAGTCCTATTGCAGCCGCAGGCCCTTGATCGAGTTTCCAATACATACTCAAGTATAAATTTCTACCAAAAGGCGAAATCCATTGGCGCCCTCTTCTACCTCGTCCAGCAGACTGATATTCAGCAATGCAGACATCACCCGATTTTAATTCGCTAATACGCTGGATTAAGTATTGGTTTGTAGAATCTATAACAGGAATAACGCTAGCGGGTTCACCTTTGATGTTCTTGTTTACACTATCCGCATTTAACAAATTCATAGGAGCATCTAGTTGATAACCCTTTCCTGCGACAGTTTGAACATCAATACCCCAACTGCGCAATGTCTGAATATGTTTATTAATACCTGCGCGTGTCATTCCTAAGCTTTCGCCTAGTTGCTCCCCTGAATGGATATTTCCGTCAGCAAGAAGCTCAATTAATAATAAGGGAGTTGGTGTTTCTTTCATGAAATAGCATCCACTGCACTGATTTCGCCATGTTGAGCAATAAAACGAACTTCTGGCTCTAATTGTACACCGAAGCGCTCGAAGACTTTTTGGCGTACATATGCAGCTAAATTAACAATATCTTTGCCTGTAGCTAAGCCGTCTTTGTTGATCAGAACAAGCGCTTGCTTCATATGAACAGCCGCACCACCAAGCTGGTGACCTTTAAGACCACATTGATCAATCAGCCAGCCTGCAGCAAGTTTTACACCATCTTGTTGAACATATTGAGGACAGAAGGGGTATTCTGCTTTTAAATGTTGTGCAATACGAGTATCAACAATTGGATTCTTGAAAAAGCTACCAGCATTACCTGTTATGGTAGGATCAGGTAGCTTGCTTGTTCTCATAGAGCAGACAGATCCAAACACATCTTTTGGTGTTACTGTTTCTAATGATAATTTAGACAAATCACCATACGTAAGAATAGGCTCCCATTTTTTGCTAAGCTGCAAGCCAACAGCAATAATAGCAAAGCCTTGTTGGTAATGATGTTTGAAAATACTATCACGGTAACCAAACTGACATTCGTTATTAGTTAATCGATGAACATGGCCAGTGCTTAGCTCAACAATATCAACATAAGCACAAACATCTTTTAATTCTTTGCCATATGCGCCGATATTTTGTATTGGTGCTGATCCCACATTTCCTGGGATCAGCGCTAAATTTTCCAGTCCATAGATGTTCTTCTCTAACAGAAATTCAATAAGTGCATGCCAATTTTCGCCCGCACCAACATGAACAGACCAATATTGCTCATCTTCAGTAATTTCAATACCAGCAATACAGTTGCGAATAACAATACCATTAAAATCTTCTGTAAATAGTACGTTACTACCACCACCTAGAATAAGGGTTGGTAATTTCTGCTCATGGGCATTTTGCCAATATGTACAAAGCTCATTTTTATTATTTGCAGTTTCTATTTGGTGAGCTTTTGCTCTCAAACCAAATGTATTAAATGCTTGCAATGAAACCGATTCTTTCATGAAAGTCTACCTCATTTAGCTGATGACTTAGTTTAACAGCCAAGCATTGCTGAGGATAGCAAAGTGATAGGTGATTTGTGTGAAGAGATAGAAATATTACATCTGTATTTCAGATGTCTTAAAATGCAAAAAAGCCAACCCGTTGGGTTGGCTTTTNTTAGTTTAACAGCCAAGCATTGCTGAGGATAGCAAAGTGATAGGTGATTTGTGTGAAGAGATAGAAATATTACATCTGTATTTCAGATGTCTTAAAATGCAAAAAAGCCAACCCGTTGGGTTGGCTTTTTCGTCTTATTTAATGCCTGGCAGTTCCCTACTCTCACATGGGGAGACCCCACACTACCATCGGCGCTACAACGTTTCACTTCTGAGTTCGGCATGGATTCAGGTGGGTCCGCTGCGCTATGGCCGCCAAGCAAATTCGGTTTTTATAACTGTCTGTTTATGCAGTTATAATTAATTTTTTATGGTGCTGATACCCAGATTCGAACTGGGGACCTCACCCTTACCAAGGGTGTGCTCTACCAACTGAGCCATATCAGCACTAGTGGCTTATTGTCACCGGCTGACACAGCCTAAATTTGATGCCTGGCAGTTCCCTACTCTCACATGGGGAGACCCCACACTACCATCGGCGCTACAACGTTTCACTTCTGAGTTCG
>NZ_NGVR01000032.1 GCF_002777965.1 Proteus columbae | reverse complement strand
ATAAGAGAATTTTAATTTTGTTTTTATATTCATAAATTATGACTTTATTTTATAAAAAAATACTTATTTTTTTAAATTTTACTTAAATCAAATGTTGTATTATTTTAATATTCTATTTTGAATTGATAATTAAATTACAGTTATTTTTAATTTAATTAAATAAAAACTTTCTTTTATTTTAATATTAAACTTGTGGTAATTTAAAACTTATACTGTTCATAAAACACACTGCAATTCATAAATAAAACTTACTTATATGTGGATATTATATCTCTGTGACTAATTTGCAATCAATAAAACTCTTATTAAGAGTTCTGTAATTTAAGTGTTAAATAGTACTTAATAATCATTAGTTAAATTGTATTATTACAGTTGAAACTTTAATAATGTGGAAATAAATATTCAATGATTTAAGGGTGAAGATGCATAACTAAGAATTTAATTTTATATGACTTATCATCCTGCTTAATAAATGCAATATGTTATCACGTTGATTTTAAAGAATAATTTCAAGTGATAAATAATAAAAAAATTTAGGATAACTATAAATAATTAGAATGGGTTATTTTTCAAACAAATTGTAAATAAAAAGTGATCATTTCTGAAGGTTTACGTAAATGATGAAAAAAATAATATCTATAGAAATATTTATTAAATTTGGGAAGCTCGTTTAGATAAAGATGAGGAGGAGATATATCAATATATGTTACTGTGATCAAAAAAATCTACAATTGCGGATTTGTCAAATTTTTATGCTGTATTTTTAGGTTTATAAGTTTAATAGATCGTATAAAATAAAAAATTATCATTAATATTTTAATTTGGGTAGATTAGCTTATTAATTTACACCAAGTTTTATTACTTTTATCACTTGAATAGTTAATGAACTAATTCCATAATAATGATTATCTTTTTGTGATGTGACTCACATAGTATTTAAATTAGACTACTTTATCCGTTGAATAACTTAATCGTTAAGGAGTAAAGTTGTTGCGTTAGGATTATTCTTAACGAGCTATATTGGCGAGCATTTAAAGTTTACTTTTAATTTAAATGTTTTTTTTCGCTACTTTTGAAAATGACCGTAACTAAGTAATACAAGGTAGTGTTACTACGTGTCATGTTCATAAAATGGGGCCTGGAAATTTAATATTACATTTATATTAATTTCCTCGGGATCTTTCATTAGGGAGATCCTCTTTGTTCAATATAATCGAACGGGATGTAAAGAGATGAGTACGGTTGAATTGCTTAAGCATATTTATGACATAAATTTATCGTATTTGCTTTTAGCGCAAAGGTTAATTAACCAAGAAAAGGCTTCTGCAATGTTTCGGCTTGGGATTAGTGACGCGATGGCGGATGCACTGGCAGAGCTTACATTACCTCAATTGGTTAAGTTGGCTGAAACAAACCAACTAATCTGTAATTTCCGGTTTGAAGACAGCGAAACAATAGAACAACTCACTAAAGAATCTAGAGTGGATGATTTGCAACAAATTCATACTGGCATTCTTCTTTCTTCTAACTTGTTTCGTCAGTTATCGGAACAAGATACTACTGCGACAAAGAAACGGGCATAACAATGAGTGAGAAAAGTATCGTCCGAGAAGCGAAAGATATTCGCTTAGCAATGGAATTAATCACCTTGGGTGCCCGATTGCAAATGCTTGAAAGTGAAACTCAATTAAGTCGGGGGCGTTTAATTAAATTATACAAAGAATTAAGAGGGAGCCCCCCTCCAAAAGGAATGTTGCCATTTTCAACGGATTGGTTTATGACATGGGAACAAAATATCCATTCCTCAATGTTTTATAACGCTTATCGCTTTTTATTAAAAAATGGCGGTTGTGTTGGTGTTGAGGCTGTTGTTAAAGCTTATCGTTTATACTTAGAACAATGTCCGCCTGTTAAAGATCAAGAACCTATTTTAGCACTAACAAGAGCATGGACATTAGTACGCTTTGTTGAAAGTGGCATGTTGCAACTTTCCGTTTGTACCAAATGTAATGGTTCATTTATTACACACGCACACCAGCCAGCTAGCAATTATGTTTGTAGTCTTTGCCAGCCACCTTCTCGCGCAATAAAAAAACGTAAACTTTCCGCCAATCCTGCCGATATTAACTTACAACTGTTGGATGGTCTTGAACAGTTTGCAATGTGATTCGAGATTGAAAGTTAAATATCAGGTTATAGAGTTTAGTTATCTATAACCTGAACCGTTTCCTCTCCCCCTCCTATCTCTTGCTGCTATGTTCGCCATTCTCTCTATAACGAAATTAGCTAAAGGGATATCGCGTGTTAGTACTCTTAGGATATATCGTGGTTATGAGCGCCGTCATCGGGGGATATCTTCTCGTCGGTGGTAGTTTAGGCGCCTTATACCAGCCAGCCGAATTTATAATCATCTTTGGTGCCGGTATCGGTGCTTTTATTGTAGGTAATAATGGTAGAGCAATTGTAGCGACAATGAAGATCCTACCAAAATTACTTCGTAGTACAAATTACAATAAAGCGATGTATATGGATTTAATGGCACTCATGTTTCGTTTATTGTCAAAAGCGCGTCAAAACGGGATGTTGGCATTAGAGAGAGATATCGAAAACCCACAACAAAGTGACATATTTTCCCAATATCCTCGCATTATGAAAGATGTTTATATGCTCAGTTTTATTACTGATTATATGCGTCTGATGGTGACAGGAAATATGAACCCTTATGAAATTGAATCTCTGATGGATGAAGAGATTGCAACTTTTGAGGAAGAGAGCGAAGTCCCTGCAACAGGTTTATCAGCGATGGGTGATTCACTACCTGCGTTTGGTATTGTTGCCGCAGTTATGGGTGTTGTTAATGCGCTAGGTGCCGCAGATAGACCTGCCGGTGAAATGGGCGTATTAATTGGGCACGCAATGGTTGGTACTTTCTTAGGTATTTTATTAGCTTATGGCTTTATTTCACCATTAGCTTCTAGGCTCAGACAGCGCTCTAGTCAGCAAATGAAAATGATGGAGTGCATCAAAACAACATTGTTATCTAGCATGAATGGATATGCGCCACAGATAGCGGTTGAATTTGGACGTAAAACCCTCTTTCTGGCAGACAGACCTTCTTTTATTGAATTGGAAGAGCATGTACGTCAGGTACGGACACCAATGCAGGCAAATCCTGATGCAATGAAAGAAGAGTAATTATGAAGAGTAATTCACAAATCATTCGAGTTAAAAAGCGAGGGAGAAAGCAACATAACGCTCACGGTGGTGCATGGAAGATAGCTTATGCTGACTTTATGACCGCAATGATGGCTTTCTTTCTAGTGATGTGGTTACTTTCAATCTCTAGCCCACAAGAATTAACTCGTGTAGCTGAATATTTTCGTACGCCATTAAAAGTCGCTATTGAAAAAGGGCGATTTAGTGGGGATGCAACCAATCCTATTCCTGGAGGAGGGCGTGATCCTGTCTACAACGAAGGTGATATTTTGCCAAAGGGCCAGGAAGATAAACAGCTCAATGAAAAGCAACAATTCCGCCGATTAAAAGAGAATTTAGAACAAGTCATTTTAAATGATCCTAGATTAAAAGATCTGAAGCCTCATTTACTGATCGACATGATGGATGAAGGTTTGCGTATTCAAATTATTGATAAAGCAAATCGCCCTATGTTTAGAGTCGGTAGTGCCACCGTTGAACCTTATATGAAGGATATTTTGACGGCAATTGCACCTATTTTAAATGACACGCCATACAAAATCAGTTTATCGGGTCATACCGATGATATTCCTTATGCAAGTGGCGCTTTTAAATATAGTAACTGGGAACTATCAACGGATCGCGCGAATGCCTCTCGTCGAGAGCTAATTGGTGCTGGTTTAGCTGAATGGAAAGTATTGCGTGTTGTGGGTATGGCATCAACAGTTCATTTAGTTAAAGAGGATGGTTTTGCACCTGCTAACCGACGGATCAGTATTTTGGTCTTAACGAAGCAAGCAGAACAAAAAATTGTACAAGAAAATGAGCGGGTTGCACCGACAGTAACAGAGGCTTCAGAAATTGAACCTCTACTTTCAGGGCAAGAAACCCCACAAGAAAAAGCAGGAAACACACAGACGAGTTCGTCTGTGTCTTCTGCATCTGAGCTTCCCGAATCAAAAAAGGAAAATGTTGAAACAGGAGTTTCTGGGGAAAGTTTGCCATCACAATCGACAAATATTACTACAAAGCAGGGAACAGCCCCCTAATTTGTTAGTAATCGCGTAAAGGTGAATGAGTAACGATGGATATTACTGAGTTTTATCAAACATTTTTTGATGAAGCAGATGAGTTGTTAGCTGATATGGAACAGCATTTACTGTTACTTGATCCTGCCAATCCAGATCAAGAACAGATGAATGCGATTTTCCGTAGTGCACACTCCATAAAAGGAGGAGCTGCAACATTTGGCTTCGTTAAACTTCAACAGACCACTCATGTGCTTGAAAACTTGCTCGATAGTGCAAGACGTCATGAGATGGCGCTCACCGACGACATTATTAACCTGTTTCTGGAAGCGAAAGATATTATGCAACAGCAATTGGATGCACATAAAAACTCACAAGAACCTGATGAGGAAACATTTAACTATATTTGTGAGAAGTTGCGTCAGCTGGCTCTCGATGTAAAAGAAGAACAATCCGCTCCTCAAGTTGAGGCTGTTGCTGGATCTGAAGCTTCAGACTCGCAGGCCACAATGATTGAAACTCCTATTTTGTCATCTGACGCTGAAAATGAGCAAACTGAAGTTGAAGACACCATGGTCGAAGTCGCATCGACAATGGCGGCTGATGGACATTATTACCATCATATCATTTTGTCTGATCTTAAAGAGACAGATATTGATTTAATGCTTGATGAATTAAAGCATCTTGGTGAGGTTAGCCAAGTTGAAAAACAACATCATGGTCTTGAAGCAATATTAAAAACCACTGCAACAGAAGAAGATATCAGCGCTGTACTTTGTTTTGTGATTGAACCGGAACAAATCTCGTTTAAAAAAATGGCTGTTGCAGAAAAAGCACCAGAAAAAAACACAGTTACAGAAGAAAGTACAACAACTGTTGATGATGCTCATGTTGAAAGCCAAGTTGAGCAACCTGCACCTGTACAAAAGCCCGTTGCTGAAAAAGTAACGCCAGCGGCAGAACCTGCTAAAGCACCAGCAGCACCAGCGAAAAGACCTGTTGCAGCAGCTACACCAAAAACAGAATCAAGCAGTATTCGTGTTGCTGTTGAAAAAGTTGATCAACTAATCAACTTAGTAGGTGAATTGGTTATCACACAGTCAATGTTGGCACAGCACAGTGGCAGTCTTGAGCCTGCAATATACAGTGATTTACTGAGTTGTATTGCTCAATTACAGCGTAATTCTCGTGATTTACAAGAATCTGTTATGTCAATTCGTATGATGCCGATGGAATATGTTTTCAGTCGCTTCCCTCGAGTTGTGCGTGATGTTGCAGGTAAAATGAATAAGAAAGTTGAGCTAAATATGATTGGTAGCTCAACAGAACTGGATAAAAGCTTAATTGAAAAAATTATCGATCCTTTAACTCACTTAGTTCGTAACAGTCTTGATCATGGTATCGAAATGCCAGCCGATCGTGTTGCGGTGGGTAAACCGGAAGCGGGTCAATTAACCCTGTCTGCGGAACATCAAGGCGGTAATATTTGTATTGAAGTGACTGATGATGGTGCTGGATTAAACCGCGAACGTATTTTGAAAAAAGCGATTTCCTCTGGGCTTGCAGTTTCTGAAAATATGAGCAACGAAGAAGTTGCTATGCTGATTTTTGCACCTGGTTTCTCTACCGCGGAAGTAGTAACAGATGTTTCTGGTCGTGGTGTGGGTATGGATGTTGTAAAACGAAATATCCAAGAAATGGGTGGTCAAATTCAAATCAGTTTTGAAGTTGGTAAAGGAACGCGCATTCGTATTTTACTTCCACTGACATTAGCAATTTTAGATGGTATGTCTGTTAAAGTTCATGACGAAGTCTTTATTTTACCATTAGGAACGGTAGTCAGTTCTTTACAGCCAGAAGAAGATGATATTTATCCATTGGCTGGTGATGAGAAATTATTACAGGTCAGAGGGGAATATTTGCCACTGATTGAACTGCATCGTACTTTTAATATTGAAGGCGCTCAAACTGATATTACCCAAGCAATTGCGGTTATTGTTCAAAGTGCCGGACGTCGTTATGCTTTATTGGTAGATCAATTAGTTGGTCAGCATCAAGTTGTTGTTAAAAATATAGAAAGCAATTACCGAAAAGTTCCTGGTATATCTGCTGCAACAATTATGGGCGACGGTAGTGTGGCTTTAATTCTTGATGTACCAGAATTGCAACGTTTAAGTCATACACAAATGACGAATAAGAAAAAGAATACAACTGCAAGCGCAGTCATTTAATAGTGAGGATAAAATAAGATTATGGCTTCGGAACATTTCGAGAAATTATCCGGTGAAACTGTTGGACAAGGATTTCTAATTTTTACGCTGGGCGATGAAGAATATGGAATTGATATTTTAAAGGTTCAAGAAATTCGTGGATATGATCAAGTTACACGTATTGCTAATTCACCTAGCTTTATTAAAGGTGTAACTAATTTACGGGGCGTTATTGTTCCGATAGTTGATCTGCGTATTAAATTTTCACAAGAAAGTGTAACTTATAATGACAATACTGTTGTTATTGTGGTTAACTTATTAAATCGAATTGTAGGAATTGTTGTTGATGGTGTTTCTGATGTTCTTACGCTAAAGCCAGAGCAGATCTGCCCTGCGCCAGAGTTTGCAGTCACAATGTCTACTGAGTATTTAACAGGTTTAGGTACTTTAGATGAAAGAATGCTTATTCTTGTTGATATTGAAAAATTACTCAACAGTGAAGAAATGGAATTAGTCGATAGCGCAACAATTCAAGCTAAATAAGTTTTTATTTTTTAAAAAATAATCTAAATACTGTTCCGGTAATTTTGCCGGAATAGCTATTTCTATCTTTTTTATTTTATTAGCGAGTGCTAAAGCATCAAATTAACTTTAAGTAAAATTAAAAGATAAAAAAGAACTAATAATTTTAGTTAAGTTCTATTTTATTATTTATTAACTTATAAGTAGCTATCACCTAGCTGTAATATTTTTCTACTGACGGAAATAACTTTAAAGTTTTTTATACTTATAATTTTAATTAAAAACAGTATTACCACCGCTTTCTAATGGAGCAAAAACGTGACTAAGACGAAATGAATCCTATAAAGTTTCTCTTAAGTCTGCCGATAACTTGCTCATTACCGTTTATTATAAAAAGGGAAACTATGTTTAGCCGAATGAAAATAGTGACTGGATTATTATCCATTCTTCTGTTGTTTGGTGTTTTGCAATTTGTCTCAGGGGGAGTTTTTTACTCAAATATCGTTGAGACAAGAAATGACCTTAATAAAACACTGATAATACAGGATCAACGTGAGCGCCTAGATGAAAGCTGGGCTAACTTACTGCAAGCTCGTAATAACATTAACCGCGCTGCGATTAGTTTTTTATTACAAGATAAAAATCTTAATGTAGATGATTCTCTGTCTGTTGACTATCTAACGGGGCTTGCCCGTAAAAATATGTCTCGTGCGGACGAGAAATTTAAAGAATTTGAAAAGAATATTACAGCTTATCAAGTTCACTCAGAAGATGATGTTCGTAGCCTAAAAGGGCGTTTTATCGAATATTTCTCTGCATTAAACCAATTGGAAATTTTACTTCAAGATAAAAATTTAAAAGACTTTTTTGAGCAACCAACGACGGGTTATCAAGACGCTTTTTATAAAGAATATCTTGCATATGTCATGCGCAATGAGAAATTTAACGAAGAGTTAAATGTGGCACTAGAAGCCTCTCACCAACGTACTGTCATTACTATGGTTATGTTAGCCATTATTGTTATCTCGGCATTAATTCTATGCTGGTTTGCATTACGTAATGCCTTAATTAGACCATTAAATTCACTTCTATTAAGTATTAAAACCTTCTCTGAAGGTGATTTACGTCCAAATATCGAAGTGAATGGTCGCAATGAAATGAGCTTGTTAGCAAGTGGTTTAAAACATATGCAACAAGAGCTTATTCAAACTGTTCGTGGTGTCTATCAAAGTACGGAAAACATTTATAACAGTACAAGTGAAATTGCTGCTGGAAATAATGATTTATCTGCTCGTACAGAAGAGCAAGTGGCTTCGTTAGAAGAAACTGCTGCAAGTATGGAACAGTTAACGGCGACCGTGAAACAGAATGCGGACAATGCTCGCCAAGCAAGTAATCTCGCTAATGACGCCTCAGATATTGCCCGCCAAGGCGGAAAAGTTGTTGCTAATGTGGTGCAAACAATGCACGACATAGCCGGAAGTTCTCAGAAAATCACCGATATCACAGCAGTTATCGATGGCATCGCATTCCAGACCAATATTTTGGCACTGAATGCGGCTGTTGAAGCAGCAAGAGCCGGTGAGCATGGTCGCGGATTTGCGGTAGTTGCCGGTGAAGTTCGTAATCTTGCACAGAGAAGTGCAGAAGCTGCTAAAGAAATAAAAACACTGATTGAAGATTCTGTAAGTCGTACTGAAACGGGCTCTGTACTCGTTGAAAGTGCGGGTGAGACGATGACGCGTATCGTGGATTCAGTAACGCGTGTTACTGACATCATGGGCGAAATCGCTTCTGCATCAGATGAGCAAAGCCGAGGTATTTCACAAGTTGGCCTTGCGGTTTCTGAAATGGATCGTGTCACTCAGCAAAACGCCTCTTTAGTAGAACAATCTGCAGCCGCTGCTGCTGGTCTTGAAGATCAAGCAGTTGCATTAACCCGCTTAGTTTCAATCTTCAAATTACCGGGTCAGGAAGAAAAAACGCTAGAAAGAAAGGAATCGGATGCAACCCCTGTAGTTAAAGCCGCTGCTCCACTTATAAAACCAGGAACCTCAGAAAAGAAAAAGAGCAGCAGTGTTGAAGATCCCGCTAACTGGGAAACTTTCTAACAACAACAAGTGGCTGACAAGCGGTGGCTTTTAACCACCGCTTTAAACGAGGTGAAGGCATGTTTAGGTTTCGCAAATTAAAGATATCCACCAGTCTCTATTTATTACTGATGATGTTTTGCGTTATGCAGGTGATTTCTAGTGGTATTTCGCTAGGGATCGTTCATTTGAATAACGAACAGATCACCAGAGTAGATATAGATACATCTAAGCGAGATGAATTAGGATTAAGTTGGGCATCTTTAATACAAACACGTAATGCGATTAATCGTGTAGCTATTGCAGTGAAAACTGAACAGTCAACGGATTATATTCAATCTATTGAATCAATTGCACTTTCACGCTTGGAAACGGCGAATACCCATTTTCAAAATTTCCTTGCTGATGTTAATAAAGAGGCTATACCCACAGAAGAAAAAGAGATAGTTGACGCAGTAAAAAATGACTACCACGTTTTATATGGTGCATTAACTGAATTACATAGCATGTTAAAAAACGGTAACTTTCAAGGTTTTTTAGATCAACCAACAGAACGTTATCAAACTGCGATGGAAAATTCATTTAATACCTATATGAATTATGTTCAGACAGAAATTACTGAATCTATAGAGCAAGGACATCGCTCTTATACTATTGCTATCTTGATGTTTATCGGTGCAATAGCGATGGTTATTGTTGTATCACTGGCCGCTCATCGCTGGCTAAGTTTTAATATCATTAAACCTTTCGCAAGTTTAAGCCGTTATTTTAATGATGTTGCTACTGGTAAATTAAATCGTGAAATTCTTGTCTTCACCGATGATGAAATAGGGGATGTGTTTAGACGACTACGAGATATGCGTGGTGAGCTAGCGCGTTCTATTCGTACCGTTCGTGATAACAGCCATGCTATGTATTCTGGTATTCAAGAAATTTCCAAAGGAAATACGGATTTATCCTCAAGAACTGAACAACAAGCTGCTTCGTTAGAAGAAACTGCGGCAAGCATGGAAGAGTTAACAGCAACGGTAAAACAAAATGCTGATAACGCCCTGCAAGCGAGCAAGCTCGCAGAGTCTGCTTCTGAAACAGCTATACGTGGTGGCCAAATCACGCATAGTGTTGTTGAAACCATGGATGCGATTACACAAAGTTCTCAAAAGATAGGGGCTATTATCAGTGTGATTGATGGTATTGCGTTCCAAACCAATATATTAGCACTTAACGCGGCGGTTGAAGCTGCTCGCGCGGGTGAACAAGGACGGGGATTCTCTGTTGTTGCTGGAGAAGTTCGTAACCTTGCTCAACGTAGTGCTGATGCTGCAAAAGAAATTAAATTGTTGATTGATGAATCTGTTTTACGTGTCTCTCAAGGTTCTCAACTCGTTAATAATGCAGGGCAGACAATGGAGGAACTCGTCACATCAGTAAATAAAGTCACTGAGTTAATGGCAGAAATCGCCTCAGCTTCTGATGAACAAAGCCGAGGTATTCACCAAGTCGCTGATGCAGTCAGTCAGATGGATCAGGTGACACAGCAAAACGCTGCTTTGGTGGAGCAATCAGCATCTGCTGCCGCAGCATTAGAAGATCAGGCTAATAACCTTGTTAATGCTGTATCGGCATTCGAGTTGCCTGACGCGGATGAGAGTAATAATTCGCCATCCCTAGAAGGTAATGGGTTGAAAAAAGCAGATAAAAAATCATTTTTTAAAAAGACCCATTAAAAAACAATGAAACGTAATGTTACTGAAGTCTTATCAGATATCGCTGCTCAACCGTTGGATATTTTTACCCAACGGTTTATGTTGTCCGATGATCAGTTCCAATCTATATGCCAATTGATTTATCAAAAGGCAGGTATTGTGCTGACTAACAACAAAAGGGAGATGGTTTATAACCGTCTCACTAGGAGGTTACGTGAATTACGGATGAATAACTTTGGTGACTATCTTGCGTTTCTTAAAAGTGATGTACGCAACCCTGAATGGCAAGAGTTTGTAAATGCATTAACAACCAATCTCACTGCATTTTTCAGGGAAGCGCATCATTTTCCTATTTTGGCAAAACATGCCAGAAAAAGAGCAGGAGGCGTCTACCGGGTATGGTGTGCAGCTGCATCTACTGGAGAAGAACCTTATTCAATTGCGATGACTTTACGCGATGTTTTTGGAAATAACCCTTATAAAACCAAAATTATTGCCAGCGATATCGATACTAATGTGTTGGATAAAGCACGAAAAGGTGTTTACCGGGAAGAGCTTAAAACATTAAATGATGAATATTTGAAAAAATATTTTCTCAAAGGTGTCGGCGATTTTGAAGGATACGTGAAAATTAGACAGCAAATTAGCGAGATGGTCTCTTTTCAGTATTTGAATTTACTCGACAAGCAATGGGATTTAGAAGGCAGTTTTGATGCGATTTTTTGTCGTAATGTCATGATCTACTTTGACAAAGCGACACAACAAACCTTACTTAACCGCTTTACCTCATTACTTAAGCCAGACGGAATGCTGTTTGTTGGACATTCTGAAAATGTAAGCCAGCTTAGCAAGGATTTCTACTTGCATGGGCATACCGTTTACGGGCTGACACCAGCAAGGAGAGGTTATGAATAAAATAACGGTACTCTGTGTTGATGATTCGGCGTTAATGCGTCAAATCATGCGAGAAATCATCAACAGTCATAGCGATATGGAAGTTGTTGATTGTGCACCAGATCCTATAGTGGCTCGTGACTTAATAAAAAAGTACAACCCACAGGTATTAACGTTAGACGTTGAAATGCCACGTATGGATGGTATTGATTTCTTGGAAAAACTGATGCGATTAAGACCAATGCCTGTCGTTATGGTCTCATCATTAACAGCAAAAGGCTCAGAAGTGACGTTAAAAGCGTTAGAACTGGGCGCAGTTGATTTTGTGACTAAACCACAGCTTGGTTTGCGTGAAGGTATGATGGCTTATAGTGAACTGATTGCCGAGAAAATTCGTGCTGCAGCATTGGCACGAATTAATCGCCGAGAAGTACAAGCCGCACCTTCTAAATCATTGTCATTTACACCGATGATTTCGAGTGAAAAGTTGATTGCTGTAGGCGCATCAACTGGTGGCACAGAGGCTATTCGTAATTTTCTAGAACCATTACCTATTACCAGCCCTGCGATATTAATTACGCAACATATGCCCGCAGGGTTTACACACTCATTTGCAGAACGATTAAATCGTTTATGCCAAATTAGTGTAAAAGAAGCAGAAGACGGCGAACGTGTATTACCTGGGCATGCTTATATTGCGCCAGGTGATTATCACATGGAGCTTCGTCGTAATGGTGCTAACTATCAGATCCACATTAATAAAGAGCCTGCGGTTAACCGTCATCGTCCTTCTGTCGATGTGCTATTTAGGTCTGTCGCAAAATATGCGGGACGTAATGCCATTGGTGTGATCTTAACTGGAATGGGCAGTGATGGTGCCGCGGGTTTATTAGAAATGCGTCGCGCTGGTAGTTATACCTTTGCACAAGATGAAGCGAGTTGTGTCGTCTTTGGTATGCCTCGCGCTGCGGTTGAATTAGGCGCAGTAGACGAAGTGAAAAGCATAAGCGCAATGAGTAAAGCTGTGCTGATGAAAATCAGTAGCACGCAATCATTGCGTATCTGATTAAGTTCAGTTTAAAAAGCAACACAGTAATTTGCCGATATATTTTGAAGGAGTTTTCAATGGCAAGTAAGGATCTGAAATTTTTAGTGGTTGATGATTTTTCAACAATGCGCCGCATAGTTCGTAATTTGCTAAAGGAATTAGGATTTACGAATGTAGAAGAAGCAGAAGATGGTGCTGACGCGTTAGCTAAATTACGCAATTCGGCAATTGATTTTGTGATCACAGACTGGAACATGCCAAACATGGATGGTCTAGAGCTTCTTAAAAATATTCGTAGTGACGCGGGACTTGCAGCAACACCAGTACTCATGGTAACCGCTGAAGCTAAAAAAGAAAATATCATTGCAGCAGCGCAAGCTGGTGCAAGTGGATATGTTGTTAAACCTTTTACAGCAGCAATTCTTGAAGAAAAACTAAATAAAATTTTTGAAAAACTGGGCATCTAAGGAGTCGCAATGAGTGGGAATCCAATTATGCCGAAAGATAATATTGAAATGACATCTGATATTATCAGCCGGATCGGACAATTGACGCGGATGTTACGCGACAGTTTGCGAGAATTAGGATTGGATAAAGCAATAGCCGAAGCAGCAGAAGCCATCCCTGACGCTAGGGAACGACTGGACTATGTTGCTCAAATGACCGCTCAGGCAGCTGAGCGTACATTGAACTGTGTCGAAGCCGCGCAACCTAAACAGGATGCGTTAGGTGCCGATGCGACTAAGCTTACTGAACGTTGGGACCAATGGTTTGAACAGCCAGAAGAGCTGAAAGATGTACGTTCTCTTGTAACCGATACCCGCAATTATTTGCGGGATATCCCTGAGAGTACGGCTTTTACTAACAGTCAGTTATTGGAAATTATGATGGCACAGGATTTCCAAGATCTGACCGGCCAGGTAATTAAACGCATGATGAGTGTCGTTCAAGAAATTGAAAAACAACTCGTGATGGTATTAATGGAAAACCTGCCACCAGAGCAACTTGAAAAGTCTAATGTGAAAAAAGAGACTGACTCTTTATTAAATGGTCCACAGGTTAATAAAAACAACGCTGGTGTGATCAAAAATCAAGATCAAGTTGATGATTTACTGGAAAGTTTAGGTTTCTAACCTTCTAATGAGTTTTAGGGCGATAAGGACGTTGAGATATGCAGGACGCATTCGCTCTATGCTCAGCTCTTTTAGGATGATGTATTTTATGGATAAAAAATCACGTAATAATGCTTTAATAGCACATGCTATTGAAGAAAATGTAAGCCGCTTTTTTTAAGCGGCTTTTGATGTTGTTGAAATAATCATCAAAAGTAAAATTACTCAATTTTACTGTGAATTTTGCTGATTTCCTTATAATCAGCGTCAATATTGCCTATATCTCCATTTTTATCATTGGATTGTTTTTTCAGTGAATGCCGTCATAGCCCAAAAAGCCCCGTAAATTTGCGATTGTTCAGCCCATCAATTTCCTCTGAATTTGTCATGCTTAGAGTCATTTCATTCATGCTTTTAATCTCAATATCTAAATCGGACAGACTGTGGCTGAAGATAGCGATCTCGAAAAAACAGAGGAACCCACACCCCATAAACGGGAAAAAGCCAAAAAGGATGGGCAAATTGTCCGTTCTAAAGAGCTATCGTCGGTATTAATGATCTTGGGTGGCGTGAGTTTGCTGTGGATGAGTGGTGGATTTATCACTCGTGGGCTATATGCCATGCTAACAGAAGGGTTTACGTTTAATCATCACCTTATTGGTAATGAGAATTTGCTGATCCCTCGATTTGGTAGCTTGATTAAACAAGCTGTTTTTGCGCTATCCCCCGTATTTTTGGGTTTAGTACTTGTAGCAATTGGTGGCTCTGCCTTATTAGGTGGGATTAACTTTAGTAGTAAATCCATTAAGTTTGATCCTAAAAAATGGAACCCTATTTCTGGGTTAAAACGTATTTTTTCTATGAATGCGTTAGCAGAGTTATTTAAAGCGATACTGAAATCAACTTTTGTGGGGATCGCCGCAACAGTTTTTTTATGGCACAACTGGAACGATATTCTCCATCTGATCACGCTTCCACCGCTGAGTGCGCTAGCCAATGCGATGCAACTGCTGATTTTCGCCGTCTACATTACGGTTTTTATGCTGATACCGATGGTGGCATTCGACATTATTTTCCAAATTCGTAGCCATTTGAAAAAGCTACGTATGACGCGCCAAGAAATTAAAGACGAATTTAAACAGCAAGAGGGTGATCCGCAACTTAAAGCGCGTATCCGTCAGCAACAACATGCGATGTCTCGCCGTCGAATGATGGCAGATGTACCGAAAGCTGACGTTATTGTTACGAACCCAACACACTATGCTGTTGCACTGCAATATAACGACAAAATGACTGCACCTAAAGTTTTAGCAAAAGGTGCAGGAGCCATTGCGTTAAAAATTAAAGAGATTGGTGCAGAAAATCGAATTCCGCTTCTAGAAGCGCCTCCGCTTGCTAGGGCGTTATATCGTCACAGTGAAATAGGCCATGCAATACCTTCAACCCTTTATGCTGCGGTTGCAGAGGTGCTTGCATGGGTTTATCAACTGAAACGATGGAAAACCGAAGGTGGTTTAAAACCTAAACAACCTATGAACTTGCCAGTGCCTCCCGCACTGGACTTTGCTGGAGAAGATAATCGTCATGGCTAATTTGGCCTCATTACTCCGCTTGCCGGGAAATTGGAAAAGTTCTCAGTGGCAGATACTGGCAGGGCCAGTGCTTATCTTGTTGATACTGTCAATGATGGTATTGCCATTGCCACCTTTTCTATTGGATTTATTATTTACCTTTAATATCGCACTCTCCATCATGGTGCTGTTGGTCGCAATGTTCACTCGACGTACTTTGGACTTTGCTGCTTTCCCTACTATTTTGCTGTTTACCACGTTGTTACGTTTATCATTAAACGTGGCTTCAACACGTATCATCTTAATGGAAGGGCATACAGGGCCAGAAGCCGCAGGGCGCGTTGTTGAGGCCTTTGGCCATTTCCTTGTTGGTGGCAACTTTGCTATCGGTATTGTGGTCTTTATCATCCTTATTTTGATTAACTTTATGGTTATCACTAAGGGTGCGGGACGTATTGCCGAGGTTGGTGCGCGTTTTGTGTTAGATGGAATGCCGGGTAAACAGATGGCAATCGATGCTGACCTGAATGCTGGCATTATCAACGAAGACGAAGCAAAAAAACGCCGTAAAGAAGTTTCGTTGGAATCTGACTTTTACGGTTCAATGGATGGTGCGAGTAAGTTCGTTCGTGGTGATGCTATCGCAGGCTTAATGATTCTTGTGATTAACGTGGTGGGGGGGCTTATCGTTGGTGTCGCTCAACACGGAATGGCATTAAACGATGCTGCAACGACTTATACCCTTTTAACCATCGGTGATGGTCTGGTTGCTCAAATTCCTGCATTGATTATCTCAACAGCAGCGGGTGTTATCGTTACTCGTGTTGCAACAGATGAAGATGTTGGGCAGCAGATGGTTACCCAACTGTTTGATAATCCTCGTGTTCTACTGTTAACCGCAGGCGTGCTAGGTCTGTTAGGTTTAGTACCAGGAATGCCTAACTTTGTTTTCCTCTTCTTCACCGCAGCATTAGGTGGACTAGGTTGGTATATCTTACGCCGTAACGCTAATCCTGAAGTGCAACAACAAAAAGAGATGGAAGAAGTTGAAAAACAAAATCGTGTTGTTGAAGCTTCATGGGAAGATGTACAACTTGAAGATCCATTAGCGATGGAAGTAGGGTATCGCCTAATTCCAATGGTAGATAACCGCCAAAATGGTGAGTTGTTAGGCCGAATTAGTGGTATTCGTAAAAAGTTTGCTCAGGAAACGGGGTATCTTCCTCCTGTTGTTCATATCCGAGACAATATGGAATTAAGACCTTCTTCTTATCGTATTCTAATGAAAGGGGTTGAAATTGGTCACGGCGAAGCGCATCCAGGTCGTTGGTTAGCAATCAACCCGGGTAATGCCGTTGGCTCTTTAGATGGCGATATTACTCAAGAGCCTGCATTTGGTTTACCAGCTGTTTGGATTGATGACAGCTTAAGAGAGCAAGCTCAAGTTCAGGGTTATACCGTTGTTGCTGCAAGTACCGTTATTGCAACACACTTTAACCATGCATTAACGAAATACGCATCGGAATTATTTGGTCGTCAAGAAGCACAAATGCTGTTTGATAGGGTGAGTAAAGAACTCCCTAAAATGACAGAAAATATGATCCCAGATATGCTTTCACTCACTGTATTGCATAAAGTATTGCAAAACTTGTTGTCTGAACAAGTGCCTATTCGTGATATGAGAACCATATTAGAAGCCTTAGCAGAGCATGCACCAGAGCAGAAAGATCCGGCTGAATTAACGGCGGTTGTTCGTGTTGCACTTCGCCGTGCGATTACACAACACTGGTTTGGTGATCAAGATGAAATCCAAGTCATCGGGTTGGATGCAAGCTTAGAGCGTATTCTTGTTCAAGCAATGCAAAGTGGTGGCGGTTTAGAGCCGGGACTGGCTGAAAATATTGAACAGCAAGCAGCTGATGCCGTGCGTCATCAAGAGATGTCTGGAGGGGCTCCTGTATTATTAGTAAATCATGCGTTACGTGCATTATTGTCACGTTTCTTACGCCGTAGCCTGCCACAATTAGCTGTATTGTCGAATATGGAAGTCAGTGAAGGTCGTCGTATTCGTATGACATCAATGATTGGTGGACAACCTCATTAATCATTCTCGCTAATATGCCATTATCTAAATCTAAGGCTACTTTATTAAGTGGCCTTTTTTATATGTTGATAAAATGAAGGGGCGCTGTGTTAGAGAGTAGTGTTAGAAAGTGATGTTAGCTTTTTACTCGCTACAAAGGGAAAGAAGTAAGTACATTAATAAATAGATAGCTTAGTGGTGTCTATTTTAGTGTGTTATGAAAAGGTGCGGTAATGGTGTGAAAATAAAGGCTCAAACAGAAGCTAATATTTAGATAAGAAAAATGATGTGCCACGAAGCCACGAAAGGATGATAGGTAACAGTGCAGTGTGATCTGCTGGTAGCTTAAAGTGAGTAGTGTTTTATTAGCAAAGCAAAACGCCATCAATATTGATGGCGTATCGCGTGAATTTTGAAATATTACTAAGGAAGCCTAAACCTGAATTTTACGCCCAGCCAGTGTTGAACGCTGTGCTTGCCCATCAGAACCATAAAGGGTTGGGCTGTGGTTCTTCTGCAAAAAACGGATAGCATCACTATTACGAGAGATGTGTTGATCAAGTAGTAATCCGTTATGTTGATTCAGATATCTTAACTCCGCCGTGATGTCTATTATCTGTGTCCATAAATCAGATAAGAACGGCAACCCTGCATAAGGTTTTTCTACACCGGCTTGTAGGCTTAGCGTATGACGCTGTTGGTCTGTATGACCTAAAGCTGACAAGACAAAATTCTTCTGTTCAGTTACTTCGTGCAAGGCATTGATATCAATATTACCTGCACATAACAACTGTTGTTCAGCACGTAAAATACCCGCAATGGTATTAAGCTGTGATAATTGAAGATCTAAAGTCTGGCGGAGTTCTTCCATCATAATCATTAAAATATTATAGAGTTATGCTTTCAGCAGCTTCACGGAAAAGAGCGTCCGCAATTTTACCGCTGTCCATGGTTAATGTTCCGTTGGCAATTGCTTCTTTTAAACGAGCAACTTTCTCAACGTTAATGTCTTTATTTCCAGGTTGAACAAGTTTTTTCTGAGCTTCACTAAGTTTTACAGAAGTGTCGCCTGTTGCAGTTTTTTGTTCAGTTGTTCCCGATTTACGAGAGCCCTGAGTGATTTCACTCGGGTTACGTTGTGCAATTGCGTTAATCGGAAGCAGTGGATTCGCGCGTTCAATACTCATAGGAAAATCCTTTGTTAGGCATCAATTAATAGTCAGATGAAGCCATTGTAAAACAACCTATGTGTTTTCGCCTATCATCTTGGTTCTTTATATCGGCTATCAAATCAAAAACTTTAATCTTAGTCGTCATACTCGTCATACTTCAAGCCGTAGCGTTGTTGACCACATTCACTCACACTAGTCACATACTTATGTATGCTCCTAGCGATTCGTTCATTTGTCGCCTAGCTACACCTTGAATTATTTAGAGTATCTATTCGTTGTACTTTAATACACCTTGAATTATTTAGAGTATCTATTCGTTGTACTTTAATACACCTTGAATTATTTAGAGTAAAAAATGTAGCGCAAGAGAGTTTACCTTGGCTTGCCATAACTAAAACGGGTAACAAGCAATTCAATATAGGCTTATTCTGCTTATCAGCTTTTTAATTGATTAAAGAGGGATACGTACAGAGCCGTCTTCAAGTGCTTCACCAGTGACGATTTGGCCTGATTTAACTCTTACTCGAATGGTTTCATTGGCGACAGCGTTGTTTACGGCTTTACCTTCATAACGGATCTGAAAGTGAGGGCCTTGTGCAAATACGGTGACTGTTTGTCCTGCCAAAATAGCCCAAGGGCGACGAACCATTGTGGAGGTTAAAGGCTTTCCTGCGGATATTTGTCGCATTGCGATCGCATTTTTAATTAATGTGGGATCACGTAATACATCATAAGGCAATTTTTCTAATTCGCCCGTAGCTACGCTAACGGCAGAAGTTTCAATAATGTCATCACGATTAATATCTTTTTTTGCGATTAAGTATTTACCATTAACGCTGACATCAATTTGAATAAAACGACGCTGTTTATCACACTGAATTGGGATTGAAAGACGTCCCCAATTACGAGAGCCAGCATGGCGTTGGATCGCTTGTGTTTGGCAGACAGGCCATTTCTCTTCTGGTGTTAAAACAGTCACCGTCACTTTATCGCCTTGCTGATGAAGTGCGACAAAGAAATCTTGTAGTTCTTCAGGGAGTGATTTCGCGATACTCACATTCACCATAAAGAAAAAAGAAAACAGACCGATAAGAGTTCTAACTAACATAATTTGTATCACCTTACAGAGTTGATGCTAATTGTGCGTTTGTAATTATTTAGCAATAACAGTGTACATCGACTTTGCACGCCTTAAACGCATAAATAGCAATCCAATTTACGCCTATTCCTCCAATCATCTTTTTTTTGAGCGTTTATTCTGTCAACTGAAATTGTTTTATCAGCTGAGATAAGTGGCTTAGCCACCAAGGATAGAAGATGCTCGATAAATTAGAAAATACGTTTCATTTTCAACAAGAAGCACTCTCAATACGTAACAAACGCCAAGAAATTCTCGCTGCGAATATCGCTAACGCAGATACCCCAGGCTTTCAGGCTCGTGATATTGATTTTGCTTCTGAATTGAAAAAAACCATTGAAAACGGACGTACTGGTAGTCATGGCATGCAATTGGCAATGACATCAGAGCGCCATATCCCGATCAAACCCGGTTATCGCTTAGAAGCGGACTTACTCTATCGTGTGCCTCATCAAACTGCGATGGATGGTAATACCGTGGATATGGATATGGAACGTAGTAATTTTGCTGACAATAGCCTTAAGTATCAGGCTGATGTGACATTTATTAACTCGCAAGTTAAAAGCATGATGGCTGTATTGCAACAGTAGGGTAAAGAGCATGTCTTTATTTAGTATTTTCGATATTTCAAGTTCAGCACTTTCAGCGCAATCACAGCGCTTAAACGTGAGTGCCAGCAATATGGCAAACGCTGACAGTGTTGCGGGTCCAGATGGCGACCCTTATCGTGCAAAACAGGTTGTTTTTCAGGTAAACGCACCTGCAGGTCAAGAAGTTGGCGGTGTTCGTGTGACTGAAGTGGTGGATGATCCTGCGCCATTTCGTATGGAATATCAGCCGGGACATCCTTTTGCCGATGAAAAAGGGTATGTACGTATGCCGAATGTTGATGTTGTGGGTGAAATGATTAATACCATCTCTGCATCAAGAAGCTACCAAGCTAACGTCGAAGTGATGAACACGGCAAAATCGCTGATGCAAAAAACACTGATGATAGGTCAATAGGGAGAATAAATTGTGGGTATTTCCTCCTCAATGAATGAACCTTATGATAATACCATTATCGGGGATGCACCTTCTTCATACCATACGAAAAAAAGTGGTAGTGATGATATTAAAGGGAATTTTCTGACACTTCTCATCACTCAGATGAAAAATCAAGACCCAACAAACCCAATGCAAAATAATGAGTTAACTTCCCAGTTAGCTCAAATTTCAACCGTCGAAGGCATTGAAACACTGAATAAAACAGTGAATAACATTGTTGGGCAGATTGATCAAAGTCAGGCGTTGCGAGCTTCTTCTTTAGTTGGCCGTGGCGTCATGGTTTCTGGGAATAAAATTGTTGTCTTTCAGCCAACCGACGGTAAAGGTGAAACTGAAAAACCCGGTGATGGGGATGACACAATTCCAAAACCTGATACTCAAAATGAAAAAACACGTCAGCAAATGGGAACGTATAAAGCAGATAATACCGACCCAAATACCCCTGACGGTGAACACCTATTTTCAACACCTTTTGGTTTTGAATTACTCAGTCCAACCGATTCTCTTACGATAAACATCACCAATGCCAGTGGTGTGACTGTTCGTACAATTCAAATGGACAAAAAGATGCTACCGGATGTTTATAACTTCTCTTGGGATTGTACTGATGAAGATGACAATCCTGTTCCAACAGGAAGTTATAAATTTACCGTTAACGCCACGCTTAATGATGCTCAGGTCCCTGTTAAGACACTGAATTATGCGCTGGTGAATAGTGTGTCCATGGTGGATGGTGGTGCCCGCCTTGATGTTGGCTTAGGTAATACCGTTTCATTGGATGAAATTCGTCAGGTTCTTTAACTAACACATATTCAACTTGGAGGGCGCATGTCCTTTTCACAAGCAGTAAGTGGTTTAAACGCAGCAGCCGCTAACTTAGATTCTATCGGTAATAATATTTCTAACTCCGCAACCTATGGCTTCAAAGGTGCAACTGTCTCTTTTGCTGACGTTTTCGCCGGCTCTGGTGCAGGTCTGGGTGTTAAAGTGGCAGGTATTAGCCAAAACTTTAAAGACGGTAGTATCACAACCACTAACCGCCCAACAGACGTAGCGATTTCTGGCGGTGGTTTTTTCCGTATTGAAGATCAAAACGGTGGCGTTTTCTATTCACGTAATGGTGAATTCGGTAAAGATAAAAATGGTTTCCTGACTAATATGCAAGGTATGCGTGTAACAGGTTATCCAGTACAAGTTGTTGATGGTAAAAATGTTGTTCAAAAAGGGGCAACACCAACACCTATCGTTATTCCTACCGATATGATGAATGCCAGTGCAACCAACAAAATTGATATGGCGGTTAACCTAAACTCAGGTGAAGAAAAACCCGCTAAAGCTCCATTTGATGCTAAAGATGGTGATACTTATAACTTTAGTACTAACGTGACAACCTACGATAGCTTAGGTAATGAACATAATCTGAACTTATTCTTTGTAAAGACAAATGACAATGAATGGAAAGTTTATGGTCAAGATACATCGACTAAAGCTGCTGGTGGTGCACCAACACCGGCTCAAGATTTAGGTACTTTGAAATATACCAACGCAGGTGTGCTGGATAGTTATACAAAGACTGATATGAATATTGCCTCTTTGAATGGTTCTGCTGTAGGTAAGATTGAACTGGATTTCACCGGCAGTACTCAGCAAAAAGTATCAGAATCAAGTGTGTCTAAATTAGCGCAAAATGGTTACCAAGCGGGTGAATTCACTAACTTCCGTATTGAAGTTGATGGCTCCATTATGGCGACCTATTCAAACCAACAAAGCCAAGTGGTTGGTCAAATCGCATTAGCTAACTTTGCAAATGCTGGTGGTTTAAGCTCACAAGGCGACAATATGTGGTCTGAAACTAACGGTTCAGGTTCACCAATCGTCGGTGTAGCAGGATCTGGTGTTTTCGGCAAATTAACTAACAACGCATTAGAAGCGTCTAACGTGGATATGAGCCAAGAGTTAGTTAACATGATCGTTGCTCAACGTAACTATCAATCAAACGCACAAACCATCAAGACTCAGGATCAGATCCTGCAGACTCTGGTTAGCTTGCGCTAATAACGCCGGAAATAATCTGTTATGGATCATGTGATTTATACCGCGATGGGCGGCGCCAGACATTCGATGGAAAATCAAGCTGTCGTGGCGAACAACTTAGCAAACGCATCAACGCCGGGATTCAAAGCGCAGCTTAGTGCAATGCGAGCCGTACCTGTCAATGGCGATACCTTACCGACTCGTACATTAACGGTAGCATCAACGCCAGGTAGCGATCAGAGTCAAGGAACGATGAACTATACCGGCAGATCAATGGACGTTGCTTTAAGTGAGAACGGCTTTTTGGCTGTTCAACTTGAAGATGGCTCAGAAGCCTATACCCGAAACGGGAATATCCAACGTAACGCTGATGGCATGTTGATGGTACAAGGCCGTTTGTTAATGGGGGATAACGGTGCGATTGAAGTACCTCCTCAAGCAAATGTCAGTATTTCCAACAACGGTATTGTGACTGCGCATGTACCGACTGATCCGCCAAAAATGTTGGGTCAAATTGGTCGCTTGAAGATGGTAAAGCCAGAGCAAAACGATTTAGTTCGTGGCGATGATGGTTTATTCCATTTATCACCAAAAGGAACTGCGCGTGCTGGTGAGGAATTACCTGCGGATGATAGCGTGAAGGTGTTAGCTGGTGTGTTAGAAGGTAGTAATGTTAATCCAGCAGAAGCCATGGTCGATATGATAGCAAACGCAAGACGTTTCGAAATGCAAATGAAGGTTATTCATAGCGCTGACGATAATGCGCAACGAGCTAACCAATTGCTATCACTGAGTTAAATAGTGTAAGGGGAAAACCATGATCCGTTCTTTATGGATTGCTAAAACTGGGTTGGATGCACAACAGACAAACATGGATGTGATTTCCAACAACCTCGCAAACGTCAGCACCAATGGTTTTAAACGCCAACGTGCGGTTTTCGAAGATTTACTGTACCAAACAATTCGTCAACCGGGTGCAATGACGTCAGAACAGACGAATGCGCCATCAGGTTTACAAATTGGTACAGGTGTTCGTCCTGTTGCGACTGAACGTTTACACAGCCAAGGTAACTTAGCGCCAACAAACGGTACTCGTGATGTGGCGATTAAAGGACAAGGTTTCTTCCATGTTCAGTTACCAGATGGTACAGACGCTTATACTCGTGATGGTGCATTCCAAATGGATCAAAATGGGCAATTAGTGACAACCAGTGGTTTCCAAGTCGTACCGGCAATTATTTTGCCTGATACAGCAAAGAAAGTGATGATTGGTCGTGATGGTACTGTCAGTGTTGAGATGGAAGGTTCAACAGCACCACAACAAGTGGGGCAATTGACGCTAACAACCTTTATTAATGACAGCGGATTAGAAAGTGTTGGTGAAAACTTGTACTTAGAAACCGCAAGTTCTGGTGCGCCTACTGAAAATGCCCCAGGTATCAACGGCGCAGGCTTGTTGTATCAGGGATATGTTGAAACCTCTAACGTTAACGTAGCTGAAGAGCTGGTCAATATGATCCAGACTCAACGTGCTTATGAAATTAACAGTAAAGCGATTTCAACGTCTGATCAGATGTTACAGAAACTAACGCAACTCTAATTTCGTTTGTTCATTAGCCTGACAGGGTTTCCTGTCAGGCGTATTACTAAAAGAGTATCGAAGATGGATACAAAGGTCATTACTGACAATTCTGGGGCAAGAAAGCTTAGTGTCAGATGGCGTCGTCATCAACGTTTAGGTACCGCCCTGTTGGTACTGACACTGTCGGGATGCGCATATATACCCAAAAAACCGTTAGTGGAAGGCAACACAACGGCGGTTCCAACGGCACCTACTGCACCGGCACCCAATGGCTCTATTTTTCAGGCAACTCAGCCTGTTTATTTTGGCTATCAACCTCTATTTGAAGATAGACGTCCTCGAAATATAGGCGATACGCTGACTATTACATTGCAAGAGAACGTCAGTGCAAGCAAAAACTCATCTGCGAATGCCAGCCGTAATGGTAAAGCAGGATTCCTTGCTGCGATTACGCCAGGATTCTTGGAAGGAATATTTGGTAATAAACGTACAGATATGAGTATGGAAGGAAACAGTGACTTTGGCGGTAAAGGTGGCGCAAATGCGAACAATACCTTTAAAGGCACCATTACTGTTACCGTCGATCAGCTTCTTGCCAATGGAAACCTGCATGTTATTGGCGAAAAGCAAATTGCTATCAATCAAGGTACTGAATTTATCCGTTTTTCAGGTGTTGTGAACCCAAGAACCATCAGTGGTGCTAATACCGTAAATTCAACCCAAGTTGCTGATGCTCGTATTGAATATATCGGAGACGGTTATATCAATGAAGCACAGTCTATGGGATGGCTACAACGCTTCTTCTTAAATGTATCACCTTTTTAATGAGTAGGGTCCAGATGAAAAAAATAGCGATGAGCCTTTTCTTTATCGTGATGACATGTGTCGGTTTTTCCGCTCATGCCGAACGGATCAGAGATCTCACCTCTGTTGAAGGGGTAAGAGAAAATGCGCTGATTGGTTATGGTTTGGTCGTGGGATTAGATGGAACGGGTGACCAAACAATGCAAACCCCGTTTACCACGCAAAGTCTGAATAACATGCTCTCACAATTGGGGATCACGGTACCACCCGGCACCAATATGCAATTGAAAAACGTTGCTGCGGTAATGGTAACTGCAAAATTACCGCCTTTTGGTCGTACAGGGCAATCAATCGACGTTGTTGTTTCATCCTTAGGTAATGCAAAAAGCTTACGTGGTGGTACGTTGCTGATGACACCATTAAAAGGTGTTGATAATCAGATTTATGCTTTAGCACAAGGCAATATTGTTGTCGGGGGAGCTGGTGCATCTGCGGGTGGTAGTAGCGTTAAAGTTAACCAGTTAGCGGGTGGACGCATTAGTAGCGGAGCTATCATTGAACGTGAGCTGCCTTCGCAATTTGGTCAAACAGGCCTGTTGAACCTACAACTGAATGAAGAAAACTTCACTTTGGCACAACACATCTCTGATACCGTTAATAAATTACGAGGTGTGGGTACAGCTATTCCTTTGGATGCACGTACAGTTCAATTACGTGTTCCTATTGGTAAAAGTGAACAAGTGCGTTTCTTGGCGGAAGTTCAGAATCTTGAAATTAAACGTGTTGTTGCAGATGCGAAAGTGATCATTAATGCAAGAACAGGTTCTGTTGTTATGAATCGTGATGTGACATTAGGAAGCTGTGCTATTGCTCAAGGCAACCTTTCCGTTACGGTTGATAGCCAAGTTAATGTAAGCCAACCTAATACTCCGTTTGCGGGTGGTAGCACCGTTGTAACGCGTAATACTAGCGTAAATATGAGCGAACAAGGTGGCTCATTACAGCAAGTAAATGCAAGTGCAAGCTTAAACGAAGTGATCCGTACATTAAATGCACTTGGTGCAACACCAACAGATTTAATGTCAATTTTGCAAGCAATGGAAAGCGCGGGTTGCTTACGTGCGAGATTGGAGATTATCTGATGAAAGATTTATCTCTGCTTTCTTCAATGCCGACGATGTCAGCGCCGGCATATGACAGTAATGCATTGAATAAACTTAAATATCAGGTTGGACAAAATGCTGATCAGCAAGGGCTGCGCCAAGTGGCGCAGCAACTTGAAGGTGTTTTCGTTCAAATGATGTTAAAGAGCATGCGTGATGCTATTCCTCAAGAAAGCATGTTCAATTCAGAGAGTACCAAGATGTACACCTCTCTTTATGATCAACAAATTGCTCAAGACTTATCGCAAAAAGGCTTGGGCTTTGCTGACATGATAGAAAAACAACTTTCTGCTAAAGTCACAATGGATCCAAGTGAAATGGCTGGTAAAACACCAATGCCATTAGATGGTAGCGATATATTTCAATCCATGCCAACACAAGCATTGGGGCAAATATATCGTGCAATGCAGCCTTATCAAAATGCAGTTGAAAGTACGATTGGCAAGCTTAAGGGCTTATCTGAAAGCAGTGCTTCTTTTGCATCAAAACTGTTGGGACCTGCAAAACAAGCCACAGAAGGTACCGGTGTACACCATCTTTTAGTTGTTGCTCAGGCGGCACTTGAATCAGGTTGGGGTAAGCGTGAAATTCTAACCGGTGACGGTAAACCGAGTTATAACCTGTTTGGTATTAAAGCAGGAAGTAGCTGGAAAGGGCCTGTCACGAATATCATGACAACTGAAGTGATCGATGGTAACTCGATTAAAATGCGCGATAACTTCCGTGTTTATGGCTCCTATGTTGAAGCTATTCAAGATTACCTCAGACTTATCACTGAAAGCCCTCGTTACGCCAAAGTACCTCAAGCTCAAACCCCTGAACAAGCGGCTTACCGTATTCAAGAAGCAGGTTATGCCACCGATCCGGGCTATGCGAAAAAACTGGTTTCAATTATTGGTCAATTAAAAGGCAGCGGTGAGCAAGTTGCTAAAACTTATACTCACGATTTAAGCGACCTATTTTAATCATTTTCCCCTCAAGTTTAGAGGGGAAGAACCGATAATAAAGACCAGAGCATCCATTTAACTTGCCAGCTATGCTCCGTGCATACGGGTGATGACTAAACGTAAAAGGATAGACAAATGTCCAACAGTTTAATTAATACAGCGATGAGCGGACTTAATGCGGCACAAGCTGCGATGAGCACTGTGAGTAATAATATCGCTAACCAAAATGTAAAATGGTACAACCGTCAAATGACTGTATTTAATGAAAACGGCGGTACGATGACCGGTAATGGTTATATCGGTAATGGCGTCAATGTTAGCCGTATTCATCGTGAGTATAATGAATTCCTTGCTGGTCAAATGAACCGTGCAATGTCAAAACAAAGCGCACTTAATAGCTATACCCAAAATATCTCACAAATTAATGATTTGTTAGCAGATAAAGGGAATGACGTTTCGAGTGCGATTGACGAATTTTTTACAAGCTTACCAAACGTTACCAATAACGCAGAAGATAACCCTGCGCGTACAACGGTTATTGGTAAAGCGGAAGCAATGGTTAATATGTTTGCTAAAGCAGACCAATCATTGCGTGATCTAGAAAAAGATATTAATAGTCAGGTGACAAACACCTCTAAAAATATCAATGAATATACAAAACAGATCGCAAAACTAAATAATGAAATTAGTCGTTCTAAAGGCTTTAATGGCGCTGATCCTAATGACTTATTAGACCAACGTGATCGTTTAATTCAAGAGCTAAATACACTGGTTGATGTTCAAGTGACTCAACAAGATGGTGGTTTTGTTAACGTCACATTTGCTAATGGTTTGCCATTAGTATCTGGGACTCGCTCTTATGAAGTTTCCGCTATTCCATCAAATAAAAATAGCGAACGCCTTGTTATTGGTTATAGCAATGGTATTGATGAAGTGCGTGAAGTGGATACAAAACGCATTAAAGGTGGCGAACTTGGCGGTGCATATCGTAGCCGTGAAGAAGTGTTAGATCCAAGCCGTAACCAATTAAATCAATTAGCGTTAGTGCTGGGTGATCAATTTAATAAACAACATGAGCAAGGTTTTGATTTAAATGGCGACAAAGGTGAAAAATTCTTCGACCTTGGTGGCGCTCATGCGATGACAAACGGTAAAAACAAAGGTGATGCCACCTTTGATGTGAAATACACTGACACCAAAGAAGTGAAAGCCGCTGACTATACGGTTAAATATGAAGCGGGTAAGTGGAATGTTACGGTTGAGCCGGGTGGTCGTAAAGTTGCCGCCACATTTGATGCAACAAAGAAAGAACTGACTTTTGAAGGGATGAATATCACCGTCAATGGTACCGCCCAAGAAGGTGATTCCATTGTCGTTCAATCTGTGGGTAACGTGATTGCAGGCATGAAAGTTGCGGTAACTGATCCTAGTAAGATTGCAGCTGCAGGTGCTGATAATACTGGCCCAAGTGATAACGAAAACATGAAAAAACTGTTTGAGTTACCCGATGCAAAAATTATTGATGGTAAAACAACGATTGCTGGTGGTTATGGCTCATTGATCAGTATGGTCGGTAATAAAGTGAATACCGCTCAAGTAGACTTTGATGCTCAGGTTTCTATTACTAAAAGTATTGTAAAACAACAACAGTCTGTTTCTGGTGTGAACTTGGATGAAGAGTACGGTGAAATGTATCGTATTCAAGAATATTACATGGCAAATGCGAAAGTTATTCAAACTGCAAACAGTATGTTTGATGCGATTATGCAAGTTCTCTAAGCCTTCATCAGAATAAGGAATAACACGGTGCGTTTAAGTTCAAATCAAATTTTTAGCCAGCGCGTGGATAATATCACTAGCTCGCAAAGTAAATGGATGACTGAAGGAAATAAAATCTCCAGTGGTCGTCGTGTTGAAAAACCATCAGATGATCCAATGGCGGCTTCTCAAGCGGTAATGGTTAAACAATCTGAATCTCGTAATCAGCAGTATGCGACAGCGCGCGGGTTTGCAAAAAACAGTATGTCTTTGCAAATGAGCTTAGCAAGTCAAATGGTTAATATCACGACTAAAATTCAAGAAACACTGGTTGCAGCAGGTAATGATGCAACATTAAGTGATGAAGACCGTTCATCTTTAGCTGATCAATTACAAGGTTTAAAAGATCAGCTAGTAGGTATTGGTAACACAAAAGATGGTGTTGGCCGTTATATTTTTGCCGGTTTCCAATCGGATAAGCCTCCTTTTGTGGCTGATGCTACGGGTAAAATCACCTATCAAGGTGGTGATAAGCAAATTACCCAAAAAGTAGATAGTAATATTGAAATGGTCACTAACTTTACAGGGATCGAAACATTACAATCTTCAGGTAGTAAAGGTACGGCTCCAGATATTTTTGAAGCATTAGATGGCGCTATCACTGCACTACGTGAACCTTTAACAGGTAAACCACAAGCTGATCGTGATGCTGCATTAGCGAAAATTGATACAGCAAACAGCGTTAACCGCGCTACATTAAATAATATTTCTAGTGTTGAGGCGAAGTTAGGTTTGCAACTTCAAGAACTTGATAACTTGGATGATTTAGGTGCGGATACTTCTTTAAGAAATGCAAAACGCTTAAGCGAATTGCGCGATTTAGATTGGACACAAGCGATTTCAGATTATTACCAAGAAGAGTCTGTATTACAGGCTTCTTATAAAGTCTTTAACGACATGAAAGAGATGTCGATGTTTAAGATGTATCGCTAATTTTTATAGTACTGTCTCGCGACATTTTGATATCTCCCCTGATATTGATTTATCAGGGGATTTTTTTATCAAAAAGAAAAATTTAAAATAATTAAGAATTGTAGTGAGGGAGGTTGTCATAGAAACACTTTATTTTTCTAATGGGATTAGCATGGTATCTCTATTTTACAGCTAAACCCGCCATAATATTATATTTTCTCTCTAAACTCATGTCGGCTTTCCAGTTAGCGTGACTACGACTATTTTTAGCTGATTCGGTTATTTTTCGCTTAACTTCACTTGGGTTAATATTGCGTAGTTGAGCGGCTAAAACATATCGTGTAGCAGCATTTTCAAGAGTTTCTTGGGCTGTCTCGGTTAAGTGAATTCCATTTTCTTGACTTTTCTGCAAGTTAATTTTCACAGCAAACTCAACTAATTCAATATATTCATCTCGAATTGAAGTTTGATTTATGATTGTTAACAGTTGTTTATGTGGTGATACATTCGCCGTTTTATTTTTATAATGTTTAGCTTTAGATGATTTTCTAATATTCATATTGCCCCCGTACCTACACTATTACTTTTTTAGTTTATCATATTTGATTAATAATTGCTCACTGAGATCAGATACCTAATATTTTACTCATCAGTTTAGCACGAGGTTTATTGTTTCTTTTTTGTCGTGCTTTATCTGCAGAATTTAATTCATACCCCTGAGCTGTATACTGAGAAATAAGCCCTTTAGCTGGACGGCTTATGCAGACTTGTTTAATGTTGTATTCATATGCAAAACTTTCAGCAATAATTAATGCAATAGGTAATATGTACCCTGAGAGAGGGTGTTTATTAGGGTTTCCTTCTAAGTAGCGTAATGTTACACATAGTCGTTTTTTTGAACGTTTTGCTAGCATTAACCCACATAAAATATCACAACACCTAATGGTTACATCGATTCTTTTAGTTTGACGAGAACGTTCTTGTGACCAATCAAATTCTATCCAGTCACGTTTATTGCACTTTCTCCAATTGTTAATGACTTCCTGTGCGTCTTCATAGTAAATACGATCTAGTTTTATTTTATCTATAGGAAGAATATGACCAAAGTCGGTTGTGATAGTAATTAGCGCATTATCAAAGGCTGAAGCTCGTATGATTTCATGTAATATTTTATTATCTGTTATATCAATAATATATTTACTTGCATTATCCAATATTATAATTTCATTATAAAAATGAATCATTTATCGCGATTCTAAAGGAATCTTTTTTGAAATGCATTAGATCAATTTAATTTTAACGGGCTGAATGGTTCTATAAGTATTTTAGGTTAGTTAAGAAACCAACTGCTGCAATATTAATGTAATACGATTAAACGTATCGCTAAAGACACGCTCTGTAAACACAGGTAATGCAGGCATAATCATTGATAAGGCTAACATACCAATGGTTAATGTAAGAGGGAAGCCGACCACGAAAACAGAAAGTTGTGGTGTCATTCTGTTTAAAATACCTAATGAAAGGTTAAGCACTAAAAGTAAGGTGATTAATGGCATAGCCAACATCATACCGTTAATAAATATGGTACCGCCACTTTGAACTAAAGTTAGTATACCTAAAGAGTTAAAAGTCTGATTTCCAATAGGAACAACATAGAACGTATCAACTAATACAGACAATAACCATAAATGACCATCAAAGACCATAAATAACAGCATTGTTAGCATATTAAAAATACGTGCCAGAATAGGCATATTAGGGCCACCTGATGGATCGACGAAGGTGGCGAATGAAAGCCCCATCTGTAAACCAATCACTTCACCAGCATGACGAACAGAAGCGAACGCTAACTGCATCGATAACCCTAGAATTGTGCCAATCAAAATTTGTTGCAACAGTACCCAAAAAGCAATAAGCGAGAATAAAGGTACATTACTTTGCGGTAAGCCCGGTGCAACTAATGCGGTAATCAAAAAGGCGAGCGCAATGCGAAATTTTTTAGGTGTCTGCTTTTCACTAAATAGCGGTGCAGTGCTAAAAAGGGCGAGTATACGCACAAATGGCCAGAAAAAATCACTAATGTAGCCGTTAAGCATTTCACTGGTCAGGGTTATCATTGCTATTAACCAATCATCCCAGGAATGCCTGTAAATAAGTTATGCATATAATCAACAAGTAAACTTAACATCCAAGGGCCAGCAACTAAAATAGCGGCTAATACAGCAAGAATTTTGGGAATAAACGATAATGTCATTTCGTTTATCTGCGTTGCAGCTTGAAGCATACTGATCACAAGACCGGTCACCAGAGCGGACAATAAAAGAGGGCCTGCTAGTGATAAAGCGATTTTCATCGCTTCAGTACCTAGTGCTAAGACGGATTCTGGTGTCATGGGATTACCTCAGCGCTAATTAAAAAAGCTTTGTGCAAGCGAGCCTAGTATTAATTGCCAACCATCTACTAAAACAAAAAGCATGAGTTTAAATGGCAATGAAACTGTGGCAGGTGGCACCATCATCATACCTAGCGCCATCAGTACACTGGCAACAACTAAGTCGATAATAAGAAAGGGAATAAAAATCATAAAACCGATTTGGAAGGCGGTTTTTAGCTCACTCGTAATATAAGCTGGCACCAAAATACGCATTGGTACACTTTCGCGCGTTTCAAACGCAGGCGCATCGGCAAGACGAGCAAATAGAGCTAAGTCAGTTTCACGAGTTTGTTGCATCATAAACTGGCGCAAAGGTTTAGAGCCGTTCTCTAAGGCTTGCTCGAAAGTAATTTGATCTTCAGTAAATGGCATATAGGCATCTTGATAAATTTTATCAAAAACCGGTGCCATAATGAAAAAGGTCATAAATAATGCCAAACCAAGAACCACTTGGTTTGGGGGAGCAGAAGGTGTACCTAAAGCATTACGTAATAGCCCAAGAACAATAATAATGCGGGTAAAACTTGTCATCATCAGCAAAACAGCAGGAATAAACCCCAACGCTGTAATGAAGATCAATGTTTGTACTGGCAATGACCAACTTTGACCACCACCCGGCAAAGGTTGTGTAATAACACCCGGAAATTGGGCAAACGCACTGGTAGGTAACAAGATTAAAACCAGCACACTAGCGAAGAGACACCAACGCTTTAATGCGTTAAAAAAAGTGACACACTGATGCATTATGAGTTGCCTTTATCTCGCTTTAGCGTTTTTTGTAATATTTGAGTAAACAATGGCGATGTTGGTGATGAGGTCGCTTCCTGCGAGGCTTTATCAGGGACGGGTAATTTATGCAGCAGATTTACCTGTGATGCAGTTACCCCTAATACGAGCCATTCCTGTTCTATTTCAACAACGACAACACGCTCTTTCGCACCTAATGAACAACTTGCTTTAACACTAAGTTGTGCGGTCGTTCCTTTAAATGAACCACGGGTAAAGCCAAAACGGCGAAATAACCACATAGCAACAATAATAAGAACGATAATGCCTGCAAGTGCCGTGCTAACTTGAGCAAGACTTTGACCTACAGGCAATGGCTGTGTAGGTGTTTGAACAGTTTGTGTTGTAGCGGGTGCGGTAGTATTTACCGCACCTTGGCTGGAAAAGGAAGGAAGCTGTTCCATAGATTAACGGCTCAGACGACGCATACGTTCTGATGGTGTAATGATATCGGTAATGCGAATACCGTATTTATCAGAAACAACCACAACTTCACCTTGAGCGATTAAATAGCCATTGATAAGAATATCAAGAGGTTCACCAGCTAAACCATCCAGTGAAACCACAGAACCTTGTGACAGGCTAAGTAATTTTTTAATGGTCATTTTGGTGCGACCTAACTCTACTGTTAATTTGACTGGAATATCCATAATCAAATTGATGTCAGATAGATGGTTTAGTGCATCCTCTTCAGGTAAAAGATGTTCAAATAGATCGGAACTATTATCCTGGCTTTTCCCAGTTTGCTGTTCCATTGCATCAGCCCACATATCCTCAGCCGATTGTGAATTATCAGTTGGGCGATTTGCATCACTCATTGGTTTGTTCCTCATCCAGAGCGTTTAAAACAGGGTTAATTAGGTGTTCAACACGAAGGGCATATTGCCCATTTACTGTACCGTATTGGCTTGTTAATACGGGCACACCATCAACATGTGCAATCAATCTTTCTGGTCTATCAATTGGGATAACATCCCCTTCTTTAAGTGTTAACACTTTTGATAAACGCAGTGGGATGTCAGTAAAGTTTGCGACCAGTTCAAGCTCTGAATGCTGAACTTGGTTGACTAAACTATCTAACCAAACCCCATCTTCTTGACGAACATTTTCAATTGGTGGATTGATCAGTCGTTCACGTAATGGCTCAATCATGGCAAATGGAATACAAATACTAAATTCCCCAACCATTGAACCAATTTCTACCTGAAAAGGTGTCGTAACAACAATGTCATTCGGTGATGAGGTGATATTAGTAAATTTCACCTGCATTTCAGAACGAACATATTCCACCTGAATTTTGAATATGGAATCCCAAGCATCACGGTAGGCATCAAGTGCCAGTTTCAACATTTTGTTGATGATCCGCTGCTCTGTGTTGGTAAATTCACGTCCTTCCACAGGGATTGGAAAACGCCCATCACCACCAAACAGGTTATCTACCGCGATATAAACCAGATTGGGTTCAAAGGTAAATAATGCTGTTCCTCGTAAAGGCTTTAAATGCACCAAGTTAAGGTTTGTTGGCACAGGTAAATTACGAGCAAAGTCGTGATAAGGGTGAATTTTAACGCCACCAACAGTAATGTCAGGACTCCGACGGAGCATGTTAAACAGCCCCATACGGAATTGACGTGCAAAGCGTTCGTTAATAATTTCTAACGACTGTAAACGTTCTCGAACCACACGACGTTGCGTGTTGGGGTCATAAGGCTGAATATCCGGTTCATTCGGATCCTTCGCTATCGCAGGTTCCCTGTTCGCGCTTTTTTTGGCGTCGTCACCTGATGTGTCATCATTCAGCAGAGCATCAATCTCTGCCTGTGAAAGGATATTATCGCTCATAATGATTATCGCAGAATAAACGTGGTAAACAGTACATCGGAGAGGATCTGTTCAGATTCTCCCGGTACGAGAGTCGGTCTCAGCGTTTCTTTTACATCCGTCATTAGCTGGAGTTTTCCATTGTCTGTCGCGAGCTTATTAGCCTGTTGACGAGAAAGCAGTAATAACAAGCGGCTACGAACCTCTGGTAAATAATCATGTAGACGCTTACGAGTGTCTTCATTATGCAATCTTAATGTGATCCCTATGTAGAGCACTCTGTCTAAGTGTTCTTCGTCATCAATCAGATTTACCGTGAAGGGTTCTAATGACATAAAAACGGGTGCTGGTATAACTTTTTGCTGACTTGTGCCCGCTGAACCTGATTTAGCATGCTTCAATGCCCACCAACTATATCCACCGAATGCCGCTGCAATAATGGCGATCACCAATAATACGATGATCAGAATTAAGCTATAGCTTTTACGTTCATTGCTGTAATTAGACATGGACAGTTAAATTCCTGTTTTGTAGTGGATACGTGTTCACTGTTGTGGACTTCCATATCCATCTAAATCAACCTTAATTATCCCGCTATTTCTGTTTTTTAATTGCAGAAACAGATAGGGAAAAAACCATTAACTCTTACGTTTATTGACATAGTGTGTCCTCCCAATACATTTGTATTAGGCAAAAATATCAACACCACCACGAGCAGATGCTAATTCTTGAGGCGTAAGGGTTATCTTTTGTAGTGCCGTTTCAGAGGCTAATTGCAGAGAATTACCCTCGCTTCCTTGATGATTATCGGCACCATCTCCACTAAATTGAGAGGAATCTGACATATTTTGTTGTTGCCAACTGTCATGAGTGTCGCTAGACACCTGACTCTGCGTGAGCTGGATCCCATTTTCAGAGAGAGCTTGACGCAATTGATGCATGGCATTTTCTAATACAGAACGAACTTGTCCATTTTGTGAAGCAAGGTGCAACTGCGCTTGCCCATCTTCTATTTTCATGCGGATATGCAATGAACCTAGTTCTTCAGGGTGTAAACGTAGCTCTGCCTTTTGTAAGCCATTACGGCTAAACATCACAATTTGTTGATTCAATTGCTGTTGCCACTCTTGTGTTCCCACTTGTGCATTTAATACCTGTGTTGCCATCGGTGAAAATTGCATTTGTGGTTGTGTTGAAGAGTGAGCATGACCCGTAATGCTTTGCGAAGCCAAAGAAGAGGTAGAAAAGGTGTTATGAAGATCGCTTTCTACAACGCGATTACCAGTCACCATTTGCAGAGCAACATTGTCCGCTAATTTTGCATTTGCAACTTGTTTATCGCCGTTTAGCAATGCATTCACTTTTTCTGCTGTTGGCGTTAAAAGTGTTGCGATGCTATCTACTTTTTTTGCAGAAGGCTTTTCTGTTTGATTCGCACCGACAAGCGTACTTTCTGTTGCTAATGTCGCTGTCTCTGGACGTAGCTGGGTTAACAAGGACTTTTCATCTGATTTTGATAGGTTAAGCTTGTCGGTAAGGTTGAAGTCCGACATATCGCTATCTTTTGAAATAGTGCGTGCTAACGAGGCTAAATCTTCACCACGTTTAACTGATTGAGGCTGTTGTAATGCTTGAGTCAGTTGTTCTGAGGGAAGGGTAAGACGTTTTAATCCAGGCAGTCCTGCTAACTGAACAGGAAGTTCAGCGGCAAGCTCTTCTGCTGACATTAATAAAGAAGGGGTTTTATTTTCAACAATAGCCGCAAATTGTTCATTATCTGGCAAAGTCAGAGTCAATTGAGATTTCTCAAGAGATGACTCTTCTATCACATTGGGTTCTGTGGTGACAGACGCAAGATGACTACCGTCTTCTTTTGTTTTGTCTTCATCAGAGTGTGAATGTGCTTTGTTTTCTTTCGTTGAATGGTTTGTGATATTGGCTGTCTTTTTATCACTCTGTGCATTTTGAGGTTGAGAGCCCAAAAGCTGAGCAAATGTCGGGGCATTATCACCGGGCTGACTATTTGAAGCGGATGTCGTTCCCGGAGAGGCTGCAGCGACATCCATGGTCAGAAGCGTTATCTCCATCAAGTTGTTCTCCGTAAAGTACTACGCTGTGCGTACTCGTCCATTTGTTTCTGTTCAATACGATCAAGATGTCGCTTACGGCTATCTTCAGCACGTTGCTCCAAAGTCTCAAATGCATTGAGTCGTTGCTGTTTTTCTCTCCATTGTTCAGTTGCAAGATCAAGCTGCGCCTGCCAATGTTGAAGTTGTTGTTTATGTTGTTCGATAGTCAATTCGAGCGTTTTGAGAAATTGTTGGTAGTTTTGCCACGATGCTGACGACATCCCCCCTAAATTCAACGTCTCATTTAGACGTACACGGTATTCATCCTGATACCCAATCAACATATTGAGTTGCTGTTCCATTTGTTGATGACTCTGCCGGACCTGAGCCAGTTGAATAGCGGCTTGTTCAGCCGCTGTCTGTGCCAGTTCTCTCAGTGTCACTAAAGGTGACTGCTCCCGCATTGGAACCCTCTTTACTTTCTCTGATTATGTTCAGAATTAGTTTACTGTGATCAGTTGATTAAGTTGCTCACATGCACTTTGATAACTGCATTGCTCTTGGATATCTTGTTGTAAGAACTTCGCGAGGGATGGATAAAGCGCAATAGCTTTATCAAGCATAGGATCACTACCCGCAGCATAAGCCCCTACATTAATTAAATCGCGGTTACGTTGATAACTAGACAAAAGCTGTTTAAATACTTGTACGCGACGGTAATGTGTTTTATCAATCAGTGACGTCATTGCACGGCTGATAGAGGCTTCGATATCGATAGCAGGGTAGTGCCCAGATTCTGCAAGAGAACGCGAAAGCACAATGTGGCCATCTAAAATCGCACGCGCAGAATCGGCAATTGGGTCTTGCTGATCATCACCTTCTGTTAAAACAGTATAGAAAGCTGTGATAGAACCACCACCATCAACGCCATTTCCCGCACGTTCGACTAGTGCTGGCAATTTAGCGAAAACAGAAGGTGGATAGCCTTTGGTTGCAGGCGGTTCGCCTACCGCAAGGGCAATTTCACGTTGCGCCATACTGTAACGTGTAAGTGAATCCATAATCAGTAAGACATGTTTGCCGCGATCACGAAAATCTTCTGCAATACGCGTTGCATAAGAAGCGCCTTGCATACGAAGAAGTGGTGATACGTCAGCAGGTGCCGCTACAACCACAGAGCGTGCTAAACCTTCAGTACCGAGAATATTTTCGATAAAGTCTTTAACTTCACGTCCACGTTCACCAATTAATCCAACAACAATGACATCAGCTTGAGTAAAACGCGCCATCATGCCTAATAGCACACTTTTACCTACACCAGAGCCTGCAAAAAGCCCCATACGCTGACCACGACCCACGGTTAACAGTGAGTTGATTGCACGCACGCCTACATCCAGTACATCAGTAATAGGGGTACGTTGTAGTGGGTTGATAGGTGGAGTGATCAGTGGCGCACGATAACCTGTATCTGGTGGTGGTAAACCATCTAAAGGATAACCAGAACCATCTAAAACACGCCCTAACAGCGCATCTCCAAGAGGCAATTGGCGACCTTCATTTTCACCACCCGGAGTGGCCTGTGCATAAACACGGGCACCCGGAGTTAATCCCTCGACTTCCTGTAAAGGCATTAACAACATTTGGCTACCATTGAACCCAACAACTTCACTTTCAACTTCTTCAACAGTTTTACCAATGGTACGTTCTATTAAACACGTAGAGCCAAGGGGCATAACAAGCCCCTTAGCTTCCATGACTAAACCTGTTGCTCTGGTTAAACGACCATATTGACGTACACGCGGAATTTTATTTAAACGCGCTTCTGCATCACTGAGTTTTTCTAACCAACGCCCCAATCTTGCTGTCATTACAACGCCTCCGGAGCAGCAAGACGACAAAGCTCATGCCAACGAGTTGCAATCGTGGCATCAAGATCGCCATCATTTGTCACAACACGACATCCACCAACATGAATACTGTTATCGGCAACTACTTTCCAACCATGAGCAGAAAGCGAATCACCTAGCTCTTTTTCAATTTGTGGAATATGTTTTGGGTTAACTCTTAACTGTGGGTTGTTTGAGAACATTTGTTCTTGTTGCAACATCAAGGTTATTTGCGCCAGTAATGCAGACCCATCACAAACAGCAGGCTGACCCAGAACTTCTTTTGCTGCTGTGAGGGCGATTTGCATTAAACGTGAAGCAATAACACTGTCTAACCCATTTAAAGAGTGCCTAAACTCAGCCAACAATCCTTGCCATTCATTAATTAATGGTGATTGTTGAGCAATGCCTTGGCGAATACCTTCTTCAATACCTGATTGTAATCCAGCCTGATAGCCTTCCTGATAACCCTGGTTTTTCCCTGCCTCAAAGCCTTCAGCGTGGCCCAATTTCTGGGCCTTGTCTTTCATGTCATCAAGCATATTAATTTGCTCAAGAACTTTCTGTTGCTGAACGACTTCTTTTTCCTGTTTTTCGACTTCCTTTTCGTCTTCTGTCGTCTCCTCGACAGTTAATGCCCAATCAGTGAGTTCTTTGGGAACCCAAGGCTTCCAGTTAGTATCAGTATGTTTATCAGACATAGGTATCGTCTCCTCCATGAAGAACAACCTCTCCAGTCTCTGCTAATTTGCGTACCACAAGCAGAATTGCTTTCTGCTCTGCTTCCACTTGAGACATACGAACAGGGCCACGAGAATTCAAGTCATCACGCATGATCTCAGCAGCACGTTGCGACATATTGTTGAGGAAGTGATCGCGAAGATCTTGATCGCATCCTTTCAATGCCACAACCAAGGAGTCGGATTCCACTTCCTGTAGAATGCGCTGGATAGAGCGGTTGTCGATATCGATAAGGTTTTCGAACAGGAACATTTCGTCGATAATTTTTTGTGCCAATTCGCCGTCGTAATCGCGAACCGCAGTAATGACATTCTCTTCCTGCTGGCTCTTCATCAAGTTGATGATTTCAGCAGCAGTACGAACACCACCCATTTTACTGCGTTTGAGGTTTTGACCATCAAGCAGGTTATTCAGTACTTCAGTTAACTCTGCTAATGCTGACGGCTGAACACCACCAAATGTTGCGATACGTAACATCACGTCATTACGTAATTTTTCATCAAACAGGGCAAGAATATCTGCCGCTTGACCCCGTTTGAGGTGAACCAAGATAGTTGCGATAATCTGCGGATGTTCGTCGCGGATAATATCGGCAGCCATTTGCGGTTCCATAAAGTTAAGTGTCTCGATACCCGTTGTTGTTTCACGAGTTTCAGAGATCTCATCTAATAGATTATTCGCACGTTCTTCACCCAAGGCTTTAACAAGAACAGAGCGTAAATAATCGTTCGCATTGACGTTCAATGCTGCGTATTGAACAGCGTCTTCTTCAAAGCTTGCCATAACATCAATCAATTGCTGATTTGAGATATGACGCATTGATGACATTGCAATACTCAGCTGTTGAACTTCGCGTGTGCTTAGATGTTTAAATACTTCCGCCGCTCGGTCTTCACCGAGTGTCAGTAACATAACGGCGCTTTTTTCGGTTCCAGTTAAGTTATTACTCATTGCTCTTTACTCATCCATTGACGAATTACCATTGCGACGACACGAGGATCTTTCTCTGCCATTTCACGGATACGTTGGCTCTGCAATTCGGCACTCACACGTTTACGTGCTTGTTTACGTCTTGCTTCGTCATCTAATTCTGCTTCATCAACATCATCTTTAACTTGTAGCTTGGTTTTCAGCACAGCTTTCTGTGCAGCAACTTCGGCTTCACGGCGTTTTTCAAGCTGTGGTTTCACCAGTTTGCGCCATAAGATCCATGCGATGATGACAAGTAATAACCAGCGACCTAAATCTAATACTTTTGCAAGAATTTCTGGATTTTCCCAAACAGGAACAGTGATCACTTTCTCTTCAATATCGTTAAACTGCGAGTTCACGACACTTAAAGAGTCACCACGTTCTTGGGAATAGCCCATCGCTTCACGAACAAGCCCTTCAATTTGCTGAATTTGCTCATCAGTTAGCGGAACAAGTTTAGTTTCAACAACAGGCTCTTCGCCTTCAGTGGCTTCTTTCTTATCTTCAACTGTTTTGTAGTTCACAATAACAGCGACAGAAAGACGCTCGACATTACCTACTGGACGCTTGATATGGCGAATTCGGCGATCAACTTCATAGTTGGTTGTTTCATCTAAACGGCTATTACTGTTTGGATTACGTGTTAATGTCCGATTCGTACCCGTTGCATTGGTGTCATCTGCTTTTTCACCTTCTTGCGCTTTTGGCGCTTCAATAGGCGCTTGTGGTGGAGCAACAGGTTGATTAGATAATGCCCCAGGAACACCGCCAGCTAACATGCCACCATTTTGCTCACTTTGGCTCAATTGTTTTGAACGCACTGCGGCTTGATTTGGTGGTTGGTTTGGTTTGTACTCTTCAGCAGTCTCTTCTGTATGAGAGAAATCAACTTGAGCAGTCACCTGTGCATGAACGTTTCCACGACCCACAATTGGGCCTAATAACGTTTCAATGCGTTGCTGATAACGGCTTTCTAGCTCTTGAACATATTTCAGTTGGATAGAGTTAAGATCACGACCTAATGCATCAGGTTGTGTCAATAATTTGCCGCTTTGGTCAACGATGGTCACACTGCTGTCAGGCATACCTGCAACACTGCTCGCAACGATATGCACGATGGCATTAATTTGACCTTCATCCAGCGCTCTACCCTGTAAAAGACCCACCGTAACGGATGCAGAAGGGGATTTCTGTTCACGAACAAAAAGAGATGGTTTTGGTAGTGCTAAATGAACTCGAGCATTTTGTACAGGACCTAATGTCTCGATAGTGCGAGCAAGCTCACCTTCAAGTGCACGTTGATAGTTAATCTGTTCACTAAATTGGCTGATCCCGAACTTTTCTTTATCTAACAGTTCAAAACCGGCAGCACCGCCTTTTGGAAGCCCCGCTTGCGCGAGTTTCAGGCGTAATTCATGAACCTGATTGTCAGGCACCATAATCGCCGCGCCATTTTGTGACAAGCGATAAGGTACATTCATCTGTGTTAACTGTGTGACAATTTCGCCACCGTCTTTATCGCTAAGATTACTATAAAGCACTTTATAATCAGGGCTTTGTAACCATAAAAATGCAGCAACAAAAATGGCAATAGCCGCCGAACCCGCAATAATGAGCGGAATTTTCGGATCGGCTTTTATCCGGTTAATAATGGCGTTAAAACCCTTATTCTGGTTCACAACGTCGGTTTTTTCGGCATTCATAGACAATCCTTGCCTTGTAGTTCGGGATGAATACTAAAAGCGTGGCGTAACAAAACAGACTCCCCTTACGCAAATAAATAAACCTACTCTCAGGTGTCTCATTATTGGCCTTTTGCGTTTCATTTAATGGCGTAATTAGCCCTTAACTTTTGCGTTAATTACTCGCTTTGGAATGAAGCCCCTGTGTTAGGGTATAACTCGGTAAGCGTGTTGGTTCACTTCCTTACTATGACATTGATTCAGTAATTGAATTAGATGATTAACGCAGAGGTTTATATGTCAATTCCAGCTATTGAAAGTGTTCTGGATAAAATGCAAATCCAGACTTTGCAAGCATCCAATATTGCGAAACCCCAGCCAGTACAAGCAGGATTTGCAACTCAGCTTGTTCAAGCCGTGGGTAAAATTAATGAAACTCGAATGAATGCAACCAACAAAGTTCAAGCGTTTACCTTAGGTACACCGGGTGTTGAATTAAACGATGTGATGGTGGATATGCAAAAATCCAGTATCTCATTACAAATGGGCGTACAAGTGCGTAATAAGCTAGTTGCCGCTTATCAAGAAATAATGTCGATGCAAGTGTAGTACCTTGTCATTTGATAAAGGTGGCTTTTCTTTTATATAGCGTGATAAGAAACACCTAATCAAAATAGATATGGGGCATCTTGCTCAAGGTCATTGAATAGATGATATAAGCTTTCGAATGTGATCAAACATTCGAATACTTATACTATTGCTTGCTATTTATGATAATGAGTGCCCCGATTTTTATGGGAACTTTTCAATATGATCCTAATTTTTTGCTTACAAATACAGATTGCTATTTAAAGTATCTTATCTTGTGGAATAACAATAATGAGCTCTTTTGAAATAACAGGAACTGCAATCAATTTGCATTGGTCTGAGTGTATTGATTTAAGTAATATTGATTTTAGCAAGCATCATGAAGTTATAAATGAAGTTCCTGAAGCATATGGTATTTATATTTTTTGGCGACAATATGGTGATAAGCACGAATGTCTCTATATAGGTAAGTCAACAAATCTGAGAACTAGAATTAAAACACAATTAAATGCGCGTGGGCTTATTGAGCATGTTAAAGGCGCTAAACGAGGGAAAAAATTTCTCTCCTATGCTGAACTTGCTATGCACCCTAATTGTAATTTTGATGACTACCTTGATAAAGTTGAAACCTTTTTTATTTCGGAAGCTTTATCTCAAGGGCATGATCTTTATAATCAACAAAAAACTAAATTTTATGCTAATCCTATTGTCAGCCATGGCGATGATTATCCAAATATTTTTGAAAATACAATGTATATGCCAAATAAATAAAATGACTTCACATCCCAAAATAATCTTGTATTGTAATATTCATATTTTTTTATAAACAGAGAAATAATGGGATTACTGATTAAAGCACTGATAGGTGCGTTTGTGGTGGTATTAATTGCCGTTTTATCGAAATCTCGTCATTACTATATTGCGGGATTAGTTCCGTTATTTCCAACTTTTGCGCTTATTGCACATTATATTGTTGGCTCTGAACGCTCTATTGAAGCGTTACGAACCACAATTATTTTTAGTCTATGGGCTACTATTCCTTATCTGGTTTATCTAATTTCACTCTATGTGATGATCAACTATGTAAAATTATTTACAGCATTGGTTACGGCGGTTATCTGCTGGATTATCGCGGCTTGGTTACTTATTCTGTTATGGAATAAATTTCATGGATAGAGTATTTACGCTTACCTATTTATTACCGCGCTAAAAAATAAAGATAGAGAGAATATGAGAAAATCACTACAACAAAAAATAATTCAAATATGTAATGACAAGGTTTTAGCCAAAGGAGAGGGGGTGGGATTATCTTTTTATGCTTTTTTTGCAAATAAAAATGACAACCCTGAATTATTAATGGAAGCTGCAACATGGTGGATTATGACACATAAATTGGATCACTTTGAAAAAGCAGTAAAAATAAAAAAATTAGTGCAATCAGAAATGAAAGAGCACGCTTAATTTTTCTACAATGAAGTTCATCTTTTTATAAAACGACTTTATTAAACTAAAAATTATTGATTATTATCACATTAAAGCGGGTCATAAACGGCTATGGTAATTACATGATTAATAACGTAAACGGTGATGATATGGAATATTGGTTTATTGCGTATAAAGTGCGTTCCAGAAATGGTGATACCTACGCCGGACATAAAATTGTAGAAACAGAAAGTGGGATCACACCCCATATTGCGTTAGAAAAAGCATGTCAGGAAGTTGCTGAAGGAGCACAAGCTGATATTCCTGCGGTGAGAGTAGTTGCTTTTAATCGTTTATAAAACATTCTAGCTAATAGAAAATCCTACATTTATTGAATGTGGGATTTTTTTTTATCTAAATTTAAGAATTGATTATTTAATGTACTTTATTTATAAACTGATTTACTAATAGAAATAATAAAAAATAAGGCGTTCACTTATATAATTTAATTACATTGATCTGATAGAGTTTTTTCATTTATTTCACTTAAATAAAATTCAATTATGTGATCTCAGCTCTACTAATTTACTTTTATTCATTGAATAAAAAAAGGCTTATGGTTAATGTGCTGGTGGGCTAAGGAATAGCTCAATACAAGGAAATAAAGATCATTATTTTGATTTTTTAGTTATTAATAAAAGGAAATTTAATTATGACAGTATTAACCGTTTATTTATGTGGTACTGGGTCTAACTCATTTGATAATAATAATCCGACCTTCTGGCAAGGCGAATTAGTTTCCACTTTAGCGCAAAACAACCAAGGAAGAGAGTTTGCACAGTGGTTTATTGTTGATGGCCCGGGTAGTGGTAATCTACAAGAAGATGATTTATGGGTTGAAAGCCCTAATTACTCTGATATCAAGGGTTCGCTATTTGGTAGTGGTTGGGAAGAAAATGTTAATCACGCACTTTGCTTAATGAAAGGTAACTTTGATTGGCAACGTGAGAAGTTGACAGAAGAGCAGTATAACCAACTGAAAAAAGCGGGCATCCCTATTGAAGATGTCAAAGTAACAGGCTCTTTTTTATGGCGTAAATATGACTATGGCGATCGTCAAGTCACTCAACAACAACTTCAACAGCAAATTATTCGTATCTTCCGTAAAGACGGCATTATTCCAACACAAGTTAACTTAGTGGGTTGGAGTCGTGGTGGTATTACTTGCCATATGTTAGCGAATGCGATGTTGGCAGATCCTCAATTAAAAGATATTCCAGTGAATATTTTTGCTATTGACCCTGTTCCGGGCCCACTGAATTTCCAACCTGAAAAAGTCACGCTAGGTAAAAACGTCAAAGAATATGTCGGATTTTATGCAAGAGATGAACGGTCTAAAGGATTTACTTGCGTGATCCCAACCGTTGCGGCTGATACTAAAATGCATATTTTCCCTATTTCTGGACGTCATGCCACATTAGTGGGTAATGCTTCTATTGATGGTAGTGAAGGTGAAAATGCATTATATGCACCGGGTTTAGTAGTTCGCCACTTTGCCGAAGTCTGTTTAACTCGCTGGGGCTGTGATTTAGCAAATAAATTAGCCTTAACGGATACACAAATTACAGGCTATCACACCGATATTGCTAATGATGCAGATAAATATATAGCAATGCGTCGTAAAACCTATTCTATCCATGAAAGTACGGGTAAAGATGAACGTAAAGTCTCATTAGGTAAAGAGGGTAAAGCATTCTCTGAGATCCATGGTGGACGATATAACCCATCAGTAGGTTTAACCGCAGATTATTTATCTAACCAGCAACTCTATGATGTGATTAAATAAATTTTTATTTATCAGATTATTATGAGCTAATAAATCGCCCACAGTGAAGTGGGCGATTTCTATTTTAGTTAAATAATAAAAAATTATATATGTAATATAACGTATTATTTTAATACTATTTTAAACCACGGGATAAAGCGTATGAATTGGATTTTAAAATCATTTTCACAACTCACCACAGATGAGCTGTATGCGATTTTAGCTTTAAGAAATCAGGTATTTATTTGTGAACAGCAATGTGTTTATCAAGATCTGGATGGTGTAGATCAAAATACATTACATCTGTTTGCGAAAGAGAAAGAGAGTCAGCAAATCATTGCTTATGCTCGTTTGTTGCCTCAAGGTATCGCATTTAAAGAAGCCTCAATAGGGCGAGTCATTGTCGCTCAAAATCAGCGAGGAAGTGGTATTGCTCATCAGTTAATAAAAGAGGCGATTGCAACTACGTGCCGTCAATTTAATACCCATACAATAAAAATAATGGCACAGGCTTATTTAGTCTCATTTTATCAATCACATGGTTTTGTTATCGATTCAGAAACTTATCTTGAAGATAACATTCCACATATTGATATGGTTTTAGTGCAATCTGTAAAATCTATGTCTATGTAATCAAAAACAAAAGAATAAAAAACAAAATGGTAAACGTTGATTTTTACGTTACCGATAACAAGTTAAGCTGAATAATAAGAGTTGTTTTTTCTAAGTAAAGACGCCATTAGCTAATAAAACCGCTTTTGGCGCAGAGGAGAGTTATTTAAGATTGAGATCAGGATAATAACTATGTTCTGTAAACTGACCATAGCTATTTTGTACCCTCTGCTCTTGTTCAGTCTGTCTTATTAATATGCCAAGCTCATCTAGACGAGCCCGTAATAAATTTCGCGTCTCATTTTCGTTTTCTAAGATTTTCTTTAGCATATCCGTGAGGCGTTGTTGTAGTCTCAGCTCACCGTCAGCCGGTTTTATCATCTTAGTGATACTTTCTACGCTTTTTAAATAATCCATTTCCATTTCTATCAGCTTATCCCATTGCTGATCTTTGGCAAGCGTTAACATTTGCTCACTTGATTTTAAAACATGCTCGTAAGCCACCATAATATCCATATTGTTGTCCACTCTAATTTAATAAGAATTAATCTGTGTGCCGATTTGTTGCCAAGCATCAGAAATTTCAGTTAAGAGCTTGATGACTTCATGAATTTTTTCTGGGTTATTTTTTAAGTTAGCATCGAGTAGCTGATTAACCATATAGTCATAAAGGAGCTCCAGATTCTCTGCAAGCTCACCGCCTTTCTCTTTATCCAGACCTTGTTTTAATCCGTTACCAATAATATTAATGGCTTTAGAAATATTTTCGCCTTTGCCAGCGATATTTCCTTGCTCCATTAAGATTAATGCACGGCGAAGGGCGCTAAGCGCCCCATTAAATAGGATCTGGATCAGCTGGTAAGGCGTGGCATTTAAAATCTCGCTTTCAACGTCGATTTGAGCATACATTTTACTGGCTGATTGTTGATACATATTATCCTACTTTTAAAAATTACATTAATAGACGGCCGATTGAGGCACTCGAGTTAGTCATGGAGTTCACCATTTTATCTAACTGTTGGAACTGATTTTTATAACGTTCCATGGTGGCTGCAATATTACGTTGAGTGTTCTTAATTTGGTTATCTAACGTTTTCTTACGTTTTTTTACGCCATCAGTGGCAATATCTAATGTACCATCTGTGGATTGTAGGGTTTTCTTTAGGTAATTATAGGTTTGAGTACCAAAACCTGTTTCTTTACCATCACCCATAAAAAATTCTTTCACGTTAGCCGGTTTTTCTTTTAACGCATCATCGAGTTTTTTATTGTCAATTTCTAATGTGCCATCAACCTTAAATTTAATACCCATTTTATTAAGGGTATCTAATTCAGATGTGCTTTGTGAGCTAGTAACAAAGCTTTTTAGCTCAGACATAATCATACGGCTGGTGCTATCACCTAATAAAACCCCATTGTTTTTAGCGGATTCTTCGCCTTTTTCCACTTGGGTATATTTGGTTAAATCTTTATATGTTGTGCTCAGTTCGTTGTAAGCATCTGTCCAAGCCTTAATGGCCTTTTTCATCGGCTCAATATCACGAGCGACATTAATAATTTCGGGCTTATCAACACCGTCTTTATTATTGTCAGTGGTTTTTTTCAGATTTAAAACGATCCCTTCAGGGGCATCTTTAATCTCATTAGTCTGACGTTCAATCGCAATTCCGTTAACGGTTAACTTCGCATTTTTAGCGTCAACAATTTGTCTCATGCCTGATGTATGTGATGCATCGTCTTTGGCCGTTGAATTCGACAGGAATTGGTTTAACTTATCATCACCTTCAACGGTGATTTTCATTTCAGATTTAGTACCTTCTTTACGTGAAGTTAGCACTAAATAGCTAGTATCATCATCAGCTTTAACAATAGTCGCTGAAACATTACCTTCTTTTTTATTGATAGCGTCACGTAATTCAAGAATTGAAGTTTGTTTATCTTCTAATTCGATACGTAATGGTTTTTCTTCGCCGGGTTGTGTAATAACTAATGTCCGTTTATTACCTTCACCTAAGGTTTCCCCAAGCGGTTTCTTTACATCACTGACTGCTGTAGATTTTAATGTTTGAGCTTGAGCTAATTGAGTAACAGAAACGGTGTAGTTACCAACACTAGCTTTACCATCAGTGGTGACTTTAAAAGCATCAAATTCATCTTCAACTTTAGTTCCTACAATCTTGTCGAATTTTTTTAAATCTTCTGATGCTTTTTGTAATTTATCGAGCTGTCCACGCATTTTACCGTAAGCAGTAATTTGAGCTTCATAGCTTTTCATCTGTTTATCAAGGGGTTCAAGGCGTTTATTTTCCGCCGCTTCTAACTGTGCCAATGTCTGGCCAAGAGGCATCCCTGAACCTGCGCCTAGTGTTGCAATACCAGCCATACTGGTCTCCTTTCTGTGTTCGTAAAATAATCCTCAAAAAGCGTTATCGGTAGAATCGGCGAAAAGTTTACGTCTATTTGGTATTTTTGATGACTTAAACAGGCTGCCATATAGAAGCCTTTTATTGCTATTGATGAACAAAGTCGAATTTTGATAAGTGAAAAGTGGCTTGAGATAAAAATTGATAAAATTTTAATAAAAAAATAATAAATTAATTTCTTTATTTATCATTGGCTTGATATTAATTCTATAAAAAATCGCAGAAATATTTGTAGGAAAAGTTAAAGGTTGTATGTGGGGTGCCGATAAACTTGTTGCCGGTGATTGACACCGTAAATGAATAGGCAAACTTTTATTTTATCGACTTGATTTTAAAGGAATCTAGCTATGGCACAAGTCATTAATACCAACTATCTATCTCTGGTAACTCAAAACAACCTGAACAAATCTCAGGGAGCTTTAGGAAGTGCAATCGAGCGTCTGTCTTCTGGTCTGCGTATCAACAGCGCTAAAGACGATGCAGCGGGTCAAGCGATTGCTAACCGTTTCACTTCAAACGTAAATGGTTTAACTCAAGCTGCACGTAATGCGAACGATGGTATCTCTATCGCTCAAACTACAGAAGGTGCTCTGAACGAAATCAACAACAACTTACAACGTATCCGTGAGTTAACAGTTCAAGCGAAAAACGGTTCTAACTCAGAATCAGATATCAAATCAATCCAAGAAGAAGTTGGTGAGCGTTTAAAAGAAATCGACCGTATTTCTGAACAAACTCAATTCAACGGCGTTAAAGTACTGAGCGGCGAAAAAGAAAAAATGACCGTTCACGTTGGTACTAACGATAAAGAAAAAATTGAATTTGACCTGAAAAAAGTTGATAGCGAAACTTTAAAAGTTAAAGACTTAGAAGTGGGTGCAGAAACTAAATTCACTGGTGTGACTGCTGCTCAAATTACTGCTGGTAATCAAGACCTGGCTGCATTATCTGCAAAAGCAACTACCGGTACTAATGTAGCTGCATTTGGTAACGCTAAAATTGCTGGTGCTGATGTTGCAGTTACTGCAGTTTCAGAACATGATGGTAAACAGTATATCACTGCTGGTGGTAAAGTTTATGAAGGTACTGTTACTGTTAAAGATGGCGCAACAGCTGGTGATGCTAAAACTTTAGAATATAGCGTAGGCAAAGAAATTACTGTTACTTCTGATGCTGATGCTAAAACTGCAACTGAGAAAGCTGAAAAAGCTGAAGCTCAACTGAAAACTTTAGACGAAGCTATCAACACTGTTGACGGTATGCGTTCTTCTTTAGGTGCGATTCAAAACCGTTTTGAATCTACTATCAATAACCTGAACAACACTGTTAACAACTTATCTGCTGCACGTAGCCGTATCTTAGATGCTGACTATGCAACAGAAGTTTCTAACATGAGCCGTGGTCAAATTCTGCAACAAGCTGGTACTTCTGTACTTGCTCAAGCAAACCAAGTACCACAAACTGTTCTGTCTCTGTTACGTTAATTCGTACTCTGACACAAAAGATACCTTTCTATATCCAAAAGGTCCTCGTAAGAGGGCCTTTTTTTGTCATTTGTGTGGAAAAGTATTTATATTTTTTCTTCATCTATTAAGTTACATGCTTATGTATGTAACTAGACGTTTTTAAGGATATATTCGCTTGTCGCTTAGTTCTGCACTTTGAATTATTTAGAATATAGATCCTTAGTATTTTATATTTAAACCCACTCTTTTTTAGTTTTTATTTTTCTCTCAATTTCTTTCTCTTTTCTTTTAAATCAATAAGTTCTTAAAAATTAACTAAGTGGCTTTTATTGCTATTTTTTCGACTCCGAAAATCGTAAAACCTTCAAAATTGATGACGATAGTGTTTAGGCAACGTTATTACAGTGACGTAATAACAAACCTATTCATTAAAAACATTTTAAAATCAAGTTGAAGGAATATTGTATGCCACAAGTTATTATGACTAACCCAACATCACTGATTGCTCAAAATAATTTAAATCGCTCACAAAGCTCATTAAATACAGCAATCCAACGCCTCTCTTCTGGTTTACGTATTAATAGCGCTAAGGATGATGCTGCAGGTCAAGCAATCGCAAACCGCTTTACTTCAAATATTAATGGTTTGACTCAAGCATCACGTAATGCCAATGATGGTATTTCTATTACTCAAACCACAGAAGGTGCATTAAATGAAATTAATAATAACTTACAACGTATTCGTGAATTAACTGTTCAAGCTAAAAATGGCACTAACTCCACCTCTGATATCTCCTCAATTCAAAATGAGGTAACTGAGCGTTTTGCCGAAATTAATCGTATTTCTGAACAAACTCAATTTAATGGTGTTAAAGTATTGAGTGGTGATAAAGCAGAAATGACTATTCAAGTCGGCTCTAACGATAATGAAGAAATTACATTTAACTTAGATAAAGTTGATAACGACACTCTAGGGGTTGGAAACGATAAACTGTATACCGAATCAACCGTTAAAAAAGGTGTGACAAAAGAAGGTGCAGCAGTTGCTGCGGATAAACTGGGTGTTAGTGGTGCTACCACTTATAAAAGTGGCTTAACAGTTAATGAATACGAAGTTGATGGCAATGTCGTAAAAGACAAATATATTGCTACTAGCGGTAGTAAAAAATATTTGGTTTCTGCTTCAGATTTTGAAGCTGATGCTACTACTAGCAAAGAGGTAACATTAAAAGCCAGTGCTATTAATTCTGCTAATGAATTTACCGCCAGTGCAGGTACTGATGTTAAAACAATAGATGTAAATGATGATGCATTAGCAACATTAGATTCTGCAATTAATAAAGTGGATGAAGTGCGTTCTAAATTAGGTGCTGTACAAAACCGTTTTGAATCGACTATCACTAACTTAACTAATACTGTCAATAATTTAACTGCTTCACGTAGCCGTATTTTAGACGCAGACTATGCAACTGAAGTCTCAAATATGAGTAAAAACCAAATTCTACAACAAGCAGGTACTGCGGTATTAGCCCAAGCCAATCAAATGCCACAAAACGTATTATCACTGCTGCGTTAATTTCAATCTTAAATAATCCTCAAATGACACCCGCTGCAATTTTTGCAGTGGGTGTTTTATCATCAAAACAATCGTTTTTTTTATTAATCATTTATGTGTTTTTTAACTAGCGCTCTAGACGTTAAAATCCCACAAAATAAAATACTATGATTTATATGTTATTTTTTTATGAACAGAATGCACTTTATATACAGCAATTTCTTTTAATGAGAGAAAGTATCAATTTAATTAACGGTTTTTCTAAGGATTAGTCGCTAGTGTTTTAGGGTAAAGTAGTTCTCGTAATGCAATGACAAATTAATTATCAATGAAAACCCGATTTTTGCTGAAAATTTGGCATAGGTGAAAAAGAGGCGCTTTTGCTTCACTGTTCAGTCGATTGCTAAATTTATTTCGCCAGATAATGGTTTCCGGTCTTTTATCCAAAGGTGTCTTTTGTTGTGAGTGATTTGTATACCGCCGAAGGCGTGATGGACAAAAATAGCCTCTGGGAGCGATATGTCCCCTTGGTTCGCCATGAAGCATTACGATTACAGGTCAAGTTACCTGCGAGTGTTGAATTGGATGATCTCTTGCAAGCGGGTGGAATAGGGTTATTAAACGCCGTGGAGCGTTATGACTCAATGCAGGGTGCTGCATTTACCACTTACGCTGTTCAACGTATTCGTGGCTCGATGTTAGATGAGCTACGCAGCCGTGACTGGGCGCCACGTAGTGTGCGCCGCAATGCCAGAGAAGTAACACATTCTATTCATCAACTAGAGCAGGATCTAGGACGACCACCATTAGAACAGGAAGTTGCTGATCATTTGCAGATTGAGTTAGCAGAATACCGGCAGATCCTATTGGATACGAATAACAGCCAATTGTTCTCTTATGACGAATGGCATGAAATTTACGGTGAAAGCTGTGAACCGTCTCAAGACGAAGATCATGATGACAATCCATTACAGATGTTATTAGAAAGTGATATTCGCCAAAGAGTCATAGACGCGATAGAATTGCTTCCCGAAAGGGAAAAAATGGTTCTTACACTGTATTATCAGGAAGAACTTAATTTGAAAGAAATAGGCGCAGTGCTTAATGTCGGGGAATCCCGCGTGAGCCAGCTACACAGCCAAGCCATAAAAAGGTTGCGAGCACGCTTAAACCCAGAGAAATAGAAGTTTTGCTTATTTTTGTTTTTGTTTATTAAGACTACAACACAGGGCTTTATCTCTTATGTCTGTTTCAACACAAAAGAAACGGCCGCTAAGCCGTTACATTAAAGACTATAAACACAGCCAGACTCATTGTCTACATTGCCATAAGGCGCTTGATCGGATCTCCCTCGTATTCAATCGCCAAGTTATCAATAAAGAAGCCATTTCTGAAATGACGGATTTAATTGATGATGAAACGTGGGAAACGTTACAAGAGAAGTTCTCTGCGCTATGCCGTTTTTGTAGTGAGATTTACTGTAATAGTGAAACTGACTACTTTGACATTATGTCTTTTAAGCAGTATTTGTTTGAACAAACGGAGATGAGCCACAGTACTGTTCGTGAGTATGTGGTTCGTTTACGTCGGCTCGATGAATTACTGACTTCAACTAATTTTCCGCGTCAAGAATTTACGACAGAGAAAATTCAGTCAGACCTGAGTAAAAAGCTCACTCCCTCTGCATTTAGTAACTACAACATTGCATTACGTAAGTATGAGCAATATCTCGATTGGTGCCAAGAGCCACCATCGATGAGTAGCAGTCACTAATTGCGCTCAAGAGAGACCTTAAAAGGAGTAGCCTAGCCTACTCCTTTTTCTTTTATCTCTATTAATCACACTTTATTTACCTTTCTGCTTTTTCTCTTATCTTAAAATCTTAAAAAGTTTTTATTTATCCTTTAATAAGAATACTTATACTAATAATAGATTGATTAATAGATAAAAAAAGCGCCCACAGTGGGGCGCAAGTTTCAGGTATTCATAAAGATATAATTAAATCAACTTCTAGGTTGACTTGAGCGTAAGTATATTTACTAAACTTACTCGTCGCGAATAATAAATATAAAAAGAGTGAGAATAGTCACAGCATTCAAAAAAATAATATTTTTGGCTGTTTCTTTAGAAATAATGCAGTAGCAAAAGAAAAAACCACCTTTAAGAAAACAAACTTTAAAGGTGGTCTCAAAGACAAGGAGAGAAAGAGATAAAGTAATTAACTAATCGTCATCAAACTTGCATTGCCTCCAGCCGCTGCCGTATTAATACTTAATGCTCTTTCATGTAATAAACGCTCTAGCAATAGACCAGTTTCACCGCGAGAAAACCCTTGAACAGAAATTATTGCGCCTTTGCGTTGCGCAATTTTCTGGCAAGTTTCACGCAATTGATCACCATCACCATGGTAAATTACCGCGTTTATTTTCAGTGACTCATCATTCCAGTTTTCAGTCACTGTGAGGGATTTTCTGACAATATCAGGTAATTCACGATAGGTTTTTTGTGAGAATAGGTTATTCACGACAACGGCATGGCAACCGGAAGCGAGAACAGCCGCAATCTGAGTGAATGCATCTTGTTCGTTATCCGAAATACACAATACATGACCACAAGGGACTAATTGATAAGTATTTCGTTCCCCAGTCGGACCCGGTAATACGCGTAATGTTCCTGCTTGGGATGCAAGGGCGTATTTTTCTAAAGCTTCATAGTGTGATTTATCCGCTCTGTTTGATAGCCATTCCATATATTTATGATAAGTCTGTAATAACGTATTACGCATAGAAGTATCAAGAGGAAGTGTTTCATCTTGGCGTGCTAATGTTTGCGTCGCGGCATTTTCAGGGCGTTTAGATAACAAGCGATACAGATAAACAGGACCGCCTGCTTTTGGTCCTGTACCGGATAAACCTTCACCACCAAAAGGTTGAACCCCCACAACTGCACCAACCATATTACGGTTTACGTATAAATTTCCCACTTTGGCATTTGAGGCAACATAAGCAATCGTTTCATCAATACGTGTATGAACGCCCATTGTTAACCCATATCCTGTTGCATTAATCTCTTCTAGCAATGCAGGTAAATCTTGGCTTGCATAACGTACAACATGTAACACAGGGCCAAAGATTTCTTTCTTCAATGAACTGACCTTATCTAATTCAATTAAAGTCGGTTGAACAAAGGTACTGTTATTTTCAATGTGTTTTGACAGACTATTGTGTGATGCTTGATAAATATCGAAGCCTGTTGTGCGCATAGATTGGATATGCTTCTCTATGCCTGATTTTGCTTCTTTATCGATAACAGGGCCAATATCTGTGGATAGCAAACTTGGATCACCCATAGTGGCTTGTGCCATCGCACCTTTAAGCATCTCGATAGTATGATCGGCGACTTCTTCTTGAATACATAATAGGCGTAAAGCAGAGCAACGCTGACCCGCGCTATCGTAAGCAGACGCTATAACATCAGCCACCACTTGTTCTGTTAATGCAGATGAATCAACAATCATGGCATTTAAGCCACCAGTTTCTGCCACTAAAGGTACTGGGTGACCTTCACTGTCTAATCGACCCGCTAAGGTCTTTTGTAAAATATGAGCCACCTCTGTTGAACCTGTAAACATCACGCCACGAACACGCTCATCAGCCACTAAACGTGCACCAATGGTTTCTCCTTGTCCTGGTAGCAGTTGCAGTGCAAAAGAAGGAATACCTGCTTGATGGAAAAGCTCAACGGCTTTTGATGCAATTAAAGGTGTTTGCTCTGCGGGTTTTGCAAGAACGGTATTACCTGCTGCTAAAGCTGCCGCAATTTGCCCGCTGAATATTGCTAATGGGAAGTTCCAAGGGCTGATACAAACCACAGGCCCTAAAGGTCGGTGTGTATTGTTATCAAAGTCTTGCGCTACTTGAGCTGCATAATAATAGAGAAAATCAATGGCTTCACGAACTTCAGCTATCGCATTGCTATAAGTTTTACCTGCTTCACGCACTAATATTCCCATAAGAGATCCCATTTGCTGTTCCATTAATTCAGCAGCACGGATCAAGAATGAAGCTCTTTGCGCTGGTGGTGTTGCAAACCAGATCTCACCGTTTTCTTGAGCAAGGGTTAAGGCAAAATCGGCCTCAGCTTCTGTGGCTTCTCTTACTGTACCTACAATATCCGTATGGTTGGCTGGGTTTAATACAGATTGAGGTTCTGGTGTTTTTTCTGAAGAATTAAACACATTACCTAATAAAGGTTCACAATGTATATTTTCAGTTGCTGATGTTAATAAGGCACTAGAAAGTGATGCCAAGCGATGTTCGTTTGACATATCAATGCCCGGTGAGTTTTTACGTTCATCACCATACAGTTTATTAGGAAGCGGAATTTTAGGATGAGAAAGCCCAACTTGACCTTCAGCTTGCGCCATTCTATTCACTTCTTTGACCGGATCTGCCACTAACTCATCAAGCGAAATTGTGGTATCAGCAATTCGGTTGACAAATGATGTATTAGCCCCATTTTCAAGTAAACGACGGACTAAATAGGCAAGTAATGTTTCATGAGTCCCTACTGGCGCATAAATACGACAAGGGCGACCTAATTTTCCATCTGCTATTTTACCAACAACTTGAGCATAAAGTGGTTCACCCATACCATGTAAACACTGGAACTCATATTGTCCGGGGTAATAATTTTGACCTGCTAAATGATAAATTGCTGACAGTGTGTGTGCATTATGCGTGGCAAATTGCGGATAAATAAAATTAGGTGATGCGAGTAGTTTTTTCGCACAGGCAAGATAAGAGACATCGGTATATACTTTGCGAGTATAGACAGGATAGTCTTCAAGCCCATCAATTTGAGCGCGTTTTACTTCGCTATCCCAATAGGCACCTTTCACTAAACGGATCATTAAGCGGCGACGGCTACGGCGTGCCAAATCAACGACATAATCAATAACTAATGGACAACGCTTTTGATAAGCCTGAATAACAAAGCCAATACCATTCCAACCTGCTAATTCAGGTTCAAAACAGAGTTTTTCAAGTAGATCGAGTGAAATCTCAAGTCTATCGGCTTCTTCTGCATCAATATTAATACCAATATCGTATTGCTTTGCTTGTAATGTTAATGAAAGTAGGCGAGGGTAAAGCTCTGACATAACTCGCTCATATTGAGCACGGCTATAACGAGGATGTAATGCTGAAAGCTTGATAGATATTCCTGGGCCTTCATAAATACCTCTGCCATTAGAGGCTTTACCAATGGCGTGGATGGCTTGTTGATAAGAAACTAAATAATCTTGTGCATCTTTTTCTGTTAATGCCGCTTCCCCTAACATGTCATAAGAGTAGCTAAAGCCTTTTTCTTCAAGTTTACGCGCATTAGCAAGGGCTTGAGAAATAGTCTCACCTGTAACAAATTGCTCACCCATTAAGCGCATCGCCATATCAACACCTTTGCGGACTAATGGTTCGCCACTTTTGGTGAGAATGCGATTTAAAGAGTTAGACAGCTTTTCTTCATTATGTGTAGAAACTAATTTACCTGTGAATAATAAGCCCCATGTAGCAGCATTCACAAACATAGACTGGCTTTGCCCTAGATGTGAACGCCAGTTTCCATGACTGATTTTATCGCGAATAAGTGCATCACGCGTGGCTTTATCTGGAATACGCAATAAAGCTTCTGCTAAACACATTAAGGCAACACCTTCTTGCGAAGAAAGTGAGAATTCCTGTAATAGACCTTGAACCAGCCCTGAGCGACCAACACCATTTTTCTGTTTACGTAATTTTTCGGCAATGGAATAGGCTAATTTATGCGTTGCTTGCGCCTCATTTTCAGGTAAGGTTGCTTGTTGCAATAGCATAGGCACTGCTTGTGTTTCAGGGGTGCGATAGGCAGAAGTAATTGCTGAGCGTAAAACAGACTGCGGGTGAATATGTTCAGCAAACTCCAAGAAAGGCTGATAATGAGCAGTTGGTGTTTCAGCGCTTTCATCAATATCTTGCTCTGCAAATGTTGAGTTACCAAGATTAACCTGATCATTTTCAACTTGTTCTAGATAATTGAAAATAGCCTGTTTAATTAACCAATGCGATGTTCTATCTAATTTCTGTGCAGCTTCTTTCAATCTATTGCGGGTTTCTTCATCAAGTCTAACACCCATTGTTGTGCTACTCATGCAGTGCTCCTCATATTCTATTTCTAATTCACAAGTACAGTTACCCGTTATTCTTATTAATATCATTCATGTTGCAACTTTGTGCAACATTGTTAACAATTTATTTATAAATAATGTGAAAGTAGTCAGGTTTTGTGCGTGATTAAAAATAATTTAATTTATTTATTCTATATATTTATATATAAATCAATAAATTATATTTATTTTGTTGATTTTTACATTTATAATGCATCCTTGAATTAAGACAAATAGTGTGAAGTCATATACAAAATTTAAACATTTAAACGTTAATTTCTTGTTAAATGCAGTTAACCTATTCTAGGATTGATGTGAATGCTTTATCTGTTGCTGTAAGAAATTATTTTAATTAAAAACTGAAAAGATCATTAATGCGCAACGAAGTGCAACGTTCCTGTACAAGTCAAAAGCATACCGATGATCGGAAACAGATTTATGGAGAACTGCAATTATGGCTCTAACTTCGCCAATGCTAATTACATTTACGATCTATATCTTGGGTATGCTTTTTATTGGCTACCTTGCTTATCGTTCAACAAAAAACTTTGATGATTATATTCTTGGTGGTCGGCGATTGGGTAGTGTAGTCACTGCGTTATCAGCGGGTGCTTCAGATATGAGTGGCTGGTTATTAATGGGATTACCTGGTGTGGTGTTTTTCGCCGGTATTTCTGAAAGTTGGATAGCTATTGGACTCTGTTTAGGCGCGTGGCTAAACTGGCGTTTAGTTGCAGGGCGTTTACGTTTGCAAACTGAAAAAAATAATAATGCATTAACGTTACCCGATTATTTGACATCGCGTTTTGATGATAAAAGCAAAATGCTACGTATCATTTCAGCTTTAGTTATTCTTACCTTCTTTACTATCTATTGTGCATCAGGCGTGGTTGCTGGTGGAATGCTATTTGAATCTACGTTCCATATTCCTTATCACGAAGCTATGATTTATGGTGCGCTTGCAACTATCGCATATACCTTTTTAGGTGGTTTTCTTGCTGTAAGTTGGACAGATACAGTTCAAGCGACTTTAATGATCTTTGCTCTGATCCTAACGCCTATTATTGTTATTTTCTCTGTGGGCGGCATTGATACTTCTATTGCTATCATTAAAGCAAAAGATCCATCTTATTTGGATATGTTCAAAGGGCTTGATTTTATCGCGATTATTTCCTTATTGGCATGGGGATTAGGCTATTTTGGGCAACCTCATATCCTTGCACGTTTTATGGCGGCTGATTCTAACCAAACTATTCGTAAAGCACGTCGTATCGGTATGACGTGGATGATCCTCTGTTTAGGAGGAACTGTTGCGGTTGGGTTCTTTGGTATTGCTTACTTTGAAATGAATCCAGCACAAGCGGGAGCAGTAACCGCTAAAAATGAACGTATTTTTATGGAATTGGCTTCACTGCTCTTTAATCCATGGATTGCTGGTATTCTGCTATCTGCAATTCTAGCTGCGGTAATGAGTACATTAAGTTGTCAATTATTAGTTTGTGCAAGTGCGTTAACTGAAGATTTATACAAGCCATTTATTCGTAAAAGTGCGAGTCAAAAAGAGCTAGTTTGGGTAGGGCGTGGCATGGTGTTATTAGTTGCGATTATCGCAATCTTCTTAGCGCGTGATCCAAACAATAAGGTACTTGATTTAGTAAGTAACGCGTGGGCAGGTTTTGGTGCCGCTTTTGGTCCTGTGATCCTCATTTCTGTAATGTGGAAACGTATGACTCGCAATGGTGCATTTGCCGGAATGTTGATTGGTGCTTTAACCGTATTAGTGTGGATGCAATATAAATGGTTTGGTTTATATGAAATAATTCCTGGATTTATCTTTGCCTCTATCGCTATCGTTGTTATCAGTTTAATGGGTAAAGAGCCAACTAAAGAAAACCAACAACGCTTTGATGAAGCTGAAACTCAATATCGTAATACATAATAAAATATAGAAAATTAGCATAGTAAAATGCCACTTTATTTAATAAGGTGGCATTTTTATATAATATTATTAACTTAAATTTGATACGAAAAATATAAACATTATTCGTAGTAAATAAACTCGTTATGAAGCATTACTCTACTGAAATTAATGACTTCATCATTAAATTTAATCGTACTTTCAAGTTCCTCTTTTGAACAATTAGTAAATTTATCCCATTCAAGGCAAGTAGTGATAAAGGCTTTATCCTCTCCATTAATACCTTTGATATAGTTTGATTGAGTAACAACTTTTCCTTCAGGATCATACTGATACTCTACATTTATTTTGCCGTCTTCTATTACGGATTGTAGTTTTCCTTGGGAATTATAGGTGTACTCTGTTGTGATAGTCTTAGTTGTAGGATCAGACGACTTGCTAATTTCTTTAATAATGCGTCCATCTTTATAGTCGAATTGGCTGGTGACTGTATCCAGTAAAGCGCCATCATCTGAGTAATATTGAATTACTTTTTTGTTAAAGCGGTTTTGTTCATCTTTATGATAGGTTTCTTGCATATAGATAGAGTGTGAGCCATAGGCATTTTTTATCTGAAATTGATATCGTATAACAGAAGGGTTATTAGGCAATGTTCTTATTAAATTAGTTTCCACATTGCCTTCGAAGTACTCCTGCATTGATGTGCTATCTTTTAATAACTTTCCACACTCATTAAAGTGAATTTCACCTTTTAGTGCTTTAAAACGTCCATCATGGGGTATAGTGCTTGTCATCGTGACTGATTTAACAGGGCCACTATAAGAACTGAGTAACATAATGTTGCTATTGGCAATATTGATTTGCTTTTCAGTCTCTGTACATTGAGTTGAAGCCGCAATTGCTGGTAATGAGGAAACCGCATAAAGGGAAAGGGGGATAAAGAGTAGTTGTAATTTCATAAGGCTATCCATGATACTCGTCATTCTTCAAGTTGTCGCGTTGTTGACTGCACTCACTCACACTAGTCACATACTCTCGTATGCTCCTATTCCTTTTTAAGGAATAGATTTACTTGTTGCTTAACTACACCTCGAATTATTTAGAGTATAGAGTGTGAGTTAGTATAGGTAATTGCTTTGATAAATAGTATAGATGAAATCCTATATGATTAATGAGTATAAAAGCGACTACAAAAGCAAAAGAAGATTGTTAACTCAGCGTGACTTGTACTTTTTATCAACATTGTTGACTTCGCTATCATCTCCAAATACCTTCATTAATATAAATCTAAAGGCAATTTTCTATTTTTATGCAGAGAGTGAATTCTATATAAATAAAATTTAATATTTAATTTTTTCTAAATTTATTTGTTTTTCTATTAAAAAAACTATAGATAATAGCAATAGTAAATAATCAATACAGATGCATAATTATATTTAAATCTGTTTTTATTACCGTGGGGTTTTAATTTAATAGATGATAATAAAAAAGGCTCATTGATTGAGTATTAAATAAAAATGATAATTATCAAATAAAATAAAGAAAGTATTATTTTTAATATTAGTCCTAATATAGTCTATTAATTATTTTTTAAAGGCAAAAAATAATCATAAAAAGAAAATCAAAATAAGACTTTTTCAAAAAATATAGGTGTTAATACCTAGAAATAAGATAAAATAGTTGCATTTTTTTAGTAAGTGAGTAGATAATCATAATTACTTACAGATTATTACTTAATAAATATGAAATATTGTTATTAATAAACTACATTATTTCATGTTCGTCTTTTTCATCTTTTTATATTACCAACACAATGAATTAGTCTTATTTTGATATATTACCGGAGAGTTTTATTATGAATAAAATACTTCTTGCTACTATTATTGCAGGTATTTTTTCTACAACTGCTTTTGCTGCTTCAGATAATACCATTCGTTTCCAAGGGGAAGTTTCTGATGAAACTTGTACTGTGACTGTTAATGGTAACTCTGCACTTCCAGTTGTTTTATTACCAACAGTACCTGTAACTTCATTAGATACTGCAGGCAAAACAGCAGGTCAAACACCATTTACTATTGCAGTGAGTGGTTGTACTGGTTCTAAACCAACAGATACAAATATTAAAACCATTTTTATTGCTAATAATCTGACAACAGAAGGCCGTATTGGTAATACAGCAGCAAAAAACAATGTTAGCTTAGAAATTATTGATCCTGCGAAAACCGGCACCAAAATTGATTTAACTGGTGTAGGTAACGAAGGTTTAGTATTAAAAGCAAACGAAAAATCAGCATCTTATGATTATGCTGTACGTTATTATGCAGATGATGTTGCAACAGCAGGTAAAGTAGAAGGTAGCGTGCAGTACTCTATCTCTTATCAATAATGCTTATATGTCTCCTTTATATAAAGGAGACATTTTTTTATTTATATAAGAGGAAGATAAGTAATGAAAAAAATAATAATGTTAATTGCCGTATTTTTTTTAAGTTATAGCACAGCATCGTATTCTAGCGTCACTATGCTAAAAACACGTATTGTTTATTCATCTGATTCACGCTTTGAAGTTTTAAAGTTTATGAATAATGATGAAATCCCTTACATTATGCAAATATGGGCGGATAAAAATAATCCTAATTCGACTCCAGATAATGCAGATGCGCCTTTTGTTATTCAGCCTCCCGTTTTTCGTATCGATCCTAAAACAGGGAGAGACGCACGATTAATTTATACTGGTGAAGGTTTACCACAAGATAAAGAATCTATTTTCTATTTAAACGTGGCGCAAATTCCACCTAAAGATCTGAATAAAGATATAAAAGAAGGAAATAGCTTTACGGTTATTGTGCATCATCGATTAAAAATATTTTATCGCCCAGCAGCGATTGTTTCACAGCTAAATAATATTGAGAAACAAATATCATTCTTAAAAGAAAGTAATGGCAATATAAAAGTTAAAAACGATTCACCTTTCTTTGTGTCATTTGCACAACTTGAGGCCACTAATGCTGCGGGACAAAAAGTTATATTTAAATCAACTATGGTTTCTCCGTTATCAACGGAAGTATTAGTCGCTGAAAATGGCGAAAAACTTTCATTCTCACCCAATAAAATGACCTATAAATACCTTAATGATTTAGGTGGGCAAAACAGTGCGACAAATTTAATTCATTAATAAAAATGGCATTGAAATGAAATTCATAGAAAAAAGCGCCGTACAATTAAATAAGAGAATAAAAGTCGTATTCTTAATCGGCTCATTTTCTCTATTTATTCAATCAATGCCCTTTGCATTTGCTGATGATTATGAATTTGATCCTTCTTTATTATTAGGTAGCAAAAATAATATCAACATTAATCAGCTTCATGATAGTAATTATGTGGAACCTGGTGATTATGATGTTGATATCTACATTAATAATCGTTTTTTTGAAAGAAAAACAGTGAGTTTTCAATTAAATGATAAAGGTAAAGTGACACCTTGTTTTAATCAACAACAGATTGATGAAATGGGGATCTTGCTGGATAACGAAGTCAGTCAAGATAATAGTCAATGTTTAGTATTAAACCAAATTAATAAAAACATTGTAGATTCGTTTGATGCTTCTAACTTTAGAATAATGATTGCAGTGCCTCAAATCTTATTAAAACGAAAACCACAAGGCTATGTCAATGAAGACGATTTAGATGCAGGCAACACCATGTTGTTTACCAATTATTCTGGTAATTACTATAAGAATAAATCGAACGGACAAACTTCAGACTATGGTTTTGGCAGTGTCAATATGGGTGTAAACCTAGGAACTTGGCAATTTCGTCAACAAGCGTCTTACTCTTATAATTCATCAAAATTGGGAAGTAACAGTGAATTTAATTGGATAAGGACTTATCTACAAAAACCGTTACTGACATTAAAATCGATGTTAGTTGTTGGCGATATTTATACAACTGGCGCACAATTTTCAAGTCTGGCATTTAAAGGTATTCAATTAATGTCTGATGAAAGAATGTTGCCAGATTCTCAAAAAGGCTATGCACCTGTTATTCGTGGTATTGCGACTACTACTGCCCGTGTAGTGATAAAACAAAACGGAACTGAAATTTATCAAACGACGGTATCACCCGGACAATTTGAAATAAATGACCTTTATCCAACCAGTTATGAAGGGGATTTATTAGTCGAAATTCACGAAAGTAATGGCAAAGTTTCTTCTTTTACAGTGCCATTTACCGCATTACCTGAGTCAGTAAGGGCTGGTCGCTTTAAATATAATTTTACTGCGGGTGAAGTGAACAACTTTGGTTCAGAAAATAGTTATTTTTCAGATATCGCTTTGCAATATGGTGTGAATAATACAGTAACGCTAAATACAGGAATACGTTTAGGACATCAATATCAATCCGTGTTTGTTGGCTCTGTTATTGCTACAAAATTAGGGGCAATAGGCTTTAATTCGGCATTTTCAAATGCTGAAGTGAGCGGTAAAAATTATCAAGGTGGACGATTAGGTATTAGTTATAGCCGTACTTTTAGCCCAACTAATACCGTTATTACACTTGCAGGTTATAAATATTCAACAGAGAATTTCCGCGAATATAATGACGTCTTAGGATTGAGAAAAAGTGCAAGTAGTGACATGGAATGGAATTCCAACAGCTATAATCAAGAAAGCCAGTTTACACTTAGTGTTAATCAGTCTCTTGATAAGTGGGGGCAACTTTATATTTCAGGCTCTATCAGTAATTATTATGGTAATAAAGGACATGATGCCCAGTATCAAATCGGTTATTCAAATACCTATAAAGATATTGCTTATAGCCTCGCCTATAGCCGCCAAAAAACGGGACAAATGACGGCGAATAATACTTTTACATCAATGACAACCAATCCGATATCGGAAGATATGGTGATGTTATCTGTTTCTATGCCATTAGGACGCTCTGATTATTCACCAATGCTATCACTATCTTCTAGTCATTCTAGTGATGATTCGAGTTACCAAACGAATTTGTCAGGGCTTTTAGGTGAAGATAAAACACTTTCTTATAGTGTAAATGCAGATTACGACACACAAAATAGAGCGGTAGGTAGTGGTTTACACTTAATTAAACAGCTTCCTTTTACCACGTTATCAGGCAGTATCTCTAATGGTAAACATTATACTCAAGGAAGTGTCGGAGTTCAGGGGGCTTTAGTTGCACACAGTGGTGGAGTAACCTTAGGACCTCGTATTAGTGATTCTTTTGCTTTAGTAGAAGCAAAAGGTGCAAGTGGCGCGAGTGTGAGTAATGGTATGGGCGCACGCATTGATCCTTTTGGTTATGCTATTGTGCCTTCTCTCGTCCCTTATCAATATAATAATGTTAGTTTGGATGGGAAAAATATTAGAAATAATAATATAGAGCTACTGGAAAATACTAAGCAAATAGCACCGTATTCAGGTTCAAGTACCAAAATCGTCTTTAAAACACAAGTCGGATATCCTGTATTGATTTCGGTTAAGCCTGAAAGTCTATTGGTATTAGGTGAAAATGTTTATGATAAAGATAGACATATTGTTGGTATGGTAGGGCAAAGTAACCAGATTTATGTTCGAGTCGAGAACAAAGAAGGTACGCTGATTGTTGGGAAAGAAGAAAATAGCTGTAAAATTGCTTATTCAATCCCAGAAGAAAAAGAAGCCGATAAACTCATTTTATTATCAGGTCAATGCTTATGAAATTAAATAGTCGTTACTTCTCTTATAAAACAGTTATTTTATGGGTATTGATATTATTTCCTACTTTCGCTTCTGCTACTTGCTATAAAATAGTAACCACGACAACCAACCCTAGAAGTAATTATTACACTGAGCCTGGTAAAGGAACGGCGAAAAACTGGGCTGGCGCAAGAGACGATTCTGGTTCAATGGGAACAACACCTAAGATTATTAATGTTAACAATGACCAATTTCAGCCATTAGGATCATTAGTGGCAAGTGGCTTTGTTCCATTTTTAGAAGCGGGTTATGAAGTATATGATCCTGAACAAATATTGTTTCGTTGCACAGCCGATGAAGAGGACAAATTAAGAGAATTTTACTCAACTAATGGTGATTATATTTATGGTGGTAATAAATTAGTTAATCCCGCTTTAGGGTTAAACGAGACCTATATTAGTCTTGCCAGAGGATTAGGTATCCGGATTAAAAATACCATTACGGGTGAATATTATAGCCGCTATTGGAAATCGCGACCATTAAAGAATTTAGAAAGAGATAGCCAAGGGTGGATATTAGTTAAAGCTAAAGATTTTTCTAATATGGAAGTGGAGTTATTTAAGATTAACTATGAAAGAACAAGTGATATACCGCCTGCACAATCAGGTAGTGGACTAATTACTTTTATTAATCAACCGGCAGGTTATATCGCCTTTCAAAGCTCTAACTTCTCTTATTTATTAAAAGATGGCTCTGATCATGCGACGAATTATCACGGTTTTTATGCTTATTGGCCAGCAGCGGTTAATATGTCTCGCCGTATTTATATTCGTAATGCGTCCACTTGTTTCGTACGAAATGTTACGCCTTATGTTTCATTCCCACCGGTCACTATTAATGAGTTAGCAAGTGGTAAAAAAGTGACTTTACCTATTACGATTGATTTTTATTGTCAATTAACACCACCTGCAAGTGATGGCATGAGTAATATTGCCAGTGGAACTGGAGCAGGACAAACTGCAATGGGCTTTTTACCTAGACCTACAAATGTTAACAAGGCAATTGAATTAGGATTAACTGTACCTAATGGTGCTGCAATTACTCACTTAGTGACAGACGGTTATGGTACTGATTCAAATATGGCAAAAGGAGTTGGTGTAAGGATATATCGCCCATCAGGTATGCCATTAAACTTATTATCAACATTAGCTAATGAAGGGCAAGGTGAAGGTTATGGTTGGTATCCTATTTATGATGATGCTAGTTCAGTCTCATTTAATAATGGTATTGCCGATTTAACTAAAACATTATATGCCTCATTAGAAGCGTTACCGAGAGAAAAAATAACCGCCGGTAAATTTAATGCAACATTACAAGTGATTATACAGGTGCAATAAATATGAAAAGGATCAGTATTTTTATTTTGTTACTGTGTTTTTCGTTTATTGCCAAAGCGAATTTAGCATTAGACGGCTCAAGAGTGATCCTTTATCACTCAGACAGAGAAGCATCCTTAAATATAAAAAATGATGGTGAGTTTCCTGTGGTGGTTCAAACATGGGTGGATGATGGTAATCCAGAAAATACCCCAGAAACCATAACAGATGTTTCTGCTTTATCATTACCGCCTGTATTACAATTAAAACCGAGCGAATCGCAACGGGTTCGAGTGATTAATAAATTTACCAATAAAGATAAAGAGAAAGAGACACTTTACTGGCTTAATTTATATGAAATCATGCCTAAACCAGCGAACAAAAAATATGATGAGGGTTTAATTAATATCGTTGTCAGATTACAAGTAAAAGTATTTTATCGCCCTGATGATTTAGTTATGGCGATTTCCGATGTCAGTAACGCTCTTATTTTTACGAAATCAGATAAACAGTTAACAGTTGAAAATCCGACGCCTTTTTATGCCACCATTAAATCAGCATCTGGTGAAAATAATCCTAATATTCTTATTCCTATGATAGCACCATTTTCCAAACAGAAAATCAACCTAGAAGATAGCAAAATAAATACCATTAGCTACGTTTTGATTGATGATTTTGGTGGGGAATTTCAAAATAAAAAAGAAGTCAAATAGGATTTTAGTGAGTTATTTTTAAATTTGTATTTAAATAGATAATTATTTCTTGGTTACATTCTTGTATTAGGTATTAAATACATAAAATATAATGATATTTCTATTTGAATGCTATTTTATTGCCATTTTCTTCCAGACACAAAAAAGCCACTTATCTCTAAGTGGCGTAAATGTCTGATTTATCAGCTTAAAATTGGTGGGTTGTGGGAGGCTCGAACTCCCGACCAATTGATTAAGAGTCAACTGCTCTACCGACTGAGCTAACAACCCGATGCGCTGATTATTCTCCTCTCAAATGCGATGGTCAAGTGCTTATTTTGATTTTTTTTCAAATGGATAAAATATCGCCGAATAAATTAAAGAAAGGATCTTATCTGGTTATCAAAGCATCATTCATTTTACTAAAAGTGATCTTTTCATTACTTATACTGAGATTTGTGTCACAATAATTTCGCAAACATATTACCGCGTCAAAAAATAAAATAGCGGTAAAAACAACATCGAAAATATGAAAACACTTCAGGTATTGTATGGAAGATCAAACAGAAATTTCTCCTCCCGTTAGAGCGAAAAATGCCACTCTACAGCGCGGGTTAACAAATCGTCATATTCAATTAATTGCTATTGGTGGTGCTATCGGTACTGGTCTATTTATGGGATCAGGGAAAACCATTTCGTTAGCTGGGCCATCAATTATCTTTGTTTATATGATAATTGGCTTTGTCTTGTTCTTTGTGATGAGAGCTATGGGCGAGCTGTTATTATCAAATTTAGAATATAAGTCATTTAGTGATTTTGCTGGTGATTTATTAGGGCCGTGGGCTGGTTTTTTTGTCGGCTGGACATATTGGTTTTGCTGGGTCATTACGGGTATTGCCGATATCGTCGCTATAACGTCTTATATTAGTTATTGGGCTCCTAATTTTCCTGAATGGGGTACATCCTTTATTTGTGTGCTGACATTGCTTATTTTAAATTTAGCGACAGTCAAACTCTTCGGTGAAATGGAATTTTGGTTCTCCATGATAAAAATAACCGCAATTGTCTCTTTAATTATTGTTGGTATTGTTCTTATCAGTATTGGGTTTGAATCGCCAGCAGGACACACCGCAGCACTAGAGAATATTTGGAATGATGGGGGAATGTTCCCTAAAGGGTTAAGTGGCTTTTTTGCCGGATTTCAAATCGCTATTTTTGCGTTTGTTGGGATTGAATTAGTCGGCACCGCGGCTGCTGAAACTCGTGATCCAGAGAAATCTTTACCGAAAGCTATCAATGCTATTCCTATCCGTATTATTACTTTTTACGTATTAGCATTAGCGATTATTATGTCAGTAACTCCATGGCGTTCTATTTTGGCGGATAAAAGTCCATTTGTTGAGTTATTCGTTATGATAGGAATACCTGCAGCTGCAAGTTTAGTAAACTTCGTGGTATTAACAGCAGCAGCTTCTTCTGCAAATAGTGGGATATTTTCCACAAGCCGAATGTTATTTGGTTTATCTAAAGAAGGTGAAGCACCAAAACAATTTAGCCAATTATCTAAACGTGCAGTGCCTGCCAATGGGCTGTTATTTACTAGCCTATGTTTGTCATGTGGGATTATATTAATCTACTTTATTCCTGATGTTATGCACGTATTTACCTTGGTAACAACAGTCTCTGCGTTATTATTTATGTTTATTTGGAGTATGATTTTATGCTCTTATTTGGCATACCGTAAAAAGCGACCACAATTGCATGAGAAGTCTATCTATAAAATGCCTTTGGGAATTATTATGTCATGGTTATGTCTTGCATTTTTTGCATTTATGACGGTGCTACTCGCTTTTGAACATGATACTCGCCAAGCATTAAGTGTGACTCCATTATGGTTTATTGCATTAGCAGTTGGTTATCAATACGTTAAGAAGAACAAGCAGAAAAATCTTGCTCAAAAGTAATACAATAGCGATATAGTAAAAGTGAAAAGCCTTATTATTTAATAAGGCTTTTTATTATAAATAAAATGCTATTACTAAATAAAAATGATTAAAAATAAAGGTTATATTTATTTCTATTTTTTTTACTTGGTTTTTACCATTATTTTGAGTGAAAACAGACGTTATTTTTCTGAAATAAAATATTTTTAAAATATGTTAACTACATCCGGTATTTTTCTAAAAATACACTATCCTACAATTAAAATAAAAGGAGACGGTATGTATAAGAATATTTTGGTTCCCATTGATATTGATGAAGATAACCTGATGAACAAAGCAATTCCGTTAGTGGAAAATATTGCAAAAAATGAAGATCCTTATGTTCACTTTTTGTATGTGCTTCCTAAACTTCCACAATCTTCTTATTATCGACTTGTTATGAATGGCGATCAATTAGATCAAGGATGCTTAAAAACGTCAGCAGAAAAAGAACTTAAAAAAATAATCGAGCGTTTTGATTTACCTGATGACAGAATGCAAACTCATATTTGTATTGGTACACCACGAGATGCAATATTGCAGATTGCTGATGAAGTGAATGCGGATTTAATTGTGATTGGTTCGCATAATCCTGAAGATGATTCTTATCATATCGGTTCAACCGCCGCAGATATTACACGTTATGCAAAACGTTCTGTAATGGTAGTAAGATAATAGAGCCGTAAGATAAGCCTAATGTGTTTATAACCGAAAAATAAGAATATTTGCAGAGTTTAGTGATATCGCTGTTTCGTTTACACGTAACAGCGATTATGTCATTAAGAAGATAAAGCTATCGCACAAATCAGTCGCTTTTATATTTGGAACAAACTCTTTTTTTAATTATTATTAAGTCATTCCCTGATAATAATTAAAAAATCTATGTTAACGATCACTGCATTACTAGAAAATAAATCGATTAATCCTGAACTTAACCATTATCCTGGTTTATCATTATTGTTAGAAGATGATGAGTGCCAAGCTAAAATTCTCTTTGATACTGGAAAAGACCTTACCTTTATTTCAAATGCAAAAAAAATGGGTATTGATTTAACCACATTGAAAACGATTGTTGTGTCTCATGGGCATTATGATCATTTTGGTGGACTTACACATTTGCCAGCAGATTTTTTTACTCATAAACCACGAATTATCGCTCATCCGCATTTATTTTCTGTTCGTTATTCAGCCTTTTTTTTAGGCAATAAAAATATTAAATTTAAACGTTTAGCACCTTTATTTGATCGAAAAAAACTCGAAGCACAGTTTGCTTTTGAATTAACACAAACTCCGTTAACAATCGAAGAAAATTTTATCTATTCGGGACAAGTGACTCAACGTCAAGTGAATAAACGTTATGGTGTTATTATTCATGAATCAGGTGAAGAAGATGATTACGTTCTTGATGATAGCTTTCTTGTTTGGCAAGGAAAAAAAGGCCTAGTGATTATCACTGGTTGTAGCCATTCAGGCATTGAATCCATTATTGGACATGCGAAAAAAATAACTGGAAATAACCAAATTCAGGCGATTGTAGGAGGATTGCATTTACGTTGTGCAACACCATCTGCATTACAGCGTGCTAAAAAAGCCATAGATGAAAATATTGATGTGTATGGATGTCATTGCACTGGTGTATTAGGGCGAAAATATCTTAATGCGAAAGATTTCAATGCAGGGCAATCTTTGTCTTTTGAGTAGTATTTAATGGAATAAAGTCTTTTGAAAGACATAAATTTTTTGTTTTTTGGTCTGCATTCTAACAAAATAACTTATTGAAACAAAAAAATTAAAGTGCATTTAGTGCTATTTATGATGAAGAGGATTGTAGAATACTTATTGGCAATAAATGAGCTAACTTTATTGCCAATAAGGAAGTGTATTGGTGATTTTACTTGCGAATAACCATTACTGAACGTGACGTATTATTTACAATATAATCCGCTGTCGAACCTAGTAAAATATTACGTTTATTGCGAGAACTTGAACCAATAATAATGGTATCTGCATCAATTTTATCTGCTAACTCAAGAATATTATAATTAGGCGTACCAATAACAGCATGGCATTGGTATTGCTCTTTAGGTAAGTTAAATTGTTGTTTTACGCATTGTTCTAATTTTTCAGTTAATAAAATTAAAGCTTGTTGCTTTTTCTCAATGACAGACGAGCTATCACAATTAAGCCCGTAAGCTTCTAAAGAGCGCAAGTTAGGCATAACTGTAATGAAATGGAAATAATTTTCTGGTTTCCTAGCTAGGAAGTGAATATCTGCGATCATGCGTTGAATTCTGCTATCTTCTAATAAATCAATTGCAACGAGGTATGTGTTAGCCATAGTGTGCCTTTTCAATAAATTAGCTCTTAAATTAAGTATAAGTAAATCAGCTTACAAGTTGAAATTTAAAAGCAAATATTGCGATTATTGCATCATTATTCTTGGTTTTTTGGCTCTAAAAGATAAAAAAATGGTGTGATGAATGCGTAAATCCATTAAAATTTAGTAAAATTGTCTATAGCGCGTTGATCTTTTATTATTTTTACACATCACGGAATGATCCCACTAGGTTATAGTTTATATGAGAAAATCAAGCGAAGACTTACTGAAATGTATTGCCACTATATTACAGTGGGTGCTTAATATTGGGTTACTTATTTTAGCGATTGTATTGGTCAGTTTTCTTATCAAAGAAACGTATGTAATTGCTTCATTATTATTTAATTTAGGTGCAGAAGAGTCGTCTTATCAATTATTAGAAGGTATTTTGATCTACTTTCTTTATTTTGAGTTTATTGCACTCATTGTTAAGTATTTTTTATCTGGTGGGCATTTCCCTCTAAGATATTTTATTTATATTGGAATAACGGCAATAGTACGTTTAATTATTGTTGAACATAAAGATTCCGTTGATACGTTAATTCAATCAGGTGCAATATTGTTGTTAGTTATTGCGTTATTTATCGCTAACACTGAAAAACTAAAACGAACTTGAGCCGCTTATAAGTTGTGCTTAGTAAGCTACTTAGCATAGAAAGCATGACTTAAGATTAAAAATAAAGAGTAAGGTTTTCCGCAAGATTGGGAGAGGTATGTTATTATCTCTCCCAATTCTATTCTGGGTTATACAAAAATATTAATATGTCTTATCAATGTCCATTATGTTATCAGGCGCTTTCTCTTCAAGCTCACAGTTGGGTCTGTGAAAATAATCATCAATTTGATTGCGCTAAAGAAGGGTATGTCAATTTGTTGCCAGTGCAATTTAAACGCTCAAAAGAGCCTGGTGATAGTGCCGAAATGATTAACGCACGTCGTGAATTTTTAGATGCAGGTTTTTACCAGCCGATGCGAGATAAAGTGGCTGAGTTAATACAAACGTTATTGCCTGAAGATAACAGTGTTATATTGGATATTGGTTGTGGTGAAGGTTATTACACCAATCAATTTTATCAAAATCTAAAATTACATAATCCACAAGTCTATGGTCTAGATGTTTCTAAGGTTGCGATTAAATATGCAGCTAAACGTTATTCATCTATTCATTTTTGTGTGGCTTCAAGTCAACGTTTACCTTTTTGTGATGCTTCCTTAAATGCGGTTGTGCGCATTTACGCCCCTTGTAATAGTGATGAATTAGCAAGAGTCATTGTGCACAATGGTTATATTATTACTGTTACACCGGCTCCTCGTCATCTCTATCAGTTAAAAGCACTGATTTATTCAGAAGTACATCTGCATCCATTAAAAGAAGAATATTTTGATGGATTTAATAAAGTATCTGAACATCAAGTGGCTTATATGATGAATTTAAACGGTAAGCAGGCTTTTGATTTATTACAAATGACGCCGTTTGCATGGCGAGCAAGTGAAGAAGCAAAGCAGATATTAGTGAAAAGTAAAAACTTTGAATGTGAAACAGACTTTTTAATTCGTGTTTATCAACGTCATGCTTAATAATGTGAAATAAAAATATTTTATTAAGTTAATAAAAAAGCTTAGGTCATGATATTTCAAACCTAAGCTTTTTAATATGCTTTATTAGCGATTATTTGGCGTACATAAACAATTCTAAGTGTTCGAATACAATATTAAAGCCGATAGCAATTAATACGATCCCACCAATAATTTCTGCTTTTTTTCCAAGTACTGGACCGATATAACGGCCAATTAGCATACCCAACGTTGCCATGATCATGGTCATCATACCAATCGTCATCGCAGTATGAACAATATTGACTTGAAGGAACGCTAAACCGACACCAATTGCCATTGCATCAAGGCTTGTGGCAATACCTGTTGCGATTAAAGATAGCGAGCCGTGGCGTTGTGGGGCTTCTTCTTCACAAGGGCAATCATCGCCACGTTTTAAGCTTTGGTAAATCATCCTGCTACCAAGAACAAACAGTAGTCCAAAGGCAACCCAGTGATCCCATTGAATAATATATTGGCTTGTATATAAACCTAGTGCCCAACCAATAACCGGTGTGCTGGCTTCAATGATGCCGAATATAAATCCAGTACGGAGTGCTTCACGAAAACGAGGTTTGTGTAATGTGGCACCTTTACAGACAGCAACTGCAAATGCGTCCATAGAAAGGGCAAGGGCGAGAATGATAGTAGCGTAGAAACTCATAATAAAGCCTCGGTTGGGGTATTTCCATATACACACAATTGACCCCCAACCAAAGAAGTACAATCATGTGTCTATGGTCTTGCCAACCGTATTACGGCATCTGTACCACGCTAGATGAAAATAAGCGAGTATGTTGATACAGATTTCTTAAAATAATATTTTTTATTTTAAGACAGGCTACTCCCCAATGACTTGGTGCAGAAGATAACATATTATTTTCGAAAGGCAACATATTATTTATTATCTTTCAAAGATGATATTGATAATAATTATCATTATTAAGTTTGGTTGGTTTAAATATATTTTAAACGATCTTAAAATGTTAAAAAAATGATAAATTTCAATATGATGAATAATTAACCATATAATAAACAATGGGTTTTAATTATTTTTATAATAAGAAATTAATTTTTTATAGAAATGAATACACCTGAAAATTATAAGCTTTATTTTCTGCAAAATTAAATGAATATTAAATGAGCCTATATTTAATGAGTATATTTAATTTTTATATTTAATATAGAAAAATAAGAAAGGTTTAAATTATAAAAAGATATATTGCTTAATTATAAACGTGTATTTAAGAATTATTTTCTTTAGTTATCTAAGGGTTAATCGATGATTAAAAATAAAGTAGTTAAAATAAAAAAGCCATTCAAAATGAATGGCTTTTCGTCTAAATAGTGTTAATTAGTCACACTGCACTTTGATTGCAAGACCACCGCGTGATGTTTCGCGGTATTTAGCATTCATGTCTTTACCTGTTTCATACATGGTTTCAATGACTTTATCGAGAGAAACGCGGGGTTCACTGGTACGACGAATTGCCATACGCGCGGCATTAACGGCTTTAACAGAAGCAATGGCATTACGTTCAATACAAGGAACTTGAACTTGACCTGCAACAGGGTCACAAGTTAAGCCAAGGTTGTGTTCCATACCGATTTCAGCAGCAATACAGACTTGCTCTGGACTTCCACCTAATAATTCAGCAAGACCCGCAGCTGCCATTGAACAAGCTACGCCAACTTCGCCTTGGCAACCAACTTCAGCACCTGAAATAGAAGCATTCATTTTGTAAAGAATACCAATTGCGCCGGATGCTAAGAAATAGCGTAAGTAGGTTTCTTGTGTAACAGGTTCGATACAACGATCGTAGTAAGCCAATACAGCAGGAACGATACCACATGCACCATTTGTTGGTGCTGTTACAACGCGTCCACCTGCTGCGTTTTCTTCATTAACCGCCAGTGCAAACATATTAATCAGATCAACCACTTTCATTGGATCGTTTGACAGGCTGTTGCTTGATGTCAATAAGCGATTTAATGCGGCAGCACGACGAGGTACACGTAATGGCCCCGGTAATACGCCTTCTGTATTTAAACCGTGTTCAATACACTCTTGCATTGTTTTATAAACATCAGCGAAATAAGCATTAACTTCTGCTTGAGTATGCAGATCTAGCTCATTTTTCATCATTAAGCTAGAAATGGATAAACCCGTTTCTTTACAGTGCTTTAATAACTCTTCTGCGTTAGCATAAGGGTATGAAACAGGCTTGCTATTTAATGTTGATTTACCGAAGTTTTCTTCATCAACAATAAAACCACCACCAATAGAGTAGTACGTTTTTCTATAAACTTCTTTGTCGCCAGCAAAAGCATGGATGGTCATACCATTTTCATGTAATGACAGGTTGTCATTGCTAAAATGCATACTTTCTGCTGGAAAATCGACCACTTTTAAGCCGTTTGCTAATGATAGCTTGCCAGTTTCTTCAACTTCACGAATAAAACCGGGAATGCTGTCAATATCGACAGTAGCTGGTGCATTACCTGCTAACCCCATAATAATTGCGATATCAGTATGGTGACCTTTGCCTGTCAAAGACAAGGAGCCGTAAACATCAACAGCTACGCGAGTGACAGACGCAATCAATTCCTGGCTGACTAAATCATCGACAAATTCTTTACCCGCTTTCATTGGCCCTACGGTGTGAGAGCTAGATGGTCCGATGCCCACTTTAAACATGTCGAAAACGCTAATCACGTCAGACTCCTTAATAATAAGAGAGAGGGTTAAAAAGAATAAAATATAGTTATTTATAGTAAAGGGATCGTTTTTACGATTATATCGTCCCGTTAATGATGTAGTTTACAACATTTTTTTAAAATAGCTAAGTAGAGTTGTGAAGGCGGTGATAAAAAGCACAAGCTGAATATAAAATAGCGTATTAAGTAATATGTAGAGCGAGTCTATGCAAAATAGCGGCGGTTAATCCCCAAACGAGATGTCCATTATAGGGATAAAAGTAGATACGATAATTTTCACCAGCACGATGAAAATCTAATGGTTGATAATGTTGGGCATTAAGTACATGGCTTAGTGGCATTTCAAAGATAGAGGCGACTTCAGCAGGGTTATGGCGTAAAGGTAAACCCGCAGGAATAACACCCACAATAGGGGTGACTAAATATCCGCTAGAACTTTGTAAAGGAGCTAATTGACCAATAACAGATACGGCATTGGGTGGGATAGCCACTTCTTCATGCGCTTCCCTTAGTGCAGTTGCAATAAGGTTGCTATCTTCAGGATCGCGTTTACCGCCAGGTAAAGCAACTTGCCCTGCATGAGAGCGTAACGTTGAAGCACGCTCAGTTAATAATAATGTTGGGTTAGGTTTATTGATAATCGGCAGCAAGACGGCTGCCGATTTTTGGGCATGAAGGGGCTGATTTACCTTATCTTCAGGTAATGTGAGTTGAAAACGATTGATAAAAGTATCAATGGGTGTCATCGATAGTAGACTCACTTAAAACAGTTAATATTTGCCCAAGTTTATCGAATGTTTCTTGGTATTCTTTTTCAGCAACGCTATCAGCAACAATACCACCACCAGCCCAACAGTAAATTTTATTTTTTTCAGTTAATAAAGTGCGAATGCTGATATTGGTGTCCATTGTGCCACAAAAACTGATATAACCAATTGCACCACAGTATCCATGGCGACGATGAGGTTCAAGCTCTTCGATAATCTCCATTGCTCTAATTTTTGGGGCGCCAGTGATAGAACCACCGGGGAAGGCTGCTCTTAATAAATCAGTTGCTGTTAAATGAGAAGGTAACTGCGCCGTGATTGTGCTGACTAAATGATGTACTGCTGGGAAACGTTCAACAACAAATAATTCTGGCACTTTTACTGAGCCTGTTACTGCAACTTTTCCAATATCATTACGCATCAAATCTACAATCATTAAGTTTTCAGCACGATCTTTACGTGAATTTGCTAATAATTGTGCTTGTTCATCATCTTCTTCTGGTGATGGCTTACGAGGTAGTGTTCCCTTTATTGGTCGTGTTTCTATTTTATTATCTGCTAAATGAATGAAGCGCTCAGGTGAGACACTAATTACAAAGTTATTTGGCAAACACATAAAAGAAGAAAAAGGCGCTTTATTAGCTTGATTCAATGTTAAGAATGCGTTCCATTCGCTACCTGTATAACTTGCACAAAAACGTTGAGCCAAATTAACTTGATAGCAGTCACCCGAAAGTAAGTATTGATGAATTTTAGCAATTTTCTCGTTATATTCATCACTACTGATGTTTGATTGCCAAGCTGTTGTTAAGGTGAATTGTGAATCAATAGCTGTGGAAGTTTGGTTTTCTAGCCACTGTAAACGCTCATCAATATTGTGATAGCTAATTAAAGTGGCTTTTTTTAAGTAGTGATCGACAATAAGTGCCCAATCATAAATGCCAATTGCCATATCTGCGAAATTAAGTTCATTTTTCGCTATTTCAGGTAAGTTTTCAAAACGGCGACCTAAATCATAACTCCAGATACCTAAAGCGCCGCCTAAAAAAGGCAATGACTCACTATGTTCTGGGTGAAAATCGAATTGTTCTAACGCAGATTGAATGAGAGTGAAGGGATCTTTTTTGGAACGTTTTACCGTACCGTTTTTTTCTTTAATCGTTGTCGTTTGTTTGCGAGTTTCTAAAGTCACAGCAGGATCGGAGACAACAATATCAAAACGATTATGAGGATGTTCGGCAAAGCCAGAATGAAGTAAACTAGACCAAGGCAATGACGCAATAGGAGAAAATACCCGTAATGCTAGATCTGGGGTATAAGTTAATTCACGTTGTTGTAATTGCATATCCATCTTATGACCATGTAAACAAAGTGTGTTGTATTATTCGCACAATAAATTGTAATCAGAAAGATTACATTCATGTAAATACAAAATAGACGTTAATAAAGATAAGAGTAACATTATGTTTCTAGGAATGCCTACATTAACACATGAAGAGCAGCAAAAAGCAGTAGAAAAAATTCAATCTCTAATGGCTGAGGGAATGAGCAGCGGAGAGGCAATTCAGTTAGTCGCTCAAGAATTAAGAGAGAAACATACAACCCGTGAATCAGTTTCTATCGTATTTGATGATGAGAATGAATAAAACAATTTTTTAACAAATGTCACAATTGTGTTATTAACCATGTGCTATGCTTAATAAAAATACATCCTGTTTTAAAGGATATTTTCGGGAGGTTATATGAAATTAAGCAAGTTTATTGGTCAAACAGGAATACTTGGTGCAGGTCTTTTACTTGCAATTTCTTTTGGAGTATCTGCAGAAAGTATCGAAAATGTTAATAAAGATATTGTGCGTTCTGCTCCCTTTGCGAGTTGCGTTAATTTAGATAATAATCAACTTGTTACAAGAGTAAAAAATGATTATTTACAAAATCGTTTACCTCGCTGGCAAGATGATAAAAATGCATTAGGATCAAAACCTGTTGCAAGTATTAATGCTAATGAAGTTATCAAGATGGATAATAACTATCAGATGGTATTGAATGTAAGAGGGGCGAGAACAGACCTTCGTTACAATGTTCAAGTCAATTGTGATGACAATACTATTACTTATGTTTCTCCTAAATAATAGATAGGTGATAGTGAGTTGTAGTTAATCGATTGAAAGGAAAAGAGATAAACTAAGGTTTATCTCTTTTTTTTACCATTATCAAAATAATGGAGAGTGTTCGACTATTTTTTTACCGGTGGATCATAAGGTAAACGAGAATAGTGTTGGCTTCTTGCTCGATAAAATACCAGCCTTTCTTGAAAGAAGGCTTGAAAAGCTTGAGGTTGTTCTCTTAAAACAGCATCTGCTACAACGGGCATGTTATAGCGCTCTTTAAAAGCGACGCCTGAAGCGGCTAAACTTATATTTAGCTTATCTTTTTCTTCTTGTGTTAATTCTGAAAGGTTATAACTCATTATCTTTCCCTCTATAACAATATAAGTAAGGTAAAAGAGCGTGCTTATTAATGCAAGCAAATAAAGATATTAGTCATTAATGTGCAGTAAAAATGATGTATTTTATTTGGGTTGATTTTTAATCAAGGCGATTAAATATAACAATAAAAGTTCATTTCTCTTTAATTGTTATACCACTTTATGGGTAATTCAAATAAGGTTAATGATAAAATGGGTATTTTTAACCCTTATTAAATTGGTTTTAAAATAGAGAAAAAAGCAATTTACCTCTGAAAAGAGTAAATAATATGAATGTTTAATTTGATTTAGATCAATGAAAAGAGTGAAGGATTTTGCATTAAAAATAGGTAAATAATGTTAATTTATCAATTAGATATTTCATGTGTATTTATTTTGTATTATTTGACAAGGGGTTATGGTAAGGCACTGAAAAGCTGAGATAAAAAAATGCCCTGTTGGGGAAACAGGGCGAAAATTAATACAACACCAGGGAAAAACATAGTATAAATAAAATTAACCAAATGGTTAATAGGTAAACTTACGTGATTCTACATTTTTTTATTAATATGAAATAAATTTTTATTAAACTTTAATTAATGTTCAAAAAAGAATAGGGCTATTAATGAATAGCTAGTGAATAAAAAAAGAGAAGAGAAACCAATCAAACAGTATTCATTAAAAATGTAAGATAACAAACCATGCTAGAATTAATACATTAGGGAAGTGTGATAAAATAAAGAGTAAAGTTCATTTTTTATCTTATTATAATATCTTATTAATATTAAAGCATTTTATTGATTCGACAATATAAAATATTTATTGTTAATTGTTGTAAAAATCTTTATTTCTTAAATGTTAATTACTGAAATGTTAAATTTCATATTAAAAAATACCTTAATTAATCACTTTAATAGTTCATTTAAATCTTATTTTAGATAAATAGAAAAGATTATTAATTGATGTTTTTTTAATCTGTTTATTCTTTTTTCTAAAATGACTGATTAACTTAATGACTAAAATATTTACTTTACTTTTTCGAGTTAATAAAATAAAGAAATAATTATTTATCCTAATGATATGTATGGTTTTTTTATTTTTAAATATTGTTTATTTTAGTTAACGAGATAATTAAATTAAAATAATAATATGTAAAAAAATAAACAAAAAATATACATGTCACGCAATATTGTGTTACATTTAGTTCGCTTTTCACACAGTAATCTTTGATATTACTTTAAGACGAATTCGGATCAGTAATTGACTCAATTACACGATATCTGCTTACTTTTTTATTTCAATAGCGATGTAAGGATAGGTTATATACGTTATTATATAAGGGGATTAATTTGACAGGGCTAATAAACTTTGCGAATAACATTTTATGGGGATATGTTCTTATCTACTTACTTCTTGGAGTAGGTATTTACTTTACTATCCGTACCGGATTTATACAAATCCGACATTTTAGTCATATGTTCTCTATTTTAAAAAATAGCCATAAGTCAGATAAATCAGGGATCTCTTCCTTTCAGGCATTATGCACCAGTTTAGCTGCGCGTGTAGGTACTGGAAACTTGACGGGAGTCGCGATTGCTTTAACTGCGGGCGGCCCAGGTGCTATTTTTTGGATGTGGGTAGTCGCTTTAATTGGTATGGCGACATCATTAATAGAAAGTACACTAGCGCAACTTTATAAAACAAAAGATGATGATGGTAATTACCGTGGTGGTCCTGCTTATTATATGACGAAAGGACTGAAAATGCGCTGGATGGGAGTTCTTTTCGCCATTTTCTTAATTATCGCTTTTGGCTTAGTTTTTAATGCTGTTCAAGCAAATTCGATTGCTCAAGCTACAGCTTCTGCCTTTAATTTTGATCCACTCTACGTGGGGATCTTTTTAGTACTAACCAGCGGATTTATTATTTTTGGTGGTCTGCGTTGGATCGCTCGTGTTGCTGAATTAGTTGTTCCAATTATGGCAACAGCTTATTTATTATTAGCATTTTGGGTTGTTGCAGATCATATTGAACGCTTACCCGAAGTTTTCATTTTAATTTTTAAAAGTGCTTTTGGATTACAAGAAGCTGCTGCTGGTGCCGTTGCTTACGGTATTAGCCAAGCGATGACACAAGGTATTCAGCGCGGTCTTTTTTCTAATGAAGCCGGTATGGGTTCTGCGCCTAATGCCGCAGCTTCAGCAACACCTTATCCACCACATCCTGCATCTCAAGGTTATATTCAAATGCTAGGTGTTTTTATGGATACCTTGGTTATTTGTAGTGCCACTGCGGTGATTATTTTATCATCAGGGGTACTAGACAGTTATCCAGAAGGTATTAATGGTATTCAATTAACACAATTGGCCTTGTCATCTAGTGTGGGAGGTTGGGGGAGTACCTTTATTGCAATTGCAATTTTCTTCTTTGCTTTTACCTCCATTATTGCCAATTATGCTTATGCTGAGAGTAATATGATTTTCCTTGGACGTAATCACACCACAGGGCTGTTTCTTTTACGTTCAGCGGCTTTAGCCATGGTGATGTTTGGCGCTTTAGCGGATATGCCTCTTGTTTGGAAAATGGCCGATCTCTCAATGGGATTAATGGCAATGACTAATTTAATCGCAATCATCTTGCTTTCTGGTGTCGCCTTAAAATTAGTTAAAGATTATAACCAGCAACGACAAGCTGGTTTATTGCCTACATTTGATATTCGCCAATATCCAGAATTGCAAGATGACATTGAAGAAGGAATTTGGGATGAGAATATTGTTCCTGATGAACCTTTAGTTCGATGTGAAAAAGTGAGCAATAATTAAAGCAATAACTAAAACAATAATAAAAAAGCGTCAAAACTTAAAACCCATATTCTTTAATATGGGTTTTTTTATTACAATTTAGCTTTGGGAATAATCAATCAAGGATCAGAAATGAAGTCTAGTCGGTATTATATAGGATTACTTATTGCAATAAGCTTCTTAACCAGTTGTGCCAAGCAACCAGTATTTATTGATAGAGGTGAATATATAGTTAAAGTTATTCCTAATAAGCAGGAAGCAAATGACTGTGTAAAATATCTGGTGATGCACTATACCGCGCTAGATGATGAGCGCTCGCTTAAGGTTCTTACTGGAGGGCGAGTCAGTAGCCATTATTTGATCCCTACACACCCTTCATCTATTGATGGAAAGCCCGTGATTACTTCATTAGTGGATGAAAGGCAAATTGCATGGCATGCGGGCATTAGTCAATGGGGAGACGCAACTAGCCTAAATAATTGCTCCATTGGGATTGAAATTGTCAATCTGGGTTACCGTGATAATGGCAAGTTTAGGTATTGGTATTCTTATACAGCGGATCAAATCGTGACGATATCAATGGTAATGAAAGATATTATTGAACGTTATGATATCGAGCCTCAAAATGTTTTGGGTCACAGTGATATTGCACCTCTTAGAAAGGTTGATCCTGGTCCTTTATTTCCTTGGGAAAGATTAGCTCGCCAAGGAATAGGTGCTTGGCCAGATAAAAAATTAGTACAAACTTATTTAGCAGGTAGAGATCCTTCAGAGCCTGTTGATGTCGCAAATTTCCAAAAGTTATTACAGCAATATGGTTATCAAACACCAACAAATGGCGTATTAGATAATAATGCACAAAAAGTCGTGAAGGCCTTCCAAATGCATTTTAGAGCGAGCAAAGCCAATGGGATCCCTGATGCTCAATCAGAAGCTATTTTAAGGGCATTGATTGAGAAATACCGAACTTAAAGTTTCCTGTAATGAATAGATAGTAAAAATATAGATAATCGAAAAGCAAAAAGCGTCTCCAATATAAAATTTGGGAGACGCTTTTTTTATCAACTTACAATCAGCATTATAAATTAGGTGTTATATGCTAGTTATTTCGCTGTATTTTCTACTAGGAGATTTTCTTCTTTAAGATTTAAGCTAACAACCAGCGAAATGATAAAGGCAATCACACCTGGTAATACCCAACCTAAGCCATAATCAGACAGTGGGATATAGCTAAATAATTGCAGTAAATCAGCATTTAACCACTTCAATTGTTTCAATGTATCGAAAAGACTCATCAAAACAATGATTGCAATTGTAAAGCGATAGGTAAATCGAGGTGCTTTTAATTTATTACGAATAAATTGTAGTAATACCAATGTGACTGATGTTGGATAAATCATTAATAATGCAGGAATAGTTACTCGTAATAATGTATCAAGGCCAAACGTTGATACGACTGTGGTCATTAATGTAAATACCACAACCCAAAAACGATAGCCTAAACGATGATGGAATGTCGCAAAGTAGTCTGCGGCAGCACTTGTTACACCTACAAGTGTTGTCATACTAGCTAATAAAACAATACCTCCCATCAACCAAGTGCCTACAGAGCCAAACAACGCATCAACATAACGTGAGAAAATCTGGCCGCCGTTAGTAGCATTGAGAGCCGGATCAGCGAAAACAGAAACTGAGTGGCTTGTTGCACCTAAGTAGAAAAGGCATAGATAAAGTGCTGCTAACAGTAAGACTGAAATCATGCCTGCTTTTACGGTAATAAAACCGATTTGGCGTGGTTCAGTAATGCCTTTGGTATATAAAGCACGGGCAACGATACCACCAAATGCCATAGCAGAGAGGACATCCATGGTTTGATAACCATCAATAAAGCCAGAGAAGAAGCCATTTACCGCATAAAGGCCTGTTGGCTCACCAATTGGGGAAATTGGTTTAGCTACAACAGCAATGCCCACAACCACCAGCAGAACTAACAGTGCTGGCGTCATAAACTTACCAATGGCGCTTATCATTGTGCCTTGTTTGAGCATGAAGAACATACTCGTGATATTGAAAATAAGTGCGAAAGTAAGGTGTGTTACCGTATTTTTCTCAATAAGACCTAATGGTAAGAAACCCATTTCATAAGCAGTATTGGTGACACGAGGCATCGCAAAAGTAGAGCCTACGATAAGATACAGTGCTACCCAGAAAATGACGGCAACCCATGAAGGTAAATCAACAGAAAGGCGCTCACCACGTCCGCGAATTGCAACAATAACTAAGGTTAGGAAAGGGAGTAAGACACCCGTAACGAGGAAACCTAAAGATGTACTAAACCAGAGGTTTCCCGATTGAAAACCCGCCATAGGGGGGAAAATAATATTGCCAGCGCCAAGGAAGAGTGCAAAAACCATCATTCCAAGAACGAGCATATCTTTTGTAGAAAGCATAACTTAAACTACCTGTCTGTGAAGAAAATATATAAATGATTTATATTTGTTATTCTACATCTAGCCTAATTAACAGCTTAATATGTTGTGAAAATGCAGTTTGAATAACGAAAAGTGGATTGATATTAACAAATTCTGAAGGATATGTAAGAAGAAAGGCAGATTTAACGCTCATTTAACAGCAATTATAGAATAATAAAAGGCTATGTTTTTGGTCGAAAAGCAGTGTGATCCTCTGCTAAGGATCACAATTGCTATATAATTTTGTAGACATTCGTTATAAAACACAAAAAAGATCGTGTTTAAATAAATTTATTGATAGCCACTGCAACACCATGCTCTTCATTAGAAAGTGTGACGAATTTAGCGACTTTCTTCACTTCTTCAGGAGCATTTCCCATCGCAACACCTAAACCTGCATATTTCAACATTGCTAAATCATTACCTTGATCACCAATACACATAATTTTTTCTGGTGTGATTTTCAAATGTTCAGCGACTTTTTGAACCGCGCTCCCTTTATTGACATTAGTGTTCAATACTTCAATAAAATAAGGGGCGCTACGTAATATGCTGTATTGTTCATAAATATTAGCAGGAAGATATTGAATGGCATTGTCCAAAACGGCAGGTGCATCAACAATCATAAACTTACTAAAATACATATCGGTTTGCATTTCATTCAATGGACGATAATAAAGCGGAGTCCAAGATAAAAAGGCTTCTTGGCAGGTGAAATGGCTGATATGACTATTGGTAGTATAAATTTTATTATCGCTGATAACGTGAAAATGGACGCCAATCTCACGAGCGAGATTTTCAAAATAGAGGTAATCTTCAAAATTGAGCAGATCTTGAATAATAACTTCACCATTATCAGCTTGATGGATTTGACTCCCATTATTGCTGATGCAGTAACAATCAGAGGTATCAAGACCAAGTATTTTTAAATAGGGAGAGATGCCATTGAAGGAGCGTCCTGAAGCTAATACAATCTTAACTCCCGCCTCTTTTGCTCGCTGAACTGCTTGTTTTACTTCTGGTGTAATTTCGTGTTGTTTGTTAAGCAAGGTTCCATCTAAATCAATCGCGATAAGCTTAATACTCATTAGCATCCCCATATTAAATAAAAGCAATTATGATAAAGGAAGGGCGAAGCGGTCTATCATCACATAGCTTGAGTATTATTTATGTGACATTAAAAGCTATCTGTATAATGCCACATAAATGGAAGGGTTAATCACAACAAGGTGATTGTAAATGTAAAGGCTGTTTGGTTTCTAAAACGATCTCTTGATTTTGCCGAAAATCGAAAGGCGTGATGCCATACTCTTTACGGAACATATAAGTAAAGTGAGATTGTGAACCAAAGCCGAAATCAAGGGCGATATCGAAGATAGAGCGCTCACTGGTACGTAATAAATGAATAGCGCCAGCCAATCTACGCTGACGGATATACTTTCCTAAAGAGGTGCCTGTGACTTCTTTAAAGATTTTCTGCATGTGCCAAAGAGAATATCCAGAATAAGCCGCCAACTCTTCAAGATGGATAACACGGCCTAAATGCTCCTCAATCCATTTACTTAGCGCGCAAACCAATGCGAGATGATTATCTTGTGGCATTACAGTTCCATTCTATCAATGAAGTTAAGGTAAAAATCAAAATTAACTCCCTAATCTTATACAAAAAATGGCAGACAGAGAAATCCATATTAATGGATAGCTATCTCTAATCGTTGGCAAAATGTGTACTTAAAATAATACAAGGTCATTTTACATACAGTTTAGAGTGAAATAATGCAAATTATCTGAAGTCTGTCGAGGAAGCGTTTACCTTTCATAATGAAAGTTATGCTAAATTTACTCATAGAGATAATTGATTGCGAATTTTATAACAACAACTCCCTGTCTTGTTATCGTATTTAAGCGAATGCTTATAATGTGATAAGTCATACTAACAAAATGTATTTAAAGGATTTTAAATTGAACGCAAAGAAAATAATTATTAGCTTAATTATTGCATTAGTCATTACCTTTGGCCTCTATCTTGTGGCTTTAGATAATTTTTGCGATCGAGGAGAGGATTTCCAACAAGGCCTTTGTCGCTTTACCACATTATTCCCCTCTAAACATCACTAAAAGACAGCTTTTCTTATTATTTTTCGCTTAGCATAAAATGTATTTGTTATTCAAGTCAGAATAGTGTTTTAATGGTGGCTTGAAATAAACAAAATCGTAAATATTAGTTTACACGTTAAGTTGATAAAATAATAAAGAGAAGAGGATGTATGGCGAGAGAGTCGCAACAGACAGAACTTAAGCGCGGTCTGAAAAATCGACATATCCAGCTAATTGCGCTGGGTGGTGCTGTCGGCGCTGGTCTGTTTCTTGGTATAGCGCAAACTATTAATATGACAGGCCCATCAGTAATATTAGGATATGCTATTGGTGGTTTTATTGCGTTTATGATCATGCGCCAATTAGGCGAAATGGTTGCCGAAGAGCCAGTTGCGGGTTCGTTTAGTCACTTTGCTAATAAATATTGGAGCCCGTTTGCTGGCTTCTTGTCCGGCTGGAACTATTGGGTGATGTTTATTCTTGTCGGTATGGCAGAATTAACCGCAGCAGGTAAATATATTAACTATTGGTTACCTGATATTCCTGTTTGGGTTTCCGTTGCTATCTTCTTTGTGGCAATCAACTTAATCAATTTGATTAACGTTAAAATGTATGGTGAAACAGAGTTCTGGTTTGCCATTATTAAAGTGTTGGCGATCGTTGGTATGATTTTATTTGGGAGCTACTTACTGGCAAGTGGTAATGGTGGCCCTCAAGCTTCGGTTAGCAACTTATGGGAGCTAGGTTTTTTCCCTCATGGTTTTACGGGCTTTATGTCTGCATTAGCTATTGTGATGTTCTCTTTTGGTGGACTTGAGCTGGTGGGGATCACCGCCGCTGAAGCTGAAAATCCAAAAGTTAGCATCCCGAAAGCGACTAACCAAGTTGTTTATCGTATTTTAATTTTCTATATCGGTTCGTTGTTAGTGTTGCTTTCACTTTATCCTTGGACTCAAGTTGTGAAAGGTGAAAGCCCATTTGTCCTGATTTTCCACAACTTAGATAATTTCTTAATTGCGAATATTTTAAATGCTGTGGTATTAACTGCTGCACTGTCTGTTTATAACAGTGGTGTTTATTCTAATAGTCGTATGCTTTATGGCTTGGCAAAACAAGGTAATGCACCACATGCACTTTCTCGCATTAATAAACGTGGTGTACCAGTAGTGTCGTTACTATTGTCAGCAATTGCGACTTCATTAGGTATTTTAGTTAACTACTTATTACCTGATCAGGCACTAGAACTATTAATGGCGTTGGTTGTAACCACGTTAGTACTTAACTGGATCATGATCTGTTTAGCGAATTTAAAATTCAGAGCTGCAAAAAGAAAAGAGGGTGTAGAGCCTTTCTTTAAAGCACTATGGTATCCATATGGTAACTATATCTGCCTTGCTTTCTTATGTATGATTTTAGTGATTATCTTATTTATGCCACAAGTGAATATTTCGGTGATTTTAATGCCATTCTGGATTGCGTTCTTATGGGTTGGATTTAAGATTTCCCGTATGAAGAAAACACCTAATAGCGCTCAAGCAAGCCAAGATATTTAAATTTTATTGTCCTATTTTGATAATAAAAAACGCATCATTGAGATGCGTTTTTTTATGCTCTATTTTTATTGTTTGCAATTATTCTGAACGGCAAAAATAAAAAATTACTGCCAACGTAACCAAGCAAATAACACGTTACCATTGTTATAAGTCCCTGGTACATAGGTTGCTTGTAATGAAAGATGTCCGTAACCGACAGAAACTAACGGTAAAGGGAGTGGCATAGGAATATAGTTGTATTCATGGCGTGCTGTAATACTTAGTGTAAATCCTGCCCCCATACGAAACCCGTCTTTATCACCGGGATACCACATTTTCTCAAAACCGTAGCCCATAATAGGCTGTACACGGTTATTTGAGTCCATAAATGCCATCGCATAAAGAGAGTGCCAATCACCATCATTGTCATAACGATATTTGCCCATCCCAAAGCCCCAAGGTGTTTCGTTATAGCGATCCGTTTTTTCTTTATCGTAAGTAAAACGGTTATGCCAAGTCCATACGGGCAAATAGTAGTTATATTGGTCATTGTCCCAAGTTTGATTGACATTACGCTTGAATTTTCCCCAGTAGCTCTCTTCATTATTAGATTGAGATGAGTTACTGGTGACTTGTTGGTTTTCTGTCGTAATAATCTGATGGGTATTGGAATTATTTTCAGAAGCGAAAGCAGACGTTGTTAATGCAAGAGAAAATAACGTAGTTGCTAATACGCTAGGATGAAAATAGGATAAAAACATAATATAACTCCGAGTGCGGTATTGCTATGATTCTGGTGATGACAAATAAACATTACTAATAGTGTTATTTAATCGATAAGTATTTAAGATAAGAGGTATCTGAAACTTTACTTCTTAAATGAAATCTTGAGGGATAAGAATCGGTTATGAAAAAATAAATAAAGTTGTTGTAATTATAAATGCATTTTTTTGATATTTAAAACTGTTACACTTAATGATAACGAATTGTTTTTTATTAAAAATTAAGTTTTTATTAGGTTGCAAATAAATGTCTGATAAATAAGGTTAAAGAAAAATCATTTAAGATTGGCCATGTTCAAAAGAAAAAATCAACAAGATCACTATTTTTATGATTTAATTGAAATGTTAATTCAGTATCAATAACTTTTAATTATGAAAAGACATCTATTTCCAGCAGGATAATAAATTAACGAATAAATAGAGTTAAACAAAAAAAGAAAAAAATAGGGATTGGTTTATAAAGCGTTTAGGTTTTGTGGCTTTTATTTAGCAGGGCGTCTATTTTTTATGCAGAAAATCCTAAGCTGAAAGAGTATGGATATAAAGAATATTTGTTCATATTCCATACTCTTTCAAAGCGAAGAGGGTATCTATTGAGATAATATTTCTTTGCTAATCACAAGGAGCCGGTGAGTATGGGTATCACGATCCTTTCCCCAGCAGAAAGCATCCCACTTATTGTAGAAATCTTCAATACTGTCAATTAAGTGTAATGGTCTATCTTCTTCTGTTCCATCAGAAGCATAAATATAATGACCTTTACTAAAAGCCCATAAAATCATATCAATCCAAAAACCTTTACCATCAGAGGTTTGTTCTTCGTCAGTAACAACGATATTATGAACTTTTAAGAGATTACAGAAAAAAGTACGAGGTAATTCTCTTATAGCATTACGATGTTTAGGTATACGAGAACGCCATACTTTTATTTGAGTACACGTTGTTTTTCCATAAACGATATCTTGCCGAAATCTAAGCTCAACAAGATAGGCTGTTTCACTTTCTTTATCTGTAGTGACAAGTCTGTATTGATCTTTACGTAATGATTTAACTAAACGGTATCCGATTGGAATGTCAAAACCTTCTAAATCAATATCTTTTACACCTTGAGTAAGAAACTGGAGTGTATGTTCAATATTTTTAGCTGGTAGTTTCAACTTTTCATTAAAGTCTGCATCAGGAATAAGATAAGGCATTGATTGTCCATTATTCTGTTGCGATGGTTCATTTTTCATTTAGCCCCTCCGCATTGTGTGATTGTCCAGAAATGCATTATAAATACCTCATCTAGCAGATAATATATCGATCGTCGTTAAAACGAGCAAAATAATTTATTTTATTCTTCCTATTTAAAGATAGATAAAATATATTCCTTAAATTGATGTTTCACGCAATACAAGCCATCGGCTTAGTACTTATTATATACAACCTTCGCTGATTTATCTTACTGAATAACAAATCTCAAAAATAGAAAGTGAATAAATCGAGATCAGTTATCCAACTAGCATCTTTATCTTGAGCATGAGATACTCCTTATCGCCTGAATTTATAGGCTTTGGCTCGGGGCGCCTTATGGCTGAGATGAACCCGTATAACCTGATCTGGATAATGCCAGCGTAGGGAAGTCAAGGTAACTCTGCTGATTAACGGAGCCCGACTTTTCTGTAACTGGTGAAAGGAGGAGTTAATCAGTGAGATTCAATGCATTGTCTATCGCAGGCACCGATCCTAGTGGCGGTGCAGGTATTCAGGCCGATCTGAAAACATTTTCCGCACTGGGTGTATATGGCACAACAGTAATGACAGCACTTGTTGCTCAAAATACCTGTGGTGTCCGTAGTGTCTATGATTTATCCCCTGATTTTGTTGCAGCTCAATTAGATGCTGTCTTGTCTGATGTTCGAATTGATAGCGCCAAAATTGGCATGCTCTCTAATGCTTCGATTATTGATGTGGTTTGCGACAAGCTTCAGCAATATGCGATCCCTTTTGTTGTACTTGATACCGTAATGATTGCAAAAAGTGGTGATCCTCTTTTACAGCCTGATGCGGTTAATAAAATGGTTAAGCAGCTTTTGCCTCTGGTTGATTTGATCACGCCTAATTTACCTGAAGCAGCTGCACTGCTAGGTTGTGAAGTCGCTAAAGATGAAATAACGATGAAGCAACAAGGTTATGCATTGCTAAAACAAGGATGCAAAGCGGTGTTGATGAAAGGCGGGCATTTAACTGAAAATGAAAGTCCTGATTGGTTATTTACGCAAAATGGCGAGTGGCGATTTACTTCCAAACGCGTTAATACGAAAAATACCCACGGTACAGGATGCACACTTTCAGCGGCTTTAGCTGCTATTCGTCCTCAAGTTTCTAACTGGCAAATTTGTGTTGAACAAGCAAAAGCCTATTTACAGCAAGCGTTAGAACATGCCGACAGTTTAGAGGTTGGGCAAGGTTTCGGCCCTGTACATCATTTTCATCGCTGGTGGTAATGCTAAAAAGCCCCTACAAAAGGGGCTTTAGTGTATCGTTGCGTATCGCTAAATTGTTTTTTAAGCAATAGTGACAGATTTATTCAGATAAACATCTTGTACTGCATTAATTAGAGCAACGCCGTCTTTCATTGATTTTTTGAACGCTTTACGTCCTAAGATCAATCCCATACCACCAGCACGTTTATTAATAACGGCGGTACGAACAGCATCTTCAAGATCATTATTACCAGAAGCGCCACCAGAGTTAATTAATCCTGCACGACCCATATAGCAGTTTGCTAATTGGTAACGAACTAAATCAATTGGGTTTTCAGTGGTGAGTTTTGTGTAAACGCGCTCATCAGTATGACCAAAACCAATCGCTTTAAAGCCACCGTTATTTTCAGCCATTTTTTGTTTAACGATATCCGCACCAATTGTCGCGGCTAAATGGTTTGCTTGACCAGTTAAATCCGCACTTGCATGGTAATCTACACCATCTTTCTTAAAGGCTGGATTGCGCAAATAAGCCCATAATACAGTGACCATACCCAATTCATGAGCACGTTCAAAGGCCATTGAAATCTCTTCAATTTGGCGACGGCTTTCTTGTGAACCAAAGTAAATGGTCGCGCCCACTGCAACAGCACCCATTTCAAAGGCTTGTTCTACACTAGCATACAGTGTTTGGTCATATTGCGCTGGGTAGCTTAGGGTTTCATTGTGGTTTAATTTCACAAGAAAAGGGATTTTGTGTGCATAGCGACGAGAAACAGAAGCAAGAACACCATAAGTAGAGGCAACACAGTTACAACCTGCTTCAATAGCTAACTCAACAATATTTTTCGGGTCAAAATAGAGTGGGTTTGCGGCAAAAGAGGCTGCGGCAGAGTGCTCAACACCTTGGTCAACAGGTAGAATAGACAGATAACCCGTTCCTGCTAAACGCCCGTGATTAAACAGGGTTTGCATTGAACGTAACACGCTATTAGGGCGATTGTTATCAATCATAACACGATCAACAAAGTCAGAACCTGGCAGGTAGAGATTTTCGCTTGGGATGGTTTGGCAACGATGTTCTAATAATGATTTTGCATCAGCACCTAACAAACTTACTATATCAGTCATTACATACTCCAGTTCATGATGAGATGAGAGTGATTGTCATTTATCTACATTAAGATAACAAGTCACATTGAGGCGGTAATCGGCAGTGGATCGCTTCAGGTAACACAATAAATTCAAATTTATTCCCTAAAAGGGGTTCTCCATCTAAATTAAATACCATTTCATGAGAAGCACTAATGTTTACCCAGCGACTTTCTCGCTCAATTATCTTGTCATTCTTCTTGCTATCAAACATGCTACTTAAAATCGAGGGAAGAAGTTCGTGAGCTTCAACGATGGTGAGATTGAGCTTATTGTCATTAATTAAGGCTTCAGAGCACAGTTTTTGTCCTCCACCAGCTTGACGGCCATTGCCGATAGCTAAAATAAGAGACTCACCTTCCCAGTGAAAATTCTCTGCTTCAATTGTGCAATGATCCGCTTTTAAAGAGTCAATACTTAAAAGACCATTAATAAAATAGGCGGCTCCACCTAATGCTGATTTTAACGCTTCAGGGGTTTCTGTTGTGATTTTTGTTCCAAAGCCGCCTGATGCCATATTGATAAAATAGTGAGTCTTATTCACAGCGATAACATCAATAGGTATTGCGCGACCTTTAACGGCTAAATTAAGTGCATGTTCCATATCACGAGGGATTTGTGCGCTGGTAGCAAAATCATTTGCTGTGCCTAATGGGATAATACCAAGGGTTGGCGGTGATAAAGGTGATAAATGAATAAGTTCAGAGGCAACACTATTAATTGTGCCATCACCTCCCGCAGCAATCACCGTTTCAGCATTTATATCAATGGCTTCTTGTACAAAACGGCGTACATCACAGGATTCCCACGTTACTCTTACTTGGAGATCAAAACCTTCATCTCGTAATTGGTAAACGGCTTTTCTCAATTCGCTATTATTCGCGCTTTTTCCATTAATGATTAGCAAACTAATTTTACTCATTGATGAGTTCCTTTAATTGAATCACTCTTTTAAAGGTAATGGATATCGAGAAAATTACTATTTTTTTACAAATGATAACGAAAAAGGGAGTGTATTTTATATAAAAGGGAGTTGATAAGAAGGGTACAAAAAGAAAAGGCAAATCCAAGGGAGATTGGATTTGCCAAGGAGGTGGTTCCTAGTCTTACTGTATTCATTCTAGTTCTTTATTTTTCAGAACTGATGATACGGTAAACAAATTATTATTGATGTGATCTGTATTTGAAATTGACCACTTTAAATCAGATTATGACGCTTTACTTCACTTCTACCGCATCAATTTTATGCGGTTGACGTGTTGTTGTACCTTGTAGGTTACGGATCAGCAGTGCAAAATCTAAATCAACATCTTCAGGAACAGATAAATAAACCATGTGACCATTACCCGGTGCGACATCAGTTGGCTGCTGTTTTTTGTTAAACAGTGTTTCTAGCGTAAATTGAATATTTCCAGTTGGTGTCATTAATTCTAGGCTATCACCTAAAACAAATTTATTTTTAACATCAACTTCAGCTAAGCCGTTTACGCGTTTACCTGTGAATTCACCGACAAATTGTTGTGTGTCAGAGACAGAATAACCATATTCATAAGTTTGGTAGGCATCATGGGTATGACGACGTAAGAAACCTTCTGTATAACCGCGATGTGCTAAGCCTTCTAATGTAGTTAGTAACGTTGGATCAAAAGGTTTACCTGCAACAGCATCATCAATCGCACGACGATACATTTGTGCAGTACGGGCACAGTAATAGAAGGATTTAGTACGACCTTCAATTTTCAGCGAATGCACACCCATTTGAGTTAATTGCTCAACGTGTTCAATCGCGCGTAAGTCTTTAGAGTTCATGATATAAGTACCGTGTTCATCTTCGAACGCAGTCATATATTCACCAGGGCGTTTTGCTTCTTCGATTAAGTAGACTTTGTCTGTTGGCGCGCCAACACCTAAAGTAGGCTCAACGTTTTTAACTGGGATTGGCGTGTATTTTTCAACAATATTACCAACCTCGTCTTCTTTGCCTTCTTCGACTTTATATTCCCAACGGCAAGCATTAGTACATGTACCTTGGTTCGGGTCACGCTTATTGATATAGCCAGATAACAGGCAACGACCTGAGTAAGCCATACATAAAGCACCGTGAACGAAAACTTCTAATTCCATATCTGGAACTTGCTTACGAATTTCGGCAATTTCATCAATAGAGAGTTCACGAGAAAGGATCACGCGAGTTAATCCCATTTGACGCCAGAATTTTACGGTTGCCCAGTTAACCGCATTGGCTTGTACTGAAAGATGGATATCCATTTCAGGGAAGGCTTCACGTACCATCATGATCAAACCCGGATCAGACATAATCAGCGCATCAGGGCCCATATCAATGACGGGTTTTAAGTCACGGATAAAGGTTTTTAATTTAGCATTATGAGGTGCGATATTAACCACAACATAGAAGCGTTTACCTAATTCGTGGGCTTCTTGAATACCTTTAGCAAGGTTTTCGTGGTTAAACTCATTATTACGCACACGTAAGCTATAACGTGGCTGACCTGCATAAACGGCATCTGCGCCATAAGCAAAGGCATAGCGCATATTTTTTAATGAGCCAGCAGGAGAGAGCAATTCGGGTGTAAACATGGTTAATTTCCTGGTTCTGATTTCAAGTCAGTCCCCCACACATTGGGTAGGGGTATATCATAAAGGGGTGGATTCTAGCGCTTAAGTGTAGCGAGGTTCAATGTATTCCTGAAAAAATATCATCGAAAACGGTAAGCTTGAGTTTCCCAACGATAGCCTTGACCATAAATTGAGCGAATAAATTCAATTTGATCGTTTAGTTGCTCAAGTTTACGTCGTAAGTTTTTAATATGACTATCAATGGTTCTATCCGTCACAATGCGGTAGTCATCATAAAGGTGATCCATTAGCTGATCACGGGTTAATATTTTGCCGGGTTGAGTGGCTAAGGCTTTTAGTAAACGAAATTCAGCCGTCGTTAAATCGAGGATTTTATTGCTGTATTGGATTTGATAAGCCTGCTCATCAATGACGACTAATTTATCGCTTTGAATAATATCTTGTGGTCGATAAAAACGACGCAATAAGGTTTTGACTCTGGCTACCACTTCTCTTGGGCTATAGGGTTTGCAAATATAATCATCAGCGCCAATCTCAAGCCCGAGTAATCTATCCACTTCTTCTGTTTTAGCTGTCACCATAATGATTGGAATATCTGAAAACTGACGTAACTCTTTACAGATAGTCATGCCATCTTTAACAGGCAACATCAAATCTAATAGTATTAAATCGTAGTGTTGCTGTTTTACACAATGACTCACTTCAGCACCATCTGCTAACCAATGAGTCTGATAACCCGATGCTTGAAGGTAATCAATAAGTAATTGGGCAAGTTTAGGTTCATCTTCAACAATCAGAATTGAATAGGGGGATTCAGATACTGTCATTTATTGGCTCAATGGTTATTAGGCTTAAAGATCATCAGAATATGCGGGTAATTCTATAAGGATTTTCATGCCACCTAAAGAGGAAGGCATAGCACTTATCTTACCATTATGAGCTTCAACAATATTTTCGCAAATCGCAAGACCTAAACCTGAACCTCCACTTGCGCGATTTCGTGAATTTTCTGCACGATAAAAGCGCTGAAAAACAACTTTGTATTGAGCGCTATCTAACCCCGGAGCACTATCTTCTAATGAAATAACAACATGATTTTGCTCTTTTTTGGTGCTGATATGTAATTGACCGCCTGAATAAGTATAGCGCACGCTATTCTCTAGCAGATTATGGAAAAGCTGGATCAACCTATCAGGATCGGCTTGTACAATCAGTGGAGATAAATCATCTAATTCGGTGAGTAGAGTAATATCTTTAGTTTGATATGTGTGACGATAAGAAGCTACCGCCAACAAAATCACCTCATTAATATCGATAAAATCTTTACGATAAGTTAATGAGCCTCTATCTGATAATGAAAGCTGGTGGAGATCATTAACCAATTTTGTCAGGTTTGTGACTTCGAATAAAAGCGAATTTAGCGTCTCTGTTGTGGGTTTTCTGACACCATCTTGTAACGCTTCAAGCTCCCCTTTTAAAATAGCGAGGGGAGTGCGCAATTCATGTGAGATATCTGCCATATAATCGCGACGTATTTGCTCATTTTTTTCTAGCGTGCTGGCAAGTTGATTAAAGTCGGTAGCGAGTTGACTGATTTCATCTTTACTTGTGGGCGTCACACGAACAGAAAAGTCACCAGCGGCTAATTTATGTGTTGCCTCAACAAGTCGTTTAACAGGGCGTATCATATTGCGAGAAAGAATAAGAGTGATCAATAAAGCAAAAAGAACCGTTAAACCTGCAATTATCCAGCTAGTACGCAGTTGTTGTTTATCAAAACTGATATCGGCTTCATTGCTGATTTTATCTGCAGCACTGACAATCACCCATCCAACAATTTCATCATGAAAGGTAATGGGCTTTTTAAATGTCTCTGCGGGAAATTGATTGTCATGTCCAAATAAGCGCTTCATCTCTTTATCAACGATCCAAAATTGTGTACGCCAACCTCTTGGCGCAGGGCCTTCACCACTTTGGCTTATTTGATCAATGCTTCTTAATATTTGATAAAGAGAACGATCATCTCTATTAAGAAAGCGCCAATCTCCCGTTGAAGCATATTGTTCAGTTAAGGCTTCAGCTAAAAGAGTTGCACGTTGTTCACTGTTTTTCTTGATATAACCAATGAATCCTTGCTGGAAGCTACCTCGAATACCGATATGCATGGCGAGAACAACCACCATGCAAGTAGCAAAAACCACTAAAAACAGCTTACTTCTCAATTTCATGCATTTGCCTCTTTTTTGCTGATACGTCGTTGTTGCCAACGTTCACGCAATCCATCAAAAAATAGATAAATAACAGGGGTTGTATAAAGGGTCAGTAGTTGGCTCATTAATAAACCACCTACAATTGTTATCCCTAAAGGTTGCCTTAACTCAGCACCATCTCCGCTACCTAACATTAATGGCAATGCGCCAAACAAAGCGGCGAGAGTAGTCATAATAATAGGACGAAAACGCAGTAGGCTGGCTTGAATAATTGCCTCTTTAGCCGACAATTTCCCTTCACGTTGCGCGGTAATTGCAAAATCCACCATAATTATGGCGTTTTTCTTCACAATACCAATAAGCAACATAATGCCAATAAGTGCAATCAGACTAAAAGGTGTATTAAAAAGCTGTAACGCGAGTAAGGCACCGACTCCTGCAGAAGGTAGAGTTGATAAAATGGTCAGCGGATGAATATAACTTTCATACAGCACACCTAATACTAAATAGACCGTTACAATCGCCGCTAAGATAAGAATAAGCTGTGATTTTATAGTTTCCTGAAAGATCTGTGCTGTACCTGCAAAGGTGCCTCTGACGGTATTGGGTACACCTAACTCTGTCATTGTACGTTCAATAGAATTAATAGCATCAGCTAATGTATAGCCTTCAGGAATATTAAAGGCAATAGTTGAAGATGCAGATAATCCTTGGTGATTAACACTTAATGGCGCATTAGCCGGATACCAACTTGCAAATGCGGATAATGGAATACGTTCACCTTGACTATTGACCACATACATTTTATCTAACGCAGAGACATCTTGGGTATATTGTTCAGAGACTTCCATTACCACTTTATATTGATTTAGCGGCGCATAAATGGTGGAGATCTGACGTTGACCAAAAGCATTGTTCAGCAGATTATTGACATCACTGACATTAATACCTAATTGTGACATGGTATCGCGATCGTAAGTCAGTGCCATTTCGGCGCCTTTATCCTCTTTATCAGAGTTAACGTCTACAAGCTGAGGCAATTCACCTAAAGCTTTACGGACAATAGGCTCCCATTTACGCAACTCACTTAAATCATCAGCTAATAACGTAAATTGATAACTAGCATTAGCTTGGCGTCCACCCGCTCTAACATCTTGCACTGGCATTAAAAAGAGGTTAGCGCCGGGTTCATTGGCCAATTTTATCCGTAGGCGATTAATCACTTGATTTGCGCTATCAGTACGCTCTGATAGCGGATTGAGGGAAATAAACATAAATCCACTGTTAATACGCCCACCGCCAGTAAAACCCGTTACGCTATCAACGTCTTTATCTGCATTAATTTCTTGCATAAAACGGGTCATTTTTTCTTTCATCGATTGGAATGAAATACTTTGGTCAGCACGCACAAATCCCATTAATCGACCTGTATCTTGATCAGGGAAAAAGGTTTTGGGTGCACTAATATATAAGTAAACATTTAAGCCCAAAGTGGCGAGAAAAATAGCCATAACCCAGCGTTTATGGCGCAACGCTGCTTGTAATGTGACACTGTAACCTTGCTGGACGCGGAAAAGTAACTTACCAAACCCGCGTAAATGCGATTGTGCTTTAGGTTTCATCCCTTTTAATAAATGCGCGCACATCATGGGGGTTAGCGTTAGAGAAACAAATAGCGAGATAGCGATAGCTGTTGTTAAGGTGATGGCAAATTCTTTAAATAATCGCCCAACAAGACCATCCATTAACAGTAATGGAATAAAAACGGCAACAAGAGAAATACTCATCGAAAGGACAGTAAAACCAACTTCACCAACCCCTTTCAAGGCGGCATCTTTAGGTTTTAAACCATTCTCAATATGGCGAGAGATATTTTCAAGCACCACAATGGCATCATCAACCACAAAGCCCGTAGCCACGGTTAATGCCATTAATGAAAGGTTATTTAAACTAAAACCACAGAGATACATGGCTGAAAAGGTACCAATTAATGAAACGGGTACAGCAACAGCAGGGATCAGTGTGGCGCGACCTGAGCGTAAAAATAAGAACACGACTAAAATCACTAGCGCTACTGCAATGGCTAACGCTCGTTCAACTTCAGCGAGGGATGCGCGAATAGTGGGTGTTCTATCTTGTGCAACTTTTAAATCAACACTGGCAGGAATAAGTTCACGCAATTCAGGAAGCTCATCACGAATGCGATTCACGGTTTCAATGATATTGGCACCCGCTTCACGACGAATAACCAGCAAAATAGCAGGCTCTCCGCCACTCATTCCTGCGGCGCGTGAATTTTGTACTGAGTCGGTAACTTGTGCCACATCACTTAAACGTACAACAGCATCTTGATTGTAATGCACGATCACAGGGCGATATTCAGCCGCTTTGCTTAGCTCATCGTTAGTTTGGATTTGCCAACGACCCTCGTCATTATTTACAAAGCCTTGAGGTCGGCGCACATTTGCTTGGTTAATTGCTTTTCTAACATCATCAAGGCTGACATTTTGGTTAAATAACGCATCAGGATTGAGGGCAACACGTATTGCTGGCAATGAACCACCGCCGACAGAAACCTCACTAACACCTTCAATTTGCGAAATTTTTTGTGCCAATCTTGTTGATGCGAGGTCGTAAAGCTCCCCTGTGTTTTGGGTATCAGAGGTGAGCGTTAAGATCATAATCGGTGCATCAGAAGGATTCGATTTATAATAACGCGGGCGGCTTGGCATACCTGAGGGTAATAAGCTTTGTGAAGCATTTAACGCTGCTTGTACATCACGAGCTGCTGTATTGATATCTTTGTTTAAATCGAACACCAGCGTAATGTTGGTACTTCCAAGCGAACTGCTTGATGTCATTTCATCAATACCTGCAATTCGCCCTAGAGAGCGTTCAAGCGGTGTTGCCACAGAAGATGCCATGGTTTCTGGTGACGCCCCCGGTAATGAGGCATTGATATTAATAACGGGATAATCTACCTGCGGTAAAGGTGCGACAGGGAGCAACATAAACCCTAATACACCACATAGCGAAATCGCCAAACTGAGCAACGTAGTTGCTACGGGTCGTTGAATAAAGAGGGCAAAGAACTTCATGATACAGCCCCGTTATTATTCTCAACGTGTTTATTACGGTTGATATAGAGCGATAATTTATCAAATAACAGATAAATTACAGGTGTCGTAAATAGGGTTAAGATCTGGCTCATAATTAAGCCACCGACCATACAAACTCCTAATGGTTGACGCAATTCTGCCCCTACACCTGTACTCAACATTAAAGGTAAAGCACCTAAAAGAGCCGCCATTGTGGTCATTAAGATTGGGCGAAAACGTAATAAACACGCTTGATAAATAGCTTCGTAAGGCGTTAAACCTTGTTCTCGTTCAGCGGCAAGGGCAAAGTCTATCATCATGATCGCATTTTTCTTTACGATCCCGATAAGCAAGATGATCCCAATAATCGCAATAATATCAAGCTCATTACCTGCGGCTATTAAAGCTAATAATGCGCCGACACCGGCTGTTGGCAGTGTAGATAAAATAGTAATAGGGTGAATAAAACTCTCATATAGCACACCTAATACAATATACATTGCTACAATTGCCGCGATAATCAGCCACAAAGTACTTGAAAGCGCACTTTCAAATGCCAATGTTGCCCCTTGGAATTGAGTGGTAATATCTTTTGGCATAGAAATTTGCTCTTCAGCCAATTTCACTGCTTTCACCGCTTCTTCAAGAGAAGATTGTTCAGCGACATTAAATGAGAAGGTTGCTGAAGGGAATTGCTCTTGATGATTAATAGAAAGTGGCGCTAACCGCTGCTCTATGGATGCAATAGATAATAAAGGTACCATCGCACCATCTTTACCCGTTAAATGCACGGCTGAAAGTGCCTGTAATCCATCACCATTACGAATATCTTGTTCTAATACCACGCGATACTGATTGGCTTGAGTGTAGATAGTTGAAATTAAACGCTGACCAAAAGCATTATAAAGTGCGTTATCTATTTCACTCATTGAAATACCTAAACGGCTTGCTGAGTCTCTATCCACTTTGATATACGCCATCATGCCGTTGTCTTGCCAATCACTGCTAATATCAGTCAATTCAGGGCGATCTTTTAGTGTTTGAGAGAGCTTAGGCACCCAATAAGCCAATTCATCTAATGATGTTGCTTGTAGGGTAAATTGATATTGAGTACGAGAAACTTGCGTATCAATCGTTAAATCTTGGGTGGGTTGCAGATAGAGTGTCATTCCTGAAATAGAAGCAATACGCTCTTGTAAACGAGGAATAATCACATCAATACGGGAATCCCGCTGATCAAGAGGCTTTAACGTAATTTGCAAACGACCCGTATTTAAGGTTGCGTTGCTTCCATCAATACCTACAAAACTAGCAATATTATCAATAGCTGGATCATCTATTAATTTATCAACGACTTGCTGCTGTTTTTCTACCATTGCTTGATAAGAAATGGATTGTGAGGTTTCAATGGTACCTTGCAATAGTCCGTTATCTTGTAATGGAAAGAAGCCTTTAGGAATAAACATATATAGCAATACAGTTAGCACCAATGTGCTAAGTGCTACGCCAAGTGTTATCCATTGATGGTTTAAAACGCGTTTGAGCCAAACTGCATACACTGCAATCATTTTTTCAAAGAAACGCTCGCATGCCATTTCAAAACGGTTGTGTTTGATTTCATTTTCAGGCTTTAGCAATCGAGCACACATCATTGGTGTTAATGTGAGTGAAACCACCGCAGAGATTAGAATGGCAATAGCAAGGGTGATTGCAAACTCTCTAAATAGGCGACCAACAATATCTCCCATAAATAACAGGGGGATCAGTACGGCAATCAGTGAGAAAGTCAGTGAAATAATGGTAAAGCCAATCTCGCCAGCTCCTTTTAAAGCAGCTGTTAACGGTTTATCACCACGTTCAAGGTAACGGGAGATATTTTCAATCACCACAATGGCATCATCGACAACAAAGCCTGTGGCAATGGTTAATGCCATTAAAGTGAGGTTGTTGACAGAGAACCCACAAAAATACATCACTGCAAACGTACCCACTAATGAAAGCGGTACGGCAATACTTGGGATTAAGGTTGCGACACCATTACGTAAAAAGAGATAAATGACCATTACCACAAGGGCGATAGCTAAACCAAGTTCAAACTGCACATCTTTAACTGAAGCACGGATAGTTGTGGTTCTGTCTGTTAAGATCTCAACATTAACGGATTTTGGTAAATTAGAGACTAAATCAGGCAATAAATTACGAATATTATCAGTGGTATCAATAACATTAACGCCGGGTTGTCGTTGAACATTGATAATAATTGCTTGCTCATTATTCGCCCATGCACCCAGTTGGTTATTTTCAGGTGCTTGCTCAATAGTGGCAATATCAGATAAACGAATAGGCGCGTCATTTTTATAAGTGACGATTAATTGACGGTAATCTTCTAATGATTTCATCTGATCATTAGCAGATAACGTTACAGAGCGAGTTGGTCCATCAAGGCTCCCTTTCGCTGAGTTAACGTTCGCATTATTGATTGCTACACGAATTTTTTCGCTATCTAAACCGTAAGATGCAGCGGCTTGTGCATTAAGTTTGACTCTAACAGCAGGGCGCTGACCACCAGCTAAAGCCACCAAACCAACGCCATTAACTTGTGAAATTTTTTGCGAGATACGGGTTTCAACCATATCTTGCAACTGTGTCATCGGTAATGTTGAGCTAGTAACCGCCAAGGTTAAAATAGGTGGATCAGCAGGATTGACTTTGCTGTAAATCGGCGGATAAGGTAAATCGGATGGTAGCAGATTCGTGGCTGCATTTATCGCAGCTTGCACCTCTTGTTCTGCAACATCTAAGGGTAATGTTAATTGGAACATCAGTGTGATCACCGATGCACCGCCAGAGCTTTGTGACGACATCTGTTTTAATCCAGACATCTGCCCAAATTGACGCTCTAATGGCGCAGTAACTGCCGATGTCATTACATCAGGGCTTGCTCCGGGGTAAAGTGTAACGACCTGAATAGTTGGATAATCAACCTCAGGTAACGCAGAGACGGGTAGCATACGATAGCCAACAATTCCGGCTAAGAGTATGGCGACCATAAAAAGGGTTGTCGCAACAGGGCGCAGAATAAATAAGCGAGATGGCCCCCCACCTGTACCGTGTGTTTTTTCGGTCATTACGCTTTCTCCGCAACAACACGATTATTTTCTTTAGACTTTGGTGCCGTAGATGTCACGATATCGACTTTTACACCCTGTGTTAATCTATCCACACCATCAGTTACAACGCGCTGATCTGCCAATAAACCGGATGCTATTACGACTTTTTCTGCATTTTGTAATGCCACTTCAACCCGTAATTTACTGACTTTATCTTCACTATCAACAACCCAGACAAAGTGACCTTCATTACCCATTTGTAACGCTGCATTAGGAATAACAACGGCTTTTTCTAGTGTAGTAACATAAAGACGGACATTGACGAATTGATTAGGAAATAACGTCGTTTCTTGTTGTGGAAAACGTGCTTTTAACTTAATAGTACCGGTTGCGGCATCTATTTGATTATCAACACTGAATAACGTTCCTTGCGCTAATTCAAATTGGTTATTTCTATCTAACGCGGTAACAGGCAAATCTGCATTGTTTTTACGTGCTTGAATAACATTTGCTAGATCTTGTTCTGGTAATGTAAAAAGTACATCAACAGGATCCATTTGATTGATAACAACGATAGGTGTAGATGAGCCACCAGAAATATAATTACCAACATCAACCTGTTTTAAACCCACTCGACCTGAAATAGGTGCGGTGATTTTGCTATAAGTGAGTTGCAGTTGTGCATTACTGATAGTGGCTTCATCAATACGAATACTGGCTTCAGACTGTTTGACTAAAGCTTGCTGATTATCTAATTCTTGTTGTGAGACTAAATGGGTTTTTGCTAATTTCTGATAACGTGCTAAATCAAGACGAGCATTCGCTAATGTCGCTTGATCTTTTGCTAGTTGTCCTTTGGCTTGGGCTAATTGAACTTCAAATGGACGAGCGTCAATTTCAGCTAATAAATCACCTTTTTGAACGTATTGTCCTTCCGTGAAATGTAATGCCATTAATTGACCTTCAACACGGCTAGTAACAGTTACGCTGTTAGTGGCTTTTACTGTACCTAAAGCAGATAAAAATTGAGGCACATTTTCTTGTGTTGATGTTGCAACTTGAACAGGTGGTAAAGGAGGGCGTCGAGATCCAGATGTACCTCGACTTTGTGAATTAGCGGCTTGAGCCCCTTTGTTTTCAGGCGATGCTGTTTTTGCTGCATTAAATTGCCAATAGGCGTAACTCCCTGCGATTACGACGATTAAAGCGATAATGAGAGAAACTCTTTTTTTAGCATTTTTGTTTTTATTCATTACTTTTGTGATCCCACTGGCAACTAGCTAATCAGAAATACTGGAATGAAAATTTGGAATGGTGACATTCTACCTGTTTCTTCACAGTTAAAAATGGAGGAAATATGGAAATTAAGTCAAGGAATGTGTTTTGTTGGTGTTATTTTAATCAGTTAAAACAAATTACTACTGACATTACTTTATCCTTGTTATTCAATAAGCGCTAATTTAGCAAATTAAGGATAAGCAGTAGCGTGGCTTAATTGTTTATATAGGGATAATTAAGTGGAAAATAAATTATTGATTATCAGTGAGTTATTTTGTTTGATGTTTTTTTAATCGCATAACTATTTTGTACAAATGCCTGTAACTATGATAAAACGCAATAGTTAGTTATAATTCTTAGATAATTATGCTTTCCAGTGATAGAATGCCACCCTTGTTTTTCTCTGCGTTGAACTCTTTTCAAAGAATAACAATCCAGTATGAAATTCACCGAGCTTTAACTCTGTCTTGAATAACGAAATTTTTGTAAAAATCAGCCTAACTATAAAGGCGTAATAGAATAATTAGAGGTTTTTAGTGTCAACTGCAAACACACCTGACGATGGACAAAAACCGAGCCTGAATGCATTTAAACAGCCTCGTGCGTTTTATCTCATCTTCTCAATCGAATTATGGGAACGTTTCGGCTATTACGGTCTGCAAGGGATCATGGCCGTTTACTTGGTTAAAATGCTGGGTATGGGTGAAGCAGAAGCTATCACTGTTTTTGCTGCATTTACCGCATTAGTTTATGGTTTTGTTGCTATCGGTGGATGGCTTGGGGATAAAGTCCTTGGTACTAAAAGGGTTATTATTCTTGGTGCAATCGTACTGGCAATTGGTTATGCGATGGTGGCATTCTCTGATCACGATAAAGACGTGATTTATTGGGGACTTGCAACAATTGCAGTAGGTAATGGTTTATTTAAAGCTAACCCATCTTCATTATTAGCAACTTGCTACGAGAAAGATGACCCACAATTAGACGGTGCATTTACTATGTACTATATGTCTATCAACGTAGGTTCGTTCTTATCTATGCTAGCAACACCATGGTTAGCGGCTAATTATGGTTGGGATGTTGCGTTTGCCTTAAGCGTTGTGGGTATGTTGATTACCTTAGCAAACTTTATGGTTTGTCGTGGTTGGATCAAAGATAAAGGTTCTAGACCTGATTTTGAACCGCTTAATTATTCAAAATTGCTATTAACGCTGGTGGGTATTGTTGCTTTAACGGCAGTATCGACTTGGCTGTTACATAATAATGAAGTGGCAAGTTGGTCTTTAGCTGTCATCTCATTAGGTATCATCCTGATTTTTGCGCGTGAAACCTTTATGATGAAAGGTGCGGCTCGTCGTAAGATGATTGTTGCATTCTTACTGATGGTTGAAGCTGTGGTCTTCTTTGTTCTTTATGATCAAATGCCAACATCTTTAAACTTCTTCGCAATCCATAACGTAGAACATTCTCTGTTAGGTTTCAGCGTTGAACCAGAGCAATTCCAATCACTTAATCCATTCTGGATCATGTTAGCAAGCCCTCTATTAGCGGCTGTATATAACTTTATGGGTGATAAACTGCCAATGCCATATAAGTTCACCGTAGGAATGTTCTTAAGTGCGACAGCATTTTTAGTGCTACCACTAGGTGCAAGCATGGCAAATGAAGCGGGTATTGTGTCTTCATGGTGGTTAGTCGCAAGTTATGGTTTCCAAAGTATTGGTGAGTTAATGATTTCAGGGCTGGGTCTTGCAATGGTTGCTCAACTTGTACCACAGCGTTTAATGGGCTTTATTATGGGTGCTTGGTTCTTAACTTCGGCAGCCGCTGCAATTATTGCAGGTAAAGTTGCGAGTTTAATGGCAGTACCAGATGATGTACAAAGCGCTCACGCTTCATTAGAAATTTATAGCAGTGTCTTCTTACAAATTGGTATTGTAACCGGTGTTATCGCAGTTCTTATGCTGATCACAGCACCGATGCTAAGTAAAATGACACAGTAATTTGTGTCATTAAAAAATAAAATTTCAAGAAAAATAAAGGATGCCATGAGGCATCCTTTTTAGTCTTTATCGGCACAAAAAAATACCGCCCTATTAAGGGCGGTATTGTCTAAGGAGACTGGTAGAATGGTTTTGTGATATTGATAAAGACCTAACCGATCACTTTATCAATCTGCAATGCAACATCTTTTTCTCTTGTGGTGGGCTTTACTGCCACCCAGCCTTTATAAGCTAAAGGTAAGAAAGCGACTGCAATAGCTAATAATGATACGCCAGCAACATAATATGCACCCGCCATGGCGGTTTTTTCTAACCATATTCCTGTTAACATTGGTGTTAATCCGCCGAACAATGCATAAGCCATATTGTAAGCAAAAGACAAACCAGAAAAGCGAATTGATGGTGGAAATGCTCTTGTGCTAACGATAGGTGTAGTTGCAATCGCCCCGACAAAAAAGCCCATCAAACCATAGTTAAACGCTAACTGAAAACCTGACATTGCTGCATCTAAACTGCCATAGAAATGGAATGCGGTAACAATCAAACCACCCCATGATAATGTCATTGACGCGCGTGTTCCTAACTTGTCACTAATCCAACCCCAGAATATGCAACCTAAGGTTAAGGTTAATGTTGCAACACAGTTCGCCTCTAATGATGTCGTTCTATCAATTTTGTAGATCCCTTCAACAATGACACCGGGTGTCATCAAAATGGTGACAACAATAGCTGTTGATAAAGACCATGTTAATGCAGCAGTAATTAAGCAGGCTTGCTTGTGATTTTTAATAACAGAAACCACTGGCATTTCTTGTGCTAACGCTTTTTTTGCCGCCATCTCTTTAAAGATAGGGGTTTCTTGTAAAAAGCGACGTAAGTAAACAGAGATTAAGCCAAATACGCCCCCTAAGATAAAGGGAATGCGCCATGCAAAATCATTTACTTCTTGGCTGGTATAGCTACGTTGAACAATAATTGCCACGATTGAACCTAATAAAATACCGCCTGTAATGCCTGACGTTAATGTTCCTACACCTAAGCCATAACGTTGTTTTGGCGTGTGCTCTGCGATAAATACCCAAGCACCCGGCATTTCGCCACCAATAGCTGCACCTTGCATAATGCGCATTAATAACAACAATAATGGTGCTGCAACCCCAATGCTGGCATAAGTTGGTAATAAACCAATAACTAATGTTGGTACAGCCATTAAGAAGATACTTAAGGTAAACATGCGTTTACGTCCAATAATATCTCCATAGTGTGCCATAATAATGCCACCCAAAGGACGAGCAAGATAACCGGCTGCAAAAATACCTAATGTCTGCATTTGTGCAATAAAGGCGTTATCACCGGGAAAGAACAAGTGGCTCAATGTTTTCGTAAAGAACACGAAGATCACGAAATCATAGAACTCCAAAGTTCCTCCTAGTGAGGATAAACCCAACGTTTTATAGTCGCTGCGATTCAATGGCCTTGCCGTAGGTTGACTCAACGGCTGAGTGGAGTGTGATTGTGATGTCATAATAACAACCTATAATAATCATCGTGATAAAAATAATAAGTAATAAGATCACAATTAGATTCTTTTTAAATGAGCAAATAAAATAGGGTGAAAATAAATAACAGCAAAAGGTTATTTAAAGGCTATTTATGCGAGAAAGAATAATGTTGTGATGATGGTTTAAGTTATAACAGGAAGCTCTTAATAATGTAAATAGATGAAATTAAAACAACATTAACAACTAATTTCACATGAATTATTAGTTTTATTTTGCATTTGAGTTGCGATTTGTTGAAATTAAATATCATAGAATTAAATTCTATCAATATATAATAAAATTATTATGTTAATTAAAAAATAAGTAAGAACATAGTGTTTTTAAATAAAAAAGGTTTAATGTTGAATATATTTATTCAAACCTAAATAAGTATGGGAATAATAAATCAAGGAATAAGTGAATTTATTATTTCCCATAAATAAAGTTATTATTAGATAATTAAGAAAGCTAATCGTATTAAAAATGAAAGATATAACCTGATAGAAAATGAATTATTAGAATATTCTACTGTATGTTAAATACCCATGCATTAGAATTGAATTTCATTTATTTGTTATTTGTTGAAATTTAAAACCAATAAAAATTATAATGCTAATTTTATTTTTGTGTTTTTATGCATAGTGTGGTTTTTCTGTGTTTTTCCGTTAAATTGAAAATAAAAACAAAAAGAGGCATCAAAAAAACTATTCTTGGTTATAATTACATCAGGAAGTCAATTGATATATCGGAGGATTTATGGTCTCTATCTCAATGAGTGCTGTTCTCTTAGCCGCAATTGTTCTGTTCGCATCACTTTCTATTGTCGCATTAGGTGGTGGTTTAGTATTAAAAACCATGCTCAATGGCTCCAATCAAAATGACAACTATTTATTAAGTGCCTCTGTTAAAAAGACTTTTATTACTTCACTAGTTATTGCATTGTTGCTTGTCTATTATTACCTCTCAACAACGGCTTAATATCTGTTTGATTGACATAAAAAACGCCACTGTATTTTATTATCAGTGGCGTTAGTGTAATAGGGCTTGTCTTTAGACTAAGAAGATAGTCGCTAAACCTAAGAAGATAAAGAAACCACCTGTATCTGTAATAGCGGTTATCATAACGCTTGAACCAATGGCTGGATCTTTACCAAATTTTATCATAGTCATCGGTATTAAGACGCCCATAATGGCTGCCATTAACAGGTTAAGTATCATTGCCATGGTCATCACAGCACCCATTGCAAGGTCGCCATAAAGTAAGAAAGTGACTATTCCCATTATGCCTCCCCACACAATACCATTGATAAAGGCGACACCAAGTTCTCTTAAAATGAGGAAAGAGAAACTTCCTGTTTGAATTTGGTGTAGCGCTAAAGCACGTACAATCATTGTGATGGTCTGATTACCTGTATTTCCCCCAATACCAGCAACAATTGGCATCAGTGTTGCTAAAGCGACTAATTGGGAGATGGTGTGTTCAAACACGCCAATAACACGAGAGGCAACGAAAGCTGTACATAAGTTGATAGCCAGCCAAGTCCAACGTGTTTTAACTGCTTGTCCTACGGGTGCAAAGACGTCTTCTTCTGGGCTCAAACCACCCATACGACGAATATTGGTATCGCTCTCTTCATGCATGTTATCAACGATATCTTCAACAGTTAATCGCCCCATTAGAAGACCATTACTATCAACAACAGCCGCAGAAATTAAGTCGTAACGTTCGAACGCACCCGCCGCGTCTTCACCTTTTTCTTCAGGCATAAAGCTCACGGTGTCTGTTTTCATTACATCAGAGACAAGTTTATCAGGGGATTGCGTTAAAACAGTGGTTAATGGAAGCTCGCCCAACAGATGATTTTTATTATCAATAACGAAGATTTTATCCGTTGCTTCAGGAATAGAGCCCCGTTGGCGTAGATAGCGCTGTACCGTTTTTAACGTAACATTACCTCGCACAGTGACGAACTCAAAATCCATCATCTGACCAACACTGTCTTTGGGATATTGAAGAACTTCTCTTATTCTATTACGCAGGCTTGGTTCTAAATAGGTAAGAAGGCGACGCATCGTATCGCGAGGTAAGTGCTCTGCGATGTACGCTTGCTCATCCACATGTAATGTGGCGACCGATCGTAATAATTCACGGTCAGTCATATCTTTAATTAAGCTGTCCCAAACGGCGACAGAAGCTTCGACTAAAACAGCACCACGTTCATTATTATCAACCAAATGCCACAGGGCTAGACGTTCGTCATAGGGAAGGGCTTCAAGAATATCTGCAATATCTGCCGCGTGTAGATCTTGTAGTAATTCTCTAACAGTGGTGATTTTTTCATGAAGTTCATGGTGGCTCAGCCTATCATTTTCACTTGCTTCACCTAAAACGGTTTCAACAAAATGATCATCTTCGAGAAAGATACTCAAAATTTGCTGACGCAGGTGTGCCACTTTTTGTGAATACGGATTGATGGCAGCCGCAGTATCATTGTTGATAGCTGGTTGAGACATGTTATTCCTTTTTAATTCTTACGAGGGAGATAACCATTGACACTAATTATTCCATTTTAGGATGATTATCGGTCTTCTCCGTATAAAAAATATGAATCTTGAACAATATTGCGTTGGTGATGTTCATATTATCGTCACAAATCAAACCTATGTTGTTATGTGATAGTTGTTGTATGATAGATGCAACAAAAGACGCATTGACTAGCATCTTTTTCTGTATAATATCATATTGTTAAGTAGATTCCTCTTTTATATCCAGTTTCCACCCCGGAACTGACTGCCAATGTTCTTGTTCTTTTTCTAAATCCAATTCCATCAATGTGTTATCGGAAAGATATTTTTTAGGAAAATAAAGTGTCCAATGATTTTCATCTGTAACTAAACGCAAAGATGCAGGTTTTGTTGTCGATTGTCGCTGATTATTAAGTAAAGTTGCTAACCTTAGTATTTGTACGAGTGGAAAATACTGTTTCTTTTTATAAAGATTAAATTTAGGCAACTCATCTAACTTGATCCCTTTTCGGTGATAGCGAACGAGGGTTGTTAATAACAGTTGTTGTTCTTGATTAAAGCCGGGTAAATCAGTATTTGAAAGAATATAGGCAGAATGGCGATGCAACCCACTTAAATTAATACTTAATCCCACTTCATGTAACATGACCGCCCAAACTAAAATAGCCTCTAAATCAGGGCGAACTAGTTTAGGATTTTGCTGTGCCCACTGAGCGTAAAGAGATTGCATGGTTTCAAGAACACGTTTTGCTTGTTCTCTATCGATATTATAGTGCTCTGCAAGGCTTTTAGCTGTGCGCTGGCGAATATCTTGATGGCGGAATCTGCCTTCCATTTCATAAAGTACACCTTCACGTAATGCACCGTCAGATAGGTGTAGGGCTTTTAATCCTAGAGAGTCAAAAATACCGCATAAAATCGCCAAACCCGGTACAAAAACATGTTTACGTTCATCGGATAAACCTGGCAGGGCGATATCTTTAAATTTCTTAAATCGTAAAACTTGTTTAGTGAGCATAAGTAGGCGTTCTGGGGTGATAACACCGTCTTTTTCACCAAATTCAACTAAGATTTCATGAGCCGCTTTAATTGTTCCTGATGCCCCTAAAGCCACATCCCAGCCAGTCATTTTGTATTGCCATGCAATTTTTTCCATTTTACGTGCTGCTTTTTCTCGTGCTTTACGAAAAGCAGATTCGCTAATTTTCTGTTCTGGGAAAAATTGACGGCTAAAACTGACACAACCCATACGTTGGCTTTCGATTAAAATTGGCTCAAAATTTTCACCAATAACTAATTCTGTTGAGCCACCACCGATATCGATAACAAGCTTTCGACCTTTTTCTGATTGAGTGTGTTCAACACCCATAAAAATAAGTCTAGCTTCTTCATGGCCCGAAATAATTTCGATAGGATAAGGAATAACTTCTTTGGCGCGTTGAAGAAAGACTTTCGCATTAGTGGCGACACGCAAAGTATGCGTTCCTACAACGGTGACATTTTCTGCAGAAAAGCCCTGTAACCTTTCAGCAAAAAGAGAAAGGGCAGAAAGCCCACGTAACATAGCCTCTTCGCTTAATTCGTTATCATCATCAAGTCCATCAGCAAGATAAACTCGCTGTTTTAAACGACTTAATACTTGTAATGCGCCATTAACAACACGCGCAATTATCATATGAAAACTATTAGAACCGAGGTCAATAGCCGCAATTTCTAAAGGACGTGGTGAAGAGTCATCTTGTGATAAAGGCATAAAATTACGCTCGTGAACCAGGTTGTTCTAACAATTTAATGTACTCATAGACAGCAAGCTGGGAACGGATCTTACGTTTATTTCCACGAGGAACATAGCTATTTGTTAAATCTTTATCGATATAACGTGCTTTTACGGTGTCATTAAATTGAATATCCAGTATATCAAGAACGCGCTGTTTAAGTTGAGGATCAAGCAAAGCCACTGCAACTTCAATACGATAGTCAAGGTTTCTCGTCATCCAGTCCGCAGAAGAGAGAAAGATTTTTTCATCACCTTTATTAGTGAACACATAAACACGGTCGTGTTCTAAAAAGCGGTCAACAATACTGGTTACCTGAATATTTTCACTAAATCCCGGTTGATTAGGTACTAAAGAACACATTCCACGAACTAATAATCGTACCTTTACGCCGGCTTCTGATGCGTCATAAAGGCGATTAACTAATTCTTCATCAACTAAATTATTCACTTTTAATGTGATCCCAGCGGGATGTCCTGCTTGAGCACTATGAATTTCATTTGTGATTAATTGATTTAAAAGGGTACGTGAATTTTGTGGTGAAACCATCAAATGTTCAAAAGTCACAGGGCGATAAGGGTTTTCAATAAAGCTAAAGACACGGCGTACTTCATTGGTAATTTCAGTGTTAGCCGTTAATAGTGAATAGTCAGTATAAAGACGCGCTGTTTTTTCATTGAAATTTCCCGTACCAATATGAGCATAACGAATAATTTCGCCATTTTCTAAACGTGAAATGATAAATAACTTCGCGTGAATTTTTAGACCCGGAGCGGAGAAAATAACGTGTACACCCGCTTCTGTCAGGCGTTTTGCCCAGTGGATATTCGCCGCTTCATCAAAACGTGCTTGTAACTCAACAACTACCGTGACACGTTTACCGTTATGCGCAGCGTGGATCATTGAATCAATGATCCGAGAGTCTTTAGCAACACGGTAAATATTGATTTTTATTGAGATAACACTTGGGTCAAAAGAGGCTTGGCGCAATAATTCCAGCACATGTTCAAAAGTATGATAAGGATAATAGAGCAAAACATCACGCTCACGTATCGCATCAAAACCATTGCGGAAATTATCAAACCAAACATGGCGTAAACGTGGGATCGGTTTATTTAACAGAAATTTACTACCTTCATTTGGGAAGTTAATAAAATCTTTAAAATTATGATAACGACCACCAGCAATGACGGAGTCATTATTCGATAAACCTAATTTACTGCGCAACAACGCCACCATTTCATCAGGCATATCGCGTTGATAAACAAAGCGAACAGGCTCTGCGGTAAGGCGTTGTTTTAATGTCGATGACATCATTTCAAGTAAACTTGATTCCATTTCTGTCGCAAGATCGTACTCTGCATCTCGCGTCATTTTCATGGAATAAGCACTTAATGAATCGTAATCAAAAAAGCCTTTAAATACCTCATCAAGGCAGTAGCGTAAAATATTATCCAATAAAATCATGGATTTTTTCTTACTACGCCCTTGGTCTGTTGGCAGAATAACAAAACGGGGTACTTTATCTGATGGAATTTCTAGCAGGGCATAATGAATAATTTGCCCTTGCACAATTTCAACCGCTAAATAGGTATAGTCATCTTTAAGAAACTCAACCAAGTCTGTTTCAGGGTTAATTAAAATAGGTGTGATGTGTTTTCTTAAATTCTGACGGAAATATTGGCGTAACCAGATTTGTTGATTAGGTGAGATTTGGCGTTCATTAATTAAAAAGATTTGGTTTCGCGCCATTTCAAGTAACAAATCATTATATAAAGCATCAAACTCTTGGTCGGCTTTAGCCACTTTTGATTGAATTTTCTTTATAAGATGGCGAGCATGGCTTGATGCAGAGCGTGAGCCACGCTCTTCATTAATTAAAATACGGCGTTTTACATCGGCAAAGCGCACCTTGTAAAACTCATCAAGATTATTTGAATAGATCCCCAGAAACCTGACTCTTTCAATTAACGGGTTTCGTTTATCAGCTGCTTCTTGTAATACACGTTCGTTAAACGCAAGCCAACTGATCTCTTTATCAATATAGAGTCGTTCCTGGGACATCTGAACTCCAACAAGGGTTAAAGTTAAAACTTAATATCTGAATAAATCAGACGTGTTGCTTAATAGTCGCACCCGGTTTAACAAAATTTTCGGGTTTCGCCTCTTTGGCTTTTTGTTCAAAATAAGGCGCTTGAAAAGTACACATTCTAATCGCAGAACGGTAGGCACCGTTAACAAAAAACTCATCTATTAAATCACCTTCTTTTTTAAAGCCAAGCTTTTCATAAATATGAATCGCTTTAGCATTCTCTTTATCGACGATTAAATAGAGCTTGTATAAATTAAGTACAGAAAAGGCATAATCCATCGCAAGTTTCGCCGCGCGAGCAGCATATCCATGGCCTTGATGCGCAGGAGCGATGATAATTTGGAATTCAGCACGACGATGAACATAATCAATTTCAACTAACTCGACAAGTCCAACCTTAGTACCATCACTTTCGGCAATAAAACGGCGTTCACTTTGGTCGTGAATATGTTTTTCATAAAGGTCGCTTAACTCGATAAAAGCCTCATAAGGCTCTTCAAACCAATAGCGCATAACGCTGGCATTATTATCAAGTTGATGGACAAAAGAGAGATCTTCTCGTTCGAGAGGACGTAATTTTATAGGTGGAACTTTCTTACCACCGGACATAAGCACCTCGGTGAATGCATTGAATAAAAAGAGAAAAGGGTGACACAAAAAAAAGTCACGCAGGCTACAGTGTAGCACAATGTGACTTTTTATCTTAAACGAAATAGTTAGCCAAGGTTGTCGAAAAGCGCAATATCATCGAGAAAGGCTTGATTATTCTGCATTTTTAATCGCTCGTCAGCTAACCATCCGATCGCTAATGGATAAATACGATACTCTTCCACTTGTATTCTTGTTTGTAATGATTGTTCAGTATCATCGGGTAAAACAGGAATGCGAGCTTGAATAATCATGGGACCACCATCAAGTTCTTCTGTAACAAAATGGACGGTAACACCATGAAAAGAGTCTTTATTCGCTAAAACTTGGCGATGAGTGTGTAATCCGGGATATTTAGGAAGCAAAGAAGGATGAATATTTAATAATTTATGCTGATAATGAGCCACAAAATCAGACGATAAAATACGCATAAAACCGGCTAAAACCACAATGTCGGGCTGATAAGCATCGATTCGCTCAATTAATGCTTTATCGTAACCAGCTCTGTCATTATATAGAGCCGGATCAACAAAATACGCGGGAATATCGGCAAGTTTTGCCCGTTCAAGACCATACGCATCAGCTTTATTACTTAAGACAGCAACCACATTACCCGTGATTTGATTTACCCTACAGGCGTCAATAATCGCCTGTAGGTTGCTGCCGTTTCCTGAGATGAGGACGACAATATTTTTCATTCACATGTTTTCATTAGTTAATAATAACTTGTGCTTCACCCGCAGCTTGTGGCGCAATTTCACCAATTAACCATGCGTTTTCACCACACTCAGCAAGGTGCGCTAATGTTTTTTCAACGTCATTTGGGTTAACTGCAATTAACAATCCAACACCACAGTTAAATGTGCGATACATTTCATGTGTGCTGACTTGTCCTGCATCTTGTAACCATTTGAAAACCAGTGGCCATTCCCAACTTTTACTGTCAATACGCGCTTGGGTGTTTTCAGGTAATACACGAGGAATATTTTCCCAGAATCCGCCACCTGTAATATGTGCCACAGCATGGATATCTACATTTTCAATTAATGAAAGCAGTGATTTCACATAAATACGAGTAGGGGCTAATAGGTGATCAGCTAATGATTTATTACCTAAGGATGTGCTTTCAGCTTGTGTATTACTGACTTCAAGAATTTTTCTGACTAATGAATAACCATTAGAATGAGGGCCACTTGATGCTAAAGCGATTAGTGCATCGCCAGCTTTAACTTTGCTACCATCAATAATTTCTGATTTTTCAACCACACCGACACAAAAGCCTGCGATATCATAATCATTACCGTGATACATTCCTGGCATTTCAGCAGTTTCACCACCGACTAACGCACAACCAGATTGCTTACAACCTTCTGCAATACCTGTTACTACGCGTGCTGCGGTATCGACATCTAATTTTCCTGTGGCATAGTAGTCAAGGAAGAAAAGGGGTTCTGCACCTTGGACAATTAAATCGTTGACACACATTGCGACTAAATCAATCCCGATGTCATCATGGCGATTTAAATCCATCGCAAGGCGAAGTTTAGTTCCTACGCCATCTGTGCCTGAAACTAAAATAGGTTCGCGGTATTTAGATGGAATTGCACAAAGTGCGCCAAAGCCACCTAAACCCCCCATAACTTCAGGACGGCGGGTTTCTTTTACTACACCTTTGATACGATCGACTAAAGCATTACCTGCATCAATATCGACACCGGCATCTTTATAGCTGAGAGAGGATTTGTTAGTCACGTAGAGCCCTCACGGCAAGTTGCTGTTAAGAAAAAATGTGTGCGGACGCTATTCTAACAGGCAAAGCAAACGTTTGCGAGGATCTTCTTTATAGGTCACAATTATTCATGTTGGTGTGGTTAAAAGCTGTGCGTTTGATCAATATCAATAGAAAAACGATGGAATGTTGGCAAAAAAGCGGTATAATCTCGCGATTTTTTTGTCAGGCTGCGTCGTACATTAGGAGAAATTATGAAGATCGTTGAGGTAAAACACCCACTCATTCAACATAAATTGGGGCTGATGCGAGATCATGATATAAGCACTAAACGCTTTCGTGAACTGGCTTCAGAAGTTTCCAGTCTACTGACGTATGAAGCTACCGCCGATTTAGAAACAGAGACGGTAACAATAGAAGGTTGGTGTGGTTCGGTAGAGATAGAACAGATTAAAGGAAAAAAAATCACAGTAGTTCCTATCCTCCGTGCAGGTATCGGGATGATGGATGGAGTATTAGAAAATATTCCTAGTGCCCGAATCAGTGTAGTTGGCGTTTACCGCGATGAAGAAACATTAAAACCTGTCCCTTACTTCCAGAAATTAGCATCCAATATTGAAGAGCGTATGGCTCTTGTTGTTGACCCTATGTTAGCAACAGGCGGCTCTATGATTGCCACAATTGATTTATTAAAAAATGCGGGTTGTACTTCAATTAAAGTATTAGTACTGGTTGCTGCTCCAGAAGGTATTAAGGCATTAGAAGAAGCTCATCCAGATGTGGAATTATATACTGCATCTATTGATAGTCATCTTAATGAGCACGGGTACATCGTTCCAGGTCTTGGCGATGCTGGTGATAAGATATTTGGTACAAAATAATAATTAAGCCGACTTTGATAGTCGGCTTTTTTTTGAACCAATTATCTTGTTCTATAGTTAGAAATATACAAACCAATTTCACATTCATATTAAAGAGAGGTCGTAAGCATGACTCGTCGTGCAATCGGGGTAGAAGAGCGCCCACCATTATTACAAACAATCCCGTTGAGCCTTCAACATCTGTTTGCAATGTTTGGCGCCACCGTACTTGTGCCAATTTTATTTAAAGTTAATCCGGCAACAATATTATTATTTAACGGGATCGGAACCCTGCTTTATCTCTTTATTTGTAAAGGACGCATTCCTGCTTATTTAGGTTCAAGTTTTGCGTTTATCTCACCTGTACTTTTATTGTTACCTTTAGGGTATGAATTAGCACTTGGCGGATTCATTGTCTGTGGTGTGTTATTTTGTATCGTTGCAGGTATTGTAAAAATAGCAGGGCGAGGCTGGATTAATGTGATGTTTCCACCTGCGGCAATGGGCGCAATCGTTGCCGTCATCGGACTTGAATTAGCAGGAACCGCTGCTGGAATGGCAGGATTATTACCAAGTGCAGATGCACCGGTTGATAGTCAGACACTGCTTATTTCTATGGTGACTTTAGGTGTGACTATCTTAGGCTCTGTGATGTTTAGAGGATTCCTTGCTATTATTCCTATTCTTATTGGGGTATTAGCAGGCTATGCACTCTCTTTCTTCTTGGGCGTTGTTGATATTACCCCTATTAAAGAAGCTAACTGGTTTGCACTACCGACATTCTATTCTCCGCGTTTTGAATGGAGTGCTATCTTTATTATCCTACCTGCCGCGTTAGTTGTTATTGCTGAGCACGTTGGACACCTTGTTGTTACAGCAAATATTGTGCAGCGCGATTTAATGAAAAACCCAGGTTTACATCGTTCTATGTTCGCAAACGGTTTCTCTACCATTATTTCGGGTTTCTTTGGTTCAACACCTAATACCACTTATGGTGAAAACATAGGTGTTATGGCTATCACTAAGGTTTACAGCTCATGGGTTATTGGTGGTGCGGCAATTCTCGCTATCTTATTATCTTGTGTTGGTAAACTGGCTGCGGCTATTGCTGCTGTACCTGTTCCAGTTATGGGTGGGGTTTCATTACTGCTTTACGGTGTTATTGGTGCATCAGGTATTCGTGTCTTGTTAGATTCAAAAGTGGATTATAACAAACCACAAAACTTGATACTAACTGCCATTATTCTGATTGTCGGTGTGAGTGGTGCTTCTATTCAAATTGGTGCTGCTGAATTAAAAGGCATGGCATTGGCAACCGTTGTAGGTATTGTTTTAAGCTTAATCTTTAAATTAGTGAGTGTTGTTCGCCCTGAAACAGAATTAGTGGATAACACCATTGAATCGGTTAGCGGTACAGCAAACAAAAAGTAATCGATTAAGAAAATCTAAAGCAATATGCTGAAATTAGTAAAAAAGGTGGATGATCTCCACCTTTTTTATTGTTTTTTATTTTTATTTCATATTAAAAACTAAGATTTTCGATATTTTAAGTGTTTAAAACTTAGAAAAGTATAATTAATTAAATCATGATGTTTATTTAAATAAAATAAATGAGACAATAGGTGTCTGTTCTTATGCGAAATAGGCATTTTATCTGTTATTTAGGTGATATTCGTTTTAAGGTTGGGATGTTTCAAAAAAGGTATAACGTAATTTATGGAAAGGCTGATTGAAATTTATGATTTCATTACATCAAAGCAGATTTTTACCACAATATTTTTAGTTATTGTGTTGCTGGTGGTGTGGTTTCTCGCCAAAATGATTTTCCGCCGAATAGCAAAGCGTTTACTTTTTTTATTTACTGAGCTTTCAGATGAAGAAACCATAGAAGATATAGCTAAAAAGAGTGCATCTATTGTTGCAGTTACACTTGTTCTCTATATTAATCAGCTACTACCGTCTTTTTCAGCTGAAATGAATATTATCTTTGAGACGGTTGCTCGTGCCTTTATCATCATCAATATCGCCTCATTGCTTAATAACGTTCTTGATATTTTCAATATTAGGCACGCTAAAAAAGCGTGGCATCGGAATAATTCCATCAAAGGCTATATTGAGATTGCCAAAATTGTGGTCTGGATTATCTCTTTTATCCTGATCATTGCGTTATTTACTGAACAGTCACCACTTATTATTATCTCAAGCTTTGGTGCTATTGCTGCGGTGTTAATGTTTGTTTTTCAGCATACACTTATCTCTTTTGTTGCCAATATTCTTATCTCTAACGGAAAAGTATTAAAGCTTTATGATTGGATTGAATTACCCAGTAGTAATATTAGCGGTGAGGTTATTGATATCGCATTACATACGATCACTGTACGTAATTGGGATAATACAATTTCCCGTATTCCAACCAAGGATTTTTTGACCGAAAAATATACTAACTGGCAGCCGATGTTTTCATCGGGAGGGCGTCGAATTAAACGTAGTTTTTATATTGACCAATCTTCGATTTCATTTGCAACGCAAGAGTTAATATTAGAATTAAAAAATACAGCGCCGCTTCGTAAAAGCATAGAAACGATGCTTGAAGGAAAAGAAGAAGAGATTGGCGATATTAATGAGTGGTTAGAAACAAAAGGAGTGACTAACTTACAGTTATTCCGTAAGTACATGTTAAACTGGATAAAAATGCGTGGCGATGTTCGACCTGATATGTATTTGGTGATCAGAACAATGCCACCTACACCGATGGGACTGCCTGTAGAGTTATATTGTTTTACTCGTGCAACCACTTGGGTTGAATATGAAGAAACTCAATCTGAAATTTTTGAGTATATAAATGCATCAGCCAAATATTTTAAGCTCGATATTTATCAGCAACCTTCCGGTAATGATGTTGCGAAATTAAATTTCAGATAATAAAGTGAAACAAATTAGCACGGAATGTTTTTTGATTTTGCTTTAAATAATTCGAGGAACAGCCAAGCAACAATTCAATAAGGCGCTTGAAGTTCATAAAATAGACTTATTTGGGTGATCTTGCTGTTATCTTAACCTGTGTCATGTGCTTTTTTAATATTGGTTCTGACCTTGTGAGAATTTGTGTTAGAATCACCACGTTTATTAAACTATTCAGGTGAGGTGCTTCTGAATACGCCGTCACAGCTATCATTACCACTATCTCTGCCCGATGATGAGACATTCGATAGCTTTTATGCAGGGGAAAACGCGTCGTTAGTCGCGGCAATTCGAACCGCCATTCATCAATCTCATGGCAGTTATATCTATTTCTGGTCCCGTGACGGAGGTGGAAAGAGCCATTTATTACATGCCGCTTGTGCTGAGCTTTCATTAAAAGGTGATGCTGTTGGGTATGTTCCCCTTGATAAACGTGCCTATTTTGTTCCCGATGTTCTTGAAGGCATGGAACATTTATCCTTAGTTTGTATTGATAATGTTCAGTGTATTGCTGGTGATGAGGAGTGGGAACTCGCCTTATTTAACCTTTATAACCGTGTTTTAGAGCATGGACGAACCTGTTTATTAATTACAGGTGATAGACCGCCTCGCCAAATAGAGCTACAACTTCCTGATTTAGCTTCTCGCCTTGATTGGGGACAAATCTATCGTTTGCAACCTTTAAGTGACGAAGAAAAAATTCAAGCACTGCAATTAAGAGCAAAACTTCGAGGGTTTGAATTACCTGAAGATGTTGGTCGTTTTGTATTAAAACGGTTAGATAGAAAAATGCGCACCTTATTTGAAATGCTCGATGAACTTGATCACGCTTCTATTGTTGCTCAACGTAAACTGACCATCCCATTTGTGAAAGATATACTCAAACTTTAAATAGCCTCACTCATCTCGTTAGGTGAGGCGAATAATCTAAATCCTACCTCTCTTTTCCAAATTTAATTCCCATTGAAGGCAACAATTTTTTGCTATTTATTAACGGTGAATTTTCTATTTTTATCTTTTCTAATAAAAACACGAGATAAAAAAACCGCTTGTCTTTATACAAGGCAAGCGGTGAGAGACACAAACAATAAAGGAGGAGGGGTAAATAATTAGTTTGCTTCTACTACTTTGGCTTTCTTCTGAGGAACTAGTAAGAAAATCAGATAAAGTGCAGTGATTGCCACTGTGTAGCCAGTGAAGATTAACCAGAATGATTTCCAATCAACCGCACCATTAGTGGTATATAAATCAATGACCCAACCACTTAACATTGCACCTAAATAAGTACCAAAACCGTTCACTAAGGTCATAAACATACCTTGTGCTGTTGAACGATATTGTAATGGGATCTCTTTTTCTAAGAACAGTGAACCAGAGATATTAAAGAAGTCGAACGCACAACCATACACAATCATTGATAACAATAAGACGATTTGACCTAATGATGTGTAGTCACCGTAGGCAAAGAAGCCGAAACGTAAGATCCAAGCAACCATACTGAATAAAACGATAGTTTCAATTCTTACGCGTTTTAATAACAGTGGTAGAAACAGAATAAATACGACTTCTGAAATCTGTGAAATAGATAAGAACACAGAAGGATAACGTGCAAAGAATGAATCATCTGCATTTGGAGATTGTGCAATATCTTGCAGGAATGGCACACCAAAGGTATTCGTAATTTGAAGTACAGATCCTAACAGTGTTGCGAAGAATAAGAAAACAACGACATTTTTCTTTTTAAATACTTGCAAGATATTAGTGATACTAAATGCCACTTCTTCGGTTTTAGTTTCGTTTTTGTCAGCGGCTTTAGTTGCAGGTAAGAACATTGCAAATACAGCTAAAACAATAGAAGCGATTGCCGCAACGAAGAGCTGGTGATAGCTATTACCTAAACCTAAGAAACTAATAACCCACATGGCTGCAATAAAACCAACAGTGCCGTAAACACGAATTTTAGGGAAGTAGTTATTAGGTTCTAAATGTTTTTGTTCTAACAGTTCGAAAATGATGCTGTTTGCCATTGAGATACTTGGCATAAAGAACAGTAAATGTAATAAAGTTGCAAAAAATAGCGTAGTTACTGTCGTCATTTGCGACATTAACACTAATGCTAATGCAGAAAAAATATGCAGAGTAATAAACACTAATTTGCGGTTGTTTATTTTATCTGCAATAAATCCCATGATGACGGGTGCGATAAGTGAGGCAAGTCCAAGAGCACTGAAAATAAGCCCAACATCACTACCTTTAAAATGCAGTTCTCCAAAGAGATACGAGGCGAATGTTACAAGCCAAGATCCCCATATAAAGAACTGGAGGAATGAGACAAGTTTTAATCTAAGTACGATATTCATCTGTTTTCCTATTAGCCTAGCAATCACCCGACACCAATAATGGTGATTGGTTAGTTTTAATTGCCCATAATGTTGGCTATAACGTTGTTTATTTCATATACATCTACAACTTCGTTTTACACTGATTAATTGTTATCAAGTTAAAAAACAACAATAAAAGAAGAGGTAGAGTAAATAACAAATTGAAAGCTTATTGCTGTGTTGCAGTATTATTTTAAATATGTATTTTTTGTTAATTTCTTTCTTGGATGATAATGAAAAAATATTTTGGCGAGAATTTATTGTTTATCAATTCTGCTATCATATTTTCTGATGCCCATGATATGTAGGAATGCATTTGTGTAAAGAGACTTGAGTCACAATATAAATGAAACACATGATTATTTTTTTCTTATCATTGTGAGTTTATACGGTGTAGTGTGATCTTGATAAAAGTTTTCAAAAATGGCGATTTCTTACTCATAAAAAATATGAAATTGAGATGAAAAATTTTGAAAGCATAAAGCGATTATTTTTTTTCTATTGTGGAAATAAGAAACACTTTGCTAATTGTAATTTTTACAATTTAATAACATTCAATGATTTGTTTCTTAATTGAGAAAAGAGAGTAAACAGTTGCGGGATTAATAATGAAGTAAATAGAGAGGAGCCCATATATGTAAGAACATAAATATGGGCTTTAAATTTTGAAGATTAATTAAACAGTTCTTTCACTTGCTCTGGTGGACGGCCTAAACGGGCTTTATTACCTACAACCACAATAGGGCGTTCAATAAGTTTAGGGTTATCATGCATTGCTTGAATTAATGCATCTTGTGATGTTTCATCAGCCAGTTTTAGCGTTTTATAAATTTCTTCTTTTGTACGCATTAACTCTCTTGCATCATTAAAACCTAATGCTTTGAGCAGTGTTTTAAGCTCTGTTACTGAAGGGGCTGTATCTAGATAGTGAATAACATTAGGCGTTATTTGCATTTCTTCTAGTAAATGTAAGGTTTCACGGCTTTTTGAACAGCGTGGATTATGATAAATCGTCACTTTCTTGGTCATGGTTATCCCTTATTTAAATTGGCTGTCTCTTTGCTGAATTTTTCTTAATTGGTCTATACGAGCATCAAAGCGAGCTTGATCATTGCTACCCAGTTTAACTTGTCTGCTTGCATCACCTAAGTAACGGATCGCTGTTTCAAAGTCACCTCTGAGTGCTAAATCTTCCGCATAAGCGGCTAATTCATGGGCTCTATCACCTTGTTTGGCTGAATTTTCTGCCATTAATTGCCAGCCAATAGGATCGTTTGGGTTATCAAAGGTATAACGATACAGTAGGCGGTTAGCTTCGTTATATTGCTTATTATGCATGTATGAGTTAGCTAAGTTGGCAATAAGGACATTGTTATTGGGTCTTTGTTTCAATGCCAGTTGTAATCTTGCGACCGCATCACCAGCACGGTTTTGTTCTAAATCGATATCTGTCATGGCATCAATAAGCCAAATATTGTTCGGTTCTTTTTCTAACATCGGAGTGATCAATTTTCTTGCGTCATCAAATTTGCGATCACGAGAATAGATCAGTATTAGCGCATAATTTGCGGCTGACCTTTCAAGTGCAGTACCTTGCTTAAACTGATCAAGTATCGTTTGTAATGCATTCTCTGATGTTGGATTTTTCGTCAGCATGGTTAATACACGCATTTTAGCAAACAGAAAGTCGGCTGATTGCGGAACTTGGCGAGCAGGAAATTGACTTGCTCGGCTTCTTGCATCGGATAAACGGCTATCAGGTAAAGGGTGCGTTAATAACATTTCAGGCGGTTTAGAGCTGTATCGTACCTGATCAGCAAGAATTTGCATAAAGTCGGGCATCCCTTTGGGATCAAATCCTGCACGATAAAGTGTTTGTATTCCGATACGGTCTGCTTCTTGCTCGTTCATTTGCGTGAATGTGATCATATTTTGCTGCATACCCGCCATACTTCCCGTAAAGGTTGCAAGACCTGCATTTGGGTTTGCCATAAAGATCAAAATAGAACCTAATACACCGGCAAGAGCAAGAGGCGTTGTTTTAGCCTGATCTTCAAGCATTCTCGCTAGGTGTCGTTGAGTAACGTGTGTAATTTCGTGAGCCATAACAGAGGCTAATTCGCTCTCTGTTTGGCTATATCGAAAGAGGGCAGAATGCAAAACAATGTTTCCCCCAAAATAAGCAAAGGCGTTAATATTGGGGTTGTTAACTAAATAGAAGTGAAACGGGGTTTTAACTGAGCTGGCGTTAGAAACGAGTTTTTGTCCTAAATTATTAATATAGTTAGAAAGTAATGGATCAAAAACTAAAGGTGCACTATTTCGCAGTTGGCGAGTATAGTAATCACCCATAGCGATTTCTTGATTGATGCTTAATGTTGAACCTGCGGTAGTTCCCATATCAGGTAAAGAGTCTTCAATATCAATCGCAGCGTGCGCTGGCACTACTGATGTTGATAGCAACGCAGAAACAAGAAGCGCGACTAAGGGTTTTTTAAGTCTGAGTTTCATACAACTGTATCCTGATGGCTATCTTAACGAATAATTAATAATTAATGATGTATGATAGCAAAACCTAACGTAAAATCTGTCAAAAGATTATTGCTTATGTAAATGAATACATATAGCTCTATTGTTCTGATTATTATAAAGGATCTTTATTTTCATGCTGGACTTGCTTGTTCAATGGTACAAACGCCGATTTGCTGATCCACAAGTTATCGCCCTTGTGGTCATTTTGATTGCCGGCTTTTCAATTCTGTATTTTTTCAGTGGCATACTTGCTCCTTTATTGGTGGCAATTGTGCTTGCTTATCTTTTAGAGTGGCCAACTCATTTACTTGAAAAATTAGGATGTGCCCGTATATGGGCTGTATCGATAATTCTGACACTCTTTATCGGTATTAGTGCCATTGTTATTTTGATTTTAGCGCCAACTGTGTGGCAGCAGGGGATGACACTGATTTCAGATATCCCAAATATGATCAATAAGTTCAATGAATTTGCACATGAATTACCCGATCGTTTCCCTGCATTAATGGATGCAGGCATCGTTGATATGATGGCAGAGAACTTACGCAGCAAGTTCTCAACGGTGGCTGAATCTGTATTAAAAGTGTCTTTAGCTTCGTTAATCGGAATTATTACACTGTCGATTTATCTTATTCTTGTTCCTTTAATGACGTTCTTCTTACTTAAAGATAAGCAACAGATGCTTAATGCAGTTCGTCGTGTTTTACCGAAAAACAGAATATTGGCAGCACAAGTTTGGATTGAAGTTAACCAGCAAATTACCAATTACATTCGCGGTAAAGTAACTGAAATGATAATTGTGGGTGTTTTCACTTATTTTGTATTTGCTTTCTTTGACTTACGCTACTCTGTATTACTTGCTGTTATCGTCGGTGTTTCTGTTTTAGTTCCTTATGTTGGTGCTGTTTTAGCAACTATTCCAGTTATCGTGATTGCATTATCACAGTGGGGATTAGGCTCTGATTTTTGGGCATTATTTATCGCTTATCTTGTTGTTCAGGGATTAGATAGTAATTTATTAGTGCCAATTTTGTATTCTGAAGCTGTAAATATGCACCCTTTAGTCATTATATTATCAGTGATTATATTCGGTGGAATGTGGGGGTTTTGGGGCGTTTTCTTTGCTATTCCATTAGCAACGCTGATCAAAGCAGTATTGCATGCATTACCCGATGAAATTGCGAATGAGCAACATATAAAGAAAAGCTAAGCACAGCATTGAATGCATTAATAAAAAGATAGATAAAAAAACAGACAGTTTAAGCTGTCTGTTATCTTATCAATTCAAAGTATTTATTATGGATGCTGAGCGAGATATTCGAGAACGACTTGATGGTGATTACTGGTTTTAAAGTTATCAAATACGTGTTCGATAACACCATTCTTATCAATTAAAAATGTTGTACGATGAATACCATCGTAAGTTTTTCCCATAAATTGCTTTTCTCCCCAGATACCAAACTCTTCTGCGATCTTATGATCTTCATCTGAAAGCAACGTGAAATTTAACATCTCTTTTTCAGCGAAACGGGAAAGTTTTTCTGATTTATCTGTGCTGATACCTAATACTTCAACTTTGGCTTTTTTTAGTGCATCCATTTCATCACGTAAGCCACAAGCTTGCGTTGTACAACCAGGTGTCATTGCTTTAGGGTAAAAATAAACGAGCACACGTTGGCCTGCGAAATCAGATAAATTAATTGTTTCTCCATCTTGGTCGGGCAGACTGAATTGAGGCGCCTTTTCACCGGCTTTTAATGGGTTCATTAGGTCATTCTCCATTTTTTACTGTTTCATCATCAGACTATTTACGATACTTATTGTGCCTTGAGCATTCAGCTCTGTACATAATTGATTAAATTTCTCATTAATAACAATACCATGATCATCTAATGGATTATGCGCCGTAATTTGTATTTCTAAACGGGCAGGTGAGCCATCTTCTGATGGATGTGTTTTAGATATTAATTCAGCAAGATTAAAATTATGTTGGCTAAATAGATTAGTAAAGCGTTCTACAATACCGGGTGCATCTTCAATATCAACTTTCGCTGCGATTGTTGAAGGATAGGTAATTGGTGCACCATTGGTGGTTCTTTTCATTACGGTCAATAAATCCAGTTCCGCACTTTTAATGGGCAACAACGCTTCTAATTGTGCAATAGCGTTCCAGCCACCTGAAAGTAGCATGATAAACGTAAACTCTTGACCAAACATCGCAAGTCGGCTGTCCTCGATATTACATCCACATTGGCTGACTAATTGTGTAATGGTATCAACAATACCAGGACGGTCAGCACCTAATGCAGTAATGACGAGAAAATGTTTATCAGGTATGGGCAAAATAAGGTTCCTTTTGACTTTCAGTTTATTCTTAACAGGTAAACACAAATTTCGATTTCTGCCAAGATCCCTTGCTCACTATCTTCAATTATTATATCTCTTTAATTCATATCAAAGAATATTAGCAAATTTCATTAGAAACCTAGAGTTAAGTAGTTTTCAATAGAGCAATGAATGAGTACCATTGAGTATACGTCTATCTCGGAGCAATGATTATGGTGAATAACGAATTTAATTTTACAGGCAGTATGGTGGCATTGGTTACACCAATGGACGCAAAAGGCAATGTTGACCGGGTTAGTTTACGTAAATTAGTTGACTATCATGTTAATGCAGGCAGTGCCGCAATTGTTTCTGTCGGCACAACAGGAGAATCTGCAACATTAAGTCATGACGAGCATGTTGATGTTGTTTTAATGACATTAGATATGGCGGATGGGCGTATTCCTGTCATTGCTGGTACGGGTGCTAATGCAACATCTGAAGCCGTCTGGTTTACACAACAGTTTGAAAATAAAGGTATTGCAGGTTGTTTGAGTGTAACGCCATATTATAATAAACCTTCACAAGAAGGATTATATCAGCACTTTAAAGCGATTTCTGAAAGCACCGAATTACCACAAATCCTGTATAATGTACCGGGTCGTACTGGGTGTGATTTATTGCCTGTAACAGTTGCACGTTTAGCCAAGTTGGATAATATTGTGGCAATTAAAGAGGCGACAGGGAACTTAAGTCGTGTTAGTCAAATCCAAGAATTGGTTAATGATGATAGTTTTATCTTATTAAGTGGCGATGACGCATCTTCATTAGACTTTATGCAACTTGGCGGTCATGGTGTTATTTCGGTTACTGCTAACGTTGCTGCGTCAGAGATGGTAGAATTATGTCAATTAGCAAATGCGGGTGAGTTTGCGAAAGCGCGTGAACTTAATCGACGTCTGATGGACTTACATCATCAGTTATTTGTTGAACCTAATCCAATCCCAGCTAAATGGGCGTGTCAACGTATTGGATTGATTGAAGACGCCACATTGCGCTTACCTATGACTCCGTTGACATCATCAGGTCAGCAAATTGTTGAGAAAGCGCTGTTAACAGCGGGAATACTGTAAAACTTAGGGAATTTTAATGGCAACACTATTGCATAAATCAAAGATTATGAAAGTCGCGGGTCTGTCGCTGGTGGTTTTACTGGCAGCCTGTTCAAGTGATCAGCGCTATAAACGTCAGGTCAGTGGTGATGAGTCTTATTTAGAGACAGCAGGGCTAAAGAATTTAGCGATTCCGGCGGGTATGGTGTTGCCTTTGCAAAATGGGGAATATGACATTCCAACCCCTAAAAAAACTGAACCTGTTGGTTTAGCGCTTGATATTCGTCCACCAACTCAAGCACTGAATTTGTTAAGTGGTTCACGCAGTGAAAATAATGCAGATAACAGCCGTTTGCTATTACCAAACTCACCTGAAAATACAACACTGTATGAGCAAGTTAGCTCTATCTTAAAAGAGAAAGGTGTTGCGATTGTTAAAAGTGATGCTGGACAAAAAGAGATCCATACCGATTGGATCACATGGTTACGTGCTGATGAAAACGTACCTTTCCAAACACGTCAGCGTTTAGTCATTGCTCAGTCAGGTAATGTTATTTCGCTAACAGTAACTAACGAAGGTTTACGCCAAGGCGAAACTGAAGTAACTGATCCGGCTGAAGTGAAGCGTTATAATATTTTAATGCTTAACGAATTGGTTGATGGCTTAAATCGTATGCGTAATTTAAGCGAAAATACGGCAAGTAGTAGCTTACAAGGTATTATCGATGTCCAAAGTGGCAGTGATAATGCAGGTCTTCCAGTGATTATCGTTCGTGCACCATTTGATGTGGTTTGGGATAGATTACCTATCGCATTAGAAAGTGTTGGTATGAAGATGGGCGATCGCACACGTTCTAAAGGTTCAATCGAAGTAACCTATAAAGGCATGAGCAGTGCAAACTGGAGTGCATTAGGTGTTGATAGACCAACTGTTGAAGAAGCTGATTATAAATTACAAGTCGGCGATTTAAATAACCGCAGTAGTTTACAATTTATCAGTGATAAAGGTAAACCATTAACACAATCACAAAATGATCAAATGGTTGCCGCACTGAAAGCAGCTTTTAGTAAGCCTGTTAAATAAGCCTTATTCTTTAAAACTATGGAAAGCCGCACAATAAATGTTGTGCGGCTTTTTTTATGATCTTAACTAAATAGTATTAATCTAAATTGAAATTTATTTATAAAAATACATTGGAGCTATCAGATTAAACGTCCTTAATTGAATGTTCTTTTAATGATAGGGTTTAATTTAATTTTATTAATAATATTAATCTTAATGCAATACACTTAAATTTATGCAATATTGCGTCAATTCTTTTTCTTAAATAAAAATAACAAAGCATTCTCTGACTATATGAAGGAGTATTTATGAGTGCAGGTGATATGATTATTCACTTGATATTAAGTGGGATACTCATTGTAGGTGTTTATCAGTTTTATTTTTTTACTCAACGATATACATTGAGAGAAGTGAAAATTATTAATTCACCGATTGATGAAAAAATTCCTTTCTGGCCATGGTGGTCATGGATCTATAGCTTTTTATATTATCCTGCAATTTTATATCTCAATTGGATCATTCAAGACTCCAGACAATTCATTATGATTGTTTTTAGTTATATTGTTTTGTTAGTCATGCAAATGTTTTTCTTTGTTGTGTTCCCTGTTGCAACCCCAGCACATTGGCGCACCTTAAACCCAGGAAAAACAGCATCAGAGAAATTTCTAAAGTTTGTTCAGTATTTTGATGACTCCTCAAACTGCTTCCCAAGTATGCACGTTTCCGTTGCAACACTCACTGCCTGTCTTGCTTATGCAACTTTAGGACCATGGGTTTTCTTATTCCCACTATTTATTGCATTATCTTGCATGTTTACGAAACAACATTACTTAATTGATTTACCTGCTGGCGCTTTATTAGGCTGGTTTGCTTATGAGATCTACTGTTTTATTATTTAATTAAGCATTATGTTATTAATAGATAACATGAGGTTTTTTAATATAAAAATAGATAAGAGATAAATCATTAGAACTTGTTGATGCTAATATTGATAACCAGATTTATTTTCAATAAAAAGAAATTAATCTGGTTTTTTATTATTGATTACTCAAAATAAATGTAATCTTAAACAGATCTAATGTTTATTAATAATATCATCTGAAAATAGAAATAATGAAGTGATATAATCTATAATTATTCTTATTCTGACTTTTTATGTTTTATATATCCTAAAATTTTTAACCCACTCTTTTCTCTAGTAATTATAATGTTGGCTATTAGTGTAATTACTTAATGGGATTAATTAAAATATGATTTCTAATCATGGTGTGGTTTTCAACAAAAAAACGTTGTGGTCAGTGCGTTGTCGATGAGATTTTTTAGTGATAGTACTCACGTTTTAAAAGCTTTTTTATCTAATCTAGAGTAGAGTATGGGAAGCAAATTTCTTGTTAAACCTATCACATCTTTGGAGTGTGTCAGATGCAGAAAAAAGCTGAGTTGTATCGTGGAAAAGCCAAAACGGTCTATGCCACTGAATCTTCTGATTTTCTTATCCTTGAATTCAGAAATGATACATCAGCGTTAGATGGCCAACGTATTGAACAGTTTGATCGTAAGGGAATGGTAAATAACAAATTTAACCATTTCATTATGAATAAACTGGAAGAAGCGGGTATCCCAACGCAGATGGAACGTTTGCTTTCTGATAATGAAGTGCTAGTAAAAAAACTCGATATGGTACCTGTTGAATGTGTTATTCGTAATCGTGCAGCGGGATCATTAGTCAAACGTTTAGGTATCGAAGAAGGTACACTTTTAAATCCACCAATCTTTGATTTATTCTTAAAAGATGATGCTCGTCATGATCCTATGGTCAATGAATCTTACTGTGAAACCTTTGGTTGGGTGTCTAAAGAAAACCTCGCAGAAATGAAACGTTTGAGCTATAAAGCAAACGATGTCCTTAGCGAACTCTTTGATAAAGCAGGACTTATTTTAGTCGATTTTAAACTTGAGTTTGGTCTATTTCATGGCAAAGTTGTATTAGGTGATGAATTCTCGCCTGATGGAAGCCGCCTATGGGATAAAAATACCTTAGATAAAATGGATAAAGACCGATTCCGTCAAAGCTTAGGCGGATTAATTGAAGCATACGAAGAAGTTGCACGTCGAATCGGTGTTTCTTTAGACTAAATACGCAAACGATTACGTCAAGTTAAATAAGATGTAATTAGAAAAGGTCAGCTTAAAAGCTGACCTTTTGTTTTAAATATCGTGTTTTAAATAGAATGTATTAAAGACATAATTAAGCAGCTATGCAGATAGCTTGATTGAATTACGTTTAATAATAAGAAAATTTATCGTAATCCTAAGCTCTGTAATAATTGTTTAATCTCATTATTAAGCGCAAGGTTATCAATATATTGATTAATCAGTGGTGTAGGCTGGATAAGCGCATACTTGCACAAAAATATAAGGAAATAACCCACATAAACATCAACGGCAGTCAGGTTTTTACCACAAAGATAAGGTTTGGCGCTGGCTAAGCCTGTTTCTAAGCAATGAAAAGTACGTTCAAAAGAACCAAAGCCAGATGATTTTTGTTGTTCTTCATTAAGTTCAATACCTAGCTCTTTCACCGTAAATGCAGATTCAATAGGACCAGCAGTAAAAAAGAACCAACGATAATAAGCCGCACGCTCTGGTGAATTAAGGGCAGGAGCAAATCCTTTTTCAATAAACTTATCGGCTAAATAAGCACAAATTGCCGCTGTCTCTGTAACGACGATTTCGCCATCAACTAATGCAGGAACTTTTGCCATCGGGTTAATAGCAAGATATTCAGGAGTACGCATTGGTTCGCCATATTCTAATTCAACACGCTGATAAGACACATCTAATATTTTTAAGAAAAGCTCTACAGTGTTACCGCGAGACATTGTATTAGTATAAAGAATAAGTTCACTCATAATGTTTCCTTACTGTGTTGATTAATATGATGTTGTTTAAGCTGAAACAGCTAAACTGATATAACTAAATAAAGAACAGCAAGGAAGATATTACGCAAACTGTGTGTCAATTTTTGTCAGGAGTCTCTTTCAAGATCTCTTTTTTCCAGCGTGATAATAAATAGCTCTTAGGGTAAGGCAAATTATCACTTAATACTTTATAAGAGATAATTCTATCGAGTCTAAAATGGCGATAGCTTTGGCGTAATTCACACCATGCCGCAATAACTTGGGAATCTTGAAAGTAACCCACAGCAATAGGCCAAATAATCCGAGTGCTTAATTGTTTTTGAGCATCTTTATAATCTATTTGGGCTTTTTTTTCTTCGCGTAAACTAAAGCGCATATCTTTAGCAATGGTATGATCAACTTCAATAATTCGGTTAATGGGAACAAATAATGTATTTTGTTCAAGCAATGTCTGATGCTGTGTTGCTACCACCGCATTGATTTTATTAATTGCTCGTAATGCAGAGTGACTTAACTCTTTATCTGTATTACTTTCTACCCAACGTAAACCCAAAATAAGTGCTTCAAGTTCATTAATATCAAAGGTTAATGGTGGCAGGAGTAAACCTGATTTTAGCTGATAACCTATGCCTGCCTCACCCGTGATTTCAGCACCTTGATTACGTAGAGATTCAATATCACGATAAATAGATCTGACACTAATTTGTAATTTATCTGCCAATACATCTGCCGTTATCGGATAGCGATTCTCTTTTAAAATCTGCAATAAAGTGAGTAAACGTTGAGTTCGAGTCATTAAATTATCTGTTTATGAGTGAAGAAAAAATACAAAGTCAATAAATAAGAATTCTATTATGAAATCGTTAAAAAAGCAGTTTTAATTCCTTTTGATGTTTATTTGTTCGTTGTGATAACGGGTGCTATTTTACTCTGATAGTCTCTATTATCTTGCTCTTAAAAAATAAGGAATAGAGATTGCAATTATTTGTTATTATCTCAAATCAAGTGATAAATTTGTTCATAATAAAGCTAAAGTCGTCTATTTAAACTGTGGGGGATAAGTTATGCGTTGGAATGATCGCCGAAGAAGTGACAATGTTGAAGATAGAAGAGGGCAATCTTCCCCCGCATCAGGTGGTGGCAATCTCCCATTAGGATTAATTGCACTTTTGTTACGCACTAAATATGGATTTGTGATTATTATTGTTTTAGTGATAGCCAGTTTTATGGGATTTGACTTTAACTCATTAACGGGTGAAACCGACCAATCGCCACAACGCAACGAACAACAAAGTGCCCTTTATAATGAAGCCGCAGACTTTAGTAGCGTCGTTTTAGCCAGTACAGAAGATTTTTGGCAAACGATTTTTGCACAAGCAGGCAAACAATACAGCTATCCTAAACTCGTTTTATATACCAATAGCACCACCACGCAATGCGGTACAGGTACGAAAATAATGGGGCCTTTTTATTGCCCTGCGGATAGAAAGATTTATCTAGATCTCTCTTTTTATAATGAAATGAAACATAGCCTAGGTGGTGGTGGTGAATTTGCTCAAGGTTATGTGATTTCACATGAAGTAGGGCACCATGTTCAGCATTTATTAGGTATCACTAATCAAATGCGTGAAAAACAACAAATGGCGCGTTCAAAAGCAGAGGCAAATCGTTTATCCGTAAAATTAGAGTTGCAAGCAGACTGCTTTGCTGGAATGTGGGGGCATTTTATTGCAGGTGAAGGTCGTATTGATGAAAGCGATTTATTAACTGCGATCAAAACGGCGCAAGCGATAGGTGATGACAAGTTACAAAAACAACAGCAAGGTTATGTGGTGCCTGATAGTTTTACACACGGCACAGCAGAACAGCGTAAGACTTGGTTTATGAGAGGCTATAACAGTGGCAGTATTAAGTCTTGTGATACATTTGCTTCTTCGTCTTTGAACTAATACCATTCGTCGGTAAATAAAAGATAATTAACGCTATAAAGAGAAAGGCTTAGGAACATACATGAGTAATGTTGATCCCTCACTATTAATTTTGCTGGTTCTCGCAGGACTTGGCATTATTAGTCATAATATGACTGTAACGTTAGCAATGCTTGCTTTGCTAGTGATTAAAATCACGCCTCTAAATCAATATTTTCCTGTTGTTGAAAAATATGGCATGACCATAGGGATCTTAATTTTGACTATTGGGGTAATGACACCCATTGCAACAGGGCGTATTTCAGGGCAAGAAGTTCTTAATTCATTTTTAAACTGGAAATCATTGCTCGCAATTGCAATAGGTATCGCGGTTTCTTGGTTAGGCGCACGTGGCGTTTCTCTAATGAATAACCAACCTTCAACGGTTGCTGGCTTATTAGTGGGAACTGTCATTGGTGTCGCACTTTTCCGAGGTGTACCTGTTGGGCCATTAATTGCAGCTGGTATTCTTTCATTGTTAATCGGTAAATCCTAGCTGTGCCATTTTCCTATTTACATCAATATCAGCAAAAATTAGCTCAATTAGGGCAACGCCAGTTACTGCTATTAGCGGGCGAACCTGCATGGCAAACGGCGCAAATCCAGCAAATTACTCAATTATGCCAAGGTGATTGGGTCACGATTTCTTCCAATCAACCCCATGCTATCTTGCCTGAACACGCTATTCGTCTATTAGGGCGAGAGTTTCTGCATGCGATTTTTGATGCTAATGAGGAATTTAACACTGATGCTTTAGCCATGCTAACGGGTACATTAAAAGCAGGTAGTGTATTGATTTTGTGCTTGCCTGATATTGAATATTGGGACAGTTATACCGATAAAGATAGCCAGCGGTGGAATGATGCTCAAGGTGTGCTTTCAACACCAAATTTTATGGCATGGCTAAAAAATATCACTTTAGGTGATGAGCAAGTAATTGTCTGGCAACAATCAACGCCATTTCAACTCCCTTCATTGGTTGAAAAAGCTAAACCTTGGGCGCTTCCACAAGGTAAACCAACCGCAGAGCAGCAAGTGATTTTAGATAATCTGCTCTTATCGACATCCGGTATTTGGAGTGTTATTGCACCAAGAGGCAGAGGAAAGTCAGCGCTGGCGGGAATGTTTATCGAGCAATATCAAGGAAATGTACTGGTATGTGCGCCGGCTAAAAATAGTACAGATGTTTTATCTTCACACACCAATAAAGCTATTTCATTTTACTCTCCTGATAATTTATTAGCGCTGTGTATAAATAACGAAATTCAAAGTGATTGGCTGATTATTGATGAGGCAGCTTCTCTGCCGATTGCACAACTAGAAGTGCTGTGTGGTTATTTTCCTAATGTCTTAATGACAACCACAGTACAAGGCTATGAAGGAACAGGGCGAGGTTTTATGCTGAAATTAGGAGACAACATTCCTAATTTGCATACCTATCAATTACAAACACCAATTCGTTGGGCTAAAGATTGTCCATTAGAAAACTGGCTTAATCAGTTGTTATTGCTTGATGAGCTTGAGTATGATTTTGAACATCAGCAACAAGGTGAAATCGATATTCAGCAGCTTCAAGGAAATTGGCATAATAGCATTTCACAACTACATGATTTTTATCAGTTGCTTACTAGTGCGCATTATCGAACAACGCCACTAGATCTACGACGTTTACTTGATGGTCAAAAACAGCGTTATTGGTCAGCGTCAATCAATAAAAAAATCGTGGGTGCAGTGTGGTGTATCGAAGAAGGGGGATTACCTTTCGAACTTGCTCACGATGTCTGGTTAGGTACTCGTAGGCCTAGAGGTAATCTGGTTGCTCAATCATTAGTAACTTATGGTTTAACACCAGATGCAATGTGTTTGAACTCATTGCGTATTAGCCGTATTGCTGTTTTACCTCAATATCGACGCCAAAAAATTGCCGCAACTTTAATTGCTAATATTGTAAAAGAGAGCCAAAAACAGGCTATTGATTATCTTTCGGTGAGCTTTGGTTATACTGAAGTGTTAGCACAGTTTTGGATGCAATGTGGTTTTCAAATAGTACGACTCGGGGTACATAAAGAGGCGAGCAGTGGATGTTACGCTGCAATGGCAATTTATCCACTAACAGAAAAAGGCGAACAGTTATTACGCTCGTCTTTACGCGCTTTTGCTATGCAATATCAGCAAATAGAACAGCAAACAAAGCTCTACTTAGCGGATAAATTAATACCAAGTTATATTGCTACACCACAAGACAACTGGTTAATGATGGCGGGTTTTGCATTTGCTCATCGCCCAGCACTTACTGTTTATGAGAGTGTTGCTAATTTTTTGGTAGGTTATGAGCAACACTATCCGTTACTAGTGGCTTTTTTTGTAGACAATAAGTCAGTCGAGCAGTGTGTGGCTGAGTTTTCTTTATCAGGAAAAAAAGTCTTAACTAAGCAATTAAGAGCACAATGTGCGCAATTAATGGCTGAAAAAGATGCTCAATTAACATCGCGTTATCAACAGTGGTTAGCTACTTATTCTCATCCTTCTTGTTTTGATTTTGTTTAGGCCAATCGTCTTCATCATCCCATTTATCATTAAAATCACGATGTGGAGGCAACTTTCTCTTATTTTTAAGAAATTGCTTGGGATCGATTTTGTTCATATCTTTAATAGCGTTAATAATAATTCCTACTAAAAGAATTAAAATTACCCACCAATAGTCAGCAAACCAGTGCATAAATAAGCCTTATATTTTAAAATTGTTGTTGAGAATGAGGATCTTTTTTATTTACTCTATAAAATAACGCAATAAAGCATAGGTTGGAAAAGCACAGCATGAAACGGATATTATTGATTATAGCAGGTTGGTTATGTGTTGGATTAGCTACATTAGGTGTTATTTTGCCTGTGTTGCCCACTACACCTTTCTTATTACTTGCTGCATGGTGTTTTTCTCGCTCGTCAAAGCGCTTCCATTATTGGTTACTTTATCGCTCTTGGTTCGGCCCTTATTTACGATATTGGCAAACTTATCGCGCTATGCCTAAAGGGGCAAAACCTAAAGCTATCTTAGTGATCTTAATTACCTTTGCGATTTCACTGTGGTTAGTGTCTATGCTTTGGGTCAGAATATTATTGCTGATAATCTTAGCGTGTTTGTTGATATTTATGTGGAGACTTCCTGTTAATGACCAACAAGAAGCTCCATGTGAAAAATAACGTTACTCAGGCAAAACTTACTCAGGCAAAACAATGTAACGTGCAAATATCTCGTCAAGATTAGCTAATAACCACTCTCTACCATAAATATTCTCTTCTTCTAACACTGATTTTAGAATATCAGGTGTATAAGCAAGAAAAGCTTCATGAGAAAGAGGCCAATAACTGATATGCCATGGCTCGTAAGCAATATCGCTCTCTTTATGAGTAAAAGGACGATAAAAATCATACACAGACATATTTTCTGTTAGCCATTCATTAAGCTCTGCAAAATAGCCACCATTCTCATATTCCCAAGGTTCTAATTGTAATGATTGACCTTCAGGTAGACGAAAAGGATCGTAAATATCAATCTCAGTGCCCCAATGATGGCGACTTGCACCAGGCAATGCTGACCATTTTAAAATAGCGATACAGCGCTCACCTTCTGATAATGCATGAATATCTATTGGCTGGCTTTGTGCATCTAAAACAGGGCGAGTACCTTCAAACTTTCCATTCCATATAGCTAATTGGCGATTAAAATCACGAAAAGAGCTGGCTGGCATTAATTTAAAGCCTGCTTTTGTGGCTTGTTGTTGTAATGCTAAAAAGGCCTTAGTGGCATTAAATTGTAAGCGATGCTGACCGGATAAAGTGACTAAATGNGCTGGCATTAATTTAAAGCCTGCTTTTGTGGCTTGTTGTTGTAATGCTAAAAAGGCCTTAGTGGCATTAAATTGTAAGCGATGCTGACCGGATAAAGTGACTAAATGATCGGTAGAACGGCCAGTTAGCATTAAAGGCGTTATCATAAAATAAGTTGCTCCATAACCCGCTGATAAATTCGGCTAAGTTGTTGTAAATCTGCTGCATTAACGCACTCATTAACTTTATGAATTGTTGCGTTAACAGGGCCTAATTCGACAACTTGCGCTCCCATTTGGGCAATAAATCGACCATCAGAAGTGCCTCCACTGGTGGAAAGCTCTGGTTCTAAATTGGTGTAATGCTTGACGGAGTAACGTACAGCTTCAAGTAATTTGCCTTGCCTAGTAATAAAAGGCTGACCAGATAAAGACCATTCCAGTTGATAGCGAAGTTGATGCTTTTGTAATAACGCTTCTGTACGTTGGCGAATTTCTTCATCTGTAATGGCGGTACTAAAGCGGAAATTAAATTGAATAAACAGTTCTCCAGGGATCACATTATTGCTGCCTGTACCTGCATGGATATTGGCAATTTGCATTGTGGTTGCTGGAAAAAATTCGTTACCTTCATCCCAAACCGTATTAACAAGCTCTTGGATAAAAGGGGATGCAAGATGAATAGGATTTTCTGCAAGGTGAGGATAAGCGACATGACCTTGCACACCTTGAATAATTAAATTTGCTGTTATTGAGCCTCGACGACCATTTTTTACCATATCGCCTAAATGATGTTGGCTTGAAGGTTCACCCACAAGGCAATAGTCGAGACGTTCGCCTCGTGACATTAAAGATTGTACGACTTTAACTGTACCATCTGCGGCTTTAGCTTCTTCATCTGATGTAATTAAAAAAGCGAGTCGTCCACGGTGATCAGGATAAGAGCGAACAAAACGTTCTGCCGCTACAATCATGGCGGCAAGCGAGCCTTTCATATCTGCCGCACCACGTCCATATAACATACCATCACGAATAGACGGTTCAAAAGGCGGGTTATCCCACAAATTAGGATCGCCTGTTGGCACAACGTCAGTATGACCAGCAAAAGCCAGTGTTTCACCTTCACCACCACGGCAAGCCCAGAGATTTTCAGTTTCACCAAAAGGCATTCTTTCAATCGTAAAGCCAAGAGGGGCAAGCCTATCGATAATCAGTTGCTGACAACCTTGATCATCAGGGCTGATTGAGGGGCGCGAAATCAGTTGTTGTGCAAGCTCAATAACAGGACAGGACATAAAAATTAGGCTCCTGTAAAGGTCGAATAATCATTGATATCAAAACCAACAATAAAGCGGTTGTCTGATGACACAAGAATAGGGCGTTTAATGATGGCGGGTTTATCTAACATAAGTAAAATTGCAGAGGTAACATCAGTGATTGCGTTTTTTTCTTCATCAGATAATTGACGCCAAGTTGTTCCTCTTTTATTCACAAGTGTCTGCCAATCTAAATTTTCTGTAAAGGTGCGTAATAATGCTTCCGTCAAACCCTCTTTGCGGTAATCATGAAACGTGTAGGGAACATGATTATCATCTAGCCATTTACGTGCTTTTTTGATTGTATCGCAATTTTTTATGCCGTACATGGTATATGTCAGGTTTGTCGTGGACATGATATTTTCCTTATATGACAATACGTAATATTAGTATTGATGAGAATGAGTGTTATACAATTCCAAAATAACAGCTTTTGTTGTAGTGAAAAATCCTATTTACATTATAAAATATATCGGATATTAAACTGTCACGTTAGTGTAACGAATTGTGTAGCGTAGCGTAATACAAATACGAATAAAGATTTCCGTTGGTAAAAGAGAATATGAAAAGTATTTCACTGAGTCTTATATTGCTTTTACTTTCTTCTTTTAGCTGGGCAGATGAAGAAAATGACAGTCAAAAAGTTGATGAGTATAAAATAGCCTTAGAGGCTTTTTTTAACAGTGATTATTTATTGTGTTTGGGCGAAGGGAAATGGCCTGTGTATAGCAATGAAGATGATGCACCTTGGGTGCTAGAAAGAATGCATGCATTAGTTGAAGCAGGATTGATTGAACAAACCGCAAATGGAGAAGAATGGGTGTTCAATCTCAGTGAAAAAGGGCGCAGAGCATGGCAACCTTATCAAGACTTCTGTTATGGTCACCTGTTCATTAGCCAAATTAAAGAGATCCAACCGATAGGATCAGGCAAAAGTAAGATTTATTTTTATTATGGTGTCAAGGGTATTCCTTCATGGGCAACCAATGAGGAAATACAATCCGCCTTTAGCGAACTTGATATTGTGATTAATGGAATCAATCGAGAGCTGTATCAGTTAAATATCGAAAAATTACCAGATAACCATTTTAAAGTATTAAGTTATCCTGTTCCCATTGAGTAGAAATGACTTAATATAGCACTAAGCAAAATATTCAATAATAGCTCTGATTACCCCGACCCAGTGTCGGGGTAAAGCGTTTAGTACTGATGCTTAATAAGAATAAGACTGGCAGCTAAACGAGAAGTAACTTGCAGTTTCTTTAAAATATTACGAATATGAACTTTCACGGTTTCTTCAGAAATAAATAAATTCTCAGCAATTTGCTTATTTTTCATACCAGCAGACACTTCATGAAGAACATCCAACTCTCTTTTAGTTAACGCTGAAAGTGGATCAGAATAGTTTTGCCTAAGCTGAATATATTGCCACACTCGCTCACTATAAACTGGATGCCCAACAGCCGCTTTGCGTAGGCTAAGTAATAGCATGTCTAACTCACACTCTTTTAAAAGATAACCGTTTGCGCCTGCATCCAACGCAGCGTAAACATCATTACGCGAATCAGAAACGGATAAAACAAGAACATAAGATGTTAAACCAGAGCGACGAAGTGTTCGAATAATATCAATACTTGAACGCCCTTGTAGATTCAAATCCATCATAATTAAGTCTGGATTTAACTGTTTTGCAGCGGTTACAGCCTCTTGAGCATTGCCACTTTCGCTTACTACGACAAAATCCTTGTCTTTTTCTAACAATAGCCGTAATCCATATCTCATGATAGGGTGATCATCCACTATCATAATTGAGTAGCTAGGCATAACCCCTCTCCCTAAAAAAAAATAATAATGTGCGTAATCTTTCCAATAGCAGAAAATAAAAAAGTAAATTCCAAATGAGGAATAAAAATTAGAATCAGACATCTTATTAAAACAATAAGAAAATAAAATTGACGGTTGGCAATATTACACCAATTATTGTTACGGGTAAAAAAGAAAATAACCAAAACGACTAACAAAAAATCCAATTTTATAAAATCTTTATAGTTACAATGAGTTGTGTGGAGATAAGGCTATTTTAAAAATAATCAACAGGTGAAAATAGTTATTGTTTTTTTAAACAATATAAAAAAATTAATTATTTTAAATGTTAATTTAATATCTGGTAAATAATAAACAAATATTGTCTTTTTTCTGTTCGAGTTTATTACACCAATGAAATTAAATAGCGTTAATAATATACCTATAACTAGGTATTAATTGTTTATAATAAATCTTGTTTACTAATTTGAAAAAAGTGTCGGAGCCGTCATGATTTAACGCTCCATTACCATTATACTAACGAAGCCCTTACCCTATTGATACAAAGGATATGAAGATGGAAGACAAATTAAAACAAAGCGCTCTAGATTTTCATGAATTTCCCGTACCTGGCAAAATCACAGTAACACCGACAAAACCACTTACAACCCAACGTGATTTAGCATTAGCTTATTCACCGGGTGTCGCCGCTCCTTGTTTAGAAATTGCAGCAGATCCTCTTGCCGCTTATCGCTACACAGCCAAGGGTAACCTTGTCGCGGTAATTTCAAATGGTACAGCGGTACTTGGACTTGGAAATATCGGTGCCTTAGCAGGTAAGCCTGTGATGGAAGGTAAAGGCGTTTTGTTTAAGAAGTTTTCTGGCGTTGATGTTTTTGACATTGAAGTTAATGAGACAGATCCTGATAAACTCGTCGATATTATCGCATCATTAGAGCCAACATTTGGTGGTATCAACCTCGAAGATATTAAAGCACCAGAGTGTTTCTATATTGAGAAAAAACTACGTGAGAAAATGAACATTCCTGTATTCCATGATGATCAGCATGGTACAGCGATTATCTCTACAGCCGCTATTCTCAATGGCTTGCGTATTATTAAAAAAGAAATTAGTAAAGTAAAATTAGTGGTATCAGGAGCAGGTGCCGCGTCTATTGCTTGTATGAACTTATTAGTTGCTTTAGGGCTAACACGCGAAAATATCACTGTATGTGACTCTAAAGGGGTTATCTACCGTGGGCGTGAAGCTAATATGGCAGAAACTAAAGCCGCTTATGCAATTGAAGATAACGGTACTCGTACATTAGATGATGTTATTAATAATGCTGATATTTTCTTAGGTTGTTCAGGGCCTGGCGTATTAACGCAAGAAATGGTCAAAAAAATGGCACGGGATCCACTTATTCTCGCGCTAGCAAACCCAGAACCTGAAATTTTACCACCGCTAGCAAAAGCGGTACGTTCTGATGCGATTATCTGTACAGGACGTTCTGACTACCCAAATCAGGTTAATAACGTATTGTGTTTCCCATTCATCTTCCGTGGCGCATTAGACGTTGGTGCGACAACAATTAATGAAGAGATGAAACTCGCTTGTGTGCATGCTATTGCTGAATTAGCACTCGCTGAACAAAACGAAGAAGTTGCTTCTGCTTATGGTGATCAGGAACTCTCTTTTGGCCCTGAATACATTATTCCGAAACCGTTTGATCCACGTTTGATTGTGAAAATTGCGCCAGCAGTTGCAAAAGCGGCGATGGATTCTGGTGTTGCAACACGTCCAATTGAAGATTTCTCTGCTTATATTGAACACCTTAATGAGTTTGTTTATAAAACGAACTTATTTATGAAACCTATTTTCTCGCAAGCGAAAAAAGAGAAAAAACGTATTGTGTTAGCAGAAGGGGAAGAAAACCGAGTACTGCATGCAACACAAGAATTAGTAACATTAGGATTAGCCACTCCAATTTTAATTGGTCGCCCTAGTGTGATTGAAATGCGTATTCAGAAATTGGGTTTACATATTAAAGCCGGTAAAGACTTTGAAGTGGTGAATAATGAAAACGATCCACGTTTCAAAGAATATTGGCAAGAATATCACCAAATCATGAAACGCCGCGGTGTATCACAAGAGCAAGCTCGCCGTGCAATGATTGGCAATCCAACACTTATTGGTGCCATTATGGTTCGTCGAGGTGAAGCGGATGGCCTGATTTGTGGTACTGTGGGCAGCTATTCTGAACATTTTGAAATCTACAAAAATGTGTTTGGTTTACGTGAAGGAATGGAAACAGCAGGGGCAATGAATGCGCTGCTATTACCAAGTGGTAACACCTTTATTACAGACACTTACGTCAATGAAGATCCAACCGCAGAACAACTAGCAGATATTACGATTATGGCTGCTGATACTATTCGTCGCTTTGGTATTGAGCCAAAAGCAGCGCTGGTTTCTCGTTCAAGTTTCGGCTCATTTGATAGTCCATCTTCAATCAAACTCAGAAAAGCATTAGAGATAATCAAACAACGTGCACCTGAATTAGAAATTGATGGTGAAATGCATGCAGATGCAGCATTAGTAGAATCTATTCGCCGTGATGTGATGCCAGATAGCCCATTAAAAGGCTCTGCAAACCTGTTAGTTATGCCAACAATGGAAGCTGCACGCATTAGCTATAACTTACTACGTGTAACTAGCTCTGATGGTGTGACAGTAGGGCCAGTGTTAATGGGGGTTGCTAAACCAGCCCATATCTTGACACCAATTGCATCAGTACGTCGTATCGTAAATATGGTGGCATTAGCTGTTGTTGAAGCTCAGGCACAATCTCAGAATTAATTGTCACTAATTTAGTTATTCCATCTATAAAGTAAAGCGCCTTTTTCAGGCGCTTTTTTTATACTCTTTAAATAGGTATAAAAAATATTAAATGCAAATTAATATAATAATGATATTGATAATTATTAACAATAATATTAACCTATGCGTCTAACTAAAGTAGGTATATATAACTAATAGGATGATTATGTTTTTCTCAATATCAAAAAGGATCTTACTACTAGTTTCATTAATAAGTCTTTCAGCATGTCATTCAATAGAAAAACAACCTGTATCAACCGTAGATCTGGCAATTATTCAGTCGGCAAATATCATTGATACTCAGACTGGGCAATCCATCACAGCAGACACACTGTTAACACGATTAGCAAGTCAATCACATGTGATTATTGGTGAAAAACATGACAATGCTTATCATCATGATATTGAATATTGGTTAATGACAGAACTGCCTAAAAAACGCCCTCAAGGAGCGGTTTTACTTGAGATGCTAACACCAAGCCAGCAATCATTAGTTGATAACACAAAGAAACGTTATTCAGGCTCTGAATACCTACGAGATGAGCGATTAATGGCTGCATTAAAATGGAATTCAGGTTGGCCTTGGAAATGGTATGGCAATATTGTTAAAGCAGGGCTAAGCGCTGATTATCCTTTATTAGCTGCAAATATTGATCGCAGTGAAATATCTAGTGCGTATAAAAATCCTCCTATTATTGATGGTGTGCATTCAACTGATACATCTGTTCGCCAACTTATTCAAAAAACAATTGAGCTTTCTCATGGCGGTGAACTTGATAAAACACAAGCAGAAAAAATGACAGTTATTCAGCAATTGCGAGATCGTGCAATGGCTAAAAGTTTATTAGATGCTCCGACACCGGCACTTTTAATTGCTGGCTCTTTTCATGCCACAAAAGTAATGGGTGTTCCTTTACACGTTGCTGATCTAGCGCCGAATGAAAACGTGACAGTCGTGATAATGACGGAAGAGGGAAGTGATGTTACTTCAGTTCATGCCGATTATCTTTGGATAACACCTGTCGCATTACCTTAATTTATTGATAACACGAATATGCTTATTTCCTCTTGTATGGATCAAATGCCAAAATTTCAGCTTTGCAGTTCTAAAGCATTTATTTTGGCTATCGGTGTACATGCTATTTTTGTCATAGCTTATTTTTATTTCAATAAAGAGAATACAGTACTTATACAAGAGCCAGAATTAGCTGTAATGATGAGCTTAAGTGAAAACGTACAAGCAATCAGCAATGAAAAACAGATTGTAGGAGTCGATCAACAACTAGCGGTGGCAAGCCAAAAAAAGGTAGAGCAAGATATTGCTGAAAAACAACCTGATCTAATCGTGAATGAAAACGCAGATATCTTGCTTGAAAAACCTAACAAAAGAGTCAATGTAGAGCAAACAGCTAAAGTGACACCTGTTACCTCTCCGGTAAAGCCCGCGCCTACTATTAGCGAGAATGTGTCTAGTCAATCGGCGCCTTCAAGTAGTCGCTCTGCGGCAAAACAGCAATCTAACGATGTTAGTGCAAATTATGATAGCGATTCAGATAGCTCAGAAAACGCGTTAGCATTATGGCAGGCTAAAACAAAAGGACACCTTAATCGCTATAAAGCCTACCCTGAAGAAGCAAAAAGCAAAGGCAGAACAGGTGTTTCTAAAGTGCGCTTTATTGTTGATGAACAAGGTTATGTCATATCGAGTGAATTAATTCTTAGTAGTGGCGTGCGTTCTTTAGACAGAGAAGCACAAAGAGTACTCAAACGTGCTGAACCCTTACCTATACCGCCGATAGAGTTATTGTCGAAAGGTAAAATAATGGTTGAAATGCCAATTGAGTTTTCTACACTAACGTTCTAACGACAGGTCAAAAGGAAATAAAACGTTATGCTAGTCGCAACAAAAAAACGGATGACGTTGAAATTAACGAGTGCGATCATGGCATTGTTAATTTCAGCAACACCTGCATTGGCTCAAAATCAGAAGGACTCCCTAGTGATGCCACCAAAAGCGAATAAAGTGCCTCATGTGATGACAGATCACGGAGATACGCGCACCGACAATTATTATTGGCTACGAGATGATTCACGTAAAGATCCTAACGTGCTTGATTATCTGAACGCTGAAAATGCCTATACCGAATCAGTGATGAAAGAAGGTAAGGCGCTTGAAGAAACGCTCTTTAATGAAATGGTGAGCCGTATGGCTCAAAACGATGAATCAGTACCTTATATTTATAACGGATATACGTATCGTACTATTTATCAAGAAGGTAAAGATTTCCCTATTTATCAGCGTAAACCAGTAAATAGTGAAGGTGAATGGGAAGTTCTCGTTGATGGAAACGAACGTGCTAAAGGGCACGAATTTTATCAATTAGGTGATCTGACAATCAGCCCTGATAACAAACGTATTGCTATTGCAGAAGATAAAGAAGGGCGCAGAAACTATAATGTTGCTTATAAAGATTTATCGGATAATACATGGAAAGAGAATGTGTTAACCAATATCTCTGCAAATCTTGTGTGGGCAAATGATAGCAAAACACTATTTTATGTTGATAAAGATCCGCAAACGCTACTGCCTTATCAAATCTATCGCCATCAATATGGCACTGATCGTAAGCAAGATGTCAAAATTTTCGAAGAAAACGACGATCGCTTTTATACATGGATGGGTAAAAGCAAATCTGAAGATTACATTCTTGTCTCGATTGAAAGCTCAACAACCTCAGAGTCTCGTTTAATTGACGCGAATGCACCAGAAAAGCCGATGGTTGTCTTCTCTGCACGTCAAGAAGGACGTGAGTACGATATCGACCATTTTAATGGCGAATTTTATATTCGTTCAAATCATGAGAGTGAATTGTTTGGCCTTTATAAAACCGCATCAATCGATAAGCCTTGGGAAACCGTCATTGCACCACAAAAAGAGGTCGATTTAGAAGGTTTTGATCTCTTTAATCGCTGGTTGGTTGTGGAAGAAAGAAAACAAGGTCTAGTGTCATTACGTCAAATTGATTGGAAAACAGGTCAATCAACTTATGTTACGTTTGACGATCCTGTTTATATGGCATGGCTAGGATTTAACCCACAAGCGGATAGTGAAGAACTTCGTTTTGGTTATACTTCCATGACAACGCCTTCTTCAACTTATCAATGGAATATGCAAACGCATCAAAAGCAACTGCTTAAACAGCAAGAAGTAAAAGGCTTTGAACGTGATTTGTATGAAAGTGAGCGTATTTGGGTAAAAGCACAAGATGGTGTTGAAGTTCCCGTATCATTGGTTTATCGCAAAGACTTATTTAAGAAAGGTGAAAATCCTATCTTAATTTATGGCTATGGCTCTTACGGTAGTAGCATTGATCCTTCGTTTAGTTCACCTCGTTTAAGTTTATTAGACAGAGGCTTTGTTTATGCAATTGTACATGTGCGTGGTGGTGGCGAATTAGGCAAGCGCTGGTATAACCAAGGTAAAATGGAACATAAAGTTAATACTTTTACAGACTTTATTGATGCCACTAAATATCTAATTGCCAATGGTTACGGAGCACCTAAACACGTTTACGCTATGGGTGGCAGTGCGGGGGGTTTATTAATGGGTGCTGTTGTGAATATGGCACCAGAATTATACCGTGGTGTTGTATCTCAAGTTCCTTTTGTAGATGTTGTGACAACAATGCTTGATGCTTCAATTCCTTTAACAACAGGGGAATATGAAGAGTGGGGAAATCCTGCGGATAAAGACGTTTATTTCCGCCTAAAATCGTATAGTCCATACGATAATGTGGTTGCCAAGGCTTATCCTCATTTATTAGTCACAACAGGATTACATGATTCACAAGTGCAATATTGGGAGCCTGCAAAATGGGTTGCTAAATTGCGTGAATTAAAAACAGATAATAACCTACTATTACTTGATACGAATATGAGTGCAGGGCATGGTGGTAAATCAGGACGTTTTAATCGCTTACGCGACACAGCAAAAGAATATGCCTTTATTCTGATGTTAGAACAGCCTGAAGTCTATTTTAAAGCTCAAAATATAAAATAGAATAATCTGTAATAATAAATAAGTTTAATAAATTAGCCTGTCTTTCTTTAAGAGAGGCAGCGCTATTATTTAATACGAATATAACAATAATAATATTTTCTAGTTTAATTACTTTATATAAAGCAACGTGAGCCTATTTAAATAAAAATAAAGAATAGGTTTATTATGAAATTTACAAGGAAAATACTTAGCACTCTTATTTTATTTTCGGGTGTTAATCATCTTGCCATCGCATCTGAAACAGATAAAGCGGTTCAATTTAGTAGCTTAAAAGTTTCATCAGCACAAAAAGAAACACCTGAACAAAAAACATTGGGAAAACCGGGTGCTTATAGCTCTATTGGTGAAATTAATAATCTTGAATCTGTTGAACAAGCATTACGTTCAACACCGGGAACGTATACTCAAATGGATGTGAGTCAACCGGGTGTTAGTGTCAATATTCGTGGGCTTAGCGGTTTTGGTCGCGTTAATATGATGGTGGATGGTGTCACACAAACTATGTATAGCACATCACCTAGCCAATATGCTCATGGTGCGCAACCTTACAACCAATTTAATACCATGATCGATCCGAATTTCATTATTCAAATCGACATTTCTCGTGGTCAACAAGATGGTGAAAATAGTATTAATGCCCTAGCAGGAAGTGCTAATTTTAAAACCATTGGTGTAGAAGATGTTTTATTTGAAAACCACTCTTGGGGGGTAAGAAGTAAAGCCGCTGGTGGCACAAATGGCTTAGGTTATAACGGTATGGTTGCTTTTGCAGGGCAGCGTTCATTATTTAATGATAATGGTACAGTTGGTGCAATGCTTGCGTTAAGTGGACACAAAATAGAATCGTCTTATAAAAATGGCGCGGGTTTTAATAGTGAGGAATTTTCGACAAGTAAAGAATTTAATCAAAGACCACACTCAGAACTCACTAAAATAAATATAAAACCAAACGATTCTCATGAATTAGAATTAAGTGGTCGTTTTTATAACAATAATTTTAATCGTCGTAAAATTGACGCCAAAGATTATTATGCAAAATATCGCTATACACCGTTAAATGATTTATTTGATAGCGAAATTTTGCTTAGCCACAGCCAAGCATCACAAAAATTTGAGGGTGATTCTCTTGTGAGCTTACGTGAAGCAAATGCCAAAAATATATCTGACTCATTAGTGGCCAAAAATACCAGCCGCTTTAATTACGGTGAATTGGATATGGCATTAACGCTTGGCTCAAAATTAATGTCAACAGAATACAAACGTAATGTTGTTGCGCCTTCTACTGATCCGTGGCAATCACAAAACATGGTTGAATATAATACGTTTGCACCGCAAGGAAAAAACGATTTAACCAGTTTCTTCTCACAAATGAAATTTGAATATGATATTTATACGTTAGATCTCAATTTAAATTATGTCGATTATCATATTAAAGGGCGTAAACCTGCTTGCGATCCAACAGCTGCTTGTTTCCCTGAAGGAGAAATGAATGTCAATCGCCATGATAGAAATTGGGATCCTGGAATGTTGCTTTCTGCTGAAATTATTCCAGAATTTCAGCCATTTATAAGTTATGCACAAACGATGAGAGCACCTACATCTCAAGAGATCTTCTTTGCCAATGAAGGTGGTGCATCAATGAATCCATTTTTAAAAAGCGAAAAGGCAGATACTGTTCAATTAGGTTTTAATAGCTATCGCCCTGATTTAATTATTGAAGGTGACAGCCTACGATTTAAAGGATTGTGGTATCACACAAAAATCAAAGACTACATTTCTAGTGATTCTTATTTTGTATGTCAAGGTGGGGTGCGTTGTAAAAATGACGGTTCTTTAACGAATGAGGATTATGCAGGAATAGAATATGATGGCAATATTTTCCTGTATACCAATAGTCTTGAGCCGGTAACTTTACGCGGTTATGAACTTCAAGCAAATTATGATGCAGGAGTTTTTTACACAAACCTTTCTTATAGCGATCAGCGAACATCTCAACCGACGTCGATTGCCAGTACTGACTTTGGGCAAACACCCGCTTCTGAATTACCTAAATATTATGCCACTATTGATACCGGTGTTCGCTTCTTTGATGACCAGTCATTAGAATTAGGTACTGTGATCCAAATAACAGGAAAATCACGCAAATCCGCACCAGAGGGGCTAGATTTCGATACTGGTAAGGTTCCTATGGTAGAACAAGAAAAAATCCCAACGGTCATTGACGTTTATAGCAATTACCAAATTAATAAAAATATCTCACTGAAATTTGCTGTGCATAATTTAATGAATAAAAACTATTCTAATGCGCTTGATAGAAGCAATTCAGCGCCAATTATGCAAGAGCCAGGAAGTAATACTCAAACTGCTCGAGGTCGAAGCTACTTATTTGCAGGAGAAGTCCGTTTTTAATATAACGTAATGATTATCTTAAAGCATAAATAATAAAAAACGGCATCAATATAATTCTGATGCCGTTTTCTTTTTGTATTTATATTGATCTAAGCCATTTGATGGGGCTAATTATCATTTTTAGAAGCAGTTTTACGTTTAGCTCTTATCTTTTGTGTTTTAACCACTTCACTAATGATCCAACCATCTTCAACACGGGTTTTTAGTGGATCGCCCACTTTCACTTGTTTGGTATTTTTCAGCACTTCTCCAGACTCTGTTTCGCTAATACTGTAACCGCGAGAAAGTGTTGCGAGAGGACTCACACTTTCTAAACGAGAACAGCTAATAGCGAATTGTTCACGTTGACGAGATAACTGTAGTGAAATACTTTCTCTCATACGGTAAATCAACTGCTGTTGTTGGCGAAGTAATGCTTGAATTTGTGAACTAGGTTCTTGGTAATTAAGGCGTTTTTGTAGTTGTGTTTGTTGATGTTGCTTGGTTTGCAATAGCCGCTGAAAACTAGAAACTAAACGTTGTTGTGTGGAAGCTAATACATTTTGCTGACGAGCAAGACGTAAATGAGGATGTTGTTGCTGTAAACGATGATGAAGCTGTGTTTTTGCGCGTAATTTTTTCGCTAAATAGTAATCCATCGCCATTTCAAGGCGTTGTTGCTGTGACTGCAATTGGCGCAATAGCTCAAGTTTGTTACGACTAATAAGTTCTGCCGCCGCAGAAGGGGTTGGTGCTCTAAGATCGGCAATAAAATCAGCAATGGTCACATCGGTTTCATGACCAACTGCACTCACAATTGGAATTTCACTGGCAAAAATAGCACGAGCAACGCGTTCATCATTAAATGCCCAGAGATCTTCTAATGAACCGCCACCACGACCAACAATTAAAACATCACACTCTTTACGGCGGTTAGCAAGTTCGATGGCATGAACAATCTGCATAGGCGCTTCAGCACCTTGAACAGCGGTTGGGTAGATAAGCACAGGCAAAGAAGGATCACGGCGACGAAGAATATTTAATATGTCGTGTAGTGCGGCTCCCGTTGATGAAGTGATAACACCAATCTGTTTAGCGGGAGATGGTAGGGGTTTTTTATGAATAGCATCAAATAACCCTTCAGCACTGAGTTTTTGTTTTAATAGCTCAAATTGTTGTTGTAAGAGCCCGTCACCAGCAGGTTGCATACTCTCAACAATCAATTGGTAATCGCCTCGTGGTTCATACAATGTAATTGTTGCGCGAACTAAAACCTGCTGACCATGCTGAGGGCGAAAAGTAACTTTAGTATTTTGCCCACGAAACATCGCCGCTCTAATTTGGGCATTAGTATCCTTTAACGTAAAATACCAGTGTCCAGAAGAGGGTTGAGTAAAATTGGAAATTTCAGCGCTGATCCAAATGCGACCCATTTCCATTTCTAATAACTGGCGAACGGTCTTATTTAGACGGCTAACAGTAAAAATATTATTGTTTATCGGTAGTGTCATGTGAGCCAGATCAAATTTTAAAACAAAGACTTAATTGATTGATACTACCTAAGTTAGTGACAGGATCAATAAAAATTTTGAAAAAAAGCTAGAAGCAACCGATTTCGGTGTGTATAATTCCGCGGCAATATTTTCTATTTCCTAAAAGCCGCCTTGGTGAGATATTGCTATGTTACGAATTAAAAAAGAAGCACTTACATTTGATGATGTTTTGTTAGTTCCTGCACACTCCACTGTTCTTCCTAATACTGCCGACTTGTCTACTCAACTGACTGAAACAATCCGCCTAAATGTTCCTATGCTTTCTGCTGCAATGGATACTGTGACTGAAGCACCTTTAGCTATCGCATTAGCTCAAGAAGGTGGAATTGGTTTTATCCACAAAAACATGTCTATCGAACGCCAAGCTGAAGAAGTTCGTCGTGTGAAAAAACATGAAAGTGGTGTTGTCACTGATCCTATCACCGTAACACCAGAAACTTCTTTACGTGAAGTTCAAGCAATGACTGAACGCAATGGCTTTGCAGGTTACCCAGTTGTGACTAATGACAATGAATTAGTGGGTATTATTACTGGTCGTGATGTTCGTTTTGTTACTGATTTAGACCAACCAGTTACTGCGGTAATGACACCAAAAGAACGCTTAGTGACTGTACAAGAAGGTGAAGCACGAGATGTTGTCATGCAAAGAATGCATGAAAAACGTGTAGAGAAAGCCTTAGTGGTTGATAACAACTTCCACCTAAAAGGCATGATCACTGTAAAAGACTTCAAAAAAGCAGAGCGTAAACCAAACGCATGTAAAGATGAACACGGTCGTTTACGTGTAGGTGCTGCTGTTGGTGCAGGTGCAGGTAACGAAGAACGTGTAGCAGCCTTAGTTGCCGCTGGCGTTGACGTTTTACTTATCGACTCTTCTCACGGTCACTCTGAAGGCGTATTACAGCGCATTCGTGATACTCGAGCATTATATCCAAATCTACCTATTATTGGTGGTAACGTTGCAACTGCAGAAGGTGCTTTAGCGCTGGCAGATGCAGGTGTTAGTGCGGTTAAAGTAGGTATTGGCCCAGGTTCAATTTGTACAACACGTATCGTAACGGGTGTTGGTGTACCACAAATTACCGCTATTGCAGATGCAGTTGAAGCACTGAAAGATCGCAACATTCCTGTTATTGCCGATGGTGGTATTCGTTTCTCTGGCGATATTGCAAAAGCATTAGCAGCGGGTGCAGCTTGCGTTATGGTTGGTTCAATGTTTGCAGGTACTGAAGAATCTCCGGGCGAAATCGAACTATTCCAAGGTCGTTCTTATAAATCCTATCGTGGCATGGGTTCATTAGGTGCAATGTCTAAAGGTTCATCAGATCGTTACTTCCAAACTGACAATGCAGCAGACAAATTAGTACCAGAAGGTATCGAAGGCCGTGTTGCTTATAAAGGTCTATTGAAAACTATCGTTCACCAACAAATGGGTGGTTTACGCTCATGCATGGGCTTAACAGGCTGCGCAACAATTAAAGATTTGAATACCAAAGCTGAATTTGTTCGTATCAGTGGTGCAGGTATTCAAGAAAGCCATGTCCATGATGTGACCATCACGAAAGAATCGCCTAACTATCGCTTAGGTATGTAATTTATTCCGAGAAAGGCTTGTTTTAGTTATTACCTTGTTTTGATTATAAATTAGCAAGCCTTTCAACTTTATGACTTTATCTGTTTTGGAATTCACCACAAATGACAGCAAATATCCATAATCATCGCATTCTTATCCTTGATTTCGGTTCACAGTATACGCAGCTTATTGCTCGTCGTATCCGTGAAATCGGCGTTTATTGTGAACTCTGGGCATGGGATGTTACAGAAGAACAAATTCGTGAATTTAATCCTAATGGTATTATTCTGTCTGGTGGCCCTGAAAGTACTACTGAAGACAACAGCCCTCGTGCGCCAGAATACGTATTTAATGCAGGCGTTCCTGTATTAGGAATTTGTTATGGTATGCAAACGATGTCGATGCAATTAGGTGGCGACGTCGAAGTTTCTGGTGAGCGTGAATTTGGTTATTCACAAGTTGAAATTCGTGAAACTTGTGCACTGTTCAATGATATTCAAGATTCAGTTAGCGAAGATGGCAAACCATTATTAGATGTATGGATGAGCCACGGTGACAAAGTTACTGCTATTCCATCAGACTTTGTAACAGTAGCCAGCACTGAAACTTGTCCATTTGCTATTATGGCGAATGAAGAGAAACGTTTTTATGGTGTTCAATTCCACCCGGAAGTTACACACACTCATCAAGGTTTAGCGATTTTAAAACGTTTTGTTTTAGATATCTGTGGTTGTGATGCACTGTGGACTTCTGCCGCAATTATTGAAGACACTGTTGCTCGTTTAAAAGAGCAAATTGGTGATGATCACGTTATTTTAGCGTTATCAGGCGGTGTTGACTCTTCAGTGACTGCTTTACTGTTAAATCGTGCGATTGGTAAGCGTTTAACATGTGTATTTGTTGATAACGGCTTATTGCGTCTGAATGAAGCCGAACAAGTCATGGAAATGTTTAAAGGTAAATTTGACCTAAATATTATCCATGTTGAAGCGGAAGAACGTTTCTTAACTGCGCTGAAAGGCGAAAATGATCCTGAGAAAAAACGCAAAATCATTGGTCATACATTCATTGAAATCTTTGATGAAGAAGCTGTTAAACAGCCACAAGTTAAATGGTTGGCGCAAGGCACTATTTACCCAGATGTGATTGAATCTGCAGCATCTGCAACAGGTAAAGCTCACGTAATTAAATCACACCATAATGTGGGTGGTTTACCTGATGATATGAAACTGGGTTTAGTTGAGCCGTTAAAAGAGCTGTTTAAAGATGAAGTCCGTAAAATTGGTCTAGAGTTAGGCTTACCTTACGACATGCTTTATCGTCATCCATTCCCAGGCCCTGGTTTAGGGGTTCGTGTATTAGGTGAAATCAAAAAAGAGTATTGTGATTTACTGCGTCGTGCTGATGCTATCTTTATTGAAGAATTGCATAAAGCTGACTTATATAACAAAGTAAGCCAAGCATTTACCGTGTTCTTACCTGTGCGTTCAGTCGGCGTTATGGGCGACGGTCGTAAATATGACTGGGTTGTTTCATTACGTGCAGTTGAAACTGTGGACTTTATGACAGCGCATTGGGCACATTTACCATATGACTTCTTAGGTCGTGTTTCCAACCGCATTATCAATGAGGTTAGTGGTATCTCCCGCGTTGTTTATGATATCAGCGGTAAGCCACCAGCAACAATCGAGTGGGAATAAAATAACCTTTATCAGCAATAGTTGATAAAGGTTAAAAAACCAAGAGCCATCAGTAAGTTACTGGTGGCTTTTTTGTATAGAATTATTTTTTAGTAATAGGATTATTTTTATAAATAATAAATTCAATAAAATTTTGAATTGATATTTGCTCACTTAAAGGTAATTTAGAATAAGCTTTTCTATCGTAATTAATAGCATTCTTATCATTCTTAGGGATTAACAATTCATAAGTTTGACGACCCATTGCTTTAGCTATAGCATCAATACTTTCAGCCGCAGCACTTGCTTCACAATTAATAATGTGGTTAACCGTTGACTGTGCAAGACCTGAGTCAACGGAGAGTTTAACTCTTGATTTTATTCCATCGTTTAACATGAATGTTGTGATGTTATCTGAGAGTATTTTGCTAATTTCTGTCGGAATGTATTCTTCTTTTTCTGATCCAATATGACCTTCTTTCAGATGGTCTACATCCATCCAATATTTACTAATTTTAGTCACATATTCAATTTTTCGTGACATGGGGTCTGTAAGTTCACGATGGCTTTTTAAATCTTTTGGTGATAGATAACGAGAAATCATGCTTGGTGCCACACCTAATGCATCAGCAAGTCTTTTTTGTTTACCTTTATAATGATGTTCAATAATATAAATTAAATTATTTTTTCTGGTTTCTGCAATACTTCTTATATCATCAGTATTCATAGAAAACTCCAATAGATAAAAAATCATAAATAGATATTTTATGAACTTACATTACCATTTTGGTTATTTTTATCTATTGTGTTTTGAATAAACAGTAATTAGATTTATTAACGTGAACTCTCATACCCAATAACCTTCCTTAATTCTTTTTTAATATCTTCTTCAAACCATATACTATTATCGACGATAATAGCATGCTCGGTTTTATCCACGAGAATAATTTCAGTTTCAATATTCTGCTTATCTAATAATACTTGTATATGTTTTAAATAACGGCGTTTACCAGTAAACCAATTTTTATTAATGGTAAGTAAATTTATAGCATCAATATATCCGCATCCTATCCAATGTTTTAAATGAAGTAATGGGATTTTGTTTTCTTTGGAAAAAGCAGGGTGAAGAAGATAATACTGATTGCTAGCAGTTTGAACATCATAGATATCTTGCAGAAAATCCTCGACACTCTCTCCACTACCAACGATATCAATTTTACCCGTAGTAGTATCAACTAAATAGGCATTTACACCAACATAACAATGATCTAATTGATTATAAATAACATAACGCTCAGAGTTACAACGGATTATCCAAAAATCTTTCTTAGGCGATAACTCACAAAAATAAATAGTAAATTGTTCACTACAAGGTGGTGATGAATGACAGTGATTAAGAACAATATCTTGTGCTTGTTGTGAGGTTATCATTTTAATTTATAAAGCACCTAATTCTACATGGGTAAAATAAGAATTGACCAAGTTTGTATTGGCTTATGTCTGTGTTATAACCATAGAATATTAGTATTAAAATGTAAACTAATGAAAAAGTAACAATAAGGAGATAAGGACATCATGCATAATGAGATTTTAAAAAAACTCCCGCAAATAGAGCAAGAGCATCAAGTTAAATTACTTTATGTTGCAGAAAGTGGTAGCCGAGCTTGGGGATTTGCCTCAATAGATAGTGATTATGATGTGCGAGGTATTTTTATTCGACCTCGTAATGCTTATCTTTCTATTGATAAACCTAAAGAAACCTTCGAATGGATAGAAAATAGTTGGTTTGATGTAGGCGCTTGGGACATTACCAAGGCACTACACTTATTACGTAAATCGAATTGTATATTATTAGAATGGCTCCAATCACCAATAATTTATCAACAATATCCTAATGTTCAAAAAGAGTTATTTGAGCTTGCAAAACTCTATTATCAACCAAAAGTGATTGTTCATCATTACAGAGGAATTGTTAAAGTTGTGAGTGGATATTCTCCTGAAAATAACGCGAAAAATGAGATTAGTGTAGAGCCAATAAAATTAAAAAAATGGTTCTATATACTACGTTCTCTTTTATCCGCTTATTGGACAGTGAAGACAGGAGACATTCCTCCTATGGAATTGGATAAGTTGATAAAAATCTTAACTATTGAAGAACAAAAAGCTATCAAAGAATTAGTAGAATTTAAGTCAGATAAAAATGAACATTTTACTTGGGTTCCAACAGATGCGATGCAGCATCTAGTGATTTTTTTATGGCAAGAAACAAATGTTCAATTAACCAAAAGAACCGTGCCTGATAATGATATTTTAAATAATTGGTTTAGGAAAAAATTAGATGAAACTGACTATTGAAGATATAAAACCTTACCTTTTATTTGAAAGTATCGCCGGAAGTCGTTCACATAATCTTGCAACTGAAACATCAGATACGGATATTAAAGGTGTCTTTTATCTCCCTAAAAATCTTTTTTATGGGTTGGAATACACACCACAAGTAAGTAATGAAACCAATGATATAGTTTATTATGAGCTTGGAAGATTTATAGAACTATTGTGTGCATCTAATCCTAATATTTTAGAGCTACTTAATTCACCTGAACATATGGTTATTTATCGACACCCTCTAATGTCATTGATAAAACCAGAATGGTTTTTGTCTAAAACTTGTGTTCAAACATTTGTGCACTATGCTCAAGGGCAGATTAAGAAAGCTCAGGGACTAAACAAAAAAATAGTAAATCCGGTCGAAAAAAAATTAAAAACCATTCTTGATTTTTGTTATGTCATTGAAGATGGAAAAACAATACTAATCAATACTTGGTTAGAAAATCGACATTGGAAACAAGAGCATATTGGGTTAACAAAACTTACTCATGCTCAAGATATTTATGCAATTTATTATGATGATAAAGTGCCTTATCAAGGAATAATAAAAAAAGAAAATGCTAATGATGTATTGCTAAGTAGTATTTCTAAAACAGCAAAACTAGAAGGTTATCTTAGCTTTAATAAAGAAGGTTATAGTGCATATCGTAAGCAATATCATGAATATTGGCAGTGGGTTGAGCAACGTAATGATGTTCGTTACCAACAAAACATTGATCATGGCAGAAGTTACGATAGTAAGAATATGATGCATACCTTTAGATTACTCTATATTGCATTAGGGATCGCACAAGAAGGGAAAGTGAAGGTTTGGTGTGATAATAGAGATGAATTATTAGCAATTAAGGCAGGTCAGTTTAGTTATGATGAATTATTAGAGCGCAGTGAAATTCTTATTAAGACCATTAATAGTGCATTTCAATTAAGTCTGTTGCCGGATAAAATTGAGCCTTCAATTGCAGAAATTGCTCTTATAAATATAAGAAAAGAGCTTTATAAATAGTAGAAAAATAAATTAGTATAAAAAACTAATATCCCTTACATGATGTAAGGGATATGCTATTTTTAATATCTTAAGTATACAAACTAAATGCGAAAATATTTATTAAATAGCGTTGGCGTATAAAAATATTAATTAGTTGCAAGATACTCTGGATAAGCATCTGTTAACTTCATATATATACGTTTATGCTCTGCGTTCTTTCTGAAATCCTGTTTTAAACAGATTTTAGCTGTGTTTTTTAACTCAGCAGGTACATTTTCAGCGTTTGTAGAGGCAATAATGGAAAAACGCACTTTCTTTTTAGACCGACTTAAATTATAAGGTAAACCTAAAATACGTCTTGCGACTCTGTTTGTTTTCACAACTCACTCCTTTTTGTATGTAATTTAGAGAAAGCTTATTTATTATAACAGAAAATAAAAAGAATAAGATGCTAGTAACCTTATTAATTTAGCATTAAAGGCTATTCTACCTATGTTTATTCTGTTTTTTCACACACACTCAAAATAATAAAATAAATACTCTTTCATTCGAAATATAATTAACCATCTAAATTATCGTTATTTGAAATTAAAATAAGAAATTTAGTTTAATATTAACAATAAGTTATTTGTCTCATAATTGAGATAATATAAGATACTTTAATTTACAATTAATTATCATTTTTTTGAAAAAGAGATTAGAAAAGAGATCTCGCTGAAAATTTAACGTTATTTTAATTCAACGAGGCATGGATCCAATTAAGATAACCTTTAAAACCATTTTCAATCGGCATTATAATCACTTCAGGAGTATCATAAGGATGTATTTCGACAAGAGTATCAATTAAGTTTTGCTGTTTACTTTTTTCGGATTTTATTATCATAAGTATTTCATTATCTTCAATAATTTTATTGTCCCAATGATAAATAGATTTAACTTGAGGGATTAAATTTACACAAGCAGCAAGTTTTGCATTGATGAGGTGGTGAGCAATTTCATTCGCGATAGTTTCATTTGGTGCTGTTGAGTATGCAATTATCATTGTTTTTCCTTTTAAAATTGATTTGATTTTTAATAGCAATAATAGGGCTTGGGTGATTTTAATTTTATCAAAATAAAACTTTTTAAAACTTAAAGCTAATATTCTTATTTTTAGCGAAATAAAACAGTTTTTTCAAAAAAAACTTTCTCGATATGAACTGTTTACGGCATTATTAAGGGCTTTTTACGTATTATAAGATCCTTGCAGTAAAGAAAAATATCAGGGTGCCGATATTATTAGTAGATTAATGAAATGTATCTATTTGTGTTATAAGGCTTAATCTGGCTAAAGGCATTTTATCTTCAATAATATCTCTAATATAAAATAAACTAATTAGTCATAAGATTTATAAAAAATTTGTGGGGTTTAAAATGGATAATAATTCGCTAAAAAACGCGAGTTTATTTGATAATGATCCCGTTCTCTATGCAGCGTGGCTTTACTATCAGGACGGACTCAGCCAAAGTGAAGTTGCAAATATTATGGGTGTTTCTCGTGTTACCGTCGTGAAATATTTGCATCTAGCTAGAGAAAAAGGATTCGTAAATATTAACTTGGATTCATCAGTATTTTCTACGATTGATTATGCCATCAGAATAAAAGCAAAATTCGATCTTAATAATGTGCTTATTTTACCTGATGAAGAAAAGAATAAATCGCAACACACTTTAAGTATGAACAGAGAAAGATTAGCGAAAGCAGGAGCGATGTATCTTTCTCAGATAATTAATGACGATGATATTTTAGGTGTTGCTTGGGGACGAACAATTTATAAATTGGGTAATTATCTTCCACCCAAGTCATTAAAAAATATCACAGTGCTACAAATGATAGGTGCAGTAGCGCCACAGCCTGATTTTAAAACAACAGAAGCAGCCGCGTTAATCGCAAATAAGTTGTCAGGGTGCTGTATTAATTTGCATGTGCCAGCAGTGGTTTCTAGTGCACGTCTAGCAATGGAACTTCAAGCTGAACCTATTATTAGGCGTAATTTTTCAGCGCTAAATCAGTGCAATAAAGCTCTTTTTGTTGTGGGTAATACATTCGATGATAATCCTTTGGTAACAACAGGGGTTTTAACGAGCAGTGAGATGGCTCAATATCGTGATTTAGGCGCTGTTGGTGTGATTTGTGGACGTTTTTATGATGCGCAAGGTAATCCTTTAGTTTCTGATATTGACCTTAGGATAATGGGAATAAGCCTTGCTCAGTTAAGACAAATAACACAGAGACTTTTTATTGCCGGTGGTGTGGAAAATATTCAGGCAACAATAGGGGCGATAAAAGGAGGTTACGCCACCGATATTGTAATTGATGAAGTGACAGCGCTGGCATTATTAGAGCTAGATAATTAGTAATAGAATCCTCGTGAGAGCGAGGATTTACTGGCAAACCTCTATTTAAGAGCTACTTATTTCTGATAAAAATAAAGTATTTGAAGCATTTATTTTTATCAGTCTGTTTTGTAAAGCTTACGTATAAAGAAAAAGATAAAAATGATAAGTCGTTAACATTTTTATCTTTTTTTATATGAGCCTCTTGCCTTAAATACTTATATCATTCATTATATAAAAAATTATATAACGATAGTTAGGATCACCACTTTTATGAAACGTCAATTTCTTGCTGGTTTAGGACTAGCATTAGGATTAATTTGCCATAATACATTTGCAGCCGAGCTTCATCTTTATGCAGGTGCTGGATTAAAACAACCAGTAGAGCAAGTTGTGAGTGTATTTGAAAAAGAGACGGGAAATAAAGTTACTATTGAATATGGCGGTTCAGGTCAAATATTAACACGCTTTAATTTAACTAAGCAGGGGGATTTATTCTTCCCTGGTTCACAAGATTATGTGGAAAAGTTAGATAAAGAAGGACAAGTAGTTAATCAATATTCTATTGTTCGCCATATTCCTGTTATTGCTGTGCGTAAAGATAAAGTGGGTGATATTAAAACACTAGAAGATCTTGCGAATAGTTCATTAAAACTAGGTATGGGTGATGCTAAAGCTATCGCATTAGGAAAAAGTGGCGAGCAACTTATTGATGCATCAGGTCAAGGCGATAAATTACGTGATAAAGTTGTTGTACGCACTGCAACCATTAAACAATTGCTTATGTATTTACTAAATGGGGAAGTGGATGCTGCCATTATTGGATATGCAGATGCAATGAAAAATCAAGATAAACTTATTTTACTTCCAGTTCCTGAAGGTAGCCCAGAAGAAGTGGCAACACTTGCTGTTTTAAAAACATCAGCAAATCCGAAAGAAGCACAATTACTTGCTGATTATTTTACTCGTGCTGAAGGGATAAAGGCTTTTACTGATTATGGTTTTCTTCCTGTAATTTCGAAACCATAGATTTTTTTCTCACATAAATTGTGTTTTTCGCCACCAACTCACTGGTGGCTTTTTTCATTATTACAGCAAAATAAATATCCATCTTAAAAAAGGAAATAACGTGTTTCGATGGGCATTAATTCCACTTTTTTTATTGTTATTTCTGATCTTAGGATCGCTAATTGCACTGATATGCCAACTTTCTTATGTTGAATTGAGGCAAGTGATTACCGACCCTGAATTCCATTTTGCTATTGGTATGTCACTCAGTACAGCGTTAACTTCTTTATGCCTAGCAATTATCTTAGGTGTACCTGCTGCATGGGCAATGGCACGAATTCCTTTTAAAGGACATCGTTTTATTGATGCGTTATTAGATTTGCCTTTAGTTACTCCTCCATTAGTTATTGGTATCGGATTACTATTATTGTTAGGAAATCAGGGCCCTTTAACAGGTGTTTTTCCTGAATTATCTCGCTCTCTTTTTTCACCATTGGGTATTATTATTGCTCAAACTTATGTCGCAAGCGCGATTATTATGAGAAATAGTCTCTCTGCTTTTAAGTCTGTTGATCCCGCTTATATTCAAACGGCACAAAATTTAGGATTAACACCAACAAAAACATTTTTATTGATTGAAATACCATTATGTTGGTCTGCTTTAATGAGTGGAAGCATTATTGCATTTTCTAGAGCCTTAGGTGAATTTGGCGCTACGTTAATGTTAGCTGGTGCAACAAGGTTAAAAACAGAAACGTTGCCTATGGCAATTTATTTAAATATTGCCAGTGGAGATTTCACTCTGGCAATTGGTTGTGCGCTTGTTCTTATCGCTATCGCGATTACTTTATTATTTGCGTTACATCGTTTACAGCGAGAAAGGAAAAGATCATGCTAGAAATTCGTTCATTAACAACGGGTATATTAAAAGATATTTCGTTGAACGTAGAAAAAGGAACATGTTTAGGAATAAGTGGTACATCTGGAAGTGGTAAAACAACACTGCTGAATGCGATTGCTGGATATACTTCATACTCTGGTGATATTTACCTTGCAGACAAAAATATAAATGAACAGCCTGTATGGCTACGTTCTTGCCGATATTTAAATCAACGGCTTTATTTATTTCCGTTTATGACTGTGACACAAAATTTATGGTTAGCGCAATATGGTGCAAAACAGAAACGAAACAAGGAGAGGGAAAAGGCGATATTAGAGCAAATGGGAATTGCGCATCTCGCTACACGTTATCCTCATCAAATTTCAGGAGGGGAGCAACAACGCGTCGCATTGGCAAGAGCTCTTATTAGCCAACCCAAACTTTTACTACTGGATGAACCTTTTTCGAGTTTGGATTGGGAAACACGTTATCAGCTTTGGGATTTAATTGATTCCTTAAAATCTAAGGAAATAACGATGATCATGGTTACTCATGAGCCTCGTGAAATCAGAGCGCTAGCAGATAAAACGGTTTTATTGTCTAAAGGACAAGTTGTTACTGAAAATTTTATACTATGAAATTATTGCTTTGCTTATTGATTACCAAGCCATAACTGACCAATGGATAATACGCCCCATAATTTTTACAGAGTCAGTTTCCGCTGATTCATCAGGAAATTCGTCTTTATTATAGCTACGTATAATCAATTTACCGCCCGGTTGACGATAGAGTAGTTTTATTCTAAACAAGGCATCTTGTTCGATAGCATAAATGCCACCATCAACAATGCGTGTGTTGCCTGTATCGACAGTGACTGTTGAGCCATTTGGAATAACAGGTGACATACTATCGCCATAAACAGAAAAGCAAATAACGTTTTGGGAAGATGCGCCATAACGGCGTAATGTGCTTTTTGAAAATCTCAATTTATATCCATTATGATCTTCGTTAGTACAACAACCGTCACCCGCTGCGAGTTCGATACTTTTAAAATAGGGAATTTCCACTTCATCAGCACCTAGAGGAGTATTGCTGTCCCATTCACTTACAGGTTGCCATTCATTTTCTGGTGGAATTTCAGAGGTTGCATTGGTTTGTTCTTCACCTTCGAGTAGCCAAGCTAAATCACAATTTAATGCTTTTGCTAATTCAGGTAAAAAACGGGGGCGTTTAGTTTTACCACTTTCTAGCTGTTCTATGGATTGCTGTGTTGTACTCGCTAAAGTAGCAAGTTCTGATTGTGTTAAACCTAACGCAATGCGTTTATTTTTGGTACGTTTCGCAATAGACATTAGTGACTCCTAATACGTGTCCTTACATATTCAAGTACAAAGAGTATATCGTAAAAAGAAAACAAATTAAATTGTATTTTATCTTAATTATAAAATTAAGAACAGATTAATTACTTAATTTTGAAAACGTCGTCTACACTATCTGGTGGGGTGAGATAAGGGTTTTCATCAGTAACTTCAGGATCTCTCAAGACTTCTCCACAGAAAATAATAAGGTCAGGTCTTTTTTGTTTTAAGTAGTTAAGTCGTGTTGTGCATTCATCTTTAGTATAAATTGTTTCTGTAACAGGAACTGCATCACAAGAATCATTTCCACAAGGACTTACCAACAACACATAACCGACCAGCATGAGCTGTGAAGTAAACATAAAATATCCTTTTAACTATTCATGTTTGGTCATCAAAATCAGACCGCTAGATTACCTATTTGTTGATAAAAAAGCAGTTTCTATTTGTCTTAAATAGCATTAATGATGCAAAAAAGTGTATGCGATCACAATTTTTCTAGTGTTTATTTGTGTTTTTTTGCAATGTGTTATAAGCAAATGACCTAAATATTAGGCAATAATACGCTGTGATATATTGTGAAAACAAATAGAATTGTTTTTTAGTCTATTTAATTGTTGTAATATTGTTAGTGTTGAATATAGCGAAGATAAAAAGAGCGCAATAGTGACATTAAAAACGGTCTTAAAAGATGGTGTAGAAAAAACAAAAGCACAAGAAATGATTAATGTTGATGGTAAATGGAAAGTTGCTTTCAAGTGATTGTTCGCATATTTAATATTGTAGCTTTATTCTTAGCGGGTGCATTTTATGCACTCGCTTTGCCTCATGACTTAAAAAGTGGTGATTTAGTTTTTCGGGATGGGGATGAAGTTATTAGTGAGATAATTAAACAAGTTGATAAAAGCGGGTTTAGCCATGTCGGTATGCTGTGGATCTCTGATAATGGTGTTCAAGTGATCCATTCTACACCCAGTGAACATAATAATATTAAAGATGGTGTTACTGTGGATAGTCTTGAATTTTTCATTAGTAGAGCAAAGCCGAATTCAGTTCGTTTTTATCAAGTGAAAGGAAGTAAAGAAGCAAGAGATATTGCGGTGCAAACTGCATTAGAACGAGTCGGTGAAAATTTTAGTATTTACCCTGGACAAGGCGTTTATTGTACTGAGCTAGTCGCTACTGCATGGTTAAAAGCTGGCGTTTCTATTTCTACGGATAGTCGAAAATTAGATATGCCATTTATTTCAGATAATCCACTTATTTTTCCTGAAAACCTGATTGGTTCTGAAAATATTGTCCAATATCCTCAATAACGTATATTTTAGTCATTTTGCAATAAGTATTGATCAAGAAAAATAAATAACATTAATTTTCTAGCTCTTTGGAAGACTTACAGGTAGTATCTGCCTAAATTTATTTTCCTCTCTCTTTTGATTATTTAGGTCGTTGTTATGTAATACGCATTAAGGCACTGAAGGAATAGTGCAATACAGAAAAATTAGCTTACCGAATTTCTCTTTAAATTTGGTAGAACTTCTGTTACTTAATGAGTGTTAAATAATGAATAATCAATCACAAAAATATGATAGAACCTATCACTATCCTTTTTCACCAGGCACAACAAACGATGATCGTATAAATGTGCAATGGTGGCAGGATATTTGCCAAATAAAACAACTTATCCATACAGAAAAACTGGATGGAGAAAATAATTGCCTAAATAAAATGGGTGTTTTTGCACGCTCGCATGCAACCCCAACACAATCAGCGTGGACATCTCAATTGCGTCAACGTTGGCAAATGATGAAAAATGATTTAGGTGAGTTAGATATTTTCGGTGAAAATCTCTATGCCATTCATTCTATTGAATATGCACACTTAGAAGAATATTTTTATGTGTTTGCGGTTCGTTATAAAGATAAATGGCTAAGTTGGGAAGAAGTGCAATTTTATGCTTCACTGTTTGATCTTCCAACTGTACCAGAAATTAAACTGCCTAAATGTCAGGATAAAACTGATTTTGAAAATATGATTGTTTCACAAGCCAAGCAGGCAAGTTTCTTTCAATCACATGATGTTTTAACGCAAAAAACAAGCCCAATGGAAGGCATTGTTACACGAGATGCACAGTCATTTTCTTTAGATGATTTTTCACATCGTGTTTTTAAATATGTTAGAAAAGATCATGTTAAAACAGATGTTCATTGGAAAAAAAATTGGCGACGAGCCCCTTTAATTTGGGAAAAAGCACAGGAGTCTCAATGATGCTTCATAAGAAATTACACACTGAAATGTCATGGGAACACCTCTGTGAATTGTATGATGAAATTAGTGATATGGCTGGTGTTATGCAAGATCCTATTCATCATGCAGAAGGTGATGTGGCGATACATACACAAAGAGTAATTAATTCAGTTAAATCATTGCCAGAATATAAGACTTTAACTGAAAGAGATCAGCAAATTTTATGGATCTCAGCACTACTTCATGATGTAGAAAAACGTTCTACAACACGAGAAGAAGAGGGGCGTATTGTTTCACCGGGTCATGCCCGTAAAGGGGAATTAACAACGCGTCTTTTTCTGTATGAAAAAATACCTTTAAGCTTTACTGATAGAGAGCAGATCGCAGCTTTAGTTCGCTATCATGGATTACCGTTATGGGTGATGGATAAACCTGATCCTAAAAAAGCACTGCTTGCTGCATCATTAAGAGTAGATTGCTATTTGTTGGCATTATTGGCTAAAGCCGATGTTTTAGGGCGAGATTGTGAAGATAAACAAGCTCTCTTTGATAAAATTGCGTTATTTACACTTTATTGTGAAGAGCTAAATTGTTGGCGTAGGGTTGCTCCATTTCCTTCAGATAATGCTCGTTTTCACTATTTTTATACAGAAAATAGTACGGATTGCAATTATGAGCCTTATCCTGAAAAAGGAAGTGAAGTTACGGTGTTATGTGGATTACCGGGTATGGGAAAAGATACTTTTATTCGCCAACATTGTGCCGATCTTCCGATTGTAAGTTTAGATGATCTCCGTCGTCAGCATAATATTAAGCCTGATAATAGAGATGCTAATGGTTGGATAGCACAGCAAGCAAAAGAACAAGCCCGTATTTATTTACGAGAGCATAAATCTTTTGTTTGGAACGCCACAAACATTACAAGAAAAATGCGAGATCAACTTATCTCTTTGTTTTATCGTTATAATGCAAAAGTTAGGTTGGTTTATATTGAAGTCCCTTATGCGCAATGGCAAAGGCAAAATAATGCAAGAAACGAAGCCGTGCCAGCTAAAGTAATGGAACGCATGTTGAGTAAATTGGAAGTACCAACACCAGAAGAAGCTCATCAAGTGACTTATTGGATTGAAGGGCAATCTCAGACCATACTTTAATTGTCCGATTAATTTCAGCGAAATAATAAGTAGGTTGTAAAATAAAATGAGGGTTACTTATAAAAATAAGTAACCCTTTTTTATTTATTGAATAGGATTAATTTGCAGGTAAAACAACGTACTAAATTTACTTTTTAACGTGATGGATAATATCGAAATAGGTATTACGATCATCAGCATTTGGATAAATACGATAGGTATACTCATCATTTTTAACCGTGATATTTTCTACATCGCGGGTGAATAGTGTTTTACCTTCAGTATCTTTGGCAACTAAGGTACGTATTTTGCCATCATCTGACATTGACCAATCACCTTGCATTTTCTGTTTACCTTCCGGTGTAAACATAATAAAAGTGCCATTAGGGTAATACTCAGCAAGTCCAAAATAGTTGCTGACTTGTGGATTATCAGCCGCAGTTTTATTTCCTTTTTCATCGATAGCGTCAGTTGTTATCCAAACTTTTTCTATCATGACTTTCTCATAGTCATTAAGCTCTTTTTGAGCCTGAATAACACCTTGAGTTTGAATATTGGCAGTTGATGTGGAATTCTCTGCGGCAAAAAGAGAAAAGCTAGCGCTTAATAACGAGATTGCGATAAGTGATTTTATTTTCATTAATATATCCTTATTTTACGTTGTACTTCTTGTCTATGAACACTGATGTTTTTCCTGTTAGTAATAAAGTTAGGCATGAAACGAGGTAAGTACCAGAAAAGAAGTATGTCAGAATGTTTCTAATGAAAAGGTTGTTTTACAAAAAACTTTAGAATTAAATCACTATAACCACATTATTTTTTGGTATTAAATCTCAATAATTTTTGTTTTGTAGACTTACAATCCTAATCAAAGATGTTCAGCAATATAAATAGTTATTATAAATAATAGATAAAACGTATAGAAAACCTTTCTTATTTACAAAACCAGATCAAAACTTGACCAATAGATGTGCAATATAGACAAAGATAAATAACCAACTTTCTGTAGAAATGGTCTATAAAATGAAAAATTGAAATAAATAATCAATATTTTATTTATGTAAAAGGTGTTGTAAGCGTATTGAATGATACCTCGATCACAAAAATGAAAAGAGAAAAATAGGGGATGTTTTAAGCATTTCTTTTGCATTACTTAAGTAATTTACGTTCTTTGGTGAAAGGGTATCGTTTTCTTTGGTATTTAATGATTAGAATTTCTTTATGGTAAATGCGTTTTAAAAATCAGAGATGATAAAAATAATTAATGCATTGCTCGATTCAATTAGATTGTGTTTTATTTAAGCATTATTACGAGTACTTTACATAAGTGTAAAATTATTTTTTTGTAATGCCTTATTTATAAAAGTAAATTTTATTTCTATATTTAACTTTCTAATATTATCTTCTGTATGAAAATAAAAAATAATATTAAATTTATTTATGCTAAATAAACTAAAATGACGTTATAAGTTGATTTATTTCTTTCTAAAAAAGAAATAACCCTCAATTTTATTTATTAAATAATCTTACGGTTATCATTGTTTATTTCTGTTTCTTTTTGTTTTTTATTTTTGTATTTCTGCTTTTTTTTGCTTTTAATAAATAACATATGATTGTAATCACAATCCCATAACAACTAATAAACTAAAGTTGTTGCCATAGAGGTAACATTAAATGAAAGCAGAACGTCATAAAAAAATAATTAATCTGATCAAAGGTAATGGTGCAGTAAAAGTTTCTGTTTTGGCTAAAGAACTTGATGTTACCAAGGAAACAATACGGTCAGATTTAAATACACTAGCAGAAAAGGGAATTATAAAAAGATGCCATGGTGGCGCTTTTATAGAATTTGAGACATTAGATAAAGTAGCTAAGAAAGAGATTATACAATTTCTAGAATGTAATGATCAAATTGATAAAAACGATTTAGCAAACAAGACAGCAATAAATAAGGTGTGTGTACTAGGCTCATTTAATGTTGATATGATTAGTTATCTTCCTAGATTGCCAGAAGCCGGGGAATCCTTATTATCAAATAAATTTATCTTCTCACCAGGAGGTAAAGGCTGTAACCAAGCATTGGCGGCGAGTTATGCTGATGCACAGGTCCATTTTATTACAAAGATAGGTACTGATCAATTTAGTGATTATGCAGTTAATTTTATATCATCATCAAGAATAAAAACATCAACGATATATCAAACTGAAAATTACCAAACAGGAACGGCATCTATTTTTGTATCGGAGGAGAGTGGGGAAAATATTATTTCCATTTACTCTGGCTCTAATATGGATATTTCTGCTGATGAAGTAAAAATACAGAAAGATAAAATCATTGATGCAGATATAATTTTACTTCAATTGGAAACGAATATTGAAGCATTAAAAGAAATTATTGCTATTGGAAACGAAAATAATATTCCTATTATTCTTAATCCAGCACCTTATAACAAAATAGTTAATGAATTACTTCCAATGATAGATGTTTTAACACCTAATGAAACGGAAGCAAGTTTATTATCTGGAATCGAAGTACTCGATTTAGAATCTGCAAAAAATGCTGCGGTTTCTATTTATCAGCAAGGCGTAAATAAGGTGGTTATTACGCTGGGTAGTAAAGGTTCGTTAGCTTATGACGGATATAAGTATATTTACTCGCCGGCATATCCGGCAGTTGTAAAAAATACAGCAGGGGCAGGTGATGCTTTTAATGGTGCGCTCGCTGCCTCATTGGCAAAAGGAAAGCAGTTTTCTTATGCGTTACGCTATGCATCAGCTTTTTCATCATTAGCTGTTGAGACGAGTAATGCTTCAGAAATGCCTGAAGATATTAATGTCATGCATCGCATCAATCAAACAACATATTCACAGATTGTCACCCAATCCCCTGAATAAATAATCTTTTTTGAAAGAGGAATAAAAATGAAAATCTTATTTATTGGTGAGTCATGGCACATTCATATGATCCACTCTAAAGGCTACGACAGTTTCACTTCCAGCAAATATGAAGAAGGTTCAACGTTCTTATTAAGTTGCTTAAGAGAAAAGGGTGTTGAAGTTGATTATATGCCTGCTCATACCGTTCAGGTTGCATTCCCACAAACGGCTGAAGCGTTGGCTAAATACGATGTCATTGTTATTAGTGATATTGGTGCAAATACGTTCCTTCTGCAAAACGATACTTTCTATAACATGAAAGTTATTCCTAACGCATTAGGGTTAATTAAAGAGTTTGTGGTTAATGGCGGTGGCTTATTAATGATTGGTGGTTACTTGTCATTTATGGGTATTGAAGCTAAAGCAAACTACAAAAATACATTACTTGCAGAAGTTCTGCCTGTTGAAATGCTGGATGGTGACGATCGTGTAGAAGCGCCTGAAGGTGTATTTGCAAGTGCGGTAAATGCTGAGCATGCATCAGTAAAAGGCTTTGGTGAATGGCCTATGTTCCTTGGTTATAACAAAGTTTCAGCTAAAGAGAATACAGAAACTGTATTAAATATTGGCGAAGATCCATTGCTGGTATTTGGTCAGTTTGAAAAAGGAAAAACAGGCTGCTTTATGAGTGACTGTTCTCCTCACTGGGGTAGTAAAGAGTTTTTAGCATGGCCTCATTATGCTGATATGTGGGTCAACATTCTTAAACAAATCGCCCGTTAATTTGAATTAAGAATAACTGTCATAAAAAGTAAAAAAGCGCAGAGTTGCCGCTCTGCGCTAATAAAAAACCGATTACTTGAAAAATAAAAAAAGAAATCACTCATAGCCAATAATCCAAAAGGAACATCTTATGAGTACAAAAAATTTATCAACACCATTGCTGATGTTAGCAACTGTGTTAGCAGGTATGCTATCACCAATGCAATCTGCGGTGAATGGGCAGTTAGGGCATGTTTTAAAAGATGGTAACGCCAGTGCAGTTATCTCTTTTGCCAGTGGTTTAGTGGTGATGTTTTTTATCATTATGTCGAAAAAAACATATCGCCAGCAATTTGCTTCAATTCCAAGTTTAATTAAAACGCGCAAAATTCCATTATGGAACTGGTTTGCGGGTCTTTGTGGTGCAATGGTTGTTTTCTCTGAAGGGGCTTCTGCTAGCGCACTAGGGATTGCAACATTCCAAACAGCATTAATTTCAGCACTCTTATTATCTGGTTTATTATGTGACCGCTTTGGTGTTGGTGTTGATGAGAAAAAATATTTCACTTCATATCGTGTATTAGGTGCAGTGTTAGCTGTTGTTGCAACTTTATTTGTAGTTTCTCCACAATGGCACTCAACCTCATTTATTTATTTAGCAATTTTACCTTTCCTTGCTGGTTTATTAGCTGGTTGGCAGCCCGCAGGTAACTCTAAAGTTGCAGAAGCGACAGGTTCTATGATGGTGTCTATCACTTGGAACTTTATTGTTGGCTTCACTGTTTTAACGATTGCTCTTATTGTTCGTATGGCATTAGGTCATATCACTCTTGAATTACCAGGTACTTGGTGGATGTATTTAGGTGGTCCTTTAGGACTTATGTCTATCGCATTAATGGCTATTTTAGTACGTGGTTTAGGCTTACTGATGTTAGGTGTTGCTTCAACAGCGGGTCAATTGTTAGGTTCGGTATTAATTGACTTGTTATTACCTTCATTAGGCAATACCGTTTATTTAGTGACAATCATCGGTACATTATTTGCGTTAGTGGGTGCGATTGTAACAACAATTCCTGAATTCAGAGCCACTAAGTCAGCAAAAGCGTAGGAGTATCGTAATGAAAGGTTATATTCAAAGCGTAACTGGCCCCGTGAAAAAAGAAGATATGGGGCTAACATTGCCTCATGAACACCTCTTTAATGATCTCTCAGGTGTTGTTGATGAGCCTTTTTATGAATTCTCGCATGTGTTAGTTGATAAAAAAGTTAGTGCAGATATTCAGTGGGGACTTAAATACGATCCATATTGTTGTTGCGATAATATGGATAAGAAACCAATCGAAGATGTTATTTTTGAATTAAATAACTTCAAAGAGTTAGGTGGAAGAACAATTGTTGATGCAACAGGCTCTTCATCAATTGGGCGTGATATTAGAAAACTAAGACAAGTTGCAGAAATAACCGGTATTAACGTTGTCGCTTCTTCAGGACTTTATATTGAAAAGTTTGAAGGAAAACGACTGGCTGATGATATTGATGCAATGGCAAAAATCATTGATGATGAATTGAATATAGGTATTGATGGTACTGATATTCGTGCTGGTATGATTGGTGAAATTGGTGTTTCTCCATTCTTTACAGATGGTGAGAAAAATAGCTTACGTGCTGCAGCCATTGCACAAAATAGTAACCCTCATGCTTCAATGAATATTCATATGCCAGGTTGGCAACGTCGTGGTGATGAAGTTTTAGATATTCTATTAACAGAAATGAGTTGTAACCCCGCTAAGATTTCATTGGCACACTCTGATCCATCAGGTAAAGATATTGATTATCAATGTAAAATGTTAGATCGCGGTGTTTGGCTTGAGTTTGATATGATTGGTTTGGATATCTCTTTCCCTAAAGAAGGAGCGGCACCAAGCGTTATGGATACCGTAGAAGCCGTCGCCACCTTAATTGAAAGAGGTTATGGTAGCCAAATCGTATTAAGCCATGATGTATTTTTAAAACAGATGTGGGCGAAAAATGGGGGTAATGGTTGGGGATTCGTTCCTAATGTATTCCTTTCATTATTGGCTCAACGTGGCATTGATAAATCTATTATCAAAAAATTATGTGTTGAGAATCCAGCCAATTTGTTGGCTTAAATCTGAAGTGAATAAATAACAATAAATATACCCCTTGAGTAAATTTAGCGGCACCTTAATAACGTGCCGCTTTTTTATACCTCAAGGAAATGAAGATAAATTGAAGTATTAACGTAAATGGTAATTTTCAATATAACGTAATGAATGGGTTGAGCCATTAATTACTAAAGAGTGTGTTTGTAGATATTGAGCTTGTTGATTAACACCAGATAAGAAATCACCTTTAGTAATCGCTGTTGCTGCAAACATAACATCTTGGTTACGTACTAATGTGTCTAATGACAATTTAATATTTACATCAGTACCCATTTTATGACAACGAGCAATTTCAGAAACGGCATATTCTCTATTTTCTGCATTATTTCCTTTTGCAATATCACGAGTAATTAAACGTGCTTGCATATCACCGCCTAATGCCTTCGCAATAGCAGCACTAATTACGCCTTCAGGTGCCCCACCAATACCATACATAACATCAATACTGTTATTAGGCATTGTGGCATATAAAGAGGCTAAAACATCGCCATCAGGTAGTGTAATAACATTAATACCTTTAGCGCGAAGATCGTTAATAATATCGTGGTGACGCGGTTTATCTAAAATAGCGAGAGTTAACTGCTCAATAGATTTATTTAATGTTTGTGCGATAGCATCAAGGTTATACTCAAGGCAATGGTTAAGATCAATCACACCAGCAGCTTGCTTACCAACAATTAATTTTTCCATATACATGTCGGGAGCTTGTAAAAAACTGCCTTCAAAGCCTGCGGCTAAAATTGCTAAGGAATTATTTTCACCCGTAGCTACCATACGAGTACCGTCAATTGGGTCAACCGCAATTTCTATTTTATCGCCTTTCCCATTACCTACTTTTTCGCCAATATAGAGCATAGGCGCTTCATCTATTTCACCTTCACCAATGACAATTTCACCATTGATATTCAGGTTATTTAAACGTTCACGCATGGCACTGACCGCAGCGTCATCTGCTGCATTTTTATTTTGTTTTCCAATCCAAGGCATTGCTGCAATAGCTGCGGCTTCTGTTACAGAAGCGATAGCATTAGTTAATTCGTCATTTAATTTCATATTATGAGTGTGTTTTGCGATATAAATGGAAGATTAAGATAGGTTATCGATCATACCTTTTTTTCGAAATTGTGTGCTAGGTTTAAATCAAGAGTTCTCGAAATAGTTTTTTTAGGAATAAACTAAGATAAATCTGTGAAAATTAAAGTATAACTAAGGTTTAGAGATTAAAACCATATGATGATTAATGCAAAAGGATTAGGTTTATGGATGATTTTTTGACGCTTATCGTTACTATATTTGTCGTGGTATCTTTGTATTGGCAATATCACGCTTATACAAATAGCAACTCATTGTTGCATCGAATTAAACAGCTTGAAGAAAAACTTACTGAGCAACAAGCGAAATTATTTAAGTTATTAAATAAAGATAACGCTGTGGATACTCAGATAGCGCCTGATGCTCAGAAAAGCGAAGTTAAGGATTTATCTCGTGATATAAAAAGAGAGCCTCAGTCAACAGTTTCAACTTATCAACCTCAAACAGTTGAACCTATTAACACAAAAGAACAAGTGCAAAATAAGGCGGAGAATAAAGACGCGCCTGTATATCAACATGCACAAGCATCACAAGAAACGACATTTAATAAAGTTTCTCCTAAAGAAGAAAATCCAGTTGTTCAATCTTCTATGGTTAATAATATTAACCTTGAAAACAAACAACCTAATCAGCCCGAAATATCAACGATCCCTACACCTAAAGGATCTGAGCCTTATCAACCTAAGGTAGCAACAAGCCGTTTTGCTCATCGTTATCAACAAGAAGCAAAACAGACATCTGTTAAATCAACATCAGATCTGCTTGTAGAAAATAGAGCTAATGTTGCAAATGCAAGCCTTGCGGGATCTGAAACAGGTGATTTAGGAAATGCTACACCTCAAGTAAATAGACCTGCATCGCAATATAGACCTAATTTAAACCCTCGCCCAAAACGTCAACAAAAATCAATTTTCGGGCTTATTTGGAATTGGGTAGTAACAGGAAATCCGTTGGCTAAAATAGGGATGTTATTACTCTTTTTTGGTCTGTCTTATTTACTTAAATACAGTATTGAGAATGAACTTGTTTCAGCATCAACACGATTAATGATGGCGGGAACAGGATGCTTGGCCTTATTAGGTATTGGCTGGTGGCTTCGAAAGAAAAACCTGATATATGCATTAATTTTACAAGGTGGTGGCATTGGTGGGTTTTACATTACTATTTTTGCTGCGACCAAAATTTATGATTTTATTCCTATTAGTATTGCTCTCGCTATTATGGTGTTTATCTGCTTGGTTAGTGTAAGTTTGGCAGTTATTCATCGGGCTATTAGTTTAGCTGTATTAGCTTCACTTGGTGGTTATTTAGCACCTGTTTTACTGTCTACGGGTGATAACAATTACGTTGGATTGTTTAGCTATTATCTTATTCTTTCAATTGGCATTCTTATTATCAGCCATTGGCAAGTTTGGCGTTTATTAAATCTTATTGGTTTTGCCTTTACTTTTGGTATTGGTTTTATATGGGCAATACCAAATTACACTCATGCCGATTATTTACCTTGCCAACTATTTTTAATTGCAAATTGGTTGATTTTTGGTGTTGCAACGGAACTTTCAACATTAAAAAATAAACTGAAACTTAATATTCCTTTTGATGCCACATTGCTATTCGGCACGCCATTAATTGGTTTTATCTTCCAACATCGATTAGCCTCTGAATGGCCATATGGGGTTGCTATTGCTTCATCACTTTATGGATTAGCTTATTTCGCACTAAGTTGGTTTGCACTTAAGCGTTATCGTGAAGAGGGAAAATTACTGGCAATTGCCTTCTTTATGCTATCTGTTACCTTTGCCACTTTAGCCGTACCATTTGCATTCTCTGCTGAATGGACATCGATTGTATGGGCAATTGAAGGGGTGATGATCCTTGCGTTTTCTGTTTTACAGCAGCAAAAGAAACCCGCTATTGCAGGGACTATTTTAGTTGCGGTTTCCTTTGTTTTATTATTCAACATGCCTGTTATCTCGTTGGGCGATTGGCTAATGCTTGTAACACAAGTAATCGTTGTATTTGCCGTCGCAGTACTGTGGTATCGAGCACAATTTACTAATCTTGATAATCGAACTATTGGATATGTAACACTATTTATCTCTGCTGTAAGTTGGGGATATAGTGTTTTACTTTTACAAGAATATGGCGAACATTGGCTTTCTCCAGAAGTAAAATCCATTACCTTTGCTTTTATTCTTATTAGCTGCTGGGGTATGTTCTTTGCTGGGAAGAAAACCCAATTTTCTGAGTTGGCTAGTTGTTCTATTTTATTATGGCCGATGTCCGCGCTTATTATGTTGGTGTACATCTATCTTGCTGGCTCGTTAATTGACAATTGGTTAAGTGTGATTATCTGGATCGCGATTTTTGTGAGTGGTTTTTACTTGCTTAAGGTAAATACGTTATTGCCGAAACAAAGGATAAATAAAGCATTGATCCACAGTATGCATCTTATCTTTATTGGCCTATTCTTATTTACTGAAATTATTTGGTTAATGGATGTTACGTATCTTTATGTGAGCTTACATTTTGCAAGTGTAATTTTTGTTATCAGTTTATTTATTGCAATAAGCTATATACTCGCAATGAAAGTTAATTGGACAAAAAAGTACCAAGATGCTTATTGGGTAGTCACTTTACCTATTTTAGGTTTACTAGCACTCTCTTTAATCTTTGCAAACTTTAATGATGGCACTGAAAGTGGAATTAAATTTATTCCATTATTTAATTTGATGGATCTAATGGGTATTATTGGAATATGGGTTGGCTATAAATTTATTTCAGTAATAAAACAGTCACCTAAATATCAAGCATTATTGAAAAATAGCTTACCTATATTTAATTACATTATTCCGGCTATGATTTTCTGGTGGGCAAATGGTGTTCTATTAAGAGGATTAGTCTTTGCAACAGATGTTGATTGGTCGAGTTATGCAATAATTAACTCCAAAGTTATCCAAACAGTATTAGCAATTATTTGGGCAATTACCGCGTTAGTGACTATGGTGATGGCGACACGTAAAAAATTACGCTCACAATGGTTTATTGGTGGTGTACTGTTGGCTGCAGTTATCGCTAAACTTTTCCTAATTGATACATCGTTAAGTAGTGGGTTGCTCAGAGCATTGGCCTTTATTGGTGTTGCAATACTGATTTTATTAATTGGATATTTCTCACCACTACCGCCGAAAAAACAGAGTAACAATACAAGTGTGTAAGTAATATTTATGCTTACATTGTGTTTATTATAAAAATTAAATCATGCATATAATCTTAAATGACTAATGCATGATTTAATGGAAAGGAGAACCATAATGCATCAAGGTCAATGTTTATGCGGTAAAGTTAAATTATCGACAACACAAGATATCTCTGCACTTAGCGTTTGTCATTGCAGTATGTGTTTGCGCTGGAATGGTGGGCCTGGTTTTTCAATTGATTGTAAATCAGATTTGAAGATTGAAGGTGAAGAAAATATAACACGTTATGATTCATCTTTATGGGGAGAACGAGCGTTTTGTAAGCATTGTGGCTCTCATCTTTTTTATCATCTAAAAGAAGCCCATACTTACTATGTATCAGCAGGATTATTTCCTGATACGAAAGAAAGCAAACTGACTATGCAAATTTATATAGATAGCAAACCTCATTATTATAATTTTGTAGAAAAAACACCAATGCTAACAGAACAAGATATTATGAATATGTTCAATAAATAACATTTCATTTATTAGTTTTTTATCTTTTTAAAGACTCTCTTCTATGTGAGTCTTTTTTATGATTTTATTTTATCAAATAAATATTAATGTATTGTTAAGGAAGAGTGGGATACTCTTTTTTTATTATAGTATGATGTTTGTATTAACGTTTATGAAGAATTGATTTAATATTCTTTGTTATAGTGTGATTTAAAAGGAAAGAGTTATTGATAAATACATTGATAATAAGTCGAGTTGAAATATTTAGCTTGGGAATAAAGACACTTCTTAGTCAGATTAAAAAAATTAACATCCGAAAGGTGGTGAATGATGAAAGTGATGCATTTCGTTATTGCCGACAATTTTCGGTTAATCTTATTATTATTTACTCAGTACCTTCAGTTTCATTAATTGATTCTATAAAAAGAATAAAGCGATCATCTTTATCAATTAAAATCATTGTTATTTCACCAAAAACAGATTCAATATTATCAATAACGCTTCTTCAATTGGGTATTGAAGGTTTTATTGTTGCTGATACTTCTTGTGAAAATATTCTACAAGCTATCCGACAGGTTTGTATCGGTCAACGGTATATAAGCCAAGAGTTAGCGATGAAAATCGCGCTAACAAAATTACAGCAAGAATTAAATCCTTTACATCATTTGTCTGAGCGTGAATTGCAGATTATGTCGATGATCATTAGAGGGAAAAAAATCACACAAATCGCAAGTGAGTTGAATATTAATACAAAAACAGTAAATAGCTATCGTTACCGAATGTTTAGTAAACTTAAAATCTCAGGTGATGTAGAATTAACACATATAGCAATACGTTATGGGTTAATCGAGATAGAGAGTCATTTACAAAGTGGAAGACAAATTTGACGCCAAAGCATTCTTAAGCCGAGTCACAGATAAACCGGGTGTGTATCGGATGTATGATGCGACAGACACAGTAATTTATGTCGGCAAAGCTAAAGATCTGAAAAAAAGGCTTTCAAGCTATTTTCGTACACAGGTAAATAGCCGTAAGACCGAAGCTTTAGTGAAGTGCATCGCAAATATTGATGTCACGATCACCCATACAGAAACAGAAGCTTTATTGCTTGAACACAGCTACATTCAGCGTTATCAACCTCGCTATAATGTGTTGTTACGAGATGATAAATCTTATCCTTATATCTATTTAAGCGGTGATAAACACCCTAGACTTGCTAGTTACCGTGGCGCAAAACATGCCAAAGGAGAATATTTTGGACCTTTTCCTAACTCCTTTGCAGTAAGAGAAACATTGGCATTAATGCAAAAGTTGTTTCCTATTCGTCAATGCGAAGACAGTGTTTATCGCAATCGTTCAAGACCTTGTTTGCAATATCAAATTGGCCGTTGTCTTGCACCTTGCGTAAAAGGTTATGTTTCTGATGAAGAATATGCCCAACAAGTTAATTATGTGCGGCTTTTTCTTTCAGGTGATGATACGCAAGTTATTGACGGATTGGTTAAACGTATGGAAGAAGCTAGCCAAGAATTACGTTTTGAAGAGGCAGCCCGCATTCGTGATCAAATCCAAGCTGTAAGGCAAGTGACTGAAAAACAATTTGTCGCCAATATTGGTGATGATCTTGATGTGATCAGTGTTGCTTTTAATGGTGCGATTGCTTGTGTTTATGTTCTCTTTTTCCGTCAAGGTAAAGTGTTGGGAAGTCGGAGTTATTTTCCTAAAGTCCCTGCAAATACCTCAATCGATGAAGTTGTTCAGACTTTTATTGGTCAATTTTATTTACAAGGCAGTGCAATTCGTACTTTACCAAGTGAAATTTTGCTCGATTTTAATTTAGAAGATAAAGCCATTCTTTCTGAATCTATATCTTCAATTGCAGGTCGAAAAATTCAAATTCAAACCAAACCCCGAGGTGATAGGGCGCGCTATTTGAAATTAGCGAGGACAAACGCAGCAACGGCATTAGCTTCAAAACAAGTCGAGCAATCGACAATTTCACAACGTTATACCTCTTTGATGTCTCTTCTTGATATGAAAGAGATAAAACGAATGGAATGTTTTGATATTAGTCACACTATGGGAGAGCAAACTGTGGCTTCATGTGTAGTATTTGACATGAATGGCCCATTAAAATCTGAATATAGGCGCTATAATATCAGTGGTATTACCCCGGGTGATGATTATGCGGCGATGAATCAAGTGCTCACTCGACGTTATGGTAAATCATTAGAAGACAGTAAGGTTCCTGATATTATCTTTATCGATGGTGGTAAAGGGCAATTAGCACAGGCAATAGAAGTATTTGATGCTCTTAATGTTGATTGGGACAAATCACACCCTAAATTAATAGGTGTTGCAAAAGGGAGTGATCGTAAAGCAGGGCTTGAAACTTTGTTTTTTGTGCCTGAAGGTGAAGGAATGGCATTACCTTCCGATTCTCCGGCGTTACATTTGATCCAACATATTCGTGATGAATCTCATCGTTATGCAATAACAGGGCACCGCCAACGTAGAGCAAAAGTAAAAAATACCAGTTCGCTAGAGTCTATTGAAGGTGTAGGGCCTAAACGTCGTCAAATGTTGTTGAAATATATGGGAGGGCTACAAGCTTTACGAGATGCAAGTGTTGAAGAAATTGCGAAAGTTCCCACAATTTCGACTTCATTAGCAGAAAAAATTTTTAATGCGTTGAAACACTAAGTGTATTGATGCACCATATTAATAACTCTCACTTTTCTAGGTCGTGTAGAACGCTATGCAACTAAATATCCCAACTTGGCTAACTCTATTTCGTGTCGCTCTGATCCCATTCTTTGTTTTGGTATTTTATTTACCATTTAAAGATGCTCCATTAGTCTGCGCTATTATTTTTATGGTAGCCGCTGCAACAGACTGGTTTGATGGTTTTTTAGCACGTAGATGGAAACAAACAACCCGCTTCGGCGCTTTTCTTGACCCAGTAGCGGATAAAGTAATGGTTGCAACAGCGCTTGTTTTAATTACAGAGTACTATCATGAGTGGTGGATAACCTTACCAGCAGCAACAATGATTGCTCGTGAAATTATTATCTCTTCACTAAGAGAATGGATGGCTGAATTAGGGAAACGTAACAGTGTTGCAGTTTCTTGGATAGGAAAAGTGAAGACGACCGCACAAATGGGATCGCTTGTTGTGTTATTATGGCGTCCTACTGTTGAAGCAGAGTGGTTTGGGTTCGCTTTATTATATATCGCAACAGTGCTGACTTTCTGGTCAATGTTTCAATATTTGAGTGCCGCGTGGTCAGATTTGCGCGAAGGTTGATCGAAATGACTGAAAATTCACCGAACAGTCAAAAAGATGCAAATATAGTGTTGACTAGATTCAGGAAATCAGTAGAATGCAACGCATCGAAAGGCACAACGGTTTACGGAAATAAATAAGTAAATCAGCAAGTTCGGTAAAGCGGGAATAGCTCAGTTGGTAGAGCACAACCTTGCCAAGGTTGGGGTCGCGAGTTCGAGTCTCGTTTCCCGCTCCAATCTCTTATGAGATTGAGAAGTTGAGGCGCGTTGGCAGAGTGGTCATGCAGCGGATTGCAAATCCGTGTACCTCGGTTCGATTCCGGGACGCGCCTCCATTAATGCCCAGGTGGTGAAATCGGTAGACACAAGGGATTTAAAATCCCTCGGCTGTAAGGCTGTGCGGGTTCAAGTCCCGCCCTGGGCACCATCTCTTTAAACAAAGAGTTTGGTGCAAAAAGAAAGTCCATTGTAAATGGCATTGGAAAGTAAATAAGTAATAAGTAATAAGCAATAAGTCGTCCATACCAGTATCTCTCTTAGTAGTAAGAATTTACGGGCGCACCACAGAATTTAGCCCAGGTGGTGAAATCGGTAGACACAAGGGATTTAAAATCCCTCGGCTGTAAGGCTGTGCGGGTTCAAGTCCCGCCCTGGGCACCATCTCTTTAAACAAAGAGTTTGGTGCAAAAAGAAAGTCCATTGTAAATGGCATTGGAAAGTAAATAAGTAATAAGTAATAAGCAATAAGTCGTCCATACCAGTATCTCTCTTAGTAGTAAGAATTTACGGGCGCACCACAGAATTTAGCCCAGGTGGTGAAATCGGTAGACACAAGGGATTTAAAATCCCTCGGCTGTAAGGCTGTGCGGGTTCAAGTCCCGCCCTGGGCACCATCTCTTTAAACAAAGAGTTTGGTGCAAAAAGAAAGTCCATTGTAAATGGCATTGGAAAGTAAATAAGTAATAAGTAATAAGCAATAAGTCGTCCATACCAGTATCTCTCTTAGTAGTAAGAATTTACGGGCGCACCACAGAATTTAGCCCAGGTGGTGAAATCGGTAGACACAAGGGATTTAAAATCCCTCGGCTGTAAGGCTGTGCGGGTTCAAGTCCCGCCCTGGGCACCATCTCTTTAAACAAAGAGTTTGGTGCAAAAAGAAAGTCCATTGTAAATGGCATTGGAAAGTAAATAAGTAATAAGTAATAAGCAATAAGTCGTCCATACCAGTATCTCTCTTAGTAGTAAGAATTTACGGGCGCACCACAGAATTTAGCCCAGGTGGTGAAATCGGTAGACACAAGGGATTTAAAATCCCTCGGCTGTAAGGCTGTGCGGGTTCAAGTCCCGCCCTGGGCACCATATAAAGAGCGGACCTTAACTTAGGTCCGTTTTTTCTTCCCCTAGCAACAAGTTAGTGAAAGAAAAGCAAAAAACTAAAGTTAGCTGTTTTAGAAGTAAATGTTTTAAATTTATTTGTTATCTATCTTGTTTGATAAACAAGTAGTAAATGTAACAAGTAAATACAATTTAGCCCAGGTGGTGAAATCGGTAGACACAAGGGATTTAAAATCCCTCGGCTGTAAGGCTGTGCGGGTTCAAGTCCCGCCCTGGGCACCATATAAAGAGCGGACCTTAACTTAGGTCCGTTTTTTCTTCCCCTAGCAACAAGTTAGTGAAAGAAAAGCAAAAAACTAAAGTTAGCTGTTTTAGAAGTAAATGTTTTAAATTTATTTGTTATCTATCTTGTTTGATAAACAAGTAGTAAATGTAACAAGTAAATACAATTTAGCCCAGGTGGTGAAATCGGTAGACACAAGGGATTTAAAATCCCTCGGCTGTAAGGCTGTGCGGGTTCAAGTCCCGCCCTGGGCACCATATAAAGAGCGGACCTTAACTTAGGTCCGTTTTTTCTTCCCCTAGCAACAAGTTAGTGAAAGAAAAGCAAAAAACTAAAGTTAGCTGTTTTAGAAGTAAATGTTTTAAATTTATTTGTTATCTATCTTGTTTGATAAACAAGTAGTAAATGTAACAAGTAAATACAATTTAGCCCAGGTGGTGAAATCGGTAGACACAAGGGATTTAAAATCCCTCGGCTGTAAGGCTGTGCGGGTTCAAGTCCCGCCCTGGGCACCATATAAAAAAGCGGACCTTTAATAAGGCCCGTTTTTTTTGATCGTAAAAAATTAAAAATCAAATTGAATGTATTATCTTATTGTTAATTAATATAATTTTATTAACTCGATGGGGTGTAGAATAAAAAATCACCTTATCAGTTGTAGCAATAGGGTGATTTATATTTAATATTGTTTTGTATTAGTAATCGGTGATTAACTCTTTGCATCTAAAGCAAGAACTCGATCTCTTAGTGTAATAAAACGAGTCAATACATCGTCTACCGTAAGAAGCCCTACATTATCTTCAGGCGCTTTCAGTACTTCACTGGCAATATGCCATGGTCCCCAAAAATCAGCATCACTATTACCAAACATCGCTACTGTTGGCACACCAACACCTACTGAAATATGTAATGCACCACCATCGCTGGTTAGCATCTGATCACATAAAGACATACCAGCCATTAATTCTCTAAGATTTTGTGTAGGTACTGGCGTAATAGGGATATCTTTGCACTGTTCAAGGATAAACTGTGCTTTTTCATCATCACCGGGGTGTTGCTTATTATCGTTACTTCCTGGCGACCAAAAGAGAAGAATGTGGCATTTTTCGCGTTGTGCTAATTGGTGTGCTAACGCGATAAATTTTTCTGCTTGCCAACGTTGTTGTGGTTTACGTGAACTGATTTGTAAGCCGTAAACGGGAATATTTTCAGTTATGTTAATGCGTTGACGAATTGCAGAGATCTCTTCATCTTTGACATACAATTTTAAAGGGCCAGCTTTTTTCTCTATTCCAAGAGGATGGGCTAGTTGACAGAACAATTCAGCGATATGACCTTTGTTTGACGGTGTTGGAATTGGATCTGTCACTGCTGAAGGTACATCATCGCCAATAGCGATAATACGCTTAGCACCTGATAATTTTGCCCATTGTAATGCTCTTTTAGCCCAATGATCACGAGCCACAATTGCAACATCATAATGCTGACGACGCATATCAAAAATGATTTTCAAGCGACTCAGAATAAGTTTTAAGGATGATTGTCCTGATTTTTTATGATGTAGCTTACTGTAAATATGTACATTTCCGACAGAAGGGTTACCTTCTAGAATGGCTTGATTGTAAGAGTTTACGAGCAGATCTATTTTTGTATTATATTCATGGGCAAGAGAGTCAATTAATGGTGTTGTAAGTATTAAATCACCAATGTTATCTCTTTGTATTATTAATATTTTAGGCATAATTAGATTTATGTATATTCGAATGAGAGAAATTCATTGCTGATAAGTATGACTTCAGCAGTAATCATATTGTATATTGATGATTATAAACGATTCGATATGTAGAGGCATCTTATCAGAGAATTAATCTGCTTTTTAGATAGGAAATGAGAAGAGGATAAGCTCAAATGCTGTACTATTGATAATACGATGACTATTTTTTAGATAATCATCGTATTTATTATATATTTAATATGAAATTTATCTTTATTGACTAAAACTATGTCAATAATGCTATTGGCGGGTAATTAAAAACACGCTTCCAAAATATCGAGCACATCTTTAGTGGTTAGCTTTTTATAGCCTCTACCAATAATTGTGGTTGATTGGGCAATCTCAGGAAGCATCTCTTTTGTTGCACCTAAAGCTTCTAATGATGTAATAATGCCACACTCTTTTGTGAAGCGTTCTAGTGCATCAATACCTTCAAGGGCAATTTGATCTGGTGTTTTTCCTTCTGCGGAAATTCCCCATACCTGAGTTGCAAATCGTACAAATTTCTCAATACCAAACTTATAGATAAAACGATAATAAGGTAGAGAAATCGCTGCAAGTCCCATTCCATGTGCACAGTCTGTATAAGCCCCTAATTGGTGTTCAATCATATGAACTTGCCAATCTTGTGTCTTTGATAATCCTGTGAGGGTATTTAATGCCAGTGTTGCATTCCACATAAGATTACTTCTTGCTTCGTAATCTGATGGGTTTTTTAGTGCGATACGTAAATTATCAATCGAAGATTTTAATAAACTTTCAATTAAATAATCAGTTGTATTTGCACCTTGATCAGAAAAATATTGCTCCATCAAATGTGACATAGTGTCAAAAACACCACTTACCATCTGATATTGAGAAACAGAAAAAGTATATTCTGGGTTTAAAATCGAAAACTTAGGGAATACATTTGCAGGAAATGCACGTCCAATTTTATATTTAGTCTCTTCATGGGTAATAACTGAACCCCCATTCATTTCAGAGCCAGTACCTACCATGGTAAGGATTGATGCGACAGGAACGATTTTATTTGTCACATCTTGGTATTCAACCCAGTATTTTTGAAAAGGATCTTCATTTTCACAATAAGCTGAAATGGAAATACCTTTCGCACAATCAATAACAGAGCCACCACCGACTGCTAATATTAAACTGACATTGTGTTCGCGAACTAATTGAACACCTTCCATCATTTTTTTATAAGTTGGGTTTGGCATAACGCCTGATAATTCAACAATGTTTTTACCGGCATGACGAAGTATTGCTATAACTTTATCATAGAGTCCATTTGATTTAATCGCGTTACGACCATACATCAGCATAACTGTTTCGCCATAATGTGCTAATTCATCATTTAATTTAGCAAGAGAGTTCTTACCAAAATGAATGGTGGTTGGATTATAGTAAGAGAAATCGAGTTGCATTTTGATATCCTATTGCCAGATTAAAGACTATCTAATTGAAGTTTATTGTGTTTTTTAACTTCAAATAAGATAGAAACAGATTAATTGTTGAGGAGAATGCTATCGCTTTCGTATTTAGAAATGAATGTCTGATCTTCTTAGTCTCTTGCCTATTTTTCCAAAAAACTAAAACGATGATTGTGAATAATATAAATTAGCTTTGAGAGAGAATAAGAGCGTTTATAACGGTTAAATATGATCCGTTTCTTTAAGCATCTTAATATCTGTTGCCGGTGGAGCTCCGAATAATCGGCTATATTCACGACTAAATTGAGAAGGGCTTTCATAACCAACTCTGAAAGTGGTTGTCATTGCACCTAAATTTTCAGTTAACATTAATCGACGGGCTTCACTGAGTCGTAATTTTTTTTGGAATTGAAGCGGAGTCATTGATGTCATTGTTTTAAAATGAGTATAAAAAGCAGATTTGCTCATTCCTGAACATGAGGCCAATTCATTGATGTTCAATGGTTTTATATAATTACTTTTTAACCAATCAATCGCTTTAGCTATTTGATGACTATGACTACCTGCGGTGACGATTTGATTCAATCGCTCACCTTGCTCTGTAATAAGGAGACGATAAAAAATTTCACGCTTTATACCTGGGGCAAGAATTTTAATACTATCCGGCTCATCAAGAAGAGTGAGTAAACGAATAAAAGCATTGACTAATGGCTCCGATAATTTACCAACAGCAATTCCTTTTTGAGCATTTGAATCTGAGTTAAATGTTAATTCACTATCAACGATGAGTTGTGATATTTCTTGCAGATCTAACTCCATAACTAGCCCTAAAAACGGTTTTTCGTTGCTGGCTTTCATAATATTTGCCATAACGGGGAGTTCTATTGAAGAAATTAAAAAATGGTTGGCATCGTAAATAAAACTTTCTTCTCCTAATATCACTCTCTTTTCACCTTGGGCAATTAAACATATTCCTGATTTGTGAGTATGGCTGGTAATTGGTGTAGGAGAAGTCCAGTGTGTCAACGTTAACCCCGGAATTTGAGTTTCAAATTGATTAGTATCATGTGTCCATTTTTCAATCTGCATGGCTAGTTTTTGAGTTAATAACGCCATGTTTTCTAATGTATTCATATGGACTCCATACGGGATAAAGCGATTAATAATATTATAGCAGTCGCAAAATTATAATGTATGAGATGAATATTAGAAAATTATTTGACTTATATTTAATAAGAAGTTTGAAAAGTAAACATCAAAAATGAGATAGGCTGTGCCTAATAAATCACAGCCTTATAAATTTATTATTTATTGGTTTTATTTTTTTCTAACCATTTTTGCATTTGTTCTATTTCAGGGCCTTGTGCATCAATAATAGCTTGAGCTAGTTTACGCATTTCAGGATCAGTACCGTATTTTAACTCAATCTTAGCCATATCAATAGCGCCTAAATGGTGGGCAATCATACCATCAGCAAAAGCGACATCTGCATTATCGGTGTTCATCCCTTTTGCCATATCGGCATGCATCTTATTCATGGAATCATTGAGTTCTTTTTGCATTGGCGAATTGTTATGAGGTGTATCCATATTCATGTTCATATGTGCATTGTTTGCCATTGCACCAAAAGAGATAGCACTCATTAAAATAACAGCAGTAGGTAAAATCTTTTTCATAACAGTTTCCTTTGATTTATCGTGAAATTGTTATCACTCTAAAGATTCCCCCTGGGGGAAGGTCAATGTTGTTATTCAAAGTTTAATGTTCTTTACCTTTAATGACGTAATTACAAAATAGCCTTTTTAACTCATTTTATTTCAATTGGTTATATGCCTAAATTCAATTTTATATCTCTTTATACACTCGGAATTCCTTTATAAAAAGTAGAAAAATAATGATAATTATTCCCATTAAATGTATTTTATTATAAAGTTGTATTATTAATGCAACTTTGTGGGGCTATATGAATAATCAAACTACAACGCAGTCTATGTCTCAAGAACACTCAAAAGCAGGGCATACCTTTTTAGCAAGTTTAGGGAAAACACGTTTAAGGCCTGGCGGTGTAGAGGCATCTGATTGGTTAATTAATAACGCGCATTTTACATCATCAAGCCATGTTCTTGAGATTGCTTGTAATATGGCGACAACTTCAATTGAAATTGCTAAGAAATATGGTTGCCATATTATTGCTGTCGATATGGATGATAATGCTTTGGCTCACGCACAAAATAATGTTAATAACGCACAATTATCACATTTGATTCAATTAACAAAAGCCAATGCGTTATCTTTGCCTTTCCCTGATAATACGTTTGATATTGTTATAAATGAAGCAATGTTGACAATGTATGCGGATAAAGCCAAAACAAAGTTAGTAAAAGAGTATTACCGTGTTTTAAAACCCGGTGGTTTATTATTAACGCATGATATTATGAAGAAAAATGATGATGTTAATAGAGATAAATTAATCGGTGTAGTGAAATCAAATGTAGCACCAATGTTTAAGCAAGAGTGGCATGACTTATTTATTAATATTGGTTTTTCAGAAGTGAAAATAAAATCTGGCGACATGAGTTTAATGTCACCTATTGGTTTAATTCGTGATGAAGGTTTATTTAGAACCGCTAAGATAATTAAAAATGGATTAGTAAATAAGCAAAATAGACCACGCTTTTTATCAATGTTTCGTTTTTTTAGAGAAAATAGACATGTTTTAAATTATATAGCATGTTGCTCTAAAAAATGATTTTATCAAGAAAATCTTATATATCATTTAATGGCACCTAAGTAAAACTAGGTGCTTACTTTTTTATTAATTAGAGTAAATAGAACTGTATACCTCCGTAATAAAATGTAAAAAATAAAAAGAATCGTAATCCATATTGAACCAGATTTATTTTAACTATATATATTAAAAATAAGCATTAAAAAATAAATATTAAAACAGATATGATGTATATATGGAGTTTAATATGAAACAGATACTTATTATTGCAGGAGGGATATTATCGCTGACTATTATGCTAGCTATACTTGTCGCTATTCTAATTGTGTCTGTCATTAAAGAAAATACAGCTGAGTTTTGGAGTGAAAGCCGCGAAGTGATTGAAAATTCTTCATCAACAGTACGTGAAACCCTTTCTACTGTAGAAGCAAAACGCGATACGCTTATGGCTATTTATCAATCTAAAGATAATAATGGAAGTTGTCAGCAGCTAGCTGAGAAGCTAAATGATGTTGAAAAAGCACTTTCTAATGGAAATTTAACGCTACCGCGACCAGCAAAAGAACAAATTTCGACTATCAAAAATGCTTTTGATTGCTCGACATCACCCACGAAAAACATTGCTTGTGAGCAAGCTCTTCAAGTTATTAATGACTTGAGTCAGTGATCTTAATATCCTTTCTATTTTTATTTATCTTTTGCCCAACAGTAAGATTATTTTCGGTTATTAAATTAATATCTCTTAACTTAATTCAATGAATATGCGATATATTTTTCTTGAAAAGAGTATATTTCTATTCTTCAACATAAAGTAACAATAGGGCATTTATATCTACAAACTTACTATTAAAAGATTATGTTAACGTTAAAAAGAAGTTGCCAAAGGGATTTAAAGTCGCGATATGAATATGCTAAAATTGCTAGCTGATTCGCTTTAGCAACAAGATTTAGTGATAATTTGGTTTATTTTTTGTTTCTAATGAAATGTGTTTTTATCTTTATACTATTTTTTTATTTTCAATCTAATAAATCAATTTTAGCGCAAGTAAGAAAAGCAAATCAGACAAAAGCTTCTATAAAAAGCATGGCATAAATATCAATATAATTTAAGAAAATATCAATTAATTATGAATATCGCAGCATCAAACGTAAATGAAGTTAGCCGGCAAACAGCGTGGATCAGGGTAATAATATTATCATTCGCAGCTTTCGTTTTTAATACAACAGAATTTGTTCCTGTTGCACTGTTAAGTGATATTTCTGAAAGCTTTGGAATGATCCCAGCTCAAACAGGTTTAATGATCACGATATATGCTTGGGTTGTTGCTTTAATGTCTCTGCCTTTAATGATAATGACAAGTAAAGTAGAGCGACGTAAGTTGCTTATTATTTTATTTATGCTCTTTATTTTAAGTCATATTTTATCTGGCGTAGCATGGGATTTTAAATCACTGATAGCAGGGCGTATCGGTGTCGCGTTTTCTCATGCCGTATTTTGGTCTATTACCGCATCACTGGCAATTAGAGTGGCACCTGCTGGTAAACGAGCTCAGGCATTAGGTTTATTAGCGACAGGAACTGCATTGGCAACTGTACTTGGTCTGCCTTTAGGTCGTGTTGTTGGGCAGTGGTTAGGATGGCGTGCAACATTTATGGGAATTGGCGTTTTAGCTTTAATTACCATGTTTGCGTTAATGCGTTATTTACCTTTATTACCGAGTGAGCATTCAGGATCACTAAAAAGTGTGCCCATGTTATTAAAACGTGGCCCATTAATGGGTATTTTTCTGCTAACGGTAATAGCGGTTACTGCACACTTTACAGCGTATAGTTATATAGAGCCTTTTGTCGTTGATATTGCAAATTTAGATCAAAACTTTGCCACCTTGGTTTTACTTATTTTTGGTGGTGCAGGCATTGTGGGAAGTGTTTTATTTAGTCGTTATAGTACCAAAATGCCAACATCGTTCTTATTCTTTGCCTTAATTTTGCTGACATTCTGTTTAAGCTTATTAATGATGAGTAGCCAAAGTTTAATGTCATTTATTGCACTGATTATATTTTGGGGCATTGGCTTTATGTGTATTTGCCTTGGAATGCAAGTCAAAGTGATTGATTTAGCGCCTGATGCAACAGATATCGCTATGTCTATTTATTCCGGTATTTTTAATATCGGTATTGGTGCAGGAGCATTAATTGGTAATCAAGTTATTTTACATGCCGGTATGACAAATCTTGGCTATGCAGGAACAATATTGAGTGTTATTGCTGTGGGTTGGTGTGGTTTTATCTTTAATCGCTATCGTGTTTCTATGGGCGGGAAACCTCGTCAAAAGAATCAACTCCATCAACACTAAACAAGTATTTCCACGATATAAAGGCACTTATTCAATAGGAAGAGTGCCTTTTTTATTTTTTGTAGATGAATATCCTTGTTCTTGCTTGTGATAGAATTCACAAAATTGACTTTGTATAGGATTAAGGCGAAAAAATGAATGGATTAACTTACCTAATGTTGGCAATTATATCTGAAGTCATTGCGACTACAATGCTGAAAGCTTCTGATGGTTTTAGCCGACTATATCCATCTATTGTGGTCGTCATTGGTTACTGTCTTTCTTTTTGGGCACTTTCTCAAGTGGTAAGGGTTATGCCATTAGGTATTGCTTATGCAATATGGAGTGGATTAGGGATAGTTTTAGTTTCTGTTGCAGCGGTATTTCTTTATCAACAAAAACTCGATTTACCTGCCATTGTTGGTATGACTTTAATTATTGCTGGTGTTTTAGTTATAAATCTACTTTCAAAAAGTGCTTCACACTGATAGGAATAACTGGAAGAAATTAGGGTGTCTTTGATGCAAAAGAAATTTAAAACAACTTGTTATCTTATTATGTTAACTAGCTTTGCTTTTATTGCAGGATGCAGTAATTCAGCGCAGACACAATATTCATCTACACAAACGGTTAGTAAAAGTCGAACAATACCGACAACCAGCCTTGATATTCCCTTAGAAGAATCAGCCAAGGCAACTTGTGTCTTTTCAGGTGGCGTGCCTTCTTTAAACTATGAATTACATGGCGGTCAGACACCTGTGTGTCAGTTTGCTAATGGTAAGCGTTGTAGTGAACAAGCTTTAATTGAAGGGGCTTGTATTCCAGGTTAAAGCTTATTTTGGGTTGAATGTTTATCACCATTTCTCTATTATAAAAATAGCCTTTAGTTTATCGCTAAAGGCTATTTTCTTTTTTTATTCTTTTGTCTTAAAAGAACTTGTTATTTGGCTCATTAATACTAATAAACCTACAACAAAATAAGCAGAGAAAATAATAAGCATCCATTGTGGCATTTCTAAAGTTAAGAATTGCCATTGGCTGACAGAGCAATCACCGGTTGCTTGGAATACAGAAGGGAACCAATCTTGCAGGGCAAACCAAGAAGGTAAAGTGACAAAAAAGTCACAGGTCGCAAAAGGTGATGGATTGAGAATAAGTTGTGTATGTTCCCAAGAGAGTTCAATGCCTCGGTATGCAGAATAAATCCATAAAAAACTACCCGCCATACGCATAAGTGCCATTTTAGGTGCAGTTGCCCCAATCAATGCAGCAACTAAGATCCCTAAGACCGCGATACGTTGATAGACGCACATTACACAAGGCATTAATTCCATTCCGTACTGAAAATACAATGCAGCACCTTCAAGACCGATTGCTGTTAATGCAAGCAACAGCCATGAAAAACGGCTTTGTGACCAGTGACGAAGAGAAGTCAGCATAATAATATCCATTTAAATATTAAATAAAATAAGTGTCTATTCTGCCCAAAAATCAAGCGCAAAAAAAGTTAAAACCTGTTATTTCACAAATATTTACATTCAAGCTTATTTTAATGAAGAAAATAGGACTTTTATCAAATAAAAGTCCTATTTATGTGGTGTATCTGTGGATCTATTGTTATGGAATAGCAATTAAACCAATTTCATAAAACCAGTGTGTTGTAGGAACAAGCCAAAATTCAACAGCCAGTAAACCAAGCAATGTCATTACAATTGTATATGGTAGTGCCATTATCACCATACGACCATATGATAAACGGATGAGTGGTGATAATGCTGATGTTAATAAGAACAGGAATGCGGCTTGACCATTTGGAGTCGCAACAGAAGGTAAGTTTGTACCTGTATTAATAGCAACACCAATATGCTCATATTGTGATTGGCTAATTAATCCATCTTGCAATGCTGTTAAAGCTTCACTGATATAAACCGTACCCACAAACACGTTGTCTGAAATAGCAGATAGTAGACCATTAAAGAGGTAAAAAAGAGACAGCTGTGAGGATTCTGAAGCTTGAAGAACAAACTGAATAATAGGGCCAAATAATTGTTGATCAATAATAACAGCAACAATAGAGAAGAAAACGGTCAATAACGCAGTGAAAGGCAAGGCTTCTTCAAATGCTTTACCAAGAGCATGTTCTTCGGTGATCCCACAAAATGCAGTGGCAAGAATAATAACAGATAAACCGATAATACCGACTTCTGCTAAATGGAGCGCTAAAGCAACAATCAACCAAATACCAATTAATGCTTGGATCATCAGTTGTGCTTTTTCTTGAGAAGTGCGTTTTTCACTGTTTTTCTTGTCGTATTCAGTTAGAACTTTACGAACTAAATCAGGTAATTCAGCACCATAACCAAAGAGCTTAAAGCGTTCTACAAAGTAGCACACTGCAAGACCTGCAAAGAGAACAGGAATAGTGACAGGTGACATTCTGATAAAGAAGGTCACAAAATCCCACTCTAAATGTTTTGCAATAATAAGGTTTTGTGGTTCACCAACCATGGTCATTACGCCACCTAATGCAGTACCAACACCAGCATGCATCATTAAGCTACGTAAAAAAGCACGGAATTGTTCTAAAGTTTGTTTTTTTTCTGCGGTATCAATAAATCCATCATTACTTAATTCTGCACCTGATTGATTAGAAGCAAAATTATGATAAATAGAGTAGAAACCGAGAGAGACACTGATTACAACCGCGATAACGGTCAAAGCATCTAAAAAGGCAGATAAAAATGCACTTGCGAAGCAAAAGGCAATAGATAACATTCGTTTAGAGCGAATGGATAACAGCAGTTTGGTAAAAGCAAACAGTAATAATTGCTTCATAAAATAGATACCCGCAACCATAAAGACAAGAAGCAAAATCACTTCAAGGTTGTTGGCAATTTCATGACCAATCTGTTTTGGGCTAGTCATACCAATGATGACGGCCTCGATAGCAAGTAATCCTCCGGGTTGTAACGGGTAACACTTTAGCGCCATAGCTAGTGTAAAAATAAATTCTACAACTAATAGCCAACCGGCGACAAAAGGGTCAATAAAGAAAAAAATCAGTGGGTTGATAATTAAAAAAGTAAGAATAGCAAGCTTATACCAATCTGGGGAATTTCCCATAAAGTTCTTTAGTAGTGCTTGTCTTATACTCATATCCATTAGGTTTCTCATCCTCCAAATAGAGATTTTAAGCGCAATGATGCGCAATTTAACCATAGTACGCGCTAATCGCTGTGAAATTAAGCGCGTTAGTAATAATAAATTGATAAAACCACATCACGTTTTATGATGCCATTCACTATTTAATGATGGTTGAGCTATATCAAAATTACGCATTCTGATATTATCTTTTCCATTATTAGCAGAAAAATCGCTTCGGAAGAAATAAAAATATGGTTATTAAGGCTCAAAGCCCCGCAGGTTTTGCGGAAGAGTATATTGTTGAAAGTATCTGGAATAATCGTTTTCCCCCTGGATCTATTCTTCCAGCGGAACGTGAGCTCTCTGAATTAATCGGTGTTACAAGAACCACATTAAGAGAAGTGCTACAACGTCTTGCTCGCGATGGTTGGTTAACTATTCAACACGGAAAGCCAACGAAGGTAAACAATTTCTGGGAAACATCAGGCCTTAATATCCTTGAAACAGTAGCTCGTCTCGATCATGATCGAGTACCACAGTTAATAGATAACTTATTGGCTGTTAGAACCAATATCTCAGCTATTTTTATACGTACAGCATTTAGAAATAGTCCTGAAAAATGTATTGAAACTTTAAACCATGAGCTCACCACTGAAAATAGCGCTGATGAGTTTAGTGAACTGGATTACAACATTTTCCGTGGATTGGCGTTTGCATCAGGTAATCCAATTTATGGCCTTATCTTAAACGGCTTAAAAGGGCTTTATACGCGCGTAGGCCGTTATTATTTCTCAAATATTCAAGCCAAAGAACTCGCGTTAGCATTTTATAAAAGATTGGCTGCATTATGTGAGCAAAAAGATGTTGAGCATGTCATGGAATGTGTCCGCCAATATGGTAAAGACAGTGGTGTTATCTGGCAAAGTTTGCAGTCACCATTACCAAGTGACCTAGAAGAAGTAAAACGCTAATTAGGTTTGCTGCTTTATTACAATAGAAAAACCAGTATTCATATAATTTTGATACTGGTTTTTTTATGCCTTTAAAAGCTCAACGTGCCATTTTTTAGGCAATGCTTTAAATAGGTTATTTTTAGTAAAAAGAGCAACTAAAATGAGTTAATCTAAGAATTATCATCTAAAAATATATTAATTTTTGGATTTTAATAAATCTCCAATTTCCTTTCTCTACACCTTAAAGTTTCTTTAATTTAAAATAATTTACTAATCAATATTTTTATAATTTATAGGTAAAATTGTATCACATTGATTTTATAGATTAATTTAATATTTTTTTTGAGAATTACTTGTCAAATAACAATCAAATGTGACTTAACTCTAAAATCTGTCTTTTTATTAGCCTAGATGATTATTCTATATTGGCTTTTTGTGTATGGAATATTATTCTTATGTTATATCAATGTAAATTATTGGAGTCTTGCCATGAAAGTAATCATCTTAGGTGGCGGCGTTATTGGTGTAACGAGTGCGTGGTATCTTGTACAACAAGGTCATGAAGTCATTGTTGTTGATAGACAAAATAGTGCAGCAGAAGAGACGAGTGCAGGTAATGCAGGTCAAATATCTCCAGGATATGCGACGCCTTGGGGAGCGCCGGGAATTCCATTAAAAGCAGTTAAATGGATGTTCCAAAAGCACGCACCATTAGCGATTAAACCCGATGGCTCACTTTTCCAATTACGTTGGATGTGGCAAATGTTACGTAATTGTGATGCGTCACATTACACCATGAATAAAAGTCGTATGGTACGTATTGCCGAATATAGCCGTGATTGCATTCGTCAGTTACGCCAAGATACAGGTATTGAATACGAAGGGCGTCAAGGCGGTACTCTGCAACTTTTCCGTGATCAAAAGCAATTTGATAATGCAGCCAATGATATTGCTGTATTAAAGCAAGAGGGCGTTGCTTATGAATTGTTAACTGCGGATCAGCTTAAATTAGCAGAACCAGCACTTGCGCATGTTAGTCACAAATTGACAGGTGGTTTACGTTTACCAAATGATGAAACGGGTGATTGCCAAACTTTCACGAAAAGACTCGCTAAAATGGCAGAAGATGCAGGTGTTACGTTCTTGTTTAACAAAGAAATCAAACATTTGTTATTTGATGGTGATAAAGTAGCGGGCGTTCAATGTCATGATGGATTATTAACAGCAGATCACTATGTTGTTGCCATGGGTTCTTATTCAACAGCATTTTTGAAAAACAAAGTCGCCATACCAGTTTATCCTCTTAAAGGTTATTCACTTACGATGCCGATTATTGATGTTTCAAGAGCACCAACATCCACTATTTTAGATGAAACTTATAAAATTGCGGTAACTCGTTTTGATGAGCGAATTCGTGTCGGTGGAATGGCAGAAGTCGTTGGTTTTAATCTGGATATTTTAAAATCACGCTGTGAAACATTAAAAATGGTTGTACAAGATCTCTATCAAGGGGGTGGTGATATTGAAAAAGCCACTTTTTGGACGGGTTTAAGACCTATGACACCTGATGGTACACCTATTGTAGGGCCTACAGCTTATCGTAATTTATCATTGAATACAGGGCACGGCACATTAGGTTGGACAATGGCATGTGGCTCTGGACAATTATTGGCTGATTTAATTTCAGGGAATAAACCGGCTATTGCCGCTGATGATTTATCTGTGTTTCGGTATATCGATGGCTTTAATACTAAATTGCTCTTACCGGGGCAAAAACTTGATGCAGCTTATTAATTGAGGAAAAAACATGTCCAGACCCACAAAAGTAACCATTAACCTCGATGCATTAAGCCATAATCTGTCTGTTATTAAAGAGAGAGTCAGAGGCAGCAAAGTGTGGTCTGTTGTAAAAGCAGATGCTTATGGACATGGATTATCCTGTGTTTGGCCGGCATTAAGTCATACTGATGGTTTTGCATTAATTGAGTTAGACAAAGCTATCATGTTAAGAGAGCAAGGATGGGTTGGTCCCATCCTTTTACTTGAAGGTTTTTTTAAAACAGAAGATGTCTATTTACTTGAACGCTATTCACTAACTACTGCGGTGCATTCAGATTGGCAATTTGACGCCATAGAAAAAGCACAGTTAGAAAGACCTATCAATATCTATCTTAAGCTTAATAGTGGAATGAACCGTTTAGGTTATCGTCCTGACGCTTATCAGCACGCGATTGATCGTGCGAAAAGTATCAATAACATTGGGTCTATTATCCAAATGTCGCATTTTGCCAATGCAGATACTGGATTAAACATGAGTGCACAAAAGGCTGCCATTAATCAGGCAATGGTAAATGAATTACCTCGATGTTTGGCAAATTCAGCCGCAACGCTATTTGATCCTGAAACTTATCAAGACTGGGTACGCCCAGGCATTATTTTATACGGTGTTTCGCCTTCAGGTGTTTGGCAAGATATTGCTGATTTCGATTTAGAACCCGTAATGACATTTAATAGTGAAATATTAGCCATTCAACAAGTAAAAAAAGGTGAACAGATAGGTTATGGTAGCCGATATACCGCTGAACGTGATATGCGGATCGGTGTTGTTGCCTGTGGTTATGCTGATGGTTATCCAAGACATGCACCAGACGGTACACCTGTTATTGTTAATGGGCATAAAACACAATTGGTAGGGCGTATTTCTATGGATATGCTAACCATTGATGTTACGGATTTTCCTGATGTCAATTATGGTAGTCCAGTTGAATTATGGGGAAAAGAACTTCCTGTTGATGATGTTGCAATGGCATGCGGCACTATTGGTTACGAATTACTGTGTGCAATAGCACCAAGAGTTACTGTCGAAGTGATGATAAATTTACCTAATTCCACTTTTTCTGATCTAAATGAAAGTTGTTGATAATCACTAAACTAGAATAAGATTAAATTTATTTTGATTTGGTGATCCTATGAGTAACGGCATTACATTGCGTGTGAAAGGAAAGGTTCAAGGCGTTGGGTTTCGCCCATTTGTTTGGCAATTAGCCCATCGTTTTGGTTTATTAGGGCAAGTGAGCAATGATAGTTTGGGGGTATTGGTACATTTAACGCCTTCACCTAAAAATACACTCTTTATAGAAGCATTAAAAGCAGAATGCCCACCATTAGCACGTATTGAACGTATAGAAGAATCACCCTATCAATGGGAACAGCAACCTACTGATTTTATTATTGTAAAAAGTGGTGGTGGCGAAATGGATACACAAGTTGTTCCTGATGCAACGACTTGCCAAGCTTGTATTGATGAACTGTTTGATCCACAAAATCGTCGTTATCATTATCCTTTTATTAACTGCACACATTGTGGCCCTCGTTTTACTATCATAAAAAAAATGCCTTATGACAGGCCTTTTACTTCAATGTCTGAATTTCCATTCTGCCCTGAATGTAAACATGAATATGAAGATCCCGCAGATAGACGGTTTCACGCTCAGCCTAATGCATGTCCTGTATGTGGGCCTCATATTTGGCTTACAGATAATCAGGGTAAAGAGTTAGCAACAAAAGAGCTTGCATTAGCCCAAGTTTGTGAAGCGTTACTTGCTGGAAAAATTGTTGCAGTCAAAGGTATTGGTGGTTTTCATTTAGTGTGTGATGCACGTAATAATGAGAGTGTTGCATTATTACGCGAACGCAAGTACCGACCCGCGAAGCCATTAGCTGTGATGATCACAGGAATTGATCAAATTAAAGCAGAAAAGCAAGATCCTGATTTTCTTCCAACCGCTATCCAAACATTGCAAAGCACTGCTGCCCCAATTGTATTAGTTCCTAAAACCGCTACACCTAAACTTGCGGAGCTTATTGCGCCGGGACTAACTGAAATCGGTGTGATGTTACCTGCCAATCCACTGCAACATCTATTAGCGCGTGGCGCGAATATTCCTCTTGTTATGACATCAGGAAATGCATCAGGTCATACACCAGCATTAAGTAACGAAGATGCCTTAATGCAATTGAAAGATATTGCAGATTTATTCTTAATGCATAATAGAGAAATCATACAAAGGGCGGATGACTCGCTAGTTCGTATTGAGGGTAAACAGAGCGTTATGATCAGACGTTCTCGTGGTTATGTTCCAGATGCGATTTCACTACCTGAAGATTTTGAGGAGCAACCCTCAGTACTTGCTATGGGGGGCGATCTCAAAAATGTATTTTGCTTATTACGTCAACATCAAGCCATTATGGGGCCTCATTTAGGGGATCTTGATGATTTAAGCGTGCGACAACAGTTGGTAAAATCGTTGGCTCTCTTCCAACAGATTTATCGCTTTACACCTAAAGCAATTGCAATAGATGCGCATCCTAACTACATCAGTCATCAGTTGGGTAAGCAGTTTGCTCTAGAGCAAAATATTCCTGTTATTGAAGTCTCTCATCACCATGCACATATTGTTTCCTGTCTTGCTGAACATGGTCATACACATCAACAAGGTGCTGTTATTGGTATTGCTCTTGATGGATTAGGTTTTGGGCAAGATGGCACATTATGGGGTGGGGAATGTTTGCTCGTAGACTATCAAAATTCAGAGCGGATTGGTGGACTTCCTGCTGTTGCGATGCCTGGAGGCAATCTTGCTTCTATTCAACCTTGGCGAAATTGGTTCGCACATTTAGCTAATTTTTATGAAGATTGGCAAGGTAGTGTTATCGCCCAAATGATACCAAGCAATGATTTGCAGATATTAAGTAAGGCAGTAGAACGTGGTTTAAATTCACCTAAAGCCTCTTCTTGTGGACGCTTTTTTGATGCGGTTTCAGCATCATTAGGATTAGCCCCTAAAGAGATAAGTTGGGAAGGTGAAGCCGCTTGTTATCTACAAACAGCAGCATTAGCGTGTCATAAAGAAAAACAGACAGAAATAACTAAGCAATATGGGCATTTAATGCCTGTAAAAAATAATGTGCTTGATTTGTCTGTTTTTTGGTCGCAGTGGGAACGTGTCGCGTTGAATGTTAATGAAAAAGCATGGCTATTTCATTATCTATTAGCTGAAGGTTTAGGCAATATTGCATTGCAATGTGCGGATGAACATCAGATTGATACCATTGTACTTACGGGTGGTGTGTTAAATAACACGCTACTCAAACACCTGTTTAAGAAAAAACTAAACAATAAAAAAGTATTAACACCTATGATGTTACCTGCAGGTGATGGCGGTATTGCATTAGGGCAAGCACTGATTGCTACACATTTAATGCAAAAATAAAATAATTATAGGTAAAATAATGCCAGTTTTAGTTAATTGTGACTGAAATAGGTTTTTGGTTGCTACTTTATTAATGATTAATGACAATATGGAAAATCATCGTGAGTAATAAGAAGATTATCATTTCTTTGGCCGTTATTGCAGGATTAAGCACGCCAGCTGCATTTGCTGGCGAATGGTCAATTGGTGGTTCGGTTTTAGCACAAGTAACGCCTTATAAAGGGGCTAAATCAAAAGATTATTTATTACCAGTACCACAAGTTAACTACCAGTCAGAGAATTTCTATTTCGCAACGTTAGCGGCGGGATATTACCTGTGGAATACACCAAAAGATCAACTTTCTGTTGATTTGCACTATTATCCTCAGGCTTATAAACCAAGCGATAGTGACGATGAGCAAATGAAAAAGCTGAATCGCCGTCGTGACACTATGATGGGTGGCTTTACTTATAAGCACCATGAATCATGGGGTAGCTTAAGAGCAATCGTATCGGGCGATATGCTAGGCAAAAGTAACGGTATTATCGCTGATGCTGCTTATTTATATCCTTTCGAATTTGGTAACTGGTCTTTTCAACCGGGTGCGGGTGTTGTTTGGGAAAACAAAAAGCAAAACCGTTATGCTTATGGTATTAGCCACGCAGAATCACAACGCAGTGGTTTAGCAGAATATACGCCAAATGATAGCTGGAGACCTTATTTTGAAATCTCTGCTAACTATAAATTTGCAGAAAAATGGAATTTCTTTGCGATGGGACGTGTTGACCATTTACCAAGTGAAGTAAAAGACAGCCCAATGGTGAATAAATCTGTTACTGCAATTGTGTGGACAGGTGTAACTTACACATTTTAATTAGCTAAAATCTAACTAAAATTTAGTGAGATTAGCGATAATAAAAAAGCTTCGATTTAAACTCGAAGCTTTTTTATTGTGTAAGATGCCAGTAATACTTTATTTTTCGGCAATATTTTTACGAACACGAACGACCAGAGATAAACGACCGGGATGAACGTTATCTGGTTTTAATGGTTGGTGGATACGGGCGGTTTCTACACAAGCCATTTTACGATAGCCACCTGTGCTCATATCTTTCATTGAACTTGCAAGTTCTGCGCCGGGGTTCCAACATACGACATCACTATGATGGTAATGATGAACTTCAATTGTGCGATCCCATCCATCATCATGAATAAGATTAAAATCGTCAGGCTCTGTATAAAGCCTATCAGTGCGTCCATTAAAGCGTAATGAGGTTTCATCAGTGTAAACCTCTTTATCTGCCACTGTGTCAATGTAGTGGCTTCCTAGGCCGGTTACAGAGACATTATCAATGTCACTCACATTAAAATAAGAGTGAAGGGCAGCCGTCGCTTCATAATCTCCGTAAGATTCTAATTCAACCTCACAGGTTGCTCCCAATTTAAAACGAGCAATAACAGTAAAGGGATGAGGCCAATATTTTTGTGTCTGTTGGCTCTCTTTTAATGTCATGGTAATGAGAACGCCATCATCTTGTTCTGTGTGAGCACTAAATTCCCAAGGAAGAATTCGTGCAAATCCATGACTTGGTGTACCTGCCGAAGCAAACCAAGGCCAGCAAATAGGAATACCGCCACGAATGGCAACACCAGTAGTGAAGAGAGAGGCTTCGCTCACCCAAAATACGGGATGCTCTTGTGCGGGTTGCCAAGCAATTAGATGTGCGCCTTGAAGGCTGATAGCTGCACGTACTTTAGGATGCGAAATAACAAGGATAGGAAGTTCGCCTAATTGCCGACGACTTAAGTAAGGTGATATTTGTTCAATAATCGGCAAAGAAAAAATTTTCTCATTCATTATCTTATGACCTTATGTCACTGACTATTTCAATACAATAAACTGACTGGCTAGAAAATAAAAGAGCCACCGAAAAGGTGGCTCTAAAAGAAATCGTGACTTTCTAAACTCTAATTATTTAGAGATATGAGAAATCAGATCCAGAACTTTGTTTGAATAACCAACTTCGTTATCGTACCAAGCAACTAATTTAACAAAGTTGTCATTCAGAGCGATACCTGCTTTAGCATCAAATACTGAAGTCAGAACTTCGCCGTTGAAGTCAGTTGAAACAACTGCATCTTCAGTGTAACCCAGAACGCCTTTCAGTTCGCCTTCAGCTGCTGCTTTGATAGCGTCACAGATTTGAGCGTAAGTTGCTGGTTTTTCCAGACGTGCAGTCAGGTCAACAACAGAAACGTTAGGAGTAGGAACACGGAAAGACATACCAGTCAGTTTGCCGTTCAGTTCAGGAATAACTTTACCTACAGCTTTAGCAGCACCAGTTGATGATGGGATGATGTTTTGAGAAGCACCACGACCACCACGCCAGTCTTTAGCAGATGGACCATCAACAGTACGTTGAGTTGCAGTTGTTGCGTGAACAGTAGTCATCAGACCTTCAACGATACCGAAGTTGTCGTTGATAACTTTAGCTAAAGGCGCTAAGCAGTTAGTTGTACAAGATGCGTTAGAAACGATATCTTGGCCTGCGTATGATTTATGGTTTACGCCCATTACGAACATTGGAGTGCTGTCTTTTGAAGGACCAGTCAGAACAACTTTTTTCGCGCCAGCTTGGATGTGTTTACGAGCAGTTTCGTCAGTTAAGAACAGACCAGTTGCTTCTGCAACAACGTCAGCACCGACTTCGTTCCATTTCAGATTTGCTGGATCTCTTTCTGAAGTTACGCGGATGGTTTTACCATTAACAACGAGGTGGCCATCTTTTACTTCAACAGTACCGTTGAAACGGCCATGAGTTGAATCGTATTTCAGCATGTATGCCATGTAGTCTGCGTCTAACAGATCGTTAATACCTACGATTTCGATATCTGAACGTTCTTGAGCAGCACGGAAAACGATGCGGCCGATACGACCAAAACCATTAATACCTACTTTGATAGTCATATGTATTCCACCAGCTTTAATTTAGTGAATTAAAAAGTTGCTTCTAAAGTTACCAAAACCGCGCCAATCGTCAAGCGGAATCGTGTCAATAATTGCAAAAAATCAATTAAAAAAACACTTTTCGCTTAAAGATTGGTCGTTTTAGCCAAATGTTACGCTGTGTATTATCGGGATCAACGCCGATAAATGAAGTTACCTTTGCTCCGTTATGTGAAATTCATCACATTTCAAAAACTAAAGATTACTCTTGATGATTTTAGACTATATTTTTCAGATTTGTTGTTAAATCTTTGTTATTATTCACTGTTGTTTTAAAAAGCATTTTTCTGGGCAAGAGGTCGATATGGCAGATAATGAAAAGAAAGTGAATATTTCAAGTAATAACAATCACCTTGATTTATCAACACTCAACGAAATGCAACGTTATGTGACGCAACAGCAAGGCACAGAACCGCCGTTTAGTGGTAAATTATTACACAATCGCCAAACAGGGATTTATCACTGTTTGTGTTGTTCTGCTCCTTTGTTTTATTCAGATACGAAATTTGATGCAGGATGTGGTTGGCCTAGCTTCTATCAACCCGTTAGTGATAGTGCGATTCGCTATATTGATGATTTTTCGCATAATATGCAAAGAACCGAAATACGTTGCCAGCAATGTGATGCACATTTAGGCCATGTTTTTAATGATGGTCCAGCCCCAACAGGGGAGCGTTATTGTGTTAATTCAGCATCTCTTTCATTTACGAATAGTGAAACAGGCGAAAAACAAGCGGGTTAATTTAGTTAAATTAACAAAAATATAACAAATGAAAAAACGATTCAGCCATTTCAAGTGATTATTTAGCTTATGGAGCAATCAATGGAAGTTAATGAACTTATTTCGATGGTAACCCCTGAAATCTACCAGCGCATTTCAACCGCAGTTGAGCTAGGTAAATGGCCTGATGGCGTTGCATTGACCGATGAGCAAAAAGAGCATTGTATGCAGATTGTTTTATTGTGGCAGGCGAAAAATAACCACACACCTGAGCATATGACAGTGGGAACTAATGGACAAATTACCATGAAGAGCAAACAAGAATTAAAAGCTCAGTTTCAATCTGAACGTTTAGCAACGTTAACGCCAATGGATGATGAATAAAACCTGTGTTGAATGGATAGAAAAATATAAAAAGGGGTTGTTTATTAACCAAGCAGGTTAAAAGCAGCCCCTTTTTCATTTTATAAAAATAAAGAAAATAACGAACTTATTGATTGTTACGATTAAGCCAATGTGCTGAATCAATTAATGCCGCGCCTTTTGCTCTCATTTCTTCTAGTGCTTTTTCACTATCGTCATCTTGAATATTTACACCGCGACAACCGTCTGTAATGACTGAAACCTGATATCCTAATAACAATGCATCTAACACTGTAAATTTGATACAGTAATCCGTAGCAATTCCTAAAATATAAAGATGTTTTATATTTAACGTCTGTAAAAGTGTATGCAAACCTGTTTGGTATTCATGGTCGTTATCAAAAAAAGCACTATAACTATCAATAAGGGGGTTTTGCCCTTTGTAAATAATATGATTAATCAGTGCTTGGTTTAATTCAGGATGAAATGCAGCACCATAAGAATTTTGTACGCAATGTACTGGCCACCAAACTTGTGGTAATCCATTAAGTGTACCGATTTCTCCCACAACAGTGCCTGAATTTTCAGCAAAGCTAAGATGATCGGCTGGATGCCAGTCTAAACTGGCGATAATAGGATTTTTAGATTGCTTGAAACTATGAATAAGTTGGTTGGCTGTTTGTATAACGATGTCGCTTTCATTAACAGCTAATGCACCACCCGTACAAAAATCGTTTTGTATATCAACCAATAACAGTGCAGAATTTTTCACCACTTTTACCTTTAGATTAAACTTAGTCGTTATCGTCTAATGTCATTTCACCACGTAGGTTTTGTTGCATTAGTCGGCAAATTTCAGTGTAATTATATTGTTGGCTAAGGAGATAATGCAGTTTAGTTAATGTTGCTTCAAATGTCATATCAAAGCCACTGATCACTCCCGCTTCCGCTAATGCTTGACCTGTTGCATAACCTTCCATATTTACTCGACCAGAAATACATTGTGTAAGGTTGATAACAACAATACCACGCTCAGTTGCTTCACGTAGGGTAGAAAGTAGAGCCGGGTGTGATGGGGCATTACCGACACCATAAGAGCGCAATATTAAGGCTTTCACTGGTTGCATCAGGATATTTTTAACAACTTCATCTGAAAGACCCGGATAAATTGTGACAACACCGATAGGTTGAGGTGTAATATTATGTGCAGTAAATTCCCCATTTCTTTTTGGAAAGGAATTAATTTTAAATTGTTTGATATTAATACCCGCCTCTAACAGCGGTGCGCTATTTGGTGATGCAAAGGCATTGAAGCCATCAGCATGTGCTTTTACGGTGCGGTTTCCTCGATACAGCGTGTTATTAAAAAATAGAGCCACTTCATTAATTGGATGATGTGCGGCGAGATAAAGCGCATTTAATAGGTTTGTTTGTCCATCAGATCGTAAGGCTTCTAAAGGAATTTGAGAGCCAGTAACGATAATAGGCTTGCTAAGATTCTCAAACATAAAAGAGAGTGCAGAAGCGGTAAATGCCATGGTATCAGTACCATGAAGAATAACGAATCCATCATAGTTGTGATAATTTTCGCTAATATCATCAGCGATAGATTGCCAATCTTCTGGGGTAATATTTGAAGAGTCAATCAGTGGAAGATGCTCTTTGATTGTGAAATCAGGCATTTCTTCGCGATGGAACTCGGGCATTTTGGCTAATTGGCGTTGTAAATGTCCTGATACAGGAATATAGCCGTGTTCAGAATGTTGCATACCAATAGTACCACCTGTGTATACAACGTAGATTGATTTCTTTTGCATCAGACAAAACACTCTTATTAGGCTGTGAGAAATACCTGATTATAGGGAGTTTACAGAATAAAAAAAGGAAAGGATGCTAAAAAAAGAAAATAGAGATTAATGAATATCTGCTTTAAATCATTGTGTTAAAAATACTATTGATAAAAACGAGTAAAAAATAATCGTCAGTATATTATGCTAAATAAAGTTGGGAAAAAAAGAGAAAAACACCTGCCCTGAAAGAGCAGGTGTTGAGACAGAAACAGTTATTGAATATCACCACAAGATAAGCAATACGCATAACGGTTTTGCGGATCGTTCATATTGCGATAAAACTCTGTTTGTGTTTTAACTTCTTTTAAAACAGGCGCGGGTATATACGCTTGTAATGGATCTGGAAGGAGTGTCTTTGCGTTAGATGATAAACTCATTATGATCTGCTCTGACAGACTTAATTCTGGTTTCATCCAATCAATAACGGGCTCTTTAATTTTTGCCATTTTAGCGACAGCATCAATAGCGTCATCAAAATCACCAAACTCATCGACTAAACCCACATTTTTTGCATCTATTCCTACCCAGACACGACCTTGAGCAATACGATCAATTTGAGCAGGTGTTTTTTTCCGAGATTCTGCCACTAAATTAAGAAACGTTTTATAACCACTCTCGATATTTAGCTGTAAAAGCTCTGCAAATTCTTCAGGTAGTTTATTTGTGACAGATAATCCGGCTAATGGTGAAGTTGTGACACCGTCAGTATAAACACCAATAGACTCTAGGCTGTTTTCAAAGGTATTAATAACACCGAAAATACCAATAGAACCCGTTAATGTTGAAGGACTAGCTATAATCTTATTTGCAGGGGTTGAGATCCAATATCCCCCTGATGCTGCTAATCCTCCCATTGAAACAACGACATGCTTTTTCTGTTGTTTAAAGGCGGCGACTTCACTACGTATTTGTTCAGATGCTGAAACACTACCACCAGGGCTATTTACGCGTAAAACAAGCGCCCTAATATTTGGATCTAAACGTGCTTGGCGAATTTGATTAGCAATAGTTGAACCACCCGCAGAACCAGGGATGCTTTCACCATCAATAATGGCACCTTGAACAACGACTACGGCAATATTACCTTCATCACTTGCAGGTAATGATGAAGTTAACGTATCGGCATAATCATAAATGCTGATATTGTTAAATTGTTTGTTCTCTTTATCCCACTGGAAGGTTTCTGTCATATCTGCTTCAAATTGAGCATATGAGCTTACAGAATCCACTAATTTACGATTTAGCGCATAAGTTGCGTTATCCCCATCTGCATTGCGTAGCTGTGCAATCATCTCTTTTGCACCAGGGAAAACATCTTCTGTGGTAATGCTACGGTTTTCTGCCACTTGGGTTAAATAAGTAGACCACAATGCATTAACTAAACGTGATGAAGCTTCTCGAGATTCCGCAGACATGTCATTACGCATTAACGGTTCAACCGCCGATTTATACGTTCCTATGCGGAAAATATGAGTACTCACTTTTAAATTTTCTAACAGTGTTTTGTAATAGAGATTTTGAAAGCCAAAACCATAAACACCCACTGCACCTTGAGGTGTGAGATAAATTTTATCTGCATAAGAAGCGAGATAATATTGTGGCTGACTGTAATAGCCACTCACTGCAAAAATCGGTTTGCCTGTCTTTTTAAATTCATTAAGTGCTTTACCAATATAATTTAGCGAAGGCTGATCTGCGCCTGCAAATTCATCAAGTTTAAGCACCATACCTTTAATTTTCGGATCTTGAGAAGCTAGGCGTAGTGTATCGACGACTTCAAATAATGAATTTTCTTGGAGCTGGCTACTCGAAACACCTAAAAGCTCACGACCAACTTCTCCTAAAGGATTTTGGGTTGCCGTCTGGTCAACAATCACACCTTTAAGATCAACAAGAAGGGCACCTTCATAATCCATTGGTTTTTGTGCTTCTTTGCTAATTAAGAAAATACCAATGACCATAAAGAGAAGGAAAAAGAAAATAACGTTTAAGATTAATTTCCTGATAAAGTTAATGGCTTGCCAACTGAATTTTAATATTGCGCCGATTAACTCCATAATTTTATTCATATTATCTCCACATCATGTAAAGCTAAAATTTAATCCTAAACAGTCATGCTAGAATTATTGATAAGCAGGCTACATCCACATAATCTCATACTATTAAAACAAAAAATGTTGTTAGCAATAGAGAGAATAGCAACAACAATAAAGGAATATTCTAATATAGCTCTTATTGAATGTCTGTCATTGATTTTTAGGAAACCACTAATGATAACTTTTTACTTAAAGTGTTATTAAGTAAACATTTATCTTACGTAAAAATAGCTAAATAAGTTCACACAAAAAGGCATCAAAGTAATATAGGAAATCGTCGAATTAAAAAGAAAAATAAGATCAAAATAAGCTTAAATTAACTTAGTAAGCTAAGATTAATCATTTTATGAACAATAAATTACGATTAAATAACCACACAGCTGATTTTTAGAAAAATTCCCGCCTAAATCTGTGGATGGTGGTAATATAACAGTTTGTTATACTGCGAATTGATAAGAACTGTCCATCCCCATAAGAATGGGATCTTGCTAAAATAAAATGCTGACAGGAGAATAAAAATGGATGCATTAACACTGCTTTTGAACCGCCGTTCAGCTTCCCGACTGACTACTCCAGCCCCCGATAGTGAAGCCCTCAATATTATTTTACAAGCGGGTATGCGCGCGCCTGATCATGGTGCACTTAAGCCGTGGCATTTCGTTGTAATGCAAAATGAAGGCATTGAGCGTTTTAGCCAATTACTGCATAAAGCCGCGGTTGTGGGTAATTTAGGGCCAGAAGTTGAAGAAAAAGCAAAAAATGCACCTTTTCGTGCCCCATTGATCATCACGGTTATTGCGAAAGTGAAAGATCATCCTAAAGTTCCTGAATGGGAGCAAGTTGTTGCAGCCGGTTGTAGCGTACAAGCAATGCAAATGGCCGCTGTTGCTCAAGGATTTGGGGGAATTTGGCGTTCAGGCTCTTGGACTCATGATGAAGTTGTAAGAGAAGGACTTGGCTGTGGTGAACATGACCAGATTGTTGGTTTTCTTTATTTAGGCACGCCAGCCTTGAAGGCGCCAATGACGGTTTCTCCTGCTGACTTAACTGATTTTGTGACTTATTTTTAAAAAGGATGGCATGTTATGTCTGAAGCAATTCGTTTAACACAATACAGTCATGGTGCAGGTTGTGGTTGTAAAATCTCGCCAAAAGTTTTAGAAACCATTTTACATAGCGAACAAGCTAAATTTCATGATCCTCACTTACTTGTAGGTAATGAAACTAAAGATGATGCCGCTGTTTATGATTTAGGAAATGGCACAGGTATTATCAGTACCACTGATTTCTTTATGCCAATCGTTGATAATCCGTATGATTTTGGGCGTATCGCTGCCACGAATGCAATTAGCGATATTTTTGCAATGGGTGGAAAACCTATTATGGCGATCGCTATTTTAGGTTGGCCAATTAATAAACTGGCACCAGAAATTGCCCGTGAAGTGATTGAAGGTGGTCGAGCAGCTTGCCAAGAAGCAGGTATTTCACTGGCTGGTGGTCACTCAATTGATGCGCCAGAACCTATTTTTGGTCTTGCCGTAACAGGTGTCGTGCCTGTGAGCAAAGTGAAGAAAAACAGTGAAGCTAAAGCAGGATGTCAGCTTTTTTTAACTAAACCTTTGGGTATCGGTGTATTAACAACGGCTGAGAAGAAAGGTCTGCTAAAACCAGAACACCAAGGTTTAGCGACAGAAATTATGTGCCGTATGAATAAAGCCGGTTCTGATTTTTCTGATATCGAAGGCGTCACTGCAATGACGGACGTTACAGGGTTCGGTTTATTAGGGCATTTAAGCGAAATCTGTGATGGCTCAGGCGTACAAGCCACCATTCACTTCTCACAAGTACCAAGGTTACCAGAAGTAGAATCTTATATTGAACAAGGCTGTGTTCCTGGTGGTACGGGGCGTAACTTTGAAAGCTATGGCCATTTAATTGGTGAAATCACTGAAATGCAGCGTAAATTACTCTGTGATCCACAAACATCAGGCGGCTTATTATTAGCAGTATTGCCTGAAGCGGTTGAACAAGTGAAAGAAGTTGCCTCACGTTTTGATATCGAACTAACGTCTATTGGTGAGCTAACCGCACCAGTAGCTGGAAAAGCGTTAATTGAAGTGACTAACTAACGTAATGAGATTATTTATTGCAGAAAAACCCAGCCTTGCTCGCGCTATTGCTGATGTATTGCCAAAGCCTCATAAACGGGGCGATGGCTTTATTCTTTGTGGTGATAACCAGTATGTGACGTGGTGTGTTGGTCACTTACTTGAACAAGCTGAGCCGGATGCATACGACCCGCGGTACGCCCGCTGGTCGTTAGATGATTTGCCCATTATTCCTGAAAAATGGCAACTCAAGCCCCGAGCTGATGTTAAAAAACAGCTGGAAACCATCAAAACACTACTTAAGCAGGCAAAAGAAGTGATCCACGCGGGTGACCCCGATCGTGAAGGTCAGCTCTTAGTAGATGAAGTACTTAACTATTTAAATATCAGTGAAGAGCAAAGAAAACAGGCGCGTCGTTGCTTAATTAATGACTTAAACCCAGCAGCAGTGACGCGTGCTATTGATAAGCTACGTTATAACCATGAATTTGTACCATTGTGCGTATCTGCTTTAGCGCGAGCAAGAGCAGACTGGCTTTATGGTATTAACATGACTCGAGCCTATACGCTTTTAGGTCAACGCAATGGTTACCAAGGTGTGTTATCAGTAGGGCGAGTACAAACACCTGTATTAGGCTTAGTGGTTCGCCGTGATGAAGAAATTGAAAACTTCGTTCCTAAAGATTTCTTTGAAGTTAAAGCTCATGTTGTAACACCTGCCGATGAACGCTTTACTGCGATTTGGCAACCAAGTGAACATTGTGAACCTTGGCAAGATGAAGAAGGGCGATTATTAAATCGTAAACTTGCAGAACATGTTGTTGAGAGAATTCAAGGCAAGCCTGCGAATGTAACGGATTATCAAGATAAGCAAGAATCTGAAATAGCACCACTTCCTTTTTCGCTTTCCGCATTACAAATTGAAGCCGCAAAACGCTTTGGGTTAAGTGCACAACAAGTCTTAGATACATGCCAACGCCTATATGAAACGCATAAACTAATCACTTATCCGCGTTCTGACAGTCGTTATCTACCCGATGAACATTTTGCTGGCCGTCATGCTGTTATTAATGCGATTAGCACACATGATGCAAGTTTATTACCGCAAGATACCCTAGATATTGATAAAAAGAATCGTTGCTGGGATGACAAAAAAGTTGATGCTCACCATGCGATTATTCCAACGGCAAAAACGGGTAATATCTCATTAAGTGAAAATGAGAAAAATATTTATTATCTGGTGGCTCGCCAATATCTAATGCAATTTATGCCTGATGCTGTTTATCGTAAATGCGTTATTGAACTTGATATTGAAAATGGCAAATTTATCGCTAAAGCACGTTTTTTAGCGCAAGCTGGATGGCGAATATTATTAGGTGCGAAAGAGCAAGATGCTGAAAATGATGGTTCCGCATTACCAGTAGTGGCTAAAGGTGATGAATTACTGTGTGAAAAGGGAGAGATTGTTGAAAAGCAAACGCAACCTCCAAGACCTTTTACTGATGCAACATTGCTTTCTGCTATGACCGGAATTGCGCGCTTTGTTCAAGATAAAGAACTTAAGAAAATCCTCAGAGCGACGGATGGATTAGGTACTGAAGCAACAAGAGCGGGAATTATTGAGCTGTTATTTAAACGTGGCTTTTTGCAAAAGAAAGGGCGAGCCATTAATTCAACCCCAGCGGGTAGAGCATTAATTCATGTATTGCCAGATATGGCAACTTTACCGGATATGACAGCACACTGGGAATCGATACTTACGCAAATTAGTGAGAAGCAATTTAAATATCAAGATTTTATGATGCCGTTAAATAACACCTTGATAGAGTTGATTACTCAAGCGAAACGTCGCCCGAATATTCAAGCGTTCAGAAATCTTCCTGCACCGGCGCATAATAAAAAGCGCAAGACAGCAACTAAAGGAAGTAACAAATCAAACAGCACAAAAAATAAAGCGCAGAGTAAAGAAGCAACTACTGATAATTAAGCACAAATAAAAAGCACTTCCTCTATTAGGGAAGTGCTTTTACTGAATTAAGCTTTTATCTGATTAGATTTTAAATTCAGCCCAAACTGGTGCGTGATCAGATGGTTTTTCCATTCCACGGATCTCGTAATCAATTCCTGTTGAAATACAATTCTCCGCTAAGCAGCGACTTGCTAGAAGTAAGTCAATACGTAAGCCTCGGTTATCATCGAATCCTTTAGAGCGATAGTCAAACCATGAGAATTTATCATCAGCTTCAGGATGTTGTTGGCGGAATGTATCGGTTAATCCCCAACCCATTAAGGTTGCCAGCCATTCACGTTCTTCTGGTAAGAAAGAACATTTACCTGTTTTTAACCAGCGTTTCATATTATTTTCGCCAATACCAATATCTTTATCTGTTGGGCTGATATTTAAATCACCCATAATAAGTACAGGAGAAGTTGGTTTTAAGCTGGTGGTTAGGTAATTTTGCAGGTCAGCATAGAATTTTTCTTTTGCTGGAAATTTAGTTTCATGATCACGGCTTTCACCTTGAGGAAAATAACCGTTCATAACTGTTAATAAACCCGCTGGTGTTTCGATATCTGCCATAATCATGCGACGTTGAGCATCATCGTCATCGCCAGGAAAGCCTTTACGTACTGCAACAGGTTTTTCTTTTGTGAGTAAGGCAACCCCATAATGTCCTTTTTGACCATGATAGAAAACATGATAACCCAAGGCACCTACGGTATCTAATGGAAACATATCATCATGAACTTTCGTTTCTTGAAGTCCAATAACATCTGGCTGATGTTTTTCTATGATAGCTTCAAGTTGGTGAGGACGAGCGCGTAAACCATTAATGTTGAAAGAGACAAATTTCATGTGACTGTAACCATTTATATATTGAATAATAGGATGCCTTATACTAGCAGGATCATAAAATGAATGTAAGCAAATCACAGAGATGATGGCACAGCTTATCAAGAAAAAGATAAAATTAGATAAAAATAAAGGTCATTAAATAGAGTACGCTAATTTAATAAAAATAATTAATTGCATAACAAAAAATATTAATTAAACAAACTAGAAACATAAACTAATCTTTGATAGAAGAATATAAGTATTATTATTCTTTATATGTGAAGGATGATGACATAATAAAAATAATATTGTAGTTATAAATTGTATTCATTAAAAGGAGGTAAAAGAATATTTATATAAAACTACTTTTATATAAAATTAATTTTTAAATTAATTAATCACTATTTTATTTACATTAAATGAATCAGTGAAATTATTTTATTCTACACAGCAAAGGAATGGTGAATTATGTTTTTTTCTCGTAAGTTAGAAGCCTTTATGGCCGTAGTCGAAAATGGCTCGTTAAGTAAAGCAGCGCGGGTAATGAATCGCACGACGCCTCCCGTCGCTAAATCTATCAAAGACTTTGAAGCCGTGTTAGGAAAGCGTTTATTTAAGCGAGAGAAGTTTGGTATGAGTTTAACCCAAGAAGGTCTTGAGCTTTATAATGATTTGAAATCGCTCTATCTTCAGGAAAAAGAGATAACTAAAAAACATATCTCTGGGATTATAAATAATAGCATTCATGTTTATTATGATTGGGGAAAAAGTCAGTATTTAACTCAGTTTTATCAAGCAGCAAATAAAAATTATTCCCATATAAATATAATGCGATTTTCAAGAGAAAATTTTGAAGAAATACCCGACTATGATGGTAATACATTAATATTAAGTTCTGAGAGAATTATTAGTGAAAAATTTAGTCTTCTTCATAAAATAGAAAATAAACACTTGGGTATTTGTTGTCAAAAAACACTTGTGAATAGTGTGAATAATAATATCGATAGGCTTTTAAGTGAAAATATTTGGTTATGTGATCCGGCATTATACAAAACAGCTAAGATAAAAAAATTAGAGAGTGAAATCGGGGATAGAGGAAAGTCTGTGAGTGTTAGAATAATGGATGATCTTAATTGCTGTTTGCGTTTTATTCAAACGCATCATTCTCTTTTATTAACAGATGAAAACCCATTGAAAAGTGAGTATGAAGCAGACTTATGCTTTATACCATTAACTCAACCTGAAATACGGTATAGCTGTTATATCTACAAATCTAAGTACCATTCAAGTGTGTTGAATCGATTTTTGGATTTAATTGATAATATGGAATAAAAAGAATTTTATGAAGTAAAACTAGGAGGAAATGGTGGTGGGAGAAGGATTCGAACCTTCGAAGTCTGTGACGGCAGATTTACAGTCTGCTCCCTTTGGCCGCTTGGGTATCCCACCAACATTAAATTGTTTTGCTGTCCGTGACAGCGGGCGCAATAATACCAAATACCTGAGATCTGTAAAGCGCTATTTTACTAAAAACAGACTGATTGCTGTAAAATTGTGCGCATCGTTCAAGGTTTATGCGCTATCGTATTGATTTTAAGTAATATCATCTCTATTAATAAGAGATAAAAATAAACCGCGATATGTTTTATATCGCGGTTTACATTTAGATAGTCACAGAGTTTGCGTTATTAGTGACAGAAAACTTATAAAATGATTGTTCTGTTACCGTAAACGAAAACACGTTGTGAAAGTACCCAATATAAAGCATGGCTAAGAACATTCTTTTCAACATCTCGACCCGCTCTCATCATATCTTCAGCAGAAAACGTATGGTCAACATTAATCACATTTTGAGTGATGATTGGGCCTTCATCTAAATTATCATTTACGTAGTGTGCTGTTGCACCAATGATTTTAACACCGCGCTCATAAGCCTGATGATAAGGGCGTGCACCAATAAAGGCAGGTAAGAAGGAGTGGTGAATATTGATAATTTGATTTGGGAAGTTTTGTACAAATGCAGGTGTTAATACACGCATGTATTTTGCAAGTACAACATAATCAGGTTTGTATTGATTAATTTGTGCAATTAACTTTTCATCATGTTGATCACGGGTTAAGCCTTCATGGCTAACAAGATGGAAAGGAATACCAAATTGTTCTACTAAATGTTTTAGCGTATCGTGATTACCAATGACGGCGGCAATTTCAACATCCAAATCACCAAATGCACTTTTCATTAATAAGTCACCCAAGCAGTGTGCTTCTTTTGTCACCATAATGACAATGCGACGACGGCCTGCGGTATTTAATTCACGTTTTGAGCCTTGTGGTAAGGCGTCATCTAAATCTGCAAGAAAGGTTTCATCATTAAAGATACCTTCAAGCTCGGTGCGCATAAAAAAGCGACCTGTACGATGATCAACAAACTCACTATTTTGAACAATATTTAATTGATGTTTGTAGCAAATATTTGTGATTTTAGCGATAAGTCCTTTTGCATCAGGGCAAATAGTACGCAGTATTTTTTTTTGAGTATTTTGGTGTTGCATGTATGGATAAATCCTTTCTTTTACTTCTGTGTTTGCAGTTATTTGATGTTATTTTCACAACATTTTTTGTATTTACGTCCGGAACCACAGGGGCAGGGATCGTTTCGTCCCACTTTCGGTTTCACACCGTCAATATAAAACCAACAGTCATCTATTTTTAGAAAACGAGAGCGTTCATGTAAGTACTGTTTATCATCGGCATTTCTTTCAATAAAGCAAGCCGAGAATTCAACATATGCCTCATTTTTATTTGTGCTTGCTTGCGATGAGATAACATTGAGTCCAAGCCATTGTGTATTTGGAAAGCCTGAAACTAATTCATCATGCAAGGAGGCAACACGACAAGAGGGATGCCACGACTTTATTAAGTAATCAGCATTATGTTTAACAAACGCGCTATAACGCGAACGCATCAATGCTTCTGCTGTTGGGGCGTTTTTTTGACCTAAATGGTAAGGCTCACAGCAATCAGAGTAGAATAATTGGCTATTGCAGGGGCATAAACTCGACAAAATAATGTCCTAACTCATGTTATCAGTATGACGATTTCCCATAGATTGAAAAAAGTAACGATTGGGAATAATTAACGTCAATGTTGAACTAAACTAATAATGTAGCGCTAATTAATCAGCATGTGAAACGATAGTTACCGGAGTCACCAATGAACAAAGCATTAGTGGGTAAAAAAATCTTGATAATTGATGATGAGGTCGTTTTTCGCACAATGTTGACGGAATATTTCTCACATGAGAAGGCTTGCGTTTATACAACAGATAACGGTAGCCAAGCATTATCTTTATTAGAAGGGGGATTGCTTCCTGATCTTATTTTATGTGATATCCGTATGCCAGTAATGAATGGCCCCACTTTTTTGTGTCATCTTGAACAACGTAAACTGGCTATTCCCGTTATTGCTATTTCATGTACAGATAATATGGCTGAAATAGATGATATGTTGCGTTTAGGGGCACAAGAGATTTTTCTTAAGCCAATAACACATCTTGATAAATTAAAACAAAAAGTGATTGAAGTATTATGCCCTGGCTTTTTTGAATCAGTATTAATAGAAGGTATACATTTAGAACCACTTTGGAATAGCTTACGAAAAGATACCCATTATATTCAATCGTTCATAAAACAGATGCAACCTCAGGTTAAGCAGGTTGTTGCAGGATATTGTGTTAATTATCGTCAATTAAATGATATCGCTAAAATGGGTTTGTTATTTGATATTGCGGCTTTATCAGAAGATCAAATTATTTTTTATTGTGTCGATATATCGAGAGATGATGAAAATGGACTTTTGGTCGCTTTACTCTTACGAGTTGTTTTTAATGATGTATTAAAGTCATCAGAAAAAGTACGATCTTTACCAAGTATGTATAATATGTTGAATAAGCTAAATAAAATGCTTAATGAGATTGGTGTGAAAGGACAATTCCCTATTACACTCGGTTATTATCATACTCAGAAAAAAAATATACTATTAGCCTCAGCAGGTTTAAAAGCTGAAATAAAAACAGAAAGTAAAAAATTTGAATTAAATAGCGGTATCCCCTTAGGTACATTGCAACTTTTATATATTAATCAAGTAAAATGTGAGGGAACAAATTGGCAATGTAAAATTTGGGATAACACAAATCAGATTAAATTAATGTTTTCCCCTATCTATAAAAGTTAAATTTAGATTAAATAACAATAGAATATCGTGCATATATTAAACATAAATGAAGAACTATCTCAATTAACGGATAGGACTCTGTTTATCCTTAGATATTAGCTGGTATACTCTGGCGATTATTTTTAATTGTACCCATTCATATCTGAAAGTAGAACGGTACGAATTGCAGGAGAAGTATAATGTCATCAGCAGTGCGTAAAGTTAGAAAAGCGGTGATCCCTGTTGCTGGATTAGGAACAAGAATGCTACCTGCAACCAAGGCAATTCCAAAAGAGATGTTGCCAGTGGTTGATAAGCCTCTTATTCAATATGTAGTGAATGAATGTATTGCAGCAGGTATTAATGAAATTGTACTTGTTACACATTCATCTAAAAATTCAATTGAAAACCATTTTGATACGAGTTTTGAATTAGAAGCGATTTTAGAAAAACGAGTTAAACGCCAGTTATTAGAAGAAGTACAAGGTATTTGTCCAAGTCATGTCACCATTATGCAAACTCGTCAGGGAATAGCAAAAGGATTAGGTCATGCCATTTTATGTGCTAAACCATTAATTGGTGATGAACCTTTCGCTGTTATCCTGCCTGATGTTATTTTAGATAGATACAGTGCTGATTTAACGAAAGTTAACTTAAAAGAGATGCTTTCTCACTTTGAACGTTCAGGTGCAAGTCAAATCCTTGTTGAACCTGTTCCTGAAGATGAAGTCTCTAATTATGGTATTGTCGATTGCATGGGCGAAAACTTATGCCCAGGTGATAGTAAACCAATTACTCGTGTTGTTGAAAAACCTAAGAAAGAAGAAGCACCTTCGAATTTATCTATTGTAGGGCGTTATGTGTTATCTGAAAGTATTTGGCCACTATTAGCGAAAACAGCGCCTGGTGCTGGGGATGAAATTCAGTTAACTGATGCAATTGCAATGCTGATTGAAAAAGAAGCTGTTGAAGCTTATCACCTACAAGGGAAGAGCCACGATTGTGGTAATAAATTAGGTTATATGAAAGCCTTCGTAGAGTACGGAATACAGCACGAAGAGTTTGGTGAAGACTTTGCACAATGGCTAAAATCATTAAAAATACAGTGAAATAAAGCCTATTAATAATCATTTATATGGTTAATCTCGTTGTATAATTCCCGCAAATGCATGATGCATAATAAGCTGATTATTTTATGGGAAAAGCTAGATAAAGCGATTGTAAGAGATTAAGGTATGGCTCAATGCATTTAGTATTGAGCCATGTTGATTTCTGTAATGTATGAATGAGATGATGTTGAGCGTTATGATGTTTAATCGAGGTGATATTAAGCATGATAGCGTTGACATAAAAATAAATTATTGGGTTATTTGAGTAATAATATGAAAATATTGGTAACAGGTGCTGCGGGTTTTATTGGCTATCACATGAGTCAGCGTTTAATCGAAATGGGTTATCATGTTGTCGGAATAGATAACATGAATGATTATTATGATGTACGCTTAAAAGAAGCTCGATTAGCTAAATTACAACAGCTAGAAAAATTCCATTTTGAGAAACTTGATATCGTTGACTCAGCAAAAGTGGCTCAATTATTTGTATCACACCAATTTGACCGAGTTATTCATTTAGCAGCTCAACCGGGTGTTCGCTATTCAATTGAAAACCCAATGGCATATATCGATGCGAATATTGTCGGTCATATTAATATATTAGAAGGATGCCGCCATAATAAAGTCGGACATCTTATCTACTCATCTTCAAGCTCTGTTTATGGTTTAAATCAGAAACAGCCTTTCTCAACAGAAGATAGCGTTGATCACCCAGTTTCATTATATGCAGCAACAAAGAAAGCCAATGAGTTAATGTCTCATAGCTATTCACATTTATATCAATTACCGACAACGGGATTACGTTTCTTCACGGTATATGGTCCTTGGGGACGTCCTGATATGGCATTATTTAAATTCACCAAGGCAATGCTAGCTGGTGAACCTATTGATGTTTATAACGGTGGAAATATGACGCGTGATTTCACTTATGTTGATGATATTGTGGGATCAGTTGTCCGATTGATTAATGTTGTACCAAAAGCAGATGAAAACTGGACAGTAGAAAAAGGCGAAACATCTTCAAGTTCTGCCCCTTATAAAATCTATAATGTGGGTAATGGGCAACCAACTAAATTGATGGCATTCATTGAAGCGATAGAAAAATCATTAAATATTAAAGCCAAATTAAATTTAATGCCGATGCAAGATGGTGATGTTCTTTCTACTTGTGCTGATTGCCAAGACTTGTCTGAAACAATCGGTTTTTCTCCGAATACAGAAGTAGAATACGGCGTAAAACAGTTTGTCGATTGGTATTTAAGTTATTATAAAAATTAATAATATTAGTTTAATTAACTCAAAGAAAAAAGGAGCTATAAAAGCTCCTTTTTCATTATAAATAAAAATAAATAACGCAGTTATTACATTTTTTATTTTTGCTTACTCACATCTAATACAAACAACATCAGCACATATTAAAATTAAACGCTTGTTTAATTAAATGGAGTAAACAAGAAAATACCCTTCTAAATAATTAAAAGGGTATTTCAAATAGAGTATTGACTTAAATTACAGCAGGAAATCGTCTAATGATTTGCCTTCTTCATCAATAGCACGTTTGATTACAGCTGGTGTACGACCTTGGCCTGTCCAAGTTTTAGTTTCACCATTTTCATCAACGTAAGAGTATTTAGCAGGGCGAGCAGCACGTTTAGCACGGCCTGTTTTATTAACAGCACTTGCTTCAAGTAAGTCTGTTGGATCAATACCGGCTTCTTCTAACATTTCACGGTATTTTTGTAATTTCTGAACACGTTCTTCTTCAGCTGCTTTTTCTAATGAGAATTCTTCACGACGCTCATTAACGACAACTTCGAGTTTCTCCAGCATTTCTTCTAAAGTTTCTAAAGAAGTTTCTCTTGCTTGTGCACGAAGAGTACGGATGTTATTTAATATTTTTAAAGATTCGCTCATTTTCCTGGTCTCAAATAAATGTTGTTGGCTGATGTAATACTAATAATAGATTGCTATTTAAATTTCTGCAATACCTAAATACAAACCTTACGTAAAATTTCTTTTTTTTAAACTAATATCTCAACGAAAAAAATAATAAAAGTTGAGGCATCTTTAGTCAATAAAGGAAATATTAGTAAGGAAATGCATCTTTTAACTGATGATAGCGCTAATGCTAAAGAATAGAAAGCTTTGTTCATTTTTTTATAATAACGGACTTTTTTCTAAAAATGGAATCGGACTAACTTTCATACTTTAATAAAGGTATATCAAGGTGTGTTTTAATATGTTAAGTACTTATTAAAGCTATTTATTTTTTAAGCAAAAATTAGCATTAACAACGAACTTCATCTTTCGGTGGTATATCTAGAATAGAAATAAAGGTAATAAATACTTGTTATGGATAACTTGTAGATTGTTTATGTTAGACTGTCGCTCGTGAAAATAAACACTATTTAAGGAGTGAGCTGATGGCTCAACTTTACTTTTATTATTCAGCCATGAATGCTGGAAAATCAACATCTTTATTGCAATCCTCTTATAACTATAATGAACGAGGAATGCGTACATTGATTTTTACTGCGGCTATTGATACACGCTTTGCAAAGGGGAAGATTAGCTCAAGAATAGGATTAAGTGCGGATGCATTACTTTTTAGTGATGATATGAATATTCGTGACGTTATTGTTGCTGAGCATAACAAACAGACTATTCACTGTGTATTGATTGATGAGTGCCAATTTTTAAGTAAGGCACATGTCGAACAACTTTGCGAAATAACGGATACCTATGATATTCCCGTTCTCACTTATGGTCTCAGAACAGATTTTAGAGGTGAGTTATTTACAGGTAGTGCTTATTTATTAGCATGGGCTGATAAACTGGTAGAACTTAAAACAGTATGTTACTGCGGTAGAAAGGCAAATAAAGTATTACGCTTAGATGATAAAGGAAATGTACTGAGTGATGGTGCTCAAGTTGAAATAGGCGGGAATGAAAAATATGTTTCAGTCTGCCGTAAGCATTATACACAGGCAACCCTAAAAGGGTGTATTGAACAAGAGTAACCTTTTCAATTTCCCTCTTTTACTAATTTGTCAGGGTGAAAGAGGGGGGATTAAATAAGAATTCAAATAAAGTGTTATATTACGTAATACTAAAAAATATTTATATATTTTTAAATTTTAGCCAATTTATTGGCTTTTTTTATATCAAATTGCAGTGAGCTTGATTTTCCTCTGTGAAGATATGTTATTTTTTGATGGGAAAATTTATTTATTTCACCGATTTCATTATCATTAATCAAAAAAGACATAATCAAATATACGTAAGGTGTTTGTTTTGTGATGCCGATATTGTTTTTTACAAATGATAAGAGAGTGAAACATTTGATGCATTTATATTATTCATAGTTTAATAAAATTGAATAAAGATAGTCATAAAATACTAAAAAATATTTATTTTATCTATGGTTTGTATAATGAAACATTTATATCGGGTTTTATAGATGCTGATTATAGGATGCTTAAGTTGCTATTGAATAAATAGAACTCTTCACTTTATGCCTGTCAATGTGGATAAACAGGCCTCTTCCATACTCCTAAAGGAGTAATTTCTAAGTGGAATGCACAAATAGCAACCTTTATTACGTTAGCAAGCCAGTAAGCCTCATTTTGATAATATTTTATTGAAACTATGTTTTTTATAAATCCAATGTAGCTATGGATATAAGATATTTATATTTCTATATTTTGATCACTAATTAATAATCAAAACGATGAAGTTTAGTTATTTCTATGGGGTAAGAATAAAAGTACGATTGTAAATCGTAAAGAGAACAGGATGGTTTTAAATAACATTCGTTATAGTCATTTTATGAAGAAAATAAGGTAAGAATGAAATAATTATGCCAACTAATGAAAGAGGGGGGGAGTTTAATACGCCCTGTAATCACCCATAAGGCATTTTTTATAATAGGGCAATGCCAATGTGTAACTTGAATGATAAGTCGCTCAGCGTCTTTTCTAGAACCAATTATGAACGTATAAAGGAAGACACTATTTTTATAGTAAAAATAAAACCCAGCAACTAAGTGTAAACACCTATCATTTATAACTAAATAGTGACTTATCTCGCCTTATTCCTTAATCTCAGAAATCAGTAGCAAAATACACATAAACAAATGATCAGCCATAAAAAAACCCAGCCATAGGACTGGGTTTCTGTTTAAGAACAAATAACCGAATATTTGAGGATCACACTAACACAGTGTGTTTCGATTATTTTTTACTGCTTTTTTTAGCTGGTTTTGTCTCTTCTTTTACTTCAACAACCGGATGTTCATTAAATTCACGACCGTAGTAAGAATCTAATAACAGTTGTTTCAGTTCAGAGATCAGTGGGTAACGAGGGTTAGCACCAGTACACTGATCGTCAAACGCATCTTCAGATAATTTATCAACTCTTGCTAAGAAATCACTTTCTTGAACGCCAGCTTCACGAATAGAAGAAGGAATACCTAATGAAGATTTCATTTCTTCTAACCAAGCCAATAGTTTCTCAATTTTAGCAGCAGTACGGTCACCCGGTGCTGAAAGCTCTAAGTGGTCAGCAATTTCTGCATAACGACGACGTGCTTGTGGACGGTCGTATTGGCTAAATGCAGTTTGTTTTGTTGGGTTGTCATTAGCGTTATAACGAATAACGTTTGAAATTAATAACGCATTAGCTAAACCGTGAGGAATATGGAACTCAGAGCCTAATTTATGCGCCATTGAGTGACAAACACCCAAGAATGCGTTAGCAAAAGCAATACCTGCAATAGTTGCCGCATTATGAACACGCTCACGAGCAACAGGGTTTTTAGCGCCTTCATGATAACTTGCAGGCAGATATTCTTTCAGTAATTTTAATGCTTGTAGTGCTTGTCCATCAGAATATTCGTTCGCTAATACGGAAACGTAAGCTTCTAATGCGTGAGTTACAGCATCTAAACCACCAAATGCACACAGAGATTTAGGCATATTCATAACAAGGTTTGCATCAACAATTGCCATATCTGGTGTTAATGCATAGTCTGCTAATGGATATTTTTGGCCAGTTTCGTCATCCGTTACTACTGCGAATGGCGTTACTTCAGAGCCAGTACCTGATGTTGTTGTGATAGCAACCATTTGTGCTTTCACACCCATTTTCGGGAATTTGTAAATACGTTTACGGATATCCATAAAGCGTAATGCTAATTCTTCGAAGTGAGTTTCTGGGTGCTCATACATAACCCACATGATTTTTGCAGCATCCATTGGTGAACCACCACCTAATGCGATGATCACGTCAGGTTTAAAGCTATTCATCTGCTCTGCGCCTTTACGCACAACGCTTAATGTTGGATCGGCTTCAACTTCAAAGAAGACTTCTGTTTCAACACCAAATTTTTTCAGTACACGAGTTACTTCATCAACATAACCATTGTTGAATAAGAAACCATCGGTCACGATAAAGGCACGTTTTTTACCATCTGTCGCAATCTCTTCTAGTGCGATAGGTAAACAACCACGGCGGAAGTAAATAGATTTAGGAAGTTTATGCCACAACATATTTTCTGCTCTTTTCGCCACGGTTTTAGTGTTGATAAGGTGTTTTGGCCCTACGTTTTCAGAAATGGAGTTACCACCCCATGAACCACAACCTAATGTTAGAGAAGGAGCAAGCTTAAAGTTATATAAGTCACCAATACCACCTTGAGATGCAGGAGTATTGATTAAAATACGAGATGTTTTCATCTTGTCGCCGAAGTAGGCAACATGCTCAGGGCAGTTATCTTGGTCTGTATATAAGCAAGAAGTGTGACCGATACCACCCATCTCAACTAATTTTTCAGCTTTTAGTACCGCATCTTCAAACGATTGAGCATGGTACATGGCTAATAGTGGAGATAATTTTTCGTGAGCAAAAGGCTCTGCTTCTGTTGTTTCTTTCACTTCACCAATTAAAATTTTGGTATTTACAGGTACTTCAATGCCAGCCATTTCAGCAATTTTTGTTGCAGGTTGACCCACAATAGCGGCGTTTAAGTTGCCGTCTTTTAAAATGATGTCTTGAACAGCTTTTAATTCTTTACCTGTCAGCATGTAACCGCCGTGAGTTGAGAAACGCTCACGAACTTGTTTATAAATGCTGTCAACAACGATAACTGATTGCTCTGAAGCACAAATTACGCCGTTATCGAAAGTTTTAGACATTAAGATTGAAGCCACTGCACGTTTGATATCAGCAGAGTCATCAATAACAACTGGCGTATTACCTGCGCCAACACCGATAGCGGGTTTACCAGAACTATATGCTGCTTTAACCATGCCTGGACCACCTGTCGCTAAGATCAGGTTGATATCTTCATGGTGCATTAACGCATTAGAGAGTGCGACTGATGGTTCATCAATCCAACCGATAATATCTTTTGGCGCGCCTGCAGCGATAGCTGCATTTAAAACGATTTCAGCAGCACGGTTTGTTGCTTCTTTTGCACGAGGGTGTGGAGAGAAGATAATACCATTACGTGTTTTTAAGCTAATTAATGCTTTAAAAATCGCAGTAGAAGTTGGGTTAGTTGTCGGTACGATACCACAGATGATCCCAATAGGTTCAGCAATGGTCATTGTGCCGTAAGTCAGATCTTCAGATAAGATCCCGCAGGTTTTTTCGTCTTTATACGCATTGTAGATATACTCAGAAGCAAAGTGGTTTTTAATCACTTTATCTTCAACGATACCCATACCAGACTCTTTAACAGCCAATTTTGCAAGAGGAATACGGGCATCAGCGGCAGCTAATGCAGCAGCACGGAAAATAGCATCAACTTGTTCTTGAGAGAAGTTAGCAAATTCACGTTGAGCTTTTTTTACACGAGCAACCAAATCATTGAGTTCAGTAACGTTAGTTACAGACATAAAGAGACTCCTGATAAAATGTTAAATTTTTTAAGCAAATTAGCCGTTTTCGTCATAACTAATAAGAATAGCTTAGATAGATGATAATGTGCTTATTTCAGTAATAATTATTAGAGGGCATAATTTGCTTAAAAAACTTAAAAAAAACAATAATAAAGGTAAATATATTTTCGAAGTAACCCTCTTTCTTCGAATGGTAACAGCTTACCATCTTTCTAATTAATTAACGTGATGTACATCACAAAATTAGCAAGCTGACACCTTTCAGCAGGGCTTTTTATGAGAATGATTCTTATATGAAATAAATATTCAACGATTTTTTTGTCGTATACTTTATTTCAATATAAAATTAAACCACTAGGTTTTGATCAGTTTACAAGAGAATATTTTAGGTAAAAACTTGTTAACTAATAGAATTAACTGGTTTATTGATTTAAAGTAACGCGCATTTTTTGGAGTTACTCTATCTTTTATAGAATAATTCGCATGTTTATTAGCCAAGAAGGGGCTTTTCATGGGGTCACTGCTGGATTTATCCGGTTATATTAAATTTTTTGTCGGTCTTTTTGCGATTGTAAACCCAATTGGTATTTTGCCTGTCTTTATCAGTATGACGAGTTATCAAACTGATGCAGGGCGTAACAAAACAAACTTAATTGCGAATGGCTCCGTTGCAATTATTTTGGTTTCTTCTCTGTTAATCGGTGATTCTATACTGAGTATTTTCGGTATTTCTATCGACTCGTTTCGTATAGCGGGGGGAATGCTGATTGTTACTATTGCAATGACCATGATAAATGGGCGTTTAGGGGAAGATAAACAAAATAATCAAGAACGCAACGAATCCGCAGTACGTAATAGTGTTGCTGTTGTGCCCTTAGCATTACCATTAATGGCCGGACCCGGAGCAATCAGCTCTTGTATTGTGTGGAGCTCTCGCTGGGAAGGTTTTACTAACTTTTTAGGATTAGCTGCAACTAGTATCTTTTTTGCATTTTGTTGTTGGTTGCTGTTTCGCAGTGCAACACTATTAGTGAAATATTTAGGGCAAACGGGCATTAACGTGGTTACTCGTATAATGGGCTTATTATTAATGTCGTTAGGTATTGAATTTATTGTGACTGGATTACGTTCTATTTTCCCAGGCTTATTAGTTTAAACACAGCGCAGAACAATTAAAAAACGGTACTACTAAACAGTACTATTAAAAAGAGCAGTATTCATAATGCAATACTGCTCGGATCTTTTCTTTTATTTATTCTCTTGTATCTCAATCGAGACGATGTATCCCTTTTGATAACGCATCACGATCATAATGTTGTGTTAGTTCCCCATTTTCCATTAATGCAGCTCTATCTGACATATGTGCAATAACATCGGCATCATGGCTTACTAATAAATATGTCATATTATGCTTTTTTTTCAGAGTATTAAGCAGATTTAAGATCTCGGCTTGTACTGACATATCTAGTGCTGAAGTTGGCTCGTCTAAAAGCAATAATTGAGGTTGTAATAAAAGGGCTCTAGCAATGGCGACACGTTGACGCTGTCCACCAGAAAGTTGATGAGGATAACGACCTGTCACATCCGCAGGTAAACCAACTTGGGCTAATGCTTGTTCAATCGTATCTTTATCAAAAGGAATTTGATGGATTTTTAAAGGTTCAGAAAACGCACGCTCAATGCGGTGTTGAGGGTGCAAAGAGGCGTAGGGATCTTGAAATACCATTTGTATATTACGGCGTAATGTCCCTTGAAAACGTTGTTGAGGTTTAATAGTTTGCCCTAAAAGCGATATATCACCTTGCCAATGGGGTAATAACCCAGCAATCACCCGTAAAACAGTCGATTTTCCGCAACCAGAACGACCTATTAAGCTAAAGGTTTCACCTTGTTGAACATGTAAATTAATTCCTTTTACAACGTGCTTTGCTTGTTTACCTTGCTCAAATTGAACGTGTAAATCATGAATATCAATTAGCATGATGCAGCTCCTTGAAATTAAGCGTTCTATCTAATACGGGCAATTGAGTGCCATAAGTGCTTGCATTAGGTCTGCATGTCCAAAGTGTACGAGTATAAGGATGTGTGGCTGTCGGTAGCGCTTTTGCATTGAGCTCGTCAACTTGTTCGCCTTGGTACATTACCATTACACGTTCACAATATTCGGCAACAAGGGGCAAATCATGGCTAATTAGCAATAAGCCCATATTACGTTGTTCACACTGTGTGGTAATTAGTTCAAGGATTTGATGGCGTAATTGTGCATCAAGCGCAGAAGTAGGTTCATCAGCAATTAAAATTGTTGGATTATTAATGAGAGCAATAGCAATCATTGCTCGTTGCCCCATTCCTCCTGATAATTCACCGGGATAACGGTAAATACTTTGTTCCGGTAAGCCAACAGATAATAGGGTATCAATAATAAGTTGGCGTCTATCTTGGCGCGAAAGTTTTTGATGTTGTTTTACTGTTTCTTCTACTTGTTGATAAATGGTTTTTACAGGATTTAAGGCATAACGAGGATCTTGTAGTACCATTGAAATGGTATTACCTCGGATGTTATTCCATTGGCGAGATGAAAAATCCAATAGATTATTTCCCTGCAAACTGAGTTTATCTGCGCTGACTTTTCCCGGCTGACGAACTAATCCCATTAATGCACGAGCGGTCATTGATTTGCCTGAGCCTGATTCGCCAACAACCGCTAAACGCTCTTGTCCTAAAGTGAAAGAGACATTATTGACCACTCTTGCCTTTGGGAAATCAATACAGAGGTTATTTACCTCAATTAATGGTGTTTTATTCATGGGTATCTCCCAATACATCGCGTAATCCATCACCCAATAAATTAAATGCCAGACTGCTGATTAAAATTGCCGTACCCGGAATAGCGGCAACCCACCATTGATCAAAAATAACAGGCATGCCTTCTGCGATCATGGCTCCCCATTCTGCCATCGGTGGGCGAGCACCTAACCCAAGAAAGCCCAATCCTGCTGCTGCGAGGATAATCACCGCTAAGTTCAGCGCTAATCGTACAATGGCTGAAGGCAAACACAGTGGTAAAATATGTCCCCATAACAGTCGGATACCTTTTATGCCCATCATTTCAGCCGCAGCAAGATAATCACTATTACGTAAATGTTGAATTTCACTGCGTGATTGTCGTGCATAAGCTGGCCATGCAGTTAAAGCCAGTGCTAATGCACCATTTAGCAGACCAGGGCCTAACATTGCGACAAAAGCGAAAGCGAGAATAAGAGAAGGCATTGACATCACAATATCGGTGAAGCGCATTAAAATCCGTTCAGTCCAACCACCGTAATACCCAGATAAAATCCCAATTAATAATCCTAAAGGTAATGTAATAAGCGCCACCAGCCCCACTAAACCTAGCATGGGGCGAGTACCATAGATAAGGCGAGAAAGAATATCTCGCCCATAATTATCTGTGCCTAGCCAATGTTCAGCATTGGGTGCTAATAAACGTTGAGCAGCATGTTGCCAATTCGGATCATAAGGAGCCAGCCAAGGTGCAAAAATCGCAATAATTAACAGTAAAATAAGCAACGATAAACCGATAAATGCGGAAGGCGAACGCGCTATTTTTCTTAAAAATGAGGATGACATTAGCGGAGCCTCGGATCAGTCAAACGAATAACGATATCGGTCATATTATTAATAAAGACAAAGCATAAACCGATAATTAAAGTACCGCCCATAATGGCTGTGGTATCACCGGCAAAAAGCGCTGTTGTGAGATATCGACCAATTCCCGGCCAAGAAAAGACCGTTTCTGTCAATACGGCACCTTCTAGCATACCAGTGTAAGACAGGGCGATTATGGTCATTAAAACACCACGAATATTAGGCAGTACGTGATAAAAAAGAATACGTAACTCACCAATGCCTTTTGCTCTTGCTAGAGTGACATACTCTTTATTCATTTCGTTTAAACAGGCCGAACGCGTTAAGCGAGTAATAGAAGCAAGGGCAAAATAAGCTAATAGAGAAACGGGCAAAATAAGGTGTGATAACGCATTAAAAAAAGCATCTTTATCGCCAGCTAATAATGTATCAATTAATGCAAAACCTGTTATAGGTTCAATGGTGAATTGATAAATATCGTCTAATCGTCCGGGGCCAGCAGTCCATTGTAATGTGGCATAGAAGATCAATAGCAAAATCAAACCTAACCAGAAAATAGGAACTGAACTACCTAATAACGTTAGAATTCGTAAAATAAAATCGAGTGGTGTTCCCACAAACCGCGCACATAAAACGCCGAATAAAATACCGAGACTGGCACCAATCAGTAATGCAACAGTTGCTAATTCCAATGTAGCGGGGAAAGTCGCTAACAAGTCATCAAGAACAGGCTGACCTGTTGATGTCGCTGTACCTAAATGTCCTTGTAGTAGTGCTTCCACATAGTGAAAAAACTGCATGTAGATAGGTAAATCTAGCCCAAGTTCATGTTTTACTTGGTTATAGGTTTCGAGGCTTGCGTGATCACCGACAATCTGCAAGACAGGATCGACAGGTGAAAGTGCAGAAAGCGTAAAAGTGATGACAAGAAGCCCTAAAAGAGTCAGCACCAGAGTCAATATGCCTTGAGCAAAGGTAATTAACTGATCTTTTAGACGAAAAGGTAACGTCATAGCAGTATTCATACAGCAATAGCCTAGTGAAATGACAAAATAGACCATCCACAGTAACATGACTGTGGATGGTTTCAGGAAAAAATATTACTTAGTTACTTTGTCATAATAGACCATGTCTGCATTTAAACCTTGCGCATAACCTTTGACATTATCGCGCATGACTATTTGATTTTTACCTTGGTCGATAAACACATAAGGTGAGCTACGTTGTAACTCTTTTTGCATTTCAGTATAGAGTGATTGACGTTTTGCTTTGTCTGCTTCATTAAGTGCAGTCAATGTTTTCTGGCTTAATTCAGGTATATTCCAGCCATTTAACCAAGCAACAGTATTGGATTGCCCATCATTATAAGCAAAGGCACTGGCATTTGAGTGTGCATCAAAATAATCTGGGATCCAAAAACGGATCGCCGCTTGATGTTGTTTAGCGCGTACACGGCTATACACTTGACTACCTGCCGCAGGTAATAAATCGACTTGTACACCAGCTTGAGCAAAGCTTGCTTGAATGGATTGCGCTACAGTGATGTAAGGAACTTTATTTTCTACATCTAATGTAAAGCGTGCATTGGTGATCCCCGCTTTGGCTAAAATGTCTTTAGCTTTTTCTGGATCAAAAGTGAATGGATTATCTTTTAGCGCGCCCGGTAAACCTACGGGTAAAAAGCTTTGGTGAATAAAATACTGACCACGCATTAAATCTTCAGTAATACCTTTGTAGTCAATTAAATAACGAGACGCTTCCCAAAATGCAGGGTTACTAAGTGCTGGGTTACCGCTGGCAGTATTAAAAGCCATATAAACTTGTTCAGCAGAAGGAATATCTAAAATTTGAATACCAGCTTTGCCTGCTAAAGCTGCTGTTTGATCCGTACCCAGTTCGCGTGCAATATCTGCATCACCTTTTTCAATCAATAAGCGACGTGATGCCGGATCCGGTACGTTTTTAATAATAATATTCGCCATTTTAGGTGCGCCAGTTGGTGATAGCGGGTTAGCTTCTAACACAATGGCTTGACGTGGTTGATAAGCTCGCATTTTATATGCACCACTTCCTGCTGAATTCATTTTCAGCCAGCTGTTACCAAAGTCATTATTTTTAACATGAGCAGAAACCAGCTTTTCATCAACAATAGATGCAATCGGAGTTGAAAGAATATTTAGTACAACATCAGGGCTGACATCGGCAGTCCAGCGTACTTCTAATTCGTTATCGCTGATTTTTTTCAGTAACGAATTAATGTTATCTGTTTTCCAACCCAAGACATTTAGAATAAAGGCAGGTGATTTATTCATGATGATCGCACGCTGATAAGAGAAGATAATATCTTCAGGACGCACAGCGTTACCAGATGCAAATTTTGCATTTGGTTTAATTTTAAATACGATTGTTTTTTGTTCAGGATTTGCTTGCCAACTTTCAACTAAAATTGGTTCATTAATTTCAGGATTTTCACGATTAGGTTGAACAATACGTTGATATAAGCTCGGTACAGTTTGAATACTCGATAGCTCATTACTTTCAGCAGGATCAAGGCTGACAATATCATCAAGCCCTTGTACCACAATTAATGTATTAGCAGGTGTTGCTGCAAATGCCGGTACGGAAAGGGCACCCACAACGAATAATGATAATAATTTTGCTTTCATGAGACGCTCCCTGAAACGGTGTAGCTAAAATCGTTATGTCAATAATTTATTAGAGTGTGTTAGCCTTTGATGGTCAATTTTAATTGAACCCGTAGGGCAGCTTTTAACGCTTGTTTTTATCTTAAGTGGACATTGTTAATGTCAATCAATGTCTATACTCGTTAAGTTGGTTGCTTTACACGGTTTTCTTGCTGTAAGAATAAGCAGAAAAGGTTAACACGCTCTAATTATTATTACTTTGTGAAATTAACTTAGGAAAAACGTGACCAATGCGCAAAGTTTTAATTACGCTTACATATAACTCTTCGTTATAAGTGGCTAAAATTAATTATGGTAGAAGAATAATTAATCGCAAGAACATGATGATGTAATACTCCTTTAGTAGTAACTCTTTGACTATTAAGGTGTAGTAGCTGAATTGATTAAGCTGTATTTGATATTCATCAATATCCCTTATGAATAGTTTCGTATTTTAGCCTTAGAAATCTTTAAATCTGAGGCAAAAATGAGCAAGAAAACACTCGCAATCATCGGTAATGGTATGGTGGGACACCGTTATATCGAAGAGCTGATTGATAAAGGCGGCAATGAAGAATTTAACATTATCGTCTTTTGTGAAGAACCTCGCGTTGCATATGATAGAGTCCATCTCTCCTCTTATTTCTCCCATCACACCGCAGAAGAACTCTCTTTAGTTAAACAAGGTTATTACGAAAAACATCAAATAGAAGTATTAATTGGTGAGCGCGTGATAACCATTAATCGTGACGAGAAAGTGGTACACACTAATACGGGACGCTGTGTTAGTTACGATAAATTAGTGATGGCAACAGGCTCTTATCCATGGGTTCCTCCAATTAAGGGAAATAACTCATCAGATTGCTTTGTCTATCGGACTATCGAAGATTTAAATGCTATCGAATCTTGCGCCCGTATCAGTCGTAAAGGAGCGGTGATTGGTGGAGGACTTTTAGGTTTAGAAGCCGCTGGCGCGCTAAAAAGTTTAGGTATTGAAACTCACGTTATCGAGTTTGCTCCAACATTAATGGCAGAACAGCTTGATACATTAGGCGGTGAGCAGCTTAAGCGAAAAATAGAGCGTATGGGCGTAAAAGTGCATACATCCAAAAATACACAAGAAATATTATCAACAGGAGAAAGTGCACGTAAGACACTGCAATTTGCAGATGGTACTTCTCTTGAAGTTGACTTTATTGTGTTCTCCACAGGTATTCGCCCAAAAGATAAATTAGCTCGTCAATGTGATTTAGACATTGCCCCAAGAGGCGGCATTGTTATTAATGATTATTGCCAAACAACCGATCCTGATATTTACGCCATCGGTGAATGTGCATCTTGGCAAAATAAAACGTTCGGCTTAGTGGCTCCAGGCTACAAAATGGCACAGGTTGCGGTCGATAATTTATTAGGTCATCACTCTGTCTTTCAGGGCGCTGATTTAAGTGCAAAATTAAAACTTCTTGGGGTTGACGTGGGCGGTATCGGTGATGCTCATGGCCATCAAACAGGGTGTCGTAGCTATATCTATTTGGACGAAGGCAAAGAAATTTATAAACGCTTGATTGTTAGCGAAGATAATAAATACCTATTAGGTGCAGTATTAGTGGGTGATACCGAAGATTATGGCAATCTTTTGCAACTATCACTGAACACCATTGAATTACCTGAGCATCCAGATACCTTAATTTTGCCTGCACATGCAGGAAGTAAGCCTGCAATTGGTGTTGATTCTTTGCCTGAAACTGCGCAGATCTGCTCTTGTTTTGATGTTACAAAAGGCGACATTATTCAAGCCATTGAACGAGGATGTCATACGGTCGCTGCTATTAAGGCAGAAACCAAAGCGGGTACAGGATGTGGTGGTTGCATTCCTCTTGTGACCCAAGTCTTAAATGCTGAATTAGCAAAACAAGGTATTGAAGTTAATCACCATCTTTGTGAGCATTTTCACTATTCTCGCCAAGAGCTTTATCATCTTATTCGCGTTGAAGGGCTGAGAAGTTTTGATGAATTGTTGAAAAAACACGGCCAAGGTTATGGCTGTGAAGTGTGTAAACCCACAGTGGGTTCATTGCTTGCTTCATGTTGGAATGATTATATCTTGCGTGATGATTTAGTTTCTCTACAAGATACTAACGATAACTTCCTCGCGAATATGCAAAAAGATGGAACTTATTCCATTATTCCTCGCTCTCCTGGTGGTGAAATTACACCCGCAGGCATTATTGCTATTGGGCAAATTGCTCAAGAATATAATCTGTATACCAAAATTACTGGCTCGCAACGAATGGCTATGTTCGGTGCGCACAAACAGGATTTACCCGCGATTTGGGAAAAGCTGATTGCTGCGGGTTTTGAAACAGGCCATGCCTATGCGAAAGCACTGCGCATGGTAAAAACATGTGTGGGCAGTAGTTGGTGTCGTTTTGGTGTGGGTGACAGTGTCGGTTTGGGTGTTGCGTTAGAGCATCGCTATAAAGGTATTAGAACACCTCACAAGATGAAATTTGGTGTCTCAGGCTGTACCCGTGAATGTTCTGAAGCACAAGGAAAGGATGTCGGCATTATCGCCACAGATAAAGGCTGGAACCTCTATTTCGGTGGAAATGGTGGTATGAAACCACGTCATGCAGATCTTTTTGCCTCTGATCTCGATGAAGAAACGTTAGTGCATTATATCGACCGCTTTATGATGTTTTATATTCGCACCGCCGATAAGCTGCAACGCACTTCAGTGTGGCTAGATAATTTAGAAGGCGGTATTGAATATTTACGTGATGTCATTATTAACGACAAATTAGGCTTAAATGCACAGTTAGAAAAAGAACTGAAAGCCTTACAAGAACGTGTCGCTTGTGAATGGAAAGAAACAGTTGATTCTCCAAAAGCATTAAAACGTTTTGCCCACTTTATTAATAATCCAATGCCTGATCCGACTGTGCAAACGGTAAAAGAACGTTTCCAACACCGCCCCGCACGTTTACATGAACGTATTGATATCAAACTGGTTACTGAGGAGGCGCAATCATGAGCCAATGGATAGCTGTTTGCCAATTAGATGACATTACGCCAGGAACAGGTGTTTGTGCGCTGGTGGAACAAGATCACGTTGCCATATTTCGCCCTTATTCTGATGCGCGTTTATATGCGTTAAGCAATATAGATCCCTTTGCACATTCTAGTGTTTTATCTCGAGGGTTGATCGCTGAACATGAAAACGAGTTGTATATCGTCAGTCCGCTGAAAAAACAGCATTTTCGTTTAACGGATGGTTTTTGCCTTGAAGATGAGCGTTTCTCGATCACCCATTTTGACGTCAAGGTTGAAGGCAATACTGTCAGCGTATGCAGCCGTAATCAATCATCTCAATAAATAGGGGAATGAATATGGATTACTTTCCAATATTCTGTCAGCTCAAAGATAAACCTTGTTTATTAGTGGGAGGGGGGGAGATTGCTGAACGTAAAGCCCGATTACTTATGGAGGCGGGTGCTATTATTTCTGTTATCGCGCCTTCGTTTACAGGGCTGTTTATGCAGTGGCATTCTGAGCAAAAACTAAACTGTATCACTGGCGTATTTACTGCGGATCATCTATCAGGTAAGTGGCTTGTTATTGCTGCAACAGATAGTGAACAAGTGAATCAACAGGTTTTTCAATCCGCGACAGAGAAACAGATATTTTGTAATGTGGTTGATTCACCAGAGCAAGCCAGCTTTATTATGCCTTCAGTTATCGATCGCTCTCCTATTGTGGTGGCGATTTCATCGGGCGGAAAAGCCCCTGTGCTAGCGCGTATTTTGCGAGAAAAAATTGAGCGACTACTCCCTAATTACCTTGGTGCGTTAGCACAACTCGCCGGTAAGTTACGCGAGCAAATAAAACAGCGTTTTTCATCGATGAGTGCCAGACGTTATTTCTGGGAGCAATTTTTCGGAGATAAATCATTACAAGCTGAAATAGAAGCACATAGAGATGAGGGTATTGAGCAACGTATTAGCGCACTATTATCTGAAAATCAGCAACCTCAAGGTAGTGTTGTTTTAGTCGGAGCAGGGCCGGGTGATGCAGGGTTAATGACCATTAAAGGTTTACAGCAATGTCAGCAAGCTGATGTGGTGGTTTACGATAGATTAGTATCCGATGAGGTAATGGCATTAGTCCGCAGAGATGCTCAGCGTATTTATGTCGGTAAGCAAGCTGGTTTTCATTGTGTCCCTCAAGATGAAATCAATCAAATTTTAATCAAAGAAGCCACAGCAGGAAAACGAGTGGTGAGATTAAAAGGCGGCGATCCCTTTATTTTTGGTCGAGGCAGTGAAGAACTAGAAGCCTTGATTGAACATCATATTCCATTTTCTGTGATCCCCGGAATTACGGCTGCATCAGGTTGTACGACTTATGCGGGTATTCCTTTAACGCATCGAGATTATGCGCAAAGTGTCCGTTTTATTACAGGACATGGTAAAGGATTAAATGAAGCTGAGTGGCAATGTATTGCGCAAAAGAATCAGACCTTAGTGTTTTATATGGGATTAAGCAAAGCTCAGTATATTCAGCAAATGTTACTTAGCCAAAACATGTGTGAGACTACGCCTGTCGCCATTATCGAAAAAGGAACGTTAACAACACAAAAAGTGATTGTTGGTCAATTACGTCAACTGGCGGAGATGGCAGAAACAATGGAAAGCCCTGCTCTGATTATTGTGGGAGAGGTTGTTACACTGAATGAGAAGCTACACTGGTTTCAATCAAAATCAGCTAAATAGCTGAAAAAAATTGATGTTATTATTTTAAAATTAAAAACCTCTTTAATATTTGATATGTATATTAAAGAGGTTTTTTATCTAACACATAGAAATATAAATGAAAAATGGTTTAATTCTATTTCAATTAAACATTTAGATTAAATTTTAAAAACAAATAATAAAAGTGAATATTTAATAATCTATAAATACTTTTAGTTTAAAATTGTTATTCAGTTTAAAGATAAATTTATTGTTATTTTTAATTAGTTTCAAAGAGAAACTCTTTACAAATAAAGCATAATAAAGTTCTGCAAGTCGGATAAAATCCATCCTAATTATATTAATTTTGTGAGCTAAGTAGGTTTTCTATCTATAAAACTTGCATGATGTTAATTTAATGTTTATTTGTTGTTTTGCTTCTCTCGATATATATTTTTTATTTTCTCAGGATAGAACTCTAGAGGGCTCAATAAAGTTAAGTGATAAGAATACCGCATTAATTGACAAAATTTACGATAAGTGTAAAAAAGAAGAGTGTTGGTGTCATTTTTATCTCGTTAATATCTTTAAACGTTTGAGAGCCACAAATATTACGATCAAAATTTAACAACGATACATATCGTGAATTGAGCGACCCCGCTATAAATTATTGTTTATTAGGAGAGGTACCCATGAAAAATAAAGTTACGTTAAAAACAGTGTTTCCACTCAGTATTATATCACTTGTATTAACCTCCTTTTTTTCTCATGCCGTCACTCTTCCTGAAGGTACTATTCTGGCAAAACAACAGAACATTGTGATTAATAACGGTACCGAAGTTTCATCACTTGATCCGCACAAAGTAGAAGGCGCACCAGAAACTAATATTATTTTAAATTTATTAGAGGGACTGACCTATGTTGGGCCTAATGGTGAAAGTATGCCTGGCGTTGCACAACGCTGGGAAACTGATGATAACAAGGTGTGGACATTCTATTTGCGAGAAGACGCAAAGTGGAGTGATGGCACACCAGTTACAGCGGAAGACTTTGTTTATAGCTGGCGTCGAGTGGTAGATCCTAAAACAGGCTCGCCTTATGCCAGTTATCTCGAATATGCTTATGTTGAAAATGTTGCAGATATTCTTAGTGGCAAAAAATCCCCCGAAACATTAGGTGTGAAAGCGATAGATGCTCACACTTTGCAAGTCAATTTAACCAAGCCAATTCCTTATTTAGTCGATATGGTTAGCCACACTCCGTTAAAGCCAGTCAAAAAAGAGATTGTTGAAAAATATGGCGTGAATTGGACTCGCCCTGAAAACTTTGTCGGTAACGGTGCTTATGTTATTGAAAATTGGGTCGTGAATGAAAAGGTGACTTTAAAACGAAATCCACTTTATTGGGATAATAAAAACACCATTATTGAACAAGCTACATTTTTACCAATTAGCTCAGAAACCAGTGATATAAACCGCTATCGTAGCGGTGAAATAGATATCACTAATAGCGCTATTCCTCCTGTTCTTTATAGAAAAATGAAGCAAGAACAGCCAGAGAATTTATATGTCACACCGTATTTATGTACTTTCTATTATGAATTAAATAATAAAAAAGCCCCTTTTGATGATCCTCGTGTTCGAGAAGCAGTGAAACTGACTCTTGATAGAGAAGTCATTGCTGAAAAAATAATGGGACAAGGGCAAATACCAGCTTACTCTTTTACTCCCTCTTTTATCGGCAATGGTAATTTTAAACCGCCTAAATGGGCTTATTGGACACAACAGCAACGTAATGAAAGGGCGCGTGAATTATTAAAAGAAGCGGGGTTTGATGGTCAAAATCCTCTGACTTTTACTTTGCTCTACAATACTTCAGATCAAAATAAACAGCAGGCAATCGCGGCAGCATCAATGTGGAAAAAAAGTATTGGTGCAAATGTGACGTTGCAAAACCAAGAGTGGAAAACGGCATTAGAAAACCGTAACCAAGGAAATTATCAAGTCGCGAGAGCAACGTGGTGCGCAGATTACAATGAACCTACCTCGTTTTTAAACTCGTTTCTTTCTACAAGTAGTCTTAATACCGTCTTTTATGAAAATAATGACTACGATGATGCATTAAATAATGCCTCAATTGCTGTTGATAAAGGGGCTCGCCATCAACTCTATCAGCGCGCTGAAGCCTTGCTAGACAAGGACTCGGCAATAGTGCCTGTCTATTATCGTGTCAGTGTTAGATTAGTTAGTCCAAAAGTGGGTGGATTTATAGGCAAAGACCCCTTTGATTATACGGACTTAAAGCGCTATTTTATAAAGGCAGATAACTAAAACTGGTAAATTATCGATATTCTATAGTTATGTGCGATTTGAATCACTAAAAGTTACTTAAAAAGTAGTGAACCCATAAAAAGCTACATAAAAAAGCTACACAAAAAAGATAGCGGCATAAAAAAATCATAATGCTATCAGGCAATTAAGCACTGACAGCAAATAAGCAAGATTGATTTATTTTTTGTAAAAACAATAAGTTGTGTAAACCGTTCTAAAACACAACTGAACATCACAGAATGGTTGTCTAACAACCAACTCACTAACTGGGAGTATTTTATAAGATGAGTAATTTAACTAAAAAGAGTGCGTTGGCGATTGCAATAAGCGCAATCTTTGGATTATCAGCACTAACAGCTAATGCTGCTGTTGTTCCAGATGGGGTGAAATTAGCTGAAAAACAAGTGCTTGTACGTAATAACGGCTCTGAACCACAATCACTTGATCCTCATAAAATTGAAGGTGTACCTGAATCGGCATTAGCGCGTGATCTTTTCGAAGGCGTTACTATTGTTGGCCCAAATGGTGAAATTTTACCGGGCTCTGCAACTAGCTGGGAAAATAAAGATTTTACTGTTTGGACATTCAAAATCCGTGAAGGAGCTAAATGGTCAAATGGTGAACCTGTTACAGCACAAGATTTCGTTTATAGCTGGCAGCGTTTAGCGGATCCTAACACTGCATCTCCTTATGAAAGCTATCTGCAATATGCACATATCGTGAATATCGACGATATTATTGCCGGTAAGAAAAAAGCCACAGAATTAGGTGTTAAGGCATTAGATAACAACACATTAGAAATCACTTTATCTGAAGCCGTACCTTATTTACCAAAATTATTAGCTCACTCCTCCATGTCGCCAGTTAACCAAAAAGTGATTGAAAAATTTGGTGAAAAATGGACACAACCAGCTAACTTCGTCGGCAACGGCGCTTATAATTTAAAAGACTGGACAGTCAACGAACGTATTGTTTTAGAGCGCAGCCCAACTTATTGGGATAACAAAAGTACTGTTATTGATAAAGTTACGTTCTTACCTATCTCATCAGAAGTCACTGACGTAAACCGCTATCGTGCGGGCGAAATCGACATGACATATAGCAATTTACCGATCGAACTTTTCCAAAAACTGAAAAAAGAGATCCCAGATGAATTGCGTATAAGCCCATATTTATGTACTTATTATTATGAAATTAATAATGAGAAAGCACCGTTTAATGATCCTCGTGTTCGTGAAGCGCTGAAACTGTCAATGGACAGAGATATCATCACTTATAAAGTGAAAAACCAAGGTGATATTCCAGCTTACGGCTTTACCCCTCCATTTACAGATGGAATTAAAGAGAGCAAACCAGAGTGGTTTGCGACTTGGACACAAGAACAACGCAATGAGAAAGCACGTCAATTGTTAGAAGAGGCGGGTTATAACAAAGCAAACCCACTGAAATTTAAACTTCTGTACAATACTTCTGATCTTCACAAAAAAGTGGCAATTGCTGCATCTTCAATTTGGAAGAAAAACTTAGGTGCAGATGTGTCTCTTGAAAACCAAGAGTGGAAAACTTTCTTAGATACACGTCACCAAGGAACTTATGATGTTGCGCGTGCGGGTTGGTGTGCGGATTATAACGAACCTTCTTCATTCCTGAACATGATGTTGTCTTACAGCAGTAACAATACTGTTCACTATAAAAACACAGAGTTTGACGCATTGATCAAAGAATCTTTACGTGTGAAATCTGATGACGAACGTGCCGCTATTTATCAAAAAGCTGAAGGTGTATTAGATAAAGATTCGGCCATTGTTCCACTTTACTACTATGTAAACACCCGTTTAGTTAAACCTTATGTGGGTGGTTATTCAGGTAAAGATCCATTAGATAATTTACATACTAAAGACTTGTACATTATTGCTAAGTAATCGGGCGAGACCTTGTCTTTTTTAAGGCAAGGTCTTTTTATCGTCACGCCTGAATAGGTTTGTGTTATAGGAACGGGCAATGCTCAAATTTATTTTTCGTCGCTTTTTAGAAGCGATACCGACTCTATTTATTCTAATAACGATTTCGTTTTTTATGATGCGCCTAGCACCCGGTAGCCCTTTTACGGGGGAAAGAAAACTTCCACCAGAGGTCATGGCAAATATTGAAGCGAAATATCACTTAAACGATCCCATTTATAAACAATACTTCGATTATTTAATTCAGTTGTCGAAAGGGGATTTAGGGCCTTCTTTTAAATATAAAGACTACAGTGTAAACACCTTAGTCGGTAAAGCATTCCCTGTTTCAGCTAAATTAGGGCTGTCGGCATTTATTTTTGCCGTGATTTTAGGTGTGGGGGCAGGCGTGATAGCCGCACTGAATCAAAACACCAAATGGGATTATACCGTCATGACCTTTGCCATGACGGGGGTTGTAATACCGAGTTTCGTTGTTGCACCACTGCTTGTACTTATTTTTGCCATTACCTTAAGGTGGCTACCGGCTGGTGGTTGGAATGGTGGTGCGGTGCAATATATGTTGCTACCAATGATTGCACTGTCGCTTTCTTATATTGCCAGTATCTCGCGTATTACCCGTAGTTCAATGATTGAAGTATTACACTCAAACTTTATCAGAACGGCAAAAGCGAAAGGCTTGCCGATGAAAAGAATTATACTGCGTCATGCTTTAAAACCTGCGTTGCTACCTGTTATTTCTTATATGGGGCCTGCATTCGTCGGTATTATTACGGGCTCAATGGTTATTGAAACCATCTTTGGATTGCCGGGTATCGGACAATTATTCGTTAATGGTGCTCTAAACCGAGATTACTCATTGGTATTAAGCTTAACCATTATCGTAGGTGCATTAACGATTTTCTTTAATGCGATTGTCGATATTTTATATGCTGTTATTGATCCGAAAATTCGTTATTAATAGACACTGGAGCGCGTTATGTTATCACTGAAGGAAAACAGCGAAGCTCTGGGGAATTTCTCGGAGCAGCTAGATATTGAAGGCCGTAGTTTATGGCAAGACGCTCGTCGTCGTTTTATGCACAATAAAGCGGCGATTACGAGCCTGATATTACTTTTCTTTATTTTATTATTTGTCATTTTTGCCCCAATGTTATCGCCTTTTGTTTATGACGATACCGACTGGGAAATGATGTCAATGGCACCTGATTTTGCCTCTTCTCACTATTTTGGTACTGACTCATCTGGTCGCGACTTATTAGTCCGCGTTGCGATTGGTGGACGTATTTCATTAATGGTGGGTATCGCAGCTGCCTTCGTCGCCGTTATTGTTGGTACGCTGTATGGCGCAATGGCAGGCTATATTGGTGGACGTGTTGACTCTGTGATGATGCGTTTACTGGAAATCTTAAACTCATTTCCATTTATGTTCTTTGTTATCTTATTGGTGACATTCTTTGGTCAAAATATCTTACTGATTTTCGTTGCAATCGGGATGGTATCTTGGCTCGATATGGCGCGTATTGTAAGAGGGCAAACCTTAAGTCTAAAACGTAAAGAGTTTATTGAAGCTGCATTAGTTTGTGGTGTGTCATCACGCAATATCGTGTTAAGACATATCGTACCTAACGTACTGGGTGTAGTGGTGGTTTATGCCTCTTTATTAGTGCCTAGCATGATTTTATTTGAATCCTTCTTAAGCTTTTTAGGTTTAGGAACACAAGAGCCATTAAGTAGTTGGGGAGCACTATTAAGTGATGGTGCAAACTCAATGGAAGTTTCTCCTTGGTTGTTACTTTTCCCGGCTTCGTTCTTAGTTGTCACACTGTTTTGCTTTAACTTTATCGGTGACGGCTTACGTGACGCATTAGACCCGAAAGATCGTTAAGGAGAACAAAATGACAAATTCAACAAGCAAGCCGTTATTAAGTGTTAAAGATCTCTGTGTGACTTTTGGTACAGCGGATGGTGATGTTACCGCAGTTAATAAACTCAACTTTGAATTAGCCGCAGGTGAAACCCTAGGGATTGTCGGTGAATCTGGTTCAGGCAAATCCCAAACGGCATTCGCATTAATGGGATTATTAGCGAAAAATGGTCGCACAGCGGGGAGTGCAAACTTTAATGGTCGTGAGATCTTAAATCTTCGCCAAAGTGAATTAAATAAAATGCGTGCTGAAGAAATATCTATGATATTTCAAGATCCAATGACTTCATTAAATCCCTATATGAAAGTTGGTTCGCAGCTTATTGAAGTATTAATGCTTCATAAAGGCATGAGTAAAAACGATGCTTATGCAGAATCTGTACGTATGTTAGATGCTGTAAAAATGCCAGAAGCCCATAAACGTATGAGCATGTATCCTCATGAGTTTTCAGGCGGCATGCGCCAACGCGTAATGATTGCTATGGCATTGCTTTGTAAACCAAAACTTTTAATTGCTGATGAACCAACAACGGCACTTGATGTGACGGTTCAAGCACAGATCATGACCTTGCTCAATGAGCTTAAGAATGATTTAAACACCGCGATTATTATGATCACCCATGATTTGGGGGTTGTTGCGGGTATCTGCGATAAAGTATTGGTGATGTACGCAGGACGTACCATGGAGTACGGTAAAGCGCGTGATATCTTCTATCAACCATCACATCCATACTCTATCGGATTGTTACAGGCAGTTCCTCGCTTAGACGGTGAAGACGAACGACTAGCAACCATTCCGGGAAATCCGCCTAATTTATTACGTTTACCAAAAGGCTGCCCATTCCAACCTCGTTGCCAGTATGCAACAGAGCAATGCTTAACGAGTGAACCTCAATTAGAGCAATTTGCACAAGGACGATTACGAGCCTGTTTTAAAGCGGTGGAGGAATTGGTATGACTCAAGCCATGTTACAAGATAGAAAAGTTATTCTGGAAGTGAATGACTTAAAAGTTTATTTCGATGTTCAAGATAATAAACAGTGGTTTTGGCAACCTAAAAAAAGTCTTAAAGCCGTCGATGGTGTCACACTGCGTTTATATGAAGGTGAAACATTAGGGGTTGTTGGTGAATCTGGTTGTGGTAAATCGACATTTGCACGTGCCATTATTGGGTTAGTCAAAGCTTCAGGTGGCACAGTCACTTGGTTAGGTAATGATTTACTGGGTATGGGGAATAAGCAATGGCGTGATATTCGCCAAGATATCCAGATGATTTTCCAAGATCCACTGGCTTCCTTAAACCCAAGAATGACGATTGGCGATATTATTGCAGAACCTCTTAAAACTTATCATCCTAAAATGAAACAGGCTGAAATTGTTGAAAAAGTGAAAGCAATGATGATGCGAGTCGGATTATTGCCAAACTTAATCAACCGTTACCCGCATGAATTCTCTGGTGGACAATGCCAACGTATCGGTATTGCTCGCGCGTTAATTCTAGAACCTAAATTAGTGATTTGTGACGAACCCGTTTCAGCATTAGACGTATCAATTCAGGCTCAAGTGGTTAACTTGCTGAAAGATATTCAAAAGGAGATGGGATTATCCTTAATCTTTATTGCTCACGATCTGGCGGTGGTAAAACATATTTCAGATCGTGTATTGGTCATGTATTTAGGGCATGCCGTGGAATTAGGCACTTATGATGAAGTTTATCATCATCCATTGCACCCTTATACCAAAGCATTGATGTCAGCGGTACCTATTCCTGATCCCGATAAAGAGCGTAATAAGCACATTGATTTATTAGAGGGGGAATTACCTTCTCCGATTAATCCACCATCAGGTTGTATTTTCCGTACACGTTGTCCAATGGCGGATGAAGAATGTGCTAAAACGCGTCCTTTATTAGAGGGAAGTTTCCGCCATGCAGTCTCTTGTTTAAAAGTGGATCCGCTTTAATCTCGACAAAATATTTATAAATCTAATTTTAAATGCCTGAATATATTCAGGCATTTTTTGTATATTGAAAACCCCAGCTAGGCTGGGGGATAATTATTGATAAATTTAAATAAATATTTATTTTAATAGTTCTATTAGATTTAACTACTACGGGTGTGTTTTTTTATAGATACAATAGTTTGCCAAGTTAATGAAGCAAATATTATATAGAATATAAGGCTTATAAACTCCATTCCCTCATATAAAAAACGTTTAAAAGGCATTATATTTAGTGCTAAGTTATTGATGAAGTTTGATATTGATTGAATATAAGGGTTTAATGTTGGATAAATTTTATATAGAATATTATATTCATACCCAAGTTTTAGTAATTCAAAAGCAATCGAGAATATAATAATGAGAACTATTGGTCTAACATAGTCTATACCAAAATTAGATATATTTTTATTGAACCAGAATATTATTTTCTCTTGGGAGAATGGTTCAAGAGAAAGTTCTTTTTTATACTCTTGCATTTCTAAAGAGAAGTATTTATTAGCTTCAATATGATTTCCCGATTTATCAAAAGCATTTTTGATAATCCTGAAAGTCTCTCGATTAGTATTATTAGACTCGATTTTTATTTTGAGGAAGTTAGGTGGTTCTTTAAGGTTAGTATTTTCTAAATTTAATCCGCCATAAAATATAGCATTTCTAAAATTAACAAAGCCTAAATGTGTAATGTATTCAAAAGAAGCTACTTTTTTACTTTCTTTACTAAAATAACATTTTTCAAAACCAGAAAAATCAGAAAATATACATTTCTTACTTATATATTCATCAAAGTTAGTTTCATAAGCATCAAATATTTTATGAAAGTTTGTATTAAAAATAGAAAAGATTTTTACTTCATTTTGTTTGAATTCAAATTTTTCGTTAAATGAAACATTTTCAGTAAAAAAAGTTTCAATATTGCATTTGTTAAGTGTTAATTTACTTTCAAAAGTCGAGTCTTTTATATTTAATGTTTTTATTTTTATGTTGTTTTCAGTGTTTTTAAATAGATTCTTTTCAATTCTTGAGTTTTCTATATTTAGACTGTAATGAAAATTACAGTTAGTAAATATGGAGTGTGATTTATTATTTGTGGTATTTTGATTGATGATACTGACTTCATTTTTAAATAAACAGTCTTGATAAAGAGTGTTTTTATTATTTTCCAATACGTTACAATCATGTATTGACCAATATCTTTCAAAAATGCAATCATCATAAAATAATTTTAAATTTGGAATATTAATTCCTGAATTTGAAAAGTGGCATTTATAAAAGTGAGCCGATTTTATTTTTTTTAACAATTTATAATAATCAAAATAATCTCTATCTTTTCTTTCTGGAAAATTTATATTATGAAAATAAATATCACTATTCTCCCAATTTTTTTCTTTATCACTTAGAGTGATTGAGCTTTCATTATGTCTATAAATTTTCAAATAATTTTCTAGTTCGCTATAAAAATTCTGTAGCAACAATGATTCTTCATAATCAGTTGAATAATCATATTTTTCACAGTGTAGGACACATTTATCGTTCCTAATCGGCGTTAATTGGCATTTTTTTATTTTACATTTTTTATTCACAGTTATTTTCGATCCATATAAAGATAAATATATAAACGATTATTTTAAATAATAACATTATAAAGGTTGCTATAGAAAAGTAACAACCTTTATTAGAATAAAAATGAAATCAGATTAAATCCAACCTTTAGCTCTAAAGGCTTTTAATGTAGAAACAAAATAACTCATCTCTTCAGGTGTGCCTAACGTTAAACGGCTCCAACCAAAAGCAGGCGGGAATTCACGGCCTACCATAATATTCGCGTCTTTCATTCTATTTTGATAGGTTTTTACATCCCCTTTAACTTTATGAAAAATAAAGTTTGCATGAGAAGGGGCATATTCAATATCCAGCTCTTTTAAGACATCAACGACCATTTGACGTGAAACATCAATTGATTTACGGCTATATTCCACAAATGCGACATCCTTTAATGAGGCTAGTGCAGCCACCGCGCCCGCAGTGTTGGTATTATCAATGGAAACAAATACATCAACCTCTGAAATGACTTCAGGTACTGCAACACCATAACCCACACGAAGCCCTGCCAATGCATAAATTTTTGAGAAAGTACGCGCAACAATTAGGTTTTTATAACCCGCTTCAACTAATGCAATCGCACTGGTAAATTCAGGGGTTGAAGCAAACTCCGCATAAGCCTCATCAATAATAAAAAAGACATTTTCTTTGGCTGATTTTATCCAATTCGTCAATGTAGCCGTCGGCGTTAACATTGCAGTTGGATTATTAGGATTGCATAGATATACCATGCTAATACCTTCAAATTCTTGTGCCTTTTTCTGCATAGTGGCTAAATCAAACGCCAAAGTTTGATCAACAGGCACTTTAACGATTTTTACGCCTAAAGGTTCTGCATAAAGCTCTGCATAGTTAAATGTCGGATCAGGAACAATAAGTTGAACTGCTTTACTTTCTTTTTGTGCTTTGTTTGCCACAAATTGTACGGCTGCTTGAATTGTCTCAGATGAGCCATTTCCTAATGTGATATGTTTATCTGAAAGTTTAAATTCTTTCCCTAATTCGCTAATTAATGCGCTACGCGCATCGTCTGGATATCTAAAGGCATTAGGTAAAGCATCAATAATCGCCTGTTTTGCTTTTTGCGACATACCTAATGAGTTTTCATTGAAATTAAGCAGTAACGGATTTTCTGCATTAAATACCAATTTATTTTTTAATGTTTCATTGGCATAAGCAGAGCTCACAAATGAACTTAATGATAATCCGCCAATTACTAAGCTTGATGAAGTTAAAAATGACCGACGATTCATGTTATGTTTCCCAAGTAAATTATTCTATGTTTTATTAGTTCTCATAGATTACTAAAAAAAAGATAGAAGTAAATAATTATGTTGTATTTATGATTATAAATTCACTTTGGGTGATCGAGGGAAAGCTCTGTCATTGAAAAAAAGAATGAGTAGGGAGTAAACTTGTCAGTTCTCAATTAAAATAAAAAGAAAAATTATTGATAATGATAAGCCATACTGAACTATGTTAATTTTGAACATTTAATGTAGCGGACTAAATCGCGAATATGGGCATCATCATTTATGCGTGTATCTAATCACTTTAAAATCATTGTGCATCTTTGTAGCTTTCTCATTGTTCTTTATAGCTTAACAATGATACCGCCTATGTTAGTTGCGCTATATGAAAAAGAGCAAAGTCTATTTTCTTTTGCATTGTGTTTTTTTATCTTCTTTTGTGGTGGTCTATTTATTTGGCTGAAAACAAAAATAAAAGATATTCAGCTGAAAACACGAGATGGATTTATTATTATTGCCTTGTTTTGGCTGTTATTTTCTTTAATCAGTACATTACCTTTATGGCTGAATGAGCAGCTTAATATGCGCTTTGTTGATGCTCTTTTTGAAGGCGTTTCAGGGATAACAACCACTGGTGCTTCTGTTTTTCACAATGTGACTGATTTACCTAAATCTATTCTTTACTATCGAGCACAGTTAAATTTTGTTGGAGGATTAGGTGTTATTGTACTGGCTGTTGCCGTTCTTCCCTTATTAGGCATTGGGGGCATGAAATTATATCAATCTGAAATGCCCGGACCATTTAAAGAAGAAAAATTAACTCCTCGCTTAGCAAGTACAGCTCGTAATTTATGGTTTACTTATATCCTGCTAGGCGGTTTATGTATTCTCGCATTTAAAATAGCAGGAATGTCTTTTTTTGATGCGCTTTGTCATGGTTTATCGACCGTGTCTTTAGGCGGATTTTCAACATATAGTGAAAGTATTGGCTATTTTAATAGCGCAAAAATTGAATTTGTTGCAGGGTTATTTTCACTCCTTTCTGCGGTCAATTTTACCCTTTATTTTGCATCCCTAGCTAAATTTAGTTTACGGCCATTATTAACCAATCCAGAGTTTCGTTTTTTTATTACAGTGGCATTGCTAGTTATCGGTTTGATCACATTTGAAACATGGCGCAGTAATATGTATTCATTTCCTGATGCTTTTATTCATTCTTTTTTTCTAACCAGTTCGATGATCACTGACAACGGGCTTGCAACAGCAGATTATGCTCAATGGCCACAACATATTATTGTTCTCTTACTATTTTCCAGTTTTTTTGGTGGTTGTGTTGGTTCAACATGTGGTGGAATTAAAGCTATTCGATTTTTAATTCTCTATAAACAAAGTCGCCAAGAAATTCATCAATTAATTCATCCAAAATCAGTGAGTTCCGTTCGTGTCGGTGACAGTATTATAACTTCTCGACTCCTTAATTCCGTTTGGAGCTTCTTTTTTCTTTATACACTATGCGCTTGTTTTTTTATTTGGTGTTTAAGCATGATGGGTTACGATTTAATTACGGCTTTTGCCACGGTGGCGGCATGTTTAAATAATATGGGATTGGGATTTGGTGAAACAGTTGCTGGCTTTGGTGAAATTACAGATAGTGCAAAATATTTAATGTGTCTTGCTATGTTACTTGGTCGATTAGAAATTTATACACTACTTGTTTTATTATCTGCCTCCTTTTGGCGTAATTAAAATATGACCAAAATAAACGTTATGACTTAAAAATGAGCATTTTTTAAAAGATGAAGAATATTATCATTAATTTCTCTAAAGAAATTTTTTCTTAAAAATCCATTCTATAAAATTAGATAACTTCAACTACAATAACGATTTTTCTCCTATTTATGTGATGAATGTCAATTCTCCTTAAATGAAGCGTTCCATTAATTATAATAAACAGACGACGAAAACGTTTGCATATTATTTTTATGTAGATAGAATGCGTCAGATTTTTTGGCCTGGTGAAATTAATAGGGGGTTAAAGTGTCTCAGGACAACAATTATAGTCAGGGCCCAGTGCCCATATCCGCAAGAAAGGGTGGATTAGCGTTAACCTTTGTGATGTTGGGATTAACGTTTTTTTCAGCCAGTATGTGGACTGGCGGCGCTCTTGGTACTGGTCTTTCCTTTAATGATTTCTTCCTCGCAGTTCTAATTGGTAATCTTCTTCTTGGTATCTACACCGCATTTCTTGGTTTTATTGGTTCAAAAACAGGTCTTACTACTCATCTCTTAGCGCGTTATTCTTTCGGTATTAAAGGTTCTTGGCTTCCCTCATTTTTACTCGGTGGTACTCAGGTTGGTTGGTTTGGTGTGGGTGTGGCAATGTTTGCCATTCCGGTAGGAAAAGCCACTGGTATTGATATTAATCTCCTCATCGCCGTTTCCGGCATTTTAATGACCATCACTGTATTCTTCGGCATTTCTGCTCTCACCGTTCTCTCTATCATTGCTGTTCCTGCTATCGCTATTCTTGGAAGTTACTCTGTTTATCTTGCTATACATGATATGGGCGGGCTTTCAACGTTAATGGCTGTTAAACCTGCTCAACCATTAGATTTCAATTTAGCGTTGGCGATGGTTGTCGGATCGTTTATTAGTGCAGGAACGCTTACAGCTGACTTTGTCCGCTTTGGACGAAACCCTAAAGTTGCAGTAGTTGTCGCAATTATTGCCTTCTTCTTAGGCAATACATTAATGTTTGTCTTTGGTGCAGCAGGTGCCGCTTCACTGGGAATGGCAGATATTTCTGATGTGATGATTGCACAGGGATTATTACTTCCGGCGATTGTCGTACTAGGCTTAAATATTTGGACAACCAATGATAATGCGTTATATGCCTCTGGATTAGGTTTTGCCAATATTACAGGCTTATCAAGCAAAAAGCTTTCAGTGATAAATGGCATTGTCGGTACACTGTGTGCATTATGGCTCTATAATAACTTTGTCGGTTGGTTAACCTTTTTATCTGCCGCAATTCCACCAGTAGGTGGTGTTATCATTGCAGATTATCTGATGAATAAAGATCGTTATAGCACCTTCAACGCAGATAAAATGCAATCAGTTAACTGGGTCGCATTACTGGCTGTTGCAATTGGTATCGCCGCGGGGCACTGGTTACCAGGCATCGTACCTGTTAACGCAGTATTAGGTGGTGCAATTAGTTACGCTGTGTTAAATCCAATATTAAATCGTCGTACAGCTCGACAAGCGGAGATAAGTCATGCTGGGTAAGAATATCGAACAAATTAATCATGCTCGTCTAGTTGGAAAAGAAGGCTTGTGGCGCATTACAATTAAAAACAATAAAATTGAAGCGATAGAGCCACAACCTGAAAATAATTTTCATCCTGAAGCATTAGATGCGCAAGGTGGTTTAGTTCACGCTCCTTTTGTTGAACCTCATATTCATTTAGATACAACACAAACCGCAGGGCAACCGAATTGGAATCAATCGGGAACATTATTTGAAGGTATTGAACGTTGGGCTGAAAGAAAAGCGCTGTTAACTCATGATGATGTTAAACAACGCGCATGGCAAACGCTTCAATGGCAAATTGCTAATGGTATTCAACATGTTAGAACTCATGTTGATGTTTCGGACTCATCACTCACAGCATTAAAAGCCATGCTGGAAGTGAAAGAAGAAATTAAACCTTGGGTTGATTTGCAAATTGTTGCTTTTCCGCAAGAAGGCATTTTATCTTACCCTAATGGTGAAGCTTTATTAGAAGAAGCATTAATATTAGGTGCAGATGTTGTTGGTGCTATTCCACACTTTGAATTTACGCGTGAATATGGTGTTGAATCACTGCATAAAACTTTTGCATTAGCTCAAAAATATGATCGTTTAATAGATGTTCATTGTGATGAAATTGATGATGAGCAATCTCGCTTTGTTGAAACTGTTGCCGCTTTAGCACATAAAGAAAATATGGGTTCAAGAGTGACAGCAAGTCATACAACCGCAATGCATTCTTATAATGGGGCATATACTTCGCGTTTATTCCGTTTATTAAGAATGTCGGGTATTAACTTTGTGGCGAATCCTTTAGTTAATATTCACTTGCAAGGTCGTTTTGATACTTATCCAAAACGTCGGGGTATTACTCGCGTAAAAGAGATGTTAGAAAGTAATATTAATGTCTGCTTTGGTCATGATGATGTTTTTGATCCTTGGTATCCATTAGGTACAGCAAATATGCTCCAAGTTTTACATATGGGGCTACATGTTTGCCAATTAATGGGCTATGGTCAAATTGATAATGGATTACAGTTAATTAGCCACAACAGTGCAAAAACACTCGCTTTAACGGATTATGGTGTTGAAGTAGGAAACAGTGCAAACTTTATTATTCTGCCAGCAGATAATGGATTTGATGCCCTACGTCGCCAAGTGCCTGTACGTTATTCTGTTCACCAAGGTAAAGTGATTGCACAAACAGAACCCGCGAAAACAGAAATTATGTTAGATAAGCCGACAGCGATTAATTATAAATAATCTGATAGATTTTGTTTTTAAATAGCGAATAAGTCTAATAATGGCTTGTTCGTTATTTTTATAAATATTTAACCCATATTTTTGTTTATTTTCCCCGCATACTTTGCTCGATAAATGTATATTCACTGATTTCTCTTTGTATAAAAAGAAACCATTGCAGATTTACTTGATTCAACTAAAATAAGACGTTGTTAGACCCTCTCCGTATTACTGCGGCTGCTATCCCTTTAATCTGAGAGGTTTTTATGTCTGCACAAAGAGATCGTGGTTGGCGCCAATGTGTTAACCGCAAAAATAAACATCAAGAAATGGGTTGTTCAAGAGTGATGTTTAAACCAGAAAAAAAATGGTCTAATTTATATACTCGATCACTCAAAATGACCAGAGCTGCACAACTAGGAATTGAATATCCAAGAATTTCTCGGAGTCAGCGTCGATTAAATGCGTTATCTGATAGTGAGTAATAATGAATATCTTATTTATTTGCAGTAAAAATCAATGGCGAAGCCCAACCGCAGAACTGTTGTTTGCAGATAGAGAGGGAATTAATACACTTTCAGCGGGTACGCGTAAAGATGCGCAATGTGTGGTTGATAATGAATTACTAAAATGGGCTGATTTAGTGCTTGTCATGGAATCTAAACATTTAAATCAATTATCTGCACATTTTCCAGCGACCATGCGCTATAAAAAAGCACATGTATTAGAAATACCTGATAATTATCGCTTTAATGATCCGGCATTAATTGAACTCCTCGAACAGAAAGTTCAGCCTTATTTACCAATGGAAGCAAAGCTTCCAACTAAATAATGTTTTAATCTTGATAAAAAAACGCTCAGCTTAAAATAAGACTGGGCGTTTTTTATATCTGAAAATTTTATGTATGTATAAGTATCGGAAGAGCTGAATCTGATTAGATTTTTACTATTGGTTATTTTTTCTGATCAGTGCCGCTAATTGTGCAAGCTCTTCATCATTCGCTCGTTCAAAGTCGTGAGATGAAAGATAACCCGGATATTTATCAAAGAAAATTTTCTGTTTATTTTCAATGGGTGCCCATTTTGTCATATCACCTGTGCCGTGCATCGGACTAAGTTTACTATGAACATGGTCAACCCCAAATCCTTCAAAAAACATTCCTGAGCGCGAAACATCGGGAAATGTTTTATCTAAGATTTTTGCTACTTTTTTTGTCGCGATAACCAGTAAAGCTAAAACTTCATCGCTTAAATCAAATGCATAACTCGGGTAGTGTTTTTTGGGAATAACAACGGTAAAACCTTTGGTATTAGGAAAAATAGAGAGAAAAGCAAGATGATGATCATCTTCCCAAATTTTATGGCAAGGTGCTTTACCTGCAACGATTTGGCAGAAAATACAGTTATCCATAGTCGCCTCATAGCCAGAAATGAGCTGACATCTCAGCAAAATTAATGCTGAAAAGATAGCCTTATGTGTAATTTATTTCAAAAATGAACTAAGTAATGACAAGAAAAATTAAAATGATAAGAATAAAAGGGATAGGCGAAATGGATCTTACGAAGGAAAACCCTTAGCGAGTGACTGAACTTACTAAGGGTTAGGAATAGTTGCAAATTACAGTAGGTTTCTTTCCGCTAAATCAAGTGCAAAGTAAGATAGAATTAAATCTGCACCTGCGCGTTTAATTGAACCTAAAGTCTCCATCACCACGCGATCTTCATCAATTGCGCCTGCTAATGCTGCAAATTTAATTTGAGCATATTCACCGCTGATTTGATAAGCCGCTAAAGGTAATAAAGTACGTTCACGCACATCGCGAATAATATCTAAATAAGCGCCCGCTGGTTTTACCATCAGCATATCTGCGCCTTCTTGCTCATCAATTAATGATTCACGGATCGCTTCACGGCGATTCATTGGATTCATTTGATAAGTTTTACGATCTCCAATTAAGCGAGAGCCGGCAGCATCACGGAAAGGACCATATAAGGCAGAAGCAAATTTAGTTGAGTAAGAAACAATACCTGTATCGCTAAATCCTGCTTTATCAAGTGCAGCACGAATAGCGGCGACTTGACCGTCCATTGCCGCTGATGGAGCGATAAAATCAGCGCCAGCTTGCGCAGCAGCAACAGCTTGAAGCCCTAAATTATAGATAGTTTCGTCATTATCAACATGTTCGCCATGTAAAACACCACAGTGACCATGTGATGTGTATTCACAAAAACAGGTATCAGACATAACAATCATTTCTGGTACGGCATCTTTACAAATACGAGACATACGAGAAACTAAGCCATCACTTTTCCAAGCATCACTTCCCGTTTCATCAAGGTGATGCGATACCCCAAAAGTCATGACAGTTTTAATGCCAGCTTTTGCAATACGTTCAATTTCATAAGCGAGACGTTTTTCAGGAATACGAACGACACCCGGCATGCTTTTAATTGGTTGGTAATCATCAAGTCCTTCTTCTACAAATATAGGAAGAGCAAGATCATTTTTAGTTAACGTTGTTTCTTGAAAGAGCGCGCGCAGGTTTTCGGACTGGCGTAGTCTTCTTAAACGCTGGATGGATTGTTCGTTGCTCACAATATCTCCTTTTTATGGCCAGTACTAACAATTAGTTACCAAAGTATTATAAACCTTAATATCAATAGATAGAATACTCGTCATACTTCAAGTTGTAGCGTTGTTGATTACGTTCATTCGTACTAGTCACATTACTCGTCATACTTCAATTTGTAGCGTTGTTGACTGCGTTCATTCGCACTAGTCACATACTTATGTATGCTCCTAGCGTCTCATTTACTTGTCGCCTAGCTACATCTTGAATTATTTAGAGTATAGAACGTTAATTATAGAGAAAAGAGGAGAGAAATAAGTGATAGGTGAGGGGAAATAAAAAGAGCAGGATAATTTCTACTCTTTAGATTAATTGTTGCTTATTTTCTTAATGCGGAAATTATTTTTTTTGCTCTTCTAATGCTGCGACCATTTGAATTTTACAAGCGGCAACAATTTGAGTTAAACCGTCTTGGAATTCTGCGCGAGAGCCAATTTCAGATTTGGCTTCACGTAAAGAATTAACAACCTCAATAGCACCTTCAGTGAATTGTGCTTCAGTTGCCTCCAGTTTTGCAAAATCAAATTTCTTTGCACTCAGAGAGGCCATTGCATCTTTAGCAATTTTCTCTGCTGGCTCTTTTGTATCATAAGCTTTAATTGAGATATCTTTAAAAGTATCGCAGTAATCATCAGCCATTTTTGTTGGGTTTGCAAAAGCAACAGCAGGTAATAATAGCAGAGATAAGAGAAGTGGTTTCATTTTAGCCTCATGTTTATTTTTTAGTACAGACTTATTGAGTGTAACATATAAACATGAGTGACGATAAATCAGAAAAAGTGTAAATATATAAATAGTTAATATTTTTAATCCTATTGGTTTTAGCTATTTTTGTTATAATTGTGTTTAGGGACAATAAGCTAGCCATTTTTGACTTAATAAAATTTTACAATTCACAATAAATAAAACAACTCAAAATATAATAATATTAGGATTTATCTTTATTTACATTTTATAAGGTTAATTTTTATTTGTGTTAAAAGTAACAAAATGTGCGTTTTAAATATAAAAAACAGAATAAAAAAAGTTAGTCGACCATTATTTATCATTAAGATAACTTTAATGCATTGTATTTAATAGGTTAATTTACGTTCGTGTTGGCAATGATAGCAAGGCTTCTAATTTTATTATTTAATCTAAATAACATTAATAATATTAAACAAAAAGAAGTTTTGATAGTGACTATTAGATGAAAATACCAAAAAGAAAATAAACTCATTATCATTTGGATAATATAAAAACAATTTGAATAGAAATATTGGGGGGGAAAGAGAAAAAAATCCCCTCTACAAGGATAGAGGGGTAGCTAAATGAATAAAGAATGGTTTATTTCGTGGTTGAGTATATAGGGAATTTGAAATCAAATTTTGTTTATTTGTGCAGCACAAAAAGATTAGAAAATAGAATAAAAATATGTGCAACTACTCAATTCGAAAATAAACGTATTATTGACGATAGGCTGTCTTAATTTGGCTAATCGTATTACGGAATGTCTCTGCTTGTTTCTCGTCATCAACTTCTGCAATAGCACGTTCAATGTTTAAAATAACACGCCCAGCATCTGCTTGACCTAATGCTTTTAACATATAGGTGACTAGTGTTTTTAAGCAAGCCACTTCTTCTGCTAATGTTTCTACATCTGCTTGTGTTTTAAACTTCTCGTTCATTATCTACGTTCCTTTGTCTTTAATTTATAAATCATATCAAGCTAGGTCATTAGAATAGCAAAGTCTCAGCGAGGTATGAATAGTGATAATGAAAGCATTTTATCATATTGAAATTGTTAGCATGATAAAGAGACAAAATAGCCAGTGATCCCGTTTATTTGTTGAAATCACGCTATACTTTGAACGTTATGCTTTGAATGTTAATACAAACAAAATGTGGTAAAGCAATTATTTTGAGCAATAAGAGAAAATGCAGAAAAAGAAGGGAGAATAATATGAATGAAGAACAATTATTACAGGCTATCACTCATTATCCCGCACTTTATCAGCGAAAATCAGGGAATACACACAAAGGAACATTCGGCACATTAGGTATTGTAGGTGGCTCAGAAGGAATGAGTGGTGCTATTGTGTTAGCAGGTAAAAGCGCATTGAAAGCAGGGTGTGGAAAGGTATTTCTTGGTTTTGCTCAGTCACAACTTCCTATCCCTTTTATTGATAGTGCGCCAGAGCTTATGCTTAAAACAGCACGAACATTGATAAATCAGCAAGATATTTCTGCTTGGGCGATTGGATGTGGATTGGGATTATCTGCAAATTCTGAAGAAATCCTATCAATAGCTTTAGCACAGCGTAATGAAAATAGACCTTATGTTTTTGATGCGGATGCATTAGTGTTAATGGCTAATTTTAAATCAGAACTCTCACTTGATCAGCACTGTGTATTAACACCACATCCTAAAGAAGCCTCTATTTTGCTTAATTGCACGCTAAATGATATTCAAAATAATAGAGAAGAAGCAGCGAAAGAAATTGCGAAGATTTATCATTGTTGGGCAATTATTAAAGGTCAAAATACCGTAGTGACTTCTCCGAAAGGGGAAATCACAATTAATACAACTGGTAATAGTGGATTATCAACAGCAGGGAGCGGCGATGTGTTAACAGGTGTTATGGGAAGTTTTTTAGCGCAAGGAATGACAATGTCGGATGCGGTGAGAAGTGCCGTTTGGATACATGGAATGTCAGCGGATATCTTAGTTAAAAAAGGTATTGGACCAATAGGATTAACTGCATCAGAATTGATTGATACTATCCGAAATATTCGCAATCAAATATGGACATTAACACAGCAACATAATGCAAACTATTTTGAATAATCACTTTTATTTTTTAGCTTAACGTATTAATAATTAAAGTAGGTTTATATTAAGATTAGGTTGTTTTTAGTTAATTCACTCACAGTAATCTTTGGGTTATTGCGATAGGATTAAGGCAAATGGAGAGTTGAGAGGAGTTATTATGTATAAAACGATTTTAGTGCCTATTGATATTGTGGAAGAAGAGTTAACCAGTAAAGCGGTACGACATGCTGTGTATTTAGCAAAAGAAACGGGAGCTAATTTACATTTAATTCATGTTCTTCCTATCTCTTCAGCAATCATTAATGCTTATTCATTGGGTTATCCAGAAATTAAAGATAAAGCGACAGTGAAAGCAGAGAATGATATGCAAATGTTGGTAGATTCGGTGGATTTGCCAGCTGAAAAGGTCGCTTATACGGTTACTTTTGGCTCACCTCGTGATGAAATTTTAGTCACAGCAAAAGATATTCAAGCAGACTTAATTGTGATTGGTTCACGTAGACCTAATATTAGCACTCATTTATTAGGTTCAACGGCAGCTGGTGTTGTTCGCTATGCTGAAATTTCAGTATTAGTTGTTCGTTAATATATTACTAATATGCTATGAGAATCCCTCATAGCATATTTTTTAGTTTTTTGCGTAGCTTATCTTATTTATTCAATAAGCAGTTTATTGAATAAACAGTCTAGACAGTGGATAAGAATGGAAAAATTTACCGAAGAACTTTTAAGGCTCGATCATTTTATTCTACGCATCTTGCGCTATTATGTAATAGGCTCTATTTTCTTTTTCTTAGGATTATTACCCGGTGTATTAGGGTTTTATTTAATTGAAGGACATACCTTTATGGAATCTTCATTAAATGCAATCTCTATGTTAAGTGGTCAGCCAGTAGAGCCAGCACCTGCAACCCCAACAGGGCGCTTTTTTATTGCAATCTATGGTCTATTTCTTCAGTGTGTTTTTATTTTATCAATTGGGCTTGTAGTGACACCTTTTATTCATCGACAATTGCATAAATGGCATCTTGAGGAAGATTAAATAAGCAAGCTGTGGGTTTAACGCTACAATAATAAACAGACAATAATCTGATAATGAGGAGTTGCTATGTACAAGACAATTCTAGTACCTGTTGATATTTCAGAAGATGAGTTAACGACTAAAGCCTTACAACATGCTGTTTATATTGCTAAATTAGAAGGCGCAAAACTGCATCTTTTCCATGCTATTCCTGATATTTCACGTTTCTCTATTAGTTATAGTTACCATTATGACATGCTCAGCTCTTTTGCAAATAAAGCTCTTGAGCGTGTACAAGAACAACTGCAAGAATTAGCTAATGGTATTGATTTACCAAATGAACAAGTTGAATTTTCAGCTGTATTTGGTTCTGCAAGAGATAAAGTTTTAGAACTCGCTGAAAAAATTCATGCTGATTTGATTGTAATAGGTTCTCGTCGCCCAAGTATTTCAACACACCTATTAGGCTCTAATGCATCAGGTATTGTCGCTTATGCCAAACAATCGGTGTTAGTTGTTCGCTAAAATTTTTATAAAAATTAAAAAATAGTATGAAACCCCTAGATTTTTTATTTAGGGGTTTTATTTTTACCTCTGTTTAAGCTAAGAATTGGTGATGAGTTAATCTTTACCTATGTAGTATTGGTGAATAAACATTGTGAAAGCATCTCAGATAGGTGTTTTTTGTTAAATCAGAAATTAAGTGGTAGCTATTTGATAAACAGGTTAAAAAGGCTTATTGAGATATTTTATCATTGTGTGAAAGAGGTAAAGACGAGACAATACAGAGATGGTATTTTAGCTACTTAAGTAAACATTTAAGGGCATTCTAATGAAAATTAGCTCAATTTACACACAATCTGTAGGGCCATTAGCTGATGGCGTTATTAAATTAGAAGATGATTGGTCTAATAAGATTGAACCTCAAATTTTATTTACTGGTAATAATGGTTGCGGTAAGTCCACATTATTACGTGGTATCGCTATGCTATGGGAAGCCTTTGGATATTGGTTAGATTTTTCTCAACCTCTTCCTACTGCAAATAAAACACGAAAATGGCTAGAACGCTGGGATGGTTTAGCGGTAATTTTTGATGATGTTTTTTTTCCTCCAAATAGTCCTATTACTCTTGGGCTTTTTTATGGTTCTGAAAATTTTTTCCAAGATATGCTCCAAAAATATCCTCATATTATGTGGATAGGGGAATTATCAGAGCCTAAAAAAAAGAATAGACTAAATATATCTTGGCAAGGAAGAAATAAAGAATCTATTACCGGTTACTTTGATCTTTTTAGAATAACGCGAGTGCAAACTGTTCTGAATACATTAAGCTCAGGATTAAAATTATCAGCTCCAAATATTGTGTATTTAGATGCGGAAGCTCGTAAGTGGATAAATCCGACAGCAACTAGAAAATCTTTATATCCAGACGATCTTAACCAAGCATGGCTTAGCAATTATATAGTAAGTAATGATTGGGATGGGCAAATAGAAACATCACTTTTTAATTTAAAGGCAACAATGCCTGAAAACTACCCCAAAATGATCGAGAAATTAAATCATTTTTTTTCGAATAAAAAAATTGAAAGTGAAATCCATCCTGGAGTGCGCCAACAAATCATTTTATCAAATGGAAAACAACATACTTTTGATGAATTAAGTTCAGGTGAACATCAAATACTCATTATGCTATTTACCATTCAGCGCTGGTTAAAACAGGGGGGGATCGTATTAATTGATGAACCTGATTTACACTTACACCCTTCTATAATTGCGCCTTTTTTAGCAGCAATAGAAAATATTGTCTCCGATAAAAAAGGGCAACTCATTTTAACCTCTCATTCGACAGAAGTTTGGCAACGCTATGAAAATTTTGGTTTACGCATTGATCTTACTTTAAACAACGGAGCTGTTGATGTCGAAAATTGATGGAATAATAAAAAAAATCAAAGAGCAAAAAATAGGTGCCTCAACTAAAAAAGTATTATTAGTTGAAGGTATTGATGACGAATTAGCCTTTGGGGCTTTTTTAAGAAAGTGGTCATCTAATTGGGAACAATATTGGGTTTTAGCTAGTGCAGGTAAAAAGCAACATGTATTAGAGATACTAAAAGAAGAAAGTGAGTGGCTTGGTGTTGTCGATAGAGATGAATGGGATGACGTAAAAATAGCAGAAAAGAAACAGGAAATACCTAACCTACTTGTTCTTCCTCGGTTTTGTATTGAAAACTACCTAATTCTTCCTGAAGAAATTTGGCCTGCATTACCCGAAAGCAAGAGACATCGTATAGAAAATGGTCTTGAAAGGCTCAATCAAAATATAGACATTCATTTAACACAATGGATAAATCATGCGGCCGTATGGGCTGTTATAAACCCGTTATGGGAAGGATTAAGAGGGCTTGGTTTTAAAGAATCATTATTAGAGCTTGATACTAGTAATGATTTTGAAAAAATCGACCGTATTTTAAATGAATGGCATCAATATATAGAGCCAAATCAACTATTAGATAAATTAAATATAAAACGACAAGAAATAAATGCGTCAGAACCTTTACAACAACTAAAAAAATATATACATGGAAAATATTTTTTTAAAACCGTCATTTATCCTGTATTAGTTTCCTATATTGGAAATATAAAAGAAAGTGAAGTGAAAAGGCAGTTATTTAATTTGCAATCTACACCGGATGACCTGATATTTATTTGGGAAAAAATGGCACTTAGAAATGAGTAAAACGTTATCGTTATAATAACAATTCTTAGCTTTAAAAATGATATTACTCATTATCTACATAAAAACTTGATCTACCTACTGCCTAAAATATTTTATTTGTTCATAATAGTATTGAAAGATAATAGAGCGAGAAACGAGCTATGCTGATAAACTTTATATTAGCAGTGGCACGTTTTTGATTAAAACTAAGGCATAGTATGGATAATGAGATAATGGCGGAGTGTACTGCCATTTCACAAGATAAACAGCGTGAAATTACCAAGTTATGTATTCAAACTGCGTTGTTGCTATTGCAACATGGCGCGGAAAGTATGCTGGTTGAACAGCTTTCAACCCGTCTAGGTTTAGCTTTAGGTGTACATCAAGTCGAAAGTGCAATTTCTGCTAATGCAGTTGTATTAACCACGATTGTTAACGGACATTGCCAAACATCAACACGAAAGATAGTTGACCGTGGCATTAATATGCATGTTGTGACAGAAGTTCAGCATATTGTTATTTTGGTTGAACATCATCTTGCAGATATTCATGAAGCCAGAAAACGCTTTGAGCATATAAAACCATTACGTTATCCACGTTGGGCGATTATTTTTATGGTTGCCTTATCTTGTGGTTGTTTCTCTAAATTAAATGGTGGTAATTGGGATGGCTTTTTAGTTTCTGCCATTGGTGGTGGCCTTGGTATGTTTGTACGCCAAGCATTAACACATCGCCAAATGAATCCATTAATTAATTTCTGTATTACGGCATTTGTGGCGACTTCAGTTTCAGGCCTATTATTAAAGCTCTCTTATTTTCAAACTACGGCGACTATTTCAATGGCTGCCAGCGTCTTATTATTGGTTCCCGGATTTCCTTTAATTAATGCTGTTGCTGATATGTTTAAAGGGCACGTTAATACTGGATTAGCGCGTTGGGCAATGGCAACAATGTTAACATTGGCAACCTGTTTAGGGGTTATTTTAGCCATGGCAGTATGGGGGTTAAGAGATTGGGCATAATAACGATAATTCTTACCCTGATTGAAGATATGATTTTAGCGGCTATTCCTGCTGTGGGTTTTGCGATGGTATTTAATGTACCTTCAAGGGCATTAAAATATTGCGCATTATTAGGAGCAATAGGTCACGGCTCTCGTACTGTTTTAGTGATGAGTGGTATGAACATTGAGTGGGCAAGTTTTTGTGCTGCTATTTTAGTGGGTTGCATTGGTATTCAATGGTCACGCTGGTGGCTTGCACACCCTAAAGTTTTTACCGTTGCAGCGGTTATTCCAATGTTCCCCGGAATAAATGCATATATAGCGATGATCTCAGTGGTGAAGTTAACGCAAATTGGTTATAGCGCGGAAATTTTTGAAGCTTTAGTTACTAATTTCCTTAAAGCTTCATTTATTGTCGGTGCGCTCTCTATCGGGCTATCCTTGCCGGGATTATGGTTATATCGCAAGCGTCCGAGTGTATAATGACTTACATTGCATGTTGTAGTGAATTTAATGTAATGTCCAATTCATTTTTATCGGAAATAATAATTTGAATTCGTAATTTATTCTCAGATTCTAAACTGGCATGCGCTTTAACATCTTCGTTATTCGCATGCTTTTTTGTTATCTCGACTAATTCGTCCATCAAATTCAGCATATTCTCATTCATTTTTAAATTTCTCCAAATCATTGATGGACTAAACCATAGCAAATCCCTTTTGCGTTAATGTCGAGAATAACGGCTTTTTCTATCACCATTCACGCTTATTGTTTTATTTTTTATACAAAAAATAGCAAGAAAGATTGCCCAAAATAAATAAAAAAAAGGTAAGATTAGGCTAAATAAAAATAAGATTATCAGTTGGTTATTAAAGATAATTCTTATTGGGTTTAATAAAATAAAGAGTAAGGCAGATACCACTTTGAGAAAAATATTACACTATACCGCGGTTGTGTTGGGTTTGTTTTTTATTACGTTAAATGTGCAAGCACAGGCCCCTGAAAATTTTACAAAAGCGAAAGAGATAGCAAAAGAACGTATTTATTATGATCAAAATCAAAAGTCACAAGGTACTCTTTATTGTGGTTGTGATTGGAAATGGGTAGGTAAATCGGGAGGACGTGTTGATTTAGCCAGTTGTGGTTATAAAGTTAGAACTCAGCAAACAAGAGCGGAACGTATTGAGTGGGAGCATATTGTTCCTGCATGGGTTTTTGGTCATCAACGTCAATGTTGGCAAAATGGCGGCCGAGCTAATTGTGTGAAAAACGATCCTGTATTTGGCAAAATTGAAGCAGATTTACACAATTTAGCTCCATCTATTGGTGAAGTTAATGGTGATCGTAGCAATTTTAGCTTTGGGCAATTACCTGCACAAGCGCCTTACCAATATGGTCAATGCCGTAGCCGTGTTGACTTTGCTTCACGTACCTTCGAACCGCGTAATGAAGTTAAAGGACAAGTAGCAAGGGTTTATTTCTATTTACATGATCGCTATAACCTCTCTATGTCACGTCAGCAACAACAGTTATTAATGGCTTGGGATAATGCTTATCCACCAACAGCATGGGAAAAAGAGCGTGATAATCGTATTGCTCGTATTGTTGGATATCACAATCCCTTTGTGACAGGTGAAATGAAATGGCAGTTAGGGCATAAAAATAGTGGTGTCGGATTATCTGCAACAAATAGTACACCAGTCACTAAAGCTAAAACTGACACACCTAAACAAGTCAATGCATCACGATCTGAAGATATTAAAGGTAATGTAAATAGCAAGATCTACCATTTTGCGCATTGCTCAGGTTATAAAACAATGTCAGATAAAAATGCGGTTTTGTTTAAAACAGAGAGTGAGGCCATTAAGGCAGGTTACCGTTTAGCTAATAACTGTAAACAGCCTTAATCGTAATTATTTAGATTACATCCAACGACGAACGTGGCGACAATATTGTTGCCACGCTTGTGGAAATAATTCACTTAAGATTTTCTCTTCACGTACTATCGTATAGCGATCAGTAATAAAGTAAAACGCAATTGCAGCGCCCAAAAATCCCCAATTACCAAAAATAAAAAATAGTCCAATACTAATATCTAAGAAACCGAGGTACATAGGATTGCGACTTATTTTATAAGGGCCACTTGTTACTAATTGTCGAGGTGTGTGATTGGGATTAGGAGATGTTTTTTGTTTAATAAAAAATGAGAGGCAATAAAAAAGCCAGATCCCAGAAGTCGTAATGGTGAGCAAACCGAGGTAAAAAAAGAAGCCCATTTTGAGAGAGCCAGAGTGAAGTTCAAAACCAATAAATGGAATTAGGTTTAGTAGTAACCAATAAACAAAAGGTAATCGCAAGAAATTCATTTACTTCCCCCTAAAATAACACTTATTGTTATTTTTATGTTAAGTCCATCTCGTTATAAATTATTTCAGTATTGAAAATATTTTTCTTTTGTCATTATACTGTCATAAAGCTTCGTTAATTTTCACTCTAGCTCCATGATGGGGAATATGAATGACAGAAGCAATGGAAATATCTCGTTACTCACAGAAAACCGGCAACAACCGTTCATTGATGTTTAATGTTCAGGATTGTGACCGGTTTTTTTGTTTTCTGCGACTAAACAGAGTCTGAAGGGGACTCATCGGTAAAGGAATGAAATGCAAACAGAGATGTCGATGACTTTTTGAAGACTAACAAGGGTAAATACCACTATGAGTAGACAAAAAGCAGCAACACGTTTACGCCGAGAAAATAAACGCACCTCACGTAAAGAACAACGTAATGGAGCTCATCGAGATAACGTTATGGTTTTACCAGGATTTGGGGATATCATCGATACTATTGGTATGGCGAGAGAAAAACGTGATGAACGTGTGTTATCTCCTCGCAATGAAGCACAACGCCAATATATGAATGCCATTAAACATCAGAATCTTATTTTTGCCACAGGGGAAGCGGGCTGTGGTAAAACATTTCTTAGCGCTGCAATGGCTGCCGATGCCTTAATTAATAAAGAAATAGAACGTATCATTGTTACTCGACCTGTGTTACAAGCTGATGAAGATCTCGGTTTCTTACCTGGTGACATTGCTGAAAAATTTGCACCTTATTTTCGTCCTGTCTATGACGTATTAGTCAAACGTTTAGGCGCTTCATTTTTACAATATTGTTTACGGCCTGAAATCGGTAAAGTTGAAATTGCGCCTTTCGCTTATATGCGAGGTCGTACTTTTGAAAATGCATTTGTTATTTTAGACGAAGCGCAGAATGTGACTGTAAATCAAATGAAACTATTTCTAACTAGAATGGGTGAAAATGTCACGGTTGTGGTTAATGGTGATATTACACAGTGTGATTTACCTACTAGCGTACCGTCTGGATTAGCGGATGCACTTATTCGATTTGAGGCTAATAATCGAGTGGGAGTGATTAAATTTATGCAAGAAGATTGTGTACGCTCTACATTATGTCAACATGTATTAGCTGCTTATAATGATTAAATAGAGCATGAGGTTTTTTGTATAAAGTTAAACAGGCCACATATTAATGTGGCCTTTATTTTTATTAAATTTTATTTTTAGAGTTAAGCTGTTTTGTGAGTTTATTCTTATTTTATTTGTTATTTTTATTAATTATGGAATATTTAATTTGAATAAAAAATTCCAAAATAAATTAATTCATTTATAGATATTCTTTTTTTGATTGGCTGTTAATAAATTAATTGTTATTGTTTTTTTATTTATAATTTTTAATTGTATAGTGACATTAAATATTAATACATTTATATATTAACCAAATCAAATAACCGATTGAATTTGACTTAAGTCACATTTTTTAAAAAGTGGTTATTTTTATTTGTTGGTTTTTTAAAATATGACTAATATCAGATTGACTAGGGTCTAATTTCATCACCTTTAGTTAATGATGGCAATAATAGAAGCTTATTTTTGCTAATTAAATATTTGTCTATTCTTGGGGTTATATATGCTTAAAAATAAACTCCCACTGTCATTATTATCAGTGGCTATATTGTCGACGTCGGCATTTGCTGCAACCAACAGCGCTGGTGGAATAATCTCTTTCTCTGGTGCTATTAGTGATACCACCTGTACAATTAATGGAGGAAATAGTGCGGACTTTTCTATTTTATTAGATCCTATTACCGTAACGGATGCCGGAACAACGGCGAGTACTGTTATTGCCAAAAATCAAAAAGAGTTTGCTTTGACATTCTCTGATTGTGCTCCAGCATCTACGCCAAGTGGAAGTAATTTAAAGATACATTTTTCATCTGCAAATACCATTTCCACAAGTGGATTATATTTAGTTAATGATACCGCTAATGAAAATGATCCATTAGTGGCAAAAAATGTCGGTTTTAGTTTATCAACACCTGCCGCACCAACAGTTGCTATACCACTAAATGCAACCTTTGATACAGGTATTAAAGGTGATAAAACAGCGCCAGATTCAGATACTCTGCGTTTAATTGCCAGTTATTATAAAACAAATGCCACAGCCGCTAAAACAGGGCCAGTACACTCTAACGTTATCTATACTGTTTCTTATTTATAATATAAAAAAACCAGACTCAATGTTGGGTCTGGTTTTTTAGGATGTTTATAATGAAAAAGTTAATCGTTTTTTTAATGGCATTGATATTACCGACGAGTGTATTTTCTAATATCATTATTAATGGTACACGGGTTATTTATTATGAAGGAACAGATAGTGTTAATCTTCAATTGACCAATAATGGTGATTTAGCTTCACTCGTGCAAAGTTGGATTGATGATGGTGATATAAACTCAACACCTGAAGATGCAAATTCTCCTTTTTATTTATATCCACCAATTGTAAAAATAGCAGGTAGACAAGGTCAGACATTAAGAATAAAAAATTCCGATGAAAAATTATCAGGAAATGTTGAACAGGTATACTATTTAAATATTCTCGATATTCCAGAAAATGCTGAAGCATTAAAAGGAAAAAGTTATTTGCAATTAGCGATGAAAACACGAATTAAAGTTTTTTATCGCCCAAAAGATTTAACTGATAAACCAGAACTTGTTAATGAGAAAATAACTTATCAATTAAATGGTGATAAAGTTTTAGTTAAAAATAACTCACAGTATCATTTCACGATAGCCTCTATTTCTACACAAGGTACACCTCGTATTACGCTTGTCGATTCTGAAATGATCCCGCCGTTATCTTCTCGTGAGTTACCTTTAATTAATAAATTAAAAAGCAATTCCGTTGTTGTTATTTATGTTGATGATTTTGGTGTTTATAAATCACAGAATATTAAACTCTAATAGAGATAACATCGTGAATAATTCAAAATACCTCTCAGTTCTTATTTTTTTAGGAATACAAAATTATACTCAAAATCTGTATGCAGAGGGATTTGATACATCTTTATTAGTTGGAAAATCAAAGAATGGCGATATTTCACGATTTTATATTGATGATAAAGTACCTGAAGGAAAGCAACTTGTTGATGTGTATGTTAATCAGGTGTGGAAAGGGCAATTTGAAGTCAATGTGCTAGGGAATAATGCAGGGACTAGTTTTGAGTCGGATGATGTGAATAAGTTAGGTTTAAATTTATCTTTGTCGGCAAAGCAAAAAATAGCACAGCAAAAAACAATTTTATCTAATGAATTGGCGACGGGAGTTGCTTCAACATTAGATATTAATAGATTAAGGCTGGATATCACAGCACCTCAGATTTCTGTTAAACAATCAGAAGTGGGATATGTTGATCCCAGTTATTGGGAACAGGGTATTTCAGCCCTGATTTTGTCTTACAATTTAAATTACTATAACTACAAAGAAAAAAAAGGAAATAAAAGTAATAACGAGAGTTTTTTTGCCAATATTAATTCAGGAATTAATTTAGGGGCATGGCAGTTTAGAGACGAGTCTAACTATACTTATTATTCTCATGGTAAAAGCCAATGGAAAAATAATACCCGCTATATCTATAAAGCATTAAGCCAGATAACCGCAGGATTAACGATAGGTGATTTTTATACGCCAGCCGCACTCTTTACCAGTATTTCATTTAGAGGTGCTTCATTGGCGACTGAAATGGGAATGTTACCTAATTCAAGTCAAGGATTTGCGCCTATTATTCGTGGCGTTGCACAAACAAACGCATTAGTGAGTGTTTATCAAAATGAAAATCTAGTTTTTCAAGAAAATGTACCGCCGGGTGAATTTTCCTTTCGAGATATTCAGCCTACTGCGGGAGGTGGTGATCTCTTAGTGGTTATTCAAGAGGCCGATGGAAGAAGGGAAACTTTTACTGTACCGTTTTCAGCCGTTCCCGATATGTTAAAAGAAGGTGTATATCGCTATAACGTGATGGTGGGTGAGTCACGTATTAGTAATACCGATTATCGACCTAAATTTGCACAAGGTGAATTCCATTATGGTTTAAATAACCTTGTTACACTTTATGCGGGTGGAATTGCCAGTGAAGACTATTATTCGGCATTGATTGGTAGTGGTTGGAATTTCAACTTTGGGGCGATTTCCGCAGATATAACTCATGCAAGTGCAGATCTACAAACAGGCAAAAAAACAGGCCAAAGTTTTCGTCTCGCATATAGCAAATATATGGATGCAACATTAACCAATTTAACACTGGCGGCTTACCGTTACTCTACCCGTGATTATTATAGCTTTGTGGACTCAATTTACTCTCATGATAACTACCAAGCTTGGAAAGATTATCAAAATGATCTTGCTAAGCAGCAGGGAAATAATAATGCTGCATCTGATTTAGATCTCACAACATTTGATGCACTACGCGGCTCTAGAGCAAAAAATACGTTTACCATAAACCTTAATCAATATTTAGGCGGCCAGCGAGGTGTTATTTTCCTTTCAGGAACGCATCGAAATTATTGGAATACTGATGAGAGTAATCGAGAGTATCAACTAGGTTATTCAAATAACTATAAAGATATTGCTTATAATCTTTCGGTATCAAAATTAAGAAATTACGATAATAAAGAAGAAACTCGTTATTATTTAAACGTCAGTGTGCCCATTTCATTTTTTGATAAAAGAGCAAATATTAATACTTCGGTTTATGCCACTGATTCACGCTATCAGCAATCTACATTGAGTATGAGCGGAACCGCAGGTAAAGATGATTTGGTTAATTATACCTTAACAGGCTCTAATCAGACGGGTGGGAATAATTTAGTCGGTGCTAATGTGAGCTATCGCCATCCTTATAGCACTTTATCTGCTTCTTATACTGAAGCAAATAATTATCGTCAAGGTGGATTGGGAACCCGAGGAACTATTGTTGCTATACCTAGTCATATTGCGTTTTCTGGGGATACTGGAAAAACTTATACCATTATTGAAGCGCCTATGGCGAATAATATGATGGTCAATGGGAATAAAGCGACATTAACCAATAATCAAGGTGTTGTTTTAGTTGCGAATTCGATCCCTTATCGAACGAATACTTATATATTAACAAATACAGAATACCCATCGAATGCAGAAGTTTTAGGAAATATAACGCATGTTACGCCTTATTTAGGTGCTGTTAATCACCTCACATTAACCACGGATCAGCGTAAAACGTTCATTATCAGAGCTTCTTTAGAAAATGATGAAAGCTTACCTTTTGGTACTGAAGTTTTAAATAATAAGAAACAGAGTATCGGTTATGTTGGGCAATCGAGTGTACTTTATTTAAAAAGTGATGCGTTACCTTCTTCTGTCTCGATTAAATTAAATGGGGCAGGAAAAACAGAGTGTGTGATTAATCATTTAGTTAATACGATGGATAAAAATAGTAATATCTGTCGATAAAGGAAAGTCTTATGAAATCATCTGCCTTTATATTTTTAATGCTATTAGGAACAATAAGCCAGCAGGCAATCGCTAACTGTAAACCCGATAGCACTATTACTGCACCCAACGTTAATTTTGATTTATCTGCGGATTTAAATAGTACTTCAACAACGACCACAAAATCGAGTAGAACAACATTTCCGGGTACATATAAATGCACAGCAAGGGGATTATTTCCTAACACAGTAGGTATTGCTTCACCTTTTAATGATGGAAGAACGGGAACAATTGGTTTTAATGGTGGTAAGCAGTTTGTCTCTATTACATTAACGGCATTAGAGAAAGATAACGTAACGAATATTCCTGCGGGAACACATCCAGCATCAGATTTAGATACTAATTTCACCTTAAAATTTACGTTATTGAGTAGTAAGCCCTCAAGTAATTACACAGAAGTTAGTGGCAGTACAGCAATTGTTACACCCGTTATTTTAGCCTCTGATGCATCGACTCTGGGGCTTGTTCAATGGTTATTGACTATCGTCACTAAATTAGTTCAATTTTTATTAACGTGGCAGTGGCCGGTTGATCAAAATGATATTTTCTTGCAACCGATGCAAATTACATATAATCCGGTGATGACAACGTGTAATTTTTCTAATGCCGGTTTAGTGGTTTCATTGCCGTTAATTAGCGTAAAAGATGCAAAAACGGTAGATAAAGCAGGATATACCCCTTTTACATTAAATTTTACATGCCAAGACTTTTTAAGTGGCTCAAAAGCATCACGTAATATTAAGATGTTTTTATCAAGTCAAAATTTATTGGCAACGGATAAAACTGTATTAACCAACACAACAACGCAAGGTGCAAATGGTGTTGGGTTCCGTGTCGTAAAAAGTGATAACACCGCAAGCCCGCTTATTTTATCTGACAATATTAATACACAAGGTAGTGCGACTAGTATTTTTAGTGTTAATCAAGGTGGTACTATATCCTCTGCATTTTCGATAAATATGGGCGCTTATTATTATCCTTATAATATTAATTCAGTAACTCAAGGAAAAATGACAAGTGCAGCAACACTTGTGGTGTCTTACGATTAATAAGCCATAAAAAATGGAAGCGAAAATGAAAGGTGTTTTAATTTTATTATTCATGTTGATAGCACATTTTACTCATGCAAGTGTAGTGCTTGAGCGTACTCGCTTAATACTTTCTGCCGATAAATCGATAATATCGTTGCAAGTTTTTAATCGAAGTGAACAGCCGACATTAATACAAAGTTGGGTAGATGAAGGGAATATTGCGTCCACACCAGAAACGACAACAGCACCTTTTATTGTTATTCCACCTATGGCAAAAATAACTGCAAATGGTGGATTACAATTAAAAATACAACAATTAGAAAAACAGTTACCCAAAGATAGAGAATCTGTTTTTTATTTAAATGTATTAGATATTGCACCTAAACCAGAAAATAAAGAAAACCTCAGTACATTACAATTAGCATTGCAAACACGAATTAAACTTTTTTATCGTCCAGCACAACTTAAGTTAACCACCGAGGACGTTTTTAAAAAAATAGGGATAACTCATAATGGCGAATATTTAGAAATAAATAATCCTACAGCTTATTACTTTACAATTTCGAAGATTTATTTTGATGATAAAGAAGAGTTGTTAACAAATGCTATTATGGTTGCTCCTTTTGCAAAACAGTACATTCAATATCAAAAGCAAGCTGATATGAACCAAGTAATTACGGTTATCTATATAGATGATGATGGAAATTATCAGCAAGATAAGAAAAATATACATTAATTATATTTGTATAATAAAAAAGGCTGCATATTATTGAGGGAGTTAATATGCAGCCTGTACAGTCAACGCTTAGCCTTTAATTTATTGCTTAGCTTACATCTTCGTTATCCATAACATGGTGACGTTCAGCGTGATAACCTTCTTCGTCATAACCGAAACGCCAATAAGGAACGGCATAAATCAAGCTGCGATCGTAACCATTATCACGGCGAATATGGCGTCTTAATGCACGAATAATTTTGTCTTCACCTGCAATCCAAAATGCCACATCTTCAGCAGGTAATTCCCAAGACATAAATTCATTAATTAAGTTTTGAGTTTGTTCTTCAACAGAACCAATTAACCAGATTATCTCTAGGCCACTAGGACGTTTAATTTCTTGGCGATGCGTTTCGTTTTCTACTCGTATAACGACTTTTCCTTGAACATTAGGCTGCATGGCTTCAATTAAAGCCATTAAAGCAGGTAATGAACTTGGATCTGCTGCCATATAGTAATGTGACGCTGGTGCTAATAAAGGCTCAGGGCCACCTGGATTAGTGATCCCAATATAGTCGCCTTGCTTAGCATTTAGCGCAAAATGAATAGCGGGGCCTGCATCGTCATGTACTGCAAATTCAATATCTAACTCTTTTTGTTCAGGGCGAATAGCACGAACACTATAGGTACGTACAATTGATCTTGGCTCGCCCTCAGGCCATTTAGGACCTTTTTCAGAAAAAACCGGTACTGTTGGTTTGATTTGGCCTTCTAAAGGTAAGAATATTTTTAAATGTGCCCCTGCTGTATCTACTGGGTAAGTATCTAAGTCATCACTCGTAAAGGTGATACAACGCATTCCCGGAGTAACATCCGTAATACGCTTTACTTGAACTAGGCGAGGAGGCGCTGGTTTATAAATATTTTTTTCTTGAGGTGTTTTTTGATTACTCACGTTTTTTTTACCTGACTCATTTAATTGTTTTATCGACGTAGATATTATCATTTTCAATTAATAATGATAGTCATTATCAACATTAACATTGATTTAGTAAAGGATTACGTATTTTTTACTTATATAGTGTGATTAGATTCAAACTAACAATAAAGAAAAAACTTAAGAATCAATGCAATAAGCTTAATGTAATAACTCTGAGACATTAATTAAAAAAGTTAGAGGTAAATAAAAATATTAAATTACAATGTGGGAGGAGGTGTGTTGGTGTTATTTTTCAAAGACAGGAAAATCAATTAATACAGTGAGTAAACTTGATAGTAGGTACACTCACTGTATTGTCATATTAATTCAGCGCTAGATTAAGCTTTAGGATCTGGACCGAATCTGTTGTCACCTTTAGTACCTTCAAGGCACATAAAGACAAAAACAATTAATCCACCAACAGCAGGAATAAATGCAAGTAAGAACATCCAACCTGATTTATCTTGATCGTGGAAACGACGAATAGTTACTGCAAGGCTAGGTACGATAATAGCTAAAGAATAAATACCTATAATAATACCTGCAATTGAACCTAGTGAACTCATTTCACCTGTATTCATATCTACTGATGAAATTAAAATAGCGTATAGAACAGTAATAATAATGGTGTTTACTAGAGTAAACATCCAATATTCTTTTCTGCGAGCACGGCCTGAAAAGTTAGCGTAATTATTTTTAATAACTTCCAAATACCAATTCATGACTTCATCCTTAATTTAGTAGCAACAATAAGTAAGCCTAGTGTAAGTGATCTTTCTTAGCAATTAAGATAAATCTAAATTATCAAAATATGTATTTTGAACAGATATCACCCATTACCCACACTTTTAATAGGGCGTGGATTTAATTCTTGAATTAATCATATGGGCATACCTAAATGACACATTTGGTGTGTCTTTATAGAATAATACAGATATGAACCTTCTAGGCGGCGATATCATAATTACTTTGAAAGCCTAATTCAACATTCATTCTATCTTATTTCTAGAGAAGATGGTTTTTTATAGGATTATTTATATCTTTATTTATCGTAATAAATGCATAAAAAAGATTTTATCTCTTATTGTTAATCAAAAATGATGTATTTGAAATGATTTTATCAAGGAGTTTGCTTTAAATTTAGTTAATCATAGAAAAATAAAAACATTTGCTTTTATATTTTCTTTTATAACAAAACAATTTATATAAAATTAGCTGTTAAAAGAGCATTCTAATAAGAATAGGTTAAGTTTTAATGACATGAAACGGCAACCCTCTATCTTAAATCTCTATCTTAAATAAAGATAAAAGGGCTGAAGATAACTCCAGCCCTTTCTTTACTTCTATTTTATAGCTTACCGTATTCGGTGCTAGTTAATTATATTGCTGTATGTACTTTGCCTTTACTTGACTTTCATTCCGGCTAACGTCATTAAAAAACGGAAGAGGGAAGACACAGCGAATAAGGCTAAAACACTACAAAACCAAATAGTAATCAACCATCCCCATTTTTTTAATAATGAGGGTTTACTTTGTACTTGTGGATCAGTGATAACCTTCTTCATAATTTGTTTTTCCTCTGAAAACGTAATAACTCCAGAATGTGTAAACGAGAATAATTGGAATAATAAACAATGCGCCAACTAGCATAAATCCTTGGCTTTCTGGTGGTGCGGATGCCTCTACAAAACTAATTGCAGGTGGAATAATGTTAGGCCAAATGCTTATCCCTAATCCTGCAAAACCTAAGAAAATTAAAGCCAGTGCACCAAAGAAAGGAAGGTAATGCCCTTGTTTTTTCACTGAGCGTAAAATTAGCCAAGTGCTATACAACACTAAAAGAGGAATTGGTAAAAAGAAGAACAGGTTTGGTAATGTGAACCAACGTTCAGCAATTGCAGGTTGTGCTAATGGTGTCCATGCACTGACGGCTGCAATGACTGCCAGCATAATGAGTGTAAGAGGTTTAGCTACCTTATATAGACTCTGTTGTAAATGACCTTCGGTTTTCATAATTAGCCAGCCACATCCTAATAATGAATAGGCGATAACTAATCCAAATCCGCAAAAGAGTGCAAAAGGGGATAACCAGTCAAAATAGCTACCCGCAAAGGTGCGATTAACAACGGGCAAACCTTGAACAACGCTACCCACGACAACACCTTGCATAAAGGTGGCTAAGATAGAGCCAAAGATAAATGATTTATCCCAAAAGCCTTTGTGGCTGTCATCAGCTTTAAAACGAAATTCAAAAGCGACACCACGGAAAATTAATGCGACAAGCATTAACGTTAAAGGCATTGCTAAAGCATCAAGAATCACCGCATAAGCTAATGGGAATGCACCAAATAATGCAGCTCCACCTAGGACTAACCATGTTTCGTTACCATCCCATACAGGGGCAACAGTATTCATCATTAAGTCACGATCTTGGTCACTTTTAATAAATGGATAAAGCATACCGATACCAAGATCGAAACCGTCCATTACAATATACATTAACGTACTAAATACGATAATGACGAACCAAACAACTGGTAAATCAATTCCCATGATGAACCTCCGGTGTACCTTTACGGATCAGTTTTAACATATAGGCATATCCAATACCGAATACAGAGCCATAAACAACTAAGAAGATCAGCAGGCTTATACTCATATGCATTTCGCCATGTGCAGATACGGCATCTCGTGTTCGTTGTATGCCATAAACAACCCAAGGTTGACGTCCTACTTCTGTTGTAAACCAACCAGCAAGAATAGCGATAAGACCTGAAGGTGCCATTAAGAAAGTTAAGCGTAAGAAAGCTTTAGATTCATAAAGTTTCTTTTTATATCGCAGCCACGTTCCCCACACACCGACTAAAATCATTAACATACCAAGGCCAACCATAATGCGGAAAGACCAGAAAACGATAAGTGAGTTAGGTCGGTCTTCTTTAGGAAACTCTTTTAATGCCGGAACTTGTTTTTCTAAGCTATGGGTTAAGATCATGCTGCCAAGATAAGGAATTTCTATCTTATATTTCGTTTCTTCAGCATCCATATCAGGCATACCAAAGAGAATTAATGGCGTTGCTTCTCCCGGTTCATTTTCCCAGTGACCTTCAATCGCGGCAATTTTTGCAGGTTGATGTTTTAAGGTATTTAAACCATGTACATCACCAATGAGTGCTTGAATTGGTGCTAAAATTAAAATCATCCATAAAGACATTGAAAGCATCTTTTTCATGGCGGATGTTTTATGGCCTTTGAGCAGATGCCATGAAGCAGATGCAGCAATAAAGAAGGCAGAAGCAAGGAAAGCTGCAACACCCATATGAGCAAGGCGATAAGGGAACGATGGATTAAAAATAACGGCGATCCAATCTACGGGAACGACTTGGTTATTTATAATTTCAAACCCTTGTGGTGTTTGCATCCAGCTATTTGAAGCCAAGATCCAAAACGTAGACATTAATGTACCTAATGCCACCATACAGGTTGCGAAAAAGTGAAGTTTTTCACCTACTTTATTCCAGCCAAACAGCATTACACCTAAGAAACCAGCTTCTAAGAAGAAAGCGGTAAGCACTTCATAAGTGAGTAGAGGACCGGTAATTGAGCCAGCAAAATCAGAGAAAAAGCTCCAGTTGGTTCCAAATTGATAGGCCATAACCAAACCAGAGACAACGCCCATAGCAAAGTTAACAGCGAATATTTTTGACCAAAAATGGAATAGCGCTAAATAATCCTTATTGCGAGTTTTTAACCATAAACCTTCCAATACGGCTAAAAAGCTAGCCAGTCCGATAGTAATTGCGGGAAAGATAATATGAAAAGAAACTGTGAACGCAAACTGGATACGCGCCAAATCAAAGGCACTTAACCCAAGCATAAAAAACCTCGTTTTATTGATATAAAAATGTAAATTGCAGGTAAATCGTGTGGATTAGTAGACCATATGACAGTAAGCTATAATAGTGACAATAAGTTTAAAAATGACTATAACAGTTTTGAGGTAAACAGTTTTATATGACTCGATATGAACAGCTTGCAGCGCAAATACGCCAACAAATTGAAGATAATATCTGGCAATCTGGCGACCGTTTACCTTCATTGCGGGATACGGTGAAACAATCAGGTTTAAGTTTAATGACTGTTTTACAATCGTATCAGTTATTAGAAAGCCAAGGATGGATAACAGCGCGACCACAATCAGGTTATTACGTTGCACATCGTAATAACCGTTTCGGTCAAGTGACAGCCAGCAAAGGGCTACACATGAGTGAAAATGTTGAAATAAGTACCTCTATTTTCAATGTACTTCAAGCGTGTAAAGATCCTGAAATTATTCCTTTTGGTTCCGCTTTCCCCGATCCCAGCTTATTTATTCAGCCTAAATTAAGTAGCGCGTTGGCTTCCGCTGCAAGACATTTAGCACCCCAAAGTTCAGTGATCAATCTACCACCGGGAAATGAAAAGTTACGCCGTAACATTGCACAACGCTATGCATTACAAGGAATTCATGTCTCTCCAGATGAAATCGTGATTACCGCTGGTGCAATGGAATCACTCAGTTTTAGTTTGCAAGCCGTTACTGAACCGGGTGACTGGGTTGTGATTGAATCACCTGCATTTTATGGTGCATTACAAGCAATTGAGCGCTTACGATTAAAAGCAATTGCCATTAGAACAGATCCAGTAACAGGAATTTGTTTAGATGAACTCGAAAAAGTGGTTGAGCAATATGATATTAAAGCTTGTTGGTTGATGAGTCATTGTCAAAATCCATTAGGTGGAACAATGCCTGATGAAAACAAAATAAGGCTGGTGGATATATTAGCGAAGAAACAGATAACGCTAATCGAAGATGATGTTTATGGTGAACTCTATAACAGCCAGAAAGCACCCATGCCAGTAAAAGGTTTTGATAAAACAAATAGTGTTTTACATTGCGCTTCTTTTTCTAAATGTCTTGCACCGGGATTTCGTGTGGGTTGGGTTGCAGCAGGAAAACACGCAACAAAAATACAGCAGTTGCAAATGATGAGTACAGTATCTGCGAGTATGCCAACACAACAAGCAATTGCCGATTATTTGTCACAAGGTGGCTATGATACGCATCTTCGCCGATTAAGATTATTATTAGAACAAAGGCGTTATCGTATGTTACAAGCGATACAAACGCATTTACCAGAAGATGTAAAAGTGAATATTCCATCAGGAGGATATTTTCTCTGGTTAGAGTTTGAGTCAACATTTGATGCGAATAAACTGTATCACTTTGCATTAGAAAGAGGTGTCAGTATTGCGCCCGGTTCAATGTTTTCCACCAGTTCTCAATTTAATCATGCGTTTCGTTTAAACTCTTCTTTTCAATGGAATAGTCGTACTGAAAAAGGAATGGAAATTATTGGAGAAGGGTGCAGAAAATTACGACGTAAATAGCTGACGCCAGCGCACATTTTTAAAAGTTAGCTATTGATTTATTAACGGTAATCTCCAATGATTGATCCTTAACCTCATTATCAGACTGATAGCCAGATATTGAAGGAGGATACAATGAAGCTACGTTGTTTTGATCAACAAGAGTTACCGTTTATATCATGGAATAATCAAAAAGGCACAACGCAAGAAATCGTGTGCTGGCCAGTTAATAATGATTTTTCATGGCGAGCGTGTTTAACCTCTATCGAAGAGAATAGCTCATTAGGACAGTTTCCTGACATTGAAAGGCAAATGGTGCTATTAGAAGGTAATGGCATCAATTTAAATAGCCCCGGTTTTCTTAATCATTCCGTTACAGACTCTTATCAGCCTTTTGATTTTTCAGGTGATATTCATGTTAAATCTGAACTTATTAAAGGTGGCGTAAAGTGCCTAAATATTATGGTGCGTCGAACATGTTGGAAAGCCGAGACGACCTTAGTAACACAACCACTTATTTTACCTAGTTCTCATGCAGGATTAATTTATGTCACTCAAGGTGAATGGAGTTTAATTGGCGCGACTTGCCAGAGTTTATCAAAAGGACAGGGAGCTTGGTGGTTACCTGATATTCGAGAAGGTGAAATAAGACCGTTAACTGCAAATTGCCAATTATTATGGGCAGATATTCGACCACTGAAATAAAGGCATTCTTGTGGTCAAATACTGATTAGAATAATAAATAGTGCTTAGGATTAAGGCTAATTTAAAGCCAGATTAATTGCAGCAAATGTGAGTAATCCACCCGCGATGCCATCGTTATAGCGGCGACGTTTTTCACTTAAACCGCCTTTTAAGCCAATATAAGCAAAAAAAGTGCCGAGCAAACCATAAATAATTAAGCAAGTCGTGATAAATATCCCAGATAACAGCAATGATTGTGTTGCGATATCATTATGATTATCAATAAAGTTTGGTAAAATAGCGAGATAAACTAATAGTCCTTTAGGATTAAGAAAACTGGTTAAAAAACCTTTACGAAATAAGTGTGAGGTTTTTGAGGCATCGAGGGCTAATTGGCCTTTTTTGCAGGCGGATATCAACATTTTGACTGCAAGATAACTGATATAAAACACACCAACCCATTTGAGTAAATGAAATAAAATGGGTGATGCTGACACTAAGGCTGCAAGCCCTAATGCGCTCAGTAATGCATGGGTTAAATAGCCTGATATAACGCCAGCGTTGGCAACCCATGCAGATTTCATACCACCTGATAGCCCTTGAGATGAGATAAAAAGAATATCGGGCCCAGGTGTGCAGATAAGCGGTAGAACCGTTAATGCGAATAATAATAAAGTGTTAAATTCCATCTTTTCACCTGATAGAGATAGTTTAAGAGAAATATCGTTTTTGCTGTGAAATTTAGCGGAAAGATTATATGATGTTTTCGAAAAAATCGGGTTGCTTTGTTGCTAACAAAAAGAATTAATTGGCAATAAAATTCCACAAATAGAATTAAGGTTAATCTTTGATGTCAATAAAATTAGATAAGATAGATAAGCATATTTTGCAGGTGCTTCAACGTGATGGCAAAATCCAGAACATTGAGCTGGCAAAAGAGGTTGGACTCTCACCTTCTCCTTGCCTTCGTCGCGTGCGTTTGCTCGAAGAATCTGGTGTGATCACTCGTTATGTTGCTGTATTAGATGGTAGTAAGGTTGATGCAGGTTTATCTTTATTTGCAAGAATTTGGTTTAGAGCACAAGATGCTGAAACTATTGAAGAATTTGTAAAGGCTATCAAGGTATTACCTGAAGTGGTTGAGTGTCATTTAATGGCGGGCGAATGCGATGCGTTAATTCGAATTGTGACTAAAGATTTAGCAACGTACCGTCGCTTTCATGCCGATTATTTAACGCAAATTCCAAGCATCCAAAGTATAAAAACAGAAGTACCAATGGAAACGGTAAAAGTGAGTTTTGCTTTACCACTTTAACTTTCTAAACATTTAGGTTTAGTTGATTTTAAATCATCACACGATCTTCTTAATAAAGAAAGCCTCTAGTTAATTTTGAACGGAGGCTTTTTTATGGACATAAGTTAAACTATCCAGCTTTTAATAAACCGATATATCTCTGGTGTATAAAGCAACATACAGATAAATAATGATGCACCAATAAAATAGAGATCAAATGACCAAGTGCATAAAGAGACGATAATTAGCATTAACATTGTAAGAATAACAATGCAAAGTCTGATCTGTGAGAGAGTTATTTGACCTGCACAAGATAATAATTCACCAATTAATTCAAAAAGATCGGACATTTTACTTCCTTAAAATAAATCCATTTAATAGGAGTAATTATATTAGGCGTATTTATTACAGTCTAATTTTTTAGCTGTCAGTTATTTCACTTATATTATTTTGTGTACTCTTGTAATAATAGAGCCAATAAATAGCCCTATTATTATATTTAATTTCTTGCTTAGATTATCAATAAAGAAATTTATTTTGTTTGAGATGAATTTGAAAACTCTTTTGTTACAATTTCAGCAGCTTTAGCAATAATATCTTTACGATATTTTGCATCTTGTTCTTGTTGTGTGAAATAGACGACTAAAATTAATGGCGCATGGTTTTCAGGCCAAATAACGGCAATATCGTTAGTTGTACCATAATCACCACTGCCGGTTTTATCCCCAACAATCCAGTGTTTTGGTAAACCCGCTTTAATACTGTGATCACCTGTTGTATTACCTTTTAACCAAGTAACAAGTTGTTGACGTTGAGATTGACCTAGTGCGTCACCCAATGTCAATGCTTGAAGGCTTTTAGCCATGGCAATTGGAGAAGTGGTATCACGAGGATCACCATGAATTGCTGTATTTAATTCTGGCTCTTTGCGATCTAGGCGATAAGTTACATCATTAATTGAGCGTGCAAATTGAGTAACTTTAGCTGGACCTCCTAAATAATCTAAGATTTTATTCATTGCTGTATTATCGCTATATTGCAACGTCGCAGCACTTAATTGAGCCAAAGACATTCCTGTTATTAAATGTTTTTCTGTAATAGGGCTGTAAGCAACTAAATCAGATTTTTTAATCGTAATATTCTTATCTAATAATCCCGCTTGTTTTTCACTCTCTTTTAAAACAGCCGCAACAGCCATAACCTTACTTGTACTTGCCATTGCAAAGCGTTCTTCACCACGGAATGTTATTTGCGAGTTATCTTTCGTGTTGATTAAGGCAACCCCTAAACGACCTTGGCTATATTTTTCAAGCGTACTTAATTGCTCTTCAATCGTATTATTGGTGTTAGCCCATAACGTTGGAGATGCCAATAGAGATATTAATGAAACTGCGATCGCTGCGGTTTGGCGAAATGTTGTCTTAAACATAGTGATTGTTGCTCATATTAAGTTAATAAAAAAATATCAATATAAATAGACAGTTATTGAGTAGATATAGAGCCGTTTATTTATAAGGTGCAATATCCTATTTAATTGATTTATTGACAATCGATAATAAATCACCTTAGGTTATAGAAAATCTAATGGCTAAGAATATTATGCGAACTCATCTTCCCCTAAATGCATTACGTGCATTTGAAGCTTCAGCAAGACACCTTAATTTTACCAAAGCGGCATTAGAACTGTATGTCACCCAAGGTGCTGTTAGCCAACAAGTGAGAATGTTAGAAGAGCGACTTGGCGTTATTCTTTTTAAGCGCTTGCCTAGAGGCTTAGAAATGACGGACGATGCCCAGATCTTATTTTCTGTGTTAACAACGGCTTTTAGTGATATTGAACGTGTATTTAAGCAATTTGAACGTGGTGAATATCGCGATGTTGTTTCAATTGCGGCTGTCGGCACATTTGCTGTGGGATGGTTATTACCCAGATTGGCTGAATTTAGGCAGCAATATCCAAGAATAGAAGTGAATTTAAGAACAAATAATAATGTGGTTAATTTAGCTACTGAAGGATTAGATTTTGCCATTCGATTTGGTGAGGGTTTATGGCCATTGACACATAACAAAGCGTTATTTTCTGCGCCATTAACGGTGTTGTGTTCATCAGATACAGCGAAACGGTTACAACATCCAACTGATTTAATAAATGAAAGCTTATATCGCTCTTATCGAGAAGATGAGTGGTTACAATGGTTTGAAAAAGCAGATATGTCGCCGGTAAAAATAACAGGCTCTATTTTTGACTCTTCACGTTTAATGATTGAAAGCGCAATTTATGAAGGGGGAGTTGCGTTAGCACCAGTAAAAATGTTTTCAAGAGAAATTGAAAATGGCCAGTTAGTACAACCCTTTAAAATAGAAGTTGAATTGGGAAAATATTGGCTAACATATTTAAAATCAAAGCCAATGACAGCATCAATGGAAATATTTCAACAGTGGCTAATGAATGAAGCGCTAAAAGAATGCCGTGAGTGATATAAAAATAAAAAGCACTGATTAATTTCAGTGCTATTTGTTATTTTTACTCACTGTATATTTTTTAATTACAAAGAAAAATGCTCTTTTACTATTTCTCTGCCTATTTCAATAGATGCTGTTGCAGCAGGTGATGGGGCATTACAAACATGCAGTGAGCGTTTGCCTTTTACAAAATGAAAATCATCCACTAATTTCCCTTCACGAGTTAATGCTTGGGCTCGAACACCCGCAGGACCAGGATGAATATCTGCTTCACGTAAATCAGGAATGAGTTTTTGTGCATTTGCAGTAAATAATTTACGCGAATATGAGCGGCGAAGCTCTGCCATTCCTTCACCTAAATAATTTCCAGCAATTTTCCAAAATCCTTTATAAGTAAGAACTTCAGCAAGATCTTTTAAGTTAATATCGCTTTTTTTATAGCCTTCTCGTTTAAAGGCTAATACTGCATTAGGTCCAACATCCCGATGCCCGTTATACATGCGAGTAAAATGCACCCCTAAGAAAGGGAAATCAGGATTAGGAACAGGGTAGATTAGATGGTTTACTAAGTAGTTTTTATTAGTATTAAGCATAAAATATTCACCACGAAATGGGACTATTTTCATGCCTGTGTCATAACCAGCCATTTTAGCAATACGATCACTAAATAAGCCGGCGCAATTAATCAACCATTTGCCTGTAAATTGATTATTGGATGTTGTGACCGTGACAGTATCATCGGTTTCATTAATTGCTGTAACCGCTTGCCCAAACGCAAATTCACCACCGCGTGATTGAATAATTTCAACGTGTTTTGTCGCAATTTCAGGGTAATTCACAATACCAGCATCAGGAACTAATAGAGCTGCGATACCATTAACATAAGGTTCTCTGACTTTAAGCTCAGCTTCGGTCATTTTGATAACTTCAAGCCCGTTTTCTATGCCACGTTGATAGATATTTTCTAAAGCTTTTAACTCTTTTTCATTGGTAGCAACAATGACTTTGCCACAACGATCATAATAGAGATTATGTTGTTGGCAAAACGCATATGTCGTAATGTTGCCTTGTTTTGCCAGCCTTGCTTTAAGGCTCCCTGGTGTGTAATAAATACCTGAATGAACAACATTACTGTTATGCCCACTTTGGTGAACAGCAGGGCCTGATTCTTTATCAATCACTAGCAATTTCAGCTCAGGTTGACTCTCTTGTAGCGCACTTGCAACCCCTAATCCGACTAATCCCGCACCAATAATAATCACGTCATAAGTCATAATATTATCCATTTTAAAAATTTTAAATTAACAGGGTTCTTGTTGTAAGCGCTTTAATTTGCCACGTACATTGGTTAAATGAAGACGCATTCTATGGCTTGTTTCATCGTGATCTTGTTGGCGTATTGATTCAACAATTGCCTCATGTTCTGCAATCACTCGCTCAATTTCGGTATCTCGCCCTTTGTTTTTACTTAACGAATACATTAATACGCCAAGATAGAGTTCGTGTAAGTTATCTAAGATCCGGACAAAAAAAGGATTATGAGCGGCAACCATAATAGAACGATGAAATTGATAGTCCTCTTTATGACCAATACTTTTGTTTTGTCTTGTTGCTAAAACAAAGGCATCGTGGGCGTTTTCGATAGCGCGTAATTCTTCTGGTGTTCGACGTAAAGCGGCAATGGCTGCCGCTTCATGTTCAATGACCTCACGCATTTCAAGCAGCGAATCTATCTCTTTAGGGCAAGCAATTTCCATAACTAAGGGTTCATATTTACTGAGTATAGAATGATCAATTACACGGCGACCGCCCCCTTGGCGTGAAGTTACTATGCCACTGGCTTCTAAGACACCTAATGCTTCTCTGATGGGGACTCGACTGACGCCAAAGGCGTCAGCAAGTACATTTTCAGAGGGTAACTTTTCACCAATAGGGTAAGTCCCGTTACTAATATTTTGCTTTATCTGCTCAAGAATTTGATGCGACGCTTTTTGGCGTGAGATCTTTTGTATCATCTAGTTTTCTCCAGATGCATGCCCCATATTGGTTAACTGTTTTTTAGACCGTAATAAATGGAATGCACCGGTTAATAGGATCAAGGCGACACCTAAAAGGTCGGTATATAAGCCCGGTTTAATCATTAGAATTGCCGCTGCTGCAAATGCAATACGCTCAAACCACGTTGTTTTAATCATCCAGAAGTTTGCCGTTGCGATACTTAGTGCATAAATTCCGATTAATGCACTAATAATCATTAATCCAATAGAAAGTACACCTAAATTATCACCTTGCATCAGTAAAGCAGGGTTATAGACTAAAATAAACGGAATAATAAAACCGGGAAGTGCTAAACGAACCGCATCCCATGATGTTTGCATTGGATCAGCTCTTGCAATACTGGCTGCGGTATAACTGGCTAATGCTACTGGTGGTGTAATATTGGATAAAGCACCAAACCAGAAAACAAAGAAGTGGGCGGCTAAAGGCATAACACCCGCTTTAATTAAGATAGGTGACACTGTAACGGCCACAACAATATATAACGCCGTTGAAGGTAAACCCATACTTAATACAATGCACACTAGCATAACGACTAATAAGATCATCCATAATGTGTTATCTGTCATTGAGACGATATTAAATGCTAATGTTGCACCGATACCCGTCATTGTAACAACACAGATAATGACACCAATTGCAGCACAAGCGACAGTTACTTGAACAGAGCCACGAGCCGCTTCAGCCAAGGCGTCAGCTACTTTAGTTAATGTCATACGAACTGATTTATCAGGCGTTATCCAACTTGCAACAATAATGGTCAGAATACCTAAGAAGCCTGCATAAATAGGTGTTTTACCCACTAATAAGGTGCCAATAACAATAACTAAAGGCAGTAATAATAAACCACGCGCTTTTAATACCGCTTTAACTTGTGGAATATTCTCTTTACTTAAACCTTTTAATCCTTGTTTTTTGGCTTCGATATCAATCGCCATAATTAAAGCTGCGTAATACAACAACGCTGGAATAATTGCTGCAATAACAATAGTGGTATAAGAAATACCTAAAAAGCCCGCCATAATAAATGCGGCAGCACCCATAATAGGTGGCATTATCATACCGCCTGTTGATGCTGTTGCTTCTACGGCACCCGCAAAGCGAGGTGTTAATCCAATGCTTTTCATTAAAGGAATGGTAAAAGTCCCTGTTGTTGCTACGTTGGCAACAGCACTTCCACTTAATGAACCTGTTAATGCAGATGAAATAACAGCTACTTGAGCAGGACCACCACGGCGACGACCCGCAAGAGCAAGAGCTAAGTCATTAAACAGTGCAGTTGCGCCACTCACACTTAAGAATGATCCAAAAAGAATAAAGACAACAATCGCTGTCGAGGCTGTTGAAAGGGTGATCCCAAAAATACCTTCACTGGTCATAAATAAACGGTATAACAATCTTTCTACAGAGAATCCTGCATGACCGAAAATACCCATAAAGTACTGACCAAATAAAGCATAGATAATAGCAAAAGTTGCAAGCCCTGGAATGAAATACCCAGTGGTTCTTCTTGCCGCTTCAAACAGTACAATAATTCCTAATATAGCCATGACATAATCAGTCGTGTTTGGAATACTTTTTCTCACAACGTGAAGGTCAACGTAATTAAAGAAAAAATAACCATAACTAATTAATGTTAAAGCAATAAAAAGATAATCCCATCCGTTAAATTTAGGCGTAGAAAAACGCTTAGAGAATGGAAATAAAATAAAGCCTAAAATTAAAATACCACTAAGAAAAATGGTATTACGGTAAAATTCTTGAGTATTTGATAATGCGTTGGAATAAATAGCGTAAAGCGAAATTAATATTGCAAGAGTCGTGGTAATTTTCAGGTAAATACCTGCAAGTTGGCGATTGCCGGAGCTTGCTTCTTTATCTAATGCAGGTGGCTCTACCGGAGTTAGGTGGTCATTGTTAGTCATAACTCACTCCTGTTATTTATTATTAGTCTGCGTTTGAGCTTCTGGTGGAATAAGATAATCAGGGATCTCTAATCCGATTTCTTTGTAGTAGCGGTAAGCCCCTAAATGTAATGGCACAGAAACACCTTTTAATGCATTTTCTGTGGTGATGTATTTGGCCGCGCTGTGAACCTGGTGAACTTCAGGAAGGTTCTCAAACATGGTTTTGGTCAACTCATAAACCAGATCATTATCGATACTGGTTGTGGTCATTAAGATATTAGGTTGAGCAATCGTATTGACCATTTCAGTTTGACGAGGGTAGGTGTTGGCCGGGATTTCAAAACGAAACCATGAATTCGCCACATGATTGATATCATCAAGTTGCTTATCTGTGACTTCGAGTAATTTTGCACTGACACCACTTGCGTACATATCAGTTACCGCAGAAGCTGGCACTCCAGCAGGTAATGCACCTCCATCAAGGCGACCATCTCGCATGGCAGAAACGGTATCACCATATCCAAGATATTCCGGGGTGATATCTTTTTTTGTTAAATTAACGCCTTTAAGAATAATAATTGTAGATTGTTCAGTACCACTGGCTTGGGGACCAACGGAAAAACTTGTTGCGCGAATATCGTCTAATGTGCCTGTTTTTACTTTGTTATCCATTAAAACAAAGTGTTCAACATTCGGCCATAACATCGAAATTGAACGCAGATCTTTTTCTGGTTTGCCTTCAAAATTACGCACCCCTTCATAAGCTTCTACTGCTAAAAGGCTTTGCAAAATAGAAAGTTGGGCTTCATTTTTCTGCATTAAATAGATATTTTCTATTGAGCCAGCAGAAGACTGCCCTGTTACTTGAACGCCTCTATCCTTAAGATGCGTACTCCATACGTTTGCTAAACCCACTCCCATCGGATAATAGGTTCCTCCTGTTGAAGCGGTTGCTACAGAGAGAAATTGTTTATTCGCATTCTCTTTTTTGCCGATTACTGCTAATGAGACAACAGCAATAACAGCAACAATACCGATGGCAAGCTTTGTTTTTCTTATTCTCATGATGTTGTTCCTGTACATAAAAACGCAGGTGAATGTTTCACACCAACTTGTATACAACATGACAACTTTTATAGAAATAAGGAACGTTAATAAATTGTGAACTGGAGTAATGAAATTAAAACAAGAAAACAACAATTTGTGATCAACATAGTAATTATGCAATTTTTAATCATAATTATGGTGATAGTCATAAAACACAAAAGAAAATATCAATAACTTGCTAGAGAAACGACAAAATGAGCTAAAAAATAGCCTATTTATCGATAATAAAAAATAAAATGAAAAAATAGAGGGATCAGAAAATTGGCAAATAATCTGATAAAGAAAGGGAAAAATAGTCTATTTTAGTGTTAAGAAAATAAGTAAAGTTTAGTTGTAAAGGTTAGTCGTAATTGCCGATTTTATAGAGCAATAGAAAGTACACCTGTCGCAATCAGTACAAACATCGCTGACCAAATTAATGCAGAAATAGCACTAGTGATGTAAATACCGTATGTAGGCAGTTTTAATAAACCGGCACTAAAGGGCGTTAAATAACGAAATACAGCAAGAAATCGAGAAATAAATAAAATATAGTAAGTCTTATTTTTTAATAGTTGTTGAACTCGATTAATTTTTGACTGATAACGCTTAACCCATGATTTAAGTCGAGGAAATCGATAAATAGAACGCCCTAATTCATAGCTAATAATTGAACCTAACAGTGCGCCACAACTGGTTGCTAACCAAAGAAAGATAGGAGAATAAAGAGGTAAGCAGGCACCAAAAATAAAGATCAGCATTAAAGAGGCAGGAGGTAAAAATGAAGAAATACCAATAGTCGATTTTCCTGCTGTGATTAATGTAATGGAGAGAAACAGTGTAATAGGAGATAAATGCCCCAATGAGTCTAATAGGGTGTGAATAATTTCCATTTTATTATCTCCAGCAACAAAATAAACAACAACGGATACTAATAATAGATAAACCTTAAGATTATTATGAATTAATTTTACGATTTTTATTCATTTCAACTAGCATTTTAGCCCATTCAATGGGAGAGTTTTTAATCGGTAATTTTAATTTCTGGCTTAAAGAGTATAACGTAGGCGCAGGTATATCTGAAAGGGATTGCAGTGTTGAGCTCATTAATACGTTTTCAGGAGCGCCATCAGCAATTAATTTTCCTGAAGATAAATGGATAACCCGCTGAAAATGACGCGCCGCAAAATCAAGATCATGGCTAATAGCAAGAACTGAGATGCCTAATGTTTTTTGTACCTGAAGCCAGTTCTCAAAACAAGTTAGCCAATGTGCATCGAAATCGCGAGTCGGTTCATCAAGCAGTAATATTTGAGGTGATAGAATACTCAAACTTGCGACGGCAACCATTCTACGTTGACCTGCGTGTAAATCTAAAGGATGAACATCAGCGACATCACTTAAACCGCAAAGCTCTAATGTTTCATCTAAACGTTTTTTAATCTCTTCTTTAGAAAACTTGCGTTGTTTCAAACCAAAAGAGACTTCTTTTTCTACTGTGTTATGAAATATTTGTCGTTCAGGCTCTTGGAATAATACACCAATATATTGAGCGCGTTGCTCAGCTTTCATTTGAGATAATGACTGATTATTGAGTTTTATCTCACCCTCGTTAGGCGTTAACAATCCGGCAATTAAACGTAATAGGGTTGATTTTCCCGCGCCATTATCACCAACGAGTGTTATCCATTCACCTTGATTTAAAGTTAAAGATAATTGAGAAATACAAGGTGGAACATCTTCACTCCAACGATAAGTCACTTTATCAAGCTGTAACATAAAACTCCTTAAAAGCCTTAAGTAAAGCTTTATCGTTATTGACAATATTTTTGTTCCAATGATGGTTTTCAATTAACCAATTTAAAGCTAGCCATGCATCAGGTGCATTAATTGTTGTAAATAAAAAAGGAAATATATCTTTTAAGGCACCTGCTGCTTTTATTTTTCCTGCTTCTAACAATAAAAATTGTTCACTAAGTGTTATTGCTGGCAATAAGTTGCGTTCAAAAATAATCACACTACATTCGTGCTCTTGTGCGTACCGTTTAATGCGTTGCTGTAATTGTTGTGTTGCATTAGGTGTTAAACGACTAAATGTTTCATCAAGCAATAATAATTTAGGGTGCATAGCAAGGGCGCTTGCAATTACAACACGCTGAGCCTCTCCGCCTGAAAGTGTAGAAGGGTGACGAAAACGAAGGCTATCACATTGTGTTAATATCATTGCCTCTTTTACGCGAAATCGAACTTCATTATCACTTAACCCTAAATTTTCAGGGCCAAAAGCAATCTCTTGCTCTACTGTAAAAGCACAACCTGAAAGTTGTAATTGAGGCGATTGTTGAACGAGTTGTCTTCCGGGGGCTAGTGACACTAATCGACTTTTATCCAGAGCAATGTTTTGTACAATTCCCAAGCCTTGCACTGAACCTGTTAATAAATCGGGATACCAACCTGCTAGCAGTTGGGCAAGAAGACTTTTTCCACTGCCATTTCCACCCAAAACAACAAGCCATTCTCCTTGTTTTAATTGTATATCAACAGGGCCAATAATAGGTTGCTCGTCGTCTTTCGGGGTAAAACTAAATTGCTGAAGATTTATTACCATAGCCAAATAGCTCCTTCAACAAAGATAAGCAGTAAAATAAAATAGCGTAACATCTCTTGTAGTGGTGTATCGGTAGGAGGAGAAAGCGTGGTACGTTTTGTAATAATACGAAATCCTCGCATATCTAATGCAGCACTACGAATAGTTAAATCACTTAATACATGGCTAATAAGTGGCAAGATAATGGCAGGTAATGTGATTAGACGTTGCCAGAATGAACCATCAAGGGGTACACCTCGCGCTAATTGTGCTTCTCTTATATTGTGTAATTGTTGGCGCAATTGTTCTACAAGTAATAAAGGCCCCGCCAATAAATAGGAAAGGCTCATTGGTAGACGGCTAGCAAATAAGGCTCTAATAAATTGTTCGGTTGAAGTGTACTGTAACCACAATTGAGCACCGCTTATTATTGCTAATAATCTTAGCCATAGCGTTATTGCCATAGTTTGTTTACTGGTATCTAAAATGCCACCGGTTAACCAATAAGCAAGCCAACCGCTATGAACTAACCATAAGCCTATCGCCATAGGGATCATTAACCATGCAATAAGACGCCAACGCCAGCGAGAGGCTTTCCAAAGTAATAAGCTAATAAAAGTACCACTGCTGATAATCAGCAGTGGTAAGCTTAATGATAAAAACAGCACACTGGCACTTAGCCAAAGCCATAATACCAATGAGGTAAAGGGATGCATTATTAGCGAACCTTAGCCATTGTAGGGAAGTTGCGTTGTGTTCTTTGTGGTAATTGACGTACTAATAACCAAGCAATAATCGCTGATAATATTTTATCGGCGAGATTTGCACCTAAAACAGTAATTGCAACAGACTCAATAAGCCCTTCACCAACCGCATGAAAATAAGCGACAAAGAAATCTGCGCCACTGCCAGTGGCACCGCCAAATAAATAAGTGCGAATTGGAACGGCGACAATCATTAACGCTAAAGTAATAATAATACCAGAGCCAATAACTCGAATTAATGAACGAAAACCACCAGCACGAGCCAATAAACCTGCACTTAATCCTATCATCATCGCAACAGGTGCAAATGCAGCTGCCATTGGGCCACTAATTAATCCCCATAATAGGTTGGTTAATAATCCAGTAAATAATGCAACCCATGGACCACCTAATAAAGCACAGATAAGCGTACCGATAGAGTCTAAGAAGATAGGAAGTTTGACCATTGAGGTGATTTGACCACCGATCATATTTATTGCAATAGAAACAACAATGAGCACAAGAGTACGGCTCGAAATTAGAGGAGTTGTAGACATAGTTTAAAAACCTTTACAAAGGATAGTGACTATTGGTTTTATTATTTTGCATCAATAACGCTCTTTTTATAAAAAGGCTATTTACGCGGTGTGATGACCAACTCCTCATAACCAGAGTGTTTACAAGGCTGACGGCTAAAAGTCACTTGCTCTAACTCACCAATAACGAGCTCTAGCGTCGTGCGCACTGTACAACCTGGCATCATATGTCCACCACACATTATTCCATTTTCATCTGAGACAGCTAAATGCAAATGTTCCCCTTGAGAATCTAATGTGCCAATCAGCGAAACAATCTCAAATTTACCTGTAAGATAGCGATTTTCTTCACGTCCTGCAAAGCGTAATACCACATCTGTTAAACTGCCCACACAACCTGCAATAAATGCCGATTTCAGATTTTGCTCCTTCATTATCTGTCGTAATGCCATAATCACATCGTCATTAGGCAGTAAACGAAGCGCAATAAATCGAGCATGAGAAGTTGTAGGCAGTGTTTGAAGCATGGCATTTTCCTAAACAATAAAATAGAGCGTGTCTTTTCAGCAAAAAATCTATCAAGGTAAAAGGATTGGCAAGATAAAAAAACAGTGTATGTGAATATCCATTCAGTATAAAACGTCTCTTTCTCTATTATTCATTGAAATGGACTGATAGGGAATAGGCAATATGATTATTTTAAATTAACGCAAACAATTAAAATATAACATTTAAAGTTAAATGTTAATAATTTCAATGAAAGAGGGCGTGATAAGTAGAGCGTAATTTAAACTTGAGCGAGGAATTAAGTTAGATTGATTATTTTATCACTGAGATTTTTAAAAAATCTTTAGTTTAAGAAGCAAATAGATATCGTAAAATAAAAAACATAATAGGATATTTTTTATTGTTAATTGCAGTAATAAGTATTTATTTTAATCAAAATAAATAGCTTTTAAAAAGAAACTGATATTTATATCACCCCAATAGCCATTAATGCCATTAGGGTGTTTTTTATTGATAAGTGCCTTTAATTACAATATTTATCACTGTTTTTGCACAGAGCCGTAGGCTAAATATCCTTTATGGAAGGAAGCTTGTTTTGATGAAATACGTGCAACTGCTTCAGCCGAACAAGAGGCATTGACCAGAACAAAGCTGGCATCATCACCTTGATTCGGCCATGTTTGATTGCCTTTTTCATCAAGCGGTAAAATATTTCCTGTTGCAATGGCGAGTGCGCGTGAAAGGGCTAATTCATCTGGGCGAGTATAAAGTTGAGCATATAAATTCGCTTTTTCTAACATATCGCCAAGACCAAATGGCGACCAGTGATCAATAACGCTATCTGTGCCTGTCATCACGAAAACACCATTTTTATTAAGTATTTTCAATGGCATGTGTAATGTACCAATGGGCACGGTGGAAGCAATGGTGATTTGTTGCTCTGCCAGTTGTTTTGCGATGTTATCGGCTTGTTCTGGTGTGAGTGTTGCTAAAGCAAAAGCATGACTGATCGTGACTTTACCACGTAAACTGCGATTTTCATCGACGGTTTTAATCATATAATTAATGGCTGCAAGCCCAGCAGGTGTGGTTTCATGAAGATGAATATCAACACCTTTATTATAATCTAATGCGATTTGGAACATGCTATCGAGAGATTTTTCCATCGCATGATCAACGTTAGTCGGATCTAAACCTCCAACATAATGAGCGCCGGCTTGCATTGCTTCTCTCATTAATGATTCTGATTTTGAGCGTAGTAATCCATGTTGAGGAAAGGCTACTATTTCACATGTAAAGTCTTGTTTTCTCTCATCGAGCACTTTTTGTAACGCTTCTAAATTTTTTAACCCAGACACAGGCTCAATATTACAATGGCTACGTGCAACCGTAGAGCCATGGGATTGAATTAAATCGATCAGAGCGTGTGCTCTTTCTTGGGTATAGGGCTGTAATTCAGGTAACAATTTTTGCTCAAGCGCAATCATATCTACAATGGTTTTACCTTCTCTGGATCCTGGCGCTTGCCATGAACCACCATAAAACGTTTTATCTAAATGAATATGCATGTCACGAAATGCTGGCAACATTAATTTGCCTTGTGCGCTATAGCGGTTCAAAGAGGACGCTGAAGGGGCATTATTAGGAAGAATGCTAATAATTTTTCCATTATTAATTTCGATAGTCTGTAATGCAGTTTTGGTACCAATCACAGTTGCATCACGATATTCAAAGCCTGTTTCGAGAAGGACGTTATCCAGATAATAATGGGTATCTGTTATATTTTTGATACTCGAAAGCATTTTATTTTGTTGATCTGACATGGCAACGCTAGGCATTGCCCCAAACAATGTACATGCCGTGGCGACTTTCGCACCAGTGGAAAGAAACTCTCTTCTACCTAATTTTTGTTCTGTTTTCATCGAAATTCCTTAGGATAAAGTGCGTAATTTCAGAGGATATGCTTATGTTGAAATCAGAAAAGGTTAGTTGCTAATGATGTGTGTGCCTGTTTCACCGCGTAAAGCTTCAGGGAGCTTTTCAGGTGTCGTGATAATTACACGTTGCCCACCATTTGCGATAAATGAGAGGCTGGCTTCAATTTTGGGTAGCATACTGCCAGCAGGAAAATGGCCTTCTTCCATATAGCGTTGTATGTCTTCGATAGATGTTTCACCTAGCGCTTTTTGATTGGGTTTGCCAAAATTAATGCACACTTTTTCCACACCTGTCGTAATAATTAAAATATCTGCATTCAATTCTTTTGCCAGCAATGTTGTGGATAAATCTTTATCAATAACTGCATCAACACTTTTATAGCTGTTATCGCCATTTTTGATAACGGGGATCCCACCACCACCTGCGGCAATAACAACATAATCGTGTTGGATTAATGTCCGAATAGCTTTAGATTCAATGATATGCTTGGGAGCAGGCGATGCCACTACACGGCGATAACCTCGACCTGAATCTTCTATAAAATGCCAGTTTGGATTTGTTTCTTGTAAAATATCCGCTTGTTCTTTTGTGAAAAAGGCGCCGATAGGTTTATCAGGTGCATTGAATTTAGGATCGTTTTTATCAACCGCAACTTGTGTGATGAGGGTGATTGCTTGGCGATTATGGCGTTTGATTAATACATTATTGAGCGCTTGTTGGATTAAATAACCAATTCCCCCTTGAGTATCTGCGACACAATTTGCCAGCGGTGTCAGTGGTAATCCTTCTTCGGTGTGAGCAATCTCAGAACGGCGTAAATCTAAGCCAACTTGAGGGCCATTTCCATGCGTTAAAACGATATCATAATTGCCTTCAAGCATATCACAAACATGTTGAGCAACTTCTTGAACGGCTTTTTCTTGATCGGCAATAGATTGGCTGTTGTTGTCTTTAATAATACTGTTGCCACCAATGGCAACTACCACGAGTTCTTTCATGATCGGCGTATCCTGATATAAAGCGTTTTAGAATAGAGTGGGTGTGTATAAATTCACACCCACTATCAGAGGACAATATTATTGAGAGGACTTACTGAGTTTCTCAGCTTTCTCGATTTGTTGTTTTTCTACTGATTGGCGATTATCTAAGAAGTGTTTTAGGACAAATAAAGCGGCCATCATAAGGTAAGCATAAACAAACATTAACGTAGAGCCTGTGGCAATACCGACAGCTGGTGAATGAATGATGCCAAAGAATACCAGTATTGCGCCTACCGCAGCCGCAACAGCGCCACGTAATGGTTTGTCTAAGATTGCGAAGATTGCAATACAACCCCATAGCATACTGGCTAACGGTGCACCATTTCCTAAGTGAACAAGACCTTGGTAATAAACGCCTTTATGTAACAGTGTTTCAATACCAATTGCGCCTGCTGATGTTCCTGCTGCACTGATAACGCTGTTCACCATGGTTAATGCCCAGTTTGCAATCCATGGGAATAGACAGATAAAAATAACAGGGACTTCAACTTTTGGGGTTTCTCGAACAACCTGATTGGCAGTAACAACACCGATAAAGACGAGAATAGGTACAATTGCCGTCATCGGGATAATGGCTAACATAAATGCCCCAATACCGAAAAGAGGGACAATAAACATGGTGATACCTGATGCCAATGTGTATCCAATACTTGCACCCATCGCTTTCCAACCCGCATGACCCACATAAACGGTGACAGGGAATGGATTACCTAATATTACCCCAACGGTTGATGATAAACCGTTAGCTAACATTACCTTACGTGTATTGTATTCATCACCCGCTGCGTGAGCACTTTCGATATTTTCTAAGTCAAAGATATAGTTAGCTAAACCTAATGGCACCGCAGAAGCTAAATAAGGTAAAGCATGGGGTAAACCGTTAAAGAAACTGTCGATATGAATACCTGGAGGGTTAAAACCAAATGATTCCATGGAAGTTTTGATAGCTTCAGGGCTTTGTAAGCCAGAAACCCAAGCTAATACAGAACCCGCAATTAATAATAATAAACCCGTTGGTATACGTGCAAAAATAGGTTTTTTGCCAAACCAGTTGATGAAAATTAATAGTAAAACGATAAATGAAACCGTAGGTGCTTCAAAAGCTTGTAACATTGGGTTCATTGCCAGTAACAGTAGGCCAAGACCTGACAGACAGGATAAAAGCACTGTACGAGGGATCATCTTACGGATAGTTTCGCCAAGGAAAGAGCCACCGACAAGGATCATCGCTTCAACAAAACACCAGACTAATGCAATTTGAATAGCAAATTCAGCATTCTGAGTTGTCTGGTAAACTGGCATGATAACTAAAAAAGTGACGGTGAAGATAGACGGTGCACTAGGGCCTGAAGGCAATGCAGTGACATCTTGGCGACCCGTTTGTTTGATCATCTGCTGACCAAAATAGGCATAACTGACACTGGCTAATAAAACAGCGAAACCAAAGGCGGGAGCAATACGACCATAAACCATTTCAGAGGGAATACCGACAACAAAGATTAATAGCCCCATCATTGTGAGTAGGTTGGTGAGGTTATTGGTCATTAAGCCAAAATAGGCCGCCAAGTCACCACGTTTCCATTTAATATTTAATAGACTCATATTCATACTCCTATCCCCATCATATTTAACTGTGCAATGTTTAGGGAATATGTTGCATTATTTTTATAGCCCGACATGTGTCGGGCGTTGTTTTTTGTTTAGTGGAGACTAGGCATATTTCTTAGCATAAGACAGCATTGCTTTTTCAAAGCAATCAAACGGAGGATGAACAATACCTGCACCAATCATACCTATACCAGCATCTTTATGTGCGATAGCTGTATTTATCACAGGAAGAATACCGCTAGCCGCAACTTTGGTAATATCGATAGCCGTTGGAATACCCATAAAACCAAGTAAAGGGATGGTTACATTGGGGTTTTCACCTAATGTGATTTCTCGCATCTGACGTGAGAAATCGACAGCTTCTTCTACAGTTCCACCGACTAATGCCACAATGGCAGGTGCAGTCGCCATAGCAAAACCACCGATGCCATAGGTTTCAGTAATCGCAGAATCCCCAATATCTAAACCTGAATCTTCAGGTTTATAACCTGCAAACATAGGGCCGATAACTTGTTGTGAAGGGCCTGTAAACCATTGTCCGGGTAATCCGCTGATACGTAATCCAAATTCATAACCATTACGCGCCATTGTTGTGACAACGGTGCTGTATTCAATACCGTGTGCAGCATCCATAGAGGCTTTACACATTGCCATCCATGTTGGACCTGAGAAATAGTCGCTGCTTGCAACAAAATCAAACACTTCTTTTTGTTGTGCCACTGAAAACGAAGTTTGAATAATGCCTGTTGTTAATGCCTGAATCAGTAGTGTTGTTCCTGCATTATTGCGGTTATGGCACTCATCACCCATATGTAATGCTTGAGCTAACATTAAACGTAGGTCAATCTCACCAATAATTTTCATTGCATCACGTAACATTGGACCCAGTACATCACGCATCCAATTTAAACGATCGATAACACTTTGGTCATTGGCACCCATTCGCAGAATTTTTGCCATCTGCTCACTAAGGTTGGTAAAGGCACGGTTACCGTATGTTTTATTTTCAACAATATGCATAAACATAGAGGCAGAAGTCACACCTGCCATTGAACCAACACAGTCATGTTCATGACAAGGTGAGAATATGATTTCACCAGATGCGGCAACACGTTCAGCATCTATTAAATCTTTTGCTAGTCCTTCAAAAACCAAAGCACCAGTTACAGCGCCTTTCATTGCGCCACACATATCTTTCCATTCAACAGGTGGACCTGCGTGTAAGATGGTATTTTTGGTCATTCCTGGCACGACATTAATCGCTTGGTCATACCCAACAAGAACAGGCTGTGATTTAATAATACGTTCAAGTGCTTGTGCATTAGCGATTTTAATTTTTTCTTGTAATGCAGCGTTAGCTTCAATGCTGTCAAGCGCTTTGATCACAGCAATATTGCCTTGACCTGGTGGCGTCCAATTTAAATGAGTGACTGAAACATGCTGTTTTTTCAGATCATCACTGAACATTTCAATACCAATATTGATGGCATTTAAAGGTTGTTTAAATAATGAAGTCATTATGCTTTTTCTCCTTTCCAGACAAATTCACGACCCAGTAAACCAGTATTGGTACTACTACTTGCCCAAATGACACCGGCATCAGTGAGCATTTTGACTTGCGCATCCATAGAAGGGGTATCTTGGTCAGTACCTAACACATAACCCAAGATCACGAGTTCACGACCGTCTTGTTTGGCGATATTTTTTGCTTCTTTAATGGCATCAATCATGACACCAACAGGATCTTCGTGAGAGCCAAAGCCTAAGATGAAATCCATCATAATGACGCCGACTTCAGGATCACGAGCTTCTTGCAATAAACGTTCAATACGATTTGTTGGGTCGATCATTGGGTGTGGTTTACCATTGGTAAAGTCATCATCACCAAAGTCTAGGAAAGTATGGGCAATACTTTTATTGAGATCTTTTAAGCGGAAATCAGGATTAGGTTGAATATTACTATAAACATTATCGTATTTTTCAAGCGCACTAAACATTGCCTCATCGCATAGTGTGCCACCACAGAATAGGCCACGAATATACTTCTGCTCTGGCTTAAGAATGGCTCTGATTTCATCAATCAAAGGGAGATTAAGAGGGTGTAAGTCTAAATCTTCTTGACGAATACCTGTTAATAGAACGGCTTTTAAAGCGGCTTCTTTGGTGCCTTGAGCAAAGATAAGTCCAGGTTTATTTTCTGGAAGTGGTTGACTACCTAAGAAACAAACCACAACAGGTTTATGGCATTTTTCAGCTTGTTCTAACACTTTTTTCGCAACCATGGCTGCTGGTGGCTTAGAAATTAACACGATGACTTTTGTATTATCATCAGCATCCAGCATTTTGAGTGCATCAATCATCATGATGCCGCCAATTTTTTCACTCAGGTCACGCCCACCAGTACCAATAAGTTGCGAAATACCGGCACCAAACTCATGAATACGCACACTCAGTTCTTGGCTACCTGTGCCAGACGCACCAATAATGCCAATATTACCTTGGCGTACACTGTTACCAAAACAGAGTGCTGTGCCATTGATAATAGCCGTTCCGCAGTCAGGTCCCATCATGAGCAGACCTTTTTGACTGGCTAATTGTTTTAGTGACAATTCATCATCGATGGAAACGTTGTCAGAAAACAGCATAACATTGAGGTCGTTTTCTAATGCAATGCGAGCTTCTCGAGCCGCAAATTGACCATTGACAGAAATAATCGCTAAGTTTGCTTCTGGAATATGATTTTTAGCGGAATTGATAGTGGCGTATTTTGCTTCATGCTGTCCGCTATTTTGATTTTTCTTCACAAAAAGTTCTTCAATAGAGGCAAGTGTTATTTCATTTGCCTCATCACTTGCACCTTTAATGACGATCATTAAATCACCATTTTTAGCATCTTCTAATTCAGCATTTAATAAACCTAGGTTTTTTAATACGCCTTTATTCATTTCAGTTGCCATTGCAACAAAAGCTTGTTCAACATTATCCAGTTGGTTTGCTTTTGTTGAAATCGACATCAGTGAAACGGAATCAAAGTAAGTGTTCTTTTTTATGACAACTTTAATTGACATATCTTTCTCCGAAAGAATGGGTAATGAACAGTGCATCACGAATACCAAATAACATGTCGCTGCCTGAACTTGACCCGATATTTAAAATGGCTAAAACTTGTGAATAAATATTTGTCTCTTGTGCATCAACTAGACTTTGTATTAGCTGATACATATTTTCGCGATATTCTTGCTCTAGAGCCTTTTCTAAGGTGATGGCACTAATGGGAGTCGTATTCATTTTGCTCTGCATAATTCCTTGATAAAAAATCGAGGAAAGAGAATGAATAGGGTGTTTTTCTAATAACAAAAATGCCATTAGCCCCACAAGGTAATCATCTCCTGAAGGAGTTAGCCCAATACCTAATCCAATAAATTGGTTAATAATTTTTTCTAAATTTTTATGTTCTCTATTAACTAATACATTTATTAATTCAGCACGTAATGTATTTAATTTTTTTGATATTTGGAGATGAAATAAATTATCTCCTTGATAATTAAAAAGAGAATGTGTGCTATCTTTTAAGATAACGTCAATTTTATTTATCTGTGAATTTAAAAATAACAAATAATTATGATTGTTTAATTTATCTTGGTGAAATTTAATATTTTCCTTTTGCCATTTTTTACATAATTGAAATGAAATTAAATAACCTTTTCCAATATGTATTTCATTCTCAATAATATTGATATAATCATTTTCTTTTATGTTTAAAGAAGAAAAAGATTTATTTATTATTCGGCAACTATTAGGTGCATTATCTAATGGTGAACAAAGCAAAGTATAAAGTGTATTATTAATCGAAAAATTAATCGCTTTATTAAATACTTGTTTTATTGTTCCTGATAATTGAGGCTGATGTAAAAGTTCAAGAAAATGTGCATCAGCCGTTAATCCGTATAATATTTGCCGATGAGATGTGTGCTTGTTCACAAATCTCCTTGCTTATATTGATTTATGCACCTGCGGCAATCAGTAAATCAGCTATTTCGGTATAGCCTTTTTCTTTTGCCAACTCTAATGGTTTTTTACCGTATTTATCTGTCATATGAGGGTTTGCACCATACTCTAATAACAGTTTAACGATTTGTTGTTGTTTCTCTCCACCGTCATTTAATACGATAGCTTCAAGTAATGGAGTCCAGCCGACAAAATTAGTATGGTTGACATTAATTTCTGTTTTTTCTAATAACTCACGGACAATTTCAACATGACCTTTTTCACTGGCAGGCGTAATACCCACACCACCAAAACGGGTTAATAAATCTAAATTAGGATTTGCAGGTAATACAAGGCGAAGTAATGTTAAATCATTATTTAGGCAGCTTAATAAAAAAGGATTAAAGCAGGTTTGGTCTTGTTTATTAATATCTGCACCTGCACTAATAAGAAAAGCAACACATTCATAGTGTTTATTCAAACTTGCGTTGATAATCGCTGTACGGCCTTGTCGGTTGGTAACATTAATATCGACACCTTTTTCAAGACAGCTTTTTAATATTTCTAACTGTCCTTTTTCTGCTGCGTTCAAAAAGTCTTGCGCTAATGTGTTTGTTGTCATGATATTTTCCTTTGTTGGTTATTTGAAATTTCATTCGTCATAACCAAATAGATAAAGACAAGTTAAAGATTATTTATAATGGATAAATCATAACAACTCGTATTAATAAATAGAATCCATTTAAATTTGATTCATCAATTAGTCCATCTATTGTTGAATTGAATTTCATAATGAGTCATTTTTGTGCGTTAGAGCATGATTTTTTGTCTTTTTTTGACTCATTTTGACTGGTTTTTGACCATTTTATTTGAATGTTTTTTGTTAATTGGCTGACTCATTTTAGATTTAATCAAATCTGTGATAGGCCTCAAATTAAATGTTTTATAATTGTTAAATCTCTTTCTTTTAAAAATAAATAAAAACATTGGCTCTCTTTTGGGAATTTAACTCAATAATATTAAATAATTTTTACGCTTTTTTGTCTTGGTGTCCTGTTTTTTTACATGCTATAAATAGTCTGTAATTAATAAGCCCAATGTGTGATGGTTTTAGAGAGTAAAAAGAGGATAAAGACTAAAAATTAAGACCGTTAAATAATTTTCACTAAATATTTAAATTGATTTATTTTTCGAATATACCGAGGTAGATAATGAATTCGATTTTTACCGAAGAAAATTTGCTGACCTATATAACAGCTGCTAAATTCGCAAGTTTTAGTAAGGCTGCTGAGGAGTTAGGCATTACAACATCAGCGGTGAGTTATACCATTAAGCGCATCGAAACTTACTTAGATGTTGCTCTTTTTATTCGAGATACCCGTAATATAGAATTGACGGAAGCGGGGTATTATTTTTACCGAAAAGCCACTGATTTAGTGAATAATTTTCACTTGATTAAAAAAGGTATTTATTCCATTGAGCAAGGTATTGAAGCTAGAGTGCGCATTTGTATTAACCAGTTACTTTATACGCCATATCATACTGCGAAATTATTACAAATTTTAAAAAAGCAATTTGCAACATGTCAAATTACCGTAAAGACAGAAGTCTATAATGGTGTTTGGGATTCGATTATTAACAATCATTCCGATATTGCAATTGGCGCTCCTGGTACATTAATGGATGGCGGCGGAATAGATTATACGGAAATTGGTGCAATCCGATGGGAATTTGCAATTGCCTCAACCCACCCATTAGCATTAATGCCAGAACCTCTCGCTGAAAGCCAATTACGTTTATATCCTAATATTATGGTTGAAGATACGGCGCATACTATTAATAAACGAGTGGGGTGGTTATTGCATGGACAAGAAGCAATTCAAGTTCCCGATTTTAATACAAAATGTCAGTGTCAAATTCTAGGCGAGGGGATTGGTTTTTTACCTGATTATATGGTGAAAGATCATGTGAAGAGTGGCGTGTTAGTGACGAAAAAAATTCAAAATACAAGGCAAGATTCTAATATGCTACTTGCAACGCAACATTCAGCCGCAGGGTTAGTGACACAGTGGATCAAAAAAGAATTTATGCATAATGGTATTCTCGCAAAATTATACAGTGATTTGTTAAGACCTATCATGAATAATAAATAAAAATAAAATTAGAGTATGTTTAAAATAGAGTTATTATTGACTTGGCGTATTAATGGATTAGAGGATTAAATAAAAAACGAATCAATGAAAGATGATTTTTTATTCTTTAATAGTAAAATAGTTGAATTATATGAGAATTAATATAAGCGTATTTTTTAAAATAATTTAAAGAAAAATAAAAAGGCTATATGAAATTTATATATTCCCAGTTTATTGGACAGTTTAAATTATTTGAATGGTGGTTGCTTTATTAAAGTTGAAATTATAATTAGATGAATTGACTTCGATATTATTCGTTAACTATGAATATAAAGATACATACTCCGCTACTGAATAATCATTATTTTCAGATATTAACAAGTATGGAAAAGAACATTTCGGTGATGCTTTCAGTAGTATAATACCGTTACATTGGAATTGATTATTTAAAGCTAAGCATAAAAAACCCAAAAGCTGGAGATCAACTTTTGGGTTTTTATTTAAGAAAACGTAGCTTTTGGGATTAAGATATTTAAACGTTAAACAAGAAGTTCATTACATCGCCATCTTGAACAATATATTCTTTACCTTCTGCACGCATTTTACCGGCTTCTTTTGCACCTTGCTCACCGCCATAAGTGATAAAGTCGTTATAAGCAATAGTTTGAGCACGGATAAAACCTTTTTCAAAGTCAGTGTGGATTTTACCTGCGGCTTGTGGCGCTGTTGCACCTACAGGGATTGTCCATGCACGTACTTCTTTAACGCCAGCAGTGAAGTAAGTTTGTAAGTTCAGTAATGCGTAACCTGCACGGATAACACGGTTTAAACCAGGCTCTTCGATGCCCAAATCTTGCATAAACTCTTCACGTTCAGCATCTTCTAATTCGGCAATGTCGGCTTCAATCGCAGCACAAACAGGAACAACCACAGAGCCTTCTGCTTCAGCAATTTTGCGAACCGTTTCAAGATAAGGATTATTTTCAAAACCATCTTCATTAACGTTTGCAATATACATTGTTGGTTTTAACGTTAAGAAGCTTAAATAACGAATAGTCGCTTTTTCTTCTTCAGTTAAATCTAAAGCACGTAACATACCTGCGTTTTCTAAATGTGGTAAGCATTTTTCTAACACTTCCATTTCTGCTTTAGCAATTTTATCGCCACCTTTTGCTTTTTTCTGATTGCGGTGCATTGCACGTTCACAGGTATCTAAGTCAGAAAGAGCGAGTTCAGTATTGATAGTTTCGATATCTTCAGCAGGATCAACTTTACCTGCAACGTGAATAATATTGTCATTTTCAAAACAACGAACCACATGGCCAATCGCTTCAGTTTCACGAATATTTGTTAGGAATTGGTTACCTAAGCCTTCACCTTTAGATGCGCCTTTTACTAAACCCGCAATATCAACAAATTCCATTGTTGTTGGTAAAATACGCTGTGGTTTAACAATTTCAGCCAGTTTATCTAAACGAGGATCAGGCATTGGAACAACACCTGTATTTGGCTCAATAGTACAGAATGGGAAGTTGGCTGCCTCAATACCTGCCTTAGTTAAGGCATTAAACAGTGTAGATTTCCCTACGTTAGGCAGACCGACGATACCACATTTAAATCCCATAAACGTTCACCTTGTCACATAAAAACAACAGGAGGGAGTATTCCTGTTGTGTGCTGTTAAAAAAAATTTGGCGCTATTATAGAGCAAATCCCCGATTGATTAAATCATCAGGGAGTAATCGCACAAAAGAAGAGAGGGGTGCCCTCTGAATGTTAAAATTGCTTAATTTATCAATATAATGATTACGCTTTAAAGCTATGCAAGCGGTTTATTGCTTTTTCATAACCATCACGCATTAAAATGTCTGTGCATGAAAGTGCTTCATCAATAGCATCATCAATTAATTTTTGTTCACTCATTGGTGGTTTGCCTAATACAAAGCCAACAACTTTATTTTTATCACCAGGGTGACCAATACCAATACGTAAACGATAGAAGTTCGGATTATTAGCAAACTTACTTTGAATATCTTTTAATCCGTTATGACCGCCATTGCCACCACCTAACTTCAATTTGACAACACCGGGTGGTAAATCGAGTTCATCATGTGCAACTAAAATTTCATCAAGCTCAATACGATAGAAATTTGCCATTGCTTGTACCGCTTTACCACTTAAATTCATAAAAGTGGTAGGCACTAATAATCGAACATCATTACCATTCAAATTAATGCGCGCGGTGTAACCAAAGAATTTACTCTCTTCTTTTAGAGATTGTTGATGACGTTGAGCCAATAAATCAACATACCAAGCACCCGCATTATGGCGAGTCTGGGCATAATCTGCACCGGGGTTTGCTAACCCGACGATAAGTTTAATTTTACTCACAATAGCCTTTCACTGTTATCGTCTTAAAAGAAAGGCCATAGTTTACCTGTCTAAGCTCAGAAGCACAAAATAGATTACATAGAATGTTTTTTTGAAATGATAAGCAGAGGAAATATTATCTTTTTGATTTAACAAAAAGAGCGAAAATGACAAAACCGATGCTATTTTCTTCTTTTAAAAGAAAAAAACACATTTTTTGTTAAGAATTGTCAATAAATTTCGGAGCGATGTGATCCCCTCGACAATAACTTCTTAGTATTTATGGCTATAATAACTGCAAAGAATGAAAGGTTATATTTGATGTATTTTGTTGTTGAATCGTCTGACGACGCGCTTGGAGGTGCAACATGAAATATAAACATGCATTTGCAGTTGGTAATTTATGTATGGCTACGGGGATGATTGTTATGCTCGGTAGTCTTGGTTATACACTTCTTACTCATATTTTCCCATTAGGATTGCCTGAGTTTTTATCAGATATCTCTTTAATGGGGATCTTCGTCGGTGCTCTGGTTTGGTTAGTCGGTGCCCGTATTGGTGGTAGAGAAACAATAGCAGAAAGATATTGGTGGTTACGTAACCATGATGAACGTTATCGTCGTCATGACAATCACCGTTATCCATAATGTTGTTATCACAAATTAATATCAGAATAGATAAAAATAATAATGAAGTTAGAAACTGATGTTTAGTGAATAATAGTTGTCATTATGTGTTGTAATACACACCTATAGACCCGTTTAATGATAACGGGTTTTTTGTTGCCTAAAATTCTTAATCTAGAAAACACAATAAAAAAACCCGCTATAACAAATGCTATAGCGGGTTTAGTTATCTCAAATTGCAATGAATGTTATAACAAATTAATGTTCAAACATCGCAGAGATTGACTCTTCATTGCTAATGCGACGAATTGCTTCAGCCAGCATGCCAGAAAGGGTCAATGAGCGGACTTTATTTAATGCTTTGATTTCTGCTGATAACGGAATTGTATCGCAGACAACCACTTCATCAATAACAGAGCTTTTGATGTTCTCAACAGCATTACCAGAGAAGATTGGGTGAGTCGCGTAAGCAAATACACGTTTAGCACCACGTTCTTTCAGCGCTTCAGCTGCTTTACACAATGTACCGCCTGTGTCGATCATATCGTCAACAAGGATACAGTCGCGGTTAGCAACATCACCAATAATATGCATAACTTGAGAAACGTTAGCACGAGGGCGACGTTTATCAATGATAGCCATATCAGTGTCATTTAGAAGTTTAGCGATAGCACGAGCGCGAACAACACCGCCAATATCTGGAGAAACAACAATAGGGTTGTCCAAATCTTTTTGAAGCATATCTTCTAAAAGAATTGGGCTGCCGAAGACATTGTCAACCGGTACATCAAAGAACCCTTGGATTTGTTCTGCGTGTAAGTCACAGGTTAAAACGCGGTCTACGCCTACACTAGATAAGAAATCCGCAACAACTTTTGCCGTAATAGGAACACGGGCTGAACGAACACGGCGATCCTGACGGGCATAACCGAAGTAAGGAATAACAGCAGTGATACGACCAGCGGAAGCTCGACGTAATGCGTCAACCATGACCACTAATTCCATTAAGTTATCATTAGTAGGTGCACAGGTTGATTGAATGATAAATACATCACCACCACGTACGTTTTCGTTGATTTGCACACTGACTTCACCGTCGCTAAAACGACCTACAGCCGCGTCTCCTAGGCTAGTGTAGAGTCGGTTGGCAACACGTTGAGCCAGTTCCGGGGTTGCGTTACCAGCAAAAAGCTTCATATCGGGCACGAGAAAAACCTCAGGCTTGCGTCCAGAGAGAGATATTGTTGACCAGTAAAGAACGTGTTTATGAACATTAGGTTTGTAAACATCATCTTACGGGTGCAATAACACAGGTATCCTTGAGCGGAATAAATGCAGAGGAGAAATGTTGACGCCTTGCGCTACAAATCCATGCACCCACTCAGGGGCGTTAACTAACACTTCACTAGCGGCAACTTGTGAGTCGAACTCACCGAACACACAGGCACCTGTCCCAGTTAAGCGTGACGGTGCATATTCTAACAGCCACGAAAGCAGATATTCAACCTCACGAAAACGTTTTCTTGCGATCATTTCACAGTCATTTTCGAACGGAGCCTTTAATAATGCGCCAAGAGAGCGAATAGGAGAATTACGTTTTAATTCTGGATCTGTGAAGATTGTCGGTGTTGGAATGGAAATTCCGGGATGTGCGACCAAATACCATTGCTCTTTTGGCGCCGCAAAGGTCAAAATTTCACCAACGCCTTCGGCGAATGCTGCATGACCTTTTACAAAAACGGGGACATCTGCACCTAAACTAACGCCTAATTCGGCTAAGGTTTCGTCGCTTAATCCTGCTTGCCAATGGTAGTTAAGTGCAATTAATGTCGTTGCTGCGTTAGATGAACCTCCACCTAAGCCACCTCCCATAGGAAGTTTTTTATCAACACTAATATCTGCACCGTGATACCGCAAAGCAATATTATGTTGCTGACAATAATCACGTAGCAATTTAGCCGCTTTAATAATTAAATTATCTTTATCTTCTACGCCATCAATCGGCGTCAAGATAGTTAACTGGGTATCATCGCGAGGTGTAATGGTTAATGTGTCGCCATAATCTAAAAACTGAAATAATGTTTGCAGATTGTGATAACCATCAGGGCGTTTCCCTGTGATGTAGAGAAAAAGATTTAATTTGGCAGGAGAAGGCCAACTTAGTGTCATTGCTGTATATCCCAGTTATCCATTTTTAATTTGATAGTGCGTTCACCCTGTTTTAACTCAAGGCGCTGTGGCAGGTTGGGGGTGGTACTTGAATCATAAGCTTGGTAAGTCACAATCCAATCGCCTTCAGGTGCAGGTAATGTGACAGATTTTAATAAGTGATTAGCATCTAACTCAAAATCAGTTGCATCACCCGGTAAACCAATAAGCCAAGCACGCAGATTTTTGAGTGGAATAACCATACCAGTAAGTTGGTAGATCATCTCAGCAGGGTTATCGCTATAATATTTCTTACCCTTATTATCTGTGACTTCAATTACACCAGGCATAACATTTAAATCGAGTTCTGTTGTGCCTAAAGGATTGGTCAGTAATAAGCGATAACGTTCATCCGCTCTGTCTTGCCAATAAAATCGGGCATAAGTTTTGCTCGTATCTTCGATATAAGCAAAAGCGCCTCGGGTTTCATATTGTGAAATTTTCTTTAATGCTTGTTGGCGAGCTTGCCATTGCACATCGTTATCAGATGCCGAACCTTGAGTCTTTATCTGATTTAGATTACAGGCACTCAGCAACAACGCCGTTAGCGGGATAAGGCGCAGGAGTTGTTTGGTTGAAAAAAAGCGTGAACGCATAGCTGAGACATTCCTTTAATTCGTTATTTGTTGAAAAAAAGAGTATCATAAACCTTATGATATAACGATATTTCGTTAAATTGTGTATAGAAATCTCCTATCACTCAAGTAAGCTCTTTTATTGAATCTGTTCATCAAGTAGAATGGCGGAAATGAAGAGTCCATACTAAATGCGCTGTTTTAGGTTTACACTAAGTCAAGTCGCGAGGCGGTATTTATTCATAACTCGATATAGTTGATATGACGTTATTAGCATTAGGTATTAATCATAAAACAGCCCCCGTTGCTTTACGTGAGAAAGTCTCTTTTTCTCCCGATACCATGGGTGATGCCTTAAATAACCTCTTACAGCAACCCGCTGTCAGAGGCGGTGTTGTGCTGTCTACTTGTAACCGTACTGAGCTTTATCTTAGTATGGAAGACAAAGAAAATAGCCATGAACAGCTGATTCGCTGGTTATGTCAATATCACCAAATAGAGCCAAATGAACTGAAAAGCAGTGTTTATTGGCATCAAGATAATCAAGCTGTCAGCCATTTAATGCGAGTAGCAAGTGGCTTAGATTCTCTAGTATTAGGTGAACCGCAAATTTTAGGGCAAGTCAAAAAAGCCTTTGCCGATTCTCAAAGCTATCACTCGCTCTCTTCAGAGCTGGAACGTCTGTTTCAGAAATCTTTTTCAGTTGCGAAAAGAGTGAGAACAGAGACACAAATTGGCGCTAACGCGGTTTCTGTCGCTTTTGCAGCTTGTACATTAGCGCGTCAAATTTTTGAATCGTTATCTTCTTTGACTATTTTGTTAGTTGGCGCAGGCGAGACAATAGAGTTAGTTGCTCGTCATCTGCGTGAACATCAAGTCAAAAAAATCATTATTGCTAATCGAACCAAAGAACGTGCTCAACGTTTAGCAAATGAAGTTGATGCTGAAGTTATTACATTATCAGAGATTGATGAATGCCTTGCACAAGCTGATATTGTCATTAGTTCTACGGCAAGCCCATTACCTATTATTGGTAAAGGAATGGTTGAAAGGGCGCTTAAAAAACGTCGTAATCAGCCAATGTTGCTGGTGGATATTGCCGTTCCTCGTGATATTGAACAAGATGTTGAAAAGCTAAATAACGTTTATCTTTATAGCGTTGATGATTTAGAAGCAATTATTCAACATAACCGTGAACAACGCCAAGTCGCTGCCATTCAAGCAGAACATATTGTCCAGCAAGAAAGTGGACAATTTATGGATTGGCTTCGGGCACAAGGTGCTGTGGGTGCGATCCGAGAATATCGAGACAGCGCTGAAATGTTACGTGCAGAAATGACAGAAAAAGCCATCACATTGATACAAAACGGAGCGGATGCAGAAAAAGTTATCCACCAACTCTCTCATCAATTGATGAATCGCCTTATTCACACACCAACAAAATCTCTTCAACAGGCTGCCAGTGATGGTGATATTGAACGCCTGAATCTATTACGTGAAAGTTTGGGTATTACCCATAATTAACTTTGTCTAACAGGATCTTAATCTACGAATGAAGCCTTCTATTGTCGCTAAGTTGGAAGCTCTACAAGAGCGTTATGAAGAAATTCAGGCACTTCTGTCAGAAGCCGATGTTATTGCCTCTCAGGAACGTTTTCGTGCGCTTTCAAAAGAATACTCTCAATTAACTGACGTCACGGCTTGTTTTAGCCAATGGCGAAAAGTGCAAGACGACATCGAAGCAGCAGAAATGATGCTTGATGATCCTGAAATGAAAGAGATGGCACAAGAAGAGCTAAAAGAAGCACAAGCATTAAACGATGATTTAGAGCAGCAGTTACAAGTGCTATTACTGCCTAAAGATCCTGATGATGAATTTAACTGTTTCCTTGAAATTCGTGCAGGAACAGGGGGAGATGAAGCGGCATTATTTGCGGGTGATTTATTCCGTATGTATAGCCGTTATGCAGAATCGCGTCGCTGGCGTATTGAAGTCATGAATGCTAACGAAGGTGAGCATGGTGGCTATAAAGAAGTCATTGCAAAAGTCGTTGGTGATGGCGCTTATGGTGTATTGAAATTTGAATCAGGCGGTCACCGCGTTCAACGTGTTCCTGAAACAGAATCTCAAGGTCGTATCCATACCTCTGCTTGTACGGTTGCCGTATTAGCTGAAGTGCCAGAAGCTGAATTACCTGAAATCAGTCCAAGTGACCTACGTATAGACACATTCCGTTCTTCAGGGGCGGGTGGTCAGCACGTTAATACCACCGATTCTGCTATCCGTATTACGCATATTCCAACAGGAATTGTGGTGGAATGTCAGGATGAACGTTCTCAGCACAAAAATAAAGCCAAAGCGATGTCTGTATTAGGTGCGCGTATTCGTGCGGCTGAAATGCAAAAACGCCAAGAAGCAGAAGCTTCTGAACGTCGTAATTTATTGGGCTCTGGTGACCGTTCTGACCGAATTAGAACGTATAATTTCCCACAAGGTCGTGTAACTGATCACCGTATCAACCTCACATTTTATCGCTTAGATGAAGTGATGGAAGGAAAATTAGATCCATTAATTCAGCCTATCGTGACCGAATATCAAGCGGATCAGCTTTCTGCACTTTCTGAGTTGAATTAATGAATTATGAACAATGGCTGCGTGAAGCAGCCTTGCAATTAATTGAAAGTGACAGCCCTAAACGAGATGCTGAAATTTTACTTGGGTACGTAACACAACGTACCCGCACTTATTTAATTGCCTTTAATGAAACGGTACTTTCGTCAGACGAGCTAGCTCAATTATCGCAATTGCTTACTCGACGTATTAAAGGTGAACCTATTGCCTATTTAGTTGGTGAAAGAGAGTTTTGGTCACTACCTTTAAAAGTCTCACCGGCAACATTAATTCCTCGTCCAGATACAGAATGCCTTGTTGAAAAAGCATTAGAAAAATTGCCATCAGAGCCAACCCGAATTCTTGATTTAGGAACAGGAACAGGCGCTATTGCGTTAGCAATGGCATCAGAGCGTCCAGATTGCCATATCATTGGTGTGGATTTTCAAGCTGAAGCAGTGGCATTAGCGCAAGAGAATGCGACCAACTTAGCATTAAACAACACAGAATTTATGGAAAGTTGTTGGTTTAGTTCACTCTCTGGGTATCAATTTGGTATGATAATCAGTAATCCTCCTTACATTGATGAAAATGATGAGCATATTCATCAGGGGGATGTTCGTTTTGAACCTTTAACCGCATTAGTTGCTGGCAAAAATGGTTTTGCTGATATCGAAATTATCATCGAAACTGCTCGTCAGTTTTTAACTGATAATGGATGGGTATTACTGGAACACGGCTGGCAACAAGGCGAAGGTGTACGCAATATTTTTATTGATAAGGGTTACTGCTGTGTGGAAACTTTCCGTGATTATGGCGGTAATGAGCGAGTGACAGTAGGTCGTTGGAATTATGATAGAAACCATAGCTGATTACGAATTTAATAAAGCCCCTTTAGTTAAGGGCATGATCCTTATCTCTCAGGTTATTCGACCTGATTTTCCAACCACTTCTGTTGGTTATCAACTGGCACAATTAGTCGAACAAGCAGAAGCTGAAATTCCCCAACAGGGAAATACCAAAGAGCAGATAGAAGCATTGCTAAAACTGTTTTATAAGCAGTGGCACTTTAGTGGTGCAAGTGGCAAATATTGCCTTTCTGATACTTTATGGTTAGATAAAGTATTAGCGACTCATGTAGGCTCTCCTGTTTCACTGGGTTCGATTCTTATTTATATCGCACAAGCGTTAAATTTACCGTTAGTGCCGGTTATCTTTCCTACACAACTTATTATCAGAATAGATATTCCTAATGAACAACCGCTATTTTTAAACCCAATAAATGGTGAATATTTATCTCAACATACCTTAGAAGTTTGGTTAAAAGGGAATGTAGGTGGCTCCTCTGTATTATTAGAGGCAGATTTAGAAGAATCAGAATACAGTTCTATTATTCGTAAACTTTTGGATACATTGAAAGTTTCTTTAATGGAAGAAAAGAATATGGAGCAAGCATTAAAAGCCAGTGAAACGGTATTAATGTTTGATCCGGAAGATCCTTACGAAATACGTGATCGCGGACTTATTTTTGCTCAGTTAGAGTGTAACCATGTGGCGATTTCTGACTTAAACTATTTTGTTGAGCAATGCCCTGAAGATCCTATTTCAGAGATGATCAAAATCCAAATTCATTCGATAGAACAAAATCCTATTGTTCTACATTAAAAATTTAAGAAACGTACTTTATTAATACAGTACATTACAAATAGTATAGGGATAAATATGCAACATAAAGTGGTGAATATTGGTGATATCAAGGTAGCAAACGACCTGCCATTTGTGCTTTTTGGTGGCATGAATGTATTAGAATCGCGCGATTTAGCCATGCGTATTTGTGAGCATTACGTCACTGTAACTCAAAAACTGAATATTCCTTATGTATTCAAAGCGTCTTTTGATAAAGCAAACCGTTCTTCAATCCACTCTTACCGTGGTCCGGGCTTAGAAGAAGGGATGAAAATTTTCCAAGAGTTAAAAGAAACTTTTGGCGTTAAAATTATTACTGATGTTCATGAAGCAGCACAAGCTCAGCCTGTATCAGAAGTTGTCGATGTTATCCAATTACCTGCATTTTTAGCGCGTCAAACTGATCTTGTTGAAGCGATGGCAAAAACAGGTGCAGTGATCAACGTGAAAAAACCTCAGTTTGTAAGCCCTGGTCAAATGGGGAATATCGTCGATAAGTTTAAAGAAGGCGGTAACGACCAAGTTATTTTATGTGATCGCGGCAGTAACTTTGGCTACGATAACTTGGTTGTTGATATGTTAGGTTTCCATGTCATGATGCAAGCTTCTCAAGGCGCACCAGTTATTTTTGACGTTACGCACTCACTGCAATGCCGCGACCCATTTGGCGCTGCATCAGGTGGTCGCCGTGCTCAAGTTGCAGAATTAGCACGCGCAGGTATGGCGGTCGGTCTTGCTGGACTATTTCTTGAAGCTCATCCAGATCCAGATAATGCACGCTGTGATGGTCCATCAGCATTACCACTTGCAAAATTAGAGCCTTTCTTAGCTCAAATTAAAGCGATTGATGAAGTGGTAAAAAATTTCCCAGAGTTAGATACCAGTAAATAAAATGTGTTATGCAACTGCATACGGTTGTTAATATGTTCGGCGCTGATCTCCAGCGCCGTTACCACGAAAAAATTCATAAAATCACCCTTCATGGCGGTTTCAACTGTCCTAATCGAGATGGTACATTGGGGCGGGGAGGCTGTACTTTTTGTAATGTCTCTTCTTTTGCTGATGAGCAAACGCAATATCACTCAATTGAAGAACAAATTGCATTACAAGCTAAAAATATTAACCGCGCACATCGTTATCTTGCTTATTTTCAAGCCTATACCAGTACTTATGCCGAAGTAGAATACTTACGTACTTTATATGAAACCGCATTATTACAAGCGGATATGGTTGGGTTATGTGTGGGAACTCGACCAGATTGTGTCCCTGTTAGCGTATTAGATTTATTGCAGGGGTATCATGATAAAGGCTATGAAGTATGGCTAGAACTCGGTTTACAAACGGCTCACGATAAAACATTAAAACAGATTAACCGTGGACATGATTTTCAATGCTACCAAGCCACTGCACGTGAAGCTCGCCGTCGTGGTTTAAAAGTGTGTACGCATCTTATCATTGGACTGCCACGAGAAAATCATTTGCTGAATATGCAAACATTAGATCGTGTTGTCGAAACGGGTACTGATGGACTTAAATTACACCCTCTACATATTGTTGACGGCAGTACGATAGCTAAAGCATGGAAAGCGGGGCGAATAAGCGCATTAACACAAGAGCAATATGTTTATACCGCAGGTGAGATGATCCGCCACACTCCTCCTGAAATTATTTATCATCGTGTGTGTGCCAGTGCCAGAAAACCTACTTTATTAGCTCCAGAATGGTGTGAGAATCACTGGTTGGGAATGAACGCACTTTATCAAGATTTATTAAAAAAAGGTGTGCAAGGAAGTGGAGTAAATAAGCCATTTATATTGTATTAAGAACAACGCTAATATTAATAATATTTTAAGTAAAACCTTTTTATTAGCCACAACTAAAAACGCCTTTAATCTTTATTTAATATTAATTAAAGGCGTTATTTTTTAACTAAAAAACTACTGAATTAATTCCAAATCATCCAGTGCTTTTTGTAATGAAGGATAGAAATTCAGTGTACCTTCAATTGGCGTGACCCTTGCTCTTGCCAATGTCTTTAATGGCTGAAAAGGAATATCACACACAATCACATGGGTATCATGTTTTACATCAGTAACGAAATGCTGGAATGCATGTAATCCACCTGCGTCTAATACAGGAACAGCATCCCATTGCATAATAATGGTTTTATAACCTTTACTACGTTCACGTAATTCATTAAAGATACGTTCAGCGGCAGCAAAGAATAATGGACCATTAATACGCACAACTAATAACTGCTTATCATCATCGGTATAAGGGGATTCTGTTATTTTGGTCATATTAGCAATACGACGCATAAATAACAGTGAAGCCAACACAATACCGATAGTAATTGCAATCACCATATCAAAGAGAACAGTAAGCGATAAACATAATACTAAGACAATAATATCGTCTTTAGGGGCGTGTCGAATAAGATCAATAACTTTACGCGCTTCACTCATATTCCATGCAACAATTAACAGCAGTGCTGACATTGCGGCTAAAGGTAAATAAGAAAGAAAAGGAGCTAATACAAGTAAAGTTAGTAACACCAATAATGAGTGAACAATAGCGGAAACTGGCGATGTTGCGCCCGCACGCACGTTAGCTGCTGAACGTGCAATAGCTGCTGTCGCTGTAATACCACCAAAGAAAGGTGCGACAATATTACCAACTCCTTGCCCCACTAATTCACCATTAGAGTGATGTTTTTTGCCTGTCATACCATCAAGTACAACCGCACATAATAACGATTCAATTGCACCTAACATTGCCATTGAAAAAGCGGCGGGTAATAAAGCAGAAACAGTGCTCCAATTTAATTCAAGCGATGTACCTGAGCTTGGTAAATTCCAAGGTAAAACAAACTGAGGCAAAATAGGTGGAATACCTTGTCCTGTTGTTCCATTAGGAAGCATATAACTAAATTGTGAGCCAATTGTTGCAACATCATGACCGAACATATTTACAATACCCATTACCGCAGTACCCGCGATTAAAGCGGGTAAGTGTCCGGGTAAACGCAAATTCAGCTTAGGCCAATAAATTAAAACAAACAGAGTTGTCAGACCAATAAGCGTATCACCGATATGAATAGTTGGTAATGCAGAGCCTAGGGCTATAACTTTGTCAATATAGGTTTCTGGCACATGTGCTAATTCAAGACCAAAAAAATCTTTTACTTGCATCGTGGCGATAGTGATGGCAATCCCCGAAGTAAATCCAAGTGTTACAGAAACAGGAATATACTCAATAAGCTTACCAAAGCGAGCTAATCCCATAACCACTAAGATCACACCAGACATAAGCGTAGCAATTAATAAGCCACTTAAACCAAATTGTTGTGATACAGGATAAAGGATCACAACAAATGCGGCAGTAGGCCCTGAAACGCTGTATCGCGAGCCACCAGAAACAGCAATAACTATACCGGCAATAGCTGCGGTATAAAGACCGTATTGCGGAGGAACACCGCTACCAATAGCCAAAGCCATGGCTAAAGGTATCGCGATAATACCCACGGTGATCCCTGCAATAATATCTTTTAATAAACGCGCAAAAGAGTAAGGTTCTTTTACACATGCATCAATAAATGCACTAAAGGGACGAACCCTGTTAACTTTATGAGTTTTCATTTAGGATCAAACCAAAATAAGAAGTCAGATGCCGAATAACGGCGATAAGGAAAAGAGAGGATATCGCTTTTATTCGCTGATAATAATGTGATACATCAAATTATTAATGCATATCTTAAAGCTTAGTAAAAATAAAATCAATTAAACTAATAAGTTAACATAAATAGATAATGTAATGTATCTTGTTGTATTTATTCTGTTGCTTGCTTGAAAATAAAGTTTAAATTTATTTTAAAATTATAAAAAGCGTTTTATTTTAGAATAAATGTCGTTTATAGATAGAGTAATAAAAAACTTTTTACGTCATAAAAATCTTATAGACATAAATAACAACTACATAAGTTTTTTTGACTCATTAAAATCAATTATCAGCGACAATTAAGTGATAAGAAATTATTAAATAAAACGATTAAGTAAAAAATAAAATAAAAAGGTGTTGTATACTAAAAATAATGCCATCAAAAAAGAAGAGTGATGGATATAAACAACGCAGTGAAGGGAAACAAGGCTAAAAGTGGATGTTTTTTGAGCAAAAAAATAGAGCCTAGCTAAAAACTAGGCTCTATCTTAAAATATGGCGGTGAGAGAGGGATTCGAACCCTCGATACGTTGCCGTATACACACTTTCCAGGCGTGCTCCTTCAGCCTCTCGGACATCTCACCGTATTGTCGTTGGATATGTACTTAACACCTCTCAACGGGGCGCTACTATATGGAAAAGGAGCATAGGCGTCAACAGCTAAATGCATTTTTCCTTTAACTTTTGTCTCAAGCAGTCAAATAAAAAACAATATGCACAAATGCTAAACAAATTATGTAGTAAAGCAATACCAATATGGGTTGTTGTATTGAAAAAAGAATTAAGAATTTCGTTAGCTGGTTAACATTCTCAACATTTTTATTAACAACTTATTCAAAGAGACTTGAAATCAGAACGTAACCCTCGCACCCTATGATAAAAATGCTGGAGGAAGGCAAAATGAATATTATTTATTATCATCCTTTTTTTGACGCAGAAACATGGATCAATGGTATGAAGGCACGTTTGCCAAATGCCAATATACGCATTTGGGAACCAGGCGATAATCAACCTGCTGATTATGCCATGGTTTGGCTTCCTCCTTATGAAATGCTGGCAAGTCGTAATCACCTTAAAGGTATTTTTGCATTAGGGGCAGGTGTTGATGCTATTTTAAAGCAAGAACAACAAAAGCCCGGCACATTACCAACAGGCGTTCCGGTTATGCGTTTGGAAGACACCGGAATGGGACTTCAAATGCAAGAATATGCGATTGCTAAAGTGATGTATTACTTTCGTCGAATGGATGATTATAAACGTCAACAATCACAACGTTTATGGAAACAGCTTCCTGCGCACTCTTATGATAATTTTGTGATTGGCGTTTTAGGTCCAGGTGCTTTAGGTGGAAGTGTTGCGACTAAACTTGCAGAACTTGGCTTTAAAGTTCGTTGCTGGAGTCGCAGTGAAAAACAAATTAAAAATGTTGAAAGTTTTCACGGAAAAGATCAGCTCAGTGACTTTCTGAAAGAGTGTAATTTACTGATTAACTTATTACCTTATACACCTGAAACTCACGGTATTTTAAATTTTTCACTCTTTGAGCAACTTAAACCTTCTTCTTATTTAATTAATCTTGCTCGTGGTGCGCATTTAGTCGATCAAGATTTATTAGAAGCCATAGATCAAGGGCATATTGCTGATGCTACTTTGGATGTTTTCGCTCAAGAACCCTTGGCGGGAATGCACCCATTTTGGACACATCCTCGCATTTCTATTACGCCACATATTGCAGCTTTCACAATTCCTACGATTGCGATGGATACGATTGTTGAAAATATTCAACGAATTGAAAACGGAGAAATGCCTTCAGGCATCGTTGATATGAAGAGTGGCTATTAAGTTTCTTTTATTTTTATTTTAGATAAAAGGCGATAAATTTTAGTTTATTGCCTATTTTTTTATTTTTACTTTCAAAAAACATCACTTTTTTTATTTTTCATATAATGTAATAAAAATTTAGCGTTAAATAGATATTCACCAAGGATTATTTTGTTGAATATGAATCATAAATTAGCAATTAATTGGTAAATTATGATGATAGGTATAAAAAACGCTGAAAATAGCAATGTTTTTTCTTTAAATAGTGAAATGATATCATTATCAAAATATAAACAGGGAAAGAATATACTCAGTAAAAAGATAGAAAACATTAAAAATAGCGAAGAGATTTACACTAATAAAAATAGAGATACAAATGAAAGTGTAAGTTTTTTAAACAATCAGCATGCTATTAATTATGTGTATCTTGGTTCAACTAATATGCCTGTATTAAATAATATGGGGTTAACATTGGAACAAGATGGTTCATTATTACTGGTAAAAGGAGAAAGTTATGATTTATTTAAAGGATTGTACCAGAAACACATTAACGGAGGGTTTAGTTATGATGTGTTTAAGATAATCTCAAATGATAAAAATAACTTAAAATTCAAATCACTCTATATTAATTTAAACGGTGATTTAATTGGTAAAGCAAAAGATGATAATGCGATTATCAGTGATCTTGAAAAACGAGAAAATGAGACGAGAGATAAACAAGATAGTTCTTTTTATAAAATAAAATTTAGAGAAATAAAGAAAGAGTATGAATTAAATAAGGAGGAACAGGATAAAGTAAGCCAATTTATAGTTGATTATGAATCTTATATTCCTGATTCAGAACTTGAAAAAGAAGCCAATACAATAGATAAAGAAAATAGTTTCACAGAAAATATTGTGGATATAACAACAGATGAAATAGAAAATGATAAAGTGTTACGTATAAAACGTAATTCTCTAGAAGTGAGGATGAAACTTGTTGATCATAAAATAGTTATAGCGGGTCTTCCCGATAGAATAGCGAGTGATGAAGTTGATTCGCAAAATCCTTGGACATATCATGAACTTAAATTACCCTTAAAAAAGGATGAAAAAATATTAGGCATTAAACAAGTATTAAATCAAATACAATTAGTGGTCGATAAGGGGAAAAGAACAAAAATTTATTATCTTAATCCTTTAAATATTTTTGCGATTAAAAGCTATCAATATAAAGTTACTCGATTGAAACAAGAGCCACCATTATCCTTTTATGCAAAAGTCGGTGAAAATAATTACAAAAAATACCATACAGGGCAACCTTTCTCGACACAAACGATTGGAAATTTTAGTAGTCAGCATATTCCTTTCTTCTCTTCATTTATTGATAATGCCCGTATACATATAGAAGCTACAAAGCAAAAATGGGCATTAAAACAACGTAAAGCAATGGTTACTAATATAGCAAAAATTGCAGACCCTGGATTTAGAGGCTTCTTTTCTAATATAAAAAATCTGGCAAATAAAGCTACGACACCAAGTGGAACCAGAATAATTGCATTAGAGAGTAGTAAACAAAATATCCAGCGTAGTTGTGATGTTTTAGCAAAACATATTGTTGGTATTAAAAATGGTAAAAGTCATGGCGATATTGTTCACTCTTTAGTGAATGCACTGAAAGAAAACGAAAGTGTTACAGTTAATCATGTTAATGGTGTAAATGCTTTTTTTGGTATGAGTGCATTTTCTTTACCTAAAAATATTGGTGTAAATGCTTTTATATTAGCAAATTTTGCAAAAACACATGCAATCACACTGACAAAAAAAGATAATAAAGTAGAATTTTCATTTTTAAATAAAATAAGTACAGAGGTAACAGGAGGAATATCGGCAGGTATAGGTGAATATCGCAAGAGGTGGGAAGATAATCGCGTTGATTATGGTTTTATTACACCGATTACAGCAAGTGCGTATCTTGCAATAAATTATGAGAAAAAATCAAATTTTTCATTTTCAATAGAACAGAGTGAACTTACTCAGTTTATTAATGGTAATACAGAGAATCATCATGTTTATCACGGTGAAAATAAAGTTGACTCTATTATTAATGAGCATAATTTGGTAGATAAATCCTCGCTTGAAATAAATAAAGATATTGATGTTGCCCTTGTGGCTGATTTAAGAAGCGAAGCGAGTTTTGATGTCAATGTAGCAATTACTGATAGTAGGGGGATCTCTATTCCGAGAAGTGCTGTCGGATTTAGTGCTATTGCAAAACTCTTAAAGCTTAATTGTAATATTAATAAATTTATTGACTATGGGGATATTAATGGTGCGCCTTCAAATAAAACCGTCAGTTTAAAATTGCTTGAATTAGGGCTTGATATTTATAGAGATTTAAAATTCGCACCATCAACAGTTCGTGCTGAATACGATATTTTATGGTATCCGTTAGCAACAGTAAAAAACTTTGAACTGTTTTTTAAAAAAAGAATTAATGCATTTTTTAATATAGAGATATTTAATAGTAAAAAAATAAGTGAAGAAAGAGAATTTAAGAATGATATTACTGCAGTGAGGGGGATATATAAACGAATATTAAAAATTAATAAATTATTGGATTCTTTTCCTAATGAACGTAAATATACAGGTTCAACCAATTATCTTGATGATATTTATCTAACGATATCTGCAGATAAAGTGTTAAAAAATAAATTAATGAATAAATATGAGCTGTCCTATAGAAAAAATAAAATTAAAAGTAATATAGAAATGATTAGTGAAAATAAAAGTGTACAACAATTGTTGCTTGATTTGAAAGAAAGAAAAAATTATCTTTTATCACAAACAAAAAATAACATGAATGAGATTTTTAAATCTTATTCTATTTCTGAATATAAATTAGATGACAAAGGGAAAGACACTATTTCAAATATAAGAGAAAAAATAGGGAGTCTTATTGATGAAATAAAAAATAAAAACAATGAGGAATATAAAGAAGTAGAGAATAATTTTGATAAAATAAAAGAGAGATTAGATAAGTTATATACCGAATGTAAAAAAGAGTTATGTCATGTAGAGTATCATCTTGATCATATCAATATTATGTCTGTCAGTGAATTAGCAGATAAAAGCAAATCGCTACCCATGATTTTTTTACGATTTGAAAGCCAAAGTAAGATTATTCACCATCAAGTAAAAGGGGTGATTGATTTTCAGTATAAAGAGATAAATAAAGATGAAAAATTAATCAATTCATCTCATGCAGAGATAAAAGAAGGGCAGATGGATAGATCTAATGATAATAAAACCTATGATTTTTCTCAATTAAATAAGGTGACAACAAATTATTACTTCTAAATAATTCATTCGATTAATTGATGTTTCAGGTTGTAAAATAGGCGCATTTTTTATTACTTAAATAATAACCTGATTTTTTAAATGGTTTTAATGGTGGTGGAAAGTGTTATCTTGTTACCTTGATGACTATTTTTTTAGTCTTTATTTCTATTCACTTTGGTTTATTGAGATGATTAATTTATTATATTGCTATTTTAGCCAAGTTGGTGCTATAAAGTAGTTTCCCATGTTTATCAGACAATATGATTAATGAATATAGCAAATCTTCTTGAGCAAATTGCAGAGAAAGGATGGTGTGTTTGGGATGATTTCCTCACACTAGAAGCTGTTCAACAATTACGAGCTTGTTTTGGCGATAATGCACAACAAGCTCGTATTGGTCGTCATGAAAATCGACAGGCAGAAATAGCGATACGTAGTGATAAAATCAGTTGGCTAGAACCAGAAATGGGAGCTCCCGTTCAGCATTATTTAATGCAAATGGAGTCTATTCAACGTGCTGTAAATCGTGAGTTTTTTCTTGGACTTTTTGAATATGAAGCGCATTTTGCTTGTTATGAAAAAGGCGCTTTTTATAAAAAACACCTTGATGCATTTAAAGAAAATGTTACTCGACGCTTAACGACAGTATTGTATCTTAATGAAGATTGGAAAAAAGAAGATGGCGGTGAGTTAGTTATTTATGATTTGGAAGATAATGAACTTGCGACAGTGGCTCCTAAAGGTGGGCGTTTGGTCGTTTTCCTTTCAGAACAATTCCCTCATGAAGTACTTCCTACTTATAAAGAGAGAATAAGTATTGCAGGGTGGTTTCGTGTGAATGGTGTAAGAGATAATTTTCTTGATATAGCCAGCTAACAAATGCAATAAAATGCTGTTGTCATAAAGTCGTTTTTAATACGTTTTTATAAAACTGCTTTATAAGATAAGTAGCATGGGATTAGGCGCGTTTCTTATATTAAGCATAAGACTTAATAATAAGAGCGCGCTTTTTCTGTTTTAAGTGGTTAAAGATAGTAAGCTTAATATTAACAATAAAAGAGAAATGACGAAAAAAGTTGATTTTCTTACCATTAAAAGCACAATAATGCGAAACTTTTTAGGATAAAAATACAATGAATGAATTTTCAATAGTTTGCCGACTTTTAGGCACATTATTCCAGCGTGCGCCCCAAGATCCTATTTTATCACCAATTATTAAAATGATTGGTGAAGGAAAACTAAGTCAGTTATGGCCATTAGAGCAAGATGAGCTATTTAATACATTAAAAAACAGCGTAAAAGATTTAGCTATTGTTGAAGCCGATTATCAGTCTCTTTTTGGTGGTGAAGCGCCAGCAGTATCCGTTTATGCCCATGATTATGAAGAGATCAAAGAAGACGATATTCGTCAATTCTTAGTCACAAGGGGTATGCCTGTTACTGATAATGCAACAGACAGTTTTGGTGCTTTATTACTTGCTGCTTCATGGCTTGAAGATAACTCTGCCGAAGATGAAGTATTAGCTCAAGTACAATTATTTGATGAATATCTGCTACCTTGGGCGGGAACATTTTTAGGTAAGGTTGAAGCTCATGCAACAAGTGGCTTTTATCGTACACTAGCTGGTATTGCGCGTGGTGCATTATCAGCATTACGTGAAGAACTCTCTGATGATGAAGAGAGTGATAAAGCAGAAGATACAGAAGCAGAGTAATATAACTATTTCTTTGTAATAGTATTTTATTATTCATAAAAAAGGCAAACCATTAGGTTTGCCTTTCTCATTAATGACGATAAATATTTTTAATCAACTCACGTAACTATTAGAGTTGGATCACGAATTTACCCGGTTTAACTTCAATGCCTTTAGCGAGTTTAAACGCAGCAGCTTCAGCACTGTTTTTTTCTGGATTAAGAACATAAACAGGTTGATTATCAAAGTAAGTTGCGATGGTTGTCTCTAAATAAGGTTTTAATGCGACAACCACTGCATCCATTTTTTCTGGAGAGACTTTGTAACTATCAATAGCCATTGATTTTATGTATATCGCTCCTTTATCAGCTTGATAAGAAGGTTGGCCTGATAACGTAAGCTCAACTTTAGCGTTTGTCTTGCCAAAGAATGAATTAATTGTTAGGTCGGTTGTACCAGAAAGACTAATTTTACCCGGCTCAGTACGACCAATTTGAATGGAAAGATTGCTCAATTTAATATCAGCGGATACAACTTCATCTTCACCAATATGTTTCTGGAGATTTATTTTTTGGCTGATATAGTCATTAATAAGATTTTCACTTACATCAAATTGCTTGAGCTGATCACACCCTGTGACTAAGCTTGTTAATACTAATATAGCTGTTAGAAAAATTGCTTTCATAAACACTCCTTGATCATTGATAACTAAGAGTTTACCCGATCTTTAGGGAGTAAGCATGGCTGTTTCTATTTTTTTACGATTAAATTGGCGATGTAACGCATAAAGTGTTATTAAACCTACGGTTCCTAGTAAGAACCAAGGCAATTCAGGCATATCAAATTGATTACCTAAATCATACATCCATCCACCACCGGTATATCCTATTGCACCACCAAATGCTAAGCCTAATCGGCTAAAGCCCATATAACTACCACGAGCGCGAGGATCAGCAAGTGATGCACTTAATGTTTCGCGAGCAGGCTCCGCGGTAATAGTACCAAGATAGAACAGTCCAATAATCAAGAAGATGCTTTGTAATGAATGGATCATGCCAACAGGGAACATGCTAATGCTCATTAAAAATAAGCCTGCCATTAAACGCTGTTCTAATTTGAAACGTTTCTCACTCCAGCGAGCAATAGGATAAAGCAATGTTAAAGAAAGCAGGGCTTCAATAGCATACATCCATTTTACTGCTGTTGGCGTACCCGCAATATCATTGACGATAATAGGAAACATCAACATGACTTGAACGGATAATACAAAATAACCTGTCAGCGTTAAGACATAACTGACAAAACGCTTATCAAGAAGTACGCGTTTTAACCCTTCTTTAATTGGTGTTCTGGTTGTGGATATACGGTAAGCGGGTAATAACCAAGCATTAAATAAGGCTGCGATAACAAAAACACCCGCACCAACCCAGCAAACTAAATGAAAATCATACTGTAATAACCAGCTACCGATAAGTGCTCCAATAACGGCACCGGCGCTATCTTGCATTAATAATAAAGAGTAAAAACGACCGCGCTCATAAGGGCGGGTTAATTTGATAACCAGTGCTGTGCGAGGTGGATCAAATAAAGTCCCACCTAATGCAGATAAAATGCAAGATAACCAAAGTATCCAAGGTTGATCTGCCATTGCCATTAAAGCAAAACCTAAAGCTCGTAATAACATGCCAGTTATTATCATTGGTTTTGCACCAAAACGGTCTGCAATTGCGCCACCAAAAATACCAAGGCCTTGTTGCACTAATTGTCTAAGCCCTAATGCAAAGCCGACAATAACACCAGCCCAACCTAATTGTTCGACGAAACGAATAGAAATAAGCGGAAAAACGACGAAAAAACCTAAGACAACTAACATATTGTCAATTAGGAGGAAGTATTTACCCAAAGTACGGGCTTGTGTTACCAGCGCCATTACTCACCATCAATAAGCAAATAATTTAAATAAAATAAGGGGGGAATGAAATAATTTATTTCTTCGACTATTCTGTCTCTAAATGTGCATAATTCCTAGTAAATTAAAGATGATATTTTTTTATTAAGGTTAGTGGCAGAATAAGAAGAGTTGCTTCAGAATTAGACTTATTTATATCAAAGGATAATGAGATCGTAATGTTTGGTTATCGTGGCGGAATTCCTAAAATTCGTTTTGAAACACAAAGAATGGTAATACGTTTAGCATACGAGCGAGATGCTGAAAAATTAGCCGATTATTATACATTAAATCGTCGCTTTTTAATTCCATGGGAACCCGTAAGAGATAAAACACATTATATACCCTCTGGTTGGGAACACCGTTTACAATATATGAACGAACTACACCGACAAGAAAGTGCTTTTCATTTTCTATTATTAACACAAAATGAAGATGAAATTATTGGTGTAGCTAATTACAGCAATGTTATGCGTGGCGCTTTTAATGCCTGTTTCCTGGGATATTCAGTCGGTGAAAAGTGGCAAGGTCAGGGTTATATGTCAGAAGCTTTAACGGAAACCCTTCGCTATATGCAACGACAGCAAGGAATGCATCGTATCATGGCGAATTATATGCCTCATAATTTACGCAGTGGAAATCTATTAGCTAAACATGGTTTTGAACGTGAAGGATACGCCAAAAACTATCTACAAATTAATCAAGAGTGGCGAGACCACGTACTGACTGCATTAACAACGCGAACTTATTTTAAACGTTAATATTGGTTATTGTGGAAGAAAAGCACTGTTTATCATTATATTAAAATGGTCTTTATATCAGTGCTTTTAGCCGTTTTCTAACGAAGATAGCGATATTTAATAGGTCATTAAGTCGGTTTTTTTCAACATATAGTACCAATGTTGAATATGGAAAATAGACTTTGTTAAGCGTGATGATTCTTCTTTTTCAATATAAAACCCATTTTTTTGATACAAATAAAGCGCACCTTCATGATGAATATCGACATAAAGTGATAAATACGCTTTTTTCAGAACATCTTTACTATATTGGGTTATCCACTCAAGTATAGCGTAGGCAATACCATGTCCTTGATATGATGATAAAACAGCAATATGTGCTAAATAAGCCTCATTTTCATTTGGCATATAATCAAATAAAGAAAATAAAATCTTTTGCTTAATATAATGAGCGATACCAAAGCGCCAATAATCCAAGAAAGGTGTTTTCATAAAGGGATTTGAAATAAAGCCGTTTTCTTTTATCACTAAACAAAATGTTGCAATTATCTTTCCATCATCAGTGACAACAAATTGTTGGCTATTTTTTTTACATGCTAATGAATTCCAAATAGCCTCTAATTGCCGACGTTGTTTAGGATTAGTGCTATCAATATTAAAAGCATTCAATTTAAAACGAAATGCTTGTGCAAATAATTGAATAATTTCAGGAATATCTGAAGGTTCTGCAATACGAAGCTGATAGTGTTCATTAAGTAATTGCATGATATCGTTACTCTGCAATAATAGGGTTAACTTTTTAGACTGTTTGGTCTAGTTTTATAGTAGACTAATCAGTCTAATTTATTTTGTCCAGAGATTTTTAATGTTATGAACAAGACTGTTACTGACAAACAAAAAGCGAAAATGAAGCATATTATTGATGCTGCAATACGTTGCTTTGCTGTAAAAGGCTTTCACTCCACATCAACAGCAGAAATTTGCCATGAAGCTGGTATGAGCCCAGGGAATGTATTTCATTACTTTCCGAATAAGAATTCGATTATTGAGGCGATTGCATTAGAGGATACACAACTGTTTGACGATATCTTTTGTCGCTATGAAGCCAAAGAAGAGTGTATTCAAGCAATCATCGATTTGATGAAGGAAATTATAGCGCTCTATAATCACCCCGAATATGCGCGCATTAGTATTGAAATTTTTGCTGAAGCGTCGCGTAATGCGAGCATTCACGATATTTTTATTGAAAATGAAAGAAACAACAAACAGCGTTTGATTGCGATGCTGAAAAACGGTATTAAAAAAGGGCAGATAGACTCAACACTTGAGCCAGAGAAAATTGCAACATGGTTGTTAGTTATCGCAGATGGTTCCATGGGAAGAAATATTATCGATCCTGAATTTAATGAGGGTGAGGATCACGTTATGTTGGAAGCAATGTTGAGAAAAATGCTTGTAAAGCCATAAATAGCTATTTTTTAATCGTTTTGGTTAGTCGAAGATAAGCAGAGTCAGCATATTCTTAGCTAATTGAAGATTGATTTTTCGATGTTAGAGACGGAGTATAGTCCCTTTCTTTTTATTCCATTCAACAAAAATTAGAATGACTTTATGAATTTACTTAAATCACTTGCAGCAGTGAGTTCTATGACCTTATTTTCACGGGTACTAGGATTTATTCGTGATGCAATTATTGCGCGTATTTTTGGCGCAGGTATGGCAACAGATGCTTTTTTTGTTGCTTTTAAATTGCCAAACTTATTGCGGCGTATTTTTGCAGAAGGGGCATTTTCTCAGGCATTTGTTCCTATCTTGGCCGAATATAAAAATCAGCAAGGTGAAGAAGCAACGCGTACCTTTATTGCTTATGTCTCAGGTATGCTGACACTTATTTTAGCCGTGATCACCGTGATTGGCATTATTGCTGCGCCTTGGGTGATTTATGTTACAGCTCCGGGTTTTAGTAGTTCACCTGATAAATTTCAATTAACAACCGATCTATTACGGATCACCTTTCCTTATATTTTTCTTATTTCATTAGCTTCATTGACGGGCTCTATTTTAAATACTTGGAATCGTTTTTCAGTACCCGCTTTTGCACCAACGCTACTCAATGTCAGCATGATCTTTTTCGCTTTAGTGGTCGCACCTTATTGTAATCCTCCTATTATGGCATTGGCGTGGGCGGTTGTTGCTGGGGGAATATTACAACTTGGTTATCAATTACCGCATTTGAAAAAAATCGGTATGCTTGTTTTGCCGCGTATTTCATTTAAAAATAGCGGTGTTTGGCGTGTGATGAAACTAATGGGACCTGCTATTTTAGGCGTTTCAGTTAGCCAAATATCGTTAATTATCAATACTATTTTTGCATCCTTTCTAGTTTCTGGTTCAGTTTCTTGGATGTATTACGCTGATCGCTTGATGGAATTACCGACAGGAGTATTAGGTGTTGCATTAGGTACAATCTTACTTCCTTCATTATCTAAGAGTTTTGCCAGTGGCAATACTGAAGAATATAGAAAATTAATGGATTGGGGATTAAGACTGTGCTTCTTATTAGCACTGCCTTGTACTATTGGTTTAGCGGTATTGTCTGGGCCTTTAACGGCGTCTTTATTCCAGTATGGTAATTTTAATGCTCATGATGCACTGATGACACAACAAGCGCTGATTGCTTACTGTGTTGGGTTAATGGGACTGATTATCATAAAAATATTAGCACCGGGTTTTTATTCGCGTCAGGATATTAAAACACCAGTAAAAATTGCCATTGCCACATTGATCCTCACACAATTGATGAACCTTGCGTTTATTGGTAGTTTAAAACATGTGGGTCTTGCGCTCTCAATCGGTATTGCGGCTTGTTTTAATGCCTCTATGCTGTTTTGGCAGATCCGCAAGAAAGATATCTATCAGCCTTTAGCTGGCTGGCCTGTATTCTTATTAAAACTTGCTATTGCGCTTGCTGTAATGGGGGCTGTATTAGCTGGAATGTTGTGGATCATGCCAAGTTGGGATACTGGCAATATGCTAATGCGTATCTTACGCTTGTTACTAGTTGTAGTAGCCGGAGCAGGAAGTTATTTTGTTGCGTTGTATGCACTAGGGTTTAGACCTCGTCATTTCTCACTACGTGCTTTATAACGGATAACACAAACTCCTCGCTTTTGTATAAAGGTGAGGAGTTGAAAAATTAACAATGTTTTTATCAATGCAATTCCCTTCATTTAGAACCTTCCTCTATTTTTAGACTATTTATAATGCCACATTGATCACACTTCTAGTATTTAGTTACGCGGATTTGGCTACTCTTAGAAAGAGAAAAAAGTGAAAAAAAAGCAAAAATCTTTTTTCTCACTATTTTTTTTATTAAATTTTTTTTCCAATTTCTAAATGATTTATACAGTTTTTCGGCATAGGAAAGTGTTTTTTAATCAATATTGATAAATTTATCTAAACATTAATCATATCGAATATCTTTAGACAATTTGTTTACTAACAGTGAGATTCTACATAAAGTAAAAAAATAGACACTATATTCTAAGCACTTACGGTTTGACGAATTATCTTTTTTTAGATAAACTCTCTTGTGTTGTATAGGTTTAAAAATTGACACATCTGTTAAATATTTCTTACTTAATGATGAGATATTGCAAATATTTCAAAATATTGCAGTATATTTTAAAACATTTAATTTTTTTGATTTAAGACATATTATTATTTCTTTATTCAGGTAGATTAACCGTGACTGTAAAGTTATTTGCTTGTTATCGTTCAGTACTACTGAAAGTGATCATATCTATTTTGTCTGCGCTTCAAATAGGTAACACGATTGCTGGGGATAAGCAGTAAACAATAAGTCGTGTGAATAATGAAATTAATGCTAAATCTATTATTAATAGATAATTAGATTACTGAGAATTCAGTATGGTACACTAATTATTATTTTCATTTATCCGCCGTTGTTTTCTGTTTCTCCCTCTCTTTTCTATTCCTTCCCAATATTTCTTATTTTTTTCATTAATAGCTCAATAACTCAAATATTTCTCCATTTATTCGTTATACTCAAAGCAGTTATAAATCATTAGATATTTCTAGTTTAAAGACTACTAAATAATCACTCCGTGATTTTTGGTAAAAATAAAAATAAGAGTGTCAAGGAGCTACTATGAAAAAAGCAATTATCATTTCTGTATCATTAGCGACGTTATTTCTTGCAGGTTGTACTGCTGACGGAAAAATTAATACCTCAAAACTCACTCCAGTTAACTGTGTCGGTATATTCGACAAAACTAATGAGAAGCTTGCTTTCACCGCTAAAGACGTCAATGACCGCTTATACAGCCCGAGTAAGCCAATAGATAGTGTTGATGGTTGGATTGATGCAAAAGATATTAGAGGACTATTGTGTCAGGATGTTATAACAGCTAACGAAGATTAATGATTAAGTAGCATTGGATATTTGATTGAGTCATTGTTTGACGTGTTTTTTTAGCTATATTGAATTAAGATCGAACGAATAATAAAAAAACCGATGGTTATGAACTGACCCCAGTTTATTGGACAGTTTAAATTAGTTAGGTAAAGACTGAGTTCGGTATTGAACTGGACTCAGTCCTTTT
>NZ_NGVR01000003.1 GCF_002777965.1 Proteus columbae | reverse complement strand
ACAAGGAGCCCTCGAGGGTTTCTGTAATAGCGATCAAGACGATTGGGATCTTCATTTCGCATTGCATTTTCCTCCACTCAAAAAATAGAAATCAGCCCATGACTTTTTCAGTGTCCTCTTATCTACCAAATCGATATTTTTTCGGTAGTTGTGTGATCGATTGTCACTCGGTATGCTTTCTACATAACGAAATGTTCCCTCTTTAGTTAAGGGTAAACAGCGAAATTGCTTTTTAGGTATTAGATGCGCTAATCTACTCATGCTTATTTCTCTTCACATCATTGAAATTGGCAACCGAAGCCAGAGGCCGTATACCTTTGGCTTCACCCTTTCTTAGTCGCTTCCTGTTTTTCACCGTACAACACTTTCAGTGAATCCAAGAACCCAATTGCATACGCAAAAACTTTTCCTGCTTTTCGATAAATACGCCCTATTTCTTCATCCGTTAAAACACCATCAACAATGCTTTCTTGAATTAAAACGGCGAGTGATCCTTGCATAGCCGCCAATGTCATTCGCATATCAAATAGCTCTACTTGATCTATCTTTTCTGCTTCTATTTTTGGTAATGCACTCATGCCATGGCGATCTAGATGATATTCCACCAGCAACTTAGTGCCCGAAATGTCTTCCATGGCTTCCTGTTCATCAATATCAAAGAAACGACAGCCATTTTTTTCGTATAACTTGTTATTAAACGTATCGAGTGACATACCTAGAGCTCCTGCCATAGCAGAACGTCCACCCGGCAGTGCTTTGCACATTTCTTTAATAACTTCTTTAATTGAATGTTTGCTCATATCTACCTGCTCTATCTTTTATTGGTAGTTAATTGCCTTATGCTGTTTTGGTATTTTTTCTATAAAGTTCAGGGTTATATTTAAGTTTTCCCTCTGTTAGTAAGTCAGCTTCAATTGCTCGATTTTTAGGTATTAATTGACCTGGTCTTTTCTTCCATTGATAAAAGGCTTCTGGCGTAATTTTAAAAAAACTAGCGACTTTGCTAGCATCACCAAAGTAAACTTCAACTTCATTAGTTGTCATAAGCACCTCCAATATAAGTTTTATTAGATATTAAAATATAAGTTTTCTTTTATCAATAAAAACTAAGATAACTTAGTTAAAAACTAACCTTGGAATAAAAATGGATACTGTTGGAAGCAGAATAAAAAAGCTTCGTAAGACAACCAAGACGACACAAAATGAACTAGGGAAATACTGTGGCGTATCGGGCGTTGCGGTTGGCTATTGGGAAAAAGATCTTAATTTGCCAAATGGCGATGCCCTAATAAAGCTTGCTCAATTTTTTAATACAACTGAGTCTTACATCCTTTACGGCATATCATCGAAGGAAAATATTTCTGTGATTACAACAATGAGAAAACTTCCCGTTTTGTCATATGTACAAGCAGGTAAATTCACTGAATACCTAGCAACAGAGATTTATGATGAAACGTTGGAATATCTAGAAACTTCTTTAAAGGTATCACCTTCAAGCTTTGCCCTTACAGTAAGAGGTGATTCGATGACTAATCCTTCGGGTATGCCTTCTATTCCAGAAGGTGCGAAAGTTATTGTTGACCCAGCAGCAGAGGCAATTAGTGGCAAAATTGTAGTTGCTCGCCTTACAGGAAGTGACGAGGTAACAATAAAAAAATTAATTATTGATGGCCCTAATAAATACCTATCTCCACTCAATCCCCGCTATCCAAACATCCCGATCAATGGCAATTGTGAAATTGTTGGTGTTGTAAAGGGTGTTCAGTACGAATTGTAATCTCACTATCACACAAATCTAAATCTACTTAGATTTGTGTTGACATAAAATATAAGTTTTATTAGATTTAATTCTAACAAAACTTAGTATTAGATGAAGAGTCTTTCCCACTTCATAAAAAACAGTAGAAACCGCCACAACTTGAGGTAAGCAATAATCAAGTTCAATAATTGAAACATAAAAAATAAGTCTTTATTTACCATTAACCAACATCAGGGAAATTTAATCTCGATTAATTCGAGAGGGATCTTTATTACTTAAATTATGTGGAGAGAATAATGTCTTATATTGCAACTGCAACGAATAAGCACTTCTATTACCTCGATGTACGGATCGAGGATATAGATATTCAAGACATTGCGACGGGTTTAGCTAATGAATGTCGCTTTAATGGACAGATTGATAATTTCTACTCTGTTGCTCAACACTCAGTATATGTCAGCTATTTAGTTGCTCCAGAATATGCTTTAGAAGCCTTACTTCATGATGCCAGTGAGGCCTATGTAAAAGATCTGCCATCACCGCTTAAAAAGCTATTACCTGAATATAAGGAGATAGAAAAAAGAATTGATACTGTTATTCGTCAAAAATATAACTTGCCACCCGTTATGTCGGACGCTGTGCATTTAGCCGACTTAATGATGTTAGCAACTGAAAAACGAGATTTAGATATTGATGTGGGTAGCAATTGGCTAATGCTTGAAGGCATTCCTACAAGTGATTTTATTGTTAATCCATTAACCCCTCTACAAGCCAAAGTTTTATTTTTACGTAGATTTAATGAATTAAGTAAAAGGAGCTAAATAAACAGTTCTAAAAAGTTTAAATAAATACCACCAGCATAATTAACGTCTATTTAAACTGTATACGGCAGTATGGAGAGAAAATATGTCAAGAATGGTGACTCTTGAAGCGTGGGCAAGGTTGGAATTTGGAGATGCTTCTCCTTGCATGACGGTATTACAAAAATACGCAAAGAATAACCTTATTGCACCACCTGCAATGAAAGTTGGCCGCAAGTGGATGGTTGATAGAGAAGCTCGTTATGTGGGCTATCTGTCTCTCCCCCAAATTCCTACTAAATCAACGGAACGACTTAAGAGGATAATTACAGATGGCTGCCCGACCACGAACCCATAAAATTATCATTCCTAATCTATATCGAAAGCTAGATAAACGTAACGGCAAAATTTATTGGCAATATAAACATCCCATCACCGGTAAATTTCATAGCTTAGGCACCGACGAGCAGGAAGCGAGAGAAACTGCCATTCAGGCCAATACAATTATTGCAGAACAACATACTCGACAGTTATTAAGTATTAATGAACGGTTATCAAAAATTAAGACAAATAAGTCTGAAATATCTGTCGATATATGGATGGATAAATATTTAGATATTCAAAAAGAAAGATTAGATATCGGTGAATTAAAAATTAATTCTTATCGACAAAAAATGAAACCTATTAATTTATTCCGTCAGTATTGTGGTACGAAAATATTAAAAGAGATAACCGCTTTAGATATCGCTGAAATAATAGATTCCGTCAAAGTATTAGGACATTCAAGAATGGCTCAGGTCGTTCGCATGGTGCTTATTGATGTATTTAAAGAAGCTCAACATGCTGGCTATGTTCCTCCTGGTTACAATCCCGCGAAAGCAACTAAACAACCACGGAACAGAGTGAAAAGAGAACGCATGACATTGGAAGAATGGCGCACTATTTACCAGCAAGCTAAGAACCACCCTCCTTACTTGCAATGTGGCATGTTGCTGGCCTTAACCACAGGTCAGCGGATCGGTGATATCTGTAAAATGAAATTCTCTGATATTTGGGATGACATGTTACATATACAGCAAGAGAAGACGGGCAGTAAGTTAGCCATCCCTCTCTCGCTAAAATGTGAGGCTATCAATCTCTCCTTAAGGGAGGTTGTTGCTCAATGTCGTGATGCTGTTGTAAGTAAATATCTCGTGCATTATCGACATACCACCGCACAAGCGAAACGCGGTGAACAAGTCACGCCAAATACGTTAACCACAACATTTAAAAAAGCGCGAGATAAATGTGGGTTAACTTGGGAAAAAGGTACGGCACCTACTTTCCATGAACAACGATCTTTATCCGAGCGACTTTATCGTGAACAAGGAATTAATACACAAAAATTATTGGGTCATAAAACACAAAATATGACTGATAAATACCACGATGATAGAGGCAAAGAATGGCAAATTATTGCTGTTTAATTGAACAGTTTTGGGGAAGAGTTTTGGGGATATTTTGGGGAAGATTTTTATAGTACAAAAAATAAACGGGAACTAATAAGCTCCCGTTAACTATTTATCAAATCAACAATTACATATGTTTGATAATTGCGTCACCAAACTCGCTACATTTCAGTAGTTTAGCGCCTTCTAACTGACGTTCAAAATCATAAGTTACAGTCTTAGCGGCAATCGCGCCTTCCATACCTTTAATGATTAAGTCAGCGGCTTCTGTCCAACCCATGTGGCGTAGCATCATTTCTGCGGAAAGAATGATCGAACCTGGGTTAACTTTGTCTTGGCCTGCATATTTTGGTGCTGTGCCGTGTGTTGCTTCAAACAATGCACACTCATCACCAATATTTGCGCCTGGAGCGATACCAATACCACCCACTTGAGCAGCTAATGCATCAGAAATATAGTCACCATTTAGGTTCATACATGCGATAACATCGTACTCTGCTGGGCGTAACAGAATTTGTTGCAAGAAAGCATCGGCGATAACGTCTTTAACGATGATCTCTTTACCTGATTTTGGATTTTTGATTTTAACCCAAGGACCACCATCTAATAATTCACCACCGAACTCTTCACGAGCTAACTCATAACCCCAGTCTTTAAAGGCACCTTCGGTAAATTTCATAATATTACCTTTGTGTACCAATGTAACTGAATCACGGTCGTTATCGATAGCGTATTCAATTGCTGCACGAACTAAACGTTTAGTTCCTTCTTCTGAACAAGGTTTGATACCAATACCGCAATCTTGTGGGAAGCGGATTTTGGTAACACCCATTTCAGTTTGCAGGAATTTAATCACTTTATCTGCTTCTGCTGAGCCCGCTTTCCACTCAATACCTGCATAGATATCTTCGGAGTTTTCACGGAAGATAACCATATCAGTCAGTTCAGGTTGTTTAACTGGGCTTGGGGTGCCTTTGTAATAACGTACTGGACGTAGGCAAATATAGAGGTCAAGTTGTTGGCGTAATGCAACATTTAATGAACGGATACCACCACCAACTGGGGTAGTAAGAGGACCTTTAATAGAAACTCGATATTCACGGATAAGATCTAAGGTTTCTTCTGGTAACCAAACATCTTTACCATATACCTGCGTTGATTTTTCGCCGGTATAAACTTCCATCCACTCAATCTTACGTTCTTTGCCGTAAGCTTTCTCAACTGCTGCATCAACAACTTTTAACATTGCTGGCGTAACATCGATACCGATACCGTCCCCTTCGATATAAGGGATAACCGGATTATTTGGAACAACAAGCTTACCTTTAGCATCTAGTGTAATTTTAGCGCCATTAGCCGGAACAACTACTTTGCTTTCCATTTACCTCTCCTTTCATGTAAGCGCACGCTTTGTTAATTTTTTGTAAGAGACCTGTCAATACTACTTGATTATTCAGCTAACGCCAATCGCTTCTCTTTTAAGGTATAATCAATCTCCCATTTTTTACAAAAATTAACTATGGCAAATCAACTTAAAAATAGCGCTAAATCGAGAAAACATCACACTTCATTAGCACAAAGAAAACCCGTGCGCCCAAGAGGTGAGCGTAAAGTCGTTATCTTCAACAAGCCCTTCGATGTTCTTGTGCAATTTACTGACGAAAATGGCAGAAAAACACTAAAAGATTTTATTCCTATTCGTGATATTTATGCGGCAGGACGTTTAGATAGAGACAGTGAAGGACTGTTAGTCTTAACAAATGATGGGAAGCTACAAGCAAAATTAACACAGCCGGGTAAAAAAACAGGAAAAATCTACTATGCTCAGGTTGAAGGCATTCCAAGCGCTGTCTCATTACAACAATTTAGAGATGGATTAGAGCTTAAAGATGGCAAAACATTACCTGCACAAGTTGAAATAGTTGAACAACCCGAATGGCTATGGGAGAGAAATCCTCCTATTAGAGAACGTCAAACTATCCCGACAACGTGGTTAAAAATAACGTTATTTGAAGGTAAAAACCGTCAAGTGAGACGAATGACAGCCCATATTGGTTATCCAACATTGCGTTTAATCCGCTTTAGTATGGGAAATATTACATTGGATAATTTATTACCCGGTGAATGGAAGGAGATTGATTTTGTTTAAACCTAATGTGACTGTCGCGTGTATCGTTCATGCAAAAAATAAGTTTCTCGTTGTTGAAGAAACGGTCAATGGAAAAGCAACGTGGAATCAACCAGCTGGACACCTTGAAGCCAATGAAACACTTATTCAGGCTGTCCAACGTGAATTATGGGAAGAAACTGGATTAACGCTTCCCGTCCAACATTTTCTTAAATTACATCAATGGATTGCCCCAGATAAAACGCCTTTTTTACGTTTTCTTTTTCTTATTGAAGCGCAAGAACAATTTAAAACTCAACCTCAAGATAGTGATATTGATTGTTGTCACTGGGTTAGCGTCGATGAAATTATTCATAGCCAGCAATTACGCTCACCGTTGGTAAGAGAGAGTTTGTTATGTTATCAACAAGGCGAACGCTATCCCCTATCGATTTTAAGTAGCTTTGGAACACCTTTTAACTAAATAATAGAAAAGGGAAAAACAAAGCATCAAAAACAGAGTAAGACTTGATGCACCTGTGTCAGTGATATGGTAAAGTATGGCGCTTATTTTTCCGCAGTGAGATCCAGTCATGTCAGATAACAGCCAAAAAAAAGTCATCGTAGGAATGTCCGGTGGCGTAGATTCATCCGTCTCAGCCTATCTTCTTAAGGAACAGGGATATCAGGTCGTTGGTCTGTTTATGAAGAACTGGGAAGAAGACGACGATACAGAATATTGCTCAGCCTCTACCGATCTTGCCGATGCGCAAGCCGTGTGCGATAAACTTGGCATTGAGCTTTATACCATCAATTTTGCCGCTGAATACTGGGATAATGTTTTTGAACACTTTTTATCCGAATATAAAGCAGGCCGCACTCCAAACCCAGATATTCTGTGCAATAAAGAAATAAAATTTAAAGCATTTTTAGAATATGCAGCTGAAGATTTGGGTGCTGATTATATTGCAACAGGCCACTATGTTCGTCGTCGTGATATTGATGGCAAAAGCCAATTACTTCGCGGTGTTGATAATAACAAAGACCAAAGCTATTTCTTATATACGTTAAGTCACGAGCAAATTGCACAAAGCCTTTTCCCTGTAGGTGAAATGGAAAAACCTGAAGTGAGAAAAATTGCTGAAAAACTTGATTTAGCGACAGCAAAGAAAAAAGATTCAACAGGCATTTGTTTTATCGGTGAACGTAAATTTACCGATTTCTTATCGCGCTATTTACCTGCAAAACCCGGCGCTATCGTGACTGTTGATGGTGAAACTATCGGTGAACACCAAGGCCTGATGTATCACACATTAGGTCAGCGTAAAGGCTTAGGTATTGGTGGTACAAAAGATGGCGGAGACTCCCCTTGGTATGTGGTTGATAAAGATGTTGAGAACAACATTCTTGTTGTCGCTCAAGGCCATGAACATCCAAGATTAATGTCTGTTGGTCTAATTGCTCAGCAATTACATTGGGTATCAAGAGAACCTATTACTGAAGCTTTCCGCTGTACTGTTAAAACACGATATCGCCAACCTGATATTGCGTGTACAGTAACACCATTAGGTGAAGACAAAATTGAAGTCCGCTTTGATTATCCTGTTGCAGCAGTGACTCCGGGACAATCAGCCGTCTTTTATCAAGACGAAGTCTGTTTAGGTGGCGGTATCATTGAAACCCGTATTCAGGAGTAGATGTGGCTAAAGATTTTCGTGATATAACACTTGCATTGGCAGGCATCTGCCAAGCAAGTCGTCTTGTTCAACAAGTTGCTTACCAAGGTAATGCGAACGAGAATGATGTTGAAGTGATGGTTAACAGTGTTTTTAATCTCAATCCGACTTCAACACTTGATGTTTATGGTAATCAAATCAGTCATCTAAAATTAGGCTTTCAAACATTGAAAGCCATTCATCAGGCGGTAAGAAGAGAAAAATTAACGCTTGAATTAATGACTTACCAACAAGGTTTAATCAACCTAGAGCGTCTTATCAACAGAAATGATAATTACAGCTCACATTTATCACAAAAAATTTCTCAATTAGAGCGCCAAAAAAGTTATTTTGAACCAATGTCCGAAAGTGTATTTAATGCCCTTGCTGGCGTTTATGTTGATGCAGTTAGCCCGGTTGGCCCTCGCATTCAAGTTCATGGCTCGATTGATCTATTAAATACCCCTATTATTCAAGCTAAAGTTAGAGCGTTATTACTGACTGGCATTCGAAGTGCAGTGCTCTGGCGTCAAGTCGGTGGTCGTCGTTTTGATTTTTTACTACATCAAAAGACTATCCTGCGACAAGCTGATGATTTTCTCGCTCAATGTTAATACTTTAAATTCAACCTGGGAGTTGCCAACAATGGAATTATCTTCGCTGACAGCGATTTCACCGATTGACGGTCGTTACGGTAGTAAAACTTCGTCGTTACGTTCTATTTTTAGTGAATTCGGTCTTCTGAAATTCCGTGTACAGGTAGAAGTTCGCTGGCTACAAAAGCTGGCATCTTGCGCCGACATTAAAGAAGTTCCAGCCTTTGAAAAAAACGCAAACGATTACCTCGATGCGATTGTTGCTAACTTCAATGAAGAAGATGCAGCTCGTATTAAAACTATCGAACGCACCACTAACCATGATGTAAAAGCCGTAGAATATTTCTTAAAAGAAAAAGTGGCAAACATCCCTGCTTTACATCAGGTTTCTGAATTTATTCACTTTGCTTGTACTTCTGAAGATATTAATAACCTGTCTCATGCCATTATGCTGGAAACAGCACGTCAAGAGATCTTACTGCCTTCATGGCGTGAAATTATTGATACCATTAGCAAAATGGCTCAAGAATACCGTGATTTGCCATTACTTTCTCGTACTCACGGCCAACCTGCAACACCATCTACAATTGGCAAAGAGTTTGCTAACGTTGCCTACCGTATGGAGCGCCAATATCGTCAACTGACACAAGTTGAGATCTTAGGTAAAATCAATGGTGCAGTAGGTAACTACAATGCTCACTTAGCGGCATATCCTGAAGTAAACTGGCACCAATTTAGTGAAGAATTTGTAACTTCACTTGGTATTACATGGAACCCATACACAACCCAAATTGAACCACACGATTATATTGCGGAGCTTTTTGATTGTATTAGTCGCTTCAATACTATCTTGATCGATTTCGACCGTGATATTTGGGGTTACGTAGCCTTAAACCACTTTAAACAAAAAACTATTGCAGGTGAAATTGGCTCATCAACCATGCCTCATAAAGTCAATCCAATTGATTTTGAAAACTCTGAAGGAAACTTAGGGTTAGCAAATGCAGTTATGGGACATTTATCTAGCAAATTACCCGTTTCTCGCTGGCAACGTGACTTAACAGACTCAACTGTACTGCGTAATTTAGGTGTTGGAATGGGTTATGCGCTGATTGCTTATCAATCAACCATGAAAGGCCTTAATAAACTTGAAGTGAATGAAAAGCATCTTCGTGAAGAATTAGACTGCAACTGGGAAGTATTAGCAGAGCCAATTCAAACTGTAATGCGTCGTTATGGCATTGAAAAACCTTACGAAAAGCTAAAAGAACTTACTCGCGGTAAACGCATCACTGAACAAGATATGGCAGTTTTCATTGATGGTTTAGAACTACCAGAAGATGAAAAAATACGCTTAAAAGCAATGAAACCTGAAAGCTATATTGGTTTTGCCACTCAACTTGTTGATAAATTAAACTAATTTATCATTCTAAAAAGGCAGATAATCTCTGCCTTTTTTTATATCAAAAAATTAGAAAACTCTCTGTAACTTAAACACTTTACCCGCTACGGTATTTTTTAAGTGATAGATTGACTATGATAACGATATATTTTTTATCTTATGGAATGACACTCATTTCCTATATTTATTTTACAACAGTGGAATTTTGCTGATTGTACTCAAGGTGGAATAATGCGGATCTTAATTATTGAAGATAATATCCTACTTCGCCATCACTTATCTGTGCAATTTCGTGATGCTGGGCATCAGGTTGATGCAGCAGAAGATGCCAAAAAAGCAGATAATTTTATTGCAGAAGGTACACCTGATGTTGCCATTGTGGACTTAGGATTGCCGGATGAAGATGGCATTAGCCTTATTCGTAGATGGAGAGAGAATAATATTACCCTACCAATAATGGTCTTAACGGCACGAGAAAGTTGGCAAGAAAAAGTTTCAGCGTTAAATGCGGGTGCTGATGACTATGTGACAAAGCCCTTTCATTTTGAGGAAATTGTTGCACGTATTCAGGCATTAATGCGAAGAAACATGGGAATTGCATCGCAAACCCTCTCAATCGAACCTTTTGAATTGGATTTATCCCGTAAAGAGTTCATGATTTCAGGCGAACAAATCAAGTTAACAGCATTTGAATATACAATTTTAGAAACCTTAATGAGAAATCAAAATAAAGTTGTTAGCAAAGATGCATTAATGCGTCAGCTATACCCTGATGCTGAATTAAAAGAAAGTCACACTATTGATGTGCTAATGGGCCGACTACGTAAAAAAATCTTAGAAAAATATACTGATGACGTGGTGGTTACAGTACGCGGACAAGGCTACCGTTTTGATATGAAACCTTAATATGCAAAAAAAACAGCGCTCACCACTCTCATTACGAACACGCTTTTTACTTGCAACTAGTGCCATTATTTTGGCACTTACGCTCTCTTATGGGTTAGTTGCCATTGTCGGTTCGATTGTCAGTGTGGATAAAACCACTTTTATGCTGATGCGTAGTCAAAGCAATCTTTACTACAGCTTAGCACAGTGGGATAAGAGCAAGCTGAATATTGAGTTTCCAACAAATCTTAATAATAACAACACCTCGCTGGTGATCATTTTTGATGATAAAGGCGGTGTATTATGGACACCTCCCGATTTACCTAAAGCCATTGCGGATAGCATTAAGCATAAGTGGCGTCATGAGGAAGGCTTATTTGAGATCTCAGTCGATATCAAAACAACACGTTTAATGTTAAAGCAATTACCGCAATATCGTGTTTATCTCAAACGCCTTGAAGAATACACCAGTAATGAGTTTTTAACTCACTCCGTTGTGATTAATCATTATCCTGCCGCTGATAATATGCCTTCTATGGCGATCGCGGTTATCGATCCTATTCCTCAGCGTATGCAAAAAGCCAGTCAAGTTTGGGATTGGTTCTTATATATTATTCTCGCTAATTTATTCTTAGTTGTACCTTTAATTTGGTTAGCTGCACATTGGAGCTTACGACCTATAAAGCAAGTTATTGAACAAATTAGTGCATTAGAAAAAGGGACTCGAAATGATTTGGATGAAAATCCACCAACAGAGTTAAAAGGCTTAGTTCGAAACTTAAATGTGTTATTGCGTAATGAACGCAGTCGTTATAGTAAATATCGTACAAGTTTATCTGATCTTACCCACAGCTTAAAAACACCACTTGCTGTATTGCAATCAACATTACGCTCTTTACGCTCGGGCAAACAGATGACGATAGAGCAAGCTGAACCTATCATGCTCGATCAAATAGAACGCATTTCACAACAAGTCGGCTATTATCTTCACCGAGCATCAATCCATGGTGATCATGATATTACCACACGAAAACTCTATTCACTGTCAGGATTACTGGATAATCTTTGTAGTGCATTAAGTAAAGTTTATCAGTCAAAAGGTGTTGATTTAACACTCAATGTTTCACCTGAGATCATGTGGTTAGGTGAGAAAAATGATTTTATGGAAGTGATGGGTAATATTCTTGATAACGCCTGTAAATACTGCTTAGAATTTGTTGAAATCAATGTTAGCAATAATGAAAGCAGTGTAATGATTATTGTTGATGATGACGGTCCGGGCGTCAGCCCTGAAAAAAGAGAGGCTATTTTCCAACGAGGAACAAGAGCTGACACTCTGCGTCCTGGGCAAGGTTTAGGATTATCTATCGCGGTAGATATTATTGAACAATACAGTGGTGAAATTACGATTACTGATAGCCCTTTAGGTGGCGCTCGTATCACCGTAACCTTTGCGGAGCAACAACTGACTACTGAACGTGAATAATCATTATTGATAAGAAACTCTTTTTTTAATTACCGCTAAATATATGGCGTTATGCATGATATCTGTTCAGTTATTATCGTGTTACTCGCTATTACTCACATTGCTCAAAGGAATGTTTAGCAGGAAACTAGAATTCATTATACTATGACTTCAGGCTTCCCGAATTCAGGATATACACAATGGACTATAAACTTAATTTAGATTGGCAATCATTCCTCGAAAGCCATTGGCAAAAACGCCCTTTATTAATTAAAAACGGCTTCTCTCGTTTTGTTGATCCTTTATCTCCTGACGAACTTGCTGGTCTTGCAATGGAAGATGAAGTTGATAGCCGTCTTGTTAGCTGTCAAGACGGACAGTGGGGAGTCAAACACGGGCCTTTCGAGCACTTTGAAGGACTTGGTGATAAAGATTGGTCTTTACTTGTACAAGCCGTCGATCACTGGCACTTTCCTAGTGCGGCATTAATGAAGCCATTTCGTGTGTTACCCGATTGGCGTATTGATGATTTAATGATCTCTTATTCTGTTCCCGGTGGTGGTGTAGGCCCACATCTTGATCAATATGATGTCTTTATTATTCAGGGACAAGGTCGTCGTCGTTGGCGTGTGGGTGAAAAAATCCCAATGAAACAACACTGCCCTCACCCTGACTTGCTTCAAGTTGATCCTTTTGAAGCAATTATTGATGAAGAATTAGAACCGGGCGATATTCTTTATATCCCACCAGGATTTCCACATGAAGGCTATGCGATTGAAGAATCGCTAAACTACTCTGTTGGTTTCAGATCGCCTAATGCTCGTGAACTTTTCAGTGGTTTCGCTGACTATGTGTTAGCAAATGATTTAGGTAGCTATCGTTATAGCGATCCTGATCTAACTCCGCGTGAAAATCCTGCATTAATACAACATCAAGAGTTGAATAAGCTTCATGACATGATGGAAGATTTACTTGCTCAACCTGAAGTATTCCGTCACTGGTTTGGTGAATTTATTTCTCAATCTCGTCATGAACTTGATCTCGCTGTTCCAGAGCCTTTATATGAAAATGCAGAAATTCATGATTTGCTGCAACAAGGCGAGCAACTTCATCGTTTAAATGGTCTTCGTGCACTACGTGTTGGCGATAACTGTTTCGTAAATGGTGAATTGATGGATACTGATCATATAGAAGCTGTGGATGCACTTTGCCAATATGATTATATTGATAAACAACACTTAGGTGATGCGTTAACTGATCCGAAATTTGTACGTTTATTAACACATTTAGTTAACCAAGGTTATTGGTATTTTGAGGATTAATTATCACTAATTCTCGATATAGTTAACGTTAAAAGCCCTGCTATATTTATGGCAGGGCTTTTTATTATTAGGAAAATTAAAATATATATTATTTTAAAAACTAACGAATTAAATAATTTATTGATTCTTTTAAAAGCACTCTTGTATTATGAAAGAAAAAAGGAATAACAACAAAAAATGTACTTTGCAAGAAAAAAAGCAATAACGTATGTTTGCTATTTGTCGCATAAAGAGAAAATGAGATTAAATAAGTTATTAGAAAATAACTAAAAATAATAATAAATGATTGCTGTTCAGCTTTTTTAATCACTTCCTTTTTATGAGAGTCTAGTTTTTCTTCTATTACAGGCTTTAATAGTTTTCCTGTTATGGTTTCCATTCAATATCCTTATATTATATTTATTCATTCTCTTTAATTATAAGGGAATTTCAGGGTTCTCAATTTACTAAAGAGTTATTAATATTAAGCCTATATTAAAAGTTTAATAGTGAATAATATGTAAGCCCATTATTATAAAATCATTCTATTTTTAATTAAGTGGATTTTCTCATTAACATCTCGTTTATTTTTCAGCCATTTCTCCTATTTTATTTCATTAATTGCTCCTAAGATAAAATTAGATTTTTACTACTTTAATTCTTTTTTCGACAATGGAGTCGTCTATGAAAAAATTTATTGTTTTAATCGCTGCTTTTATTTTACCTACCATGGTATTTGCAAAAACAGTAGAAACAGCAAATATGAAGGCACCACCAGCACAAACGGATATCATTTTTGTGTTAGATAAAAGTGGTTCAATGCAAGGATATGAAAAAGATACTATTGGTGGATTTAATACTATTTTAGCGGAAAATAAAAATCGCCCAGAGAAAGTCTATATAACCACAATCTTATTTGATAGTCAGGCTAAGAAGTTACATAACCGCATTGATATTAATAAGATAACAAATTTAACTACTAACGATTATTTTGCATCAGGTAATACTGCACTGTTAGATGCTGTGGGAAATGCGATCACTGAAGGAAATAAGCCAAATTCCCCCTATAAAAATGTCATGATGGTGATCATCACCGATGGCGAAGAAAATAGTAGCCGTGAATATTCGCTAGAAAAAGTAAAATCATTAATTAACTCAGCAGAAAAAGAGAAAGGTTGGGAATTTATCTTTTTAGGTGCCAACATTGACGCAATAAGTGCAGCTGAAAGTATTGGCATTAAATCATCCAACTCAACTCAATATATCCAAGATGCTAAAGGCTACGAAAATGCTTATGAATCTGTGAATAAAGCCGTTCAATCTAAAATTGAAGGAAAAGAGCTAAATCAAGATTGGAAATCTTCTGTTGAACAAGATTACGAAAAGCGTAAATAAACAAATTTAAGATATTTTTTTACTAAAAAATAATAGCCGAAATATCGGCTATTATTTTTATTTTCGAAGCCCAATAAGTAATTAGTTAATTACTTTTGCCTTTTCTCTTTCAGCCGTTATTTCAGCAATGCGCATAATCACACTTACCGCCGCTTCCATGCCTTCTAAAGAGATAAATTCATGCTTACCATGGAAATTATAACCGCCTGTAAAAATATTAGGGCAAGGTAAACCACGGTAAGAAAGTTGAGCGCCGTCTGTACCACCACGAATAGGCTTAATATTTGGTTCAATATCACAATCAATCATGGCTTGTTTAGCAATTTCAATGATGTGAGGGAATTGAACAACTTTATCATGCATATTGTAATAGCTATCATCAATAGTTAGCTCGATATAGCAATCAGGATGCAGACCTTTACCCACTCTCTCTGCAATCGCAATCATATTCTGTTTGCGTTTTTCAAATAAGTTACGATTAAAATCACGGATAATATAATGCATTTCCGCTCTTTCTACCGAGCCTTTGATACTTTGCAAATGGTAAAAACCTTCATAACCGTCGGTATTTTCTGGTGTTTCATCAACAGGTAATTCTTGATGAATGCGTGTTGCTAATCCTAATGCGTTAACCATCACCCCTTTGGCACTACCTGGATGAACATTGTTACCTACAATTTTGATATTCACGGATGCGGCATTGAAGTTTTCATATTCCAGTTCGCCAACACCACCACCATCAACGGTATAAGCCCAGCTTGCGCCGAATGCTTTTAAATCTACATAATGCGCACCACGTCCAATTTCTTCATCAGGAGTGAAAGCAATACGAATATCCCCATGTGGTCGATTCGTTTCTTTTAAGCGCACCATCGCAGTAATAATTTCAGCAATACCAGCTTTGTCGTCCGCACCCAGTAATGTTTTGCCATCTGTAGTAATTAATGTTTTACCAATCATTGAATGTAAGATTGGAAACATAACCGGCGATAACACTTCATCACCAATACCTAAAGCAATATCACCACCACGATAATCTTCAAGCACTTGTGGTTTTACATGTTTTCCTGAAAAGTCAGGAGAAGTATCAAGATGCGAAATAAAGCCAATAACTGGCACTGGCCAAGATACATTGGATGGTAAACTTGCCATTACACATCCCTTATCACTGAGCATTACATCAGAAAAACCCAGTTTTTTTAATTCTTGAGCCAATGCCTTGGCAAGTTTTAATTGTCCATCACTGCTTGGTGACATTTTTGAAGATGGTTTTGATTGTGTATCAAAATTAATATATTCAAAAAAACGTTCTAATAATTTATCCATTTTGCCCCCTAAGATCTCTCTAAGAACAATAATAGGGAACTCTATAAAATAATTATTGCGTCAAATCAGCTTTAGGATCATTAATTAATTCAAACAATTTATGAACATATTCATCAACTACCTGACTTGCAGGGCCATAATGTTTCTCTTCAAACTGGCTTTCAACCAAACTTGGTTCAAGATTTAACTCAACGGTATGAGCGCCAGTTAATCGAGCTTCATGGACAAAACCGGCCGCTGGATAAACATTTCCAGATGTACCGATAGAGATAAAAATATCAGCCTCAGCCAGTGCGCGATAAATCTCTTCCATACCAATTGGCATTTCACCAAACCAGACAATATGCGGGCGCAACGGAGATGGGAATTGGCAACAATGACAACGATCGGTTGTTTCTAAGTCCCCTTTCCACTCAAATACTTGACGAGATTGAGGGCAACGCACTTTTAGCAATTCACCATGCATATGCAAAATATGTTTACTACCTGCTTTTTCATGCAAGTTATCAATATTTTGCGTAACGAGTAAAAAATTTTCTTTACCTAAACGTTGCTCTAGTTTTGCTAATGCATAATGCGCTTCATTAGGTTGAATAGAGGGTTGTTGCAATTGGCGGCGACGTTCATTATAAAACTGCTGAACTAATTCGGGATTGCGTTGATAACCTTCAGGTGTTGCAACATCTTCAACGCGATGTTCTTCCCACAATCCATCTTCTGATCGGAATGTTTTAATTCCTGATTCAGCCGAAATGCCAGCCCCTGTTAATACGACAACTTTGGGTAAATTCATTTCATGTTCCGTTTTATGGGTTAGATGAAAATAGCGACAACGTGAATGTTGTCTACGTAAATTTTTAATTTTACGAAACTTCCTAAGCCGACGATGACGAAGTTTAAGTTTCATCATTACAATCCTTGGTTTTCAAGTTTAAATATCGCGTTTCTTATCTTCACTAGTTTAAGCGTTTTTTCTTCTTTGTATGTCAATAAACTTATTGTCCACTTAAAATTCTTGCAGGATCTAGTTTAGTGGCTCGACGTGCAGGATACCAACTTGCAATCAGGCTTAAGATCACAGTGGTAATAAATACAGAGAAAACGTCAATTAAATGAACTTCTGAAGGTAGAAAATCAACGAAATAAACATCGCCAGACAACACACTGTGCCCCGTTAATGACTCAATAACAGACACTAATGGCGTTAAATTGTAAGCAACCAATACACCAAATATCACACCGGCGACACAACCAATCATGCCTGATAATAAGCCGTACCATAAAAAGATATTACGAATATGGCTATCTCGTGCACCTAACGTTCGTAAAATAGCAATATCACTGCTTTTATCTCTTACCGCCATAATCAGTGTTGAGACAATATTAAAACAAGCGACACCAATTACTAAGATCATCGATAAATACATAATGCTACGGATCATCTGAATATCGCTATACATATAGCCGTAGTCACTTATCCAACTTTTTGCATAAACATATTCTTTACTGTTTAAACCTGCATTATGAATAATTTCATTCGCAAAAAATGGATCTACCGTTTTCACTTCAATCCCTGTAATGCCTTGCCCGTAATCCATATATTGTTGAGCATCGGCTAAAGGAATTAAAGCTAATTGATGATCGAGCATTCCACTTAATTTAAAGATACCACTCACTTGTAAACGGATACGTTTAGGCTGTAAAAGCTTAGTAGGATCGTCATTATTAGGAATTAACACCGTCAGCCAATCACCTTGTTTTATTTTCAATGCATCGGCAACGCCTTGCCCTATAATAATTTGTTGTTTACCTGCCTTAAAATTTTGCCATGCATTGTTTTGTACATATCGAGGCAATAAGCTGATATCACCTTGTTTTTCAGGTGATACACCCATCACTTGCACTGCCTTTAACTCTGTTCCTTTTTCTAACAATCCAGTAAGTAAAATATAAGGAGCAGCAGCGACAACACCTTGGGTATTTTCAATACGAGGTAATGCTGATTGCCATTGTACAAATGGCTGTTCTACTGAATAAATTTGTCCGTGAGGCACAACTGATAAAATACGGTTTTTTAATTCACGTTCAAAGCCATTCATGGCGCTTAGGCCAATAATTAAGACAGCAACACCCAGCATAATGCCCAGTGTTGAAATAACTGAAATTAAAGAAACCATTCCCGCACGTTTTCGCCCTCTTGAAAAACGTAATGCGGTCACTAATGCAAGTGGCAATTGCGCCATTATTTCACTCCTGAAATTGCGTTTTGTGACTGTAGTTGACCATCTTTCATTTCAAGTTGGCGCTGAAAACGAGCAGCCAGTGACAAATCATGCGTTACGACCAAAAAAGCAGTTTGTTTTTCTTTGTTTAACTTAATCAACAATTCAAAAATCCCTTCTGCGTTTTTCTGGTCAAGATTACCAGTTGGTTCATCAGCAAGGACTAATGCAGGATCGTTCACTAATGCTCTCGCAATCGCAACGCGTTGTCTCTCACCACCAGAAAGCTCTGAAGGACGGTGATGAGCGCGATCTTTTAACCCAACAGCTTCAAGTAAAGACATCGCTTTTTCTTTCGCAACAGAAGCGCTCGTGCCACCAATCATCAGTGGCATAGCAACATTTTCAAGTGCAGTAAAATCAGGTAATAGATGATGAAATTGATAAATAAAACCTAATTGGCTATTACGTAGATCGGCCTTTTCCGAAGAGGATAATTTATTAAGTGATTGCCCTTTAAAAAAGACTTCACCTGATGTTGGAGAATCTAATCCACCCAGTAAATGTAATAAGGTACTTTTTCCTGAGCCAGAGCTTCCTACTATGGCAAGAAAATCGCCCTTATCCATTTTAAAAGAGACGGATTTCAGCACTTGTGTGGAAATAGAACCATCTTGGTATTGTTTACATAGGGCGTGGCAATCCAATAAACCATCTTTATTAATTTGCATTTGTTTTTCTGATGCCATTGGTTGTTTATTCAAAGAAGAATTACTCATAACGTAGCGCCTCTGCTGGCTGAATAGCCGCGGCCCGCCAAGACGGGTATAAAGTGGATAAAAGGGAAATGATAATAGCGGAGAAACCAATCATAAAGACGCGTCCCCAATCAAGTGTTGCGGGCAATTCCACACCTTGAGGGATAAGTCCTACCGCGGGCATAATGACGTTTAATTGGCTTGAGAGTAATGCACCTAGCAGACCACCCGCTACCGCGCCTAAAATACCTGCACCTGCACCTTGTAGCATAAAGATGGACATAATCTGAGCGCGTTTTAAGCCCATCGTTTGCAAAATAGCAACTTCACCTTGTTTTTCCATGACCAACAAAGAAAGTGAGGTAATAATATTAAAAGCTGCCACCGCTATAATTAAGCTTAATAATAATCCCATCATATTTTTTTCCATTTTAACCGCTTGGAAAAATTCACCTTTACGTTCGCGCCAATCTCTCCAACTTAGATTTTCATCTAAAGATTGTGCACTGTATTTTTCAATATTGAGAGGATCAGTAAAGAAAAGACGCCATCCTGTAATATTACCCGGCTGATAACGCATTAAACGTGCCGCATCTTGCTGGTTAACTAAGATTTGTGAGGCATCTGCATCGCCACCACTTTGAAAAATACCTTTAACCGTAAATAATCGTTGGCTAGGTAATCTTCCCATTGGCGTTAATTGGCTTACGCTTGGCACAATAAGGCGGATGTTATCCCCCTCTTTTGCTTTCAACTGTTTCGCGAGGCCACTTCCTAAAATCACACCATAATCACCCGCTTTTAGCATAGAAAAATCGCCATAGCGAATATGTTTCGTTAAAGGCTCATCTTGCTCTTTTTCTATACCCAGCATGACACCAACGCTGATATTGTCTTTACTTTGCAAAACAACATCGCCTTCTACTAAAGGGGTAACGTTTATGATACCTTCACGCGTCAGTAATCTTTCAGCTATATTTGAATCTCGGGATAATTGCCCGTTAGGTGATGTCACGATTGCTTGTGGAATGTAAGCAAGAATGCTTTCTTGCAATGAGCGTTCAAAGCCATTCATGACAGAAGTCACTGTGATCAGTGCCGCTACACCTAACATAATCCCTAAAGCGGATAGCCATGAGACGAAGCGACCGAATTTATCGACCGCACGACCCCGCATATAACGGAGCCCTATATAAAATGAGACAGAATTGTACATGAAATCTGTGCTGTTCCTGTTGCTAATGCGAAGTGTTCAGGGATAATAAAGGGTAGTCTTACTGAATGGAACCACTCTATTCCCAAACTGTGGTTTTTTCTTTTATCTTAACCTGCCCGCCAGTTTAAGCTTTAGCCATTAAGCTAAAGATGTGTTGGGAGTTAACTACAACAAAGAGTTCACATTACACGCTTATGTCCTCAGAATATCGTTATCAACTTCCTATAAAACAAGGGGATACTCGTCAGCTAGGTCAACTGACTGGTGCCGCTTGTGCTCTAGAATGTGCAGAGATCATCAAACGTCACTCTGGATTAGTTGTTCTTGTTACTCGTGATATGCAAAATGCATTGCGTTTACAAGATGAAATCCGTCAGTTTTGTGATTATCCAGTAGAGACATTATCGGATTGGGAAACGCTGCCATACGACAGTTTTTCACCTCACCAAGAAATCATCTCAAACCGCCTTTCTACGCTATACCGTATTCCATCACTTCTCAAGGGAATTTTAATCTTACCTGTCAATACGTTAATGCAGAAAGTCTGCCCTACGGATTATCTCGCAAGTCATGCGTTGGTAATGCAAAAAGGAGAGGTACTTTCTCGTGATAATTTGCGTAAAACATTAGATGAAGCGGGATATCGCCATGTCGAACAAGTATTAGAACATGGGGAATACGCAACGCGTGGTGCATTATTAGATTTATTTCCTATGGGAAGTGAATTTCCTTATCGTATTGATTTTTTCGATGACGAAATAGATAGCCTGCGTACTTTTGATGTCGATACACAGCGGACATTAGCTGAAGTTGATCAAATTAATTTACTGCCTGCACATGAATTCCCAACAGATGCAAATGCGATAGAGATTTTCCGTAGCCAATGGCGTGAACGATTTGATGTAAGACGCGATCCTGAACATATTTATCAGCAAGTAAGTAAACACATATTGCCAACAGGCATTGAATATTGGCAATCCCTGTTTTTTGAACAGCCTTTATCTAACTTATTTGCTTATTTCCCTAAAAACACATTGATAGTGACGCAAGATCTACAAGATTTTGCAGAAAAATTTTGGCAAGACATTAATCAACGTTTTGAAAGCCGTCGTGTTGATCCTATGCGACCCCTGTTACCACCTGATGATATTTGGCTGAATGTTGATAAATTTAATAAAGAGTTAAAACAGTGGCCTCGTATTCAACTTAAAACAGAAACGTTGCCTGAAAAAGCAGGACAGACCAATTTAGGCTATCAGCCTCTTCCTGATTTATCGATTAACGCTCAAAGCAAATCACCTTTAGATAACTTACGCCGATTCCAAGAACAATTTTCAGGTAGTGTTATTTTCTCTGTTGAAAGTGAAGGACGACGCGAAACCGTACAAGAGCTTTTATCGCGGATAAAAATAGCACCTAAGCAGATCATTGAACTATCTGATGCTCAAGAGAAAGGTTTTTACTTTATCATTGGTGCTGCTGAACATGGATTTATTGATAACCATCGTCAATTAGCCATGATCTGTGAAAGTGATATGTTAGGTGAGCGCGTTAATCGTCGTCGCCAAGACAATCGTCGCACTATCAATACAGATACTTTAATTCGCAACCTTGCTGAATTAAGCATAGGACAACCCGTTGTTCATCTTCAGCATGGTGTTGGTCGTTATCAAGGAATGACAACACTAGAAGCGGGTGGCGTTAAAGCTGAATACTTGATGTTAAGCTACGCGGGTAATGACAAACTTTATGTTCCTGTTTCATCACTGCACTTAATAAGTCGTTATTCTGGCGGTGCAGATGAAAATGCCCCACTACATAAATTGGGTGGCGATGCATGGGTAAGAGCGCGCCAAAAAGCCGCCGAAAAAGTGCGTGATGTCGCAGCAGAGTTATTAGATGTTTATGCTCAACGTGAAGTAAAAACAGGCTTTGCCTTTAAAATGGATAAAGAGCAGTACCAATCATTCCGCCAAAGTTTTCCTTTTGAAACAACACCTGATCAAGAAATGGCGATCAATGCTGTACTTAGCGATATGTGCCAAGCCATTTCAATGGATAGACTCGTCTGTGGCGATGTCGGATTTGGTAAAACAGAAGTGGCGATGCGTGCTGCATTTCTTGCCGTTAACAACAATAAACAAGTCGCTATTTTAGTACCAACCACCCTATTGGCTCAGCAACATTTTGATAATTTCCGTGATCGTTTTGCTAATTGGCCCGTTAACATTGAGATGATCTCGCGTTTTCGTAGCGCAAAAGAGCAACAACAAATCACAGAAAAACTGGCTGAAGGTACGGTTGATATTGTCATTGGTACACATAAATTGCTTCAACCGAATATTCAGTGGAAAGATTTAGGGCTATTAATTGTCGATGAAGAGCACCGCTTTGGTGTTCGCCATAAAGAGCGAATAAAAGCCATGCGTGCTAATGTTGATATTTTAACGCTAACAGCAACGCCTATTCCTCGTACATTGAATATGGCAATGAGTGGTATGCGTGATCTTTCCATTATTGCAACACCACCAGCACGTCGCTTATCAGTAAAAACCTTTGTGCGAGAATATGATGACTTAGTGGTGCGCGAAGCTATCTTGCGTGAAACGTTGCGTGGCGGACAAGTTTATTACTTGTATAACGATGTTGAAAATATCGAAAAAGCCCGTGAGAGACTGGCTACACTCGTTCCTGAAGCACGTATTGGTATTGGTCACGGACAAATGCGTGAACGCGAGCTTGAACGTGTGATGAATGATTTTCATCACCAACGTTTTAATGTGTTACTTTGCACCACAATTATTGAAACAGGTATTGATATACCAACCGCGAACACCATTATTATTGAACGAGCAGATCACTTTGGTTTAGCGCAATTGCATCAGTTACGTGGGCGTGTAGGTCGTTCTCATCATCAAGCTTATGCTTATTTGTTGACACCACATCCTAAAGCAATGACAAAGGATGCTCATAAACGTTTAGAGGCAATTGCTTCGCTGGAAGATTTGGGTGCAGGTTTTGCATTAGCGACTCATGATCTAGAAATTCGAGGCGCTGGTGAATTATTAGGTGAAGAACAAAGTGGTCAAATGAATACCGTTGGCTTCTCTCTTTATATGGAATTGCTAGAAAGTGCGGTAGAAGCACTTAAAGAAGGTAGAGAGCCATCACTTGAAGATCTCACCAATCAACAAACTGAAATTGAATTAAGAATGCCAGTCTTGTTACCTGATGATTACATTCCTGATGTAAATGTCAGACTTTCATTCTATAAACGAATTGCTAGTGCAATCGACTTAACAGAGCTTAATGATCTAAGAGCAGAGTTAATTGATAGATTTGGTAAGCTGCCTGATGCAGGGCGTTATCTACTGCGTAATGCCGCTATTCGCTTAAATGCCATGCGCTTGGGTATTACTCGAATTGAAGCCCATGATAAAGGCGGGTTTATTGAGTTTGGTGAAAAGAACAAGGTTGATCCGGGATATTTAATCAGTCTACTTCAAGAGCAACCTGCTATTTTCCGTTTAGATGGCCCATCAAAACTGAAATTTATTACAGATTTAACTGAGCGTGAGAAACGACTCACTTTTATTGATGATATGCTAAATGCATTTGATGAGCATAAAATTAAATAACCGCACTCTTGCGGTTATTTAATCAACAAAAAGGCGTAATTGAAGTAACTTTATTACGCCTTTCTTACACCTTCTTACGCCTTTCTTTTATATTGTTAGATTTACTCTTTACGGCAAGGTACTTTTTCATTCATAGAACAATAAGGTTCTTGTTCTAAAATCAGCCTACCATCAGAATCTAATGCGATAATTTCACCGGGTTTAAACGTGGTGCGTACTTTGCCCGGTGTTCCATCAATAGTATAAAGCACATCATAACCAACAATTCTACGCTCTTGACGATAAATCGGGATGCACTCTTTAAATTGAGGATAAGGGAAATTAGCAATATTGCTGTTATTGAGTGCTTCAATCATATAAAACACTCGGCACTCTTGCTCTGCGGGGTGAAATCGTGACAAATTCTCTGGTGTAAAAGGTGTAGGTAAGCCAATTCGATGACAATACTCTTCTGTCACAAAAACAGTCGATTTAATAGGTGTAGCCGAAACGACATGAGCGTATTGAGGCTGGGGAAATACCCACCTCCATGCAATAAATGAAAGAATAGCTAATACAATGATTAGTCCTATTAGTGTGTACTTTCTGACATTAACACCCACTTTTACCCCTTTTTATTTGTTTTATCCTTAATTGCTACAGATGCGTAATAAAAGCCATTATTTCACTCTAACTGGCTAATATATTTAGTATTCAATAAATGAATTCTCTAATCTGATAGCTTAATTCAACATCCATGCTGATTAACATAATAAGTAAACTACGTATTTATGACATGTTAAATACACCACTTATTTCTGTTTTAATTACTTAATTAAATACTAACTACATTCTTAAGACTTACACATTATATTAAGATAGATCTTAATTTATTAAGCTGAAAAAATAGAAATCGTTATGCTATTGCTAATATAGCATTATGATAACACCAAGTTAACAAATGTCGCCTAAAAATAGGAGATATTTTATATTTAACTCATATTATAAAATTTACTTTTAAGATTTGTAAGATTATTTTATCCACTTAAATACAAGTAAAAATAACAAGTTAAGCTTATTTCTAATAATTTTTACTTATTATCTTTCAAATACAAATCTACGAAACACCATAACATTTTATTTGATGAATTAATGAATTAAACATCATTTTTTATTTAAGAAAAGTCTTAAATAATTTAGTGTAATAAATAAAATAAACGCTATCTTTAATATTACAAGTTTAACCTTAATAATAAAATTATGTTTATCATTACTCTATTGAGTTTTAGAGTTATTGGTTATTTTTGATATGGGCAGACAAATCATCTAGTGTTTTATGCTGTGATTATTTATCTTATTTAGATATTCTCATTTAATTTTTTAATTTAAAAGAAAAAATAGATAAAAAACCCTCATATAATATAAGGGTTTAAAAAGGTAACTTTTGTCTTATCCGTAAAGCAAAAGATAAATTAATGAAGTTTTAGTTTAGGTCTAATCACTCGATTGATTGATCCGACTAACATCATAAGCCCAGTTTTGATATAACCATGCAAAGCTATTTGATGCATTCGATATAAAGAGATATAGACAATCCGCGCTATACGTCCTTCGATCATCATGTCCCCTTTCATCAAATTCCCCATCAAACTCCCTACGGTACTAAATTTAGAGAGTGAAACTAATGAGCCATGATCGGTAAACACATAATCTTTTAGCGGTTTGTCTTTTAACATTGCTAAAATATTGCTGTAACAACGACTTGCCATCTGATGTGCGGATTGTGCTCTTGGCGGAACAAAACCGCCTTCTTTTCTTGGACAAGAAGAACAATCACCAATCGCAAAAATAGATTCATCTAAGGTTGTTTGTAAGGTAGGTTTAACAACCAACTGATTAATACGGTTAGTTTCTAAACCAGCAATCTCTTTCATAAAATCAGGCGCTTTAATACCTGCCGCCCACACCATTAAGTCAGCATCAATATGCTCACCTTCTTTAGTGTTTAATCCACCTTCATCTGCGCTTGTGACCATGGTTTTAGTCATCACTCGCACACCTAATTTGGTTAATTCTTGATGTGCAGCACTAGAAATACGCACTGGTAATGCTGGTAAGATGCGTTCTCCAGCTTCAACCAAAGTGATATTTAATGCTGAAGGTGCTAATTTTTTTAATCCATAACTATTAAGCTGTCGTACTGCATTATGCAATTCAGCTGAAAGCTCAACACCCGTCGCACCACCACCTACAATCGCAATATTTACCTTACGATTTTCTTCTTGTGCATTGGTATCTGCTGAGTATTTTAAAAATAAATTTAACATTTCGTTATGGAAACGATGTGCTTGTTGAGGACTGTCCAAGAAAATACAGTTCTCTTTAATACCCGGTGTGCCAAAATCGTTTGATTTACTGCCTAACGCCATCACTAAAATATCGTAGTCTAATGTGCGTTCAGGTACGAGTAACTCTTGATCTTCATTATAAATAGCTGCCAGTGTGATATTTTTTTGCTCACGATCAAGCCCTGTTAATGAACCTAATTGGAAATTGAAATGATGGTTATAACCATGTGCTAGATAACTTAAAGCATCAACACCATCATCTAAAGAACCCGTTGCTACTTCATGTAAAAGGGGTTTCCATAGATGACTGTTGTTGCGATCCACTAAAGTGATCTCTGCTTTTTTGCTGCGTCCTAATTTATTGCCTAATTTGGTCGCCAGTTCTAAACCACCAGCGCCACCACCGACAATAACAATTTTTTTTAATGACATTTAACGTCACTCCATAAAGATATTTACTGTTGTTATTTAAATAGCCTTAGTGAAATCTACTTAAATAACGACAGTTAAATCGTTTCGGCTGTTATTTTTGTTCTTAAGCAAGTTAATTGGAAAGATGGTCATACCAAAGTTGATTTATATCAAAAATATTTGAACATTCATATCTATTTTTTGAAGAAAATAGTCGTTTTTTGCCTTTCAGTGATAAATAAATCACCATTTAAAACATAGGGATATTCGTTTTATCAATTAATACAATGAACTAGAAAAACAAGCATAAAGAGGACTGTTAAAATCAGTCGTGATCATTGAAGTGATAAAAATAAAGGATCGAAACAAATGTTGAAAAAGAGATAGGTAGAGAGGACGATATGAACGTTTTAGCTGCATTAGATAAAAAAATGGATGGAACCAACACCATCCATTTTAAACACCTTACTTTAGTCTTACTCTTTGCTATTAAACGCTTTAATTTTAAATAGATGCTCAGAGAGGCTCTTAAATTTATGCGTTTGCACTTCATCCCAAATTACAGAGTAATAAGGCGATAATTCATCAGCAGAACGCTGATTATCTAAAACCTCATCATTACGGGATAAAATCACTAAAGCGTTATCTTTATTTTTAGAACGAAAATCTTTAATACATTTCGTTGCAATATCTAAATATTCTTCAGGTCTGTCGATTTTGTCTGTCATGTTTTCGTAAGGAAAAAGATTAGGGTTAATCATTACCTGACGAATATTACATAAGAAACCAATACGCTCTGCCCAATATCCACCTAATCCTACGCCGCAAATTAATACTGGCTCTTTCGTGGATTTAATCACTTTATCCGTTTCTTTCAGTAAGTGTTGCATGTCATGACGAGGATGCAACGTACTGTAGCTTAAAAAGCGGACATCAGGATCAATAAACTGTAGCTGTAAAACTTTCTCATGATTTCCAGGACTTGTGGAATCAAAACCATGTAAATATATAATCATGCTCGCTCCTGCCATTGCTCCTGTAATTGGGTCAGCAACTGATTCGCTTTTTTCCAACGATCAGAGGTTTGTAGCTCACTCAATGTGTAACGACCTCGGTGATGGTACAATGTGGAAATGCGTTCTGCTTTGACAGAGGACAGGTTATCTAACACACTCACTGCCCCTTTTCGGTTATTACACACTAAAAGCATATCACAACCAGCATCTAGTGAACGTTGTGCTCTTTCTGCATAACTTCCCATAATAGCAGCACCTTCCATCGATAAATCATCAGAGAAAATAACGCCTTGGAAACCTAATTGTTCACGTAAAATAGATTTCAGCCAGTACGATGAGCCACTTGCTGGACGCTCATCAACCTGAGAATAAATAACATGAGCTGGCATAATGGCATCTAGTAACTGGCGTTGAATAAAATCTTTAAAAATAGACATATCGCGTTGGCGAATATCATTTAAAGAGCGATCATCACGAGGTGTTTCTTTATGAGAATCAGCCCTTACAGCGCCATGACCAGGGAAGTGTTTGCCTGTTGATTTCATACCCGCAGAGCGCATACCTTTAATAAAACTCTCTGCCATTGTCATAGCAATTTCAGGTGAATCATGGAAAGAACGCTCACCAATGGCAATACAGTTATGACCTAGGTCGAGCACAGGTGCAAAACTGATATCAATGTCCATGGCAATCATTTCTGATGCCATTAACCATCCAGCTTCTTGTGCTAAATGACTCGCTTGATAACCTTCATTTAATGCCGCATAAGATTGAGCAGCTGGTATGCGTGTAAAACCATCACGGAAGCGCTGCACTCGTCCCCCTTCTTGGTCTACTGCAATCACAAGACGCTCATGAGATGCATCACGAATTTGGCGAACTAATTCATTTAATTGTTCAGCATCGTGGAAGTTGCGGGTAAAAAGGATTAATCCACCGACAAGAGGATGCTTTAAAATTTCACGCTCTTCACTATCGAGTTCATATCCTTCAACATCAAGCATTACCGGACCCATAACATTCCTCTCTTTGTAATTGTGACAAGATAATGTCTTTAATTCGTCAGACTGAAATAGCGACGTAAAGGTTCAGACATTATTAAAAATGATCCATCTTTTGTTTGTTGCCAACGGACTTCATACCACATTAGCATCATATAAAAAATGAATGGCTCTCTTGATAAAATACGCTTTCTCAACTCCTTCACAGAATAAACATCCACCTTTTGGGATTGAGCATAATGACAATGATACGAATAATAATAATCCAAAAACGTATTTTGTTGCGCTTCATTGAGTTGATTTGTTGCAAAGAACGTCATCAATGAATCAGCTGTATCAATATCGGCTGCATATTCCCAATCAATAAATTTTATACCGGAATCACTAAGAAGAATATTCTCAACATGCAAATCCATGTGAGCAGGCGCGTATTTTATGAGATTGCATCGCGGTTGGCGTAAAAAATTTTGTTGTAAGCGTAACCATTTAGCGGATAAACGTTTTCTATCAATACCCTGCCAATAAATTAATAATTCATGATTTAAGTTAAGAGGAAAACCTAACGGTGTGTGTTGATGGAGTATTGCTATTTTTTCAGCCAACGGTTTTAAATAAGTACTAAAAAGTGATTGGTGAGTAAGATGTTCGCCCTGTAACCAATAAAGAAAAAACCACTCTTTATAACGTGTAGCGACTTTAGGTGATAAATTAGATCCTGATAGCTGTTTTAAAATGGCGTATTCTTTTCTTCCATGTACATAAAGCGCTTTTTTTTCATCGCCATAATAACGAGCAACCCAGTCAATATCTGTACATTGCACGCGAAAAACACCACCACCAGCGCCTTCTAATGCCGTAATTTTCCATTTACTTAATGCCGTTGCAGGAAAAAGCGCTTGCAAGGCATTAAGTAAACTTGAGTAATGCGGATCACTCAACCTTATGGCGTCCGTTCCAAAGAATTTCACCAGAAGAAACCGACATTAACTGCATACTGATCACACGGTTATCTTTTTTACCATCAACCGTTGAGAATAAAATATAATCAGCTTTCAAATAGCGAGCTAAACCAATTGCTGCACTACGAAGACCTAGGCTATCTTCACCAGATAAACCGAGGGCTTTTCGCGCTGACATCATTTGCGTATAAGGCACGGTTTGCAATGCACTAATACTATTAACCGATTCAATAATAGTATTAGTCGCATTTACTGCCTGGATATTCCCACCTGAATTATTTTTAACATTATCAACAACGATAAGCTTACCCGCGTCTAAATCACCAGTAACCGCCATTTCTCTAATTAAAGGAGTAACAGCAGCATTCCAATTAATACTCGTAATTTTAGGTGGTGTTGGCACAACTTCAATTGGTGGCTCTATCGGTTTAGGCGGCTCTACTGGCTCTGTAGGTGTAATTGGCCCAACAGGTTCAACAGGTGCTGGCGGTTGTTGTGGCAACATTGATGGACAACCTGCTAATAAAAACACAGACATCGCCACAAATAGAACTCTTTTCATGCTCGTGTTACCTTATCCTAAGTAAAGAGATAAACTCTGACATAACTAATGGTTTTATCTGGTATATCACCACTAATTGCGGCATCACCATCACCAAGAATAGTCACATCATTTACATTCCCAGCAGGGGAAACTTCAAGTCCTTGTTCGTTATACCAATAAAAACGATAGCGTATAGAGACAGGGTAAGATTGTGTATTTGATAACATGACTGTCGCTTTTGTGCCATTAGCATGGTGTTCAATGGTTGGCTGACCAGCAACAATGCCTACAACTAATACCGAAGGCTCCATAATAATAGCCTGCTGACGATTGAAATAGAGTTTATTATCTGAATGAGATGATAAACATCCTGAAAGCAATGTCGTCATAAACACAGCGATAAGTAATGAAAAAATGGCCTTACCTTGTCTTATCATGTATTACTTCCTGTTATCCTGCTGTTAGCATCACATCCATTACTGGCTTAATAATGGCCCTAATGGTTTTCCGCCAAGCAAATGCATATGAATATGGAAAACTTCTTGTCCACCATGTTTATTACAGTTCATCACTAAGCGATAACCGTCTTCAGCAATACCTTCCTGTTGTGCAATTTTTGCCGCAACTACAAAAAGGTGTCCTAATACTTGCTCATCCTCCGCAGTAACATCATTTACAGTAGGAATAAGTTTATTAGGAATAATTAAAATATGAGTGGGTGCTTGAGGTGAAATATCACGAAATGCAGTCACTGTATCATCTTGAAAAACGATATTGGCTGGAATTTCACCACGAATAATTTTACTGAAAATTGTTTCTTCTGCCATTTCCATCACCTTATTATTTATTTTAATTCCTGATTAATTCTATTAAGCAGGTAAGTTTTGAATATGAAAGAGCTTAGCAAAATTGCGTGTTGTTTGTTGCGCTAACTCTTCAACACTCACTCCTTTTAAGACAGCCATATACTCTGCAACATCACGGACATAAGCCGGTTGATTTTCTTTTCCTCGATGAGGAACTGGCGCTAAATAAGGGGAGTCTGTTTCAACTAAAATTCTATCAAGAGGAACAATACGAGCAGCTTCTCTAATTTGTTCAGCATTTCTAAATGTCACGATGCCAGAAAAAGAAATATACATTCCAAGATCAAGTAATGCTGTTGCAGTTTCTTTATCTTCAGTAAAACAATGCAGAACACCACCACAATCTTGAACTTTCTCTTCTTTTAAAATCGATAACGTATCTTCGCGAGCACTGCGTGTATGCACAATAACGGGTTTATTAACTTGGCGTCCAATACGAATATGCTCACGAAAAATTTCACGTTGCAGAGCAGCATTTTCTTGTTGGTAATAGTAATCTAGCCCTGTTTCACCTAAAGCCACAACATCAGGTGCAGCAGCTAAACGTGCTAATTCTTCAACATCATGGCCTTCATCTAAATTTAAAGGATGGATCCCACAAGAAAAGGCGATATTGTCACGTTTACCGATTAGCTCACGCATACTCTTAAAGCCCGGTAATGTGGTTGCCACTGCTAACATATATTGGACATCACGCTGCTGTGCTTTTTCGACAACATCATCAATATTTTCATGTAATTTTTCATAATCTAAACAGTCGAGATGGCAGTGTGAATCAACTAAAAACATAACTTACTCTCATTTATCTGGTATCTGGTACGACTTATAGGTGTTTTTTATTACAGCTAAATCATAATTAATATGTAGCTAATTAATTTTTTGTGGATAGCTGATTTTCCCAATCTAGTAGCTGTTCTACTAGTAATAACTCTCTATTTAATGCAGGAATGGTCATCAACTGATAACGACACTGTTTCCATCCATCAATAGTGGATAATAAAATATCCGAAGGCCATTGTGATAACGCCATAATCAATGCTTGCTGGTCTTGATTCACACAATACACTTGTGCATTAGTTTGATATTTTAATGCATCAAGCAGCAGTGATAATAACCAATACAAGCGGCGTTCTGCATTATCTTGATTTAATTGTGGTAAAAATGCATATAAATCACGTTGTTGTATGCTCGTATATAAAACTTGGCAAAAAGTCTCTCTTTCTTTCCACTCATCTTTCAATAATGAAAGCGCTAAAACCGGAGCGTTCTGAGATAAATTTAATGCCGTCACACTATTTGCATAAGGTATGTTTGGTAATTGTTGCTGTAACCAGTGCGTTGCGTGTTGAAGATCTGGCGTTGCTAAATGATAATAAAAACAACGACTACGCAAGGTCGCTAATAAAACCTCTGGTTGCTGACAATTCAGTAAAAAATAGGTATTTTTAGGCGGCTCTTCTAACGTTTTGAGCAATGCATTTGCTGCCGCTTCTGTTAACGCTTCAACGTCTTTTATCCAAACAACTCTAAAACCACTTTGCTGAGCATGATGCTCCAATTTTTCAGTGACTTTTCTTACAGCTTCAATACCAATCGAGGACTTTCCCTTTTCACTTTGCAAAACATGCCAATCAGGGTGTGTTTCAGCAAGCATCAAACGACAGCTATGGCATTCATTACAACTTTTTAATCCCTGTTTATTCTGGCACATTAACCAACGACTTAATCCATAAGAGAGAGCTTCTCCTCCCATGCCTTCTATCGCATGTAAAAGCAAGGCATGATGACCCCGCCCTTCTTGATACATGCTAATAAGTTGTCGATATGCCTGATTTAGCCAAGGATACCAATTCATAGTGATTTATTTTCCTGCTGAACTAGCCACGTTGTTAATGTGTGACGGATATCTGCTTGTACTTTTTCAATCGTTTGAGATGCATCTATCGTGATAATGGAGTCATCATCTTTAGCCAATGCTTGATAACGTTCACGAGTACGATAAAAGAAATCCATTGATTCTTTTTCAATCCGGTCTAATTCGCCTCGAGCACGCGCTCTGGCAAGACCAACAGCCGGATCTAAATCAAGATATAAGGTTAAATCAGGGCGAAAATCACCAAGAACAGTATTACGAAGTGACAACATAAGATCTTTATCTAAGCCGCGCCCACCGCCTTGGTAAGCTTGTGAAGAGAGATCATGTCTATCGCCAATCACCCATTTACCTTCCGCAAGCGCAGGTTTTATGACGTTCTCAACCAGCTGAACACGCGCTGCATATAGCATCAATAATTCGGCTTTATCCGTGACTTTTTCGCCGTCAATACCTTGTTTGATAAGCTCACGTAATTTTTCGGCAAGCGGTGTGCCACCCGGTTCACGAGTAAATGCCAGATTGGTGATACCTTTATCTTTAAGTGTATCGATAACTGTTTGGATCGCACTGGTTTTTCCAGCACCTTCAAGTCCTTCAATTACAATAAATTTGCTGTTGTTCATAATTATCTTTGTTGTAAGCGTCGATATTGTGCGACGGCTTTATTATGTTCATTGAGTGTGGTTGAAAATTTATGACCACCCGTTCCATCCGCAACAAAATAGAGATAACGCGTATCTGCTGGATGTGCAGCGGCTCTAATTGAAGCAACGCCCGGCATTGCTATTGGTGTTGGTGGTAAGCCATCAATTTGATACGTGTTATAAGGTGTATAGCCATTTAAATCACTACGATAAATTGTGCCTCTATATTTATCACCTAAACCATAGATGACCGTTGGATCAGTCTGTAATCGCATATTAGTTTTTAATCGATTGACAAAAACAGACGCAACCTTTGTTCTTTCAGCATCAATGCCTGTCTCTTTTTCAATAATTGATGCCATGATAAGCATTTCATAAGCCGATTTATACGGTAAGTCACTATCGCGTTTAATCCACTCTTCTTCTAATGTTTTTTCCATTTGCTGGTAGGCACGTTTTAAAATTGCGACGTCAGTCGTACCCGCCGTGTAATGGTATGTATCTGGTGCAAACCAACCTTCTAGATTAGTAATTTCAGGCTTTATTCCTATTTCTTGACGTAACTTATCGCTATCCATCGTGTGTGCGACAGCCGCCAGTTGAGGTGCTTGCTCAAAAATAGATTGCCAATCCTTTAAACGACTTCCTTCAATAAAACGGATAGAGAACTGAGCCTCTTTACCACTTTTGATTAGCAATAAAACATCATGCAATGTCATCCCTTTTGTTAAACGATAAGTACCAGCTTTAAATTGGCTTAGTTCTGGTTTGGCTTTTAATAAAACCTGAAAATAATCACCTTCTTTAAGCAGATTATTTTTTATTAATAGTTGCTCCATGGCAACACGCCCTGTTCCTGCTGGCACAGTCAGTAGCATTTCATCTTGTTTTACAACAATATTTTCTTCTAGGCCTCGAATATGTTGCATCATATACAATGCAACTGCGCCAAGGCTAATCAATAAGGCAAAAAAAACTATCCATACTATTTTTCTTATCTTCATTTATAACTCATTAAATTCTATTTAAGTGACAAACTGTGTTGTAAAACAACATGATAATAATCCCTATTAGGATATTGATAGTACTTATCATCTGAAAACGTGATTTGTGAAACGGGGATCACTGGCATCAACGCATTTGTTAACCATATTTCATCAGCTTGATAAAGTGTTTCAGGTTTTTCTCTCACAATATCAATTTCCCAATGATTTTTTTGAGCTAATTGAAAAATAGATTGACGCATAATGCCATTTACCCCTGAATTAGTCAGGTTTGGCGTAAAAAACCTATTTCCTTTACGCCAAAAAAGATTCGCCGCATTAGCTTCAACTAAATATCCTTCATTATCACACACTAAAACATCATCAAATTCTGTTTTTTCTAAATGATATTTGATAAGGACTTGTTCTAGACGATTGAGATGTTTGATCCCAGCCAACAAAGGGTTTTGCCCTAAGGTAACAGAACTTATACCAAGCGATACACCTTCACTTTGCTGGTGGAGATAATGGGTAGGATAAGATGACAGAGATATGATTACTGTCGGCGTTATAAATCCATGGGAGGAATATCCTCGTCCACCATAACCACGACTAATAATAATTTTAATCACACTTTTTGTTTTAGCCAGAGAAGCGGCTTCTATGATCTGCTCTTTAAGTTCAGACCAATTAGGATGAGGTAGAAAGAGAGCGTTACAGCCTTGTTTTAAGCGATTTATGTGTGCAGTTAATAAAATGGGATCACCCTGTTCAACAGCAAGTGTTGTGAAACAGCCATCCCCAAACTGTACCGCTCGATCACTGGCATCTACATTTTGTTGCTGTTGCCCATTTACCCAATACATCTAACACACCTTACATCTATGTTATTGATATCAATCTGCACATGATAAAACAACTGCCAGTAAAAGGACAAAATAAAAGACCCAGAATAATCCTGGGCCTTTAGGTATTTTTTCAACTTTCTACAAAAAACGGCTTATACGCGTTTAAAGAGAATTGAACCGTTAGTACCACCAAAGCCAAATGAGTTACACAGAGCATATTCCATGTTCTCAACTTTACGCGCTTTATGTGGAACAAAATCAAGATGACAATTTTCGTCTTGATTATCTAGGTTAATTGTTGGAGGTACGATTTGATCACGTAGTGAAAGGATAGTAAAGATAGACTCAATTGCACCCGCAGCACCTAATAAGTGACCTGTCATAGATTTTGTTGAGCTAACTAATACATCAGTACCTTTACCAAATACGTTTTCTACTGCCTGTGCTTCAGCAACGTCGCCTGCATTTGTTGATGTGCCGTGTGCATTGATATAACCCACGTCGGATGAGGCGATACCTGCATCCTTCAGTGCATTTGTCATTGCCAGCGCACCGCCTTCGCCATTTTCTGCCGGTGAAGTCATGTGATAAGCATCGCTGCTCATACCAAAACCAAACACTTCAGCATAAATTTTAGCGCCACGGTTTTTAGCGTGTTCATACTCTTCGAGAACAAGAACACCCGCACCATCACCTAATACAAAACCATCACGATCTTTATCCCATGGGCGGCTAGCCGCTTGAGGATTGTCGTTACGTGTTGATAATGCACGAACAGCACCAAAGCCACCCAAACCTAATGGTGTGGTTGCTTTTTCGGCACCGCCTGCCAGCATTGCGTCTGCATCACCATAAGCGATAATACGTGCAGCATGTCCAATATTATGAACACCTGAAGTACACGCTGTTGCGATAGAGATTGTAGGGCCACGAAGACCATACATAATGCTTAAATGCCCTGCAACCATGTTAATAATGGTTGAAGGTACAAAGAATGGGCTAATTTTACGAGGGCCACCACTCATCATAGATGTATGGTTTTCTTCGATAAGGCCTAAGCCACCAATACCAGAACCAATAGCAGCTCCGATACGACTTGCATTGGCTTCTGTTACTTCAAGACCTGAATCCGCAATGGCCTGCACACCTGCTGCAATACCATATTGAATGAAAAGATCCATCTTACGCGCGTCTTTACGCGAAAGATTATAATCTTCGTGATTGAAATCTTTTACCAATCCAGCGAATTTAGTCGCATGATGACTGGTGTCAAAATCTTCGATAAGGCCGATACCACTCTGTCCGGCACACACTGCTTCCCAAGAAGCTTCTGCGTTATTACCGACAGGAGATAACATGCCTAGTCCGGTCACAACTACACGACGCTTAGACACGCTTATCCTCCAAGGAGGGAAAAAGTTTAGGATTAAAAATATAGGCGGTCGAGTGACCGCCTAGATTAGCAAGCTTATTTACCTGCGTTTTCAACGTAATCAATAGCAGCTTGAACTGTAGTAATTTTTTCTGCTTCTTCGTCTGGGATTTCGATATCGAATTCTTCTTCCAGAGCCATTACCAGCTCAACTGTGTCAAGAGAATCAGCGCCTAAGTCATCAACAAATGAAGCTGAATTTACAACTTCTTCCTCTTTAACACCCAGTTGTTCAACAATGATTTTCTTAACGCGTTCGTCGATAGTGCTCATACTATTAAATTTCCTATCAAAACTCGCTTGCGCGATGATTTTCTTAGTTTATAAATACAGGAAAAGATCTAACCAATCCCGACTGTGTGGACTACTTTATTCGCTATATTTTGCATTATATTGTACGCAAAAAGCAAATATAAAGACGTCCCCATAATTAGATCATGTACATGCCACCATTGACATGCAATGTTTCACCCGTGATATAGCTTGCTTCATCAGAAGCTAAGAAAGCTACAGCACTGGCAATCTCTTTGGCATCACCTAAACGGTTAGCAGGGACTTGAGATAAAATACCTGCTCTTTGGTCGTCTGTTAATGCTCTAGTCATATCAGTTTCGATAAAGCCCGGAGCAACAACATTCACCGTAATGCCACGGGAAGCAACTTCGCGTGCTAATGATTTACTAAAACCAATCACACCCGCTTTTGCCGCCGCGTAGTTTGCCTGTCCTGCGTTACCCATGGTTCCAACAACAGAACCAATGGTAATTATACGACCATGACGTTTTTTCATCATAGCACGCATAACTGCTTTAGACAGACGGAAGACTGATGAAAGATTAGTGTCAATGATATCTTGCCACTCATCATCTTTCATGCGCATCAACAGGTTATCACGAGTAATACCTGCATTATTGACCAAAATATCAATTTCGCCAAATTCAGCACGCACATCTGCTAAAAATTTTTCGATAGAGTCGTTTTCTGTGACGTTTAACACAAAACCCTTACCCTTACCGTCTAAATATTCGCTGATAGCTTGCGCACCGTTTTCACTCGTTGCTGTACCAATTACTGTCGCACCGCGTGCAACTAAATCTTCTGCAATCGCACGGCCAATACCACGGCTTGCACCAGTAACTAGCGCTATTTTTCCGTCAAATCCCATGAGATCCCTCAGTCATTTCCTAATGCAACATCTAATGATGCAATATCATTAACTGCTGCAGCGTTCATTTCTTTAGAAATACGTTTTGTTAAGCCAGTTAATACTTTTCCTGGTCCGATTTCTAATAATTGTGTGATGCCTTTTTCAGCAATAAGTTCAACCGTTTCAGTCCAGCGAACCGGATTATAAAGCTGGCGAACTAACGCATCACGGATTGCATTTGCATCAGTTTGCGCTATCACATCAACGTTATTAATGACCTGAATTTCAGGTTGTTTAAATTCGATTTCTTGTAATGCAACCGCTAACTTATCAGCAGCAGGTTTCATTAAAGCACAGTGAGAAGGTACGCTTACCGCTAATGGTAAAGCACGTTTAGCACCCGCTTCTTTACATAACACACCAGCACGTTCTACGGCTTCTTTGTTACCCGCAATAACAACTTGACCCGGTGAGTTAAAGTTTACAGGTGAGACAACTTGTCCTTGCGCTGCTTCTTCACAGGCTTTTGCAATAGCGTCATTATCTAAACCGATAATCGCATACATTGCACCAGTACCCGCGGGTACGGCTTCTTGCATCAGTTGACCACGTAATTCTACTAACTTAATTGCCGCAGCGAAATCAATAACACCCGCACACACTAATGCAGAATACTCGCCAAGACTGTGACCTGCCATCATTTGTGGCATTTTGCCTTGTTTTTCTTGCCATACACGCCAAATAGCAACAGAAGCTGCTAATAATGCGGGTTGTGTTTTCCATGTTTTGTTTAGCTCTTCTTCTGGGCCATTTTGAACTAAGTCCCAAAGAGAGTAACCCAATACATCAGATGCTTGAGCAAATGTTTCAGTCACGATTGGATATTGCTCTGCAAGTTCTGCAAGCATTCCAACAGCTTGTGATCCCTGTCCGGGAAAAACCATTGCAAAATCAGTCATGTTTATTTTCCTGATAATATTAAAAACGGATAAGTGCAGAACCCCAAGTAAAACCGCCACCAAACGCTTCCAGTAAGATTAGCTGGCCACGTTGAATGCGATTATCTCTTACAGCTTCATCTAATGCTGTTGGGACTGATGCTGCTGATGTATTGCCGTGGCGATCTAATGTCACCACTACTTTATCCATTGTCATATCCAGCTTTTTCGCTGTCGCTGAAATAATTCTTAAATTTGCCTGATGAGGCACAAGCCAGTCCAGTTCAGATTTATCAATTTTGTTAGCTTCAAGTGTCTCATCCACAATGTGGGCAAGCTCACGAACTGCGACTTTAAAGACTTCATTTCCTGCCATAGTAACGTAAGCAGGTAAATCGTCGTTTTCTCTACTCTGATAAGGTAGTGCTAAGAGATCACCAAAACGTCCATCAGAATGTAAATGGGTAGAGATAATACCTTCTTCTTCTGATGCGCCAACAACCACAGCACCCGCCGCATCACCAAACAGGATAATCGTGCCACGATCTTCTGGATCTAAAGCGTGAGATAATCTGTCCGCACCAATAACCAGTGCTTTTTTAACAGAACCTGCTTTAATAAATTGATCCGCAATACTTAATGCATAAACAAAACCTGAACATGCCGCCGCAACATCAAAAGCAATACAGTCATTAATACCTAATGCATTTTGAATTTGGCAAGCCGCACTTGGGAATGCATGAGAGCCAGATGTAGTTGCAACAATAATCAATCCAATGTCTTGCTTATCAATACCTGACATTTCTAATGCTTTTTCGCCAGCACCCGCACCCATCACGGCAACAGTTTCTTCTTCTGCTGCAATTCGACGTTCATGAATACCCGTTCTGGTAACAATCCACTCGTCAGATGTTTCAACCATTCTTTCTAAATCGGCATTAGTTCGCACTTGTACAGGCAAGTAACTACCAGTACCTAAGATTTTTGTATACATTCTATCAATCGCTCTTGGGTAATACTGTTGTCAGTCGTGAAGCAATTCGCTCTGGAATTTTTCGCTCAACGGCATGAACAGCCTGTTCTATTGCTGCTGTAAACGCGCTTTCATTTGCGCCACCATGGCTTTTAATGACGATACCGCGTAATCCTAACAGAGAAGCACCGTTATACTGGTCGGGGTTCATATGTCCAAAACGCTTAATTAGCCGCTTTTGCAACCACTTCTTCAATATTTTCATCCACCACGACGTTTTTTTATTTTCGGTAGTAGAAGATTTAATCAATGAAAGGAAAACTCTGATAACCCCTTCCATCGTTTTAAGGGAGACATTACCTGCGAAGCCGTCACACACCAATACATCCGTTTTGCCTGTCAGTAACTCATTACCTTCAACATAACCAATATAATTAATATTCGGTGTCGATTTTAATACCGTAGCAGCTTCGCGGATATTATCTAATCCTTTACTCTCTTCTTCACCAATATTTAAAAGCGCCACTTTCGGTGAATCAATCTCTGCTATCTCTTCGGCCATAACTGCGCCCATTACCGCAAACTGCACCAGCATTTTGCTATCACAGTTAACGTTAGCGCCTAAATCCAGAACAACCGTCTTGCCTTTTTTCTGGTTAGGTAATACCGAAACCAGTGCAGGACGTTCAATTCCATCAATCGCATTAAGTCGAAGTTTTGCTAATCCCATCAATACGCCAGTATTCCCTGCACTTACACACGCCTGTGCATCCCCAGTTTTCACGAGATCAAGAGCCACTCGCATTGATGTACCCTTACTTGCTCTAATAGCTTGTGAAGGTTTGGCATCATTGGCGACAATATGTTCTGCGGGTATAACTTGTAAACGGGAGATTAGCTCAGCATTTTGATTTGCAAGCAGAGGAGAGATAGAGTCTGGTTGACCTACCAGCAATATTTTTAAATGAGGATTAGATGCCAGCGCCCGCAAACAAGCAGGCACTGTGATGCGAGGACCGAAGTCCCCGCCCATCGCATCTAACGCTATGGTTAGATTTGTCAAGGTATCAACGAGCTATAAAGCTAATTACTTGTTGATAACCTTGCGGCCACGGTAGTAACCGTCAGCAGTTACATGGTGACGCAGGTGAGTTTCACCAGAAGTTTTGTCAACAGAAACCTGAGTTACTGTCAGCGCGTCATGAGAGCGACGCATACCACGTTTAGAACGAGTTGGTTTGTTTTGTTGTACGGCCATTGACCTTACTCCTTAGTACTTTTCTTTAAACTGGCTAATACGGCAAATGGATTTGGTTTCTCTGATAATTCTTCAGGGAGTTCACCAAACACCATATCCGCGTCGGACACTTCACAGTGTTCAAAATCATGTACCGGAACTACCGGCAAGTTGAGGATTATTTCATCTTCAATCATCGCCAGCAAATCTATTTCACCAAATTCGTTTACATAAACTGGTTCATATTCTTCCGGTAATGTCTCGGCCCGTTCATCACTGACAACAGGGCTAAAACAATATGTTGCGTGAACATGATATGGAAAATGGCCACCACAACGTTGACATTCTAAAGTCACATCCACATCGGAATGCCCTTTAATCACGGCAAGACGTTGATGGTCAATATCAAATGATAAAGCCACATCAATATTACTGTCCACACTGACCACCGATTCAGCTAAGCGGCTTACTTGCTCTGGAGAATAATGACCGTCATAGTCTAAATTCTTTTGAGCTGCTCGCAGCGCATCAATGGTCAGGGGTAATTTTACCTTTTGCATAAGGCGCGCATATTATCTTTGTAATGGAATATAGTCAAAGAAAAAGGCGGGTTATCTACACCTTTCCACCAAAATTCGCTTTATCAGCGGCGCATAGTTTAGAATGTCAGGCATCATTTTGCTACGGATTTTAAAAAAAATATGTTGCCACTCGTTCTTGCGTCTACTTCACCCTTTCGGGCTCAGTTGCTGAAAAAGCTTGGAATGCCCTTTATACAGGCATCTCCAGAGATTGACGAAACCCCTATGCCCACAGAGTGCGCTCAAGATCTTGTCAGTCGCTTATCCTATGAAAAAGCCAGCGCTTTACAAGCAAAATTTCCACATCACCTTATAATTGGTTCTGATCAAGTTTGTGTGCTAAATAAAAAGATTACGGGGAAACCCCATAATTTTGATAATGCTTTTGCACAATTAAAACAAGCTTCTGGGCAATGTATCTCGTTCTATACCGGATTAACTGTATATAATAGCCTAACTTTAAAACATCAAACACATTGTGAATTATTCCAAGTTTACTTTCGCCATTTAACAGATGAAGAAATTATCAGTTATTTAAATAAAGAAATGCCTTTCAATTGTGCTGGAAGTTTTAAATCAGAAGGGTTAGGTATTACTCTGTTTGATAAACTTGTTGGCGACGATCCAAATTCTTTAATTGGTTTACCACTTATCCGATTGAATAAAATGTTACTCTCGCAAAGAATAAACCCATTATTTTTCTCTGATGATCAAAAATAAATCTGATCATCTTATTTTTTAATCTTATGTAGCGATAATGCGTATTATGAATAAATTAGCATCAGTCTTAACAGCTTTAGTGATGGCAACAACATTAGTGGGTTGTTCTGATGAAAAAGACACTGAAATTTCAACAACAAAAACAACTAATACTACAAATACTATCCAAGACAGTGTGATTTCAGACAAAAAAGATGACAACACATCCTTATTTAAAAAGAATTTTGTCAGTAGTTGCATATTAGGTTCTGGCATTACTGATGATGCGCTAATTCCTCAAATTGCCGAAGTGTGTGAATGCACTTACGACGGCATTATTAAAAATTACGGAATTACAGAGTTTATCCGTGTAGATATGGAAATGCGCAAAAACGGTTCAAAATCACTACCTAAAGAGTGGGATATTGATAAAATTGTTGAGCAATGCATGACAAAAGTGGAAGGTTAAATCCTGTTTTACATTCACTTTTTTAGTGGTTTAAAAAAGCAATACGCCCAGCTAACTGGGCGCATTGGGTATTCAGATTTTCTGTCGAAATAAAAATTTAGACTTAAGATTTTTGACTACGTAATACTTGCAAACAATGACGTAACTGGTTATCCATTGGCGCTTCAATTCGCATTTGTTCACCCGTTGAAGGATGAGTAAATGTCAAAGAACTTGCATGTAAAAATAAGCGATTAAGTTTTGTTCCTACCAATTGTGAATCAAAATCACGATCACCATAACGATCATCAAATGCAATAGGATGACCTGCATGTAATGTATGTACACGAATTTGGTGTGTTCTTCCTGTCACAGGGCTTGCTTTCACTAATGTGGCAAATTCAAAACGCTCTTCCACTTTAAAACGCGTTTCAGAAGGTTTTCCTTCATTGCTTACTTTAACTACTCGCTCACCACTTTGAAGAATATTTTTCAATAACGGTGCCTGAACAACTTTAGTGTGAGATTGCCATTGACCACGCACTAAGGCTAAATAATCTTTTTGCATCTGTTTTAAGCGTAATTGCTCATGCAAAGCACGTAATGCTGAACGTTTTTTTGCAATTAATAAAACACCCGATGTATCTCTATCAAGACGATGTACAAGCTCTAAAAAGCGAGCTTCTGGGCGCAATGCACGCAAGCCTTCAATCACACCAAAACTTAACCCACTTCCTCCATGTACTGCCGTACCAGAAGGTTTATTGATGAGCATTAAGTGGTCGTCTTCATATAAAATACAATTTGACAATACAGCGACTTTATCAAGCTTTGGTGATACCGCGACTTCTTCTTTTTCCGAGACTCGCACAGGAGGTATACGGATGCTGTCACCCGCATTGAGTTTGTATTCAGGTTTAATTCGCCCTTTGTTAACTCGAACTTCCCCTTTACGGATAATTCGGTAAATCATACTTTTTGGTACACCTTTCAAGCGTGCCAGTAAAAAATTATCGATACGCTGGCCTGCTTCATCGCCATCAATGGTGACGAACTGAACTTGATTAAATGATTTCATAGTGGCGATTCTTTGGCTCTCTTAAAATAAAAATAACAAACAACTTTGTGGTGTACAAAATAACATCAAATCTGTCGTCTATTTTAACCTGAATAATGGGAAAAAGACGAAACATTAGCTAATCTCTCATATTTATACAGAAAAAGTCACCAAAGCAGAAAAGTCATCTTGCTATAACCCTAACACCAATGGAATAATGCAGACTCTCCTGATTATGTTTATCAGGTATATTTATGAAAATTTTGTTTGTTTGATTTTCAAAATGCAGCAATGGCGTAAGACATAGTCGAAAATCAAACAATTTAGTATGCCATAAATACATCGCTTATTGAGTTGAAACATTGTGTTCAATTAAAGAGTGCTGAATTTTTAAACTAAAAATCAGACTCACCGACATATTGCACCTCTATACAATCGACAACCGTGAGGTTGACGCATTTGTAAAAGACACGAGGTCATCGGTTATCAATAGTGTAATTACGTATGTTAGTGGCACATTATAAAACGTGAAAATAACGAGTAAGTCACAATATGAAAAGAATGTTAATTAACGCAACTCAACAGGAAGAGTTGCGTGTTGCCCTTGTCGATGGGCAACGCTTGTACGATCTGGATATCGAAAGCCCCGGTCATGAACAGAAAAAAGCGAATATCTATAAAGGTAAAATTACTCGAATTGAACCCAGCTTAGAAGCCGCTTTTGTTGATTATGGTGCGGAACGCCACGGTTTCCTTCCTATCAAAGAAATAGCCCGCGAATACTTTCCTAGTAATTATCACTCCCATGGTCGTCCTAACATCAAAGATGTCTTAAAAGAAGGCCAGGAAGTTATTGTTCAAGTTGATAAAGAAGAGCGTGGTAATAAAGGTGCAGCATTAACCACTTTTATCAGCCTTGCAGGAAGTTATTTGGTATTAATGCCAAATAATCCTCGTGCAGGTGGTATTTCTCGCCGTATTGAAGGTGAAGACCGTACTGAACTCAAAGAAGCTTTATCAAGCCTTGAAATCCCAGATGGTATGGGTCTGATTGTACGTACAGCAGGTGTTGGTAAATCTGCCGAAGCGCTACAACAAGACTTAAGCTATCGTCTAAGACACTGGGATGCTATTAAGAAAGCGGCTGAGAATCGCCCCGCTCCATTCTTAATCCATCAGGAAAGTAACGTAATCGTTCGCGCATTCCGCGACTATTTACGTCCTGATATTGGCGAAATTTTAATTGATAACGCAAAAGTCGTTGAAATGGCGCGTAGCCATATTGAAGCGATTGGTCGTGGTGATTTTGCTAGCAAAATTCGCCATTACACAGGTGCAGTGCCTCTGTTTAGCCATTACCAGATTGAATCACAGATTGAATCAGCCTTTCAGCGTGAAGTTCGCCTTCCTTCTGGTGGCGCTTTAGTTATTGATACAACTGAAGCATTAACAGCGATTGATATCAACTCCTCACGCTCAACCCGTGGTGGTGATATCGAAGAAACTGCATTCAATACTAACTTAGAAGCGGCTGACGAAATTGCACGCCAATTACGTTTACGCGACTTGGGTGGTTTAATTGTTATCGACTTTATCGATATGACGCCTGTGCGCCATCAGCGTGAAGTTGAAAACAGAATGCGCGAAGCTGTTCGCCAAGATCGTGCTCGCATTCAAATTGGACGCATCTCTCGCTTTGGCTTATTAGAGATGTCTCGTCAACGTTTAAGCCCTTCATTAGGTGAGTCTAGCCATCATGTTTGTCCGCGTTGCTTAGGCACCGGTACTATTCGTGATAACGAATCACTGTCACTTTCTGTATTACGTCTTATCGAAGAAGAAGCACTTAAAGAAAATACACATGAAGTGCATGCGATTGTACCTGTTCAAATCGCCTCTTATTTGCTTAATGAAAAACGTAAAGCAGTCACTGACATTGAATTACGTCAATCTAATGTCAAAGTGGTTATTGTTCCTAATGACCAAATGCAAACTCCTCATTTCTCTGTTATTCGTGTGCGTAAAGGCGAAGAAATTACCTCTCTGAGCTACAACTTAGCGCAATTCCACGAGAGTCAGTTAAATGAAGCTGAAGACGATGTTGTTACTGAGCGTAAAACGCCTGAACAACCGGCTATTTCAGCCTTTGGGTTGCAAGAAGAAGAGCCGATTGAAGCCACGAAAAGCAAAAAAGCACATCAGCCTCAAGCTAAACCTGTTAAATCAGAACAAGCTCAAGGTACTGGTTTCTTTGCCTCTATCGCAAAATTCTTCTCTAACTTATTTAGTAGTGAACCAGAGCCTGTGGTAACACCAGAAAAACCACAGGAAAATAAGAAAGAGAATAACGATAATCGTCGTGATCGTCGTAATAACAATAATCGACGTAACAACAATAATCGCCGTGACCGTGATAATGATCGTAATCGCGATAACGCAAATAGCGAAGACAATCGCAAAAATCGCAATCAAAAACCACAAACAACTCCAACGACTGAAGTTAGTAGTGAACAAGAGATTGCAGAACGCGAAGCGCGTCGCCAGCAGCGTCGTGAACAACGTGCGGAACAACGTCGTCGTCAAGAAGAAAAACGCCAACAGCAACAAGAAGCTGCTAAAGCACAAGCCGCTCTTGCTGAAAATGATACCGTTGCAAAAGATAGTGCTGATGAGAAGAAAGAAGAACCTCGTCGCCCTGCTATGCAACGCCGTAATCGTCGTCAATTAACACAATCTGTACGTGTAACTGACAATGATAATGCATTAGCTGTTGTGCCAGTTGCGACTGAAAAAGCGGTTTCTGAACCTCCTGTTGCAACAACACAAACTAAAGCTGCACCAACTGAGAAATCAGCCCCTAAAGCAGTCGCTGTTGCGAAAGTCGAAGCAAATGAAGCACAAGCTGTAAAAGCATTACCTGATACAACTAAATCACAAGATGACAATAAAAACGAAGATAATAACGGGCAAGATAATGTTATGCCACGTCGTTCTCGCCGTTCACCTCGTCATTTACGTGTAAGTGGTCAACGTCGTCGTCGTTATCGTGATGAGCGTACCTTAACAGTATCACCAATGCCGCTGGCAATGGCGGTAGCTTCTCCTGAACTAGCTTCAGGTAAAGTCTTCATTCGCTACCCAATCACACCAGTAAGTGATGCACCATTAATTGAGAATAATGTTGAAAACAACAATGACGTTGCTGTTGGAAACCACATTATTACTCATCAAGATCCACAAATGGTCACTATCGCACCAGCGGTTTCAGAAGCCATTGTTGCTGATATTGCACAGGAAGGATCTACTGAATCAACTTATTCTGTCACGGTTAGCACTGAATCGACCACAGAGGCTGTTGCTGAAATTATTGCAGTAGAGCCACAAACTGTGCCTGTTGAAACTAACGACATCATTGAAAACAACGTTATCAGTGATGTAATTAATGAAGTGAACACAGAAGAGCATGTTACTCGTAAAGAGAATATTTCAGCGGTATTAAATACTACTGAAGCTTATATGCATGAAACTTCACAACAAGCTGAAGCAAACATCGCGCCAGAAGAAGTTGCACAAGATACGGTAGCACCAGTAGAAAGTGCAACATCAACGCCTGAACCTCAGCCTGTTGAAGCTGTAATAACAACTGAAGAAACTGTTGAAACTGTCGTTGAAGCTGTTATTGAAAACCAGCCAGAAGAAAACGCAACCCCTATTGTGGAAGTTGAAGCGATAACAGAAAGCAAACCAACTGAAGTTGTTATTCGTCAAGAGCCTGTTGCAGTTGCACGCCAACTACATGCAAGTTCACCAATGACAAAAGCACCAGCTGCTGATGAAGCGCCTGTGGCAATTGAAATCAAAGCATGGGAAGCACGTCCAACTTTTGATAAGAAAGGTCGCACAGGTGCAGGTGGACACTGTTCTACCAATCACGCTTCTTCAGAAATGACTAAAGCTGAAAGTCAAAACTGATAATAAGGTGTTATTAAGAATATCTTGATAATACTTCTAAATTGAGAGCCCACTTTTTAGTGGGTTCTTTTTTTGGGGATAACTATTAACAAATTAACTTAGTATTTATTAAGCCAAAAATAAAAGAAAAAAAAGCCCCTGAATATTCAATTCAGAGGCCTTTGATTTCTTATTCTTAATAAAGCAATCAGTCTTTTAGATCAGGAAGATTTTTAATTTCACCCATCGCTTTTAACTGCTTAGATAATTCACGGCGCTCTTTAGATAGATCGGCATTTTTAATAATGTAATCGTCAACACGATCGTCATAGTCACTACGCATATTAGCAATAATACCCAGTACATCTTCAATCGACATACCCGGTTTAATGTATTCACTTAAGTTGTCTAACAAAAGAACACGTTTTTGGTTATCACGGATCTTTTTCTCATTGTCAGTGATCTCACGACGGATTTTGTTTTTACGACGATACATACGCACAAACTCCAGTACGTTTTGGAAAGACGGCTTGTTTGCGTTATCCATTTCCTACACCTTTACAATTGATATTTAAGATAAATAGTTCTGTTTAAGATTATCGCTTAATCGTGTCAATAAACAAGCAAAGTTTACAAATTTAATTGATTTTACTTAATTAACAATTAATTAGGATGATATGCATTATTAAATATAGTCAACATTCTTTAACTCGTAAATGTTCACTTAATTAATGATAAAAAAATGGCTACACATTTGTACTGGTAGCCTAAATCGACACTACAAAGGATAAATTAATGAGCGATTAAATAGGTTGTGCTTTATTTTTATCTTCATGTTGTAAGCCATCAAGTGGCAGTAACGCTTTCGCGTCTGAACGTAAAAACACAGCTGAGAGAAGAGTTGTCCCTATCACAATACATCCCATCACCATATAAGTTGGTGCAAAACCATAATGATCATAACCATAACCAGCTAATGGAGATAATAATGTAGCGACAATAGAGCTGACACATTGAAAACCGACTAAATAAAGTGTTGAAGATAAACGTTTATCAAAGTGTTGACTGTTATATTTAAAAATTGAAATTAATAAAATTGGTAGCTCAACAGCATGTAATAATTTCATACAAGAGATCAAGACAGGCCCTTCAACGAGTCCTGAACCAATAATACGTGTAGCCATAACACTACTCGCCAATAATAAGCCGTTTTTAGCGCCTATTCTATTGACAAGGAAAGGTGCGATAAACATACCACCAGCTTCTAAGAATACCTGCAATGAATTCAGATATCCGTACATCTCATTCCCCTGCTGTAAGGTCGCAAATTGCGATGAAAAAAAGACGGGAAATTGTTGGTCATAAACGCCATAAACACAGGTACCAATAACAAACAGAATAAGCGCCCAAAAACGAGGCAATGAAAGTAAATTCAGTGCATCTTTTATGGTAATAGCCGATGTTTTCCCATGTTCTAATTGATTAAATGCATCTGATTTATCTGTTTTTAACAGCGCTAAAAGAATTAAGAACACGACACCAGAAATAGAAGCCATTACAAAATTGTAATTAGGATCGATATTTATATTGTGTCCGGCAATAAATGTTGCTGATGCCCAACCTAACGATCCCCACATTCTCGCCCTACCGTATTCAAAACCACGAATACGACTAACACGCTCTGTATATGACTCTAATACACCAATACCCGCATTAAATGTCATACCTACATATAAGCCCCCTAGAATGGAGCCAACAAAAATATTCCAACGTAGTATTGATGCGAAACCTAGAAAAAATGGTCCAGAAAGAATAAGTAATACTGCAATTACCAATAATAAATTCTTTCTTAGCCCTAATTTATCTTGAATAAAGCCATATAAAGGTTGAGCACATAACGCAATTAGAGAAATTGCAGAGAATATTAATCCAGTATCAGTCGCTTTTAATCCTACATATTGATTTAACCAAATAGAAACTAATGAAAATGATGAGGACCAGGTAAAAAAGAAGAAAAATAACAGCGCACTTAAGATCGCATAGTATTTTTTAGAGTCTTTGTTCATTGGTTGAGCGCCTTATAAAGTCATTCCACCCTCAAATGTTAACGTTAACTTTCAGGTTCACAAACAATTATATTGCTTTAATGTGATATAAAGCACAAAAGTTAACGTTAACAATATGAATTGTGTGTACTAGATCTTCTTTTATTTTGCATTCCCATTACTTACAGTAAAACGCACAAATAGGCATCATATAATCCTTTTCTTTTAATCCTCTTTGCTAAAATAGCGCTATCCTCCATTATTCGCTTAAATTTATGCTAACTGATTTAAACCACCTAACACTCGCCGTCAATAGTGTGAACAAGAGCTTTGCCTTTTATACTAAAATATTAGGTTTTAAGCCCCTTGCTTTATGGAATAACGGTGCGTATCTACAACTGGGTTCCTTATGGTTATGTTTTATTATCATCAAAAAAGATCAATATTGTTACTATGAAAAAAGTAATCAATATTAGCGGTGGTAAGCTCTTACTTATCCTCACAGCAACACCTTATATTAAACACTACATAAGCGCACTTTGATCTGGCATTTCACGTTTACCCCATTATGGTTTACCATGGTCTTCATGAAGCCCAATACAACTCATTGAGTAATGATTTAAAAAAAATCATCAATAAATTTATGGTAGGAAACCTTGTCTAATTCAGCAAAAATGCCCACATTTTACATCCATGACTACGAAACCTTTGGTACTCACCCAGCGCTAGATCGCCCTGCTCAGTTTGCAGGTGTAAGAACTGATATGGATTTCAATATTATTGAAGATCCTCTCGTGATTTATTGCAAGCCTAATGATGATTATCTGCCTCACCCAGAAGCCGTGATGATCACAGGAATAACGCCACAAATTGCGGCAAAAAATGGGGTGATTGAAGCAGAATTTACTCGTCAAATTCATCAAGCTTTTAGCCAACCTAATAGTTGTATTATGGGCTATAACAACCTTCGATTTGACGATGAAGTCACACGAAATATCCTTTATCGTAATTTTTATGATCCTTATGCTTATAGTTGGCAAAAAGGGAATTCACGTTGGGATTTACTTGATGTTTTACGTGCCTGTTATGCACTGCGCCCTGAAGGTATTGTTTGGCCTGAAAATGAAGACGGTTTTCCAAGCTTCCGTTTAGAGTTATTAACCAAAGCAAATAGCATTTCACATGAAAATGCGCATGATGCAATGTCTGATGTTTATGCCACCATTGCAATGGCAAAAAAATTAAAGCAAGCTCAACCACGAATGTTTGATTATTTCTTTAATTTACGCGATAAACGAAAAGTACAGGCGCTAATTGATATTCCGGCAATGACACCAATTGTGCATGTTTCAGGTATGTTTGGTGCTGCGCGTTCTAATTTAAGCCTTGTTGCCCCATTAGCGTGGCATCCTGATAATCGCAATGCAGTTATTGTTTGCGATTTAGCCGCAGATATATCCCCTTTATTAACACTCGATTCAAACCAATTGCGTGAGCGTTTATATACACCACGTAGTGAATTATCAGTTGATGAACCACCGGTTCCAATTAAATTACTGCATATTAATAAGTGCCCTATTGTGGCACCGCAAAATACATTAAGACAGCAAGATGCAGATAGAATTGGTTTAGATGTTGATACTTGTTTAAAAAACCAGGCGCTCTTATTTTCTCATCCTGAAATACGCAATAAAGTTGTGGAAATATTTGCGCAACAAACCCCTTTTGTTGTATCTGATAATGTTGATTCGCAAATTTATAATGGTTTTTTCAGTGAAAATGATCGTAGTGCGATGGAGATTATTCGTTCAACACAACCACAGAATTTACCTGCGTTAGACTTAACGTTTGAAGATGCGAGAATGGAACCTCTGTTTTTCCGTTATCGCGCAAGAAATTACCCTTCAACGCTTAATTATGACGAACAACAACGTTGGTTGGCGCATAGAAAAGAGATGTTAACACCAGAAAAACTAACAGAATATATTAATACTATTCAGTTATTAGCTGAAGAACATGCCGATAACGAGGAAAAATTAAAACAGCTACAAGAGCTTTATTTATATGCTCAAGAAATTGCGAGTTAATTGATAAAATAAAAGGCAGGTTTTATCCTGCCTTTGTTTTTAATTTAATAAACACAATCTACAACAATTCTTCTTTATTCTCTGTATTCGTATCATTATGAGCACGTCCACAACCACACTCTTCACCCCAATATTTTAGTTTTGAGGTTTTACCAATACCCGGGTTCATACTATTGGTTGGATCGTTATGTTTATAGAATGCTTTTAATTGAGGCTTAGCATAATACATATGACCTACATTATGCTCTGCGGGATATTCCGCTCCACGTTGATCTAATAACGCCAGCATTTCTGCTTTTAATGCTTTAGCATCAACACCTTTTTTAATAATATAATCTTGGTGCATAACATGACACATAAAATGCCCACAATAGAGTTTATAAAGTAATTTACTCTCTATTTCAGGTGGTAACTTTTCAAACCAATCTTTGTCATTACGGCGCAACGCAATATCTAATGGCAACACATCTTCTACGTCATTAACATGAACGGCATGATAACGCACAGCAGCACCTGCGGCAGCAAAACGATGCAAAAAGGCTTTATTACCTTCTTCTTCGGTACATTCAAAATAATCGCCTGATGCTAGCTTAAAGTATTCTTTTAAATAAGTTGCGGCTTCTTCAATTCCATCGTCTGCCATTCTTAACATAAGATGATGTTCATATTTGTCACGAAAATCAGTCATACGCTCTGGTAAATGAGCAGGCCATAGTTTGCTCATAAACTGCATGGTTCTATCCACCATGTTTTTAGGTAAAAAAGGCACTTTATTTAATACCGCATCTACTCGCCCTTTTACGGCAAATAATATTGGCATTTTATCTGTACCTAATTTATCAATCACCAAAAATGTATCTTTTCCATACACTTCAGCCATTTTGTAATAGCTTCTATGCATATATTCCCCAGCAACAGGCAGCTTTTTAAAATGGCTTAAAATATGACGGCGAATATCTTCAAGTTCGTCCGGATTATTAGTACCAATATAAAAAACCTGAGTGCGATGATCTGCGGGGAAAGTATCTAATCTCACAGCAAATACAGATAATTTTCCTGCACTCCCGGCTGCTTCATATAAACGTCGTTCATCATTATTAAAACGAGATGGTGTATCAGCATCAACATCACGTATACGCTCATGATATTCATGATCAGAGGCTAGTTTTTCTGTCGTTTGTATCTGTTTCTCATGATAATGACGGTTATCTAAATTAGTTAATATTTCTTCGGGAGTTTCACCTAAATCAATACCTAAATGGTTAACTAATTCAGCTTCACCTTTTTCATTAACACGAGCATAAAGTGATAATTCAGTATAAGCAGGCCCACGGCGAACTAAAGCTCCCCCCGAATTATTACAAATTCCCCCTATTACTGACGCACCAATACAAGAAGATCCAATAACAGAATGAGGCTCACGCCCTAATGGTTTTAATACTTTTTCTAAATGCCATAACGTACTACCGGGGAAAGCAATAACTTGATTATGCTCTGAAAGAACCTGTATTTTATCTTGACGTAATGTACTAATAATCACGATATCTCTATCATAATCATCACCATTAGGTGTCGAGCCTTCTGTTAACCCAGTATTCGCCGCTTGCATAATAATAATTTTATCGGCTTCAACACAGGTTTTAAAAACTCGCCACTGTTCTAATAGATTAGCGGGAAACACAACGGCCAGCGCCTTACCTTGCCCTGAACGAAAACCTTTACGATAACGTTCTGTTTTATGTGCTTGTGTTAATACTTGTTTTTTACCAACGATACTTTCAAGTTTGCGAATAAAATGTTGATTTACAGAACTATTACTCTCATTCATTTTCCCTATCCTATTCCTGTCTTGTCTGATTAATCTTTTATTTGCCCATTTTTATTATTACTCATAAAGCTATGCGCAAAATATAAACTTATCATTTATATAACTGCTTTTATACTGCTATCCACATTTCTTAAAAAATAACATTTGTTTATTTTCTAATTATTTTTATTATTTAAAGATAATTTCGATATTTATTTCTTAAATAGAATATAAATAAGCACCATTTTAATATTTTATTCTATTATTAGCTTTTCTCTTGCTAACTGCTCCCATGCTTGGCAGCTTCGGCTTTTATAGCTATTTTTATTATTAGCTAGTGCTATTTGATATGACAAAGTAGGTTCCACCACAGGAAGAATGACCAAATCATCAATAGGATTTTTATTACACATACTATTTGGTAAAAGTGTTACCCCTACACCTGCTTTCACCATTGCAATAATTAAATCTAAATGGTTACTACGCCCCGCAATAATAGGCGCTGTATTGTAAATACCACAAGCACTATAAATTAAATCATTAATACGGAAATCTTCAGAAAAAAAGATAAAAGGTTCATTAATCAACTCTTTAAAATTAATTTCCGTTTTTATAGCTAAAGGATGGGATGGCGACATTAATAGCATTAAGTGATCTTCTGAAAAAGGCATTAATTCAAAAATATCTTCGTTAAAAGGCAATACAACTGCGGCAGTTTCAACTCTTCCTTCTCTCATTGCATCAGCCATTTGCTTAGTGCCCAATTCAAATATTTTTAGTTCAACCAGAGGATGACGAGAGCTAAATGCCATAATAATATCAGCAAAATACGTCGAAGCTATTACAGGAGGTAATCCAACATTTAATGTTCCTGTTAATGGCCCTGACTTGTCCTGTAATGCTTTATTCATATTATTAAATTGTGCAAGTATCTGTTTTGCATGTTCAAACAGTATTGCCCCATCATCCGTTAATCTAACGCCATCAATTTCTCTTACTAATAAAATAACACCCAATTCATCTTCTAATTTTTTAATACTACGACTAATTGCAGGTTGAGTGATAAATAGCGCATCAGCAGCTCGGCTAAAGCCATTTAATTGAACAACCTCAACAAAATAGCGCAATGTACGAATATCCATTAGCAACGCTTACCTTATTACATTTAGTTATACCCTCAATGATAATAAACCATTTCATATCAAATAATATCCGCGATAAAACATTAAGCATAATGTAAAAGCATTCCTTTACTTTTACAGACTATTATTCGGATTTTTTGGAGATAATATGAGTAAGACTGTCGTTGAATATATGTTAACCCGCTTATATGACTTAGGAATAAGTGATGTTTTTGGTGTTGCGGGCGATTATGCTTTTCCCATAGAAGATACTATTTGTAATAGCAAACATATGCGTTGGATTGGTAACTGCAATGAACTAAATGCAGCTTACGCGGCTGATGGTTATGCCCGAATTAAAGGCATGGCAGCGTTATCGACGACATTTGGTGTTGGTGAATTAAGTGCAATTAATGCGATTGCTGGCTCTTATGCAGAAAACCTACCTATTTTCCATTTAGTCGGTATGCCAGCAAGTGGTGTACAAAAAAGTAAGCGTCTTGTTCATCACACTTTAGGTAATGGTGATTTTGATATTTTTTATCAATTAGGCCAACGTCTTGCTTGTGCTCACGCAATATTAACACCTGAAAATTGTATTACAGAAATGGAGCGTTTAATTGCTACTGCATTAAAAGAGCGTCGCCCTGTTTATATTGGTCTACCTTCTGATTATGCCACTATGCAAGTGATAGAACATTCACCTGTTACCACACCGCAAAAGCCAATAAGTGATAAAAAAACATTAGAAAAAGTGGTATCACTCATTATTGAAAAGCTTACACACAGCAATAATACTTGTGTATTACCCGGTATTTTATCAGCACGTTTTGGGCTATCAGATAATGTCCAAGCTTTTATCGATAAGACTGGCTTACCTTATGCCACTATGTTTATGGATAAAAGTATTTTAAGTGAATCTCATCCCAAATATATTGGTATGTATGATGGCAAATTAATGACACCTGAAGTCAGAGAATTTGTAGAGAATAGTGAGTACGCATTAGGAATTGGTGCAATGATGACCGACTTCAATACAGGAAGTTTCACTGCCAATATTAAACCAAAACAATTTATCAACATCATGCCCGAATATGTTGAGATTGATTCTGTTATCTACACATCTATTTATATGGAAGACGTGCTTTCAGCACTGACTGAAAGATTACCGAATAGAACTTATCATCAAATAAAAGCCAAAGGATTAGGCGAAGCTGTGTTATCTGATAATGGTAAAATTACTGCTCAGTATTTATATCCTCATTTAGAAAAGTTCTTTAAACCTAATGATATTATTATTGCAGAGACAGGCACATCATCAATGGGATTAGGTTTTGCCCTATTACCAGAAGGTGCACAATTCCATAACCAAACATTATGGGGTTCCATTGGCTGGGCTACACCCGCAGCATTTGGTGCCGCACTTGCAGCACCTAACAAGCGAGTTATTTTAATTACAGGTGAAGGCTCACATCAATTAACCGTACAAGAGATTAGCCAATTTGTTCGCTTCGGATTAAAGCCGATCATCTTTGTTTTAAATAATGATGGTTACTTAATTGAACGATTATTATGTGATTACCCTGAAGCTTATTATAACGATCTTGCTCAATGGAGTTATCATCAATTGCCTAAAGCTTTTGGTGCAAGAGATTGGCATTGTGAGAAAGTTACAACAATAGATGAATTAAATAAAGCTCTTGAAGTGGCTGAATTAACAGAAAGTGCCTCTTATATCGAAATAATAACCGAACGATATGAAGCTTCTGAATTAGCACAAAAATTAAAAGAGTCTAAAGATTCGCTTTATTCATTTTAAGTTCTAGTATGATTTAAATAACAAAACCTAGCTAATACTGACTTAGCTTAGGCTAGGTTTTGTTGATAGCATTCTTTTAACCGTGCCAAAGATTGTTTAGAAAAGACTTTAGTATCAGTTCCTATACTATTATCAACAACTGACTGAATAGTATTAGGTGGTTGGTATTTAAGGTTATTATCTCACTCATCAAGCAGGAAAATTAATAATCCAGTTGGCTGAGAAGTGAGGTAGTCATACAAGATTCGGTGTAGCGCTAATTTTTTCTTTGTAAGAATATTAGTATCTTTTATGTTCAAGATAACTGACTAAACAAATCACTGCTCCTAAAAACAATCCCATTACTCCTCCTATTTTTAATGCCTCAATAAAATCATTTAATTCCCAAATAAACGATTTTTTTTCAAAATATAAATTTAGTTTAACTAGAAGTTTAATTAATATTATTGTCAAAAAAATAGTTACACACATACTCAAAGACCAAAGTAAAAAATATATAAATATTTTCATTTCTCATCCTCTGATTTTAGCTCTTCTGTAATTATTTTATTTGCTGATTCAGAACCAATAGCTCCAATTGTACTTCCAACAATATTTGGTGCTACAGATATACTCGGCGGAGCTGTAATTGATGGTATTACAACTAATGGGCGCTCTTTTAGTCCGCTAGACCAAGGATTATATTTATTATCCAGACGATAAGTTAGCCATTTTGCACCTCCATAGCCGACTGTTGAACCAGCTAATGCGCCTCCCATTGAGACCCAAGGTGATTCGCCATCAATTAAACTTGAAATACCTGCACCAGTTGTATTGGTTGTGAGCGTTCCCCAATACCCCATTCCGGGTGTTATTCCTCCTGTTAACAAAGAAGAACCAAAGCTTGCATAACTAAAGCTCGCTTTTGGGTCTGTGTAAATATTATACCCCTGCATACCTAAATTTGCTGTGCCCGTAGTTGTTACACCTATCACACGGCTAGCGGCAGTTGTGCCACCTAACCAACTCGATACATAAGGGCTAATAGCCTTACTCATTATTGGTAAACCTAATGTTGTCGTTGCAACAACGGCTCGTGGAATATTATTACCACGCTGTAACTCACTATAATGTTCAATGATAGGATCCAGTTTTTTGATACTATATTCAGCTATTGATTTACAATGAGCATTACAATCTGCTGATTGAATAAGTAAAATTAATTCATCTTGCTGTTGAACCAAATGTTCTTTAGTGATCCTCGTTTCCATCGCTTTTTGCTGTTGCTCCGCATCAACTTTATTTCCTAAATCAACTAAATGTTTCTTTTCTTCATCCGTCGAAGCAAGATAATACTTTTCAAGCCATGACATTATTTGTTTGGCTGTTAAATAATTATTCTCAACCACCACTTTCCCAGCTTGGGCGGCATTGGCGACACCTGCGCTATTATCACTAATTAAACCGCCAGCAATGCCTGAAGCTAACGTTGCCCATGCACTTATATTTTGCTTTTCAGTCTCAGTCAGTTCTTCGAGGGTTTTGCCATAAAGAGATTGCGATAAAATACCCACCGTTTCGCCTGTCATTGCACCCGTGGCTTGTGCTGCCGCATTTTCACCTTTTGCCAGTGCAAGACCCGCATTCACTAAACCGTGAGCAAGGGTGCGCTGAATATCACTTTCAACACTGTTGCCTTGGATTTGTTTTTTTACTTCATTGGCAAGATAAGGTGCTGAGCCATTGGCAATCGCCGTGACAATATTGCTACCCATTATGCCTTGCGTAAATGCGGTAACCGCTTGAATAGCTCGGGTATATTTACCGCCAGTGCCAAAGTCAGATTGGTTGGTGTAATCTTGTAAA
>NZ_NGVR01000012.1 GCF_002777965.1 Proteus columbae | reverse complement strand
GTAATCTTGTAAACGTTGTTGGAAAAGGTAATTTTGAACGTCACGTTCAGTGACATTATCCTTGGTTTCTGAAAGAGCTTGATAAATATTGTCGTAAGCCGTATCAGAAAGATTGTCGAGTCTTGAATCTTCTTTTGCTTGATGAGTACCGCGAATGGTATCAACCGTGGTTGCCAAATCAATAATCTGCGCGCCAATTTCACCCACTAACTGCTGTTTCTGTTGGCGATTTTGTTCTTTCTCTTTATCGAAGATTTTATTTAATATGCTGTGGGCGTTATCAGTATCTTGGCTTAATTGCGCAATATCTTGCTGTTGATTATTGCTNCTGCTGTTTCTGTTGGCGATTTTGTTCTTTCTCTTTATCGAAGATTTTATTTAATATGCTGTGGGCGTTATCAGTATCTTGGCTTAATTGCGCAATATCTTGCTGTTGATTATTGCTATCACGTATTGTCCATGTGCCTTGTGATACCGCAGATTGGGTGGTGTTTTCCGCACTATCGCTATGGTTGCCTGCCATGGCTAATGCATGCCCCATATTCGCTAGCAGATTACCTTCAACGCCCCCTGAAGTACTTACACTACCCGATTGATGCTCAACTTTATATTCTGCGTAATTATGGATATCATTAAAGCCTAATGTACCCGTATCTAACTGGTTATTTTCTGCATCGGCTTTACTGCGGATCACCGCACCATCAAGCTGGGTATGTTTACCCACAGTAATATCAAATCCTTGATTGCCCGCAAATAAGCCCGTTTGCTCTTCCACTGAGCGGTATTTGCTGTCCATTTTATCGCGACTAAACGAAATATTTGCCGAGCCTCCCGGTGTGCCCATTACATTGACACTACCACCTGCACTTTCACTCGATTGCTTCGATTTGTAATCATCAATCGCTTGCTGGCTTTCAAGATGTAAATCACCGCCCACCTTAGCAATAACTTTATCACCTTGCGCTTGAGCGCCTTTTAAGGTTGTATCTTGACCGCTTTGTAATGTGAGCGTTTGCCCTACATTTAATGTGCTATTGGTGTAATAGGTATGATCGCCATCTTCAAATCCTTTCGCTCGACTACCATTGGCATTAATATTAACCCCAACTCCCCCCGAGCCCACCGTGACGCCTACACCGACAGACGCACTTTTGTTGCTGTTTTTGCTGTCTATCGACTCTTGATTTTGTGCTGATTGTAATGTGATATCTCGCGTTGTATCTGGTGATTGTGGTAGACCAAAATCATAACTGCAATTTCGCTGGGAGAACTCAGATTTACACTGAAATTCAGTTCATTCTCCCAGTCGAATAACTATTTATTCAACTGGTGGAGAAATAATAAATCAACTCAAAAGGCTTCTGTGTGGAACTGGAATTACTATCAAGAACTAGTTTCTCGTATCAATAGAAATTCCTGTACCATCTGGAATATTTCTAATTTGTAAGGCAAGATGCGCTCTAAACTTCATCGCATCTATAGAATTTGATAGATATAAATTTTCTAATGTATATTCCCCACCTAAAACAAATGGAACCTTAGGAATTAGCCTATGCATTGATGGAATTTTTCCATAAATATTTTGCCATTGATTAGCTAATGAATACCCAGTTAAAAAATTATAATCATCTAAAATTGCTTTACTCCACTCCTCAAAACTTCCCGCCAACTCACTAAATGAACCTGTCTCTGGATCAAAAACTTGAATCAGATCACCTTTAATACAGAACTGGTTTCCAAAAATATCTTCTGCAAAAAAAAATGCTTCTAGAGCCATATCCTTATATGCAGAGATCCACAATCCGTTATTATTCCAATCAATTACACCGACTTCCTTACCTATACTTTCATATGGAAATAAATGTAATGCTGATTCAAATCCATAAAAACCGTTCTTTTTCTCTAGCAAAAAAACTAGTTGGTCTATTAATGATTGCCCATAATTTGATTCAATATTTTTTTTCAATTGATTAGGCGAGATGTCATCACTACAAACTGATAATAATTTGTCTATAAAAAACCCCATTCTTATTTCCCTCTATCTTTTTCTTGTTTTCCAGATGATTCATCTAATTTTATAATAACAACTGTACCATCAGGTAGCTCACGGCATTGGTGACCAATGCACGAACCAGCGCCTCTATTATCAGATGGTGAGATTAATCTAACTGACGCGCCTGTACCACCCTCTTTAAACATAGCAGGAGGATATTCATCACGATCAGAACCTTTAGCTGGGTCTATATTCTTTAATGACTCTCTTCTTCTTTTGGCTGCACCATCACGATCTACTGTCAGTATATTGGGATGACCTGATTTTTGAGCATATTCAATATGCTTAGCAGTTTCTGTATATTTATTTTTATCAACTATAATAACTTTCGGCTCATTGTCTTTTATTGATGCATTAACAGAGGGTTTACTTTCAAAATCTTTGGCTGTATTTCCTTTAATAGCTGTTGATATAACCGTAATTCCCGTGTTCTTACCTGCTCCTGTTATCCCTATGCTATCAAAAGCCCTTCTTTACCCCATAACGCAATCTTGACATCTGGAGGTGCTGCATTAAAAATTGCCGCCGCTGTTAAATCATTTTCATATTTAACAAGATTAACTAATTCTTTTCGATCTTCAGCACTTAATGAGTCTACCCATGTAATCCATTTTAAGGAGTCCGCTTGATCTACACCAGTAAGGAGTTCTCCCCACGTCTCCAGCGATTCAAAAATTTCACCTTCTTTCGCTGCCTCTACAGCTTTCGCTCGCCGCTGTTTACTAAGCTCGCTGAACTGGTCAAATATCTTATCTTTATCCGCTCCGCTTTCTGTTGCTTTAATTAACTCTTTCCTTAAATCTAAAACATCTTTGTTGGATAATGAGTTATTCTCAACCACCACTTTCCCGGCTTGGGCTGCATTGGCGACTCCTACGCTATTATCACTGATTAAACCGCCAGCAATGCCTGAAGCTAACGTTGCCCATGCACTTATATTTTGCTTTTCAGTCTCAGTCAGTTCTTCGGGGGTTTTGCCATAAAGTGAATGCGATAAAATACCCACCGTTTCGCCTGTCATCGCACCCGTGGCTTGTGCCATCGCATTTTCGCCTTTTGCCAGTGCAAGACCCGCATTCACTAAACCGTGAGCAAGGGTGCGCTGAATATCACTTTCAACACTGTTGCCTTGGATTTGTTTTTTTACTTCATTGGCAAGATAAGGTGCTGAGCCATTGGCAATCGCCGTGACAATATTGTTACCCATTATGCCTTGTGTGAATGCGGTAATGGCTTGAATAGCTCGGGTATATTTACCGCCAGTGCCAAAGTCAGATTGGTTGGTGTAATCTTGTAAACGTTGTTGGAAAAGG
>NZ_NGVR01000005.1 GCF_002777965.1 Proteus columbae | reverse complement strand
AATTTAAATTTTTATTTAATATTATAACAATATTCTTTTTGTAATTTTTTATATTTTCTTTTCTTTAAGGTTTTAATGAAGTTATTTATATAAAATTTTAAATGAATAGATATTTCATGGGAAGATATAATAGTCATTATAAATGTGATTGGAAACGAAATAGGCATAAATTTATAGTTATAAAAATAATAACCAAGGTATATTTTTATAAAATTTATTGTTTGTGAATTAACGATAAATATAATTATCAATAAAATTATTGATTGTATCCATTTTTTTATTTGAAATAATTTTCTCTTCTTCTATAAAATCATAACTAAAAATTAGTTAACTTGTTGATATCTATAGATTACATTTTTGATATTTAATACCATGGTATTAATCTAAATCTGATTTTTTTTAAAATAACATATAGAAACGTAAAGTATTTTAAATTTAAAATATCGGAATAACCTTATTAACAGAATTAGTGAATATAAGTAATGTTACGGTTATTCAATAACAAATAGTTAAGTATTTTCAGTTTATGGTTTGATAGTTTATAAACTATAATTCGGTGCGTTATCGATGTAATCATCTAATGAAAGAAGGAGAGTAAAAGGATGATTAACACCAAAGTTGGAAATAGAATAAAAATGATAAGAAAACAATTGAAAATAACAGAAAATGAGATGTCTGAACGGTTGGGTATAAGTATGCTACATTATTCTCAATTAGAGGATGGACATTTAAAAATAACAGTAGATCAATTGATTAATATTTCTTATGTACTTGGTGTTACACCACAAAGTCTTATCTTAGAGGCTAAGAAAACAGACTTTATGGTTTTTGAGGATAAGCAGTCGATAACTCAACCAAGTGAAATAGTTATATTTAGAAAGAAGAAAGTGGTTTCAAAATAACACGGATATATTACTTGTTGATATTGAGTTCTGATAAATATATTGAGTCATTTTTTAGTTGTTTTAATTAAAATTCTATTTTTCAAAACTCAATAACTAATAACACAAAAGCCATCTTATTATTGGATGGCTTTTGTGTATTTAATGGCAGAGTGTTGTACCTGTTATATGATTTATAGCACCGTTTTTAATCAATAGTCTCTGCATATCTTTAAGATTATTTTGACAAGCATAGCTTAACGCACTGTGATTATAAGAAAATAATGACTTATCTTGCGTTGTCGTCACTAGGTTAACATCGGCACCTTCAGAAATAAGGTATTCTACGGTATCAAGGCGATTATTACTGGCTGCAATCATAATAAATGTTTCACCATCGCTCTCTACTCTTTGGTTATTGAGTTCAATATCACTTCTCATTAGGTCATGAATTTTTTTTACCACATTGACATTATTTCCTAATACTGCTGATTTAAAAACATTATAAACATCGTCTTTATCTGTAGCCCAAAGGTTCGCGCCTTGAGAGATAAGGTAATCAACCATCTCTTCGTCACCAATAAACGCAGCCCATCCCAGAGCTGTTTGCTCTAAACTTCCCGTGTCTTTCGCTTCAATATTTTGACCATTGGCAAGCATCTTTTTGACTTCATTTAAATCACCCTGTTTAACAGCATCAAACCATAGTGCATTTCTACCTGTACTTGGTGACGTATAGAATACTCGATGTGGTAAACGTGATTTATTAGCCAACTCAATCATATCAGAATAATTTGATTTAAAAGATTGATACTTGGGTGGATTATTTTCATTAATAATCAATGCTTGTGCGCCAAAAGAAACTAATGACAATGAAATAACAAACATTTTTATATTCATTTAAACACCTTACAATCTAAATAATTAACAAAACTTATTACAATTAGTTTATTAAAAATTAATATTTATTAGTGTTGGTAATTGAAACAGAATGTAAGTAAGATATATCTTATTAATACGTATTTTTAATAAAGATAAATCTTATTCATTGATTTGTTGCTTTAGTTATTAGATATACGTAGTTTTACTTGTTTTTTCTTGAATTTAATGAGGATTATTCTTTTTTTTCATTATATGACGATTTAATAATGTCATTTATTTATGGCTTTATCGCGTGATTTTATTATTATCTTATTTTTTTATTTTAATTTAAAGGCTGCTCTGTAATAACTCGTTACTTTTTAATGGATATTGCTATCATTATAAAAAATAGTGTAATTATGATGTTTTTGAGTTTTTAAATTTAAATTAATAATAGGTGATTTTGTCGATTTTATAATTTTTTCATCTTTGGATTCTAATGTTATTCTAATTAAATCTATAGAGCCAACAAAGATAGCTCCTCCATAAGGTGAACCCATAATACAACCACTTAATAAAATAACCATACTAATAAATATTAAATTCCTTATTAAATACATGTATTTCTTTATTTAGAACGTAATAACGAATATCGATTTAATAATTGTTTAAAATGATTATCTATTTGTTGATACTCATAGTCTGAAATTGCATTTTGTATTGGTTGTTTTTCAAGTAAGCGTAACTCTTCTTCTAAAGGTTTAGCTTGATTGAAATGTTGGCGAGCTTTGAAAATGATAGATTTTAATTCAGAGCCTGTAATGTAATTTTTAGGATTACCATCAAAGTTATCTAATCTTTGGCTTAATTTATCGAGTTCAGTCATACCTTTTGACCATTGATTGATTTGTTCATCAGTGGTGGCATTTATTTTTAGGTTATTTTTCCAAAGTAGTGTAAACGATAAAAGCTCTGGATTATCTTCATACTGCTCGTTCAAATAGCTGATGACTTCGAGACCATAACTTTGAGCCCATGTGGGAGAAAGTAATGTGAGTTCATCTAAACGTTGTTGTATCACGCTAATCTGCTCAGTATTGAGTGTCTTTGTTATATTTTTACCATTTGCAGTTTGTTGTTCAATAAGAGAGCCTGCGTGAGCATTAATGGTTGGAATATAAGGAAAAGCATCAATTAGATTATTGTTTTTTAATTCAGCTAACCAAAAATAAAATAGGATAACAAAAAATAAACTACTGGTTAATGTGCCAATTAAAATACCTCGCCATAGCTCCTGTCGATATATCTTTTTTACGGGAGGCTGTAATGAAATGGAGGAGGATATATAGGTTTTTGGTGACGTAATGCTTTCATTAGTATTAAGGGGCGTAGATGATGCAGATAAAGTTGTATCGATAATTTGAGCAGGGATCTCATTTTCTTTATTGATAGTAGAGGATAACTCGGGAGGATTAAAATTGCTATCTAATGTGTCTGCATTCTCTAATTGCCTAGCTTGAGCAATAATTAAGTTCTCTAGATAATCAAATTGAACAAGATGCTTAATTTCTAATATTTGAAGATGATGATTGATACTCTTTAATAACTCTTCAATTTGATAAAGGATAGACAAGTCAGAATAAACAAAAGCAGTTCCACGAATACCAGAAACTATCTGTTGGCTTAAGGACGAAAGAATATTGATACGAGTATGTGTTTGCACTGGCCATAGTGTTTGCCAATGTTGAGTCAATATTCTATGAGTAAGGTAAAGTCCTTCATTTAAACCATCAAGTCCAGCTTGATTCTGGTGGCATATAACAAACCAAGAAGCAGTTTGAAGATCGACACCATTTTGATTAAATAAAGAAATACACAATTCATGGACATATTGCCAATTAATATCTGGGCGCGCTGGATGAAAACGTTTATCAAGTTCTTCTTTAATAGCAAGAAATTGATTAAATACACGAGGATCACCTCCAATTGAAAGTGAATCTAAGTAAGAATTCATAGTTGCCTCAAGTTAATTTAAGGTCTAAAAAAATATAAAAATAAATCTAAATAAAAATTAAGAATAAGTAGAAGAAAATAATATCATGATAAATAAAATTGCTTTTTTAAATGGTGAAGAAATATTCTTCCATCAGGTGAAAATTCAGTACCATAGCGTATAAGTCCTCTTTCATGTAATTCAATATCTAAAGAATAACATAATTTTCCAAATTCATTTTCAGGTAATATACTTAGTGTGACTGATTTTATTCTAGGTTCATATTTTAGTAATGTTGTTGATAATATAGACATGACTTTATGTGAACTTCCCGGTAGTCCTTGAATTATTTTACTCATATCAGGTAAACCATAATCAGGCAGATGTTTTAGTGTTCCTGCTCGTGAATTTAATATTCTATGAATATTATCCATGACAGAAAGAATAACCTGATCTTCTTCTGATATAGAATCAACTGCTAATCCACCCGAAAAATAACCCGTTAGCATTTCATAGAGAGAGGGTTGTGGCATCGTTATTTTTTATCCAAAGGTTGTAATGTTAGTGTATTTTCAGTAAGCACAATTTTACGCGCTTTATCTGGATCGAATTCGTTTTTAGGAATAACAATCCGCCAGCTATTTTTAGCTTCATCAGGTGTATGAAACATTGTGGCAATAGCGACAAATTCAGTTTCTTTTTCCATTGGCATATCGAGAGAAATAGATTCACCAGGGCGAATACGTAAATCTTTTTGCGCTAATAAAGAAGATGTTAAAACATCGTTATTTTGATTAAACAGTGATAAATAATCGCTATCATTAAAAGTATCTGCTGATTTTAGTTGAAATACTCTAACAATAACGGAAAGTGATGAACCATTATCATCAGTATTAAGTGCTTCTCTTGCGGTAAAATCCAAATGCAATATTTTGATTTGTTTATAAAAAATAGATTTAGTTAAAGAGACTGTGCCATCACTGATGGTTTGAGTTAAACCACAACCTGCGATTGCAAACGTTAATATAAATAACAGTGCTAATCGGAGAGGGAAAGAAAGAAATGTTTGCGATTTAAAATTGATAATTGCCATATTCATCACTTTTATAATGTTGAGTGCGGGGTGTTAGATATTGATAAAGGCCAAGTCCAATGGTGATAAAAGATGTAGATAGCGTTTTTTCAATCTGGTTATGAGGCCGCATGACGGCGGTTCTACCTAACTGTACCCCTTGATTTTTAGATGTGCTCAATGTTGCATCAGGTAATAAATATCTAGGTAATGTTAAACGTAGTCGCGCATTAACTCTTGATCCCAAATAAACGCGAAGTAATGCCATAAAATCCTGATAAATGCTGCCATCAGGTAACCAACCTTTTGCTTCTTCCTTATTTTCAGTGTGTAGTTTTATTAATACTTGGCTATTTACATCAATAGCATAGCGACCTAAAACAGGTTTATTTTCTAATGTTATAGGTTGTGAGCACGACATGATTGTGAGAGTGTTGAGTGCAATTCTTCGAGGATCATGAGGTGTAATGCTGGCTTTTGTTGATGGTGCTAATAATTTTACTAATGCGCTAATGCCTTCAGCTGTACGTGTTGGTAAACGTAAGATCCCTAATAGCGCTAAAAAGCGAGATAAAGGTGATTGCACATGATTAGCACAACTTGGGATACCTAAACCAATTAAGCCATAAAGATATTGCGATGTTTTATCTGATCCTCCTTCTCCAAAAGTCGCAGGATAAGAATATTTGCGCCAGATCCGATAAAACTGAGTGGTAAGACGATGGTTAAAAATATCTAAAAAGTCAGTGAGTGAATCTGTGCCATCGCGGTATTGTGCAATATCGTCAAGGTAAGATGTTGGGAGTGGAGAGGTGATACCATAAAGCCCCAAAAATGTAGTATATAAACTTGGTATTGTACTTTTTCGGTATTTATCTAAGGGATCAGTTCCTTTGATCTCTGTGACAGGAAAACCCATGCCACGATGTGGGCGAAATCTAATAGGATCAGTTTTCGGATCAGGGGAACTTCCTAATTCAGGTAATTCGGGACTGGATTTTTCAAGTAATTGGCAAAAGCGATAGAAATTCACATAAGGTAATTTATCGCCTAACATCTGAATTAACGGGGCAGCTGTGGGTTGTGGCTTTCTTTCCATTGAATTCGTTTTCCTGTTGGTAAAATAATCAGTGTTAATTGATTAAAAAGATGAACATCAGCATAAAGTGCAAAAAAACGATTAAGCATTTCACCAAATAAATGAATATCACCTTCACCATTAAAACCATTGCTATCAATCGTGACTTCGATATCAATACCTCGTTGTAAAAAACCTTTCTCAAAGCGTTCAATTAAATGATGTTCGACATGAATAATGGCATCGAGTTTTCTGTGGTTCATATCATCATCTCGCCAATCATAAAGTGCGAGGGTACCTCGTAGCACTTCAGCATTATCCATCATGTTAAGAAAGCTAGAACCTAAGTGGCTTAGCACTCGCCAGTGGAAACGATCTTCTGAAGGAGGGTAAAGAGGAAGTGTTGGCTTACACAAATTACATACAACTAATGGGATCTGTAAGGTTTGTTCTGTTCTATCAAGTAAGGTGCTTTGCAATGCTTTGCGAGGTAATTGTCCATTGGTGCCTGTGAGTTGCAATGACAGGGTTTCTGTCTGAGTTACTAAATCAATTTGTTGTTGTTCTCCTCCTAATATAAGCCAAGTATCATGAAGACCCGTAACACCACGTTTCACTCGGGTATGATAATAACGTTCAGGAGCATTATGTCGTAACATACCACCACGATGGCGAAAGCTGGTAAAGGGTACATAAACCGCCTCATTTGTACGTTGAGAGCCATGTACGCTATCAACACTATAGATTTCAGTATGTCCATCTTGAACACGACGCGGTCGTAATAAATATTCGCTTTCCAATCCATTAACAGTCAGTGGATCGGCTTCTATATTAAAAAGGTTGATAACGGGTACGCAATGTAAACGTATATTTTCCTCATTTAATGTAAGAGAGTTATCCCACAATGTATTGAGAACAATATCTAATTCAAACTCAGATGTTTCTTCAGGAAAATGAATATCATCTAATCCATTAAGTGAAATAAACATAAACTTTTCACGAAAAGAAAAATATTCGAGTAATAATTGATAGCCACTAAATGTGGTATCTCCTTTAGGCCAGAGAGTGTCTGTATTCTTAAATCCTCCCGGTGAAAAATAGAGAGGGATTGCAATTCTATCTTTTGATTGAGGGAGTTTTAGATAGGTTTTTGTAACTTGTTTCGTTAATGCTAAATGCAGTGCATTGGTTGTCGGAATATCGCCAGATAAATAAAATGAAAGCGTATGAAGGCGCACTTCAGGCCAATTAATCATTTCACTACATTTAAATTTCAACCGGATAGTTGAACGCCCATCGGGTTCGGTAGTTAAATTTACAGCAACAATTTTTATTGGATTAAGTGTTAAATCTTGAGTTGTTCTATAGTGACAAATCGTTTTTTTAGGGCCGATAGGGCGAGAAAGAACCTCAAATTGAGCAGGTATTTTATCCGTCATTTTCATTTTTTGAATATCAGGGGCTAATTCAACAATGGATAATGAAGGGATTGTCTGTAAATAATGAGGCCACAATAAACTGACAAGACCTTCTGTTAACTCAGGTAAGTCATCATCAATTTTTTGTCTTAATTGTCCCATTGAGAAAGCAAAGCCTTCAAATAAACGTTCAACAAAAGGATCGGGTGTGCCTGCTTTATCTAAATCGAGCATTGCAGCTCTATCAGGATGTGCTTGTGCAAACTCTTTGGCGGCTTCTCTAAGATAGCGCATTTCTGCATCAAAATAGCGAAGGGTTAAATCATCCATTAATTTGATACCTTGATTTGTTGAGTAAAAGATTAGGAATATAAAATTGCAGAGCGAACGGGATCGATAGCTGTTAATTCGCTGAGTAACAGCTCCATCTGTTGTTCTATACGGGGTTTATCTGAGGTGTTACGTTGAATTTTTGCTCGGAAAAGATGAAGTTGTCGTGCTTTCACTTCAAAAATATAATCAGGTTCCCATTGTGTTAATGACATAGAAAGTGCTTTTTTATCGAGCTCACGTAATAAATTTAATGCCAGATCGTGGCGAGCAAATTGTTCTGCCACTCGCGCCATAATGAGGGTTAATAACCATTTTTGTCTTGAAGTGCTGATATCAGGGCGATGTTGTAGCCATTTTAGCGCAACTTCTATACCTTCATTATCCGCTTGTGTGATAGCTTCGGTTTCTAATGCCAATATTGGCTCATCGTCAGATTGATGAGAGTCACTATTTGATAGTCCTTGCATGGCATCAAAATTTTCTTCCATAACATGTTGTTTTATCCAACTTAATGTTACTTCATCGGCAAATGGCGTACCATCTTCCCATGATAATTTCTCTAAATCAGGAAGACGGGTAAGAAATTGTTTTAAATCGTTTTTTATAATATCAGACCATGCATTCCAAGGTGCTGGTGACTTACTGAGTGCTTGATAGAGATACCATTGCACATCTAACCAAAAATGGTTAACACCTTCTGCAAAAAGCTTATCAGCTTGCTCTGCCAGTTCACCCCAACTTTGTTGTAAATAGAGGCGCTTAAGTTGTGCCCTTGCATCGGTTCTTGGCGGAGAAAGGCGAGTACAACCTTGCTGATCTTGTGGTGGAAGTTGATGAAGCGTATCCCATCTCACCACTTTCATTAATCTATGCCCTGCTAACCAACCGCTAGGTTGATTTCGTAAGTAGTTAGCAAGCATTTTAGATTGATCTAATAATTCACGACCGGATTGTATTGTCTCTATTGGCGTACTTTGTGACAAAGAAGAAGACATTGAAGACGAGTTATAAGTAGGTTCATTTCGGCTGATATTTTGTGGTACTAATGAACTTGCCCCTCCAGATTGAGCAAGGCGTTTTTCGAGAGCTTGATGTAATCCCGTAAGTTGTGGCTTTTCAGCTTCATTCCATGTCTCAAGCTCCGTTTCAATGGTGGCTAATAAGGCGATAATACGAGAGAACTCATGACGATCAACTTCAGGATAAAGCGATAAGCTATCTAAAACGCGCTGACCTGATAACCACTCTAAAGCAGATTTTCGACTAGTGGCTCGGCTAGGTAATAACGTATCGCGATAGCGAATAAGCAATCCACTTAAAAGCCCTAAAGAATCGGCAAGCCCATGTTCACCTTCTTTGTGCAAGCGAGCCCAAATATAATAAGTGACAACGCGTACATCTTTGCAGGAATTGAGCAGTAACTTTTCAGCAAGTAAGCAAATTAGCTCTGTATCGGCACCAGAGAGCTTATTAACTTCTTCTTTCATTCGCTCAAAGTCATCTTCATAACTGGGATCATCACCCACAGGTTGATTAGGAGTAATCGGTAATAGCCAACGATCCCATAAAGTGATTTGTTGCTGAGCAAGTTGTTGTGCTTTGTTTGTATCATCAGCAAAGCATGATGAGATTAAGGTATCCAATAAGGACATAGTGAGCATATTTCCTTTTGAGATAGTAGGTTAATCCAAAAAGATCTTTTCCGGTAAAACGAAATTGCGCAGTTGCAAAAGTGCGATGGGGCCATCACCCATTTCTGTTCTTAAGGTGTAATTGAGTGACTGACCATTTAAGGTTTTCCAACGGACAGAATAACTGCTGGTGCTACCGGCATAAGGGGTAATATTGGCATCCTCCAATAAACGAATAATGCCCCAAACACCGCGATAATCACCATAAATACGTGTGCCTGTATTGGTTGTGATCCAACTGAGTGATGCGCCAGAGGTAACGGTATCCGCCGGCCAAACAAAACGTTGCCATTGCGGTTGTTGGTTATCATAGATAAGCGACTGTTTATCTATCATTAGATGGGTTTGCATAATATCGGGTGATGTACCTGGACGTAATTCAAAATAAAGTCGTGCTTCACCATTCGCAAAAACCACATCCCCTAAGTAGCTTAGTTTATCTAATGCTTTTAAGAACTCAGGATTAAAGGTTAAGCCTTGAGCATTGGTGGTATCGGGTACCCAGTGTGTCCCTTCTTTATGTAAAACACCGTTAAGGTGAGTCTCAAGAAAACGTTGGATACGACCATTATCAGGGCGTAAATATTGCGCCATTAAAGGAAGTGAGATGTCACTTTGCGTATTTTTGAGTGGATAGCGACCACCAAACGCGCTATTCCAATCATTAACAATCGCATTTCGCCATTGGGTGTTGATACCCTGTGAAGTTGGCGCTAATAACTGTTGCCATGCCTGAGATAGGGGTTGTACAAGCAGTGTTTTTCCAAAGCTGTTCCATTCTTGACCAAAGCTTGCGGCGATTAAGCTACCGTAATCTTGCGTTTCTGATAAATCGACTGTTTTTCCTTCAAAAACACTTCGAGCTAAGGCTTGAGACATCGCTTGTGGATCAGGGGCATTAACAACTTGTTGGAGTTTTAAGCGAACTCTTGTCACGCGTGTGAGATAAGCTTGTAAGCTTAATGCATCACTATTTTGTGCTGAAGATTGTGGATCAGTAAAGGCCAGTATCGGGGCAAAAACAGGCTCTAGAGGGCCGGTAAATTCTGCTTTTTGGCTAATTACAGGTTGTTGCTCTTTGCTTAATAAATCCTTAGCTGAGTTAACAAAAGAGTCTGCTAATTTTTCTTGTTGGCGGCCTGTTTTACCTTGATAAGAAAGCGTATTCATCAGCGCAATAATGGGAGATTGTCTGACATCGCTCATTAATGTGAGTTGATCAATGGTATCTGAGAGACTTTGCGTTTCTCGCCACTGCAAACCATTAAGGAAGCTTAACCAACTTCCTGAAAAATCATTAAAATAACGCTCAGTGAGATTTTGTTGCAATTTTTCAGGTGAGATATCAATATCAGTTTCTTTTTGTGTGTCACTTAATACCCAATCTATTTCTTCTCGCCTTTCATGAACGGCTTTTTTGATCGCAGGTTCAATCGATTCTTCCCAAGCTTTACGTGTAAAAATACCGGGTATGGTTTCAGAGGTGCTGAGTAAGAAACTGACATCGGTATCCCCCGTCATATCATTTAATGTTATATCCGCAAAGTTATGCTGAGCTTGTTGTAATATTTTTTGGTAAAGTGCGGACTCGCCATTGCGTTGACCAATTTGGCGTATAAGAATAGTTCGGCTTCCAGCGACTAAATTACGATTAGGCTTGATTGTCCATTCATTGTGATAAGGTAATTGAGCAGCATAGAAGGTTAATAGTTCTGTGCCTAATGTCTGCCATTCCCCTTCTTTTAATCCGTTATATTCAGGCCAAATACTTAATGCACTTTCGGTAAAAAAAGTGGGTTCGATGCGCGTTGGATCACTCATCATTAAATACGCTTTTAATGCTTGATAAGCGGATTGAGCACCTTCAATGCGTTCTGCGCTTTCAGGCGGAAACTGCATAAACGCGTGAAGATAATTTTCAAGATGCTGTTGGGTTGAATCACGTAATAACGGCAACATGGATTGACTATAAACAGGCCATAAGTGGCTGAGTAATTGGTTATTACAGCTTAGACCAAAGCGTAGCCAAAATGGAACAGACGTTTTTTCGCGATAACTCAATAAACCCAATGTTTGTTGTAAGCCATATTGAGCCTGTAAGCGGGCAAATTCAGATTGATGATTGTCTGTTGCCAGCTGTGCTTGTTGTTGGCTTTGGGTAATTAATTGGCGATTCATAAAATAAGAAACCACCATGCCAACTCCCCACAGTGTCATGGCAGTGGCAACGGTATATTGCAAAATCCGTTTTGAATTTAGACCTAAAGGGGATGCTTTTAATTCAGAGGGTAATTGTGAATTTGCTGTAAGCAGTGCTTTCCAATGGGGATCTGAAGTCCATTGATTATTTAGTGATAAAGTTGCAGACGTATTATCGTAAATAGGTGTACTAAAGAGCACTCCCGCAAAAGGTAATGAGCGATAACCCGATAAAAGCGGAGCCAAGTTATTCGCGAGTTTTTCACTGCCTTCATGCTGTAAAAAACGGGCTAAAGCCAGTAAATAGGTGTGTGTGTGATTGTGTAAGACCGCCTGTGTGCCTTGTTCCACTAATGCAGGCAAAAGCGTTTTTAAGTTATTAGAAAGTATTTCAGAAGTGGCTTTTAAAGGCACTGAATAAAGCACTGTGGGCGTTTCATTTGTCGTTATTTCACCGTTATTACTGATATTCCAAAGCCAAATGGGGGCTTGCCAGCGTAATTGGCGAAATAGCTGGTGGAAATAACGGCTTGCTGTGTCTGTATTGATTGGATTCAAGTGGTTAAATAAGGAATAACCCAGTGGTTGTTGCGATAAGCTATTTTCTGACACCCAAATAACCCCATCAAGTGGACGACGGTGGCGCAGTTGTTTTAAATCTTGAATTAAACTTTCATCAATACTTTGATTGATATCGCCACCATAAATAAGCAACGTGCCATTGTTTTCTTGCCAGATATCTGTTGTTAGGTTAGGGGTGTGTTTTTCGACAGAAAGGGGCGTGCCGATAAGGAGTATGCGTATTAAATTTTTTGAATTACGATGACCATATTGTTTAAATATATCATCAATAAATGAATTATTTTGTTTGTTTATTTCTGGTAATGTTTTTGTATTATATAAGAAAGGTTTACTGAGTAATGGAATAACTTTCTTCCATCCATAAATAAAAAATGGAAAAGCTAATAATAAAGCTATCCAACTGGAAAAAGTAAAAAATATAATTTCTTTAGGGGAGTAATCTGTTTCTAAGATCTCATTACCAAAAAGATAATAAAGTATACTTAATGTAAAAAGGGATATTGTAAGAATAACAGTATAAATAATAAATAAATCCCGAGTTGAAGAAAGCTTATCATTGATTTTCATCTTTATGAATAACCCCTGCTATATATTGATTGTTATAATATCCTGAAATCCATCCACAGCTACTAATGTCGTTATTCATACAATGTAGAACAGAAAATGAAATAGCTAAAAATGGTGATGAGCAACTACTGTTACCAAAGTAATCTTGTACGATATTATCGGCTGAATAGAGTTGTGTTGATAAAAAAGAATAAGATGCTTGAGTATCAATCGATATATTTACTTCTGGTGAGTTTTCTATCCCTGAATATTTCATTATTTGAGATGCTAACTCATTAGTGTTTTCATTATTTGATACTTCACAACGATGTAAATAGTAAGCATCTTTATTTGGAAATATTGTCCATAAAAAACCGGTTTCAGCCAATCTACCTGTATTGATGTCATCAAAAATATTAGAACCACCAACAAGGTTATAATACTTAGCTTTATAGTGAAGATAATAATTATCAATAATGGTATCTAATGTGTTTACTGAGTCAATAAATATAGTTTTTAGTGGTGGTAAAATATGGTGACTTTTTAGATGCTCAATAAATTTATTTAGGCTGGATTGACTCCCTTTCCAATAAATATTATCGATTTTAATATTGTCTATGTTGTTTTCTTCTCCATTTATAAAATGATCTGCCAGTAATTTAGCCATCATTTCTTCTCTATTTTTTTTATTTCCGATAAGTGCAGAGCAAGGAATGCGCTCTTGACCATCTTCTATTATAGGAAGTGGTGAAACAGGTCTAATTTTTAAAACTTGATGCCATTTATGTTGATTCTCACCAAGAGAGCCGATAATAATTGCGTCTTTTATGGGGATTGAAGCACTATGGTATAACCACCATTTTTTATTATCATCATCGAATTGTTTTTTAAATAAGTTATTGTTGTGATTATTTAATGTTTTTAAAAAAAGATAAATTAAAAATAAAAATGATGAAATAAAAATGGGAATGAAAATGCTGGATATTAAAATAAAATATTTATTTTCTACTTTACTGTTTGATGAAATAACATTGGTAACAAATAAAGATAAACCAATAAGGATAAGCATCCATTTTAATAACTTTTTCCAATTTATTGGTTTATCTTGTGAAAACTCAGGGTAACGCGGAGGGTATCTCACGAAAAATCTCCTGATTTTTTAAAGATAGAATTTAAATAAATAGGGTTGTTAATAATAATTTAAGCAATCTGTAAGATTTTTTTTGTATCAATAACTTGAGTCAAACTATTAATAACACCTTGTGTTTGCTCAATAACTGATTGGGCTACAGCAATTGATTGTACAGGCCCTGCATTTTTAGTCGGTTTAACATCCTCTGGATTAATAGGTAATGCTAATCCAGTTACCGCATTTACCACTTCATATTCCATTGACATAACGCCTAATGTGCCGGCAAAAGCACCTAATACATTTTTAATATTCTTTTGTTTAACTACATACGCCATACCGCCAATAAATGTGGCAACACCAATGATTTTTCCGGCAATTGCAACAGGTGATAAAAATTTATTAGTTTCACTGCCCGCATAAATCATTCGATAGCTAAAATAGCTTGCCCAAGGTTCTCTAGATTGTAATGCATCATGCATAAACCAAGCACGAGAATCATGAAATTGGTTATCAAATAAATCTCTTGTTAATAATTCCTCGGGATCTGGCGTATTGTTTTTTTTAAATAGAGGAAATCCATCACCTTTTTTATAAATATCATCACCACTTTTTTTCATATAAAAATATTCGGCTTTTTCATCATCAGTATTTAATAAGCACATTATATTCGTTAGTAAGTTATCGACAGAAAATTGTTTCCAATTTCGGACTTCTCTTCGTTCATCATAATAGTCCGCTTTAAATTCTTCAGCGCCTTCTCTTAATTGTGTTTTCCCCAGCATGGGTTCATAAATACGAGGTCCTACAAGATTTCCTGGTGATATGGTGTCTGTACCATTTTTTATTTTTTCTTTTTGTTGTTCTTCTTTCTCATCTTTTTGTTTATTCCATTGTTCTCTATCTGTCTTTATCTTTTCAGTGCCATGCTGGACTGCATTTTTATAAAAATCTTGATTAAAAAGATTCATATCGGCATATCTATCAATACGCCAAGCCGTCATCCATGCCATCTGCTTTTCGACGATTTTTTCTAATGACATATTTGCACGGCAAGCATTGAAGCTTCCTGAGAAATGAGTAGTAGCCACTGGTGGTAACCCTAATGTAATTTTTCGCCAAGCATTAAAACGTTGAATTAGAATTGGGTTGATTTCAAAAAGTTCATAGATCTCTCTCGTAATGTTATTACACATTACTTTCCCACTACTATTTTTAGGTGAAGTACCAGTAATATTTAATGGTGCTCCTGTAAGAAATGCTGAAAGATAAAGATCATGTAAGACGATTTGTGAAACTAACATGGAAGGGTCTTCAAATGCCTTGCCCTGATCACCGACCAAATACCCCCCGCCAATATCAGAGTGAACACCGGGGTAAACCACTTCTTCAATATCAGGTATTTTAGGATAATAACCATGTTTATTATCTTTATTATCCCAAACATAAGGACGTCTTATTGTGTCTAATGGAAAACAAAAACGTTGTTCATGGGCAGAAACAAAATGACGACAACATTTAATAAAACGAGGAAATTGCCTTTCATTAGGGAGTTGTTGAGTGCCATTTGCCCAATCCATATGACCCGAAAAGAAAGGAGCCAAATGCACTATACCCACAGAGGGGACGGTATCTAAAATACCGATAAATTCGACTTTTACATCAATACCACATAATTTTTGAACAGGTTTATCGGCTCCTTCTGGGGTATCAAATAATTGCGTCACCCAATTAACAAAGGTTCTTGCTTCCGCCGCACCACGAGAGAAACCATAAACATAAAGTTTAATCGTTAATGTGTTAGGTTTAAGTTGTAATCCTTCAATAATCTCTTTTTTATTAACTAAAGAGTAGATAACGGCACGGCGACGCCCTTTACCACTAATAGGAATATATGTTGGGGTTGCCATATCTTTTAAGTGAGTACGTAATTCAGATATTTCTAACCTCTTATTACCAGAAGCTACACTTAATGTGTTTGCTAACATTAATAGTGCCCAATTAATACGATTTTCTCCGCCAGTTGCAAATATTAAGCCCATATTAGTGAAGTTATATTCTGCTATTTCAGGAAAGGCGGTACCAACTCCAGGCATATAGTATTTAAAATACTCTCTTCCTTTTTTATTAGGATTATTTTCATCTTCATTGGTGGCTTCAAATAATCGAGTAATATTGGTGGCGGTTTTAGGCTCAGCCTTCATATCCGCTTTGCGGTTATTGTTGGTGCCATCAAAAAAGAAACTAATATGTAAATTACGACAGCAGTTATTTTTTACACTAGCAAGGCTGGAATTATGATTTCGTTTCTCTTGTTCTCGTGTTTTATAGTTATGTTCTATTTGTTGTTGAGTTAATTTTAACCGACCTTTATCGGGGAAATGATTAGGTACCCAAACTGGCTCTGCTTTTATTTCTTCGAACATACGGCGGGCTCCTTCAAATTATGAGGCTCATTAATTGGGTATTTAGGATCACCATAGCTATAGCAAGACGTGGTGATTTTCACTTCGTCACAAGGTAAAAAATGGACATCGACCCCACACACTTCTTTATCATATTGCGGAATAGGTACCCAAGCTTCGTGGGTCGAGGTATTATCGCGGAGTTGTTGTTTCCAGCGTTTATAGGCTTCAACTTGATCAAAATCAGGAGGTGGTGGGAATTTTGTGGTATCGACCTTTTTCCATTGAATATGTGCGATTAAATTAGGGCGCCATTTTTCGGGGATCATCACACAACATACAGTGCCGCCAATACTGCCGTAACCTTCATTAATTGAAAATCCTGAAATTTCAAATTGTGTGTGGTTATAGCCTTGAAGCCCAGCTCCCAATATGGAGTTTTCCGGTTTTGTCCCCCAAGAACCGGCATTGGCACAACCGGAAAGGAAAAAGGAATAGGCTAGAATTAATAATATTATTTTTAATTTAATCATATTACCTACTTTATTTATTATAAAATAATAATGGAATATAAATAATTAGTTTATGATTTAACATTGATGTTAGAAAGGGAACTTACTAAAGTACAACCACAAGCGCAATGATGTCCATCTAATGCAATTGCCTTTTTATTTATGATTGAGTTTTTTGCTCCTTCGATAATTTGATTTTCACCATGTTTATTACAAATAACAGAATCACCAATACAAGCGATAGGTTTTCCATACGCTAAGTAGCTTCCGGTCATAACTTTTCCACCATAAGGATTTAAGGTATCTCCAACTCTAATTATCTTTTTCATTTTATTTTCTTTTTAAGTGTGAATTTGAAAAATAGTAATATGAATAATTTAATTATTAAAAGAGTGTTTGCGAATATATTCCTCTACAGTGCCTAAGTGGTCACTATTATTAGCTTGAATAGCAAGGTTATATAAGTGATTGAAATTTTCTTCTTGAGTTATGGATGTGTTATTAAATTCAGAATATGACCTTAGTTCTTCAGCATCACTAATACAGCCAATTTTATTTATTTGAGTATCATTAAATTGCATTATTGGAAAATTTTTATCTTCAATCTCTGGGTGATAACTTCCTAGTAACCAACTCATATCATTATCTCTATCTAGCCAGCCCCAAATAAAAGTAATATCAGTAAATCTTTTTTGTTGTTCTGAGGTTAGAATATTATTTACTAATGTTGGAAATACGCGTGTATCATAAAAACGAAGTAAACAAGATTTAAATCCCCATTCTACTTCTGCAAGAGAAAGTAAAAAAGTAGATAACATATTAAATGAAAGTGGGGATGATGTTATTAATAATCTAGGTTCTGAATAAAGTAACTCAAACAACTCTTCTATTAAAATTAAGTGTGTGCTTTTATTCCACTCAATACGAATAAGTAGAGGGGCTTGTTCCAAAAAACCTTCTTCTGGCATATTAGTGAAAAGAGAAAACCATCTAATCTCATTATCCATTTTGATTAACGCTGGAACAATAGGGTTCTCTAGTCCTGCTTGATCAATAATAATATCAATGTAATCTAGATGCGTTTTTTCTGAGATTAATTTTAATTGATTTATCCACTGTGTCGTTATTTCTTTTGAGGGGACTTGCAATGTATTATTCACGAATGGCGACTCCCATAGCATTTTCTTGTGCTTTCTTTAAACACTCTTTACAAACAGATTGAGGAAGATCTGGTAATGGAAAATCTTCACTTGCCGGCTCACTCCAAATATGTTGCCCTTTTAGACTTAATCGACTTGGTGTATGAATTTCAATTTGTCCATCAGGCATTATTTTGATGTACCCACCACCACAACCGAGTGTGATACCCTTTTTAGCGGTTAATTGAAGATGGCCTTGAGTTGATTGTACGGTAATATCTTTAAGCGCTGTCGCTTCGAAGATATCGCCATGCGATTCTAATTCAAAAGGTCCTTTCCCTGAGACAATTCGTATTCCTTCTTTTTGAGATAGCATAGAGATTTTTTTGTAAGCGTTGGTGGCTATATTCTCTGTACTAGATAAATGCATTTCACCTTTAGATTGCGCATAGAGTGTTCCTATACTTTGCATAAGAAGTGTTTCATTGGTAATAATGCCAATTCCTTCTGGAGCATGCATTAGAATAGAAGGGGATGCTAGTTTATCCGTATTTTTTAAAAGATTATCTAACCCTGCTTTTTCTGGTTGGAGATTGTGGTGTGCTTGGGTAATTTCTCTACAATCATCGAGTTGACTTATTGCCCCTTTTACTAACGATATTGCAGGTTCCATTGCCAGCACTTCACCACCTGATTTGGCTTGATTATCTGCACTAATAAATAATCCTTTACCTGCTCTTATTGCCCCCCAACTGTCAGTGCGTAATTCAAAACCTTCGCCACGTTTATCTCGATTGGCATCAACAATATGCCCTAAATTTAATTGTGATTTACCGCCATACTCAGTGCTGATTTTGATATGTTCTTCCCCACGCTTATCTTCCATTCGCAGTTTATTATTTGCCGGAGTACGAATAACGTTACGTGTGTTATTTCTGTCAGTGATATGATCGGGATGACGCGAATCATGAAGCGCATGGGCGATATAAGGTCTGTCCGGATCGCCTTCATGAAAAGCAATGGCGACCTCAGTACCTTGAATTAATGGAAAGTGCATTCCATAAGTGTCACCCGCATAAGGTTTTGCTAAGCGCACTGGCATGCTCTCATAACCCATCAGTTTTTCGTCACGGTCGGCATCAAATTTTACCCAATAAAAACCGTCTTCATTTTGATGCGCATAAATATCGTTATCTTTAGCACTGGTGATACGTGCGGTAAGTGTACCTGTGATAATAGGACGCGGTTTAACAGTAGGTCGCCAGCAAAGGGTTTCACTGTAAGGAATCGCATTAAATCGTACTTGAAGCGCTTTTTCTCGACCACCACTAAAACGTAGACGAGTGATTAAAATCGGTGATTGAAACACAGACGGTAATGATGAAGGTATTGCGTTATCAGTGATGGTTATCACTTGTAATGGAGAGAGAAAAGCTGCATTACTTTCGCCTTTTAAGCGCGTTTGACGAGTTAAAAAGCGCTCATGATCAAGCCGTGCCCAAAAGTTGGCGCTTTCTGCTTCAGGGGTGAGTTTATCACCGCGAGAAAGATGTCGAGCCTGATAATGATAAACTTCACCATAATGGATTTCATCCCCTTCACCACGTGTCATATCCGTTACTGCTGAAATCAAGGTATCTTGTGCTTGTCGATGATTGTAGTCCTTGGTTAAGACATTCTGTTCAACCACTTGATGATGCAATGATAATCCCCACACACTTTCTTGGTGATTATCATTCATGCCTGATGGACTATTTAAAGGCAGTGTTTTATCAAAGGTATAAGCACTTTGGCGATCGGCAAAACGAATAACTTCGGTTTGTGTTTGATCTTGCAAATAGAACGAATAAAAAATACCGACTTCGCTTAATAGTCGTTCAATAAATTGGCGGTCACTTTCATTATATTGGTTGATTTGTTCACGTTTGGGATATTCATTTTTCAGTGTAAATTCAAACTCCCAATCTTTAAAATTATGCTCACGTAAAATTTGACTAACGACATCAGGAACAGACTGATTGAGGAAAAAGCGATGAGAACGTATCTGATGGCGTAATAAGGCAAATACGGGCTCAATGACTAATTGATAACGGGCTTCATCTTTTGATCCAGATAGGCGCCGAAATTGTGTGACAACGCCGTGAACTTGCTTGGTGATGGGCTCTTGAGTTGCTAATTCTGTAATGCTATTGAGTGTGGGAGTAAAAGAAAGTGTCGCACTACGACGCAACAGTTGTTGCGGTTGTAAATCCTGAGCTTGGCTGGTAAAAGTAATTTGATAATGGTAGGTATCACTTATTGCTTCGCGTCCTGTGAAATATTCTACATCAAGTAAAACATCACAACTCTGTACATTAAGGTGATAGCGATTTTGTCCGTTAAGTAGAGCTTGAGTTGTTTTTTTTAAATTCATAGTGGAATGATATAAACACATCCCGTTTGTTTATTATTAACAAACTTTCTGTATTTACCCTTGAGTTAAAAGTATTAATTGATATTTATTTCAGTGAATTGTTTTTTTAATGCATTTTTTGTTTCTTGTATCTTATTTTGCTGAATTAAGTTATCAATTTTTTTTATTTGATATAATATATTGTTTGTAGGAGTTGGTCGTTCGTTATCATTTATTTCAGCATCTTTCCCTGTTTCTTTTATTAAAATCTTTAATCCATAAGTTGGTAAATAATAAAAATAATAAATTTTTTCTATATTTTTAATACCATAAATTAATCCATTATTGGAAATCAATTGCATAGATTTATTCCAATGTTCTCCAAAATAAATCATACGAGATAAGAAATAACTACTAAAAGGCTCTCTGATACCACTTTCAGAATGCATAAACCAAGCTCTCGAATCATGTATATGGTTATCTAACAGATCAACTATTTTTCCTATATAAGAGTCTTTATCATTTTTAACTAAAGTACTTTTTAAAGTAGAATATAATTTTTTACTTTTTTCTTTTAGACTCAAATATTCATTGCGTTCATCTTGGTATGTAATTAAATATGCATAATCTTGAATTTCTCCACCTAATTCTTGTAGTATAGTTGCTTGAATATCCACACTAACTGGAAAACTATATTCAGGAAGTGAATCGCATTTTTTATCTGGTATATAATAAGGATTATCTGAATGATAATAATTCATTGATTCACAAACTTTTTTTACTTTTTGGTGTTTTGTATCAATTAAAGGAGGTGGCCGAGATATATCTTCATAATCAGCTTTAAATTCTAAGGATGCTTCCCAAAATTGTCCCCTTGAATTGGTTGCATCAAATAAAGGTGGACCTATATGCTTAGGTGAAGGTTGCCAATTATTAATATCACTTTGTTTTTTTTGCTCTTTCTCTCTTTTTTCACGAATCTCTGCTGTTTTTTTATTCACATCCCAATATTCTTTTGCTATTGCATTACTTGCTTGTTTACTGAATTCTGAGTCATAAGGTTGTACTGCTATATCTGCATGTTGTGGTGCATTTTTAAAAAAATCTTGTTGTGTAAGATTCATTGCTGAATCTTGGGGGGATGCATAACGTCCAATACGCCAAGCGGTGATTAAAATAAGTTGGCATTCAATAACGCTTTCAATATCGTCCGTAATAAAACGGTTAGGTATATATGATTTTATATTATTATTTTTTTGATTTATTGTTATTTCGGGAAGGGTTTGTTCTCGCCAGATATTGAATTTATTAATTATAGAATTTGATATTTCAAATTCATCTATTGTTGCTGGTTTGATTTTTCTAAATAAATAATAGTCTTGTTGTTTAGGGGGTAATAATAAAAAAGACTCTTCGCTTAATGCTAAAGGTGCGCCAGCATCTATTGCGGCTGCGTACATATCATGTAAAGTAATTTGAGAGATAAGTTCTTCATGACCAGCCAGAGCTTTACCTTGATCTCCAGGCGGGTAGCCACCCCCTATATCAGAGTGCATTCCGGGGTAAATGACTTCTATAGTATTAGGGAGATAGTTTCCTTCAGGTGTACGTATCGAATCGACAGCAAAGGATTGGCGTTGTTCATGAGCAGCCACAAAATGATAACAGTTTTTAATTAAATCTGATTTTGGGAGTTGCTGAGTGCCATCAGCCCAGCCATTATGACCGGTAAACATAGGCATAACATTAGCTAACCCAACGGCTGCAACAGTATCAAAAAGCCCTAAAAACTCAACTGAAACAGGGATACCATAGATAGTTCCTTTGGGAAACATTAATGGTCGTAATGGTGGTGCTTGTGTATAAATATAAGTGAGAAATTTATCTACCCAATATATAAATGTTCTCGCTTCCGCTGAACCACGAGAAAACCCATAGATATATAACTTTAAAGCCACGAACTTGGGTTTATTTTTTATAATCTTATTTCTTATCGTTCTAAATTGCTCAAATAAAATACGTGTTGGGTTATAACTTTCCGAAGAATTCATATTTAACTGCAATGTGCGCATTTTCGATAAGGTTAATTTATCACCTGTCACTGCATGATATAACGTATTGTATATTTGAATCAGTGCCCAGTTTATACGAGCTAGACCACCTGTTGCAAAAGTTAATCCTGAACTGTAATACTCATAGGTTTTTATTTCAGGGAAAGGAGTGCCTACACCAGGTAAATAGTAAGCATAAAATCCTTTATCCATTGCCTCTTTTATATCTGGAGAACTGGCATGATAAAGCTTTGCCACATTTGTTGGATGTGGTGGATTTGCATCATCTGTATCATTCTTATTATTGTTATTTGTACCATCAAAGAAAAAACTAGCATGTAAGGTTTTACAACATTGCGTTGAGTCTTTTTGAGCCAGGTGCGATTTATTTTGATTTTCTTCGTATTCAATTTTTTTTATATTTTGTTTCACTTGTTGGTCAGTCAATGTTAATCGACCTTGATCAGGAAACATAGGTGGAGCCCAACAGGGTTCTCCACCCATAACTTGTTTGCTATCTTGATAAAATTTTATGATATTAATAAGTGTCGAATCGACTTTATTTATTTCTGACATACTGCTGGCTCCTCCATAAAGCTAGGCTCTTTAATGGGATAGTCAGGGTGATTAGTCGCATGACAAGAAAGAGTAATTTTTACTTCCTGACAAGGGAGAAAATGGACATCCATACTGCAAGGTTCGTCATACTCGGGAATGTCAACGACTTTACTGTAATGGCGATAATTGGCTTTGTGTTTGTCCATATAAGCCCTAAAGTTAGGATCGGCTACACCGGGTATATCTGTAGGGTATGCATCGGGATCGACTTCCCATTCCACTAAAACGGTTTGATTAGGCGTCCATTTTCTCGGCACCATAATGCAACAAGTTCCTGCCGCACCTTGCCCATAATAACCATTAACTTTAAACCAATTTACGGAGGTGCCTTTCACGTGGTTAAATCCGTGTAAATTTCCTGCCAGATATTCCACTTTGGGTTTATGGATAAAGAGTAAATAAATCGCAATAAGAGCAATGACTATCCCAATACATGCAAGTTTTTTACGGGTTAACTTTATAGGCATACTTAGATTTCTCTATTCCTTAATAATATGCATTAATCAATGCGACAATTCATCACTAAAGCTCAGCGTTATTCCATCTTCTTCGTTATAGCCCAAAATAACATACTGTGATTTTTCAGCATTGGCTTGGCGTAAAAGAAGCTGTTGACTAAGAATTGGCAGAATTTGTTGATTAAGCAGACTATCGATATTTCGAGCGCCAGTGTCTGGTAATAAACAAGCATCAACAATGGTATCGTAGAGCGTTTCTTCAACAATACCAGTTAATCGATAGTGGGTATAAAGTCGCTTAATGACATTTTTTAATTTCATCTCAACAATAATGCGCAATGCTGTTGCATCAAGAGGACGGTAAATTAATGTTTGGAAACGTGCCAGTAATGCCGGTTGAAAATGATCACGTAAAATAGGACGAAGCGTTTCTTGTAAGTCGCTATCTGTGCTTAATGGTAACTCTTCCAGTTGTTGCATTAAGTAATCACTGCCTAAATTCGCAGTCATTAAAATAACCGTATTACGAAAATCAATTTCACGACCTTCACCATCACGCATAAAACCTCTATCAAACACTTGATAAAATAGGTTTAAAACGTCTCGGTGTGCCTTTTCAACTTCATCCAGTAGCACAATACTATATGGGCGTTTGCGTACCGCTTCTGTTAATACCCCGCCTTGACCGTATCCGACATAACCTGGAGGAGAGCCTTTTAATTGACTGACGGTATGGGCTTCTTGATATTCAGACATATTAATCGTGATTAACGATTTTTGACCGCCAAACAGACATTCTGCCAGTGCAAGTGCGGTTTCTGTTTTACCTACACCACTTGGGCCAACTAATAAAAATACGCCTTGAGGGCCGTTTTCAGACACTAATCCTGTTCTGGATGCACGTAGACGTTGTGCCAACGCAAGTAAAGCGCACTCTTGTCCAACAACATATTTTGATAAGTTATTTTCTAGCTCTAGCAGGCCAATTTGTTCATCTTTAAGAAGACTTGAAAGTGGAACTCCTGTCCAATCAGCGATAACCGTTGCTACCGTGCGAACATCTACATCAGAGTTTAAAAGTGGCGCTTCTTGTTGTAACTGTGAGAGTTGTTGCTGTAACTGTGCCGATGTTGCTGTGTTTTCAGGATCTTGTCTGCTTTCAATTAGCTGACAGATAATCTCTTTTTCTTGCTCAAAACGCTGTTCTAAGGTTTCAAGTTGAAGGGATAATTGTGCATCTTGAGAGGATAAGTCAGATAATTTTGTTTGATTAGTTAAATTACCAATAGTGATGTCATCAAGTATCGCTTTTTGTTCTAGTTCAAGTGCATAACGTTTGGCTTTAATGCGGGTAAGCTCTTCAGGCAACGTGTCTAAACTCATGCGGATCCTTGCACTGGCGGTATCAAGTAAATCGACAGCTTTATCAGGGAGTTGGCGACCTGTTAAATAACGACGAGATAAAATGACAGCCGCTTTTACGGCATCATCAGTAATGTGTACGCTATGATATTTGGCATAACGAGATTTCAATCCTCGAAGCATTAAAAAGGCTTTTTCATCATCCGGTTCATCAACTTTAACGATTTGAAAACGGCGCTCTAATGCTGCATCACGTTCAAAATATTGTTTGTATTCCGACCAAGTGGTTGCTGCGATGGTACGTAATTCACCACGAGCCAAAGCGGGTTTTAATAAGTTAGCCGCATCAGCCCCACCAGTTTGATTGCCTGCACCTATAATTGTATGTGCTTCATCGATAAAAAGTAGAATTGGTGTAGGTGATTGTTGAACAGCATCAATAACATTTTTTAAGCGCTGTTCAAATTCCCCTTTAACACCAGCACCTGCTTGTAATAGACCTAAATCGAGAGTGCGTAATGAGGTGGTTTGTAAACTGATAGGGACATTTTTTTCAGCAATACGTAGTGCAAGTCCCTCAACAAGTGCGGTTTTACCTACACCAGGCTCACCAACAAGAATAGGATTATTTTTACGACGACGAGAGAGTATATCGACCATTTGACGAATTTCGTCATCTCGACCAAATACAGGATCAATTTCACCAAGGCGCGCTTTTTCTGTTATATCAAGCGTGAATTTATTTAATACAGCAAGAAGGGCATCACTTAGCGTATTACCAATAATGGTGCTGTCTGTTGCTGAAGATGCAGTGCTGGCTTCATTATTTTGAGTAAACGCTGCTTCTTCAGGTAAATGGTTATAAGAAGCAAGTTGCTGAATTTCAGGTCTTTCATCGGATTGAGCATCAAGTAGAGGTCTTAATCGTTGTAGTTGTGTCTCACCCAATGTCATTAAAGGCCAGAGTGCATCGAGTGGAACTAATGCTGGCTGTTTGGTCATAGTCTGCAATAAATGCACACTGCGGATTTGTTCTATATCTTCATCAAGAGAAGCAATTACCCATGCATTTTTAATTAGTTCTAATAATGGTTTGGATAATTGAGGTCGGCTACGTACAGAGCGAGGTAATTTATCAATTGCATCAAGTAAGCCTTGCCAAAGTGCAGTTAAATCCCATTCATAGCGGCGTGCCAATACAGTGATATCACTTTCTCCAAGCTCTAGAATTTTCAATAACCAGTGTTCAATAGTCACTTCTGCATGGGCACGGGTTTGGCATAATGATGCCGCAGCTTCTAGTGCTTTTGCACAATAAGGATTTAATCGACGCAATAGCATGACAGATTGATTTTCCATGTTTTCTCCCAGTAATGAAGTCCCTATTGAGGGAATTTAGGTATGCTACCGCCCCTAGCCATAGACCGAGGCTCATAAGGTCATACTTGTCATATTTCAAGCTGTAGCGTTGTTGACTACATTCACTCGCACTAGTCACATACTTATGTATGTTCCTAGCGACTCACTCATTTGTCGCCTAGCTACACCTTGAACTATCTAGAGTACCTATTTGTCGTGCTTTGAATTCTTCATGGTGTAAATAGGCGATGGTGTTTTGATTGACATTTTTTAAAAACAGGCGGTTAACCGCCTGTTTATTTCAATGTTACGCAGTGGCGCGTTCATTCCATGAATCTGAATGTATGATATTTCCGTCTTTGTAAGTCCAAGTGATTTTTTCGTAACGCAATTCAACTTCTTCAAGGTGATTGTGTTTTTCTTTAGTCGGATCTTTGATGTTGTGCATCTTAGGAGCCACTTTGACTACCTTGACGTTTTCAAGCGTAGTGTTGAAATATTCAACTTCTTGGCCTGCATCATCGATGCGATACCACTTAAACTCTGCTTTTTTCAACGTTTGCCCAGTAGTAACTGCCTTGTATAAATACGGGCTAGAAGCATCAATTTCTTTTACGAAAATAAATGGAGTATGGATACGTGTACCGGTTAATTTGCCAGTATTGTTATCTGTTGGAATGTATAAGTTGTGATCTTGAGCGACGACTTCAATACTGCCCTCACGATCTTGAACATTAACAGAACCTTTGATATCCGCATTGCCGTCATCTTTCAACCAGAGGTATACAGGAATAGCCATAATTACATCTCCTTTCTAAAGTTTAGTTGCCACCATCCTTCAGTGGCGTAAGGTCATCAGCTAATACCTGACAAGCATCGGCTTGAGGTATCAGGCGAATTTCAACTCGACGATTACGAGCTCGACCATCGAGTGTTGAGTTATCTGCAACAGGTTGATGCTGACCATATCCTTGCACCGCAAAGCAAGATGGTGCGATATCACTGGTTTTGATCATCCAATCACGCACGGCTTCAGCTCGTTTAAGAGAAAGTTTTTGGTTTAAATCGGGATTACCTGTGTTGTCGGTGTACCCAGAAATAACAATTAACCAACCCGGCTTAGCTTTTATATTGATAAGCGCATCAACAAGTACTTTAGTGGCCTCATTTTTTAATTCGTATTGACCAGAAGCGAAGAGGGCAAGGCTGTCTAACGTCACCATTTCAGGAACTTCTTGTACGATGATAGGCGCTGGTGGTAGTGGGGGAGCCCATGAACTGAGCAAGGCATGCAAATAAGGTAAGATGTTATTTCCTTGATATAACGCTAAAGAATAGCGAGCAGGAATACCTTCTCGTTGCCAATGAGAGAGAAACGTTGCATCAGAAAGTAACTGTTGATAAGCCACTTTTTTAGGTTCTAAATTCTCATCGGTAATATTTTTAAAGTGATTGATATCATTACTATTATCGTAGATTAATTGCTTGTTATGGTGATAGCTACCTGAGAGAGCACCAATAAGAAACAACCCGCAAATCATGCCAATAACACCAAAGGTAGTTTCTATTTTTAATAAATTGACATCGTGAGTGAGTTTATCAATCACAATATCTGGTAATGGTAATTCGTCGTTATTATTTGATGTTTTGATAATAGCTGGAGATAACGTGGTTTTATGGTGAATAAATTGAGCCCAGCTGTTATCTGAAATGGTAGGAACGGTTGTAAGTTGCATTGCCCAAGCAACAGGAATAAGACTTGGAGCACCTGATTGAGCAACAGTAAGCAGAGGAATAAATTCACTTTTCAACCAAGCAAGTAATTGATCAAGCCAGAGTGCCATAGTGAGTTGGTTTTCGGTTTGCTCTCTATTTTGTGATAACCATGTTGAAATAGGTTGAGTAGCCAAATTATCAGAGATAACAAGCAACTCTGGCTGATCATTTAAATAGGTTATCCACGGAGTTGTGTCATCAAAATGTGAATTGAGATAATTAACTGGGGAATTAAGATAAAGCGTCACCCAAAAAGGTAAAATTTTACCTGTTTTTTTATTACTTTCATGGATAGCACGACGCCAATTAAGCGTTTCTTGAGTAACTTCTTCTTGTTGTAATAGTTGTTCGGGTAATAAGGCATATAACAGTGATAATCGACGTAATTGCAAGGGGGCAATATCAACGATATGTTGAGTGATGTTGATCAAATCAATAGGAGAAGAGGCGCAAATATACCAACCTTTAGCGGTTTCTCGATAGGTCTGATTTCCATGAAAAAGCGCTTGTGATTGACCACAAACAATAATAACAGCGCCTTGATAGTTATCAGGAGGGAACTGGTTTGTAAGTGCATTTTTAAGGTAGGGAGTAATTTTCTGTTGACGGAAAAACCAGACACATAAAGTCAGTGTAACGATACAAATAAATGCCGTCAGAAAAAAGGAGATCTCTTTACCAAAAGACCAAAATCCCCAAAGCAACCACAATAATAAGCATGCTGAAAACAATGTAATACACTGTTTTATCCTGTTTTTTTGCATTACTTTCCTTGAATAACCCATTGTTGAAGTAAATTTTCTAATGACACAGAAAAGCCCCACCACAGCATTGCTAGCACCGCAATTCCCCCGAACCAACCTAGCCAATAAATATGACGACGATTCATACGATGCTTGGGTTTCATCACTAAAGGTAAATCACTTGATAGTGCATAGGCGGGAAGTTGAGTATTAAGTAACTCAATAATTTGTTCTCGTTCAGGCGCATTGGTTTGGCGATATTTACCAACAAAACCCAGAGTGATCACTCGGTGAAAACAGATAAGTACATCATGGTTGGGGGTTGGTTCATTTAATAGATTACGCAACCTATCCCATAGTTTGTCACCCGCTTCTAATGTATTGAAATATTTAGCTTGTAATGGGGATTGTATCCACTGTAAGTAACCGTCATCACGCTCGGTGCGATTCATTACGCTTTCATCAATTAAAGCGCATTGTGCATAAAGCATGTTTTCGATGGCAGATTGGGAGTAGCCTTTTTCTGTGAGTTGTTGGCGCGTTTTATCTATATGTTCACAGACGCGCCGATAGAATGCTTTCCCATCAGTAATTTCGGCACCTTGACGTAGCTGACATACCATTAGCCAAGTGTCAGCAAAAAGCATATCAATCATGTTATTTTTAGCTGTTCTTGTATTCGTAATCATGAGCGAAGTACCGCAAAAAGTTCGAGTTGAATTTCACCTAATGTTCCGGGTACATAAAAAGCACAGTGACCGGAAGAGAGCATGGCTTGACCCGCAGGATTATTGAGTTCAAGAGCAAAATAGTGATTTTCTAAACGCAGAGGGATAGCAGCAGGAACATGTGTTAAAGGTTGTAATGGAATACCGTTAAGTGCGATGTTAACCACACTCGCAACATCGTCATTACTACCGGCTTTACAAAGTAGTGGAAATTGAGTGATCAACAAATGGGCCGGTAATGCAGAACGCACTGAAAGATAGAAATCAGCATCTTCGCGTAGGCGAGGATCATGTAATTCACCACGCCAGAACGGCCCTTCTTTATCAAGAGCAATATTAATCACGCGTGAAGGTAAACTCGCTTCTAACAGAGTATTAAGTAAGCTAAATAAAGGTGGAAAAACCTGCTCTGGGAATGAGTGTTGATAAAGTGGAATATCGCCATTTTCATGATCGAGTGAAAATGTCAGTAGCGCACCTGCTAAACGCACTAATTCACGATAAAGAAGCTCAGGGTGACGCCCCATTGATGATAGTAATTCACTTAATACAGGCTCAGCACTGTTAATCGCATTGAGTAGCCAAAAGAGTGAGACATCAGCGACAGCAAAATCAGCCATTTGCTCATTATTTTCGCGGCGCATAGTCATTAGGCGACGACGTTTTGCCACTAAGCGATGCATAAATTCTGAGAATAATGTTGTTAATTCAGAGCTAGCACTACAACTTAATAACGGGGGAATAAAATGTTTATCTATTTCCCATGCACCTTGGGCATTGCGAATTAACCGAGCAACCGGACAAGTCATGTATGCACTATTCTCTTCATGGGCGTAACGCAAAGTAATACTGTGTCTTAACACAGCGATGTCCGTTTGTTCTTGGCCAATTAAATCTTGTACTTTCATCCACTCTTGATAGAACGCTTGTGGTCTATCAGAGCGTCCTTCTTGCATAAGGTTGCCACCATTAGCTTGCAAGAGAGGTAATGCGAGAACGATATCAAGTGTTTGATATTGCGAGTAATGGCTCAGCTCATTGACTGGCGGTAAGTTGTCTGCCAGCGTTGTATCAATCAGCGTGCCGTCAGGAAAACGAACGATAAGTTTTTGTGCACTAAGGCGCGAGATAGTTAAGGCGCTTTCATCAAATTCGGCACAAATGACGCCCCATGCTGATGCAATCGTTATATTGGCGATGGTGCTAATGAGATAGCTATCCCATCTTGCTTGTTGTTGAAATTGCTGAGGAGCCAAAAAGGCCCCATCACTCCAGAGGGGGCGGTATATTTTCATCCGTGCTTCACCTTATGCTTTCGCTTTTGGCATTTGAGATACTAACGAGAGATCAACATCCATTCCTTCCACTTGGAAGTGTGGAACGGCATACAGTTTCACTCTGAAAAAGCCTGGATTATCTTCAATATCTTCCACTACCACTTTTGCATCACGAAGCGGGTGAGAAGCTTGTAAATCATCACTTGGATCAGTCATTTCGGTCACTAAACTACGAACCCAATTATTTAACTCAAGCTCTAATAAACGACGATCTTTTGTGGTACCAATATTTTCACGCTGAATTAATTTCAGATAATGAGCAATTCGCGAAAGGAGGAAAATATAAGGTAAGCGCGCATTGATGCGGCTATTAGCTGTTGCATCAGTCGTTTCATAAATAGCGGGTTTTTGCGCCGAATTTGCAGAGAAGAAACAAGAGTAATCTCGGTTTTTATAGTAAGACAGCGGAATAAAACCAAGATTGGCAAATTCAAACTCTCGTGTTTCAGGGATCATCACTTCAGATGGAATTTTGACCTGACTTCCTGTTCCTAAATCATAAAGATGAATAGGTAAATCTTTTACAGCACCGCCTGCTTGGGGGCCGCGAATTTGTACACACCAGCCATTGTTAATAAAGCTTTTAACCATATTGGCAGCAAAAGCAAAGGTTGCATTTGTCCACAAATATTTCTCATGGTCTGGACCTTTTACTTCTTCAATATAATTAAAACTACGTACAGGAATAGTGTCTGGGCCATAAGGAAGGCGACCTAAAACGCGAGGCATTGTTAAGCCAATATAGCGGGCATCGTCAGAATCGCGGAAAGATTTCCATTTGATGTATTCAGCACGGTCAAAGTAGTTGCTGATGTCTTTAATAGCAGCCACTTCTTCCATAGAGTCTTTACCAAAAAATGCAGGGCCAACCGAGCCAACAAATGGCATGTGGGCTGATGCCGATATCTTTGCGATATTTCGTAATAGCGCAATATCTTGAGGGCTACGATCAAACTCATAGTTAGAGATAATAGCCGCAATAGGTTCTCCACCTGGGGTATCATACTCTTCGATATAGGTGTGGTGATAAAGGCCACTTTGGATAGTTTCTGGACAATCTTCAAAGTCTTGGCGTAAATCGTCCTTAGCAATATCAAGTAACTCTATTTTTACGTTTTGACGAAAATCAGTGCGATCCACTAAGAATTTTAACCCACGCCATGCGGATTCAATTTTTTGAAAGTCAGCGTGATGCATGACTTCATCAAGTTGTTCGCTAATTTGTCTATCTAGATCAGCAATATGGTGATCAAGTAAATTTCGATCTAAACGCTCAACTTTTTGACCTGAAGATTTTAGGCGCTCAAGAAAGACTTGAACGGCAACAGTAACGCGCTCATTTGCTGTGGTATCTGCCAGAGCACTATTGTCTTGGAAGATATTAATATCACTTACCTGAGAAACAGGTGTGAGGTTAATTTTTTCAAAGAGTGAGGCGTAAACACCGCTATTCGCGGGCTCATCAAGTACAGTTGTTGTACTTTTTGAAATACTTTCGCTATTAACTGACATAAGCATAATCCTGTAATGATAAAACCCAATTAGTCTTTTTTCGGTGCAAGTTGAGATAATTCCTCGCGTAGCTCATCACTTAGTGCAGGATCTTTCAGGATATTTTCGAGTTCACGACGAAAAGTGATGTTATCAAGGAGGTTAGATTTCAAGTCACGTAAGAGATTACGCATTGCTAGCATGGCGCGGAGTTGAGGTATCTGGCGAGCAACTTGTTCCGGTTCAAAGTCTGCCATCTCTTTAAATGACAGATTGATGCTCTCCTCGCTACCATCGTTTGCTAATGTATTTTTTACGGTAAGATTGACTGACGGAGAAAATTCAGTGAGAACACTATTGAAGTTATTTTTATTGATATTGACCTTTTCTCTTTCTGAAAGAATACGTTTATCTTTTCCGTTGCTGTAGTCACCAATAGCCAATAGTTTTAAAGGCAACTCAACTTTTTTTTGTGCACCGCCTGTATGTAAGTCGAGTTTTATATTTACCCGCGCTTTAGGAACTTCATTTTGAAAACTATCTGACATAATAAAATCCTTATATTTAACGAATAAAGGATCTCTTGAGAGTGGGGAATAGTAAGTAATTTCACTACCAAGAAATTTATCTTAAAGTGCCCTCTTTATATTAAACAAAATCAAATAAATCAATTTGTCTTAATGTTTTTAGGAGATATCTCTAAAAGTAGAATGAAATAGAAAGAAAATGCATTGAGGTAAATTAGAGATTTATTCCAAATAAGTATCATAATATGATATTTATTTTATATCTTATTTAAATTTATAATGTATTGTTTCTATATTAAGTGGATTATGTTGATTTGATGAGTATATATACATAGTAATTATTCTTATTGATAACGACTTGTTATCGTTTCTGTGGTTGTTAAATGATGTGCCAGATGATAGGAGAATAGAAATAAAGCAATAATGCTTTTTTAAACCTTAAACTTTAATGCTTGTATTTCTAAGTATTAATTATTAAGTAGAAAAAGAGCTATTTGACTTCCTTTCATTCTCTTATTTGATTAATTAATGAGTCATTTTATAAATAGTTGGGTTAAATCAGAGGGAAAGCAGATAAAACTATTTTTGAGATAGACCCCAATAATAGAGCTAGCAATTATTGGGGTTCTTTTTTGGGAATAATAGTTATCGTTTGCGACGATAAATACGATGCTCAATCATTGTGCCAATGATCATTAATGGTGTGTTTTCACTACTGAGTGTTGGGTAGTCACTATTCAATGGTATAAGTTCAAAATGCTCATTGCCATTGGCATCAATGTGAGTTGGTCTGTATTTCTTAAATGTTGCTTCTCTTTCATTATTAGCTGCAACAATAAATTCACCAGGATGTGGTTTTATTTCAGGATCAACAATGATTACATCTCCTGATTTAAAATCAGGCTCCATTGAGTCTCCTTCTATTTTTAATGCAAAAGCACTTTGTGAGAGTGCTTGATCTGTCAGAATATACTCAAATTCACCATCACAATCCGTAATAGGAACACTATGCACTAAGTTTCCTGCTTGAACGTAGCTTATTAGTGGTAATTTTTTCGTGTTGATATCATGAATAGGTTGAATGTTATCACCCATCATTAACCAACCAGCATCACACTCTAAAGCTCTTGCAATACTAATAATATTACGAGGCTTTTTGGTTGAGCCATCTTCTATTGAAGCCCATGATTGTTGTCTGATGCCTGCTTTTTCTGCAGCTTCAGTCTGAGTAAGCCTCAAGGCATCTCTTCTGGATTTAACTCTATTTGCAAGACTCATGTTTCCTCCTATTAAAAGAATACAGATAAACCTGTTATTTAATACAGTTATACCTGTTAAATATTCTATCCAAAAAAGACTAAATTAATAAATGATAATTTATAAGGATTCATTTATAGACTAATAAATGTCGATATAACTAGTTTTGTAGTTTAATAATAACGGCTATTTAGTGTTAGGTTACTATTATAAATAAGAATGGTTTTATTATTGATGATACCTAAAATATAAAATTATAGTTTATTCTTTTTAAGAAAAAGGAGGTTGTAAATGTTAAATAAAAATAATTAGAGTGATGTCAAGTTATCATGTGTCTGTTAAGTGATGTTTTTATAGGAATGAAAACATTCTATCTATATTAATTGAATCGATAATTATTTAAATATTTATTTAAATAATATTGACACCCTGTTTGTAAAATAAAGGAATATTATGAAACTTATTGATGGATTAAAAACAGAATTAAAAGGTTTCTTCAATGAAACATCTGAAAATAACTATGTGAAGATTTTTGATACGCCCCATGTATGGGGAATGCCATTTGGTAAAGAAATTATGCCAAAAGCGATAGAGCGTGAGGCTGAATTTGAACAAGCCATTACATCTATCTTAGATAACATGCTGTATCGCTGCGATATTTCTTCTCTTAATGCCCCTGATGAAGAGTGGCGAAAAATTATTCTTGCTGCAATTGATAAATCTTTTTCTGAAAAGAAAGGGCGTAAAGAACGTACACAAATTCGGTTTTTATTTGCACAGACACCAACTGTTTTATTAAACGGCGTTAAATACTATTTTAGTGGAACACCTGAATATCTGGCATTGAAAAAAGATCTTATTGAATTGATTAAAGAACGTGGGAAATATTGGGAATGTATTCCAGATATTTGGATTGGTCGCTTTTACCGTATTATTGATGGCTTAAAAGTCTCTTTAGAAAAAAAAGTGCTACCAGAAGATTTTATTTCTGAGTTAGATACCCGAATGACATGGAACCATACAAAAATTATTGCTGTTGATGGTTGTGAAGCTTTCGTGGGTGGGCATAATTTAAATATGGATCTTTTTAAAAGTTATCCGCCAGTTCATGATGTTTCCGTTAAGGTTATTGGCGAATCAGCACTTCACTCCCAATTATTTTTAAATAAAATGTGGGATGTGGGTAAAGATTTAATTACGAAAGAATATTTTGATAGTAAAAAAAATGAATGGGTCGCTAAAAAAGCAAGTTATAAAATTATCGATCCATTAACAAAGAGCAGTGTATTAAGAGAAATAAAAAAGAAAAATGAACAAAATTTAGCTCAATCACCAGATGAAGGCTTTTTCAAAACTGACCGTATTTTCTCAGTAGGAAAATATTGGGAAGGACCTGATATGCGAGTTGATTATAAGAAAGGTTCCGAGAAAATGAAGGAATACCTTATAAAAAATGCTAAGAAAAAAATTCGTATGTCTCAACAAGATGTCGTGAGTGCATGGAAGAAAAAATGGAAAGATCACCCTGTTTGTCATTGGATTATTGAAGCGTTATTAAAAAACCCAGAACTCGAAGTTGAAATTGTTGTTTCACCATTAGATGCCGCTGCTGGTGCAAATGGTGACCAATATTCATTTGGCTCTGGTGCTCAAAGAACATTTGAATTATTTAAATATTATATGACACATGATGTTGAGACAGATGCTGTTATTCCTGATCCTGATAAAATCCGTCAGTCAGCACTGCGTCGTATTAAAATAGCGCCATTCTTTTTTACCGATAAAGTACCAAAAGCACGACAAACGGAAGGTAAAACGTATAAATGGCCAGATGCTGATGAATCATCTTATACCGCCACACTAAAAGAAGCACCGCTGAGTGAAGATCCACCGAAAAAAGGTGATATTGGGCATCCATTCTGGTCATTGGTTAATGCGAGTGGTATTTATCCTAAAGTCGCTCCAGCTCCAGGAAACCACGCTAAAGTGACTATTATTGATGATGAATTGTATATTGTGGGTTCAGATAATATGTACCCAGGATATTTGTCAGAATTTAACTATCTTGTTGAAGGTAAAGAAGCCGTTAGCACCTTTATTAAAGAATATTGGGATAAATTGTGGCGTTACTCTGAGCCTCATGCATTTAAACAAAAATAACGGCTATATATTGATTTATCGTTAATTAAAATGAAAATATAAAGGGGAGTTAATCCCCTTTATATCGTTAATAATAATTAATTTAGCTATTTTAGGTAATCTAATGGCCAGTGTTTGAAATAAATATGATTAGCTTGCCAGTCTACTTTTTCTGTATTGTCGCTTAATAAATGGCGAGCCACCGTAAAGGCAAATTCAAAACTCACACCCAATCCTTTTGCACTGATAAACTTTCCATCAACAACAACATCTTGATCAAGATAATGACCGTCATCGTATTTATCTGCTAATTTATCGCCAGTACTGTAATTACGACCTTCAAGAAGATGATGTGCGGCCAATACTTTTGCTCCTGAAGAGCACAGTGCACAAATATATTTATCTTCAGTAATATGGCGTTTAATAAATTGAATAACTTGTTCGTTAGCGCATAAACGATCTGTGCCTTTAGGACCACCCGGCATCATTATTGCGTCATAGCTGTGTGTCAGCTTTTCAGCTAATAGAAAATCAGCACTGATTTTAGTTTCAAAATAAGTATTTAATACCAAGCTATCCATGCAAGAAAGTACATCAACATGAATATCAAGACGGCGCATGATATCAATAAAAATAACGGCTTCACCTTCTTCAAATCCATCAGCTAATAAAACGGCAACCTGTTTCATTTTATTTATCCCTTATGTGTTTTTAGTAATGAGTGGATACTTTGAATATGATTAACAATGGTTCCTTTATCTTGCTTATCAATTGTATCTGCTGTGGCAATCCAGCTTCCTCCACAAGCAACAACTTGTGGAATAGCAAGATAATCACTCACGTTATTTAAACTAATGCCGCCAGTTGGCATAAATTGGGCTTGAGCATAAGGCGATGCTAATGCTTTTAGCATTTTTACACCGCCAGAGGCTTCTGCTGGGAAGAATTTAAGTAAGGTTAAGCCTTTTTCAAGAGCAACCTCAATTTGGCTTGGGTTGTTAATACCCGGTACAATATCAATGCCGTTATTAAGGCAGTAATCAACTGTACTTGGGTTATAACCCGGAGAAATAACAAAGCTTGCTCCCGCTTCTTTTGCCATATCAGCTTGTTGTGCAGTTAATACTGTTCCTGCACATAAAATAAGCTCAGGAAAGTGTTCATGCATTAATTTTATGGCTTTGGCAGCAGCTGGTGTACGAAAGGTAATTTCAGCAACAGGTAATTGATTTTGGGTTAGAATTTCACCCAGCCAGATTGCATCTTCAGCGCGATTAATTTGGATCACGGGGATCACTTTCAGTGATGAAAGAGTATCAACAATTGACTGTGTCATGGTTATCCTTGATTAGTGTGTAGAATGAATCAGTAATTTCATGAGGAATAATGGCGCCATGGTGTTGAATGACGAGTCCAGCTAAGGTGTTTCCCCATAAACAGCACGTAGGTAAGCTGTGATTTTGTAGCCAAGCAGCAATAAAAGCAGCATTAAAAGAGTCACCTGCGGCGGTAGTATCAATAACAGAATCAATGGGTTTGGGAGAAACATAACCTGTCTTTTTGCCATCAGACCAGTAAGCGCCATTAGCACCCAATTTGACAATGACGTTCTGATTACCCCATTGATGAAGACGTTGTACAATGTCTTGTTCTGTCAATGCTGGTTTTTGCCAAAGTATTTGCTCATCATCACCAGTGACTAAAGCAATATCGCTAATGCTATATAGCTTCTCAAACCACTCTTGTGCATGAGGTATTGAATCCCATAAACGTGGTCGATAATTAGAATCGACAATGAGTGTCATTCCACGTTGTTTAAGCTGTGCTAATAAGTTGAGTAAAGCGATTTTTCCTTCATGCGTTAAAATAGCAAGAGAGATGCCGCTAAGATAAATGACGCTATCATCAGGAAGCGCATCGAAACTGTCTGAAAAACGCTTATCGGTCGCAATATAACGTGCGGCAGCATCATTTCGCCAATAGTGGAAACTGCGCTCACCATGAGCATCAATTTCAATAGCATATAGACCGGGAAGTTTTTCAGGAATAGTAATAACAAATTGGCAGTCGATCCCCTCGTTTTCCCATGCTTTCTGCATTAAGGCACTGTAAGTATCAGTGCCGAGTCCTGTCATATAAAGCGGATGTAATGAAGGCGAGAGTCGCGATAAATAGAGTGCGGTATTCAGTGTATCGCCACCAAAACGTTGTTGTTGTGGTAAGAAAGGTTGACCACTCAGCTCTATCATACATTCGCCAATAATGGCGACAGTTTTATTGGTTTTCACAGTTTTCCATCACTTTTACAGACACGAATTTTATCTGCAACCACAGCTTTCATTGCGGCTTTGCCTGGCACAAGGTAATGACGAGGATCGCTTGCATCAGGGTTATCTAAAAAGTATTGCTTGATAGCGTTAGAGAAAGCAATTTTTAGTTCGGTTGCAACGTTAACTTTGCAAATACCTAAATCAATGCAACGGCGTACATCTGCATCAGGAATACCCGATGCACCATGAAGAACTAAAGGGATGTCAGTCTTTTGGCGAATAATAGCTAAACGATCAAAATCGAGATGAGGCTCATGCTTGTACATGCCATGCGCGGTACCGATTGCAACCGCTAATGAGTCAATTCCCGTTGCTTTGATAAATTGTACTGCTGAATCAGGATCGGTGAAAAGCGCATCTTTAGCATCAACGACTAAGTCGTCTTCTTGACCACCTAAACGACCTAATTCAGCTTCAACGGTACAATCCCAATGGTGACAAAAGTTAACAACCTCTTTCACGATGCGAATGTTTTCTTCAAAAGGAAAATGAGAGGCATCAATCATGGCAGATCGCACACCAGAAATGACTTTATGACAAATATCAGGAATATCTTCATGGTGATCTAAATGTAGAGCAACAGGGATACGATATTGCTCTGCGGCCTGCTGGCAAATAGAGATCAAATAATCACTACCTGCATAAGCAAACGTGCTTGGGGTACCCGCTAAGATCACAGGTGATGCCATCTCAGCGGCTGTTTCCATCACAACTTGAATGGTTTCCAAGTTATGAATATTAAAAGCAGGCACAGCATAATTTTCACGCTGTGCTTTATTGAGCATATTACGAGTAGAAACCAGATACATGTTTGCCTCTCATCTTTCGTTTAATTACGAATTATAATAAACGAAAGAAATAGAAAGGTAAAAGATCTAAATCACATTTTTATTGCCTTCGCACTGAAAGCAAATGAAAGGAAATTAGAAAAAATGTGCCATTTTAGAGCTATAACTGGTGATCCCTTTGCGTAATAAATTATTTTTCGGTCGTCTTGACTGTCCTATCACGGTTTCAGCGACTTTTTGTGCTAAGGTTTGTTTTTCTAAACGGCGGGTTAATGGTGTTTGCTGAGTTGTATAATCTTCGCAAAAAATGACGTTTACCTCTTGTGTTGCTTTCACTCCAGTCACAAACGCTTGAATAGCAGGAATTTCGAAACGAAAGTCATCTTTTTCGATAGGTAATGGAAGTGAAGGTGTTTGCCATAAATTGATACGATCAGCACAATAAAGCGCGATAATCACGGCACGTAATGACCAAAAGCTGCTGGCGGGTCCACTGTAGTTATCAACCAAACGAGGATCGTGAGTAAATAAGCCTTGAGTGGGAGCGCCATTTTTTAATGCACCTTGAGAAATAAAATAACGTAAGCTGCTTTCAAAGGCGCGTTTTGCCTCGCCTACTTTTACTGAAGGGCAATGTAAATCGACACCCGCTAATAATGGAGCAGAAACCGCAAGGCGGTAGCAGGCACTTCGCCCAAAGAAAGGAATACCTTTTGGAGTCATAAAATAAAGGTAATGTTGATTAAAGGTGTTAAGTGATTGAGTAATAAATGTCGTATCAAATTGAGGATCAATTTGCGTTAGCCAATATAATGAATAGTAAAATCCCCACGCATTATAGTAATCATAGTTACCTTTTGCCCCATCACGAAACCATCCATCACCAACATAAAACTCTTTTAATCGTTCATAGCGCCAATGGGCAACAGTGTCTTTTCCTGTGAGTGCTTTAATAACAAATTGAACAGTAAGAGGGAAGAAATGCCAGTTATTATCAACAACTTCACAGTGATTAACTTGCTCAAACCAAGTAATAATTTGTTGTTGTGTGGCGGGTGTTAATGTATCCCACACCCATTCACGGCTTATCCAAAGAGTGAGCGCTAAATCAGAGGCTTCACAAATTCGTTGATCGTAATCTTCAAGTTTTCCCCAATATCCTTTATGAAGTGGATCAGTGCCATGAATAAAGCTTTGTTTGATCATTAAAGGTAAGTTGAAAGCTTGATGATTTAATCCCATCAACGTACTTTTTTTGCTGCTAACTATCCATGTTGCAAGTAGAGGAAGTACCCTGCTAACACCTTCAAGAGCATCCGTTCTTGCAGTTTGTTGCCCTGGGCTTCCGGGATAATAAGCATGAGAGTAACCCCAGACTTGGTAATGATGAAAAGCCTGTGTGACATATTGTGTCAGCATTTCACATAAAGAGAAAAGCGACTGGTTTTCATCATTAAAAAAGTCAGTGATCGTTTTATCATAGCGACGATAAGCTGATTTTCTGACTAATCGTCGAATGATATTTTCCTTAAATAAGCGTTGGTAGATTTCTACGTTTGGGTGCTCATAAGGGAGTTTTGGACGTGCTGAAGATGCAATTTCAATAGCCATTTTCGTATCTCAGAAAAAAAGACGCATCCTTGCGAAACAAAACGGAAGTTGAATATTAAGGTTTTGCAGAATCCACCAGTATTTGATAGTGATCTTGTCCCCAAAGAACAGGCTTAGGCTTATCTTTGATCCACTGGTAATACGCATTTTTTAGCTCTGCCACTTTTTGTGGATTTTGTTTAGCAAGATCGATTGATTCAGCAGGATCTTTTTTATCATTAAAAAGTTGAGGCTGATTTTTTCCATCATCATAAAAATAGAGTGCCCATTCACCGTCACGCACAGCCCAAGCACCTTTAGAGAGTTTTTCTAAATTAGGATTTGTAGGCGGTGTTTTACGTTGATAGGTTATCCATTGGTGATATCCATGCCAAAACTCTTGATTTTCTTCACTGTAATGTTTAGTGCCGGGACCTGCCCAATAAAGATAGTTGTGAGGAGATTTTGTTGTTTCACCTTTAAGTAAAGGCATGATGTTTTTCCCTTCAACGTTTAGATTATCAGGGATAGCAATACCTGCTGTTTGTAGTGCAGTCGGTAAAATATCAAGTGCAGAGATCATCTCATCACTTTTGGTTCCGGCTGGAATAGTGCCGGGTTGATAAGCAATAAAAGGTACTCTAACGCCACCATTAAACATTTGCCCTTTAAAGCCTCTATCCATCGCATTCATTGGCATTGGTGATTCATTAACAGCACCATTATCTGATAAGAAAAAGATCAGTGTATTTTCTAACTCGCCGTTTTCTTTTAACTTCGTAATAATTTGACCAATACCTTCATCGGCAGCATTTAATGCCGCAAAATATTTATTTGCTTCGACATTACCCGTATCAAATTTTTCCATATATTTAGCGGGTGACGCTTGTTCTAACGGAATATGAGGAACGCTGTAAGAAAGATTAATAAAGAAAGGTTTATCTTTATGCTCATCAATAAATTTTAATGTTTCATCCGTTAAAAGATGCGTGGTATAGCCCGGTGCAGGAACATTGACACCATTACGCCAAAATGCAGGTGAGTTCCATAAAGCCACACCCGATGCGTAATAGCTAAAGTCATAATCGAAACCTCGCTCATGAGGAGCATAACCCGCTTCCGGCGTTGAGATCATATTGTCGTGGTAATCACGCGTTTGCTTACTTTCATTAATTTTCGGTTTGCGGATCACTTTTGCATTATGCCATTTACCAATACTGGCGGTGGCATAGCCATTTTCTTGGAAAAGTGAAGGCAATAGTTTGATATCTTGTGGAATGCCTAAAATAGCATCATCATTACTGTAAGTACCAAAGCTTGCTGGAGAGCGTCCGGTAAAGATACCTGCTCGAGATGGGCCACAAACAGGATGAGCAACAAATGCATTGGTCATTTTGGCACCATTTGTTGCCATTTCACTGACATTAGGCATGGCAATTCGCGCCGCTTCTACCATTTTATTGATATCGCCTTCATAACGTGGCGGTGTAGGTCTTTGCGCTAACGCATCAACATCTAAGGTATCCAGTACAAAATCGAGTTGTCCTGTGCCTAAATCATCCATCACTATCAGTAAAATATTCGGTTTTTCAGGAGTCCCACCTGCATTGGCAGATATTGGGATGTTTAAACACGACGTAGCAATCAGCCCAGCGAGTAAGCTTTTTTTAACAGAAGGTAAGATCACGGATTGTCTCCAGAATAAACAAGATAAAAAAAGGGTTATTTTAGGTAGTTTTTTTTCATCGCAGGAAGCGCATCACTAGCAAGGCCTCCCCGTGAAATGGCTTGTTGCATTAGTTGCATACCTATCGCGGTATGATGAAATATTTTTTTATAAGAGCGACACAGGTAGTTATGACGATGTTTTTCGCCTTCAATAGCAATAATGCGATGTTTAGGGCAACCGCCATAACATAAGCTTTGCACTTCACACTGTTTGCAAAGGCTAGTTTGTTTATCGTATTTATTTTGACCAAAACGCTGTTGCTGCTTTGAAGTGGCTAAATGAGCAAGACTATTTTGATGAATATTGCCTAAATTATTGGCGGGATAGACATAATGATCGCAAGAATAAACATCACCGTTGGCTTCAATGATCAATGCCTGACCACAGGTTTTAGATTGAATACACGTTGATGCAGGATATCCCATCCACGTACCTAATAAACTATCAAATAAACGAATATATATTTTCCCGATATCGCCTTGTCGTATCCATTCATCAAATACTTCAGCCATAAATTGTCCGTAGCCTTCAGCTGGGACAGAAAATGGAGCTAATTGTGCATTGGGACCCGGAGCATAATGTCCCCCGTGAGTATGAGGAAAGCGTCTATCGACTTCGACAATAGGGATAAATTGAAAGAAGGTTGAACCTAACGCTTTTAAGGCTTGATAAGTCTCTTTTCCTTTATTCCAGTTTTGGTCATTAACGACAGTGAGTGTGTTAAATTCAACGCCATATTCATTGAGTAGATTAATTGCACGCTTTACTCGTTCAAAAGTAGGGCTGCCATTGACTGAAATACGATATTTATCGTGGACTGCTTCAATACCATCAATTGAAACGCCTAATAGAAAATGATTATCAGCGAAAAATTGCGCCCATTGGCGATTAATGGCAATCGCATTGGTTTGTACACTATTTGTAATTGTCTTGCCGTTAGCAAATTGCTTTTGGTATTTAACGACTTGCTCAAAGAAGGCTAATCCTGCAAGCGTAGGCTCGCCACCTTGCCAAGAAAAATCAACCTGATCTCCACCGTGTGACTGAATATAGTCTTTAATATAACGACGAAGTACACCATCGGGCATCACTGTATGGCCTGTTTCTTTTGTCTCATCTTGAAAAATATTTTCTTTTTCCAGATAAAAGCAGTATTCACATTTAATATTACAGTGGTAGCTTGTGGGTTTTGCCATCATATGAAAATAAACAGGTTGATTTAATATCATTAGTCATTTCCTGAGTTTCTTTTTTATCCTGTTACATTACGTAAAATTTATCAAAACAAAAGAGATTAAAATCACAAATACGAAATATCGAAAGTAAATGAAAGATTTTTGCGAAAGGTAAATAGAGTTTTTTTCGATAAAAATACTTTCGATTCGATACTATTTCATATTCTATTGACTATTTGAGCTATTTATTTTGATTTGTTTTTCGAAAATAAATGAATGTAGTGAAATTTTAATCTGCATTTTGTGAAATACAGCGAAATTAAATCTATATTGTTGTGTTTCATCTAGCTATATATGGTGTAATCATAAGTATAGCGTTGCGTTATATCATTTTATTTATTGGAAACTGACGGCCTCAAGGCTATTATTGAAGCTACACGAAAATAATCGTAAGTAATCGACGATGATTCGAAACTTTGTGAAAGAGATCAAAAGTTTTGTTTTTTTGCATTGTCGGTAAAAATTGGCGTAGTAAACTACATTCGAAACCAATCGAAAGAAAGTCTTTTGGTTTCGTAAGGAGACGAAAGTGAAAGCGGCAGTTGAGAGGCGTATGGAAATCCTCGATATGGTAAACCAACAAGGTAAAGCCAGAGTCGAAGATCTCGCTGAATTATTTAAAGTCTCAAGTGTCACTATCCGCAGCGATCTAAGTTTTCTTGAGAAAAATGGTTATATCGTCCGCTCTCATGGGGCAGCAATTCCTAATACAGGATTTATTGCCGAACTGAGTATCCACGAAAAACGTGGGCAAAACGCGGGCATAAAAACATTAATCGGGAAAGCTGCCGCAACGCTGATAAAGGATGGAGACACCGTCATTCTTGACTCGGGGACAACTACTCGCGAAATCGCGACACATTTAAAGTCGCGCGAAAATGTAGTGGTCATGACTAACGGTCTGGATGTCGCAATGGAGTTAGCAAATACCTCAGGTGTGGAAGTATTAATGACCGGTGGTGTATTGCGAAAAAGTGCGTTGTCTTTTTCAGGCTCACAAGCTGAAAATAGTCTTAGAAATTACCGTTTTGATAAGGTTTTTTTAGGCGTTGACGGATTCGATTTACGTGTTGGTATCACTACACACAATGAACAGGAAGCTAGTCTTAACCGTTTAATGTGTGATATCTCAGAAACAATTATTGCGGTTGCAGATTCTACGAAATTCAGTAAACGCAGCTGTCATATGATCAGAGAATTTGGTGATATTGATATACTCGTGACCGATTCAGGTATTCCTGAAGAATATATTCAGGAACTGAAAGATCACAAAATCGAAGTGATTATCGTCGACGATAAGGCATCGTAATTTGCTAACTCCATTAGCAACACCGCCGGTGTTGATTATGGAGTTAGTATTTAATGCATCCTTTAGAAAAGATTGTTCAGCAACACAAATCAGGCAAACAGAATGGTATTTATTCTGTTTGTTCTGCCCATCCTTTAGTAATAGAAGCAGCTCTATTACAAGCGCTGGATAATGATTCCTTTCTGCTAATTGAAGCCACCTCTAATCAGGTTGATCAGTTTGGTGGTTATACGGGAATGACTCCCGCTGACTTCTACCAATATGTTATTGAACAGGCGGAAAATGTAGGTTTTCCTATCGAGAAACTTATTCTTGGTGGCGACCATTTAGGGCCTAATCGCTGGCAACATCTTAACGCTGAAGAAGCGATGGCAAATGCAGATGTGTTGATTGCACATTATGTTGCCGCAGGTTTTAAGAAAATCCATCTTGATTGCAGTATGTCTTGTGCTGATGATCCAATTCCTTTAACAGATGAAATTGTGGCATCTCGTGCAGCTCGCCTCGCTGTGATTGCAGAAAATACCGCAAAAGAGACCTTTGGTATAAGTGATATTGTTTATGTTGTTGGTACAGAAGTGCCCGTTCCAGGTGGTGCGGCTGAAGAACTTGATACTGTTGAAGTGACTTCACCTGATGCTGCACGTAAAACATTAGAGTGTCATCGCCAAGCTTTTCAACATGTGGGCGTGGGTGATTGTTGGGAACGCGTTATTGGTTTGGTTGTTCAACCCGGTGTTGAATTTGATCATACGGGTATCATTGATTATCAACAAGAAAAAGCACAAGCATTAAGCCAAGTGGTAAATGATTATTCTCATCTTGTTTTCGAAGCCCACTCTACGGATTATCAAACTAAAAACGCTTATAAACAGCTAGTTCATGATCACTTTGCCATTTTAAAAGTAGGGCCTGCATTAACCTTTGCAATGCGTGAAGGTTTATACGCACTTTGCTCCATTGAAGAAACATTATTCCCTCAAGAACAGTGCTCTAAATTACGTGAAAAAATGGAGCAACTGATGTGTCGTGAACCAGGTTTTTGGCAAAAATACTATCATGGTGATGAGCGCCAACAAGCCTTTGCTCGAGTTTATAGTTTTAGTGATCGCATTCGTTATTACTGGCCTGATGCTGAAATTAATGCCGCTATCGACACACTAATGGATAACTTATCCGTTAAACCTATTCCATTACCGTTACTGAGCCAATATCTGCCTTATCAATTTACCCAATTTAGAGAAGGCATGATTGACGGATCGCCTGAGTCTTTTGTTATTGCGAAAATTCGTGATGTGTTATCGGTTTATGCCGATGCTTGCTATGTCCATTAATTGAGGGAAACCATGGAATATTTAAGTTATCAGACCGCTCAATTAGAGCAACTGAATGCATTTTGGACTGCGAAAGAAATTGAGCAACAACCCGAATGTTGGAAGAAAACATGGCTGTCAGTGAAAGAGAAACGTGCTGATATTGGATCTTTTTTAAATAAAGCGCTCGCAGTACCTCATGCGCGAATTATTTTAACGGGCGCTGGCACATCTGCATTTGCTGGAAAAGCATTGGCTCCTATTTTAAGTGGCCATACAAAACGTAGAGTAGATGCGATTGCAACAACTGATTTAGTAGCTGATCCACAAGAATATTTAGCGGAAGACATTCCTACGTTATTAATTTCTTTTGCTCGCTCAGGTAATAGCCCTGAAAGTGTGGCGGCGTTAGATGTTGCAACTGAGTGTCTATCCCAGTGTTATCACTTAGTGCTGACATGTAATGCAAATGGCAAGCTTTATGAGTATTGCCAAAATAACAGCAGTGCATTGGCGTTGTTGATGCCTGAAGAATCAAATGACCGTTCTTTAGCGATGACCTCTAGCTTTTCATCCATGATGATGGCTGCTGTGACTATCTTTTTAGGTGATAACGTCTTTAGTGACTCTATTGCTCCTTTTTTTAGTCAATATAAGGCGCAATTTAATAAAGCGAATCAAATTATTAGGGATAAATATGCGGGTAAGTTTAAACGGGTTATTTATCTAGGAAGTGGTGGATTACAAGGTTTAGCACAAGAAGCCGCGTTGAAAATGTTAGAGCTTACTGCGGGCAAAGTGGTTGCTAGTTTTGATACTCCATTAGGCTTTCGACATGGACCTAAGTCTATCGTAAATAAAGAAACTTTAGTGGTGATGTTTTTCTCTAATGATCCTTATACACGTCAATATGAGACTGACTTATTACGAGAGGTTATTCACGATAATGCATCAGGCAAAGTGATCGCGATCACCGCACGAAATGATAAAGCTTTCTCACCTGAGAGTTTTGTTTATATTCCTGCGTTAGAGAACTGTTCAGATGTGGCGCTATTGTTCCCTTACTTGATGTTGGCGCAATCATTCGCATTTCACAGTTCCATTGCACTAGGGAATACGCCTGATAACCCGTCTCCGTCAGGAGAAATCAACCGTGTTGTACAAGGCGTCACAATTTATCCGTTCTCACTTAAAACAGAAGACACACAGTCTGCTTTAAATTAATAAAATATAATAAGAGAGCTAATTATGAACACACCGAATATTGTCTGGACCCGCATTGATGAACGTTTACTCCATGGTCAAATCCGCATTACATGGGGTAAACATACTGAAGCAAACCTGATTTTAGTGGCTAATGATGATGCAGCAGAAGGCCCTAATGCCGCATTTATGCAAGCAGGAATGAAAGCGTCAGCTGGTGGTGAATATGCTGTTCGCTTCTTCTCTATTCAAAAAACTATTGATGTTATTAGTAAAGCATCTCCTCGTCAGAAAATTTTTGTTTTGTGTAATAACCCGAAAGATGTTGCCCGTTTAGTGGAAGGTGGCGTGCCTATTACTCATTGTAATGTTGGCAATATGCATTTTCATGAAGGGAAACGCCAAATTGCGAAAACCGTATCAGTCAATGATGCCGATATTGATGCGTTTAAAAGCCTTGTCGCAAACGGTGTGACTTGCACAGTGCAAAACACCCCCGATCAGACACCTGTTGATGTGTTAGCGCTCGCATCAGCCTGATAATTTCCTGAACAAAAAACCTGCATTAGCAGGTTTGAGGATTATTTATGATTTTTGAAGCTTCTTTAGTGGCTTTATGGGCCTTCTTTTGCGGTATAGATAAGTATGACGTTGCATTAAATATTCACAGACCATTAATCACAGGACCTGTTGTAGGTCTGATTATGGGAGATATGCAAGTTGGGTTGATTGCAGGTGCAACATTAGAACTTGCATGGTTAGGGCTTGTTCCTAATGCTGGCGCTCAACCACCTGATGTGACATTAGGAACAATAGCCGCGGTTGCTTTTGCGGTAATGACAAACCAATCACCAGAAGTTGCTATGGGAATTGGGATGCCTATTGCTGTGTTAATGCAAATGCTCGTGATTGGTTTCTTTGCTGTGACCGCTTTCACCATGGGAAAAGCAGATAGATACGCGGAAAGAGCCGATGCAGCAGGTGTTTCACGGCTGCTGATCATCACGATTACGGTGCGTTCATTACTCTATGCTTTGGTTGCTTTTGTTACAGTTTATTTCGGTGAACATGCTGCTCAATGGATTGATGAAAATACACCAAAAGTCTTGCTAGAAGGCTTAGGTATTGGCGCGAAAATGGTTCCTGCAATCGGTTTTGCCATGTTGCTAAAAATCATGTGGTCAAAAGAAGTGGCAGGTGTGTTCTTTATTGGCTTCGTGATGACGACTTATTTAAAACTTCCAATTATGGCGGTCGCTATTTTAGGCGCGTCAGCCGCAGCACTTTACTTCTTCTTTAGTGGTAATAACAAAAATTCAAGTCAGCAGAATGAGGATTTCGAAGATGGTATCTGATAACAGCACCGCATTGAAAACGCAGGATAAACCAGAAACGGGTTCTTTGATTGATGGAATTGATGAATACCAAGATACCACTGTCAGAAAAGTTATCACTAAGGGCGATCTCTGGAAGTGTGCATTCCGTGGCTTGTTTATGGAAGGTAACTTCAACTTTGAACGTATGCAAGGTGGCGGGTTTGCGTTCTCAATTATTCCAGCATTGAAAAAAATCCACGGAAATAATAAACGTGACTATGCAACATCATTAAAGAACCATCTGCAATTTTTTAATGCAAGTCCAAAGTTGTTTACCTTCCTATTAGGAACAGCTGTTGCAATGGAAGAAAACAAAGAAAAGCCTTCCACTGTTAACGTGATGAAAGTAGCAGGCATGGGACCGACTGGGGGCATTGGTGATGCTATCGATCATATGACCTTAATGCCACTGACATTAGCATTAGGTGCTTCCATTGCAATGGAAGGGTCAATTGCTGGACCTTTTGTTTTCTTCTTTTTATACCAAATTGTGCACTTTTTAGTGTATTTCGGGCTGATGTTCATGGGCTATCGCGCAGGTACGGCGGCAATGGTCAATATGAGTGATGCCACTGAAAAACTGGCTAAAGCTGCCAATATCATGGGTATTTTTGTTATCGGTGCACTCAGTGCGACCTTTATCAAGGTGCAAACCACCGCCTCGCTGGAGCTGGGAGGGAAGGTGGTTGAATTGCAAACCGCGCTCTTTGACAAAATCATGCCGAATTTACTGCCTCTGTGCTTAGTTTTCTTAATGTACAAAATGGTGAAAAGCACCGGTTTTTGGGGTAAACCGCCGGTATTGATTTTCTCCACCTTAGCCTTTGGCGTTGTCGGTCACGTATTAGGATTCTTATAAGAAAAAGATGCCCTAATCGTCGTTACTGTTAGTCGAAATACATTATTAACTTGCTATAAACGGGCAGGAGAGCCTTCTGCTGCCCGCAAGGAGTCACTCATGATAGGTCTTATTGTTTCAGGACATCTTAATTTTGCCTCTGGTATGGCATCAGCCGTAAAAGCGATTGCTGGAGAACAGGAAGATATCGCGTTTATTGATTTTATTGAGTCAATTTCCCCTGATGAATTAGAAGAAAAAATGCGTGAAGCGATTGACTCAATGTCATGTCAGCAATATCTCTTTTTAACGGATTTACCCGGTGGAACCCCGTGTAATCGTGCAATGGCAATCATGATGCAAAATCCTGCTGTTGAGGTGTTAGCGGGTGTAAATCTACCGATGATTGTTAATGCGGCTTTTGAACGAGAAGGGTGTTCGGCGTCAGAGTTAGTGCAAACGTTACGCGAAATTGGTCAAGAAAGTATTCAAGATATTCGTGAGCAATTGGCACAAATAGATAGCAATGATATCGAAGAAGAAGACGGCTTATGAGTCAGCGATATGCCATCTTGGCAGATAGAACCTTTACACCAGAAGGTATTCGCTATCTTAGCTATGTCTGTGTTAAAGGCGAAAATATTGAGTCTATCACCACGCAAGCACCAACAGATTGCCCCATCATTCGCTTAAAAGGGAAATCGTTATTACCTGGTTTTGTGGATATTCATATTCATGGTCGTGAAGGCGCTGATGTAATGGATGCAACTCAGCAAGGGTTACAAACCATTGCTGATGCTTTAGTGAAAACAGGTGTGGTTGCATGGGTTGGTACAACAGTAACCGCGCCTATGGATGATATTCGCCAAGCATTATCGCAAGTACGTGAGTTTTTATCTAAGCCACAATCGTCTGGCGCGCTATTACTCGGAAGCTTTTTAGAAGGACCTTATTTTACTGAGCGCCATAGAGGTTCGCATCCGGTGAAATATCTAAAAGCACCGACAATATCAGAGCTAGAAACACTGCTTGAAAGTGCGGGTAACACATTATTGCGCGTCGCTGTTGCGCCAGAAGCACAAGGTTCGATAGAGGCGATTGATTGGTTGGTCAATCGAGGCATTAAACCTAGTGTAGCGCATACAGCGGCAACTTATGAACAAACTTCCGATGCATTTTCACATGGCGCAGATTGTGGCGTGCACTTGTATAACGGTATGACGGGACTTCATCATCGCGAGCCGGGATGTTGTGGTGCTGTGTTGTATCACAATGTATTGGCTGAGTTGATTGCAGATGGCATTCATGTTCATCCCGTTATGATGCAATTAGCGTATCGGATGAAAGGTTATCAACAACTCGCTTTAATTACAGATTGCATGCGTGCGGGGGGATTACCTGATGGTGATTACACGCTGGGCGCTCAAACAGTTAGTGTCACCCAAGGTCAAGCAAAAACAGTCGATGGCTCTTTGGCTGGGAGTACTTGTAGCTTAGATAGTGCATTAAGAAATATGGTGCAACTAGCACATGTCCCTGAGTGGGAAGCGGTACAAATGGCGAGTGCGATCCCCGCAGAGTATCTCGGTATCGGCGATAAATTGGGTTATATCAAAGCGGGACGACAAGCTAGCTTTGCTGTGGTGGATGAGTGTTTTCATCTCACCGATACATTCATCAGAGGAAATCATATTTACTCTGTATCCAGGGAAAATGCATAGCTTTTCAGTTATGCACCCATTAGTAAAAATGAGGTATTTATAATGGAAATTCGTCAGCCAATTCATAGTGAACATGCTAAAAGGCTTGATACAGAAGGACTTCGCAAGGAGTTCCTGATTGAAAACCTATTCTGTGAAGGGGAAATGAATCTCACTTATAGCCATATAGATCGCATTATTGTTGGCGGTATTGTTCCTACAACACAGCCTTTAGCGTTAATGGCTGGTAAAGCATTAGGCGTTGATTTCTTTTTAGAACGCCGTGAATTAGGTGCCATTAATATTGGTGGTGCTGGCAAAGTGATTGTTGATGGTGAAGTGTTTGATATTGGTGCTCGTGAAGCGATTTATATCGGAATGGGCGCTAAAAGTGTTGAATTTACCAGTGATTGTGTAGAAACACCTGCGCGTTTTTATATGAATTGTGCACCAGCTCATCATACTTATCCAACGCGCAAAATAACGCAACAGCAAGCATCACCAGAAAAAATTGGTAATGCAGAAAACTGTAACGTTCGTACTATTTATAAATTCTTACATCCTTCAGTTTTGCCAACCTGCCAATTATCTATGGGAATGACGGTTCTTGAACCGGGTAGCTTATGGAATACCATGCCTTGCCATACTCATGAACGTCGTATGGAAGTGTATCTCTATTTTGATATGAAAGATGACAATGTGGTTTTCCATTATATGGGAGAACCAACGGAAACTCGTCATTTGGTTGTTCGTAATGAGCAAGCCGTGATAAGCCCTAGCTGGTCAATTCATTCTGGTGTGGGTTCTGCATCTTATACCTTTATTTGGGGAATGGTCGGTGAAAATCAAGTCTTCCACGATATGGATCATGTGGCAATGAAAGATCTGAAATAACCCAAAATAGTCATATTTTCTTCTTACCCTACATATAAAAAGGTGTGGCTATAAAGCCACACCTTAGAGGTTATTGTTATGAATTTATTCGATTTAAATGGCAAGGTTGCTATTGTCACGGGTTGTAATACTGGGCTAGGTCAAGGCATGGCTATTGGTTTAGCCAAAGCAGGTGCTGATATTGTAGGCGTGGGCATTCAAGATGCACCTGAAACTCGTCAGCAAGTTGAAGCACTAGGTCGCCGTTTTCATTACATTACTCAAAATTTAATGAAACAAGATGGGCTAGAAGCTTTAGTTGATGAAGCTGTTTCAGTCATGGGGCGCATTGATATTCTGGTGAATAATGCGGGTATTATTCGTCGTGAAGATCTTTTGGAATTTAGTGAAAAAGATTGGGATGATGTGATTGATATTAACCAAAAAACCCTATTCTTCTTATCACAAAAAGTAGCACGCCAATTTGTGAAACAAGGTGAAGGTGGCAAGATAATTAATATCGCTTCCATGCTCTCTTATCAAGGCGGTATTCGCGTACCTTCTTACACAGCCAGTAAATCTGCCGTAATGGGATTAACACGCGCATTAGCGACCGAACTATCTCAATACAACATCAACGTAAATGCGATTGCACCGGGTTATATGGCGACAGATAACACGGCCGCGCTACGTGCTGATGATGTGCGTAATGCCGCTATCTTAGAGCGAATTCCAGCAGGTCGTTGGGGAACACCAGAAGATGTTGCTGGCCCTGCGATTTTCTTAGCCTCTAAAGCCAGTGATTATGTTAATGGATACACAATAGCAGTAGATGGTGGTTGGTTAGCTCGTTAATTTCATGGAGAAATAGGATGAAATACGCTAATACAGAGGCCTTGCAAAGAGATACTGTACTGCAAAATATGAAACGAGTTTATCGCTATCAATCGGCTAACCAAGTTCGTAGTGTTCGTCGCCGTAGTGGTAAAACACGTTTTATTAAAGATACAGATTGGGAACGCGGTGTTTTATGGAGTTGCGTAAGTACAGCATGGCAATCAACGCAAGACGAAGAGTATCTTAATGGTGTATTAAATTACACATTGCATACAGGATTTAGAACTGGACCTAATGGTCGTTTTGCAGATGATCATGTTTGTGTACAAGCTTACCTTGCAGTAAGCCCGCTTTTTGAACAATCTGAAATTCTTGAGCCGACTATTAAAGCATTTGAAATTATGCTTAATGATCCTAAGCCAGGTCGTGAAGACTGGTGGTGGTGTGATGCACTCTTTATGGCGCCTCCTGGTTTTGCTGCTTTGGCTGAAATTACCAGTGAACGACGTTATTTGGATTACATGCATACGGCTTATTGGGATGCAATTGAGCATTTACGTGATCCTGAAACTGGATTAATTTACCGCGATCATCGCTATATTCCTGATGGTCAAGGGAATGAGATGCGTGAGGCTAACGGTGAAAAAGTATTTTGGAGCCGTGGTATTGGTTGGGTTTTAGCTTCTATTCCTCGCATCCTTCAATATATGCCTGATGATTATCATGGACGTGAACGTTATATTGCACTGTTTAAAGAATTAGCGACATCTATCCTAGATTATCAACATGAAGATGGTTTTTGGCGAACCAGTTTGCTAGATCCTGATAATTTTCCTGCACCTGAAAGTTCAGCAACAGCACTTTTCTGTTATGGACTTGCATGGGGAATTAATCAGGGAGTATTAGAGAAAGAAGTGTATTTCCCTGCATTAAATAGAGCATGGTCAGCATTACAAACCTGTATTCATGACAATGGCATGATAGGTTGGGTTCAACTTCCTGCATTTAACCCTCGTGAAGTGAAGTTTGAACATAATATGGATTATGGTGCCGGTGCCTATTTATTAGCAGGTAGTGAAGTGTTAAAACTCTCGTTAAATAGCTAGACCCTTGATATTGACGCTTTGTTGTTTTTATTGCGCTTTACATGCCTTCCGCGCAATATTTTCCTAACTAGGATGCCGACCAAAATAGGGGTCGGCTTTTTTATGCTTATTTAATAAAATAAGAGGTAACAGTAAGTTGTTACCTCTTATTATAAATTAGGGTGCTTAGATGAAACCATGATAACTTAATGAGGAAGTTGTGGGGGATAACTCCCCCACAAGATTAAATACTCCTTATTAGGATTGGATAAATAATCAGTTTATTCTCTAATAATACGTTACTCGGTATTATCATTGTTACGATTATTAGCCCGATAAAAGAATATTTTCTCATTTCCTATTGCGCTCCGATAAAAATGGAGGCAGAATCAAATTGTTTGGTTTGAGTCCGCCTCGGTTAATATACAATATATTTTCCGGGGCTTTTCTCTTTCTGGCTTTAGCAAAATGCTTGAACCAGATTGATCCAAGCACCCGCGCAGAGAATAGCAAAATATTAATTGGGTACAACACATTTATTATCAATAATAAATAAAGCGATTGCTCTTGGTTATTTAAATAAAATAATTGATTCGTTAAGTTGGTTTTTTAATAAAATAAGAGGTAACAGTAATCTGTTACCTCTTATTATAAATTAGGGTGCTTAGATTAAAACACAGAAATTTAATAAGGAAAGTGTGGGGATAACTCCCCCACAAGATTAAATACTCCTTATTAGGGTTGAATAAATGGTTAATTTATTCTCTAATAATACGTCACTCGGTATTATCATTGTCACGATTATTAGCCCGATTAAAGAATATTTTTTCATTTCCTATTGCGCTCCGATAAAAATGGAGGCAGAATCAAATTGTTGGGTAAGATTCGGCCTCGGTTAATGTTAAATAACATAATCGGGGCTTTTCTCTTTCTGGCTTTAGCAAAATGCTTGAACCAGATTGATCCAAGCACCCGCGCAGAGAATAGCAAAATATTAATTGGGTACAACACATTTATTATCAATAATAAATAAAGCGATTACTCTTGATTATTTAAATTAAATAATTGATTCGTTAAGTTGGTTTTTTAATAAAATAAGAGGTAACAGTAATTTGTTACCTCTTATTGTAAATTAGGGTGCTTAGATTAAACCGTAATTACTTAATTAGAAAACTGCGGGGGATCTCTCCCCCACAAGGTTAGTGTTTATTATTAATAAACTTAACCTGAACAT
>NZ_NGVR01000019.1 GCF_002777965.1 Proteus columbae | reverse complement strand
CATGTGAGAGTAGGGAACTGCCAGGCATTAAATAAGACGAGAAAGCCAACCCACTGGGTTGGCTTTTTTGCGTTTGGGGTTTTTAAACAGATCAGTAAAGAGTAAGCAAGTTATTTTATATTTAAGTTGTTAATAAGATAATTGTTAAATAATACCGTGGCTCCAACGAGAAAATTGCTCAATTCCCATCCGATTTAATATATGACGAAACCAAACACTGTAGTTTTGTGCATTCTCCTCAATATCTTGATAAAGAGAATCGAGAGAGATCCAGCGGTAATCCATCACTTCATTTGAATTACTACGTGGTAATTCGTTACTAAATCCAAGAAATAGGTGATCAAATTCATGCTCTATCAGATCATCTGTCACTTTTTCGTTATACAGAATAGTTCCAATAGATTGCATATCACATTTCATACCTAATTCTTCATCTAAACGACGATGAATAGCGTCCGAAAGTAATTCGTTTGGAAGCGGGTGACTACAACATGTATTTGCCCATAAACCACCAGAGTGATATTTAGATACTGCACGTTGTTGAATAAGTAATTGTTGTTTTGAATTAAAAATAAATATCGAAAAGGCTCGATGTAAGGCGCCTACAATATGAGCTTCAAGCTTTGGCATTGTTCCCAGCTCATTATCATTTTTATCTACGAGAATAACAGCGTCTTCCACAAGAAATCACCTTAATAAAATAATATATTGTTATAGCGTGAATATAACATGACTGTATATCAAATAACGATTTATTGTGTTGTTCTTTTTATGGCATCACAGTGATGATGCCTAGAATAAAAGGAAAGAAAAATCTAAGGGGTATAATATTGAACACCAATCTTAATAAGTTCTCTACCTTGTGATTTGCGATGCTTATTTGTATCTCTTAATGAATAAATACATCCACAATACTCTTGTTGGTAGAATTGTTCACGTTTGCTTATTTCGATCATTCTGGCAGAGCCACCTTTTTTACGCCAATTATAATCCCAATAAATCATGTTAGGATAAGGCGCTACTGCTCTTTCACCACAGCCATTTATCTGTTTCATATCTTTCCAACGTGAGATCCCAAGTGAACTGGAAATAACGGAAAACCCATTTTCAGCGGCATAAAGAGCAGTTCTTTCAAAGCGCATATCAAAACACATTGTGCATCGAATACCACGTTCAGGCTCTTTTTCCATTCCTTTTGCTCTTTCAAACCAATTATCAGTATCATAATCAGCATCAACAAAAGGAATATTATGTTTTTTAGCAAAACGAATATTCTCTTCTTTACGAATTAAATACTCTTTTTGAGGATGGATATTGGGGTTATAGAAAAAGATAGTGTAATCAATACCTGAAGCTTGTAATGCTTCCATGACTTCACCAGAACAAGGAGCACAGCAAGAATGTAGTAAAAGCTTATTTTCATTTGCAGGTAATGTGAGCTTTTCTCGAATAAGAGTCATAGATGATCCTAAATAACATTATTTTAGTTGTAGAATAATGCCTTTATTATAGTAATAAATACGTAGGTAATCTGCTTTTTTAAAATTATTTAAAAATAACTATTTGTTTTATATAAATTAAAAATAATGAACGAAAATGATTTAGGTAATGACTATCAGAGAGTTTACTAGATTCATATTATGATGAGAGGTAAGATGAAATACTAATTCTGCTACTGTTTGTAGCAAAATCTAAAATAAAGGAATTTAGTTATGTCATCTATATTACCTCGCTCTGTAACCTCGCCAAAAAAATTCTTTATTGGTAGCCAATTACTGTCTTCTGTCGGTAAATATGTAAAAGATTTTGGTGATAATGCATTTATTATTAGTGATGAGTTTTTTTTAGAAAAAGTAACTAAAGAGGCAGTTCCTTCTCTAAAAGAAAATGGCATTGTTTCACTAGTTGAAAAATTTAATTACGAATGTACTGAGGCAGAAGTTAATCGCCTTGGTAAAATTGCGGTTGAAAATAAAGCGAACGTTATTATTGGTATTGGGGGAGGTAAGACATTAGATGTGTCTAAAGCCGTTGCTTATTATCAGCACATTCCTGTTATTTTATTTCCAACTATCGCTTCAACTGATGCGCCTTGTACTGCATTGTCTGTGTTATACAAAGAAAATGGTGAGTTTGATAAATATTTATTCTTACCACAAAACCCAGATGTTGTTATTGCCGATACCGCTATTATTGCATCAGCCCCACAACGCTTTTTCTCAGCAGGTGTTGGCGATGCTCTAGCAACTTACTTTGAAGCTCGCGCTTGCTATCAAGCAGACGGCTTAAATTTAGTCAATCAGCGTCCATCACGCACAGGTCTTGGTTTAGCACAACTTTGCTTTGAAATGTTAAGTGAAAACATTGATAAAGCAATGGATGCTATTCGCCATAAAATTACTACTCCTGCATTAGAGCAAACTATTGAAGCAACAATCTACCTTAGTGGTGTTGGTGCAGAAGCTGGCGGTTTAGCGGCTGCTCACGCAGTAAATAATGGTATGTCTGCTGTTGAGTCTTTACATCGTGTCCAACATGGTGAAAAAGTAGTATTCGGCTTATTAACTCAATTAGTGTTAGAAAACGCACCACAAGAAGAAATTGATGAAGTGATCCGTATTATTAAAGCGGCAGAATTACCACTGACACTTGAAGATATGGGTATGAAAGAATTCATTGAAAGCGAATGGCGCACTGTTGCTAAAATCGCTTGTGCTGAAGGCGACACTATGGGTAATATGCCAATGAGAGTGACTGAAGAAGATGTTTATAATGCAATAATCGCAGCTAACGCATTGGCTCATCGTTATAAATAATTCTTAGTTTAGTAAATGATTATCTTAAAACCCCAAATTGATTTTGGGGTTTTTCTTTAATCTAATGTTGGATTCATTTGGGCAAGATCAAACGGTGTTATCTGATAAACATAGTAGTTCAACCAATTTGCAAACAATAAATGTCCATGACTACGCCAAGAAGCGATAGGTTTTTTACTCGGATCATTATTAGGAAAATAATTCTCTGGTAATTGAGGATCTAGCCCTGCTTTAACGTCACGATGATATTCATCTGCTAGTGTATTGGGATCGTATTCTGGATGCCCAGTTGCAAAAACAACTCTCTTATCTTTTGATGCAAATAAATAAGCACCCGCTTCTTCTGAAGTAGCAAGGATCTCCAAATCAGTATTATTTTGAATAAAGTCGATAGGAAAACCAGCATAACGAGAATGCGGAGCAAAGAAAGTCTCATCAAATCCGCGTGTTAACAGTGAAAATGGTGAGCAAGTGTTATGACTGTATACGCCTGAAATTTTTTGTTCTAGCGTATATTTAGGCAAGTTGTATAAGATATTCAACCCTGCTTGTGCCGCCCAACAAATAAAGAGTGTAGAAGTAACATGCTCTTTAGCCCATGTAATTACTTCTTTTATTTCATCCCAATAAGCTACATCTTCAAATTCAACTAGCCCTAATGGTGCGCCTGTGACAATAAGCCCATCGAAATTTTGTTCTTTAATTTGGTCAAAATCACAATAGAAAGTATCGAGATGCTCTATCGGAGTATTTTTAGGAACACGAGAGTCAATACGCAATAATTGAATATCAATTTGAAGAGGACTATTAGAAAGCAATCGCAGAAATTGATTTTCTGTTTCTATTTTCTTTGGCATTAAATTAAGGATAAGCACTTTTAATGGGCGAATATCTTGAATACTCGCTCTACTGGATGTCATAACAAAGACATTCTCTTTTTGTAAACAACTGACTGCGGGTAGCTCATCGGGTACTCTAATTGGCATTTCAATAACCTCTAAAAAGCATCTAGACATCTAGAAGCCTGAATTTAGCTAATAACCATTTGAATGTCGAGGTCTTCATGTTGTGTATGAAGAATATTCATATAAGAAAAAGCTATATAGCCACAATAATGAAACATTAACATTCCTTTTCTCTGTCTATTATCGATCTCTTCCAGATCCCTCGAATTATTTTGAAATTCTGATTTTTGTACAATAAAAAAACACCGATGTAATCACATTGTTAAAAATTATTTAAATAAAAATGGAATTCATTTTTGATTTTTGTAAAAACTGCATTAATCTTAATCAGGTGTGTAAAAGCTTTTAGGGGAATGCAGAATGTCACAATCGTTAACTACAGAAGAATTAAATTTTACGCAATCTTTTGGAAAACAGGAAAAAGAGATATTAAATCATGAAGTTAAGTCATTTTTAACTGACTTGGTAAATAATTTCTCAGATAGACGCCATGCTTTATTAGCTGAAAGAGATAGCTGGAAACACAGAGTTGATAATGGTGAGCTTCCTGATTTTATTTCGGAATCAGATTCCATTATAAAATCAGGGTGGAAAGTTAATCCAATACCTAAAGATCTTCAAGACCGTCGAGTGGAAATAACAGGACCTGTTGATCGCAAAATGGTTATCAATGCACTAAATGCTAATGTGAAAGTCTTTATGGCGGACTTTGAAGACTCCTTAGCGCCGACATGGGACAAAGTGATTGATGGTCAGATCAATTTGCGTGATGCCGTCAAAGGCACCATTTCTTACACCAATGAACAAGGTAAATGTTATCAACTCAAAGCGTCACCGGCGGTATTGATTGCAAGAGTAAGAGGACTTCACCTTCCGGAGAAGCATGTGCTATGGCAGGGGAAGCCTATTGCCGGTGGATTATTTGATTTTGCTTTGTATTTTTACCATAACCACAAAGCCTTATTAGAAAAAGGGAGTGGTCCTTATTTTTATATTCCCAAATTGCAAACATGGCAGGAAGCTAAATGGTGGAGTGATGTTTTTCATTTCACTGAAAAGCGCTTTGGTTTAGCAATAGGAACGATTAAAGCCACGGTATTAATTGAAACCTTACCTGCTGTCTTCCAAATGGAAGAAATTCTCTTTCATATGAAAGAGCATATCGTTGGACTTAATTGTGGTCGTTGGGATTATATTTTTAGCTATATCAAGACATTAAAAAATTACCCAGATCGTGTATTGCCTGATAGACAGGGGATCACGATGACTCAACCTTTCTTAAGTGCTTATTCACGTTTGCTGATCCAGACTTGCCATAAACGTGGTGCTTTTGCTATGGGCGGAATGTCTGCGTTTATTCCAAGTCGAGATCCAGAGCAAAACGGCATTATTTTGAAAAAAGTATTTGATGATAAAGAATTTGAAGCAACAAATGGCCATGATGGCACTTGGATTGCTCACCCTGGTCTTGCTGAAACTGTGTTGTCTGCTTTTGATGCCGTATTGGGAGCTCGCTCTAATCAGCTCGATGTACAACGTAATGAAAAGATAACGGCAGAAATGTTATTAGCACCTTGTACAGGTGAACGTACAGAAAAAGGCATGAGAGCGAATATTCGTGTTGCTGTGCAATATATCGAAGCGTGGATTTCTGGTAATGGTTGCGTACCTATCTATGGATTAATGGAAGATGCTGCAACAGCGGAAATATCGCGTACCTCTATTTGGCAATGGATCCGCCATCAAAAAACACTGTCTGATGGGCAAGTCGTGACTAAAGATCTCTTTCGTAAAATGCTGAAAGAAGAGCTTGAAGTGATACACCAAGAAGTCGGTGATACTCGTTTTGAAGAAGGGCGTTTTAAAGAAGCGGCTTCTTTGATGGATAAGATTACAACCCAAGATGAATTAGTCGATTTTCTGACTTTACCGGGTTACCAACTTTTAAATTAAAAAAGATACGTCAAAACGTATTTATAAACTGCAAACATCATCACTACCGTATTTATAGGAGCTGTTTTTATGACTATTAGTAGATCAGAGCAAATCGCCCAATTAGAGAAAGAGTGGGAACAACCTCGCTGGAAAGGCATTACCCGTCCTTATAGTGCTGAAGATGTCATTAAATTAAGAGGTTCGGTTAACCCAGAACATACCTTAGCAAGACGTGGCGCTCAAAGGCTTTGGTCATCATTAAATGGAAAATCGAAAAAGGGTTATGTTAATGCATTAGGTGCTTTAACTGGTGGACAAGCGTTGCAACAAGCAAAAGCAGGGTTAGAAGCTGTTTATCTTTCAGGATGGCAAGTGGCTGCTGATGCTAACACCGCAGCAAGCATGTATCCTGATCAGTCGCTGTATCCTGTTGATTCTGTTCCTAATGTTGTTCAACGTATCAATAATACGTTTAGACGAGCTGATCAAATTCAGTGGTCAAATGGTATTGGTCCTCAACATAAAGATTATATTGATTTTTTCCTTCCTATTGTGGCTGATGCTGAAGCAGGTTTTGGTGGAGTATTAAATGCCTTTGAATTAATGAAGGCGATGATTGAAGCTGGAGCGGCAGGTGTTCACTTTGAAGATCAGTTAGCAGCAGTGAAAAAATGCGGTCATATGGGGGGAAAAGTACTTGTTCCGACTCAAGAAGCTGTACAAAAGCTGATTGCTGCGCGTTTAGCTGCTGATGTATCTGATGTGCCGACATTACTTGTTGCCAGAACGGATGCCGATGCCGCCGATCTCTTAACTTCGGATTGCGATCCTTATGATAGCTCGTTCTTAACTGGAGAACGTACACCTGAAGGTTTCTTCTGTACTCATGCCGGTATTGATCAAGCTATTAGTCGTGGGCTTGCTTATGCACCTTACGCCGATCTGGTGTGGTGTGAAACATCACTCCCTGATCTGAAAATGGCAGCTAAGTTTGCAGAAGCTATTCACGATAAATATCCCGGAAAAATGCTGGCTTATAACTGCTCGCCTTCCTTTAACTGGAAAAAGAACCTTGATGATCGCACGATCGCGCATTTCCAAGATGAGCTTTCTGCAATGGGATATAAATTCCAGTTTATTACTTTAGCTGGCATTCACAGCATGTGGTTCAACATGTTCGATCTGGCACATGATTATGCCAAAGGCGAAGGTATGAAGCACTACGTTGAGAAGGTGCAAGAAAAAGAGTTTGCTGCACTTAATCAAGGTTATACCTTCTCATCACATCAGCAAGAGGTGGGAACAGGGTATTTTGATAAAGTAACGACGATTATTCAAGGTGGTATGTCTTCGGTAACAGCACTAACAGGCTCAACAGAAGAGCAGCAATTCTAAGATCCAAAAATATTATTATCTATTTTTGTGGTGATAATTCAGGAGCAGGATGCTCCTCTTTTTCGCGAGGTTGTTAATGACGCCAGAAGATTTAATTGCTCAAACAATTTTACAAGGCTTTGATGCCCAATATGGTCGCTTTCTTGAGATAACCTCAGGGGCACAATATCGTTTTGAGCAAGCGGATTGGCATGGTGTTCAAATCGCGATGAAAGAGCGCATCCGTTTATATGATAATCATGTTGGATTAGTGGTTGAACAACTTAAATGTATTCGACATAACATTGATAAAGAAACTCTTTTTTTACAAAAGGTGAAAGAGAACTATACGCAATTATTACCCAATTACCCTCGATTTGAGATCGCAGAGAGCTTTTTTAATTCTGTTTATTGTCGCCTATTTCATCATCGTGAATTGAATAAAAAAAACTTATTTGTTTTTTCATCACAACCAGCTTATCGCTTTACACAAGCCCCTCGACCGTTATCAAAGCCATTTGTTATTCAGAGTGATTTACCCACATTACTGCAAGACATTTTATCACGCTTACCTTTGCGACTACCGTGGCAAAATAAACAACGTGATATTCACTCTATTTGTAATGTGCTTACTGCTCAGTTCTCTTCTGAACAATTACAGAGTGCGGTATTTCATATCGCAAATGAACTCTTTTATCGTAATAAAGCGGCTTGGTTGATTGGCAAAATAGTGATTAATGATCAATATATTCCATTCTTATTACCCATTCATAATGTTGAGCAGCAATTACTTATTGATACCTGCCTTATCTCGGCAGATGAAGCCAGTATTGTCTTTGGTTTTGCCCGTTCTTATTTTATGGTTTATGCCCCATTTCCAGCAGCATTAGTCGCATGGCTAAGAGATATATTACCGAGCAAATCTATCGCTGAGCTTTATATGTCGATAGGGTGTCAAAAGCACGGTAAAACAGAATACTATCGTGAATACCTTGCCTTTATGAATTTTTCATCGGAGAAATTTATTGAAGCTCCCGGTGTAAAAGGTATGGTGATGTTGGTATTTACATTACCAACTTATGATCGTGTTTTTAAAGTGATCAAAGATAAGTTTGCACCACAAAAAACCATCACCACGGAGCGTGTAAAAGAGTGTTATCAATTGGTTAAAGAGCACGATCGTGTTGGGCGAATGGCAGATACCCAAGAGTTTGAAAATTTTATGATCGATAAGAAAAGAATTAGCCCTGAGTTAATGGCGATCCTTGAACAAGAGATCGCTAATAAATTGGAAGATCTTGGCGATAAAATATTGATCCGTCATCTTTATATGGAGCGGAGAATGATACCGCTCAATATTTATATGGAGCAGTGCGATGACAATCAACTTAAAGCTGTTGTCGAAGATTATGGGCAAGCGTTGAAAGAGCTTATTGCGGCGAATATATTTCCCGGTGATATGCTGTTTAAAAACTTTGGTGTGACTCGGCATCATCGTGTGATTTTCTATGACTATGATGAAATTAGTTATATGACCGATATGAATTTTCGTGCGATCCCTCCTGCTCGTTACCCTGAAGATGAATTAGCAAGTGAGCCTTGGTATAGCGTTGCACTCAATGATGTATTTCCTGAAGAATTTCGCTATTTTCTATGTAGTGATAAGCGAGTTTGCCACTATTTTGAAGCTCAACATCGTGAGCTTTTATCGCCAGAATATTGGCAACAGCAACAGCAAAAAATTAAAGAAGGGTATATCGAAGATGTTTATGCCTATTCCCAAACTAAGCGATTTACTTAATAAATTGCCCTAGGAAAAGATAAAAATAAAGATAGGTACAAGGGGATACCTACCTTTATGGGATAAAACCTATTTTTGTACAGAAATAATTAACGCTGAGTACCCGCAACAGCTTCTTTAGCTAATTCAGTAATACGTTGGAAATCACCTGCTTTCACTGCATCATTTGGCACTAACCAAGAGCCACCAATACAAAGTACACTCTCAAGAGCAAGGTAATTGCGGTAATTTTCTGGCGAAATACCGCCAGTTGGGCAGAAGCGAACTGTTGAGAATGGTCCTGCAATTGCTTTTAATGCCTTTACACCACCATTAGCTTCAGCTGGGAAAAATTTAAATTCATTTAAACCGTAGCTCATTCCCAGCATTAATTCAGAAACTGTTGAAATACCCGGAATTAAAGGAATAGTACCCGCAACGGCCGCTTTGAGTAATGCTTCTGTTAATCCTGGGCTAATAGCAAATTGAGCACCTGCTTCAGTGACTTGCACTAATTGTTGAGGATTAATTACCGTACCCGCGCCCACAATGGCTTCAGGAACTTCTTTTGCAATACGACGGATAGCCTCAATTGCACATTCTGTACGTAATGTCACTTCTAAAACTTTTACACCACCGGCGACTAAAGCTTTTGCAACAGGGACTGCATCATCAATATGGTTGATAACAATAACAGGAACAACAGGCCCTGATTTTAGTACAGATTCTGCACTTGTATTCCAATGATCCATGATTGTATTTCCTAATCAGAAAGTGGTGAGCAAATAAATTTAATTTGCTCCTCGTTAAGCCTCAAAACTTGTCTACATTAAAAATCAATGCAACAAGCACCTTGTTCAGCACCTGATAAATGACGGCGTAAATTAACGAATAATTCACGACCACAGCCTGTATTGTTGGCACTTAAATCAGGGATTTCATCTTGGCGAGCATTTAATGTTTGCTCATCGACAAGCAACGTTAACTCACCTGTTTTACCATTAACACGAATGATATCGCCATCACGTACTTTGGATAATAAACCACCATTTACAGCCTCTGGTGTAACATGAATTGCGGCAGGAACTTTACCTGATGCGCCTGAAAGTCGACCATCTGTAACTAATGCGACTTTATAGCCTTTATCCATTAATACACCTAAAGGTGGCATAAGTTTATGTAATTCAGGCATACCGTTCGCTTGTGGTCCTTGATAACGCACAACAACCACACAATCTTTATTTAACTCACCGGCTTCAAACTTAGTGGCAATATCATGTTGGCTATTAAACACAATAGCAGGAGCTTCGATAATTTTATTTTCATCAGGTACTGCAGAGGTTTTCATTACCGCTCTACCTAAATTACCTTGCATCACTTGTGTGCCACCATGTGATGAGAATGGGGTATTGATATCAGCAATTACTTCTTTATCTAAAGAGCTTATCGCACCTTCACGCCAATCAAGTTTGCCTTCATTTAACCAAGGTTCTAAGGTATAGCGTTCAATACCAAATCCTGCAACTGTATTGACATCACGATGAATTAAGCCTTTTTTCAGTAATTCACGAATGATCAGTGCAATGCCTCCCGCCGCTTGGAATTGGTTAATATCGGCTGGACCATTAGGATAAATGCGAGCAATAAGTGGAACAACTTGCGAAAGTTCAGAGAAATCATCCCAGTTAATAATAATGCCTGCTGCACGAGCCATTGCGACTAAGTGCATAGTGAGGTTAGTTGAACCGCCCGTTGTTAACAGTGCAATAATGCCATTTACAATCACTTTCTCATCAACTAATTGACCCATAGGGAGATAGTTACCAGAGTTTTCAGTGAGACGTACAATTTGGCTAGCCGCTGCGTCAGTCAATGCATCACGCAATGGTGTATTGGGATGAACAAAAGAAGCACCGGGTAAATGTAACCCCATTATTTCCATCACCATCTGATTAGAGTTCGCTGTACCGTAAAAGGTACAAGTTCCAATACTATGATAAGAAGCGGCTTCCGCTTCTAACAAGGCATTACGATCCACTTTACCTTCAGCATAAAGTTGGCGAATACGGACTTTTTCTTTATTGGGTAAACCGCTAGTCATAGGACCCGCAGGAACAAAAATAGCAGGAAGATGACCAAAAGAGAGTGCAGCCATCGCTAATCCGGGAACGATTTTATCGCAGATCCCTAAATACAGCGCACCATCAAACATATTATGAGATAAACCCACTGCGGCTGACATTGCAATCACATCACGGCTAAGGAGTGATAGCTCCATACCATCTTGACCCTGAGTGACACCATCGCACATTGCAGGAACACCGCCTGCCACTTGTCCTACGGCACCAACAGCATGTAATGCTTTTTTAATTTTTTGAGGGTAATCTTCATACGGCTGATGAGCTGACAACATATCATTGTAAGCAGTGATAATGGCAATATCATTATGAATCATATTTTTCAGGCGATTTTTATCGTCAGCCTGACAAGCAGCGAAACCATGAGCCAAATTACCGCAAGCCAATTGAGCACGATGTACTGTTTGACTTTTTGCAGCTTCAATTTTTTTCAGATAAGCACGACGTGTTGCTTGTGAGCGAGCAATAATGCGCTCAGTCACTTGTTTTACTGTCTCGTTAAGAGGAACAAAGTCGTTCTGAATTGGGTCATGATTTTTAGGGTTCATAATGATGCTTCCTTTATTCACACAAGGGTGATGAGCGTTACTATTAGCTTTAAGAAGAGAATATTTAAATTCGCCATAGTATTTGTTACCGGTAACATTGTTACGGGTAACAAGCAGAGTTGCAATACTCTTAATGCACCTTAAACAACATCTGTGATCCGCATCAATTTTTTGGGGTGAGAAATAACAGTTTTTTAATATTTAACGAAAATAAAGTGTAAAAGCGGTTATTTTAAAAAGCTGAATCGGTTTAATGCCGGAGATACCTTCCTCATTATTTTGCAATGAGGAAGGTGAAAGAGGGGGAATTAACTTTTTACACCACCGTATTCGCGGCTAATTTGTTTTGCTGATTTTATCACCATTGCACCTAACTCAGTGATACGAGAATCCGTCATTCTAGAAACGGGGCCTGAAAGTGAAATAGCCGCAAAAGGCTGGTGGTGTTCATCATAAATACAAGCACCAATGCAGCGTAAGCCTAAAGCATGCTCTTCATCATCGAAAGAGAAGCCTTGTTTGCGGGCTTGTTCTAGATTTTCTTTTAAGGATGAAGGCAATGTTCGAGTATGTGGGGTGTAAGCCATTAAGCCTTTTTTCTGGAGTAAAGGCAGTAATTTATTTTCTGGTAAAGTGGAAAGAAACGCTTTACCCGCACCTGATGCATGCATGGGTAATTTGCCGCCAATAGGTGCGGACATTCTCATTAGCGCATTACATTGCACTTGGTCGACAATTACCGCATCAAATTCAATTTGGTCAAGAATAGCCAGATTAACGGTTTCACCTGAGTCTTCCATCAGCTGACGTAAAATAGGGTGCACCATTACCAAAAGATTGCGGGTTTGTAGAAAGCTACTGCCAACAATAAAGGCGTGTGTACCTACAACCCATAAGCCTAAATCTCCGACTTGACGAACAAAACCATGTTGTTGAAGTGTAGTGAGTAGGCGGTGTGTTGTGGAATTGGGTAGCCCAGCTTGAAAGGCAAGATCTGTTAGGGCGATACCACCAGGAGATTCGGAAATATATTCCAATAATGTCAGTCCTCGACTTAATGACTGAACTGGGCCTCCTTGTGCAGTGCTTTGAGTGGCAGTTGTTTTCGTCTTACGCACTTTTTTATTTGTAGGGGAAACTGTCATGCATACACTCCAGAAATGCTATCCATATTAATATCTATTATGAACTATCTCGTGTAATAAAACTCCTCCGATCACCGCATTTTTCAAAACAAAATGTGTGATAAGAAATATTTATTAAAAGCATTTATCACTGAGTGAAAATCTCTCATCTTCTCCTTAGAAATCTTTGCAAAAAGATATGGTAGGATAAAAAAACAACGAAATAACAATAAAAAAACCAGCACAAAAGCATTCTCAATTAAGAGGAAACAACGTGGCAAACATAAAACAACAACTGGTGGAAGCATTAGGAAAACGTATTTTAGTACTTGATGGCGCAATGGGAACGATGATCCAGCAACATCAACTTACAGAAGTCGATTATCGAGGTGAGCGTTTTGCTGATTGGGATTGTGATGTTAAAGGAAATAATGATCTTTTAGTTTTAACACAACCTCAGATCATTGCAGATATACATGATGCTTATTTTCAAGCGGGTGCTGATATTGTTGAAACCAATACCTTTAACTCAACGTCTATTGCGATGGCTGATTATCAGATGGAGTCACTCTGTTTTGAGCTGAACGAAGAAGCCGCAAAATTAGCTAAAACCTGCGCAGATAAATGGAGTGCCTTAACACCTGATAAGCCCCGTTATGTAGCGGGTGTTTTGGGACCGACAAACAGAACGGCTTCTATATCTCCTGATGTTAATGATCCTGCCTTTCGTAACGTTTCATTTGATAAGCTGGTGGACGCTTATCGAGAAGCAACGCGTGGATTAATTAAAGGTGGTGTTGATTTAATTATGGTCGAAACTATTTTCGACACACTAAACGCGAAGGCGGCTATTTTCGCCATTAAATGTGAGTTTGAATCGCTCAATATTGAATTACCTGTGATGATCTCTGGCACCATTACAGATGCTTCAGGAAGAACCTTAACGGGTCAAACAACAGAAGCGTTTTACCACTCTTTACGCCATGTTGATGCACTCTCATTCGGTTTAAACTGTGCGTTAGGCCCCAAAGAATTACGCCAATATATTCAAACGCTTTCACAAATTTCTGAAACCTATGTTAGTGCTCACCCTAATGCTGGTTTGCCTAACGCTTTTGGAGGCTATGATTTAGATGCCCAAGAAATGGCGGAGCAAATTAAAGAGTGGGCGCAAGCTGGTTTTCTCAATATTGTGGGTGGGTGCTGCGGAACAACACCTGCGCATATTCTCGCCATTTCACAAGCGATAGAAGGTATTGCGCCAAGAGTATTACCTTCCTTGAAAAAAGCGTGTCGTCTTTCAGGTCTTGAACCATTAGTTATTGATGAGAATTCACTATTTGTGAATGTGGGTGAACGAACCAATGTCACAGGCTCTGCTAAATTTAAGCGCTTGATAAAAGAAGGTAATTATCAAGAAGCGTTAGATGTTGCCCGCCAGCAAGTTGAAAACGGTGCTCAAATCATTGATATCAACATGGATGAAGGCATGCTAGATGCCGTCGAAGCGATGACACGTTTTCTCAATCTCATTGCGGGTGAGCCTGATATTGCCAAAGTTCCGGTGATGATTGACTCTTCAAAATGGGAAGTGATTGAAGAAGGGCTAAAATGCATTCAAGGCAAAGGAATTGTTAACTCCATTTCGATGAAAGAAGGAGAACTACCTTTTCTTGAACACGCTAAATTGGTACGTAAATACGGTGCTGCTGTTGTTGTTATGGCGTTTGATGAAGTAGGACAAGCTGATACTCGAGAACGCAAAATTGAAATTTGTCGCCGAGCTTATCAGTTATTAACCGAGCAAGCGGGTTTTCCACCTGAAGATATTATTTTTGATCCTAATATATTTGCCGTCGCAACAGGCATTGCAGAGCATAATAATTATGCTGTTGATTTTATTGAAGTCTGTGCGGATATTAAATCTCAACTGCCTTATGCCTTAATTTCAGGAGGTGTTTCTAACGTCTCATTCTCTTTTCGTGGTAATGATCCTGTTCGTGAAGCTATTCACTCTGTTTTTCTTTATTACGCAGTAAAAAATGGTATGGATATGGGGATTGTCAATGCGGGGCAACTCGCCATTTATGACTCATTACCTGATGAACTGCGTAATGCGGTAGAAGATGTCATTTTAAACCGCCATGAAGAGAGTACAGATAATTTATTAGCACTGGCAGAACGTTATCGTGGCACTAAAGGTGATGAGCAAAATCATCAACTTGCCGAGTGGCGGCAATGGAATGTTGAGAAACGTCTAGAGTACGCTTTAGTTAAGGGGATCACTGAGTTTATTGTTGAAGATACCGAAGCTTGTCGCCAACAAGCATCAAGCCCCATTGAAGTGATTGAAGGGCCATTGATGAATGGCATGAATACTGTCGGTGATTTGTTTGGTGAAGGTAAAATGTTCTTACCTCAAGTTGTGAAATCAGCTCGTGTGATGAAACAAGCGGTCGCTTATCTCGAACCTTATATTCAAGCGACAAAACAAGCAGGTACTTCCGCGGGTAAAATTTTACTGGCTACCGTAAAAGGGGATGTTCACGATATCGGTAAAAATATTGTTGGTGTCGTTTTGCAGTGTAATAACTATGAGATTATTGATCTGGGTGTAATGGTGCCTTGCGATAAGATCCTACAAACCGCGATTGATGAAAAAGTTGATATTATTGGTCTTTCAGGGCTGATCACACCTTCACTTGATGAAATGGTGAATGTTGCCAAAGAGATGGAAAGGCGCGGTTTTTCTTTACCATTAATGATTGGTGGAGCAACAACATCTAAAGCACATACCGCAGTAAAAATAGAGCCGAATTATAGTCATCCTACTGTTTATGTACAAAATGCATCGAGAACCGTAGGTGTTGTTGCTGCACTATTATCTGAAACCCAAAAAGCCGATTTTGTTGCTAAAACACGGCGTGAATATGAAGTCGTACGTCAGCAATACGCCAGAAAGAAACCACGCACACCGCCTGTTTCTTTAGATATTGCACGATCAAATGCGCTACAAATTGATTGGCAAAATTACACACCGCCAAAACCAAATCAATTAGGTGTACAAGAAATTACCGCAAGCATTAAAACATTGCGTGAATATATCGATTGGACACCTTTCTTTATGACATGGTCGTTAGCTGGAAAATATCCGCGAATTTTAGAAGATGATGTAGTCGGTGAAGAAGCAAAGCGCGTATTTGCCGATGCAAATGCGATGCTGGATAAACTAAGTCGTGAAAAATTATTAACACCTAAAGGAATTATGGGGCTATTTCCCGCCAATCGTCTGGGTGATGATATTGTAATTTATCAAGATGAAAGCCGCCACCAAGTACTTGTGCGAAGCTGTCATTTACGTCAACAAACGGAGAAAAATGATTTTCCTAATTACTGCTTAGCCGATTTTATTGCCCCTGTTGAAAGTGGTATTGCTGATTATTTTGGTGCTTTTGCCGTTACGGGCGGATTAGAAGAAGATGCTCTCGCGAATGCTTATGGTAATGCCCATGATGACTACAATAAAATTATGGTGAAAGCATTATCAGACCGTCTTGCTGAAGCGTTTGCGGAATACCTTCATCAATTGGTCAGAACAAAGATTTGGGGTTATAGCCCTGATGAAAACCTTTCCAATGACGAACTTATTCGAGAGAAATATCAGGGAACGCGACCTGCGCCGGGGTATCCTGCCTGCCCTGAGCACACAGAAAAAGCCAAAATTTGGCAATTACTTGATGTTGAAAATCGCATTGGGATGAAACTGACAGATGCTTATGCTATGTGGCCTGGTGCTTCAGTATCGGGTTGGTATTTTAGTCATCCTGACAGTAAATATTTTGCTGTTGCTCAAATTCAAAAAGATCAGGTTGAAGATTACGCAAAACGCCGAGAAATGAGCGTGAGTGAAGTTGAACGTTGGTTAGCGCCTAATTTAGGGTATGAGTCTTAGTTTATTTTTATTTTCAGATCTCAATAATGTAATAAATAGTGAGGGGATAGTAATATCCCCTTGTTATTCTCACTAGTCGCTCCCATTAAAGATGTTTAAGCAGTGAACCTGTATCAGAAAAAAGGACATTACAATGAACTATACTTTGTACCTTCAGAAAACCCCACCTGCTGGCGCTGAGGTGCCGTTTCCTTCTTTAGCAAAAGGAAATTATCCATTAAGTGAAGTTTTAATTAATGCTTTTTTAAATCTGATGCAACTAACAGGAAGCTTAGATACCGATGCTATTTTAGATGAAAAAGCATTTGATAAAATTTGGCTGAAAGCCGAAATGACACCGGCACGAATCGAAGAGGTCGGTGACTATATTTATCATAAAATTCCTACTTCCCCTGAGCCTGTTGAAGAGGAAATTGTGTTATTTAAACAGGCAATGAAAGAAGAAGAGGCTCTATTAGCAAAAGAAAGTGAGAAAGAAGGCAATATCCCCATTCGTAAGTTTGCCACCAATGATGGTTGGATAGTGACACCGAAAGAGTGCGAAATAATTGCAGCTACGCTTACCACTAAGTTGCTAGAAGATAACCGTGTTTTTGTCGAAAAAATTGCAAAGATGTCTCATCTTGCTCATCGTTCTTTAGAAATTGCTTTAATTGATTTCGGCAAATTTAATCAATTTGCCAAAAAATACGGTGGTTATCGGGTTTATTAATTTTCTATAAAAATAAGCTTCTCTTTTAGGGAAGCTTATTTAAATTAAAATAGAAGTATATGATTACAGATGTTTTTAAATCTTGCTGTTCATTGTATTTACAAGATTTAGGTGTTCCTCTATCTTATTCAAGATAATAGGGCTGTTTGAGAGATCGTTAACGTGAGATAATATAAAATTATCCGAATTATATTTTTTAATTATTTCAATTAAAATATCTTTAATGATTGTTGAGCTTTTTAGGTAGTTATTTATATCTAATGTGAAACGTTTTTTTTCTATATCTTTACCATTAAGTAAATTATCAATACTTGAGTTATTAATATAATCTGATATAGAATTTAACTTTTCTTGATACTCTTTTATTTCACTCTCTTTATCTGAGGTATCATGACAGTTTCCAACTAATTCTGTGAATTTTTTTAATATCATCTCAATTGATAATTTAATTAACTCTTTGTTAATTTTGATATTTTCTTTTATTGTGGTTAGATGTTCATTATTTTTCAAAACATCTTTATAAAATTTTATATTCTCTTCTTTATGTGCTATTTTATTTCCAGTCTTGTTATACAAACTTAACATAAGCTTGGCGCAATCTGAATTTACAAGCATTTCGTTATAGTCTGGATTTATCTTTGTCTGCTCATTTTTATTGACTTCTACATGGTATAAAAATTTTACTGTTTCAGGTTCGGGAACACCTTTATAAAAAGCAGAATCACTTTTATTAGCCTCATTAAACATAACTTGATTACGAAGTGATACTATTTCACCTTTTATGTTTTCAAACTCGGATTTTGAAATGGATTTTTTACTTTCGGCATTTTTAAGAATATCAAAGATACTAAAGTCATTATATACTTTCATGTGTTAATTACCTTATTTATTGACTGGGTAACTTTATTTTAATCAAGGTAAGGAACATGACTTTAAAACTTGTATCATTAATAAAATTAAGGCTAAAAAATAAAAGAGAAATAATTTCTTATCTCTCTTTTATATATTGATAATTAATCATTAATTAAAACAAAGTATCATGTAATTTACGCACAATATTATCCGCATCTTTGCCATCAACTAATAAACATAAATTATGGGTACTTGCACCATGGCTTATCATACGAATATTGTAATCTTCTAATGTCCCGAAAATTTTAATACCTAAACCATTCACTTGTGAAAGTGAGTTACCAATTACGGCAACTAATGCCAGATCTTCTTCTACTTCAACACGGCATAATGCAGAAAGCTCTGTTAATAAGGCATTTGTTAATAAACTGCCTGATGAATTTGTTGTACCTGTTGTATCAAGAGTTAAAGCAATACTGACTTCAGATGTTGTTATCACATCAACTGAAATATGGTGGCGTGATAAGATGGTGAAAATTTCTGCCAAGAAGCCACGCGCATGAAGCATTTTTAGGCTATGTAATGTGAGCAACGTTTGCTTTCTACGTAATGCAATCGCGCGGAATACGGGTGGATTTTCTGTTTGAGCACAAACTAAAGTGCCGCCTTCTTCTGGTGCTTTGCTTGAGCCAACAAACACCGGAATACCACTACGAACAGCAGGTAATAATGTGGCAGGATGCAATATTTTAGCACCAAAAGTTGCCATTTCAGCCGCTTCATTAAAGGCGATTTGATCAATACGATGTGCCTCTGGCACTATTCTTGGGTCGGTACTGTAAATACCTGGTACATCCGTCCAAATATCCACACGAGACATTCCCAGCGCTTCACCAATAAGTGCCGCGGTATAGTCGCTACCACCACGTCCTAGTGTTGTGGTTCTACCTTTAGGCTCTTGACCAATAAAACCTTGAGTGACAATAACGGTTTCTTCTAGACGAGGTTGAATAAGGCTTTTTGTGAGCTCGGTAAGTTGTGCCATATCAGGTTCAGCATGACAAAATAGATCATTTGTTTTCATCACTTTTCTGACATCAAACCAATCTGCCTGTATGCCTTTTTCACGTAATAATTCAACAAATAGCAATGTTGACATTAATTCGCCGTGACTGACTAATTCGTCTGTCAATGCGTCAGATGTAGCAAGTGAAGCCGCTTCAGAGAGCATCTCAATATTCTCAAGCAGGCGGTTTATTTCTTGAGAAATAATGTCTGGCTGAGAAAGCTGATTAATAATGGCGTATTCAATATCACGAACTTGTGACAGCAAAGCATCTCGTTGTGAAGGCTCAGCCCCTGCTGCAAGTTCAATTAATAAATTAGTAATTCCCGCAGATGCCGAAAGAACAACAACACGAACTGACTTTTGTTTAAGAATAATATCTGCGCATTTTTCCATTGCTGAAAAGTTAGCAACACTGGTGCCACCAAATTTAGCGATAGTGTATGGAGAAGAAGATGATGAAGGCGTAGCAGTATTATCAGTCATTGTCGTATTCCTTTAGGCAAAAATGAGATGTTGGACACACTTAGGAATATCGGTTATTAAGTAGAGAGTCAATGCAGAGTGAAGAATAATCAATTTAATTAATAATCAGCTCCGCATTATCGGTTTTACCTATGTAAGTAATTAGTACTAGATTTATTGAATGGTTTTGACCAATATCATCAAATGAGAAAGAATTGACTGTAACTATTAAATGTCAGGCTACAATCTGAGAATATTGGATTGTAATCTTAAGAGAGTATTGTGAATGAAAAATGTAAACCCAACCCAAACCTTAGCCTGGAAGGCATTAGAAAACCATTTTTCGGTTATCAAAGATACCGAGATGAAAACACTGTTTGCTCAGGAACCATCACGCTTTGAGCAATTTTCAAAAACGTTTTCAGACCAAATTCTAGTGGATTTTTCAAAAAACCGTATTACGAAAGAAACATTAGAGAAATTGCAGGCTTTGGCTAAGGAATGTGATGTTGAAGGTGCGATAAATAGCATGTTTACGGGTGAAAAAATCAACCGTACTGAAGATCGTGCTGTATTGCATACCGCATTACGTAATCGTAGCAATGCTCCCGTTATCGTTGATGGCAAAGATGTAATGCCAGAAGTGAATGCTGTACTGAATAAAATGAAGAAGTTCAGTGAGCGTATTATTAGTGGTGAATGGAAGGGTTATACTGGTAAGGCGATTACTGATGTTGTGAATATTGGTATTGGTGGTTCTGATCTTGGCCCTTATATGGTGACAGAAGCATTACGTCCGTATAAAAATCATCTTACTATGCATTTTGTTTCTAATGTTGATGGTACACATATCGCAGAAACACTGAAAAAATGTGATCCTGAAACGACGCTATTCCTCATCGCATCAAAAACATTTACCACTCAAGAAACCATGACAAATGCGCACTCAGCAAGAGATTGGTTCTTAGCCTCAGCTAAAGAGAGTGCATTTGTTGCTAAACACTTTGTGGCGTTATCCACAAACAGCACAGAAGTGGCAAAATTTGGTATTGATACTGCCAATATGTTTGAATTCTGGGATTGGGTTGGTGGTCGTTATTCATTATGGTCAGCAATTGGTTTATCTATCGCATTATCTGTTGGTTATGACAACTTTGAGCAATTGCTGGAAGGTGCTCATGCAATGGATAATCACTTTAGAACCACAGATGCTGAAAATAACATCCCAATGATCCTCGCTCTGATCGGCATTTGGTATAACAATTTTTTTGGCACAGAAACTGAAGCGATTCTGCCATACGATCAATACATGCATCGTTTTGCTGCTTACTTCCAACAAGGCAATATGGAATCGAATGGTAAGTATATTGATCGCGATGGAAATAAAGTCAGTTATCAAACCGGTCCTATTATTTGGGGCGAACCAGGTACAAATGGCCAACATGCGTTTTATCAATTGATCCATCAAGGTACAAAAATTATCCCTTGTGATTTCATTGCACCTGCAATTAGCCATAATCCATTATCTGATCACCACGCAAAATTGATGTCTAACTTCTTTGCGCAAACAGAAGCGCTCGCTTTTGGTAAAACTCGTGAGCAAGTTGATGCTGAATTTGCCGCAGCAGGAAAAGATCCTAAAACCATGGGATATGTTGCACCTTTCAAAGTGTTCGAAGGTAATCGCCCAACTAACTCTATTCTGTTAAAAGAGATTACGCCTTATTCATTAGGTGCATTGATTGCAATGTATGAACATAAGATCTTTGTACAAGGTGTTATTTTCAATATCTTCACCTTTGACCAATGGGGTGTTGAATTAGGTAAACAGTTGGCTAATCGTATTCTTCCTGAATTAAAAGGTAAGGAAAGTGTTAACAGCCATGATAGCTCAACAAATAATCTGATTAATCGTTATAAAGCATGGCGTTAATCGAATAAACTGAATATAAGTAGTTGGTTAGATAAAAAGGAGGTTTTTATAACCTCCTTTGTTTTTTGATTATTTAGCACCCAATCTAATTTTCTTTTAACGCTTTTTTAGATTATTTATGCGAAATGTTATCAGCTTTTAACTTCCCTTAGTCACATCATGATATCCTTATGCATCATGACTCACACAAGCTAGGATCATCAACGCGTGATGATGAAATAATGTTCAAAAAATCAATAATTACCCCTGCTCCTATCCATTGGTTACCCAGTGAGGAACATGAAAATATTAAAGAAAGTACATTAAGTTGGTTAATGGAATTAGGCTCAATGACACAACGGTTTGAACAGCATTGTCAAAAAGTTACAGTGATGCCTTATCAAGAAGGATTTATTGACATTATTGAACCCGCTGACGAAAAAGCGTGTTTACCCAAAAGTCAGCGTTATTGGTTAAGAGAAGTGGTATTGTGTGGTGACGATATTCCTTGGTTATTAGGACGGACGTTAGTACCAGAAGAGACATTGACAGGCGAAGATAGAAAACTGGTCAATCTAAGAACCGTTCCACTTGGGCGTTATCTGTTTCAGGAAACAACCTTAAGTCGTGATTTTATTCATATCGGGCAACAAAATGGGTATTGGCTACGCCGTTCTCGTTTCCAGCTTTCAGATAAACCTTTATTATTAACCGAGATGTTTCTACCTGCATCACCAGTGTATGAGAAGTAATTAGGGGGAGCTAAAATTGGAGGGAAGTATGACGCAAAGTAAATGGCAAGCATATAGCCGTTTAATGCGTATAGATAAACCTATCGGAGCGCTATTATTACTTTGGCCAACTTATTGGGCTTTATGGATTGCTGCTAAAGGCTTTCCTGATTGGCATATTCTGATTGTCTTTACTATTGGCGTGTTCTCTATGCGTGCCGCTGGGTGTGTAATAAACGACTTTGCTGACCGGAAAATTGATGGCAGTGTTGAACGAACTAAAAATCGACCATTACCTAGTGGGGCTGTGACAGAAAAAGAGAGCAAAATTTTATTTATTGTTTTGGTACTCTTGTCCTTTGCATTAGTCCTAACACTTAATACCATGACTATTTGGCTCTCTGTGGCTGGGCTTGCACTAGCATGGTTTTATCCTTTCGTTAAGCGGTTTAGTAATTTACCTCAGCTTATTTTAGGCATGGCTTTTGGTTGGTCAATCCCAATGGGATTTGCTGCCGTCTCTGAAAGTTTACCATTAGTGTGTTGGTTATTATTCCTTGTCAATATTATCTGGTCTGTTGTTTACGATACGCAATATGCAATGGTTGATCGTAATGATGATATAAAAATTGGGGTTAAATCTACCGCCATTTTATTCGGTCGTTATGACAAAATTATTATTGGTATTTTACAACTGGTGATGTTGGCATTATTAGTGGGTATCGGTATTTTGCTGAACCTGAAAGGTATCTACTACTGGTCGTTATTGTTAGTAACCGCACTGTTTATTTATCAACAGAAACTTATTGCAGAGCGTGAAAGAGCACCGTGTTTCCAAGCTTTTATGAATAATAACTATGTTGGTTTTGTTTTATTTGCGGGTATTTTATTTAGTTATTTTTAATATAAGTAAGCGCTGAAGTATTCTCTACTATTGAGTAGAAACAAAAAGGGATAAGCAATGAGCTTATCCCTTTTCTATTTCGGTCATAGCACTATTTACTGATTATTCATCAGCTTTAGGCTCACTTTTTTCGTCAACAGCTTGTACTGAATTGTTATCTTCAGTGATCCCCACGCTTTCAATGGTTAAACGAATCTCTGGTGACATTAATTTTGCAATCACTTGGTAAAGAGCAGAAGCATCTGCCTTTAGAATATCTTCATTATCATTGAGATACCCTTCTTCACGTAGTGTTGAAACTAACGTAGAGAATACTGCTTTATCAAAGAATTCAGGCGCGTTGATACCATGTAAGACAGAAAGACGTTGTGCCAAGATACGGCTCTCTTTTTCCAATAATGCACGGCTAATTTCAGGGGCAAAATTGAGCAAAGAGAGTGTAATACCATAGCGTTGTAATGTTTCTCTAACGCTGGCGGCTAAAAGCTGTAATGGACGAATACGCGCTGGATTGATACGCAGTAAGCCATCACTATCACAACAAATCAGGCGCTGGCGGCACAATTCTGCAATCAGAGTATTAATGACTTCAGGGAGTTCTTCTTTCTCATAACGGATAAATAGTTCCGCTTTAATAAGAGGGAAGATTAGCTCAACTTGTTTCATTAAATCATCACGATGAATTTTTTCATGATGTAAGATGATGCTTGCAATTAATGACGGAGTGACCATTAAGTGGATTGTGTTATTACGGTAATAAGTCATTAATACCGCGCTTTCACGAGGAAGTACCACAATATCACCCAGACTGTCTTTTTCGACTTGGAATTTATCTGATTGTAGGGCGTGTTCTAATAAGGCTTCAGCATTTTTATCAGACACAATCATATCTGTCGAATAAGGCACATTGCGTAATAATTGCAGATAACAATCTACTTGCTCTAGCAGTTGCTCTCTTGTGAGTGCGCGCTGACGTGATGCCAACAAGGCTGTTGAAACAAGGTTGATCGCATTAATTGATGCTGCATTATTGATATTAACCATAATGTTATCAGCCAGTGCGCTTACTGCTGGGTTTAACCAACTTGGGCGTTGTGGCTCAATGGGATCAATATCATCACGCCATTGTGGTACAGCCTGATTTAAGTATTGTACAACAGAAATCGGCTCACCAAAGTTCACATAGCCTTGACCAAGGTTACGTAATTTACGTAATCCTCTGACCATCTGCATAAAGCCTTCTTTCTCTTTTGTTGCTCCACGTAACTCTTTGGCATAGGTTGCCACTTCCATAACGTGCTCATACCCAATATAAATTGGAACAACAGAGATAGGGCGTGTTTCACCGCGTAACATGGCTTGTACTGTCATTGAAAGTGTTCCTGTTTTAGGATCTAACAATCGACCTGTACGAGAGCGCCCACCTTCAACAAAATATTCAATGGAGTAGCCACGTGTAAATAACTCACCTAAATATTCGCGGAAAATGGTGGAGTAAAGCTTGTTACCTTTAAAGGTTCTTCGAATAAAGAAAGCCCCTAAACGGCGAAAAATAGGACCTGCTGGCCAGAAATTGAGGTTAATACCTGCCGCGATATGGGGGGGCACTAAACCTTGGTGATAAAGCACATAAGAAAGCAGTAAGTAGTCCATATGGCTACGGTGACAAGGAACATACACGATTTCATGCCCATCTTGCGCGAGTTTACGTACTCGCTCGGCATTATAAACGTTGATACCTTGGTAGAGCTTATTCCATGTCCAACTTAATACGCGATCACTAATACGCACTGCTTCATATGAGAAATTAGCTGCAATTTCTTCCATGATATCAGTGGCATTTTTACGTGCTTTATCCAGTGAGATTTTCTTCGCTTTTGATTCATCTTCAATCGCTTTTTCAATGGCTTTCGAAGAAAGTAATTTATTGAAGAGATCTTGGCGTGCAGGCAATTTAGGGCCAACAGCCGCTAAACGCTGGCGTGAAAAGTGGATACGTGCAACGCGTGCAAGTTTTCGAGCTATACTGGTGTCAGTACCGTGTTCGTTCGCCATTTCACGCATTGATACAGTGGGTGAAAAACGAACAAAACTATCACGACCTAACCAGAGGATAGCGATAAATTTCTGGATACCGTTAAGCACACGTAGATGTGGAACGCCATTATGGCCTTCACGACCTGGAGAGCGTCCAAACATCACCGAAACTGGCAACATCTCGATATCAAGATGTGGGTTATTTCGATGAGCATCAAGATAAGCGTGGAATGTCTTAACGGAATCTTTACGAGGATCGGGAGAGTAGTAACGAAATACTCTTGGACCGTCATCAATAAAGACGTATGCAGGGAGCTTTGTTCCGCCTATTTCAATAGGTTGCAGTGGATCTGGCAATCCTAATGATAGACATTGCTGTCTTAAAGTCAGTAAGTCCGCCTTGGAATGATAAGGCAGAACATAAAGAAAAGATCGCGACGTATCTAGCCCTAATTCTGTGATAGGATTAGTCGGAACTCGTTTGCTTTTTACCAGTAATTTTAGTGGTAAATTCAATGTGTTATAATATAGTTTACGCCAAGCTGACATAAATAGTTGTAGCCTCTTATTAGCAATACTTCGAAAGCATAACAGAAAGTCTTTCGTAGATCTGTGGTGCTGTGACAATATTAATAGAGAAAAGTGGCAAAATAATCGTTTGTTTTCGATAGAGTTTATTATGGCTAATCAAAATAAAGGTCTTACCCGAATCATCAAAGCTGGTGGCTATTCATACAAAGGCATTCGTGCCGCTTGGATTAATGAAGCCGCTTTTAGACAAGAAGCCATTGTGACCTTGGTTGCAATTATCCTTTCATTTTTCATCGATGTCAGTGGTCTAGAGCGCATTTTACTCATTGGTTCCGTTGTATTGGTTGTGATCTTGGAACTTGTAAATAGTGCAATAGAAGCCGTTGTCGATCGAATTGGATCTGAATACCACGAATTATCCGGACGTGCAAAAGATATGGGTTCTGCCGCCGTTCTGATTGCTATTATATTGGGATTATTTACTTGGGTAACCATTCTTTGGGGGCATTTCTTCGCATAAAGTTAAAAAATTCGATTTTTGTCGAAAAATAATCCAAAGATGCGTGTTTTATATTCATTTAAGGTTTCAAATCGTCATATACCTGTATATACTCACAGTCTGACTGTATAAACAAACAGGGGGCGGAATGAAAGCATTAACTGCAAGGCAGCAGCAGGTTTACGATTTGGTTCGTGATCACATTTCGCAAACGGGTATGCCACCAACACGGGCTGAAATAGCTTCCCAACTTGGGTTTCGCTCACCAAATGCGGCAGAAGAGCACTTAAAAGCTCTTGCTCGTAAAGGTGTGATAGAAATTGTCTCTGGTGCATCCAGAGGTATCCGTTTGCTAATGGAAGAAGAGCCAGAAGGATTGCCATTAATTGGGCGAGTCGCTGCTGGTGAACCACTTTTAGCGCAAGAGCATATTGAAAGCCATTATCAAGTTGACCCAATGCTATTTAAACCAAGTGCAGATTTTTTATTGCGCGTTAATGGTATGTCAATGAAAGATATCGGTATTATGGACGGTGATTTACTCGCTGTGCATAAAACGCAAGATGTTCATAACGGGCAAGTTATTGTGGCTCGTATCGAAGATGAAGTGACAGTAAAACGTTTTAAGAAAAGCGGTAATAAAATTGAGCTTCATGCAGAAAACCCAGAGTTTTCACCTATTATCGTCGATTTACGCGAGCAAAGCTTTACTGTGGAAGGTTTAGCCGTCGGGGTTATTCGTAACGGCGAATGGCTGTAATTTGTACCAAAGTAAGTCAATACAACTTATTTTATGAAGATGCAGATGATGTGTAAAACCACAAGATCATCTGCATTTTTTTATGTCTAGAATTACTGACAGTTACTCAATCAACGAGGCTTATAGTCGCCCGTTTTTTTCTGCTTAAGATTATCATCCATACTGTGATCATGATGACAACCTTCAGGATGTGTACACTCTTGTGCTTCGTGGCACTGTGAACACAATCCATGAATTTCGATGACGCTATGTCGTAAATGAAATCCACTCTCTTTTGCCAGTAATGAAATCGAATTTTCGATTTTATGGCTATTCTTTTCAGTGACAGATAAACAGCGGTCACAAATTAGCATTACTGACGTATGTTCAACATCATCAAAATGATGACAAAGTACATAACTGTTGGTGGATTCTATTTTATGGATAAATCCTTGCTCAAGTAAAAACTCTAACCCACGATAAACTGTTGGCGGTTTTGCTTGTGGCTCAACTTGGCGAAGTAAATCCAATAAGTCGTATGCGCTGATAGCAGAAGGTTGCTGCACTATTAGACGCAATACTGCCAGACGTTGTGAAGTCAGGCGAACACCTCGTTTCTGGCAGATCTTTTCTGCCTGAGCGAGCAATTTCTCTTCATTCATGGGGATCAGATGCTCTCAGACGTTGTTAATGGCGCAGATCCTATCATATTTTTCAAGAGTAAACCTTTGTGTAAAGTGGGGTTTTGTGAAAATAACTTTTCATGGCGACCTGTAATGAGCCTCAATAAAAAACCCAGCCTAAGCTGGGTTAATTTTTTAGATGGTTTTAGATAATTTGTTTTGAAACCAGGTCTAAGGTAAACCTCAAAACGGAATATCGTCATCAAAATCCATTGGTGGTTCATTGTTTGGCGCTGGTGCTGCCGCAGGTTGTTGCGCTGGGCGAGATTGTGCACCACCGCTAAATTGTTGTGATGCTTGTGGCTGTTGTGGTTGACCCCAACCGCCTTGGCCGCCTTGAGAAGGTGCGCCATCTTGACCACCACGGCCACCTAACATCTGCATTGAGCCACCAATGTTAACAACAACTTCAGTGCTATATCTGTCTTGACCGCTTTGGTCTTGCCATTTACGTGTTTGTAATTGACCTTCGATATACACTTGTGAACCTTTACGCAGATATTCGCCTGCAATTTCCGCTAATTTGCCGAAAATTACCACACGGTGCCACTCGGTTTTTTCTTTCATTTCACCGGTTTGTTTATCGCGCCAGCTTTCTGATGTTGCCAGTGTTAGGTTGGCAACTGCACCGCCACTTGGCATATAACGGATTTCTGGATCCTGCCCTAAATTACCGATAAGAATAACTTTGTTTACGCCTCTGCTCGCCATGTGAGGTACTCCTGCGAAAGTAAATTTTTTGAAATCATAAGCGAATAAGTTTATCACGTACGCTAAAATTTGAATATGACGTGTGATGAATTTCTCAATTGTGAACATTGTCGACATTTTTTTGTATCAAAATGACAGAGTTACATCATCAATCAATTTCACTATATATACTGTATATCCATTCAGTTAACTTTGTGTCATAATTATCCGATTCTTTCTTTTTCGGCGACTCTCTCAATCCGGGATATATTCATGGATAAAATCGAAGTACGGGGCGCTCGCACCCATAATCTAAAAAATATCAATTTGATCATTCCTCGCGATAAACTGATTGTTATTACGGGGCTTTCTGGTTCAGGTAAATCTTCTTTAGCCTTTGACACGCTTTATGCAGAAGGGCAGCGACGCTATGTGGAATCGCTTTCTGCTTATGCTCGTCAGTTTCTTTCGTTAATGGAAAAACCTGATGTTGATCATATTGAAGGTTTATCTCCCGCTATTTCGATTGAGCAGAAATCTACGTCGCATAACCCGCGTTCGACAGTGGGAACAATTACAGAAATTCACGACTACCTGCGTCTTTTATTTGCTCGTGTAGGTGAGCCTCGTTGTCCTGATCATGATATTCCATTAGCCGCTCAAACAGTGAGCCAAATGGTTGATAATGTACTTGAGCAACCAGAGGGCAAGCGCTTAATGCTGTTAGCGCCTGTGGTAAAAGAGCGTAAAGGCGAGCATATTAAGTTACTCAACAATCTTGCTGCCCAAGGTTATATTCGTGCGCGTATTGATGGCGAAGTATGCGATCTCTCTGATCCGCCAACATTAGAATTACAGAAAAAACATACCATTGAGGTGGTGATTGACCGTTTTAAAGTGCGTGACGATCTCGCCCAACGTTTAGCAGAATCTTTTGAAACCGCATTAGAACTTTCTGGTGGTACCGCTGTTATCTCTGATATGGATGATAACAATGCCGATGATATTGTTTTCTCTGCAAACTTTGCTTGCCCTGTTTGTGGTTACAGTATGAGCGAGTTAGAGCCTCGTTTATTCTCCTTTAATAATCCTGCTGGTGCTTGTCCAACTTGTGATGGTTTAGGTGTTCAGCAGTTTTTTGATCCTGAATTAGTGATCCAAAATAGAGAAATTTCTCTTGCTGGTGGCGCAATTAAAGGATGGGATCGCCGTAACTTCTACTATTTCCAAATGCTTCGCTCATTGGGTGAACATTATCATTTTGATGTTGAAGCGCCCTTTGATTCGTTACCAGATAATATTCAAAAAGTCATTTTAACGGGTTCAGGCAAAGAGAATATTGAATTTAAATACACAAACGATCGTGGTGATGTTGTTGTTCGTCATCATCCTTTTGAAGGTGTATTAAATAATATGGAACGCCGTTACCGCGAGACAGAATCTAGTGCGGTACGTGAAGAGCTTTCTAAATATATTAGTAATCGCTCTTGCGCCTCTTGTGGTGGTACACGTTTACGCCGAGAAGCACGCCATGTGTATGTTGAAAATACAACATTGCCTGAAATTGCAGATTACAGTATTGGTCATGCGATGACCTTTTTCCAAAATCTCAAACTCAGTGGTCAACGTGCGAAAATTGCCGAAAAAGTCTTAAAAGAGATTAGTGATCGACTAAAATTTTTGGTCAATGTCGGCTTAAATTACCTCACACTTTCTCGTTCAGCGGAAACCTTATCAGGCGGTGAAGCACAACGTATTCGCCTGGCGAGTCAGATTGGTGCAGGATTAGTTGGCGTAATGTATGTCTTGGATGAACCTTCAATTGGGTTACACCAACGAGATAACGATCGTCTACTTGAAACGCTGATCCACTTACGTAATTTGGGTAATACCGTGATCGTTGTAGAGCATGATGAAGACGCTATCCGTGCCGCTGATCATGTTATTGATATTGGCCCTGGTGCGGGTGTTCATGGTGGTGAAATTGTCGCTCAAGGGACTCTTGAAGATATTATTAATAACCCGAATTCATTAACGGGGAAATTCTTAAGTGGTGAGCGTCGTATCGCAATTCCAGAGCAACGTGTACCTGTTGATCGCGAAAAAATGCTGACCATTCTTGGCGCAAAAGGCAATAACTTAAAAAATGTAAATCTAAAATTACCAGTAGGTTTATTTACCTGCATTACAGGTGTTTCGGGATCAGGTAAATCAACGCTGATTAACGATACGTTATTCCCTATTGCACAACGCCAATTAAATGGGGCTACAAATAGCGTACCTGCGCCTTATTTAGATGTTGAAGGGCTAGAATATTTCGATAAAGTTATTGATATTAACCAAAGCCCAATTGGTCGTACTCCTCGTTCAAACCCTGCAACTTATACCGGTGTCTTTACACCTATTCGTGAGTTATTTGCGGGTGTACCTGAATCTCGTACTCGTGGTTATACACCGGGTCGGTTCAGTTTCAACGTAAAAGGTGGTCGTTGTGAGGCTTGCCAAGGCGATGGCGTTTTAAAAGTTGAAATGCATTTCTTACCTGATGTGTATGTACCTTGTGATCAATGTAAAGGTCAGCGTTATAACCGTGAAACCCTTGAAGTTAAATACAAAGGGAAAAATATTCACGAAGCGTTGGATATGACCATTGAAGAGGCGAGAGAGTTCTTTGATGCTGTGCCTGCGTTGGCTCGTAAACTACAAACATTGATTGATGTTGGCCTTTCTTATATTCGCTTGGGACAATCAGCAACGACTTTATCGGGTGGTGAAGCGCAGCGAGTTAAGTTAGCAAAAGAGTTGTCAAAACGCGGTACAGGACAGACTCTTTATATTCTTGATGAGCCTACAACAGGGCTTCACTTTGCTGATATTGAGTTGTTACTTGAAGTGCTTCATCAGTTACGCGACCAAGGTAATACTATTGTTGTTATTGAACACAATCTTGATGTGATCAAAACAGCAGACTGGATTGTGGATCTTGGCCCTGAAGGCGGAAGCGGTGGTGGTCAAATTTTAGTGTCAGGCACACCAGAGCAAGTTGCAGAGTTTGAAGGCTCACATACTGCAAGATTCTTAAAACCAATCTTAGAACGGGGTTATTAAGATCACGCCACTTATTCCCTTATGATCTAAGCGCTACGGACAATAAACTCTTTACTGTTTGTAGCGCGCTTTCTTCAAGAAAAGTAAATCCATGGGATATGATAGAATTTAATTCTATCGAAAAAAGTATTCTCTTTTGGTTATACACTTCCTTATTTATTTTAATCTTATTCGTCGCCTATTTTTATAAAAAACAGATTAAATGGTTAATTATGCTGTTTTGTAACAGTATTTTAACCAAATACGAGATAACAAAGCTAAATAGAAAGGATTATCATAGTATATCGTGATGGACAGCACAGTTTATTTGGTGATTTGTTTCAATTGTTATACTTGACTATTATTGTATAACAATAGGTATTTTTCATTATTAATCAATTAGTTGTTTGTTTATGAAGGTTACAATAGAGGGAAGGTTATTATTTACTGTGCTCTTTGAACAGATAATCCTACTTTTCTCCTTACGATAGAATTTTTTTCCAAATCATTTCAGGCTATCACGATTTATAACAACTTTTTTCTCCGTAATATTCCCTATCATTTACCCATAATAAATAATACCTGCAAAGAGTAAGGCTATTTCGACATCGCAATGTTAGATAGACTTTTTTTACCCCCAAATTTCGTTTTGCTATTAACAATTACAATATAAAAAGTGAGTACTAATATGGAAACGGCTTCCTCAAAAACAGAGACAACAAGCTATCCCGCAACTAGTGCTGGCGCTCGCCGCGCAGGTATGACAGAACAAGAATGGCGTGCTGCAATTAAATTCGACGGCAATGATGTGGGCTGGGTTATCATGAGTATCGGTATGGCTATCGGTGCAGGTATTGTGTTTTTACCTGTACAGGTAGGTCTGATGGGATTATGGGTTTTCCTACTATCCTCGATCATTGGTTATCCTGCTATGTACCTTTTCCAACGTCTATTTATTAATACGTTGGCTGAATCTCCAGAGTGTAAAGACTACCCAAGTGTTATCACCGGTTATCTTGGTAAAAACTGGGGTATTTTATTAGGTGCACTCTACTTTGTGATGTTAGTCATTTGGATGTTTGTCTACTCAACAGCAATCACCAATGACAGTGCTTCTTACTTACAAACATTTGGTGTGACTGAAGGTTTACTGTCAGAGAACCCATTCTATGGCTTGATCTTGATTTGTGCTTTAGTTGCTATCTCTTCTCGTGGTGAACAATTACTGTTTAAAGTATCAAGCTTTATGGTGCTGACTAAACTGTTTGTTGTTGCAGCGTTAGGGATCTCCATGATTGGTATGTGGCATCTTTATAACGTGGGTGCATTACCACCTGCTGGACGTTTAATCAAAGAAGCAATCATTACATTACCTTTTACCCTGACTTCAATTTTGTTTATCCAAACATTAAGTCCAATGGTTATCTCTTACCGCGGTCGTAATAAAAACCGTGAAGTTGCTCGTCACAAAGCGTTACGTGCAATGAACATCGCGTTTGGTGTGTTGTTCTGTACTGTTTTCTTCTATGCAATCTCATTCACATTAGCAATGGGTCATGATGAAGCCGTTAAAGCGTATGAACAAAATATCTCTGCATTAGCGATTGCTGCAAAATTCTTCCCTGGTGGTTGGGTAACTGTTGTAAGCGTTATGCTGAATATCTTTGCTGTAATGACTGCATTCTTTGGTGTCTACCTAGGTTTCCGTGAAGCGACACAAGGGATCGTTATGAATATTCTGCAACGCTATATCCCAGCAGAAAAAATCAACCAAAAATGGGTACAAAACGGCATCATGATTTTCGCCGTACTTTTAGCATGGGGTGCAATCATCCTGAATGCGCCAGTGCTGAGTTTTACCTCAATTTGTAGCCCAATCTTCGGTATGGTGGGTTGTCTTATTCCTGCTTACTTAGTTTATAAAGTGCCGATGTTACACAAATACAAAGGTGCATCACTTTACCTGATTATCTTTACCGGTTTACTGCTCGTTATCTCTCCGTTCTTGGCATTCTCATAGTCGCCAACTTCGGTTCTAGTTAGGCGTTATTGTTAAAAACTAAATTAATCCAAGGTGTTAGATTATGAGCCAGAACAAAAATTCTCATTTATGGTCACAGTTTGTTCGTCAGTTACGCGAAGGTGTGAAGCCTGCGGTAGGTTGTACTGAGCCAATTTCATTAGCATTGGCAGCGGCGAAAGCAACTGCGCTTTTAGGCGAGCCAGTTGTTCGTGTCGAAGCTTGGGTTTCGCCAAACTTGATGAAAAATGGCATGGGCGTAACAGTGCCGGGAACGGGAATGGCTGGGCTACCTATTGCAGCAGCACTAGGTGCGACAGGAGGAGATCCTGATGCTGGATTGGAGGTCTTGTTAAAAGCATCTGCTGATGCAGTTGCTCAAGCTAAAGCGCTGGTTGCTCAAGGTAAAGTCACAGTTGGTGTAAAAGCACCTTGTGAAGATGTTCTTTACTCTGAAGCGAAAGTGTATAGCCAATCTGGTTATGCCATCGTCAGTATTGCAAGAGAGCATACACACGTTGTTCGTTGTGAATGTAACGGTAACGTTGTTTTTGAGGAAGATAAATCAGCGCTTACCAATAATTGTGAATGTACTGATGAAAAACCTTTTACTGATGTTTGTGCTGAAGATATCTATAACTTCGCACTTAATGTGCCAGTGAGTGAAATTGAGTTTATGCTCAATGCCGCTCGTTTAAATGGCGCTTTATCAGAAGAGGGGCTACAAAACACCTATGGATTAGCCATTGGTCGTACCTTAATTTTGCAACAAGAGAAAGGTTTGTTAGGTAAAGACTTACTTAATGAAATCATGATCAGATCATCAGCCGCATCTGATGCTCGTATGGGTGGGGCGGTATTACCTGCAATGAGTAATTCAGGCTCAGGTAATCAGGGCATTGCCGCAACATTGCCTGTAATGGTTGTTGCTGAATTTATTAAAGCAGATGATGAAACCTTACTGCGTGCATTGGTTTTATCTCATTTAATGGCAATTTATGTTCATAGCCATTTTCCACCACTTTCCGCCCTTTGTGCTGCAACAACCGCTTCAATGGGAGCAGCCGCAGGAATGGCATGGTTACTCACAAAAGATTTCACCACTGTCAGTATGTCTATCAACAGTATGATTGGTGACATCAGCGGCATTATCTGTGATGGTGCATCGAATAGCTGTGCAATGAAAGTATCAAGTAGTGCAGCGAGTGCCTATAAAGCAGTATTAATGGCGATGCAAAATCAAAGTGTTGCGGGTACTGATGGTATTGTCAGTGACGATGTCGATAGCTCAATAGCGAATCTCTGTGCATTAGCCAGTCGTGCTATGCAACATACAGATATTCAAATTATTGAGATTATGGAAGAAAAAGCGCGTCGTAATGCTGGGGAAAAGAAGCAAGCTGTCAATATATAAAAGGCGAAAACCTAAAGCGACAGTGATGTTGTGATGCAGTAAAAAGAAATACCTGCTTATAGAAATAGGCAGGTATTTTTTTATCGTGAAATTGCGTTGATTGGCTTAAATACTCACCGCTGCAAAGGCTTGCGCAATGCGCTGAACATTACCTGTATTAACACCTGCCATACAAACACGACCAGTACCGACAAGATAAATGCCAAATTCGTCACGTAATCTATCAACTTGTGTTTGTGTAAAGCCAGTATAGCTGAACATACCGCGTTGAGTTAATAGATGATCAAAATTCTTTTCAGGCAGTGCAATTTTTAAAGCTTCGACTAAAGTCACGCGCATCTCTTTAATGCGATCACGCATATGCGCGACTTCTTTTTGCCATTGTGCAGTTAAAACTTGGTCTGATAGCACTTTATTGACAATTTGCGCACCATAGTTTGCAGGGCTTGAATAGATACGACGTACACCTGCTTTCAACTGACCTAATACATGTTCGCATTCAGTGGCATTATCACAAACAATTGATAAGCCGCCAGCACGCTCACCGTAGATCCCAAATATTTTTGAAAAAGAGTTACTGATAAGTATCGGTAATCCTGCTTTTGCCATAGTACGGATAGCATAAGCATCTTCATCTAAATTTTCAGCAAAGCCTTGATAAGCAATATCTAAGAATGGAATTGCTTGGCGAGCTTTTAATACTTCAGTGACTTGATCCCATTGATCTTTAGTCAGATCAGAGCCTGTTGGGTTGTGGCAACATGGGTGCATTAATACGATGCTTTTTTCAGGCAGCTTTTTAAAGCAATCTAGTAGTGCTTCAAATTTTACGCCTTTGGTTTCAGGATCAAAGTATGGGTAGTAATTTACCTTGAAACCCGAGCCCGCAAAAATAGAAGCATGATTATCCCAAGTTGGATCACTTATCCACACTTCTGATCCTGGAAAATAGCGATGGAGAAAATCAGCTCCCACTTTTAATGCACCTGATCCGCCTAATGTTTGGATTGTGGCAATTTTCTTTTCTGCAATTAGAGGATTATCTGCACCGAAAAGGAGATCTTGAATTTCGCTACGATAAGGCGCCAGCCCTTCCATTGGTAAATAAAGTGTTGCGGTGGGGGTCATGGCATTAAGTTGCTGACGCGCAACTGAAACTGTTCCTAAAATAGGGGTCTTGCCTTCTTCGTCATAATAAAGACCAATGCTTAAATTAATTTTATCCTGACGTGGGTCTTTGTTATAAACATCCATCAATGAGAGAATCGGATCTCCCGGAAACGCTTCAACCTGTTGAAACACGGCTTCTTCTCCAATCACTTTTAGTGTGTCATAGGGATACAATATCGTGTGTATTATTGTTCGTCTAGGTATTCCATGATGACGCGCGAGGTTAATTTTGTAATCAACTCATAGGCGCTAATACCACTATATTTGGCAATTTCTTCTACGGGCAACACATCTCCCCATAAAATAGCTTCATCACCAACACTATCAATCAGTTCAGTCCCCAAATCGACGCTGATCATATCCATCGAAACTCTGCCAACAATAGGCACTTTTCGACCATTGATCCACACAGGAGTACCTGAAGGTGCGCTACGAGGATAACCATCGCCATAACCAATAGCGATCACACCAAGATAAGTGTCTTTTTCACTTACCCATGTGCCACCATAACCAACAGGCTCACCTGCTTTATGTTTACGAACGGCAATCAAGCTTGTTTTCAGTGTCATTGCTGGGGTTAAGCCAAAATCTTTACCCGTTCTTTCATCACCAGTAGGGGAGATACCATAAGTAATAATTCCGGGACGAACCCACTGATAATGAACTTGAGGCCAAAATAAAATACCAGCAGAAGCTGCGATAGACTTGTCACCGGCTTTATCTTGAATAAAATCTTGAAATAGTGAGATTTGTTTTTGTGTTGCTTCAGGAACATCAGGCTCATCAGCGCGACTAAAATGGCTAACAATATTCACGGGTTGTTGCACATTTTTGCAAGCGCAAAGTCGTTGATAGAAGGCTTGCGCATCTTCAGGACGCACCCCAAGACGGTGCATTCCCGTATCAAGTTTCATCCATACTTTTACAGGCTCTTCTAAATCAGCCTGTTCTAATGCTTCAAGTTGTTCTTGGCTATGAACAACCGTTTCTATGTGGTTAACTACCAAAATAGGCAAATCAATCGCATCAAAAAAACCTTCTAGCAGCAGTATGGGTTTAACAATCCCCCCACTGCGCAATGTCAATGCTTCACCAATGCGTGCAACACCAAAACAATCAGCATTTTCCATTAAAGTGTATGCTGTTTCTAATAACCCATGACCATAAGCGTTTGCTTTCACGACAGCTATCAGGTGGCTATGTGGGGCATAGTCTCTCACATGCTGAAAATTGTGACGCAGAGCGCGGCGATCTATCACTGCGGTTGCCGCTTTCATATTATTCCAATACTTCCTTCAATTAAGTCAAGGTTAGTGATTATTCATCATCGTAAGCAGGGCCAGCATAGTTATCAAAGCGTGACCATTGGCCGTTAAAGGTCAGTCTTACTGTACCAATTGGACCGTTACGTTGTTTACCGATGATGATTTCTGCAACCCCTTTTAAATCACTACTTTCGTGGTAAACCTCGTCACGATAAATAAACATGATAAGGTCAGCATCTTGCTCAATAGAGCCTGATTCACGTAAGTCGGAGTTAACTGGGCGTTTATCAGCACGCTGTTCCAAACTACGGTTTAACTGTGATAGAGCAACCACAGGAACTTGTAATTCTTTAGCTAACGCTTTTAAAGAACGAGAAATTTCAGCAATTTCTAGTGTTCTATTTTCAGATAATGAAGGTACTCTCATTAGCTGTAAGTAGTCAATCATGATAAGGCTTAAACCGCCATGTTCACGATAAATGCGGCGAGCGCGAGATCGTACTTCTGTTGGTGTTAAACCCGATGAATCATCGATATACATATTGCGTTTTTCAAGCAAAATACCCATGGTGCTTGAAATACGCGCCCAATCCTCATCATCGAGCTGACCTGTACGAATTCTTGTCTGATCGACACGAGATAATGATGCCAACATACGCATCATGATTTGGTTTCCGGGCATTTCTAAGCTGAAGATAAGTACGGGTTTTTCTTCCGTCATTGCCGCATTTTCACATAAGTTCATGGCAAATGTGGTTTTACCCATAGAAGGACGTGCTGCAACAATAATTAAATCTGACTTTTGTAATCCTGCGGTTTTTTTATCAAGATCTTGATAACCACTTGAAACCCCTGTGACACCATCATGAGGTTTTTGATAGAGCTGTTCTATTTTTTCAACCGTCTCTTCTAAAATGGCATCTATTGCTTTAGGGCCTTCGTCTTTATTGGCTCTTGTCTCAGCAATTTGGAACACTCTTGATTCAGCAAAGTCGAGTAGATCTTCACTGGTGCGTCCTTGAGGATCAAAACCTGCATCTGCAATTTCGTTGGCAACTTTTATCATATCGCGAACAACTGCACGCTCTCGGACGATATCCGCATAAGCGTTGATGTTCGCTGCACTAGGCGTATTTTTTGAAAGCTCAGCTAAGTAAGCAAAACCACCTACACTGTCTAACTCTGCATTTTGTTCTAATGCTTCTGATAACGTAATAAGGTCGATAGGTTTGCCTAATTCCAACAAACGTTGCATTTGCGAGAAAATAGTACGATGAGGTCGGCTATAAAAGTCTTCTGCGGTGACGCGTTCAGAAACATTATCCCAACGTTCATTATCTATCATCAGACCGCCTAACACGGACTGCTCTGCTTCCAGCGAATGGGGAGGTAGCTTTAATCCCTCCATTTGTCGGTCTTTAATCTCAGACATCAGCTTGTCAGTGGTCTTGTTTCTGGCCATAAATCCTGCATAAAATCGAAAAAGTGTCAGTCAGGGTATTAGTATACGCTAACCCAATTATCTGTGCCTTGTAGAAATAGCTATCCTTTGTCATTATCTCTAAAGGTCTTTTTGCGCTCGCTTATTTAACTTTTCATCCTACAAAGGAGATAGTAATGGCTAATCGTATTCAATTTGCAACTCATGGCGATGCAGATGTTCTTGAGTTAGCAACATTTACACCAGCTTCTCTTGGTGATCATGAAGTTCAAGTTGCCAATAAGGCAATTGGTATTAACTATATTGATACTTATGTACGTAGCGGATTATATCCTGTAAGCCAATTTCCAAGTGGATTAGGCACTGAAGCTGCGGGCATTATTATCAAAACAGGCGCTAAAGTGACTTCACTAAAAGAAGGGGACAGAGTTGTGTATGCGCAATCTCCGCTAGGGGCTTATAGCGATACGCATAATGTACCAGAAAATAAAGTAGCACGTCTGCCTGATAATATCTCTTTTGAACAAGCCGCAGCCTCTTTCTTAAAAGGATTAACGGTTTATTATCTCTTCAATGAAACCTATAAATTACAAGCGGGTGAAACCTTCTTATTCCACGCAGCGGCTGGTGGCGTTGGTTTAATTGCAAGCCAATGGGCGAAAGCAATTGGTGCAAAAATGATTGGTACAGCAGGTAGTGATGAAAAAGTTGCCAAAGCGAAAGCCGCAGGTGCATGGGAAGTGATAAATTACCAGACTGAGTCGATTGTGGAACGTGTCTTGGCGCTAACGAATAACCAAAAAGTACCTGTTGTTTACGACTCTGTGGGTAAAGCAACGTGGTTAGATTCGTTAGACTGCTTGCAACGCCGTGGCTTAATGGTGAGTTTTGGTAATGCATCAGGTGCCGTAACAGGTGTTGATTTAGGTATTCTCAATAAAAAAGGTTCTCTGTATGTGACTCGTCCATCTATTTCGGGTTATATCACAACGCGTGAAGAGTTAGATGCTGCAAGTGAAGCGCTATTTGCGTTAATTAGTAGCGGTAAAATTGATGTGAGTGTGCCAGATAATCAAAAATTTGCTTTAGCAGATGCAAAAGATGCACATCGTTATCTTGAAAGTAGACAATCTCAAGGATCGAGTTTACTTATTCCTTAATTCTTATTTGTAAAAACTAAAACCTATTTAAAATAAATTAGATAGGTTTTGAATATTTATTATTAATAAATATAAATAATTTCCATCTTGATTATCAAAAAAAAGCCTTATTTTTATTTTAGATTTATTTTTAACTCTATCTCTTTTAATTTATGTTTTCGTGATTTTTATTAATAGAATATGGAGTGTTTATGCAAAAAGATGAATTAAAGGATTTTATTAATTTTATTTATGAAGATAATAAAGTCAGTAATGTTGAATTACAGTTTATTCGCGATGTCGCAGATGAAAAAATAGAAGCATTATTTAAACGTCTTGGTGAAAATAATAATTTATCTGCATTCCAAAAGTCAATGGATGTGTCAGTTCAATTAATGCAAAACGCTTTTTTTGATATTAAGAAAAAAGAAAGTACAGAAGAAGGTAAATGCGAAGTTAAAGAAGCGTTTGAGTTTCAAATTGCTTATTTAATTGCCAATTATAATCGTTTCTTCTCATTACTTTAATAAAAATAAAACCAGCCCAATGTGGCTGGTTTTATTTTCGAATGTCGTTATTTTTCAGTTACAAATTTAAGTGCATTTTCTAAAACAGATAAATCAGCGCCCTGTTTATGGGCATTTTCACTTAAATGACGTCGCCATTGTCTAGCACCTGGAATACCCTGGAAAATCCCCAACATATGACGCGTAACATGACCTAAGTAAGTACCTTGTGAGAGCTCTTTCTCAATATAAGGGTACATTGCTCTTACCGCAGTAACAGCATCTGCAATAGGTAGCTGATTGTCAAAAAGCTCATGATCAACATGCGTTAGAATTGACGGGTTTTGATAAGCCTCACGACCAACCATAACACCATCCATATATTTTAAGTGTTCCTTCGCTTCTTCTAGTGACTTAATACCGCCATTAATCGCCATAGTAAGATGCGAAAAATCACGTTTTAATTGATAAACACGAGGGTAATCTAAAGGTGGAACTTCACGGTTCTCTTTTGGGCTTAAACCCGATAACCATGCTTTACGTGCATGAATAATAAAGGTATCGCAGTTATTATCACGGCTAACAGTATCAATAAAATCACAGAGAAATTCATAGCTATCTTGGTTGTCGATACCAATACGTGTTTTTACTGTTACAGGGATATCAACCACATCACGCATGGCTTTCACACAATCTGCAACGAGTTGTGCATCTCCCATTAAACAAGCACCAAAGCGCCCATTTTGTACACGATCTGAAGGGCAACCCACATTTAAATTAATTTCATCATAGCCACGCTCTTGTGCCAATTTTGCACATTGCGCTAAAGCTTGAGGATCGCTTCCGCCTAACTGCAAAGAAACAGGATGTTCTTCTTCACTGTATTTTAGATAGTCGCCTTTACCGTGAATGATGGCACCTGTTGTGACCATTTCAGTATAAAGCAGTGTATTTTTACTGAGCTGACGAAAGAAATAACGACAATGACGATCAGTCCAATCGAGCATCGGCGCAACAGAGAAACGATTCAAATTATATGTCTTTGAATGGCTATTAACATGATGATTTTCTGTTGGTTTATGGAGTTCTATATTTTCTGACATACTGTAATTCTTTCGTCTATTTAGGCGTTGCTACCCTTATTTTTTTATGAGGGTAGAAAATGAGGGCGCATTATAGCATAGAGAATAACTAAAGATATTGCGAATAGATTAAATGAATTTGTTTCTTTGGAAGAGGATATTAGTGATATAGACATGACAATCGATGATTTATCAAATAACTTAACCAATGAAGGTCATTGCCAAGGTTATTTATTTAAATGTTTTTGTGGAAAGTTACGTCTACATATTGATTTTAGTTAATAAATATTATTCAAATAATATTAAGTCTATTTTTTTAAGCCTATTGTTAAAACATAGGCTTGATATTTATTTTTATAAAATAGCCTATTTGTATTATCTCTATTAAAAATAAAAATAGTCAATGCTCAATATTTTACGCTATAAAGCGAAAAAATAAAAAGAGGAGCATTGATTATGAACATTAAAAGAAAAATCCTTATAAGATTAAATAATCTTGATTATGATAATAAAAAACTGTCATTTTCTACTTCCCATGAAATGCATCACTCCCTTTTAACTAATATATCTTTAGTTCCGGTAATATCATCTGTTTATCAATTACCACCAAAAAACTATATTAATTCTATTTCAATAAACTTTAATGATCTAAATAAATATTATTACCTTAATTTACCAGAGAATAATCATTATTCTTTAGACGAAGTGATCAAAGTATTACAACAACACCCTGATATTGAATATGTACAAACGGTACCGATACAGCCTATTGAACCTCCTAATATTACGCCTGACTTTACTCAATATCAGCAATACTTAAATACGCCAGAAAAAACGGTAAATATTAATAAAATTAAAGGGCTAGGGATTTATGAAGCATGGAAGCAAGAAGCCTACGGGCAAGGAATACAAGTCGCTGATATTGAGTGGGATTTCAATCTTTCTCACCATGATTTATCAACGGATAATATTACGCCATTATTACCATTCAATGAAAAAACCAGTCAGGCAGATCATGGTACAGCGGTTGCGGGATTAATTATGGGAAAAAATGATGGTAAAGGGATCACTGGACTCGCCTATAAATTAGATATGTTTTATGCCATCTCTGAATTAACTTGTGGGCGTATTGATGCGATTATTGCGAGTAAACGCATATTACATGCTGGTGATATTGTTTTATATGAAATGCAGACAATTTGTGAACATCAAGCTTACGTACCTGCGGATTATGAAATGCATGTTTGGGAAGCGACTCGTGCATTAACAGATGCTGGGATCATTGTGATCATGGCAGCAGGTAATGGGGGCGTAGATTTGGATTTACCGGCTTATGAAAGTTATCGACAACGTCATGACAATAACTCAATACGTGTTGGTGCAGGTTCGCCTTATACATTAAATAGATTACCTTTCTCAACGTATGGCTCACCTATTCATGTACAAGCGTGGGGAGAGGATGTTGCAACAGCGGGTTATGGTGATCTGTTTCGAAGTGATGATAACCATACTTATACAGCTAATTTTAGTGGAACATCGTCAGCCAGTGCTTTAGTTGCGGGAGCCGCTGCTGTGATCCAATCTTGGTATAAAGACCGTACAAACAGTGTGTTAACGCCGATACAAATGCGTGACTTATTAATTAGAACAGGCACTTTCCCACTGTCAAATGACAAAATTGGCCCTTTACCGAATGTGAATAACGCAATTTTGTATTTAAAAAACCTAATAAAACGTCATTAAGCACAATAGTATTAATTCCTTTAACACCTTCTAAATATTAGGAGGTGTTATTTAAATTTCATCTCTATGATATATAAAGTTTTTATCATCATAATAAGATGAAAACATAAAAAGAAGCATAATTTAATCAACTTTTTTTGTATAAATAACGACCATAAAATAGTGTTGAAAATAAAAGAGCTAATAAGTTTTCATAGGAAAATAAGGCGATTAGACGACTTCTAAGAGAAAATTTATTTAATTATAAACTTAATCGATTTTTACGATTTATATAAATTAATAGCATTTTGATTTTATTGTCTTTTTGGTCTAAACCCTAAAGGGTATGGTTTATGATGAAAAACTTAAATATGAATAGTTTTTCATTGTTTATGCACCTTTTTGCTTTCAATTTCACGCCACTGCGTTTATCATTTTCCGCTTGTACTATACATACGGCGTCGCTGGTTTTGGGCTTCTGTGGAGCATAATGCTCCGGCAGCTCACACAGTCTTTTCCAGTGGCGGTTCTATCTGCATTATTCTTCGGGATAGAGTATTACCTTAAATGACTGAGAAAACATCTCTGACACCAGTTGTCGAATTAAAATCCTTAAGTAAAGGTTTCGACGGAAAACAAATTATTTCCCGCCTCGATCTCACTATCAACCATGGCGAGTTTTTAACCATCCTCGGTCCTTCGGGCTGTGGTAAGACGACGGTTTTGCGTTTAATCGCGGGTTTAGAAGACGTTGATGATGGGCAAATTATCCTTGATGGGCAAGATATTACGGATATCCCAGCGGAACAACGTTTTGTAAATACGGTTTTTCAAAGTTACGCGCTTTTCCCACATATGACTGTTTTTGAAAATGTCGCATTTGGTCTTCGCATGCAAAAAACACCTGCTGATGAGATTAATATTCGCGTTGAAGAAGCCTTGCGTATGGTGCAACTTGAAGATTTCGCACAACGCCGTCCTGCACACCTTTCTGGTGGACAACAACAACGTGTCGCGATTGCGCGTGCTGTTGTGAATAAACCAAAGGTCTTATTGCTTGATGAATCATTATCTGCACTGGATTACAAATTACGTAAACAGATGCAAAATGAATTAAAAGCCTTACAACGTAAATTAGGGATCACCTTTATTTTCGTGACTCATGACCAAGAAGAGGCGCTGACCATGTCAGACCGGATCGTGGTGATGCGTGAAGGGCGTATTGAGCAAGATGGTACTCCGCGTGAAATTTATGAAGAGCCAACAAATCTGTTTGTTGCGCAATTTATAGGTGAAATTAATATCTTTGATGCGCGTGTTCTCCATCGTATTGATGACACACGTATTCGTGCTGATGTTGAAGGTCATGAATGTGATATTTATACCACATTACCTGTAACACAAAACCAGCAACTCAAAGTATTACTTCGACCTGAAGATCTCCGTGTTGAAGAAATTCACGATCTTGAAAACCTTCCAGGACTAATTGGTTATGTTCGTGAACGTAACTATAAAGGCATGACGCTAGATTCTGTTGTTGAAATGGAAAATGGCAAGGTAGTGATGGTCAGTGAATTCTTTAATGAAGATGATCCAGATGTTGATCACTCGTTAGACCAAAAAATTGCAGTAACTTGGGTTGAAAGCTGGGAGGTCGTGCTGGCAGATGAAGAAAACACGTAAACTATTTCAAAACATCGTTATTACCGGTGTTGTGGGTTGGTTGATGGTGTTCGTCTTCTTGCCGAATATCATGATCATTGCGACCAGTTTTTTAACGCGTGATGATGCCAACCTTGTCGAGATGGTCTTTACACTCGATAACTACTATCGCTTATTTGATCCTATGTATGCAGAAGTGTTACTGCATTCTATTAATATGGCGGTGGTCGCAACATTAGCTTGTTTATTATTAGGTTATCCCTTTGCTTATTTCCTTGCAAAAATGCCTAAGAAAATACAGCCATTAATGTTGTTTCTATTGATTGTACCTTTTTGGACAAACTCGCTTATTCGTATTTATGGATTAAAGATATTCCTAAGTACGAAAGGTTATTTTAACGAATTCCTGTTGTGGATTGGATTGATTGATAAGCCACTCAGAATTATTTATACCCCAGAAGCCGTTGTACTGGGGCTGGTTTATATTTTATTACCTTTCATGGTATTACCCTTATATTCCAGCATTGAAAAGTTAGATAAACCTTGTTTAGAAGCAGCGCGCGATTTAGGTGCTAATAAATTTCAAACCTTTATTCGTATTATTATTCCATTAACAATGCCGGGCATTATTGCGGGTTGTTTACTCGTGATGTTACCTGCAATGGGCTTATTCTTTGTTGCTGATTTAATGGGTGGCGCGAAAAACTTATTAATTGGTAACGTAATTAAGAGCCAATTCTTAAATATTCGTGACTGGCCTTTCGGTGCAGCCACAAGTATTTGTTTAACATTGGTGATGGGATTAATGCTGTTTGTGTATTACCGAGCCGTGAAGCTACTGCATAAGAAGGTAGAAATAGAATGATTGGACGGTTATTGCGTGGTGGATTTATGTCCATTATTTACGCGTATCTTTATATCCCGATCATCATTCTGATAGTTAACTCTTTTAACTCATCACGTTTCGGGATCAACTGGAAAGGTTTTACCACAGATTGGTACGCCATTTTATTTAATAATGACAGTCTGCTTCAAGCAGCAGGGCATTCATTAACAATGGCAGTCACTTCTGCGACATTTGCGACACTCATTGGCTCATTAGCGGCTGTTGCTCTTTATCGCTACCGTTTTCGTGGCAAAAAATTTGTGGGTGGAATGCTGTTTGTTGTGATGATGTCGCCGGATATTGTGATGGCGATTTCGTTACTTGTACTGTTTATGATCCTAGGTGTTTCATTAGGATTTTGGTCGCTTCTATTTTCACATATTACATTTTGTCTGCCTTTTGTTGTGGTGACGGTGTATTCACGATTAAGTGGGTTTGATGTAAAAATGTTGGAAGCGGCTAAAGATTTAGGGGCAGGCGAATTTACTATTTTACGTAAAATCATTATGCCTCTGGCGATGCCAGCAGTAGCTTCAGGTTGGTTATTAAGCTTTACGTTATCCATGGATGACGTTGTGGTTTCTTCTTTTGTGACGGGGCCAAGCTATGAAATTTTACCATTGAAAATTTACTCAATGGTAAAAGTGGGCGTTTCGCCAGAGGTGAACGCGCTTGCAACCATCCTTTTAGGTCTATCTTTAGTATTAGTATTAATTAGTCAGTTAATCTTAAGAGACAGAACTGGCAAAGCGTAAACATGCATTAGTGCGAGTTTCTCGCACTTTTTGGGGTCTTGAAGACCAATCTGTTGGAGGTAGGCTCGCTGCCTATTTGATATTAACGCATCAACCACTGAAGGAAACATAAATGAAAAAGTGGTCCTCAGTACTTGCTGCCAGCGTAATGGCATTAAGTATCGGCACAGCATCGGCTGATGATGGTAAGACATTATATTTCTACAACTGGACGGAGTATGTGCCGCCTGGTCTGCTTGAACAGTTTACAAAAGAAACTGGGATTAAGGTGATTTATTCCACTTATGAATCCAATGAAAGCATGTATACCAAGTTAAAGACCTATAAAGATGGTGCTTATGACTTGGTGGTTCCTTCTACTTATTTTATTTCTAAAATGAGCCATGAAGGAATGCTACAAAAAATCGATAAATCAAAATTAACTCATTTTGATAATCTCGATCCCAGCTTATTACATAAATCATTCGACCCTAAAAATGACTACTCCATTCCTTATATTTGGGGTGCGACCGCTATTGGTATTAATAGCGATGAAGTGGATGTGAGTAGCATTACTTCATGGGCTGATTTATGGAAACCCGAATATAAAGATAGCCTGTTATTAACCGATGATGCCCGTGAAGTTTTCCAAATGGCATTATTGAAATTAGGCTATTCGGGCAATACAACCGATCCTAAAGAGATTGAAGAAGCCTATAAAGAGCTACAAAAGCTAATGCCAAACGTATTAGCATTTAACTCAGATAACCCTGCTAACCCTTATATGCAAGGGGAAGTTAATTTAGGGATGATTTGGAATGGCTCTGCATTTATTGCTCGCGATGCTGGTGCGCCTATTGAAATGGTATGGCCAAAAGAGGGCGGCATTTTCTGGATGGATAGCTTAGCTATTCCTGCAAATGCTAAGAATGTCGAAGGTGCTCATAAACTTATCGACTTCTTATTACGCCCAGAAGTTGCAGCAAAAGTGGCTGAAAATATTGGTTATCCAACACCTAATTTAGCTGCGCAAAAACTACTGCCAAATGTTATCACTAAAGATAATTCTCTTTATCCAACAGAAGAGATTATTAATAAAGGTGAATGGCAAAATGATGTGGGTGATGCAACTGTATTATACGAAAGTTATTACCAAAAATTAAAAGCGGGACGTTAATCGCGCCTGCTCCTTGCTAAAAAGCCACCTTTGAAAGGTGGCTTTTTTTATGTCGAAAAGGGCATAAGGTTTCCATTAAATTAATAATAAAAATAAATGAGAGGGGTTGTGTAAACAAAAGATAATTAAAAAATAAATGTGATTTGCATTATTTTTTTATACAGCTTTCAGCAATAAGTTGACTGTTTTTTTCTTGAGTTTTACGTTGTTGTTCAATATTAATTAAATAATTGCTCTGTAGAAAATAACTAATATGAACATCAAATTTTTCAGAAATCAGATAAATAAACTCAATACTTATCCTATTTGTTCCCCGTTCATAACGAGAAAGTTGTTGTTGGCTTATGCCTAACTCTTGAGCAAAAAGGGTTCCTGAGTATTTTATTTTCTTTCGTAAATGACGTATTCGTTGCCCTATACGAAAATTAATGGTTTTGCTGTTATCAATCATTTAATCAGCCTTAAAAATTCAAATCATTATTGATAAGAAAAAGTCAGACTGGCTAACCCGTTTGCTTTACCAGGTTTTAGTGTTCCAGTCGTGATATAGCGAGTTGACAGGTTTAATGTGTAGTTTTCGTTATTAGATGTTGTTATATGAAGTAAACGTTGATTAGGTTGTCCGATAGCACTGATATCAGGTCCATAAACGACAGGGGTTGGATTATCATTAAAAAGAAATTGGATCCCAATACCCGAAGCGTCAGAGTCTGATGTCAGTGTGAGCACATCTGTATTATTAGAATAGGTAGATTGATCGGTCATGCTGGCATATAAGTGAACGTTGGTATCACAAGTAACAGTAATGGGCTTACTTTGTGTTTTTGACGTTGAACCAATGGTTGCCATATCTCGCATTGAAATATCGCCTAATTCATAGGTGAGATTTTTCGTATTGACCGTACAACCACGGGCTTTAATCGTGATTGTTACAGGATTTATTGCGACAATAGAGGTGTTATTTCCCTTATGGCTTCCGCCATACTCAGACCAAGTATTTGCAATAATGGTATAAGGAATGTTGTAAACGCCTGTTTCTAAGTGTTCATCTGTGACAACAAACACCACTTTGCCTTTTAACGAAACACGGTCAACATTATGGTTAACAGTAGAGCCTACGGCTGGATAAATAATGGTTGCGCCCGAGCCACTATCCACATCAATTGGGACATAAGAAACACTGTCATTGTTATCTTTTAGACCAAAGGCATAGCCAATACCTTTGACTCCTGGAAGTGAATAAACTGGATAACGATCTCCCCCTTCGTAATAGTAGATACCACTAATTTTTGAACCTAACGCATTGGCATATAGTGTTTCTACCCAGCATTTTTGTAAGAAACCATGCTCACATTTAAAGCCATTATGAACGGAAGTTTCACCTATCCATGTTGAGGTAATGGGAGTGCCAGCCGGTGTGCCATCTGCCGCGCCATCAAAATTCATTGGGGGCGGTGAAACCACAAGAGGATCTGCCACTGCCCATGCCATTTCTGTGGGAAGACAAACAAGGGAAACCAGTAATGTAAGGGGAAATAAAGTACGTTTCATTATTGGTACTCCAATAAAAATGTGGTGGTTGCATTGGCTTGTCCTGCACTGACTGGTACCTGAGTGGCGACATAGCGAGCGTAAAATTGCAGGGTATTATCTTGATTAGGTAACAGGGCATAAGATTGGCTTTTATCATTAATAGAAATTGATGTTCCTGATTTATCCATAATTGAAATGGCGACACCTTTTGCACCATTATTATTAATCGCCAATAAAGCATTATTAGTCAGGTCACTAGCACCTTTAAAACTGACTTTTACTGCGCTGGCTTCAGGCTGACAATCCACTAATTTAATACTAAAAGGAATAATAGGTGTTCGTTGTTGGCTCATCGCTGTTGATGTGAAGTCTTTCGTCGCAATGTCGCCAAGTTTCACTGTAATATTTTCTGAGTTTGTCTCAACGGTACAGGTGTTGCCCGTCACTCGTGCATGAATTTGCACTAATGTGTCATAGGTATATCCTTTAGTTATAAAAAGGAGTGGCAGGGCCAAAATAAGCGTGAGTTTATGCATTATTGGCACTCCTGTGTCATTTTTACAAAAGGTTCATCATGTTGATTTTCAGGTAATGTATAATTAACTTGGCAATATTCAGATGTGCTATTTCCCCAGCGAATATCTAATACGCCAGACTTCGGTACGCCAGAAAGGTAAAGTAAGCCATCGTCACCAACAATGCCGGAGAGGTGATTTTGCTTGTCAGATGCTATGGCACCAAAAGGAAGTGGACGCCCTTGTCGTTGTAGTGTGAGTAATAAACGGTATCCTGTTTTTGCGTCAAATTTGACTTTGATAACGGCACCTTGAGTCGGAACAACTTGCTGAATATTCTGTTCAATTTCAACATTATCAGGAAGTGCTGAGGTGTCTAAGGCAACTTTATTTTGACGATAAGCGGTTGCATAAGGAATAACGGCAAATCCACGCCAGTCGGTATAAATCCCTGTCGCATTATCAATAGGAACATCTGCGGTTTTACGTGCATCAACAAGAATGGCATTTGAGCTTAAAGGTTGGCTTAAGGTTAAGCCTTCGCTGTGAAGTAACATACCGCCCGCAACACTATAATTCAGTTGTTGGTTTTCTTGATTGTAGTTATACCCCACATTAAGGTTGCCATAGCGGCTTTGATAACCTAATGCCGCGTTACCCGTATAGCTTCCGCCTTGATTGCTATAGCCTTGCTGGACACTGTAATTAAGCGTGTTGTCTTCAAGTAATGTACCCGCAACACCAGCATTATGAGCAGAATATCCCTTATTATTATGACTATAGTTATAAGTGAGATAAGCGCTATTTACAGATTGATAGCTTGATGGCATTAATAGTTGCAATGGGATCGAAATACCTAAAGAGAGTGTTTGATCTCGCTCACCGCTATTCATCATGCGGTTGTATCCATAAATAATATTGTAAGAGAGGCCTTTTACATTACCGTTATAGCCAGTTTGAAATAGAACGTTTTTTTCATTGGTTTCCCAATAATTTTGCCAATTCGTTGTCATAAAAATAGAGCCATAATCGCCAAGTTGTTGCGATAAATTCACTTGAAGGCTGCCTTTTTTACGATTATTTAAATTAAAGTATCTTGATGAAATTTCTTTATTATTTTCATTAAGATAACCTGACATTCTAGTATTAAGTGTCTCATCTAATGTATAGAAACCTGATGTTGAATAGCGATATCCTAATAGCTGAAAATTTGTTCCAAATTGGTTTAATGATTTCGCATAAAGAAAGCGTAAGGAATACCCTTCAGAAGTAGAGTCATTAGGTAATTGACTATGAGCAAAGGTAATATCTGTTGAGAAGGCACCTAATATCCCCATATTTCGACCTACACCCACAGCATAGGATTGATAATCTGAAGTAACTAATGCACCACCATAAAGGGTGCTGTTATAAGGAAGCCCATAGATAAGATGTCCTTGAATAAAGCGAGGCTGTTTATTTGGGTTGTCTTGTCTTACTTCACCTGCTTGAATAACAAACTTTTTTTGTCCTTCTCGTTGTAAAATAGGTACCGCAGAATAAGGCACAACATAATTGTGTTGGCTTCCATTATTTTCTTCAACGGTGACATATAAGTCACCACTATTTGAAGTCGGGTAAAGATCGCGAATTTCAAATGCACCGGGAGAGACGAAGGTTTGATAAATAACATAACCATTTTGCCGAATAACAACTTTGGCATTACCACTTGCAATACCTCTTACAACAGGTGCAAATCCTCGTTGACTATCAGGCAACATGGTGTCATCGCTTTCTAAAGAAATACCACGGAAATTAACGCTGTCGAATAATGCAGACGAAGTATAACTGTCGCCAATTTTTAGCTGACTTCTTAATGACACAATATTTCGTTGCAGATAGGTATTGATATGGTTCCACTTGTTATTTCCATTAGATGAACTCCATGTGGAATAATCTCTCAATCGCCAAGCTCCAATATTGATCCCACTACGCAAATTAAGGTAATAACTATTGTTATGAGAATTTCCCCAATTATTAGCACCACTAAAACTGTAATTGAGTAAACCAGCATTAATCCCGTTATCCCACTTTTCTGGTGGAATATAGCCACGAGCTTGAAAGTTTAATGCGGCTTGAGGAACTTGGATCTTTAATGCTTGTTTCTCTATATCGTAATTAACACTGCTATCAGGGATAGAGTTTGTAATATCAATACATTCTTTTTCTGAGATTAAATCAAAGTGGGGTATTAGTTTGATATTAATGCCCAGTGATTTTAAGAAATTTTTATTTAAACAAGGGATTACATTTTTATTTTCGTTAATAAAAAGTATATTTTCATTACGTAAAAATTCATTATTAAAAATAATATTAAGATGATAATTACCAGGTTTAATACTATTCCCTGCTTCAAAATAGCTTAAATCAGTGACTGCTTCAGGTGAGTCAGATAAAAATGCAGGATTAAATCGATTTGCACCATATGAAGAAAATGCCAATATTAATGAAATTGGTATGATGCTAGAAAGAAGAGAACTAACTGTATTTTTATTAACCATGATTTTTAACCAACAAGCTAAAAGCAGATGTAATTATTAATGAGTAATTTCTTTTTTTAATACAGGAGTTTGTGCGCCATAATCATTAATGGTTTGGAATGAAATTGTATTAGCATCACGATGTATTTTTCCCAATGTTAATTGAGATAAAGGATTAAGCATGATGCTGGATGGGAGTTGACTACCTGTAACAGCTAGATTCACCATCGTAATATAATAAGGTGTTGGATTATTAACGATTAACTCGTCATTTTGATATGAAAATTTAAGTTCATTACTAAATTTCTCATTATAATCAGGTAAATGACTTGGGCGATAAAACAGCTTAATTCGACTCTGTATTGCAATTTGCATTGTATTTTCTTTAGCTAGTTTATCTTCTAATGAAGGGATCACTTTGACATTCATCCAAAATAAACTTTCACGATCTTTGGGCAATGGTGCTCCGACATACATAATTCTTAATGCATTTTCTTTATTAGCATCAAGAATATATAAAGGGGGGGTGACAATGAAATCATTGTTCTTATTACCTTGATTATCAGAAACCCAAGATTGAATTAAAAAGTTATTCTCTTTATCTGAATTAGTAACCACTAAGGTAGTTTGTTTAATATTAGAATGATAAACAATACGAGTGGCACCTAATGAAACGCCATTAGAATAAGAAAGTAACGGAAATAAAAAAGTAATAAGAAAAATAAGTGTCTTTTTCATAATAAATGTTGTCAGTAATAAAAATAGTGCAATTGCATTTTTTGATTAAAAATAAGCCATCCCTGGCAATAAGACATCAATCAAAAGTGATAAAGCAATTAAGAGTAAGTCACCATAAAGTTTGTAGTAACGTTTGCGCTACCTGCCTTAACAGTATCTTCAGTTGAAATAAGTGAAGCGTTGTAATTTAATTGATTCTCACCATCAATCAGTTTTTGAGTCGTTGAAGCGTTGTTTGGTACAACAACTGTATTTGTTGAATCAGTGATTTTTAAGGCAATATTTTCCGCTGCATCAGCACCTTGTAATGCAAATGCATTAGCATCAGTTGAAGCTGTACCGTTGAAGGTAATTGCCGCATTCGCTGATACTGTAGTATCACAATTATTTAATTTGATACTAAAAGGAATACGACCTGTTTCATCACCTTTGGCTGTAAATTCAGCAACACGGAATTGGCCTAAACGCACAGTTTGGTTTGATGAACTGCTATCAACACCACAAGCTGCATTCACGACCGCACCTTCGAAATTAACAGAGCCACCATTTACGGTCACGGTTGTTGCTGCTAATGCAGGTGATGCCATTACGCCAATTGTTGAGGTAATAATTGCAGATAATAATAACTTTTTCATTCATTGTTCCTATATTTTCAATATATATCTTTATTTTTAGCTTAATAAACTAAGCTATATTTAACTCTGCTTATCATTTCTATATAAATGAAGAAACAGTGATTAAAATATGTTTGAGAAGTGTAAATAGAATTATTAATACACTTATTAAAATAAGAGTAGATAGATCAAAATTTAATTAAACAGGAATAAAATGCATATTGCACTTAAGTCAAATTTACGAAAATTATAGATGGGCTAGAAAAATTATAGAAATCGTTTAAACCATCATTTTTGAGGGGTTTGATAGTTAAAAACTACTGATAATCTGTTAACTATAGGTGAAAATTAATGTTAAAAAATAGAAAAAAACATAAATTTAGGTAATGTATTGTATTTTGGAATTTATCTAATTGATATTTATTGTATTTTTGTGTAATCGAATAATGCTCTTCCAAAATAGACTTGGCATTTATACGTATAACATAATGTTTCATAATATATATTTTATGATAAAAATATTTACAGAATGAAACAAAGTTTTACTCGTAATGAGAGGAAAAACGAAGCAGCATGTTTTTTTATAAAAAATAAAAGATTTAAATATGTTTTTTTATAAAAAAATATAGAAATATTATTTATTCATTTTTTTTTGAAATTAGACATCATAATTTTACAATTTAGAATTTTTCTTTCTTTTTTTACAATTAAGGGGAGTAGATCAATATATTTTATTTTCAATATAAATTGTAACAAAATGTTTCATTGATCAAGGTACCCTTTTATTTTTACCTGTTCGTTTTTCATTTTTTGCATGATAGTAATTAAAGCAATTACATTGATTCTGTTTTAATATCGGCTCTAATGACAGGATCTTGAACCCGAAGGCAAAAAAATGATATCTAGCTCATCAAAAGGAACATTATATGGCATTGTTGCCATTCTACTTTGGAGCACTATTGTTGGTTTAATTCGTAATATTAGTGAGTATTTTGGTGCCGTAGGAGGTGCTGCACTGATTTATACCACCGGCACACTCTTTCTTATTTTGATTTTAGGTGTACCTAAGTTATCACGCTTTCCTAAACGTTATCTTTTTTGGGGAGGGCTATTATTTGTCACTTATGAAGTTTGTTTATCTTTGGCTTTGGGATTTGCAACAGACAGAACACAAGCCATAGAGCTAGGAATGGTGAATTATTTATGGCCCAGCTTCACGTTAGCCCTTGCCGTAATACTTAATAAGCAGCGATTCTCTATTTTACTGATTGTCGGATTATTATGTGCATTCAGTGGATTGGTATGGGTCGTTAGTGGCGATAATCCGCTGACAATTGACGGTTTATGGAAGAATATTCAAAGTAATCCATTAAGCTATATATTGGCGTTTTCAGGTGCCATTTTATGGGCGTTTTATAGTAATTTAACTCGCCTTATGTCTGGCGGGAATAACGGCATTGTGCCCTTCTTTTTATTAACGTCACTTGCATTGTGGGGGCAATATCTATTTTCAACACCAGTAGAGTGGATCGTTAATACAAAAAGTATCACGTTATTATTAATAACAGGTGCTGCTATTGGGCTTGCAAATGCGGCTTGGACAATCGGCATGATCAGAGGCAATGTAACCTTATTAGCCACACTCTCTTATTTTACTCCCGTTATTTCTACTGCATTCTCATCAATATTATTGTCTACCGCACTCTCTTTCTCATTTTGGCAAGGTGTAATGATGGTGACTGGTGGCTCTTTAATTTGCTGGTTAGCAACTCGTCAAAAAACGATAAAACCATTTAAAATGGCTAAATAACATAAAATAGAGGGTTTTTAAGTTAAATATTGATGTAAATAGAGGTTTTTGGATCAATAAGTTCTATTTTTAAAAAAAGCATTTGTGTAAGTTGAAATTTTTTCACTATGCGATGAGAGCAATATCGGCTTATCTATACTGATCATACTTCAAGTTGCAGCATTATTGATGAATGACTTATTCATTTGTTGTTTAGCTGTATCTCGAATTATTTAGAGTATAAGTAATACTATAAGAACAAATGCAACAAAAAAGGAATTGTTATGAAACTTGAGACACTCTCTGTTCACGCCGGTTATTCACCTGATCCAACCACAAAAGCAGTTGCTGTACCTATTTACCAAACGACGTCTTATGCATTTGATGATACGCAGCATGGAGCGGATCTTTTTGACTTAAAAGTGCCTGGTAATATTTATACCCGTATAATGAATCCAACCAATGACGTATTAGAAAAACGTGTTGCAGCATTAGAGGGTGGAATTGCAGCCGTTGCTGTAGCATCGGGCATGGCAGCTATTACTTATGCAATTCAAACTATTGCGCAAGTGGGCGATAACATTGTTTCTGTTGCCAAACTTTATGGCGGCACTTATAACTTAATGGCGCACACATTTCCTCGTATTGGTATTGAAGCACGCTTTGCTCCTCATGATGATATTGTTGCCCTTGAAGCATTAATTGACAACAAAACAAAAGCGGTATTTTGTGAAACCATCACAAACCCAAGCGGAAATATCGTCGATATTCAAGCATTAGCTGATGTTGCTCATCGTCACGGTGTGCCTTTGATTGTTGATAATACAGTTGCAACGCCTTATTTATGCCGTCCTTTTGAACATGGCGCGGATATTATTATTCACTCTTTAACTAAATATATTGGTGGCCACGGTAATTCGATTGGCGGTATTGTTGTTGATTCTGGTAAATTCCCTTGGGCTGAGCATAAAGATCGTTTTGAAATATTAAATACACCTGATGTTTCTTATCATGGGGTAAATTATGTTGAGCATTTTGGTGCGGCTGCTTATATAGCAAGATGTCGTGTTGCACCTTTGCGCGGAACAGGTGCTGCACTGTCGCCATTTAATGCTTTTTTAATTCTACAAGGGTTAGAAACGCTGGCGCTACGTATGGATCGCCACACTGAAAATGCACAAAAAGTAGCAGAATATCTACAAAATCATCCTCAAGTGGCATGGGTTAAATATGCGGGGTTAAACAATCACCCTGAGCATGATTTAGCTGTACGTTATATGTCAGGTAAACCTGCGGGTATTCTCTCTTTTGGTATTAAAGGGGGCGCTGAAGCGGGGGCGAAATTTATTGATGCATTACAACTCATTGTTCGCCTTGTGAATATTGGTGATGCAAAATCATTAGCATGTCATCCAGCATCAACCACTCATCGCCAATTAAATGATGAAGAATTAGAACGTGCAGGTGTTTCACGTGATTTAATTCGTTTATCTATAGGTATTGAACATATTGACGATATTCTTGTAGATTTAGAACAAGCATTAAAGGCCAGCATTTAAATTAAAAAACACTTTATATTTTATTCTTATGAAAATCTTACCAAATTTGGTAAGATTTTTTTATTTCTATGGAATGTGGAATAGCTTTATTTAAAATAAGGAATAATTATGCTGGGTCCTATTAACAAAAATATAGTTTTGCCAAAAGCATCTGAAATAAATTGTGATTGTGGATATTCTCATTCTTTTGGTAAATGTTTTTCAGATATAAAAAATACTCATTTTGAAGTAAAAGCTTTTAAATCTGGATATGAAACTCTATTTGCTAGAGAGTTAAATAAAATTTCAGAAGGAAAAAGTATTAATGATATTAATAATATCGATGATATGGAGAATTACTTTTATGAAGACAATTGTAGTAATTTGAAAGAAAATAAAAATTTAGGGAGTGGTAAAAAAAGAGAAATAAATAAGAACGATTATATGTTATTTGAGAAAGGAGGAAATGTTATAGAAAATCAAGATAGTTACTATACATTTCTGAATGGAATGAAATGGTCTTGTTTTATAATGAATGTGGCAGATAAACTCGATTTCTATCAAAAAAAACTGAGGGAAATGAATTTAAATAGTGTAAATAATAGTGTTTTATCTAGGTTGGAAAATATAACCCCAAAAGAGATTATTAAGAAAATAAATAATTTAATTATAAATCTAAATGATTATGTTTATCCTAAAAATAAATATACCCAAGTGGATGACCAAAGGAATAATCACAGTCACTATTGTCAAAATACACTAATTAAAAATTCATCCAAAAGTTTTCCAGCTAATGAAATGTTAACGCCTTCCGGAAATAAGGCTATTTTATCTGAATATCCATTACATACGAAGGAAGAATTAAATCAATATCTAAAAATGTTGCTAAATGAAAATATTGATGTTGTTTATATTATATCTGATAAAAATGATATTTTTAATTGTGATGATATAAAATCAAATAAAAAAAATATTTATAATAAACCTTTTATTCTTGATGAGGTTAAATTTAAATATTTTAAATATTTTGATTACTTTATGGATAATAGTGATGTAGCTGTAATAGGATGTGGTTGTGAAAAAAAACAAAGAGAGAAATATAATGAATATCCTATTATTAATTTTGAATTATATACTAATAATGTAAGCGATCGAGATAAGGAAAAATATATTAAATTTGTTCATATAAATAATTGTAAGGCTGGAAAATTAATGGATCCTTTTATCTTGGAAAACACAATTAAGTTTATAGAAAAAGAAAAATTAAAGACAGATAACTATAACTTCCTTATCCATGGAACTAATGGCGTGAATAGAATAAGCGAATTCTTTGTTGTAAAGGAAATAATGGATGCTATAAATATTGGTGAGAAAAATAACCAATCATTAGAGGATATTCTTCATCAATTAAAAGCGGATGGAAGCCCTCAATTTCTTAATAGTCCTGAGGTTCTTATTGAACTTACTGCTTATGCATTGGCTAAAGGTATTCCTCTGGTTAAATAGTAAAACAAAGGGTGAAATTGATAAATGACAAACAAATATTGCTAATGATTTATTGTTGTTTGATAATAATCAAATTATCATTATATTAAATTTATAAATATAAAGATGAAATCAATATTTATATTTTTATTTTATATTTTAAAAAATAATGTAGTTGAGTAAATAAAGGAATGTGAAGTCAACTACATTATTTACATATAATAATTACGAGTCTAAAAGGGATTGATTTCGATCAATAAGGAACATACCGACTGGTCGGTATCATCCTATGCATGAATACAACTGCGCATCACCGAAAAAAAGATCCTATCCGAGTTCAAGAACAATTATTGGAAGCGGCAAGCATTATTGTGGCTAATGAAGGAATAGCCTCTCTTTCTTTAAATGCTGTAGCAAAAGAAGCTGGGGTAAGTAAAGGTGGTCTACTTCATCATTTTCCCGGAAAGCTAGAATTAGTTCATGCGGTCTTTAAACGTCTATTAGGTATTATGGATAGTCGTATTGCAGTTATTATGGAAAATGATCCTATTGAAGCAGGGCGTTTTTCTCGCGCATATTTAACTTATATTTCTGATTTAAAACAGTCAGACGAAAGTCGTCAATTAGCGATATTGTCTTTAGCAATGCCAAACGAACCAATTATGCGTAAATGTTGGCGAGATTGGATGTTAGAACATTTAGCCAAAGGTGATAAATTAGACAATAGTTATTTAGGTACATTAATTCGTTATGCCGCAGATGGTCTTTGGTTATCTGAATTAACAGAAGGCCCCACGATTTCACAAGAAGAGCGTAGCGCATTAGTTGAAAGATTATCTGAGATGACATTTGACTATATGGCAAACACAGCAAATTAGTAATTTTAATCAGGATGAATGAGGGCACAATGAAATACAAAATAAATGCCTTAATTTATTACGACGCAACGGATGGCGCGATATCGTTAGAAAAAGAGAGTATTGATACACATCTTTCTATTACCGCAAATGCGTTACTTTTTTATTTTATTCAGCACCCTGGAGTTGTTAATCGTGATGAAGTATTAAAACGGGTTTGGGATGATAATGGATTAGTTTCATCAAACAGTAATTTAAACCAATATTTGAGTTTGTTACGAAAAACATTTCGCCATTATGGTATTGAAAATATCATTGTTACTATTGCGAAAGGACGATTAGAGTTTAATCCGGATATTTCAGTTGAACTCATTGATGATTCAACGCTATTACCTTCAACTCAAACAAATGAAGAAGCGCCTATTTTAGTTAAAGATGAAAATCAAATAACCGTTGAAACAACGACACCTTTAACGCAAACTCAAACACCTTTAGAGTCTACGCAAGAAGAAGCGCCCGAAAAAATACAGAAACCTGAAATATGTTGGTATTTAGCCAGCATCGGTTTTTTATTAGGTGCAGTATTTCTCGCGGTGATCATCTTTTTTAATCAACATCAATCAAAGCCAATTTCACTAACACCATTAACGCATAATGATTGTGAGTTACTTTCTAATGAAGCCATGATTAATTCTGCGGTAAGTGATAATTATGTTCGCAATTTTGACGCTGTAAGAAAGAAGCTTAATTTACAGTGTGTGAAAGGTGAGCGATTTGTTTTCTTTTATGGTGATAAATTACAAACAAATGGATTGGGGCGAGTATTTTTAGCGCACTGTGCTAAGAACGAAGATAATCCATTTAGTTACTGTGACAATTACTTTTACTATTCTTGGAAATACTAATGAAAATCTCAGGGAAACTTTTATGTTTTTTATCGGCCCTGATTTTTATCTTGGTCGCCACTTATGCAGCAACAAGATTATTAACCATTAAAAATGAAGGTGTCATGGTTTGCTCAACCAAAGGCATTATGCGTTTTGAAAATATGGAAGATGAAAATGTAAATGGTAATATTCATTTTTCATTTGGTGCCAATGGTAAAGGCTCAATTGTTGCTGAAGGTTATACCACTTCAAAAGCAGGATGGCTGTATTTACAACGTTATGTGAAATTTGATTATACAACTAAGCGCGTTTCACCGACAGAACGTCACTATTTTGTTAGCCAATGGGATGCTAGTGCATCATCAATTGATGAATCTCCAGACGTTATTTTTGATTATTTTATGCGTGAAATGTCAGACAGCCATGATGGGTTATTTATTAATGCACAAAAGCTAAATGAGAAAACTTTACTTTTAAGTTCGCTCAATTCACCACTCTATATTTGTACCTTAAAGCCGGGTAGTAAATTCGATTAATTGTCCTGATTATCCTATCTTATTTTTGCAAGGTGGCCTCTCTATAGCCACCTTTTTGTTTATCTAAAATTCAATATATCCTATCCCTTTAATTAATCTTCTCTTCTCACACATTCCTGATTTTAGCTCTTTTACCTGTACAGTGATTTGAACTGATTGTCTGTATGACTTTTATAGTAAAGAGTACTTACCTCTATTTTTTATACACAGTCGTGAAGGTTTAAATTTGATAAATACGTTATCAACAAAAAAATAGCACGATTTGTATATAGACTCGATTTAGCCTTTTTCAATTATTGATCTCACATTGAAATATCAGTGATATTCCGCACATCTTTCTCGTCGATATGTACTGCCTTTTTTCACCTTTTCAACATCCTTCTAACAAAGTTAATTTGCCTATTTTTCCATCTATTTTTTGTGAAAATTAATAAATTTATAACGATGAAAAAAGCAAATTAACAGCACAGATATATAAATATGGAGATAAAAAACACTAAATAGCAGAACTAAATTCTATATATGTTCATTACATGGATTTATATTTTGTTTTTGTTTTTACGCGTTATAGTGATTTTGAAACCAACGTCTGCGTTTAAAAAATCACCACGCAGACACAATGGGCAAACGTAAACCGTTAAACGGCTTCTCGGAGGAAATGAAAATGGGTGATGCATTAGGTCTGATCGAAACCAAAGGTCTGGTGGCATGTATTGAAGCCGCTGACGCTATGTGTAAAGCCGCGAACGTTGAACTTATTGGCTATGAAAATGTGGGTTCAGGTCTCGTGACTGCGATGGTGAAAGGCGACGTAGGCGCAGTGAAAGCTGCAGTGGATTCAGGTGTGGAGTCAGCACAACGCGTGGGTGAAGTTGTTACATCGCTCGTGATTGCTCGTCCTCACAATGACATCAACAAGATTGTTATCAAACACAAGGCATAGTTTCTGCCTTAGGAGAACGTATGGGTGATGCATTAGGACTTATTGAAACTCAAGGGCTGGTTGCTTGTATTGAAGCAGCAGACGCGATGTGTAAAGCGGCAAATGTTGAGTTAATCGGCTACGAAAATGTGGGTTCTGGTTTAGTTACTGCAATGGTGAAAGGTGATGTTGGTGCCGTTAAAGCCGCAGTGGAATCTGGCTTAGAAGCTGCTCAACGTGTTGGTACTGTTGTGACTTCATTAGTCATCGCTCGTCCACATAACGATATTCAAAAAATCGTTGCCCAGTACAAAGTGACTGAATAACGAAGGAAATAAATATGAAAGAAGCACTAGGTCTAGTTGAAACCAAAGGTCTTGTCGCTTGCATTGAAGCTGCTGATGCAATGTGCAAAGCAGCCAATGTTGAACTGATTGGTTATGAAAACGTCGGTTCAGGTTTAGTGACAGCAATGGTGAAAGGCGATGTCGGTGCAGTAAATGCAGCGGTTGAGTCAGGTGTTGAAGCGGCAAAACGTATCGGCACCGTAGTGACTTCTCGTGTTATTGCAAGACCGCATAACGATATCGAGAAAATCGCACAACAGCACAAAGCCTGATTATTCAGGCGTGCTGTAAAGCAAAGAAATACGTTATTCAGCTAAATTTTTTAACTCCTGTATGGGGGAAGACATGGTTGCATTAGATAAAGATTTGCAATCCAGACAACTGGCTCGTGAGCTAGTTCGTAACGCGAAAAATGCACAACTTGTTTATGCTAAGTTTTCGCAGGAAAAAATCGACAGTATTGTAAAACACATCGCATTTGAAGCCGCTCGTCACGCAGAAGAGCTGGCGAAAATGGCGAACGAAGAAACAGGCTTTGGTAAGTGGGAAGACAAAGTTCTGAAGAATACCTTCGCGTCATTGCGTGTGTATGAACATATGAAAGACATGAAGACCGTTGGCATTATCAATGACGATAAAGTGAAAAAAGTCATGGATGTTGGCGTGCCTTTAGGTGTTATCACGGCATTAGTTCCTTCAACTAATCCAACATCAACCATTATCTATAAAACCCTAATTGCACTGAAAGCGGGTAATGCGATTATTTTCTCTCCGCATCCAAATGCAAAACAGTGCAGTTTCCGTGCGTTAGAAATTGTTAAAAAAGCGGCATTAGAAGCGGGGGCACCAGCAGGTATTGTTGATGGTGTGACATTACTAACACTGGAAGCGACGAAAGAATTAATGCATAGCAAAGATGTGTCATTAATTTTAGCGACTGGTGGTGAAGGTATGGTGCGTGCAGCTTATGCATCAGGCACGCCAACAATCAGTGGTGGCCCAGGTAATGGCCCTGCTTTTATCGAACGTAGTGCAGATATCAAAAAAGCAGTGAGCGATATCATCACCAGTAAAACATTCGATAACGGGGTTATCTGTGCATCAGAGCAATCCATTATCGTTGAACGTTGCATTTATAACGAAGTTCACCGCGAGCTATTAGCGCAAGGTGCTTACTTTATGAATGACGAAGAAGCAACAAAAGTGGCTTCAATGTTACTGCGTGCTAACGGCACAATTAACCCAGCAGTTGTGGGTAAAGATGCGATTTATTTAAGTCAGCGTGCAGGTTTTAGCGTACCCGCAAATACGCGCGTATTAATCGCATTACAAGATACTGTTTCACCAAAAAACCCGTATTCACGCGAAAAACTATGCCCAATCTTAGGGATGTATATCGAAGAAGATTGGAAATCAGCGTGCGATCGTGTGGTGCAGTTACTGACTAACGAAGGTTTAGGTCATACCTTAGTTATTCATACCAAAAATGAAGATGTTATTCGTCAGTTCTCTTTAGAAAAACCTGTTAACCGTATTCTGATTAATACTCCTGCGGCATTAGGCGGTATCGGTGCAACAACCAATATTACTCCTGCACTTACTTTAGGTTGCGGTGCTGTTGGTGGCGGTTCTAGCTCTGACAACGTTGGCCCAATGAATCTACTGAATATTCGTAAAGTAGGTTATGGCGTGCGTACCGTTGAAGAGTTGAAACAACCTTGTCCTTTAGCACAAGAAGCTGCTCAACCTGCTGTTTCTGCTTGTGCTGTTTCTAGCGCAAATCACCAGACCAGCATTCTTGATGATGACCGTTTTCGTTCACCTTCTCTAACTCCTGTTCATGCTGAATGTGCTACTGCACAACGTCAAACTCAAGGTGATGATCGCTTTGGTGCATCTCCTTATGCAACGACAGTCAGTGCTTGTGCGCAGCAAGTGATTGAACAAGGTGATATTACCGAAGAAAACGTGGAACGCATTATCAAGGAAGTTCTCGGACGTCTGAGTAAATAACTCATTGATATAAGGCGATATAAACCATGATCCTCGCAAAGGTAATCGGACACGTAGTAGCGACACAAAAAAGCCCAGAACTTAAAGGTAGCAATTTATTAATGATAGCCACCTTAGATGATGAGCTTAAACCACTGAAAAACAAAACTTATGTTGCAGTGGACAGTGTAGGTGCAGGTATCAACGATATTGTGTTGGCTGAAGAATACTTTGCACTGAACAAAGATCGTTACAAGGCGATGTCAGTGGTTGCCATTGTTGAGAAGGTTTATCGGGACAGTAAGGAGTAATAACGACATGAGTGAGTTTCTGATAAAACCCAAAATTCAGTTTGGCACCAATGCACTGGATTTTCTTTCTGGGTTAACTGCCCGCCGCGCATTTGTGGTGACAGATAAAGCAATGGTGAAGTTTGGCTTTGCAAATAAAGTCACCGATAAGTTAGTGCAACGGGGTATCGAGTTCCAAGTTTACGATGATGTTGCTTCAGATCCAGATATTTCAGCCATCGTGAGTGGTATGAAGATCATGGATGCTCATTATCCAGACTTGGTTATCGCACTTGGTGGTGGATCAGTAATTGATGCCGCGAAAGCCGTTATGTACTCCCTCTGGCATACCCGTAAAGAGAGCAACAGAACAAAACCACAGTTTATTGCGATCCCAACCACTAGCGGTACGGGCTCTGAAGTAACCTCTTTTTCAGTGATCAAATCACGCAGTGAAAAACTGGTCTTGGTTGATGAGTTTATGTTGCCTGATGTTGCCATTCTCGATCCTGAGTTGGTGAAATCTGTGCCACCTGCAATTACGGCAGATACCGGTATGGATGTCCTTTGTCATGCACTAGAAGCTTATGTTTCTAAAGCTGCATCTGATTTTTCTGATGCGATGGCAGAGAAAGCCGTCAAGTTAGTCTTTGGTCATCTTATAGATTGCCACCATCAAGGTGACAACTTGATGGCTCGCGAAAAAATGCATAACGCATCTTGTATTGCAGGTATGGCATTTACTAACGCCTCTTTGGGGATTACTCACAGTCTTGCCCACGCATTAGGCGGTGTATTCCACGTTCCTCACGGTCGTGCAAATGCGTTATTGATGACACATGTTGTCGCCTTTAACGCCAATCTTCATGGTGATTGTAATAGTGAAGCAGCAAAACGTTACGCTTATCTTGCTCAAAGCTTAGGACTTCCGGCTAACACTGTAAGAGAAGGGGTAACCAGTTTAATCGTCGCCATTAATGTATTGAAAGATGAAATGGGTATGCCGAAGAGTATTCGCGATACCGGTGTCAGTGAAGCGGACTTTTATGCCCGTTTAACGGAAATGGTCGGACAGGCTTTACGAGATAGCTGTACGCCGACAAATCCGCGTGACGTGAACACACACCAATTAGAAACATTGTATCGTCAGGCATTTGCCGGTGTATCACATAGTTAATGCTCAACCGAATTAATACCGATTAGGTCAAGTAAAGAACATCAGGAGAGCCTCACATGGCCAAATATTCTTTGACGCCACGCGTAAAAATGCTGGCAGAACGTTTAGTTTCACGTAATAGCTCAATCAGTACAGAGCGTGCGACAATTTTTGATTCATTAGACAACAGCATTGCAGGTGTTCCTCAAGCGATTAAACCTGCGCAACGTTTTTATGAATTTATCCGCCATTTTCCAAGCTATATCGCACAAGATGAACTGATTATCGGCAGTCAGTCATCAACACCACGCGGTGCGATTTTTCACACTGAAGAAGAAGTGCGTAGTGACTCTATCTACCGTTTCTTAAGTATTAACAATAGCGTTGCATCACCTGATTATATGCTGGTGGTAAACCAAGGTTTCTTAGCAATCAAAGCACAGCTTGAAGATAGGATCAGAAGCATTGGTAGTGCCGTAAATCGTAGCAGTATGGATGAAGCTAATTACTGTAAATCCGCTATTTATGCATGTGATGCAGCACTGTATTTTGCACAAATTCTGTCTGCAAAAGCAGAGAATTTAGCTGCAATGGAAGGTAACCCATACCGTAAAGCCGAATTATTAGATAGTGCCGCAGTATTACGAAAAGTACCTGCAAAACCAGCAGAAACCTTTAAAGAAGCGGTTCAAGTATTCTATTTATTGCAATTAGTCTTACATCTGGAAAATGGTAGTTATGCTATTAATCCAATGGGATTTGATAAAGCACTTTATCCATTCTATCAACGTGATATCGACCAAGGTCGTTTAACACAAGCACAAGCGTATGAAATTGTTGAAAGCGTATGGCTGAAATTAGCTGAGCTTTCAGAAGTACGTGCAACCAAAGAAGTTGATGGTTATCCAATGTTTGATGCAATGACGCAGGGTGTTGATATTAACGATCCTCGTGTCAGCATTAACGAACTGTCAGAGATGCTGTTATCAGCTCGCGCTAATCTGTCAACTTTACACAGTTCATTACAAGTGCGTTTATACAACGGTCGTATGAATTCACAACCTCAATACGCTGCACCTTCTGCAAACTTTGTGGCACCAAGCGCTGATGCGGGCGAATTCAAAGTGATGGAAGGATTAACTCCTCGCTTGCAGCGTTTACGTAACCGTTATTTAGAAGCGCGTCCAAGTGTCTCTATTTATAGAGCCTTAGCATTTACTGAAATTACACGCGAGAATCCAGGTCTACCGCCAATCTTACTACGTGCTAAAGCTTTCCGTCGCGCGTGTGAAACTGCGCCTATCTTAATTCAAGATGAAGAGCTGATTGTTGGACATCCTTGTGGAAAACCGCGTGCTGGCGCGTTCTCTCCTGATATCGCATGGCGTTGGGTTCGTGATGAACTCGATACCATGAGCACTCGTCCACAAGATCCATTCCAAATTTCAGAAGAAGACAAAAAAGTCATTCGAGAAGAGATTGTCCCATTCTGGGAAGGTCGTTCTTTAGATGAAATCTGTGAAGCGCAATATCGTGAAGCGGGTGTGTGGGAATTTAGTGGCGAAACCTTTGTCAGTGATCTTTCTTATCACCAAATCAATGGTGGTGGCGATACTTGCCCTGGCTATGACGTATTGTTATTCACCAAAGGGATGAATGGCATTAAAGCTGATGCACAAGCGAAGTTGGCTGAATTAAGCATGGAAAATCCAGCTGATATCGACCGTATTTATTTCTATAAAGCGTCGATTGAAAGTTGTGAAGGTGTGATTGCTTATGCGCATCGTATTGCAGAACATGCCCGTGAATTAGCCTCTAAAGAGAGCAATCCACAACGCCGTGAAGAGCTACTGACTATTGCTCAAGTGAATGAAAACGTACCAGCGAATCCACCAAAAACACTGCAAGAAGCATTACAAAGTATTTGGACTGTAGAGTCATTGTTCGAAGTTGAAGAAAACCAAACGGGTCTTTCTTTAGGTCGTTTAGATCAGTACTGCTTCCCAATGTATGAAAACGACATTAAAACTGGGGTGATAACCCGTGAACAAGCGCTGGAAATGATGCAAGCCTTTATCATCAAATGTGCTGAGTTAATGTGGATGTCGAGTGAGTTAGGTGCGAAATATTTCGCAGGTTATCAGCCATTTATCAACTTAACCATTGGTGGACAAAAACGCTCTGGTGGCGATGCGTGTAACGACTTAACTTACCTGATTATGGATGCTGTGCGTTTTGTGAAAGTGTATCAACCATCACTAGCATGTCGTATTCATAACCAATCTCCACAGCAATATATGGAAAAAATTGTTGATGTGGTGAAAGCAGGTATGGGCTTCCCGGCTTGTCACTTCGATGATTCTCATATCAAGATGATGCTACGTAAAGGCTTCGACTTTGAAGATGCGCGTGATTACTGCTTGATGGGTTGTGTTGAGCCACAAAAATCAGGTCGTATTTATCAATGGACATCAACAGGTTATACCCAATGGCCTATCGCAATTGAGTTTGTATTAAACCGTGGTCGTATGGTGCTGTTTGATAGCTATCAAGGTTTAGATACAGGTGATTTACGCGACTTGCGTACTTATGAAGATTTCGACCGTGCTGTAAAAGAGCAAGTGGCACATATCGTTCGTTTATCCGCAATTGGTACTGTGATAAGCCAACGTGTTCACCGTGATGTTGCACCAAAACCATTAATGTCTCTGCTAGTTGAAGGCTGTATGGAACAAGGTAAAGACGTAACGGCGGGTGGTGCAATGGTTAACCATGGCCCAGGTCTTATCTTCTCAGGTTTAGCGACTTATGTAGACTCAATGGCGGCTATTCGCAAACTTGTTTATGAAGATAAGAAATACACCTTAGAGCAAATCCGTGATGCGTTATTAGCCAACTTTGAAGGTCATGACGAGTTATTACGTGACTGCTTAAATGCGCCGAAATTTGGTAACGACGATGATGTTGTTGACCAATATGCACTGGATATTACGGAATGGACTGAGCGTGAATGTCGTAAATACAAAATGCTCTATTCCACACTGAGCCACGGAACGCTATCTATCTCTAACAATACACCAATTGGCGAGCTAACGGCTGCTACACCAAACGGTCGCTTCGCATGGAAACCATTATCAGATGGTATCAGCCCAACACAAGGTGCTGATAAACATGGCCCAACGGCGATCATCAAGTCAATCAGTAAGATGAATGTTGAAACCATGAATATCGGTATGGTTCATAACTTCAAATTCCTGAAAGGTTTATTAGATACCAATGAAGGACGCCAAGGTTTAATTACCTTATTAAGAACGGCTTCAATTCTGGGTAACGGCCAGATGCAATTTAGCTATGTTGATAATGAAGTACTGAAAAAAGCGCAATTAGAGCCTGAAAAATATCGCGATTTGATTGTTCGCGTTGCAGGTTACAGTGCTTACTTTGTTGAATTATGTAAAGAAGTTCAGGATGAAATTATCAGTCGTACTGTGATTGAGAAATTCTAATCATAGCCATAGGGATGGCACTGGCTATCCCTTTTTATCGACAAGACAAGATTTAAATTTATCGAACAGGGATGTTTGATGCAGATTTGGAGGCGTAAAGATGGAGACGGCGGCAGAAACAAGAGGTCGGATATTTAATATCCAGAAATACTCTATTTATGACGGTGATGGTATTCGTACTCTCGTTTTTTTAAAAGGCTGTAATATCCGCTGCCCTTGGTGTTCAAATCCAGAAGGTCTTAGCAGTGAATTTCAGGTGATGTACTCTCACGACAAATGTGTAGATTGCGGTAAATGTGTTGATGTTTGTCCGGCGGGTGTGCATTACATGACAACCAATGAAAGTGGTAAACAAGTTCATCGTGTTGATCGCGCTGTTGATTGTATTGGTTGTCGCAAATGTGAAGAAGTCTGTATCTCTGATGCTCTTGATATTATGGGAAAAGATGTTTCTGTCTCTGAGTTAATGAAAATCATCATGCAAGATTATGACTTTTACATCTCTTCAGGAGGTGGTGTCACAATCGGTGGCGGTGAAATGAGTTTACAAACGGATTTTGCGGTTGCGCTTTTACGAGAATGTAAAAAGATGATGATCAATACCGCCGTGGAAACACAAGCAACCACTAACGTGGCGAATTATGAAAAATTAGCGGAAGTTGTTGATCAATTTCTGATTGATATCAAACACATCGATACCAATCAGCATAAAGCGTTGTTTGGTATTGGTAATGAGAATGTCCGCCGTAATCTAGAGCGTTTAATGGATCTCGGTGCAAATGTGGTTGTCCGAATGCCTTTAGTACGAGGCTATAACGACTCTTATGATGCTATCACTGGAGCGATTAACTACGCAATGGAACTCTCAAAACGCGGCAATCTTCAGCGCATTGATATTCTTCCTTATCACCAATTTGGACGTAATAAATACGAAAAATTGGAAATGATTTACCCAATTAAAAATGATCCAAGTTATACGCCAGAAGAGTTAGACAGTTTAGAAGCCTTTTTTAAGAAATTTGATTTCGATATCCGTCTTGTCCGTCACTAAGTAGGAGAGAAAGATGAACAGTTTAGGTGTGATTGAAACACGAGGGTTAACCGCAGCCATTCAAGCGGCAGATGCCGCCTGTAAAGCGGCAAATGTAGAAATTATCGGATACCGAAAAGTAGGATCTGGCTTGGTATCAATCTGTTTTCAGGGCGAGATCAGTGCAGTAAGAACGGCGATTGATCATGGCGTTGATGTCGTGAGCCAAAAAGAGCTGGTGATTGGTTCATTGGTTATCGCAAGACCAGAGCCAAGCGTTATTACTAAATTACTTACAGTAAAAAGTAAGAAAAAAGCGCCCGCCATTGCTGAAATAACGCAAGAGACTGCTCTTGAAAAAGCCGTTGAAACAGTTGTTGAAACAATAGTTGAAACTCCTGTTAAAAACGAAGTTGAAAACCTTGATATCACAAAAGCAGTTGCAGATTTACAGGCTCAAAATATTGCCTCTGAAACTAAGGCCGCGACAGATAAAGCACAAAACAGTAAAAAAGAGATCAAACCAGAAAGCCGCAAAGGTAAAAAATAATGATTAATCAACAACTCATGGGAAAAATTCTCTCTCGCTTACCCGCACATGGCGTGATGTTGGGGGAGACGCAAGGAATGGCTATCCCTGTTGGTATTTCTAATCGTCATGTGCATCTTTCACAGCAAGATGTTGAAGCATTATTTGGCAAAGGTTATCAACTCACTCCGTTTAAAGATCTTAAACAACCGGGTCAGTTTGCAGCAAAAGAGTGTGTGATTGTCGTAGGATCTAAAGGCTCAATCAGTAAAGTTCGTGTTTTAGGACCAGTTCGTCCACAAAGCCAATTAGAAATTTCAAAAGCTGACTGTTTTGCACTAGGTGTAAAAGCACCAGTACGTGAATCAGGTGATTTAGCTGGTTCTGGCAATGCTGTTTTAATGGGACCTGCGGGTCACGTTGAATTAAAAGAGCAAGTGATCTGTGCTCAACGCCATATTCATATGAGTGAAATTGACGCCAGAATGTTAAACGTCACCAATGGACAAAAAGTACACATTAAAACTGAAGGTGAGCGTAGCCTAATTTTTGATGAGGTTGTTGTTCGTGTTAGTGATAAATTTGCTTTGGAATTTCATATAGATACTGATGAGGCTAATGCGGCAGGGCTTCGTAACAACGATAGCGTGTTTATTGTCAGCTAAGGCAATGAGGTGACGTAATGGACAATCAGTTAATTGAAAGGATAGTGGCTGAAATAGAAAAAAGAATGAAAAAGTCGGTGTTGTTAGCACTTACACCTGCACCGGGATACCAAGATGAAATCTGTCAACGTATCAACACGTTTTCTCACATTCGATTTTCTCTTTTTGTCACAACACAGGCACAAGTCAGTCATGATTTGTCGAAATGGCGTCATCTAGGAGAAATGTATAACGCGAGTGAGTTTGATTGCCAGCAATTATCGACTTATCACGCACTGTTTGTTCCTTATTTTGATAAAAAGCTGGTGGGTGAAATTATTAATGGGCTATTTATCAGTGAAGAAGGAAAGTTAATTCATTCTGCACTTGCTCAAAATATTCCTGTTATTGCATTACCTTATTTTTGCCAACCAGAAAGTGAATTAAATGAGATTTTAGGTTTAAATAAAAATAAAGAGTACAACCTGCTTATTCAGGAAAATATTAGCCGATTAAAATCAATGGGTATTATGTTTCACCCTATAAATGATGTTGAAAATAATTTAATAAACCATGATGTTAATCATCAAGCTAAATCTAAATATAAACCTGAAGTTAAACAAGAGAATAATAATCGCTATATTACTTTAAATGAAGTAATGAATAAGCCTGGAGAATATCATTTATCGAAAGATAAATTGACGGATTCTGCTATTGAATACTTAAAAAGTTTGAAAAATTAATCTTAAATTATATCTGATAACTCAGGAGTCTTATTATGTCACCAAAAGCTAAATCATGGCTTTGGATGCTGGCGGTTATTATTTCAGAAACCTCAGCAACCTCTACCTTAAAAATGTTTGATAATAGTGAAGGTACAACGAAAACATTATTATTAGGCTTAATTGTTGTTCTTTATGTTATTTGTTATTACTCATTATCGCGTGCAGTAAAAAATATTCCAGTTGGTTTAGCGTATGCAACATGGTCTGGTACAGGTATATTAGTGGTTTCTTCTTTAGGTATGTTGTTTTATGGTCAACATCCAGATACTGCGGCAATGATAGGTATGGCGGTGATTGCCAGTGGTATTGTGATTATGAATCTCTTCTCCAAAATGGGCTCAGAAGAAGAGGAAGAAGAAACCACAGAACCTCAAAATATTAAACAAGCTGCATCGTCAGTGAATAAATAAATCTATTTATTAATAAAACTCTTTTTTAATAAATCTTTTTTTAATAAAAAACTTTATTAAAATAAATAAGGATAACAATTATGTTTACCGGATTCTTATGGCTGGCGTTGTCTATTGGTTCTGAAATTACAGGAACCTCAATGATTAAAAAAACAAACGGCTTTAGTAAATTAGCGCCTTCTGTTTTAGTTATTGCTGCTTATTGTATTTGTTATTTCGCCTTAACGCGTGCAATGGGATATATCCCTGTTGGTGTAGCGTATTCACTGTGGTGTGGATTTGGTATTGTGGGTGTCACATTAGTTGCCATGATCCTATATAAACAAAAACCAGACTTACCAGCTATATTTTCAATGGCATTAATTATCTCTGGCGGGATAATCATGAATACATTCTCAACAATGTAATTACGCTATTAATTATATTTAATAGAAGCACTGAACGCTATATAAAATAGTAGGCTCAGTGCTTCTTTTGTTTCTATGACATTACTGCTTTTAATTGCTTTTTATTTTTAAAGCTTATAATTCACTGACTTTTTGTAACTGTTTTTGACGCTCTGTTTGGGCGCTGATTTGATGGTTTCGTGCTAAGAAACTATACATCGTTGGTAACACAAATAGAGTAAACAGTGTGCCGACTAACATACCGGATACAATAATCAGCCCTAATCCATAGCGGCTATTTGCTCCAGCACCACTGGCAAATAAAAGTGGAATAAGCCCAATCACCATTGCTGCGGTGGTCATTAATACAGGACGTAAGCGGATTTTTGCGGCTTCAATAATCGCATCACGACGGTTTAGATTTTTATGAATTTGCAGCTCATTAGCAAATTCCACCATTAAAATACCGTGCTTACTAATTAGCCCTATTAATGTGACTAAACCAATTTGCGTGTAGATATTGAGTGTCACCATACCTAACGCTAATGGCACAAGAGCGCCACAAATAGAGAGCGGTACTGTAATCAAAATAATCAATGGATCAACTAAGCTTTCATATTGTGCTGCTAACACTAAATAGATAATGATCAGTGCGGCAATAAATGCAAAAACTAACGTATTTCCTTCTTGAGTAAATTGGCGAGAATCAGATTGCCAATCATGGCTAAAGCCAGCGGGTAATGAATCCGCCACGTTTTCAAGAAACGTGACTGCTTGCCCCATCGTCACACCGGGTGCAGGGATCGCTTGAAATATTGCGGCATTTTGTTGATTAAATTGCGTTAATTTATTGGGTTCAACATGAGTGGTAATGTTGACGACCGTTGATAATGGAATTAACACGTTATCTTGAGTACGAATATAGTGCCCTGCAAGTGCTGCTGGCGTTAAACGTTGGTGACGTACACTTTGTGGGATCACATCATAAGAGCGACCATCCATACCAAAGCGATTGATATAGTGTTCACCGACTAATAATGACAGTGATTCACCAATATCTTGCATGCGAATGCCTAAACTATTGGCTTTCGCTCTATCTATTGCAACTTGAACGACAGGGTTGTTGTAGTCTAAATCGCTATCCACCACGACAAATAGGCCACTTTCTCTGGCTTGTTGTTTAATTTGTTCCATTGTTTCAAATAAAACGGGATAACCTAATGGGCTACGTAATACCATTTGAACGGGTAATCCCCCCACTGAACCGGGCAAAGAGGCTAATTGGAAAGCAAAAATACTGGTTCCTTCAACATGACTTACGCGGTTTTGCAAGTCAGCTTGGATTTGATCTGCATTGCGGTCACGTAAATCCCAACCATCAAAGTTGATCCCACCAAAGCTCGCTGAAGGACCATCTGTACCATTAATTATCCATGTGCTGTCTGTTTCAGGCAGACTCATATAAATTTCATCAAGCTTCTGATTAAAACGTTCCGCATAGGCTAAGTTTGCATGTTGTGGTGCTTTTACGGCAGTTAAGACACTTGCCTGATCTTCTGAAGGAGCCAGCTCTTGTTTTGTTTGGCTATATAAAAACGGCAAGCTGACAAATACGGCTAAGGCGAAAACGACGGTTAACCAGCGATTAGCTAAAGAAAAATTGAGTACGTAACCATAATAATGAGCCAATTTATCAAAGACATATTCGGCAATTTTAGCCATTCTGCCTTCATTTTCTTTTGGTTTTAACATTAATGAGCTCATCACCGGTGATAAGGTTAATGCCACAATACCGGATACAATCACACTGCCTGCTAATGTTATGGCGAATTCTTTAAATAATGCACCTGTTAAGCCAGCCATTAAACCAATAGGCGCATAAACAGCCGCTAAAGTGATAGTCATTGCAATAACAGGGCCTGCCACTTCTCTTGCACCTACTAAAGCTGCTTGAACTGGTGATAATCCCTCTTCAATATGGCGATGCACGTTTTCAACAACCACTATCGCATCATCCACAACTAATCCAATGGCTAAAACCATTGCCAATAAAGTAAGCAAATTAATACTAAATCCAAAGGCAAGCATTAAACCCGCAGCACCTAGCATCGATAATGGAATGGCAAGTACAGGAATAAGAACAGAGCGGAACGATCCCAAACAGAGATAAATAACAGCAATAACAATTAAAATAGCTTCAATTAATGTTTGTACTACTTGGTTAATAGAGGCTTTGATAAAGCGTGAAGTTTCAAAAGCAAGCTCAACATCAACGCTAGGTGGTAAGGTTTTTTGAATATCAACAAGATGTTCGCGAATACCATCAACAATCACTAACGGATTGCCTGTCGGTGTCGGAAATAGCCCTAAGAAGACGGCTTTTTTACCATTCATAATACCGCTGGTTTCAGTGGCAGCAGCACCTAGCTCAACAGTACCAATATCACGCAAACGCACAAGATTATTGCCATCATTAATGATAACCATGTCTTTAAATTCTTCGACATTAGTGAGATCAGTATTGACATAAACGTTGGCAATTACAAACTCACCTTCAACTTTCCCTGGTGCAGCTTGATAGTTATTACGGCGTACAGCTTGCGCGACATCACTCGCTGTTAAATTGCGACCAGCCAGTTTGTCTGTATCTAACCACAGACGCATTGCTAATTGTTGTCCACCAAAAACTTGTACTTTGGCAACGCCATTGATGGATGAGAACATAGGTTCAACAACTCGAGAAAGGTAGTCAGTGAGTTCAGGGATAGAGAGTTGTTCACTTGAAAACCCTACATAAGCTACTGCAGTAGATTCGCCAGATGAAAGCTCGATAACGGGATCATAAGCTTGCTCAGGTAATTTATAGCGCACTTGATTCACCTTCGCCATTACCTGTGCTAAGGCTTGAGTAGGGTCACGATTTAATTCCATTCTGACGGTGACTAAACTTTTCCCTTGTACAGAAGAAGAGGAAATATAATCCACGCCCTCAACAGAAGAAACGGCTTGTGTGATCGGTTGTGTCACAAATCCTTGCATCAGTTCAGATGATGCCCCTGGGTAGTCTGTTGCAATCGTTATAGTTGAATTTTGCAACATCGGATATTGGCGAATTGGCAGTTTACTGAATGCAAATGCACCCAGTAAAAAAATGAGTGTGCTAACAACTAATGCCAAAACAGGGCGCCGAACAAAAATATCGGTAAATTTCATTATTAGCTCCCGTTATGGTTTTGTTGTCGCTGATTGAGCCAACGCTAATGTATCTTGCTCAATAGGTTCAATTGAGATCCCATCACTTAACTTAATCTGCCCTGATGAAACGATTTGATCTCCTAGGGCTAAACCCTCTTTTATTTCGATCATGCCGTTGTAGCGCAATCCAACTTTCACAGAGACACGCTTAGCGATAAGGTTTTTTTGATTGTCAGATTGCGCTACAAACACAGTATCTCCATAGGCAGTATAAGTAACTGCCGTTTCTGGTACGGTTAATACCATAGGACTATCAGGAGAAGTAACTTGAACACGAGCAAACATGCCCGCTTTTAATTTATTGTCAGTATTCGGTAAAACAGCCTGTATTTGTACTGTACGAGAAGGGCCAATAAGAGGATCAATCGCATTTATTGAACCCGTAAAAATGATATCTGGGTAAGCATCGACTTCGATATTAATTGGCTGTTTTGTTGAGATTTTTGGTGCAGCTTGTTCATCAAGTGAAAAATTGAGTTTTAAACGGCTTGCATCGACAAGTGAAGCTACACGTTCACCAGCATTGAGATATTGGCCTTCATGAACAAGTTTTATCCCAACAATACCGTCAAAGGGCGCTTTAATTGCTTTTTGTGCAATCCGCGCTTTCACTTCACGAATGGAGGCCGCAATCATATCGCGTTCTGATAACGTGCTATCTAATTGCGCTGTTGCCACCATGTTTTTACTATAAAGTTGTCTTGTTCGAGAATAGAGTTTTTCTGCATTGGTTAATTGCGCTTGTAAACGTAATAATTCGGCTTGTTCAGGTTCATCATTTAATTTAGCTAAAACTTGACCTGCTTTAACAGTTTGCCCTGACTCAAAATTAATCACGGCAATTCGTCCATTGGTTTCAGCTGCTAAATATACTTGGCGTGCGGCTTCTAATTCTCCAACCCCTTGCATATTGTTTGGTAATTTTGATGATTGTACGGTTGCTAATGCCACTTTTGTTGGTGGATAAGCAAATTGTTGTGATGCATCTTCATCAGATGATGTTGTTGCATAAACCGCCGCACCTGCACTGAGTAAAAAGAGTGAGGCACAGAGTGTAAATATTTGTTTTTTCTTCATCATATAGTCGCCAATCTCATAGTGAGCGTTTTTCTATTTTTATTTATTCAGTTACCACAGTGCCTTGAAATAAAGCTATTTTTCTACAGCAATAAATAATTGACTAACAATCTTAAACACAGAAGCCAACATCCCACTGGCTTGACTTAATTTGCGAGGAGGACTATAAAACCTCAGGTTAACTTGAGGTCAAGAGAAAAAGTTAAAAATGAAAAAAGAAAAAATAGATTTTAATAGAGCACTTACCGTCGGTGAGGTAGCAAAACGAAGTGGTGTTGCAATTTCAACGTTACATTTTTATGAAGAAAAAGGATTGATAGAAAGTTATCGAAGTGCTGGTAATCAGCGTCGTTACCCGCCTGTTGTACTGCGTTATGTGGCAATTATCAAAGCTGCGCAAAGTACAGGTATCCCACTAAAAGAAATTCAGGAAATACTAGGAAAATATCCACCAAATAGTAAATTGACCGCAGAACAATGGCACGAAATATCAACGGATTGGAAAGTACGGTTAGATGAAAGAATTCGTCGCCTTAAGCGACTACGTAATGGGCTTGATCACTGTATTGGCTGTGGTTGTTTATCGTTAAGTGACTGCCCTTTACGTAATCCTGATGATATTTTAGGCGAGAAAGGTGCGGGAGCTCAGATCCTATAATTAACGTTAAAATAAAAATGAAGCACTATCAGGTTTAAAAAATTCCTCATAGTCTTCTTGGTTATCGTTAATGCCTAATAAATCGAGAGTAAATTGATGATAAAAACCTTGATAAGAAAGAAGTGAAATTAACGCTTGATTAATCGCCTCTTTATTATCGCTATTTTCTAATTCGCTCGCTTGGCGTGCATAGATTAATAGTGCAACTTGGCGCTTTTCTTTTAAGGTTTGGTTGTTGTCATTTTTGACATCAAATTGATTTAATAACGCTAATACACCTTTGACTGTATTCACGTTGGTTGTTTTTAAATCTTGGTAAAAGGCCGGATTTAGCGTTGCCATTAAAGGATCTAATTCCTTATTTACTCTGCTTTGTGATGCGGGAAAATGAGATTGTGGCTCATATAAAGCCTGTGTTTTTAAAGCATCAATCTTCATGATTATCCTCACTGAATGTTTCTATTTTAGGTTGCATATCATCTGATGCATCAAACGTATTAATAAATTTCAGTAGAGTCTCTTTAATTTCTTGAGTAAATGTTGCTTGATAAGATTCGGAAAAAGGTTGGTGAAATTGTTTTTTTAAATCATTAAGTAACAGTGCTGGATCAAAAAAAGCCACTTGATCACCAGCATGAATAGCAATGGTCTTGTTGTCATGAGATATCAATTCAACATTGATATTATTGAGCTCTTTCTCAAGCTCTTTCTCAAGATAAAGGCGTAGTGTTGCAGGAATATCTAGCGTAATTTTTTTCTCTGTAGGCATTGCTGAAATTAAACGACGTGTGAGTTCAACTTGTATTTCTGGTGAGTCAAAAAATTGAGCAATAGTTGCGGTTATTTGCTCTCTTTGTTGAAATTCATAGCGTACCAGTTTTTCTTGATAGTGAATTGAGAATGTTAATATATCTCCTAATAATACCTGTAAGCCTTTACTATAAGCTTGATTTACGATCTCTTTATTATGTTCTTCTAGTTTATGATTAAAATCTTGAATTATTTTTTTTGCTGTATGCTTAGCCGCTAATTCTGTTTTATAAATATTATCGAGCTGTCGAACATAGCGAGCTCGTATTAATACACCTTCACAAGTGTATGTTAAAAGATCTTCAGGCAGGGAGCGCAGCATAATCTAATACCAAAAGAAAAAGTGAACGAGATAAAAAAAGTGATTGAGGAAGTTCAATCAATGAGGGTTGTGGTGCAAAAAGTAATGTAAAGCGCTGAGCAAGCGCAGTTGAAATTGAATTAATAAAATTAAACAGTAATTGATAGCCGATATTTATTGGTACAATATTTTCCAGAGAAGTTGTTATTTTCTTATTTATATTTAATACAGGATAAAGAGATAAAAACATCTTTAATTGAGGTTCTAGTTGATAGTAATTACCAGATAATAAAAGAGTTTTTCTAGAGTACAATAAGCCTAAAAATAGAGCGCAACGAGGAAGTAATAGCCAATGAGTAAATATTTTCTCTACAATAATATCGATATCACAATCTAGCTGATTGATAAGTTGGTATTGTTGAATTAATTGGCGATTAGTTAATTTCTGCCAGATTATACTTTCTTTATTCGAAGCCAATACATTGTAATCTGCATGAAGATAACTAAGTGGTTCATACATTACACTGGATATCATTTCGAATTGTTCAGAAGTTAGATTTATCATTATTCTCTTCCTTCAGTGTCTTCTTTCGTCGGAATATTATCAATGAAACTGTAATGATAGCGGCGATAACCATCAATATTAAACTTAGAAATAACCAAGAACTAAAAAATGAATCAGAGTTATTTTGGTAAAGTTGGTTATTTATTATGTTGAACTTATTGATATTTCGCGGATACAACAAAACGGTAATATTATCCTCATTCATATCGTTAAAGGCATTATGAATAAAAGCACGAACATCTTCACTTAACTGATCATTATCTAGCATACCCTCTTCATAAAAAACCAATGCTGAAGCATGAGGTGTCGGAATAATTCGTTCAGTAGGAGAAATGGGATAGCTGACATGAACTCTAGCATCAATAATATGGTCAATAGTAAGTAATGATTGTTCTAATCGTTGCTCTATGGCAGAAATTAAACGTGCTTTTTCGGCTTGTGGCGAGGATACCAAGGCGTCTGATGGAAATAGCTGAGTCACTTCAATTCGAGATAATGTGGGTAATTGATATTCCTCTAAAATTTGAATCGCAATACCCATATCTTCTTTTTTAACGGAAATATCAAATAACCCTTTTCCTAACGCTTTACGAGTACTAGTTATTTGGTGCTTTTGTAAAACAGCTTGAATTTCCGTTGCCTGTCTTTGATCCAAATTAGTGAGTAGCGATTGATCTTTACAACCACTTAATAATGGAAATAGACAACATAATAACGCCAATAACAAATATCGCATTTTCATTACTATTGAGCCTTGAGTAATGTTTCAACTATATTCAGTGATTTTCTGGCTAAAGTACTCGCTAAATTCATTGTAATTGTATAGTCATTAAGTGTGGTTTGTAGCTTGGTATAACTTTGAACATCACTTAATTGGCTTAATGCCGTTAGTTTTTCTTGGATCTGTTTTTCATACTGAAAACTGCTTGCCACAGTGTTAATCATTATTGAAGATAAATTATCATCACTATCACGGTTATCATTTGACAGTGTTGCTAAATGCACAGGAACAACAGGGGTAATCGCCATATATAATCTCCATTCAATAAAATCAACGCATGTTTCCGATAATGCTCATTGCCAAGTCTTTTACGACTTTAATCGACGTTGATTGTGCATTACGTGTAATATTATATTCAGCAAGCTTAGCTTGATAATCAGCTAATGCCGCAGCATTTGATGTATCTGCTTTTAAGGCATCTAATGCTTTTTTTAAGGCATCACTTTGATCTTTAACCGGCTCTTGAAAGTAGTCATCAATTTTATCAATAGAGCTGACATCATCGGCAACAGGATAGGCTGGCATAATATTATTCCTCTAATTTCAATTCTAAGTTTCGGTTTATAAGTATTTATAAGTATCACTATTAGCCTTGAGGAAAATAGCGATGTTGGTTATCTAGAAAAATATATCCACGATCTTCTTGTAAAATTGCTTTATTCTTCAATATTGGATTACTTATATTTTCACGGTAAAAGATAAATTTTCTTCCAAAAATAGCCGTTTGTTTTTTGATATAAGTATCAAGTTTTTCTTTATTATTCTTCTCTAATAAATCATCAAAGATAAAGTTTAAGCCATTATTTTTTTCTTCAATGGTATAACCTATTGTTTTTGTTAATTCTAATTTATTTATATCATTAATGATGCTTGGAATAGATATTTCTTTAATCGTCGGATAACAATTTTCTGAAAAATAACTATTTATGGCGTTAATGATTTTTAGTTTTTCATTGTCATTATGATAAATGAAATTGACAACGGGTTTAGTTTTATCTTTTAAAATTAAATGTATTTTTTTGTAACTATTTTCAATTGCTAAATTTTCTATTTTTCTTCTATCTATATAAAAAACTTTATTTCCTGAACTGATTTTTTCTTTTGATGTAATGTATGAATCATCAAAAGTGCAATAATATCCATTTTTCCCTTGAAAACCTTTAAGATTTAGACTTTTTAATACAATTGGCGGAATTTTTTTTTCTATTGGCTTGTTTATATAAAATATAAATACCATAAGAAATAAAATTGCCAGCATTAATAACATAAATATTTTTTTATTAGCAACTACTTTCTTTTTATTTTTTTTAAAATACGATGAATTAAGCGATAAATCATTTTTATTACTGACTAAAAATATAGGAATATCATTGGAATACACAGGGGTGTTTAATGGTAATGAATATTCTTTGCCAACTTCCTTTGGTATGAAACTACGCTGAATTATATATTTGTTATTTTCACTATTATTTTCATCAAGTATAATGTCGAGCTTTTTTTTACAGCCCTTATTATCACAAGGAATATAAAGCAGCGTTTTATCACTTTCGTCTTTACTATCATGATCTTCTTCATCTTGTAAGAAAAATACATAGTGGTTGGGTGGTAAAGGTACTATCGTTTCTTTTAATGGACCTGAAAGAATATAAATGTAATACATCATAGATTTAGCCTAATGATAGAATGTTATTAATTCATAATTTAAATATAGTTTAGTGAAATAGTGATTAATTTTCTTTTAAAAAAAAGCACATGTTTTTTATTTGATAGTGAGTATTGATATATTACTAGTACTTTTTTTAAATAATAAACAGAAAAAATTTGTTATTAATCTTTGTAGTTAATAATTCGTAATATTATTGTAGTGTTATATAAAGCAAAAACATAAAGATAAGATGCTTGATAGTTTACTATCTTTAATTTTTCAATTGATTGGTAGGATAAGGTTAAATATTTTTTATGTTAATAAATGATATAAAAATAAGTGGTGACAAAAATATATTGCTCGGAAATTCATTGTTCTTTTGTATTCCTATAAATAATGATTTTCCAGTGAAAATATATGATGAAAAAACGACTAAAATTATAAAAGGAAAGGCTTTTATTTATAATTCAAAAAATGAAGATGTTATTTTTCAATCTGAAAACCAGTCGTGGAAAATTGAGAAACGATCATTTTTTATTTGTGCAAGATTATTGGCATTTATTGATTATGCTCGTGATTTTTCTAAAATGACTGCAATAGGATCTGAATTTGATATTAATCAGCAGATTTTTTATATAGAAGATACTAATAAATCTCTAGAATACGTATTAATAAATGAAGCAATAAAACCGGAAAGCCAATTAGAGCCTCTATTTGTCACCATAAGACACAGTGAAAGTTATTGGCTTATTTTACATCTCATTAGTTATTTAGATGAGAAGAAAAGTAATATTGCACAAATCGGAGAGCGATATGGCGTATCAGGTACACATTTTAGACGACTGTGTAAACGTTATTTAGGTAATTGTGGGAAAAGCCAATTACGTTCATGGCGTGCTGCATCTTCAATTTTAACCACGCTATCAACTGATGAATCATTAACACAAATTGCCGTCGATAATGGATTTAGTTCAGCGTCTCATTTTTCTAATGAAATTAAGACGTTATTTGGTATTACACCAACAGAATTTCGTCGGATTGGTCAACATCTTTATGAAAATAAAAAATAAAATTTATTATGCTATTGGGCTAATACTTTGTTGTAGCTTTTCTTTTCAAACTCAAGCTGCTCAAGGCAAGGTTATCTATACACATCAGGTGAAAAAGCCTGATGTATTTATTGCTGTTGATACTCGAGTAGAACAGTTCTTTCTTGTGTTATCGGATAAGTTAAATAAACCTTTTATTCTGAGTAATGCGGTAAAAAAGGAAAGAGTAACTGGAAATTTTGATATTTCCTCACCAGAAGAAGCATTTGAATTGATGGTAAAACGTTTGTCATTACTCTATTTTAATGATGGAAAATCAATCTATATTTATGAGAGCAGTGAGATATTACAAGAACTCTTTCAGGTAAAAAATATAGGCCTAATCGAGCTAAAAGAGTATTTACAAGATGTAGGATTATATGATCAGCGTTATCCACTACGTGCAGGTCGAGATCAACGCACTTTTTATATTTCTGGCCCTCCTATTTATATTAAATTAGTCAAAGCCGCAGCTGAATTTTTAGATAATGATGTACAAGAGCAAATTAATGAAAATACAAATAACCAAGTACCAGTAGGAAGTTCTCGCTATGGTGATGAGTTTGTACAGATATTTCCATTAAAAAACACCTTTGTACAAGATAGAACTTATATCTTACGTGATGAAAAAGTAGTATTGCCTGGTATTACTTCTGTTTTACAACAGTTGTTTATGTACTCTAACGAAATAAAAAGAACAGCGCAGGATCCTCATCAAACGCTAACAAATAACGATAGTCAGAAATACGATGAAGCGATAAATGGTATTGAAGAAACTAATGCTCCTATTATAACTAAAGTAGGTCAGTATAACGTCGAATTAGTGCCATTACCGGGTTCAAATAGCCTTTTAGTGAAAACAAGCCGAGAAGGTTTGGTATTAATAGGCTCACTTATTGCGCAATTAGATAAACCCAAAAGACAAGTCGAATTGTCATTATGGATAATCGATATCTCTAAAAATAAAGCAGATAGTTTAGGGGTTAATTGGCAAGCAAGTTATGGCTCTGATAAAGGCAGTTTCTTTTTTAATACGGCAAGTTTAAGTGCTGCATCTGGTTTTAATTTTTTAAGTAAAATTAAAGCATTGAGTGAAGATGGTGAAGCTCAAATGGTATCTCGCCCAATATTATTAACACAAGAAAATACGCCAGCTATTTTTGATAACAATACGACTTTTTATACTCAAATAAAAGGTGAACGAGTTGCTTCATTAGAATCAACAACATTTGGCACGATGATCAGTGTATTACCACGTATTGGTAATTCAGATAAAGATATTGAGATGATCATTAATCTGGAAGATGGTGCAGAAAAAAAAGATGACAATGGTAATGATGAAAGTATTGAAAAACTGCCTGTGATTAATCGTACAAACATTAGTACGGTTGCTCGTGTTTCAGAAGGTGGAAGCTTATTAATTGGTGGATATACACGAGAAGATAATGTGAAAGCCGAAAGTAAAGTTCCTTTTCTAAGTGCAATCCCTTTAATTGGCGGAGCTTTCAGATACGAGTCTGATAATAATAAAAAAATGATCCGTATTTTTATGCTACAACCCCGTTTATTAGAAAAAATACAAACCGAATCTTTAGGATCTCTCACTGAAAATCCATTTGAACCAATAGATAAAAAAACGTCTCAGGCATTAAAACAACTTCAGGCTTTTATGAGGTAATATCATGATTGGGCCAATTAATACCTCTACTTCCACAAATCTAGCGAACACTAGTATTGGTAAAAAAAGCCAACAAGAAACAGAGTATAAACAACCAAAAATAAATGAAAGTCAAAACTATCAAAATCAGTTAATAGAGATATCTGATGATATGTCTATGGTTGCCACTCTTTTTTCTCAACGCTTTGGTCAAGCATTAGATAAAAAAGCAAATAGGGGACAAAGCACATTATATATTGCAGAAGAAGGCGCTGATAAAAAATTAGATAAAGTAATGATGCTATTTAGAAAATCAGGACGAAGTTTGCAAGAATTGCTTCAATATTTGCGTAAAATGTTCCCCGATGAAAGTGATCTTGTGATGGTTTTACGAGAATTACTAAGGAAAAAAAAATTAGGGGCGCAATTAAATGCAGGAATTGAGAATGAAATAAATAATCTACTTGAAGGTGAGAATGGAAAGCAAATTCGAGCGGGTATTAATATTGCTTTACAAGCAAAAGCATTTGCTAAGTTACTGTCTCTCGATGCTTCAACATTAAGAAATCTTTATCGTAGCTATATTAATCTTGACCTTGAACCTATTTATTTTTTAAAAATGTGGATTGAAGAATATGATATTAAACAATGCACTATCATTTTAAATTTTTTAACACAAAGCTTAATTTGTGATATGCAATCACTTACACCAAGTTGTTCTCAAAGTTCAGAGTTTGGTTATTTTTTTGAGAGGGTTAATAAATTACGTACCTTATATAGTTTTATAGAAATAAATATAAAAAAATTAGAGTCAAAAGATTTAAAAAATACGATAACTGAAAAAGAACTTTATCAATTAATTTTTCATGGTATGACATTTCCTGATGAAATGGAAAAATATTTAATTTCCCTTCTGGAAAATGAATGGATTAATTATCTAATTAATATAAAAATGAAATTATTGCAAGGGCTAAAAACAATGTTCAATGAATATCCGGGATCATTGTATTTATCTGATGATTTTAGAGATGAATGCCAAATAATTATACAAAAATTTATAGATAACTATCTTAGATTAGAACAATATCAACAAAGAAAATATATAAAATAATTTACGGATAATCTCTATGATTTATAGATTTCTATTGGCAATAAAAAATAGACCAGAGTTAATCGTATTATCGGTTATGATCTTGGTTATTATGATGCTAATTATACCGTTGCCAACCTATATTGTAGACTTTCTTATTGGGCTTAATATTACTATTTCTTTACTTATCTTCATGAGTTCATTTTACATTACTCGTATATTGAATTTTATGACTTTTCCTGCATTATTGCTTATTACGACACTTTTTAGGCTTGCGCTTTCTATTAGTACAAGTCGATTAATATTATTAGATGCAGATGCTGGTGAAATAATTACTTCATTTGGTGAGTTTGTTATCGGTGAAAATTTAGTTGTTGGTTTTGTTGTTTTCTCTATCGTCACTATCGTGCAATTTTTAGTTATTACTAAAGGTTCAGAACGAGTTGCAGAAGTTGCTGCTCGTTTTTCTTTAGATGGAATGCCCGGCAAACAGATGAGTATCGATGCTGATTTAAAATCAGGCATTATTAATAACGATGAAGTGAAAATAAGAAGAAAAGAATTAGGGCAAGAAAGCCAGCTATATGGTTCTTTTGATGGTGCAATGAAGTTTATTAAGGGTGATGCAATTGCTGGTATTGTGATTATCTTTGTTAATTTAATTGGTGGGATCTCTGTTGGTATGGCACAAATGGATCTCTCTATTGGTGACGCATTACATACTTACACACTGTTAACTATCGGTGATGGACTGGTTGCACAAATTCCAGCTTTACTGATTTCAATTAGTGCGGGTTTTATTGTGACTCGTGTTGGTGGTGAAAATAACAATCTTGGTTTTAGCATTATGACCGAGTTACTTGCTCAAGATTTTGCTTTATTAGTGACAGCGATCCTTGCTTTTACCATTGGTTTTTTACCCGGATTTCCAACACCCGTATTTCTTATTTTATCTGTTTTATTAGGTGGATATTTCTTTAAAAAACAATGGGAAAATAAGAAAAAAGAAACGATAACGGATAATAAAGAAGATAATAGTGAAGAGAGTGATTCAGATACTGATGGTAAAAAAGGACTTATTTCAAATCTATTTTCAAATAAAAATGAATCAGAAAATGAGAATAGCTTATTAAAAGAAAATATTACATTATCTCAAGCGGAAACATTACCTTTAATTATTAGCGTATCTTCTAAGAAAAAAACATATCTTTCAAAACTCATTTTTGAAAAATGGCTAAAAAAAGAGTTTATTTTACAATATGGTGTATTGCTTCCTGATATCGTTATTCATTATTCTGATAAAATTGATGATAATAAAATTATTATTTTAATAAATGAAGTTAAGGCCGATGAGTTTGATTGTCCTTTCCCATTTCTTTATATAGAAAATCCTAATGATGAATTTTTATCTCTAAATTTTAAAACAATAGAAATACAAGATAATGATATTAAAAATTACTGGATTAATAAAAGTGATAAAGAAAAAATTGAATTATTAGGCTATAAATTAGAACTACCAGAGATTTATTTTTACAGGAAGTTTTCTAATTTAATTACACTTAATATTGTTGAGTTTCTTGGGATCCAAGAAACAAAAAATATTCTTGATAAAATAGAAGAGAGTTCACCAGAACTTTTAAAAGAGTGTTATAGACAAGTTTCTATTCAACGAATTAATGATGTTTTACAACGTTTGGTACAAGAAAAAATTCCTATTAGAAATATAAAAACGATTATCGGAGGGTTAGTACAATGGGGAAGTAAAGAGAAAGATCCTGTACTTTTAACCGAACATATCCGTTCTTTACTTTCACGTTATATTAGCCATTTTTTTTCAAATGATGGAAAACTTAATGTAATTATTTTATCTCATAACGTAGAGGAGATAATTCGTGGCGGAATAAGACAGAGTTCTTCAGGGACATTTTTAAACTTAGAGCCTGCTGAACTTGATATGATAATAGAAAAAATATCTACTGCTATTGATGAAATTAAATATGTACAAAATTATCTATTTTTAACAGCAATAGATATAAGACGTTTTGTTAAAAAATTAATAGAAACACAATATCCACAATTATCTGTGTTGTCTTACGATGAAGTTACATCAGATATTGAAATTAACGTTTTACAATCTATTTAGGAGAAATTATGTCTTTTGATCTAGCAAGTTTAATTATGGATGCCATGAATGTAATCGGGAGAAATGATTTATTCTCAGAAGGAAAATCTGTTGATAATCATTCAACAATAACAATTAGTTTGGGGGATATGCCGGATATAAATCTATTAGTTGTTGATGAAGTTCCGATGATCTGGTCTGTACTTGGTGAATATAATGAAAATTTATTATCACAAACTAGTTCTTCATTATTATTAACTAGTATTAATAATCAAACTGAAAGTTTTTATCCCGGTCAGCCTGCTTTAGTGAAAGTAGAATCTGAATTAGAGCTCAGAGCTTCGTTTATGCCTATTGCTTTACAAAATGGTGAATCAATGGCAAAGGCGATAGACGAGTATTTTCAAATGATGAATAGCATTCATCAACAATTTATCAATTAAAAAATGAATAACGAATTTTCAATATTTCATCATGCAGCTCACCCTATACGGATACAAGGCAATATTCTTGAAGTGATGTTGCGTGGTGTATTTATTGGAGAAATTTGTCTATTAAAAGATTCTATTGTTAATGGTCAAATTATTGGTGAAGCGATTGTGATTGGCTTTCGCAATGGTATTACGATTTTAAGTATGATGGGGAGTTCACAAGGTTATTCTTTGCAAATAATCGTAGTGCCAACTGGTAATGCTTTTTCTGTTGCTTTAAACCATAATATTTTAGGGAGTATGATTGATATCAAAGGTAATTATTTATTACGTTTCAGTGATAAGAAAGAAATAGAGGAAAATTTCTATTCCTATTTGCCTATTGATGGTCACCCTCCCTCATTTAATGAACGACGTCCTATTACAGAAGTATTTGAATCTGGTGTTCGTGCAGTTGATGGATTATTAAGTTGTGGATTAGGGCAGAGAATGGGAATTTTTGCCAGTGCAGGAACGGGTAAAACCATGTTGATGAATATGTTTATCCGTTTCTCTCAGGCTGATATTTTTGTTATTGGACTTATTGGTGAAAGGGGGCGAGAAGTTACTGAATTTGTCGAGGAACTAAAAGGAGATAAACGATGTGAAAAAACGGTATTAATTTGTTCTACCTCCGATCAACCTGCAATAGAACGCTGTAATGCTGCCTTAGTTGCCACTACGGTTGCTGAATATTTCAGAGAGCAAGGTAAAAATGTCGTGTTATTTATTGATTCTATGACACGCTACTGTCGAGCTTTAAGAGATGTGGCACTGACAGCGGGCGAGCTTCCTGTTCGCAAAGGTTATCCAGCTTCTGTCTTTGATAAATTACCCGCAATTTTAGAAAGACCGGGAGTAACTCATCAAGGCTCAATTACGGCATTTTATACGGTTTTGCTCGAAAGTGATGATGAGCCAGATGCCATAGGTGAAGAAATTCGTTCTATTTTGGATGGACATATCTATCTTTCACGAAAAATAGCGGCTTCAGGTCATTATCCCGCTATTGATATTTTAGGTAGTGTGAGTCGTATTTTTCAGCAAATAACAAGTACTGAACAACAAAAAGCGGCATTAAAAATAAGACAAATATTGATGCGTTTGCAGGATATTAAATTATTACAAGAATTGGGTGAATATCGCGCGGGAGAGAATGAATTAAATGATCTAGCAGTCAATAAGCAAGCGGTAATAGAGGCTTTTCTTATTCAATCATTTAAAGAAAAAGCAGAATTTCAACAAACACTGAATCAACTTTATGCGCTTACCTCCTAATCAACAAATTTTAATAAACGCTATTGCTATGCGTCAAAAAAGAATAGAAAAGGAGCAACAAAAACATCAACAATTAATAAAAGAAGCAGAAAATAAGAAAGAAGAACAAACTTTATTGGCTTCAGCATTAGAGAAAGAGATCCCTTTTTATGAAAAAGCAGGAAGTTATTCGACTATCTCTTTAAACCAACAAAAACGTAAGCAAGCAATTATATTATCTTCATTAAATATTTCTATTACTCAAATTAAAGAAATAGAGTATCAACTGGAAAAACTAAAAAAAAGTAGCTTGTTTTTAAAAAAAGAAAGAGACATAGCAATCAAAAAACAAAATAAAATGAAGCTTTATCTTGAAAGAAAAGCACGAGAAAAAGAGTTATATATTGAAAGATTAGAGCAAAACGAAATTCAGGAGATGGTATTCTATGATCTGCGTAATGAGTAATACTAAAATAGATATGGATTCAATGAGTGAAATAGAATCTATTCATATTAAAAATAAAACATTCCCATCAGATTATACTGAAGTTAATGCCTCTCATAAAACACAACCTTCAACTGAAAATATAAAAAAGATTAATCAAAAATTAATGCTATTAAACCAACTTTATCATCAAAAGAATTCTGAAAAAGTGAATAACACCATCACTCATATTGAAAAAGATACAGATGATGATAGTAAAAATGTTGAAGGCCTATTATTAAATCAGCCAGTTATTCCTATTTATTTAAAGCCATCTCATATTTCATTGGCTAAAAATAGCGAACTTCATCTCGATATTGAAAAAAGTAATGTTCATTATCAAAAAAATAAAAAGTATTCTTTGTATGAAAATAAACGGATAGCCACAAATATTGGGGTAATAAATAAACGTGAGCGATTAGCAAGCGATAACCTCAATTCACGTCAACCAGAAAAAACGGCGACTCAGGTGCCTTATAAGCAAGCACTAAAGCAAAATGAATATCAGAGTGGAAACAGGGCTAAGTCTCAATTAAAAATAGGTAAGGATAACCACACAACGGTGACCATAACAACACCTCCTCAACTTAACACTAAGCTTGAGCGTCATTTAACGCACACCTTGACTCAAGGTGTTGTATTAGGCGCATCATTATCACCCCAAGCGCCTAAGACTTCTCCCTTGACAAAAGAAGCAAGCCTACCAAGTGATGAGTGTCAAATACCACTATCAATATCGTCATTACACATTCAGAAAAAGATAGAAGGGGAACTTTCTCGCGTTGTTCCAGAGCATATTGAAATAAAAAAAGGAGAAAAAGAGAAAGAAAAAGTGCTCATTCAGCCACAAGTCAGATTAGAACCTGACATGTTGCAAGGGGCTTCTCAATCAGTAATGAATTTACCAGAAGCAGCACCAAAATTGTTGGATATGCCTTTATGGCGAGTACTTCATCAGAAGATATCAACACTGACTCGCCCCCCTTCTATAACTTATGTTTTCAAACAATGGGGAAATACCACCCATCAAATGAAAATTCAATTAATAGAACATCAAGTTCAGTTAGTTGCATCAACGGGGCGAGTTTATCAAACGTCTTTAGATGGATTAAATCAATACCAAGGACGGCTTCCATTAGAATTAGCAAGTGAGGAGAATAATGAACGTAGGCGAATTAATGCCGTTAATCATGATGACAATAAAGAAGATGAAAAATCATGATAAGTCAATTAATTCCTGAAACGCGGGAGCCAAACAATGATGAGGTAGCGATTAAAATCTTATCATCTTTATACCAACCTCAACGGCTTAAACACGCTGATTACTATTTTATGATAAGCGCAGAGAATTCACTGGGTAACTTCTCAGGGCTGGTCAGTATTGAGCAGGTCATGGAGATTGCTTATCCTAATAGAGGGATAGCGTGGGCTCAAATTCCTTTTTCTTATTTACAGCCCCTTTTCTTACAGAAATTCCCACAGCTTATTTTCCCTTTTGCGCAAGAGCCTCTGCAATTAACTGTTGATAATATTTGTACCGGTGAAGAAAAAAATGAGCTTTATCCCGTTATTAGTACCGATATAGGTGACGTTTTTATTAATGCTCTTAAAGGTAAATATCAATGGCATCTGCTACCCGAAAATAAAATAGGGGCTATTGGATACTTCTATTTTGGTCATAGCAACATATCTATCTCATTATTAAAAACACTTTCATTGGGCGATATTTTTTTAATCGATAATATCTCTTTATCATTATTTATTGGTGAAAAAAAATGGATGAGTTTTAAATGGACAGGAGGAAATAGTGTGGAATTAGAACAAAAAATTGAAGAACAAAGTAATGAAAATACGACCATTGAGTTAAATAAAAAAATGAGCTTAAAATCAGTGGGAACTATTCCGGTTACTGTCTCTTTCTTATTATTCAGTAAGTCATTACAGATTGAAGAAATTGAAAGTTTATCACCCGGCCAACAGATCACTCTTCCCGATAATATTATTCGTCATATTACATTAACCGTTAATGGAATTGCGATTGCACAAGGGGAATTAGTCAAAGTCGGTGAACGGTTCGCCGTTGAGATCCAACAAGCTTATACTGATCCTGAGTAAATATATGGAAAGCTCAACTCATCTTATTCTTATACTCTCTCTGGCAACCCTTGCACCTTTTGTCATTGCGGCGGGCACTTGCTATTTAAAATTTTCTATTGTGCTGGTGATGACGCGTAATGCATTAGGTGTGCAACAAGTACCGTCAAATATGGTACTTAATGCGATTGCGCTAATGATGGCTCTGTTTGTTATGACACCGATTGCAAAAAATACCTATTACTATCTTGTTGATAATCCAATCGATATCTCATCACCTGAGTCATTTGAGCGTTTTTCAGATGATGCATTAGGTGATTATAAAAAATATTTATACCACTACTCGGATCCCGATTTGTTGGCCTTTTTCGAACAAGCCCAAGGTAATCGACCAAATAGTGAGGGTGAAAACGAAGCAATAGAAAATTCACTTCTTTCATTGCTACCAGCTTACGCATTAAGTGAGATTAAATCTTCGTTTATTATTGGGTTTTATCTCTACTTACCTTTTATTGTTATTGATTTAGTTGTTTCATGCATTTTATTAGCTTTAGGTATGATGATGATGAGTCCAATTACATTATCTGTTCCTTTAAAACTTATTTTATTTATTGCTATGGACGGTTGGAGTTTATTATCCAAAGGATTAATTAATCAATATCTTGATTTGATGGCGGTAAAATAATGGATATGGTCTATGCGGCAAATAAAGCAGTTTATTTAGTTATTCTACTTTCAGCAGGGCCTATTGCTATTGCCACATTTATTGGACTTCTTATTGGGTTATTACAAACAATCACCCAGGTTCAAGAACAAACCTTACCTTTTGGTGTAAAACTGGTTGGTGTTTTTGTTTGTTTATTAATCACCATGGGATGGATGGGCGATAAGATATTAGTTTATGCAAAGGAGATGATGGCGATAGGATTAGCTGGATAATAATATGTTAATATATCTTGGGTATATACAAATTTATTTAGTTGACCTTTTATTGTTAGTTGCAAGACTATTTCCTATTTTTATGTTTATTCCATTTCTCAATAGCCGTATTTTAAGTAGCCAACTATTAAAATATATCGTTGTTTTTTATATCGCAATAGGGATAAGACCGAGTATCACAATCACTGAATTTTGTAGAGCGCAGTGGGAAATTATTTTACTCACCGAACTGGTTATTGGTCTGCTCATTGGTTTACTGGTTGCGACACCTTTCTGGATAGCTTCTGCTTTTGGTGAATTTGTTGATAACCAACGAGGGGCAAGTATTGGTGACACAATAAACCCAACCACAGGTATTGAATCTTCAGAATTTGCTTCATTAACAGGGTTATTTTGTGTCGTATATTTTTTATCGACAGGCGGGCTGACGATTTTAATCAGTACCATAAAAGAAAGTTATGATGTGTTTCCTATTGGCTATTTTAATCAGGATATTGGGTATGCCTTTATCGGGCAATGGCTAAATAATATGATAAAAACGGCGATTGTTTTAGTTTCTCCTGTGCTGATTATTATGTTTTTAAGTGAAGTGGCGTTAGGGGTTTATTCGCTATTTTGTCCTCAACTAAACGCATTTTCATTATCTTTGTGTATTAAAGGGATTATTGCTTTTGCATCACTGTTGCTTTTCTTTGCGTCAGCGATGACAAATGAGCTATATGAATTTTTTAATAATCGTTACTTCTACACATTGTTTATGAGCATCTATCATGGCTGAAAAAACGGAAAAACCAACGCAGAAAAAGCTCGATGATTCCGCTAAAAAGGGTCAAAGTTTTAAGAGTAAAGAGCTTACTTCTGGTTTAGTTTATCTTATTGGTGTGATGTATATTTTTAATCAGATTGAATTAAGTGAATTTACTTATTTTTATCAATCATTACTTCTTCACCCGAGCAACATTACGCTAAAAAGTTATGTAGAGATTATCTCAAGAATATTTTTCCATATTATTTTGCCTATTTTAATGGTTACTATTTTATCAGGCGTGATCCCCTCTCTATTTGCTTCTCGATTTAAATTGGCGACAGAAGCCATCAAGTTTGATTTAAACCATATCAATCCTATTTCTGGTTTTAAGAAAATATTTAGCATAAGAACAGTAAAGGACTTTGCAAAAACATTATTCTTCATACTTATATTTCTTATCACTTGTTATTTATTTATTATTTTACATGGGCCTGAGATATTTTTATTATACCGTTCCAATTTGGCACAGGTGATTGAAAAATGGTGCTCACTGGTTGTGCAATTTATATTTATATTTTTTGTATTATCAATACCTATTCTGATTCTAAATATTATTGCTGATTTTTTCTTGTTTTTAAAAGATATGATGATGGAGAAACATGAAGTTAAACAAGAAAATAAGAATATGGAAGGTGATCCTGAAATAAAATCAACTCGCCGGCAGATACATCAAGAGTTACTTGATGAACCAATGAAAAAAGTTATTCGTGATTCATCGGCTGTTATTGTTAATCCTACTCATGTGGCGGTAGGTATTTATTTTGATCCCGACAATGGCATAATGCCATTAGTTTCACTGAAATGTATTAATGATAAAGCGTTAGCAGTGAAAGCTTATGCGAAAAAAATAGGTACTCCTGTTATTCGCTATCCCGAACTCGCGAGAAAATTTTATCATAAGTATCATTTATTTGAGGTAATGATAGACCAAGATTTATTGGACATTATGGATATTCTTATTTGGCTTAAGAGAATAGAAATGGAAGGTTTACTAAGAGAAGAAATGGATTATACATATCATTAATAAATCCAATGCATGCATTTATGTATTAATTATAAAAATAATGTATTTATATTTATAAATATAGACGTGTGTTTTATTAAAGTAATTAATTAATGATTGTTTTAGAATCTTATTATTAATTATTCATCATAGATGAAAGGATTAACATCATGTCAGTATATGAAAAAATGTCAGAAAAAGAACTTGATCAATTAGCAAACTATATTGTTTCTATTGTTCAGAACGGGACATCACTCAAGGATGAAAGCGCTATCCCAGAAGGATTTATGGAAGGAATCTATTCATTTGCTTATGACTTTTACCAGAAAGGAAAACTGGATGAGGCTGAAGCAATTTTTAAATTTTTGTGTCTCTACGATTTTTATAATGTTGACTATATTATGGGGCTTGCTGCTGTTAAACAATTAAAAAAACAGTATCAAGCTGCTATTGATCTTTATGCTTTAGCTTATCTCAATGCTAAAAATGATTATCGACCTGTATTTTACGCTGGGCAATGTAACTTATCTCTGGGGGAAAAAGAAAAAGCAAAATATTGTTTTAATCAAGTTTCAGAAAAAATTAATGATCAATCTTTAAAAGAAAGAGCCAACGTTTATTTAGAGTCATTAAAAGATATCCCTCTTATTGTTATTGAAGAAAATAATAAGGAAGAACAGCATGAGTGATAAAATTAATACTAATTATAGTACCGTTAATCCTAAATCTTTGATTACTGAAGAAGTAAAAAAGATAATAAAAGTAGATATCAACCAAGCACAAAAAATTACAGAATATGTTAATTCAAATTATACTTTACCTAAATTTTTTGATGAAAAAAAATTTCAAGAAGAACCGCTACTACGAGCCCCCTTGGAGCAAAAAAAAAGTAATGAATCTATTGATTTAGAAACAGAATCACAATATAAAACAAAAACCTTTCCAGAAAAGGAAGATCATCGTCGTGATATAAAAGAGAATAAGCCACAATCAGACGGGTTGACTTCTGAGGATAAAAAAGAGCAGCTATTAGTTAATCAAAAACATTTTTATGACGATAACCATTTACCATTGTCGGCATTTATGCCGACAAAAGAAATGAGCGATTTAAATCATTTAGCTAAAATTCCTACAAATAAATCAACTATCGAAGACGGATCTACACCTCATTTCCCACTTAATAGTCCAGAGAATAAAAAATCAAGTGAGCATTATGAGTTTTTATATTTACAGCTATCTTATCAAAATCTAATCAATAAAAATATTTTAGATAAAATAAAGGATACCGATAAATTTGATTATTATTTAGAAAAATTAAATAAATTATCAAAAGGAGTAGAAGGATTAAGAAATGAGTTTAAACCAATATTAGAAAATGTAAATAAGTATAAAGATGCTTATATCGATTATTGGATGGAAATAAATAAGGAGATAAAAGAAAATAAATTAATATCAGAAAGTGATATTGCTAACTTATTAAAAAATAAGAATATTAGTAATTCAGTTATTAAAGATTTGCTTCATAGTAAGATTCATAGTCGTGATGAAATGGAAGCTTTTTTAACTAAACACTTTCCGTTTATGGATTTACCTGATGATATCTCGAAATATACATTAGATAATTTAGATGATTTATATGGAAAACTCGCCAATTTTCTTGATAATGCATTTAAATATATGCCAGATGTTGCGATAGATAAGAGTAAATTACCTGGAATAACCTCTCATCAGGCGGAACTTGAGAATTTAATTAATAAAAAACAAGACATTAATATTAATAATAAATTAGCGAGTGCCAGTGAACAGTATAGTGCACTCATTGGCGAGCAAAGTAAAATAGAATTAGAAGCCATGGCTGATACGTTATCAGGTATGGCTTTACTCACCTTTTTATTAGCAAAAGTACGTGAACTCACCATGAAAGTGATGTTAGAACGCTCGGAAGGTGAACAAAAGCTTTTTGATGAAATGCAGGAGGTGACGACACAGTCATTAAAAGACAAAATTGCAGATCAGAAAGCACAAATCAAAAAACAAGAAGAAATTCAGTATTGGGCGGGAATTGGATTAAAGATTTTAGGCGGACTATTAACCCTTATTGCCGGTGTTGCTGCGATTTTTACGGCAGGTGCTTCAATGGCATTGGTGGGCGTCGCTGTTGTGATGATGGCTGCCAGTGTTACCTTGACGGTGGCTGATGAAATTTATAAAGCGGTGAATGATAAATCCTTTATGGAAGAAGCAATGGCGCCTGTAACAGAAGCGATTGGCGAGGCTATTGATAAAATATCGGATTTTATTATTGATATGATCCACGCCAGTATGGATATTTTAGAACGTATGGGGGTAAATAAAAATATCCTCGAAGATGCCAAAAAAGCCATGCAAGATAAATTAAAAATGGCGGTGAAAATTATTACCACAATTGCACTTCTTGTTGGTGGGGTGGCGCTTAGTTTTGTTGCTGGCTCGGCGGCAAATGCGGTAACCAGTGTCGCTAAAAATATCTTTACTGAGCAAATTAAGGAAACATTGAAAAGAGTCTTAAATGATTTTCTAGAAGCCATGCTCGGTAAAATGGTTAAGCAAATTATTGTTGAAACAATGCAAAATATTTTTAATAAGATAAGTAAAATTTTATCTAACGAGCTGACAACTCAAGGTATTAAAATGATTAACAGAGCGGTTATCATGTCTAAATTAGCGACAGCCGCTGCATCAAGTACCGTCAATATCTACACCGCGACAATTACAGATAAAATTATTAAATCTATTGCGGATAGTAAAAAATTGGAAGAAATATTAAAACTTATTCAATTATTAATGGATAAGTTGATGGAAAGCTATCATGACCATGTTGATACGCTCACTGAAATTTTAAAAGAGATGAGTGACCAATCCTCAATCAGCAGTAAAACGAAAGCAAATATTGTCAGAAATATCTCTATTTAATATCTCTATAGGGGATGATTATATGTCTACATCAATAAGTAATAGCACCAATGAAGTTAGCGCATTAAAAGATCTCTTTGCCAATATGGTAGATGAGAAAGAAAAAATAGATATTAATAAAGAAGTACCCGAACTTTTTAATCAGGAAAATAAAGCAAAATCAATTATTGATAATATCGATAAATTAGAACTCAGTAAAAAAACAATTGTACCTGAGATAAAACAACCTAAAATAAATAAATCTAATTTACAATATCTTATTTCTCAGTTAGAGAAAGCAAAAAAAACATCAAATAATACACCGATAGTAGCAAGTAATTTTAATTTTTTATCTAATGAAATGATGAGCCTTATTAGTTTAATGATCAAATATTTACAGAATATGATAAAAAAATATGAAGCATCAAGAGAACTCGGTAATTTATTTATGCAAATTGGACTTGATGTTGCTGATAAGGTAAAAGAAAACTTATATAAAAAAGCAGATATTATGCTCAGTGCCACAATTTCGAGTGCTGCTGTTTCTATGACAATACATGGTATTGGTGCCTTTACCTCAATGAATGGGTTAGGTAAGGATATGATAGGAAGCACAAATAAAACAATGATAACAGGTGGACTGGTTTCATCATTGGCCGATCCAATATCAAAAATTATTGACCAATCTATTCAGACTAAAGCACTACAAATAGAAGGTGATGTCAAAGTATTAGAAGCAAGAAGTCATGCCTTAAATCAGGTTGCAAATAATAATAGTGATATTCAACGTGAAGCCTTAGATATTATTAAAGCGTTAATACAAGCAATTGAAGCTATTATTAGAGCTAATCAAGATGCAGTATCATCGATTTCAGGTAATGTAAGAGGATAATCATGGTAGGCCCAACTCGCTATGACAATAATAACTATAATGTATTAAAAAAAGAAGTAAATAAAGAAAGTCTAAATATTATTGATGATAAAGTAGATCATGAATTAAATGAAGAAATATCTATAAAAAAAATAAATGATGCCAAAGAAAAAATAAAAATGGCAACTAAAGAGTTATTCTCGATAAAGAATGATCCTTTAAAAAAGAATTATTCTTTTAGAGAAGCAGAAATTAAAAATGAAAATGATTATACAAATAATGTACATCAAGCAAAAAAACTTGTAAAAAATATTCCAGAATTATCTGAGAATATAGACTCTTCTCTGCCTCTTTCATTACGTGATTTTTTTAGTGAAGTTAAAAGCACGATAACGATAGGTAAACATGATTATCTTGATGTTTTAAAAAATATTTTTTCTAGTTATATGAACTATGTTAATGAACTAAGGGATGGATTGAGTAGCCTAAGTAAACATACAAAAGCAGGCAGTAAAGATGGGTATGTAAACGTGGATTTTGATTCTTTATCTCTCGAGATAAGAAAAATTAAAATTAAAAATTTAAAGTTATTTAAAAATATAAATATTTATTTCAATAAAGGTGAAGGCGATTCTTATTACCGAGTAATAAATGGAGAGAAAATATATTATGAAAGTAGTCGTCGTGCTAATAAAACAATAGAGGCACTTGAAAAAATACTCACTGAAATAAGTGGTATTCGTGTAAAAAAAGAAAATGCTGCAATATCACCAAATATTGGAAATACTTTTATTTTATCGTTAGATTTTACTGAATTTGATAATTTTATACTTGATTTATATAAAAGAAGTTGGAAGAATAAAGATATTCTGCAAACAGAATTTGATCTGTTTAAAAAAACTTTAGATGCGCTTGAAAAAAGAGTGAATACCAATCTAGAAGAACTTTCTAAAAAATACAGTGCTGCAAATAGTAATTATGATAATTTTGTTAAGATAATTAGTAGTACAATGAATACATTGATGGAAATGGCAAAAGGATTTTTACGGTTTTAATTTTTAAAATAAGCGTTAATAAAATTAACAACTAATAGTAATAAAATAGACTAAGCAACTTAATATAATAAAAATATAAATCTAATAAAATAGATAAATATTTTTATTTAAGTTGCTTTTTTTATTGCTATTAGAGGTTAATGATGACATCAATTCTATCTAACAAATCAAACAATAATATTCAAAATTATATTATTAATTCAAATCACTTTTATTTGGAAAAAAAAGTGAGTGATATTGACCGAAGTAATTTTAATAATAAAGCTCATGAAATAGAGAAAAAATTAGATTTAAAAAATTTAAAAAATAGAGATAAGATCTCTCCTTATTATATTGGTCGGAATCTTTCCGAAAAAGAAATTCTATTTATTAATGAAAGTCAATATGCCAATAATAATAAAAATACCTTAGCATTAATTGGTGGGGTTTCTGATGCTGAATATGTTAATGCAGATCTTAATAACGATGATCCCTCTGAGGCTGGCTCGTTACATGATTTTTTTAATGAAGTAAAAAATACGATTATTATCGGTAAACATGATGATTTAGATATTTTAAAAGATATTTTTTCTAAATATATGAACTATGTTAATGATCTAAGGGAAGCATTGAGTAACCTCAGTAAATACACAAAAGCAGGCAGTAAAGATGGGTATGTCAATGTGGATTTCGGTTCTTTACGTAGCGATATTGAAATGATTAAAAATAAATATTTAAATTTATTTCAAAATATAAATATTAATTTTACTAAAGGTGAGGGTGATTCCTATTACCGAGTAATAAATGGAGAAAAAATATATTATGAAAGTAGTCGTAGTGCTAATGAAACAATTGATGCACTTGCAAAAATACTAACGGAAATAAGTGGTATTCATGTAAGAAAAGAAAATGATGCAATGTTACCAGATATTGGAAATACTTTTATTTTATCGTTAGATTTTACTGAACTTGATAAATTTATAAATGATTTAGATGAAAGAAGTAAGAGTCGAGCCGATATTCTGCAAACAGAATTCGATCTGTTTAAAAAAGCCTTGGATGCGCTTGAAAAAAGAATCAATACCAACTTAGACGAACTCTCTAAAAAATATAGCTCAGCAAATAGCAATTATGATAATTTTGTTAAAATTGTTAGTAGTACAATGAACACATTACTTGAAATGGCAAAAGGATTTTTACGTTTTTAATTTTTAAAATGAAATAGCGATATATGGATAATAAAAAATAAGCGCTGTTATTAATGTAATAATAGCGCTTTTATTTTATAAATTAATAAACTTGATTAGAATTTATATTCAACACCTAACCAATAATTACGACCATCTTCCATATAGCCTTGAGTATATTCGTAAGATTTATCAAATACGTTATTAACAGAGGCATTAGCAGAAATACCATAACCAAAGTCGTAATCTAAACGAAGATCAGTTTTTGCATAGCCTGCCAGTTTGTCATTTTCATCAATACGGTTATATGTCCAACTTTGTACTTCTTCCATAATAGTAAAACGGGCGTGTTCTACTGGAATAAAGGTCATCCACATATAGGCTTTATGTTTTGGTAAGCCTTCAATATGTTCGATTTGTTTCGGATCGCTATGGATATAGCTGTAGTTTACGCCAAGTTCTAACCAATCTGTGACGTTGCCTTTAGTGCCTAAATCAAGACCCACATAGTCAACACGTCCGCTGTTTTGGTTTTGGAAGAAGGCGTTACCATTACGATAAACTGTGTGCGCCATAATTGCATCACTAACACGGTTATAGTAAATGCTGGTTTGGTAACCCCATTTATCAGTAATGTGTCCTTCATAGGTTAAGTCGAACGATAATGCACGTTCAGGATCTAAATCGGGATTGATAATCCCTTTTGAGCCATCTTTCGGTTTTTCAGTGGTGTAACGCTCTTTTTGCGTTGGGAAGCGACTACGATCAGACACAGAGAAGCGGACTGCATCATCATTGGCTAAAGAATATTTAGCCATCATTTCCCAGTTAAAGGCCGTTTGTTTGTTATCATCAGCACCTTTATCCGTATCAACACTGTCACGCCAGTCATAGCTAATTGCGCCAACTAAATCGAGATCATTGGTGACAACCCATTGGTATTCAGTGGCTAAAGACCATGTTCTGTCTTTATAACGCATCCAATCGCCACCTTTCTCTTTTTGTGAGCGGTGAACATCATCTTTCCAATGTGCAGCAAAAGAGAGTAGGTCACTTTCACGAGTATCAATACCTAGCTGTAATGCAGCGCCTGTGCTGTAATCGTCATAGTGGCTATAATCAGGGGTGCCACCTTTTTTCGGATACATATAGAGGGTATTTTCAAACTTATCGTGGTATGCACGGCTTTGTAGATTAATACCGTCTGTGATTTGTGTTACACCGCTATAGTAATAGCTCTCTTTGTTGTAATCCGGCCATGCCCAATATTTAAATTTACCCTTACCTAATGTTGATGGTGGGCTATTTTTTTCACCATCTTGTTTTACATAAGTTAGGGTATATTCGTCAGAAGCGCGTGGTGTCCAACCTACTTTGATCATGCCTCGTTTATCATCAGTGGCTGAATTATCACGGCGTCCATGAGTACCCGCAGCTTGATTATTTTCATCAGCACCAGGGATTGGTGTAAAGCGTTGTTTTAATTGGCTACCACTGATTTGAATAAAGCCTAAATCATTGCGAGCACCTAAACGGGCGCTCATGTTATGTGCATAATCAGCACCACGAGCAAAACCTTGAGAATAAGCGATACTGCCTTCTAAGGGTTTTTTCGGGGTTGCTGTAGTGATATTAATTGCCCCCCCCATTAAGTTAGGGCCTTGCAGTAATGAGGTATAACCTTTGTTGACTTCAATACTAGCTAAATCGTTAGTAGTAAAGCGCGCTAAGTCTAAGTTTCCATCATACGGCACATACGTTGGAATACCATCGAAGAAGACAGGCACTTGTCGACTATCAAAACCACGAACTTTAATGGTGTATTCATTACGGTTACCTGATTTTTGCATCACAACACCAGGTAATGTTGCGATAGCTTGTGCAGCATTGACTTTGTTTTGTTCAAGCATTTGTTCTTGCGTTAACACATCAGGGTTTGCCGCAATTGGGCTACTCCAAACGGTTAATAAATCAGGCATTGATTGTCCATAGGTTGTATCTGCAATAGCAATACTTGGTAGTAGAGCAACAGATAAACAGTAGCATAGAGGTTTTAATTTCATCATTCCAATCTCAATTTGCAATCATTATATAATTTTTTATATAGCGAAGTGCGTAAAAATAAATGAATAAAGTGAGTGCTGACAATATGTTAGCACTCGGTTTTGTTATAAAACAAAGCAACATAATGAAAATAAGAGAAGCACAGCAAAGATATTCCTCTATGCTACAGCAACCCTTTCCTTGTTAATTACTTTCCTTATTTTTCGCTTATGTTGTCTTTGTTTATTGTTGATTAAATAGGTAAATACTCACTTGTTGATAAGTTTTATTTTTATTTAATCTTTTGGGTAAAGACGAACTTTAATATCTGTCGGTGGTGCATAATAAGGCGCAGACGTCACCATTAGACGAATACCTGTCTGTGCGTATTTTTCAATGGTGTTTAGGTTAATCCCACCCGCCAAAGAAAGGTGGCAATGAGGCGCAATTTGAGGTGTTTCATGTTGAAGCAGAGCAATATCTTCAACAGAGAATTTATCAAGCTGTAAGATATCCGGCTGGGCTTTTAACGCTTCCCTTGCTTGCTCAATATCATCTGCTTCTACCACGATACATTTTTCAGGTGCCGCTTGGCGTAACTGTTTAACGTGTTGTGCCCAATTATCTGGCTCTGATAAAAATCGACGATGATTAGCGAAGAGTAAAATTGTTTCAGAACAACCTTGTCGATGGATAACACCCCCGCCAGCAAGTACGGCTTGTGTTGCCAGTAACTTGGTATTAGGAATGTTTTTACGGGTACAGGCAATTTGCCCTTGAGGTTGATAGCGGTGATAAATTTCCAGCATTTTTGCCATATAATCACTGACACCACAACTCCACTCAAGCACATTTTGCACCACTTTCCAGCCTTGATGCAGTGCATCAGCACGGCCTTCGGCGGTGATTAAACAATCACTAGCATCAGCAAAATCACCGTCTTGCCGATGTGCTGTTACTACTAATCCTAATTTTTCTAATAAACGGCAACCTAGTGTGATCCCACTGACACAGCCAGCTTGACGGCGTGTAAATGTCATTGTACCTAATTGATCACTTATATTCAGAGCGCGACTGGTTAAATCACCATACTGAATATCTTCCATCAATAAATTATCAAGAAAGGCGTCAGGGTAATAAATCATAGCGTTAACTCGCTTTCTGGTACGACGTCCCAAGAAACCATCGCCCAATCACGCGTAGGCGAAATCAGTGAAACACCGTTTTTAATGCTGTCATGATAGTAGTTCGTTAAACGAGTTATTTCATCTTCACTTAAAGGTCCTACGGAGAAGTTAATACCTTCGATAAATTGCTCAAGGCTATTGAAATTACTTTGGCAATTACGGCTACGGATATAATCCACTTTAGGGTGAATGCCCATTTGGTTAAGCATATTTACTGCATAAATGTAGGTTGGTAGCGTAGGAACATCTCGACCCAGTAAGCGAATAATGCGTTGATCAACAAAAGTTGGGGATACGGTGTGGGTAGTATAGACACGTAATTTCGCTTGGCGATTAAGTTTGATTAACGCAGCTTTTAAATCCATCACTAAGGTTGAGCGTGAAGCGACCGCAATATCACAACGAGGAAGTGCATCCCAGCTATCTTCCCATGAGCAAGTAATAAAGTCGGCGTGATTGATGCCTGCTTGTTCTGCTCTACGTTTAGCCACAGCGAGCATACCTGTACTGTAATCAATACCGATGGTTTTCTTGAATTTATCCGCAACATGAATGCTGATAGATCCAGGGCCACAACCCACATCTAACAGCGTTTCAGCACCCGTAAAATCCATCATTTCACGAAACTTGATTAAATAAGGATCGTTAGGATTGGCACAGGTTTCAGCCATTTTTTCAGCGCGTTTATCCCAATGTTCAGGCTCTTTTTTGGTTCTTTCAGCCTGTACCATGTGGTTTTTATAAAGTTCAGCAAAATCCGTGGTTTCAATTGTGTTCATATTCTTGCCTATGGTCATTTTTATTATCAGAGTAGGCGTGAAAATGCGCCTGAATATCTGTGGGTTTTACACCATAAAGGTGCGCTAAATTATCGGGTGTGAGCAAAATGTCTGGTCTATCTTGCAAAACGTGAGTATGTGGTGTGAGCAAAATAACATCATCAGCCAATGAAGCGGCATGTTGTGGATGGTGTGTTGACATAAAAACACTGATCCCCAACGCTTTTAATGCCTTAACTTGGGTAAGCAGTTTAATTTGATTACCAAAATCAAGGCTGGCTGCGGGTTCATCCATAATCAGTAATTGGGGTTGCTGCACTAAAGCACGAGCAATCAAGACCATCTGTTTTTCACCGCCACTTAAGGTATCAAAGGTTCGATGAGCAAGATGAGAAAGCGAGAGCATTTCTAAGGTTTCCATCGCCATTGTTTTATCTTGAGTGCTGGGCATAGAGAAAAAAGATAAATGCGCACCTCGACCCATCACCACCATATCAATCACATTGAAAGAAAAGGGAATGTGTGTGGCTTGAGGTACATAAGCCACTACTTTTGCCAACTCAGTTGGTGACCACTCACTTAGTGTTTTACCTGCAATATTAATCTCACCATCGATACAAGGTATTAGCCCTAACAGCGTTCGCATCAGTGTGGTTTTTCCACAGCCATTGGCACCTAATAAGCAAATGATTTGCCCTTGTTCAATGTGGAATGAGAGATCTTTAATTAAGATTTTGCCTTTATAGCCAATGGCGAGATGCTTTGCGTTGGCGATGATCATGGGCTTTTCCTTGTTCTAAGTAATAACATCAGGAAGAAAGGTGCACCAATCGCAGAGGTTAAAATACCTAATGGGAGTTCAATATTGGCAATTGTACGAGCTAATGTGTCCGTAATTAACAACATAATAGCTCCCACAAGTAAGGAAACAGGTAGTTGTTGACTGAAGTTAGCGCCCACTAACAATCTTGCAATATGGGGAACAATTAAGCCGAGCCAACCAATAATGCCTGCAATAGAAACAGCACTTGCGGTTATCAATGTGGCTGACAAAATAAAGACCAATCGTGTGACTTCAACATTTAAACCTAAGGCTCTCGCTTCTTCATCAGAGAGGCTCAGAATGTTCATACGCCAACGTAGTAAAATCAGCGGAATAAAGCCGAGAAGCATTAATGGCGCCACAGACAATAAATCAGAAGCTGTAATAGTTGAAAGCCCGCCTAAAAGCCAAAAGGTGATTGATGGTAATTGCGTATAAGGATCAGCGAGAATTTTCATTAATGAGATCGCGGAGCCACATAACGCACTAATCGCAATACCAACCAATACAAGCGAAAGGACAGGATCGTGTTGTTTAGCAAGCCTTGCAATAAAGTAGACTAAGGCAACCGTTGCCAAACCGCCTGCAAAGGCAAATAGTTGAATAGACAACATTGATTGCCCAAGGAAAATACCTAAAACCGCGCCCACTCCAGCACCTGATGAAACCCCAAGAATATCAGGTGATACCAAAGGATTACGGAACATTCCTTGATAAGCAGCACCCGCAATCGCAAGCCCGCCACCAATTAAGATAGCCGCCAGAACACGAGGAAATCTTATTTGCCAAAAGACGGTTTCAGTACGGCTATACTCTATATTGCCCGTTAATTTATTACTTACCAGTGTCCACAGTTCATTAGCAGTAAGTGAATACTTACCACTAGTGATTGCAATTAACGCAACGATGGAAAATACCGCAAATAAAAGCGTGATGCGTACTGATTGACTCATGAATACCCCAGCAATTGCTGACATTGTTCAGCACTTAATTGCGTATGGTAAAAATGAGCAAAGTAATTTTGTAGATCTTGGGCGGCTTGTTTTTCTATTCGGGCGTCAAAATGGCTCTGTAAACGACGCATCCCCATTAAACGGTTGATACCCGGAGGACCATCTAACCAACCAAATGGTAAGCCTTTAAACAGTAATACTTTGTTGTTTTTAACAGCTTGGATGCTTTTCCATACAGAGTCTTGCATAATTTGCTGATAGGCATTTTCATCTTGTGTGATGATAATTTCAGGATCCCACATTAACAGTTGTTCTGGTGAAACATCTGTTAATCCCGTGAAATTAGGAATATCTACCACATTTTCAAAGCCTAATGTTTCAATTGCTTCAGTATGGATAGAGCTTCTTGCACCCGTTTGTAACCCTTTCGCACCACGAGCAAGGTAAAAACGAGGGCTTGTTTTTTGTGTAGAAGCAAACAAGGCAGCATCACTCAGATATTGCTCTGCAATGAGTGCTAATGTTTCAGCTCTTTCTGCAACACCTAATAAAGCCCCTGTTTGACGTAACTGAGCTGGGCTATCTTTTAATGTGCCATCAATTAGCACATAAGGTACACCAGTTTGATCCGAAACACGTTTCGCTAATGAACGATAAGTTTCATCCACATTGCCACTATCAATAATGATATCGGGCTCTAACGTCAGTAAAGCTTCTAAAGAGAGTGTGCTTCCTCGCCCTGATAAGCGTCCTAAACGAGGTAATTTGCGTAGTTCATCTGAAAATAAAGGGCTTTTTTCTAAATTAAGTGAGGAAAACCCCAATAATTTTTCAGGCGCTAATGCGAGTAACAATTGATCAGTAGGCGGCCCTGCACTTATCACGCGATGGATAGCGGTTGATGCCGGAACATGACCAAATTGTGCTGCAATACGTGAGGTTATTGCGGCTCTTACAGAATGTGGAAGTGCTGATAATGTCGCAATGGTTGTGAGGTAAGTTAGAAATTGTCGTCTACGGATCGCCATAAGTTCACACTGTTTATTGTTTTATATTGGTATCGTTGTTTCATTTATTATATAGCGAAGAATACTATATTTCCTTTGGCTTAAGTCAAGGGATCATCAGTCAAAATCAAATCTAAGCACACATCTGAAAAACTTTATTCGAAATAGTGTATAACCTAGGGCTATAATCAGCGTTCTTGGAAAATTAAAGCGCGTATTAATACGAGTGTTTTTGGATAGTTGCGATATAAAATGAAGAAAAAACGCCCCTCATTACAGGATGTAGCTTCGCGAGTTGGTGTTACCAAAATGACTGTGAGTCGTTTTTTGCGTAACCCTGAACAAGTCTCTGAAGCTTTACGAGAAAAAATTGCGCGTGAATTAGAGAGCCTTAATTATATTCCTAATCGCGCTCCTGATATTTTATCTAATTCGACCAGTCATGCGATTGGGGTATTACTACCTTCTTTAACTAACCAAGTTTTTGCCGAAGTTATTCGCGGTATTGAGTCAGTGACCGATAAATATGGTTATCAAACCATGTTAGCGCACTATGGATATCGTGCTGAAAAAGAAGAAGAGCGCCTGCTTTCATTACTCTCTTATAATATTGATGGGCTTATTCTTGCTGAAAGAACGCATACACCAAAGACGATGAAAATGTTAGAAACCGCGGGTATTCCAGTGGTGGAAATCATGGATAGCGTTTCGCCTTGTTTTGATTCTGCGGTGGGGTTAGATAACGTTGATGCTTCAAAACAGATGGTCAATGAGATGATCAAACGTGGATGTAAACGCGTTATTTACCTTGGCGCAAGACAGGATGAACGAACCTTAATGCGTTTAAACGGTTATGAGAAAGCAATGCAAAATGCGGGTTTACCTGTTGGTAATGTGATGACGCCAAAAAGCTCATCTTATTCATTAGGGGCTGAATTATTACATGCTGCACGTAAGCAATATCCTGATTTAGACGGACTTTATTGCACCAATGATGATATTGCAATTGGTGCTGTTTTTGAGTGTCAACGTTTAGGTATTTCTGTGCCAGAGGATATTGCGATATCGGGCTTCCACGGACATGATGTTGGACAAGTGATGACACCTCGTCTGGCGAGTATCTTTACCCCTCGTGATGAAATGGGGCAACAAGCGGCTGATTTATTGCTTAAACGAATGAAAGGCAAAATTGCGCGAGGACAAGTGATTGATGTGGGTTTTCGCATTATTACTGGTGAAAGCATATAACCAATTAACTAGTTGATTATATTTAAATTTATTTTTATCTAACCCTATTGTTATATGATTAACAGTAGGGTTTTTTATTGCGCCTTAATAAGGCAATCTTGAGTTACTTATTCGATATTTTGTTGTCAGTTTGTAGATCATCTTACTTTCATTTGAGAGTCGCTTCACATTTTCACTCCTTAGTTGATCTTCGTTGTTGTATTTACCTTCCCACTTCGGATATGTTACCCGTAACAGTTACGGGTAACATTACAAAAAAGACTTAATATCTGCCTTAAAGGAGCATTCTATGAACGATACCCAATCCCTACACCATGTTTTTATCTTAATGGGGGTATCAGGCAGCGGTAAATCTGCGGTCGCAAGTGGTGTAGCACAACGTACAGGTGCTGCATTTTTGGACGGTGATTTCCTCCATCCTCGCTCAAATATTACTAAAATGGCATCAGGTCACGCTTTAAATGATGAAGATCGTAAGCCTTGGCTACAAGCATTAAATGATGCCGCATTTGCAATGCAAAGAACCAATAATATTTCGCTAATTGTTTGTTCTGCATTGAAAAAACAATATCGCGATATGTTAAGAGACGGCAATCAATGCCTGCACTTTTTATATTTAAAAGGTGACTACGAGCTAATTGAAAGCCGCTTAAAAGCACGTAAAGGGCACTTCTTTAAACCTCAAATGTTAGTGACTCAATTTGAAACCTTAGAAGAGCCAACAAAAGCTGAAAACGATGTGTATGAAATTGATATTTCAATGCCACTTGATGATGTGATTGAAAGTGCAATTAATAAGATAAATTCAGTCACTCAAGGGACTCTTGAAGGGGAAACAGTATGAGTACATTAACGCTCGTGCTAACTGCGGTTGGCTCGGTTTTATTACTGCTCTTTTTTGTGATGTATGCGCGTTTACATGCCTTTATCGCATTAATGATCGTGGCCATTGGTGCGGGTATTTTCTCTGGTATGCCTTTGGAGAAAATCACACAAACCATGCAAAATGGTATGGGGGGTACGTTAGGTTTCCTCTCAATCGTCGTCGCGCTAGGGGCAATGTTTGGTAAGGTGCTACATGAAACAGGGGCATTAGACCAAATTGCAGTGCGATTATTAAAATACTTTGGTGAGAAACGAGCCAACTACGCATTAGGTATTGCAGGTTTAATCTGTGCTTTACCTCTGTTTTTTGACGTTGCCGTTGTCTTGTTAATTGGTGTTGTATTTGCTGTTGCTCGTCGTACTGGTGGCAATGTGGTGAAAATGGCTATCCCTCTCTTTGCGGGTGTCGCAGGTGCAGCTGCCTTCTTATTGCCAGGGCCAACACCAATGCTGTTAGCTGACCAAATGAATGCTGATTTTGGTTGGATGATCTTAATTGGTCTGTGTGCGGCTATTCCGGGAATGTTATTAGCAGGCCCTATCTTCGGTAACTTTATTAGTCGTTACGTCACATTAGAATTACCAAAAGATTTGTCAGAACCAAGTTTAGGTCAAAACAAAATGCCTTCTTTTGGTTTCAGTCTTGCACTTGTGTTATTACCTTTAGTCTTAGTGGGATGTAAAACCATTGGTGCGCGTTTCGTTGAGAAAGGCTCAGAGCTGTACAATATCCTTGAATTTGTTGGTCATCCTTTTATCGCTATTCTTGTGGCTTGTTTAGTGGCTATTTATGGTTTAGCAATTCGCCGTGGTATGAGCAAAGAAAAAGTGATGGAAATTTGTTCTGCTGCAATCCAACCAGCGGGGATCATTTTACTGGTAACAGGAGCTGGTGGCGTCTTTAAACAAGTATTAGTCGATTCAGGTGTGGGTCCTGCATTAGGGAATGCGTTAATTGGTGCCGGTATGCCAATCGCAGTAGCGTGTTTTATTCTGGCAGGCGCAGTACGTGTTATTCAAGGATCAGCTACGGTTGCTTGTTTAACTGCAGTTGGTTTAGTTTTACCTGTTATCAATGAACTGGGCTACAGTGGCGCTCAAATGGCGGCATTATCAATCTGTATTGCGGGTGGCTCTATTATTCTTAGCCACGTTAATGATTCAGGTTTCTGGTTATTTGGTAAATTTACTGGTGCGACAGAAGCACAAACCTTAAAAACATGGTCATTAATGGAAACTATTCTTGGCACAACAGGTGCTGTCGTAGGTATGATTTTCTTCGCTTTTTTATAAAATTGAATCTTTATTTTCTTGTAATTAGCGCGTCTTTTGACGCGCTTTTTTTCATTGCTATAAATGACTATGAAATGTGACAGAAAATACCCCGTTTCTCATTAATCTATAGGTTTATTTAGTGGGCAAACTAGGATTGTTATTTTATGGTTGACTATAATTCGCTTTTTATTAAACACACGGATTGTAATATTCATACAATCACGCTTATACGTGATTCGATTTTAGCATCAAGCAATAAGCTACAAGATAAGCTGAATTTACTTGATGAGATGGAACATCTATTCAGCAAGATGCTAGATAATTCGCGTTTATTAACTCAATTTTTAAATGAAGTGGATACACATTTTACGCATAGCCGAGAAGAGATAGAAAATTTCTCAGGTTGGCTAAAAAAAATTAAAGAGAGCGCCAGCAACATTGATAGGCTTTCTAGTCAGGCGAACCTTTTATCAATAAATTCAGCGATTGAAGCAGGGCATATAGGGCGAGAGGGTGCAGGATTTTCAGTCTTAGCCCAAGAGATGAAAAAGTTGTCATTAGAGATCCAAAAACAAGCTTCTTCTATTGCCAGCATTAATAATAATTTAGGTGCTCGCTTTATTCCCGTTAAAGAAACCACAGAAAAAAACCAACAGCAGGTTCAACAAATAAAAATACAGGTTGAAGAAGGGCATCAAAATTTAACATCATTGTCAGAGCAAGCGAGTGAGCTTAAACATATTTTTACCTTTATTTCGATGCAGCAATTTTTTAATACCGTCAAACTTGATCATGTTTTATGGAAAGAAGCTATTTATATCCACTTATTAAATAATGATGATGAGCACTGTGTTAATCAGCATACAGAGTGCCGTTTAGGGAAATGGTATTATCAAGGTGATGGTAAAAAATTTGCAAAAACTGACGCCTTTCGTCGCTTAGAAGAACCCCATAAATTAGTGCATGAATGTGGTCGTTTAGCATTAAAGGCCAATATAGAAGATAATCAAGAAGCGGTTGCACACTATATAGAGAAAATGGAACAAGCCAGCGTTGATGTTATTAAATATGTCGATGTTTTATTAAATTCAGATAATTACTAACCTGATGAATAAAATAAGAAAAATAAAAAGGAGCGATAAGCTCCTTTTTATGTGTTAAACAGCGTGGATCAGCCTTTGTTTATTAAGGTATTCAATTGGCTATAAAGTGTATTTGCACTGCTTTCATAACCTTCACGAGAAAGATGAACACCATCAGGTCTTGCTAAATCATACAGCGCCCATGCTTTTATCGAACATTCGCCCCCCATATAATCACGCCAATCCCAAAAGAGCGTTTTCTCTTGTTGAGCCACTTCTTTTTGAATTCTGATAATATCGCTTAGCCATTGAGGCTGTTGTGAGCGACAGTCAAGAGCTTCTTTATTCTTGATTGAGTCAGAAGGCCCAATTAATAAAATGGCGCTATTGGGAGCTTGTTGGCGAATTTGGCGAATTTTATCCGTAAGCTGTTGGCGATAGGCGTTCAAATCGAAAGTGTCATTAAACGCTTCATTTGTGCCATACGCTAAAATCACCATATCAGGGTTTAATTGACCTAGTGTTTCAGTCCATTGTGTACCCCATTTATCCATCATATTGATAGTGGCACCATTGATGCCTAATGAGGAAAGCATTACGCCAGGCTGTTGATTAGTGATCAACCAACCGCCTAATTTAACAGACTGATTTTTGCTGACGGTAATACTAACAGGGAATGTCATGGCTGTTGGGTTTGAAAACTGCCATTTACCTTGCGTTTGCGATAATGAAAGCACTTTATTTGTTGATGATTGTACATTCATTTGTGCTGCTGTTGGGGCTTTATAGAGCGCTTGCAATTGATAACGTTGCTGAGTGACTGGGTTTTCAGATAACTGTAATTTTGCCCATTTAGCTTGAGGTTCACTGATAAAGCCCCCTAATGGGAAATCAGGATCGCTATCTTTTCTGCTTGAAAGCAGTGTCCATGCTTTTTTGTCACTCTGGTATTGTACGTTTGCAATACGCTGACCTGCGATATTCGTCGGAGGAATAAAACCAATACCGCCATTACCATAGTCAGCCTGAAAACGTTCACGCAACTTACCACTGAAAAAATCAGCCGCAGTATGGGAATCCCCTAACTGAACAATGTGTACAGTTTGGCGGCCTTGCTGTAATTTCTTAACAAAGCCCGCAAAGTGAGGATCATGATAGTTATAAAGCTGTCTTGAACCATCAGCAGGTAATACTGTTGGTGTGGGTAGCTTTACTGTTTTTTCAGTGTCTTGGTTACAAGCAACTAAGAGTGAAACTAAAGCCAGTATGATTGAGCTACTGACTAAGGTTTTACGCTCAAGGATGTGCGTTATTTGTTTCATTTACAATAACCGTGTTTTTATCTTTTACATCATCGACTGCATTATCTTCTTTAATTTCTTCTTGAAGATGAATACGTGAGAATACGTGTTGCGCAATAATTTGCTGACCTTTTAAGCTAAAATGAATGCCATCACCGGCTCTTAACTTAACACGACTACTACCGTCACCCATATAATCAGAATAAATATCTTTTTCATATTTAAACATATCATTGACGGAAAGGTAAATTTCACCCATTTTCTCAGCTTCTTCGCGGTAAAGTTTGTCAAGATATGCCATGCCATCAGATAATTTTTGTTTGCGCATATTAGGCGGCCCAACCCAAATAACCGTAACATTATTCTGTCGGGCATTTTCTATAATACTGGCAATGCGCGCACGATAAGTTGATTCCCATGCTTCACTGGCAAATTTTAAGTAACGCCCACCGCCATCGGGTGGCATATCCCAAGGATCGTTAGGACCTAAAAAGACCACCAGTAATTTAATGGTGTCGTCACTGGCTAAACGTGTTGCGATAGTTTGTGGCCAATTGAAAAAGCGTGGATAAGCAAGCCCTGTACTTTGTTTACTTAAATCAATACTGCTGATGTTGTAATCCGTTTGCAGTTGGCGTTTAAGTAACGGCGCGACACCTTGCATCATTGAATCACCGGCAAATAAAACTTTATCTTTTGGAGATAGGATAATTTCTGTTTTTTGGACGATAGGTTTTAAGGCTTCTAATGCCGCATCAGAGACGTCGGTGACAGTATGGTAAGGTAAACCTCCCATGGCTTGTTTACGCTCTAATAATTGAGGAAAGCGTTGCGTTAATTGTGATGCTGGTCGCGTGTAACCATTAAAGAAGTGCAGACCAACAGCAAAGCCCTCTGGAAGTTGTTCTGGTGCTGACGTTTGTACAACAGGTTTTGCCTGATTATCAGGATGGTTAACCCGTAGATAATCGCCATAGCTTTCTACTGCGATAAATACTCCATCACGTAGTTGCCCACCCACTTCCCAAGCATAATAGTGAGAGAGCCCAGACCAAGGTGCAGGGCGGTGATATTGTTGCTGCCAAAAGCGCTCTAGCGATGTTTGGTTTAGCCAAATCAACAAGATGGTACTAAAAAGTACCATTAAAGCGACTTTTGCTGTCTTCTTTAAGTTTGAGCAGAAATCAAAAGCTGGCATAAATAAATCCTGGCACCCCATCTGGAGACAACATAAAAATAATCGTGAGGATCAACGCAAGTGGTAGAGGATAAACATACCACGGTACTTTTTTCTCAAGACGCGCCACGATATCCCTTAAGGTCACAAAGCAAGGGTAAAGTAAGAAAAGTCCCCAGAACATAAAGAGCGTTAAGCCTTCAGCTTGTAATGAAGCCCAAGCACCTGCACTAAAGAGTTGTTGTATCAGAACAAAAGCATCTCCAACTGTTTGGCTGCGGAAAAAGATCCAAGCAAAGCAAACAAAGTGGAACGTGATAATCCATGACAACAACATATTTAACGAAGATAGCGCAGTGGGTGGCGCATTTTTCTTCACAGGGAACAGGCGGTGTTTAATATTTAATAACACCACACCAATACCGTGAATGGCACCCCAAATAATAAAGGTCATTGCTGCACCATGCCACAATCCTGAAATTACCATCGCAGCAAAGGCATTGAAGTTTTGTCTAATGACTCCTTTCCGATTTCCCCCTAAAGGAATATAGACGTAATCGCGAATAAAGGTAGATAGACTGATATGCCAACGGCGCCAGAAATCAGCGAGGTTGATTGCTAAATACGGTGCATTAAAGTTACGAGGCACGACAAAGCCGAGTAATAAGGCAATACCTGTCACAAGATTGGTATAACCCGAAAAGTTAAAGTAGATATGCCATGCGTAGGCATAAATAGCCGTTAACACTTGTCCGCTTTGTGCTAAATCAGGTGCATTGAATACTGGATCAACATAGTTTGTTGAGAACCAACCACTTAACCAAAAGAGTTTTGCGATAGCCAAAACAATCAGCATTATCGCCCCTTTATAGTCAATAATTTTTCGTGTCGGTGCCTGAATTTGCGGTAGAAACTCTTTAGCACGATTAATAGGCCCTGCCACAATGCTTGGGAAAAAGCATAAGTAGAGGACAACATCGAGTACGGGCGCTTTAGGTATTTCTTTTCGACATACCGAAACCACATAACTGACGGAGTGGAAAATATAGAAAGAAAGCCCTAATGGTGCCAGCAACTCAATAAGAGGAAGCTCAATACTGAGTCCCCATTGTTGGAAGGCTTGGGTTAGCGTTTCTTGGAAAAATGAATAGTATTTAAAGGCGGTAAAGTAAACAGCAACTAATAATCCCAACAACCAATAAATTACTTTAGAGGAGGTGTACTTAGTTAATATATTCGCCAGTAAATAAATAAAGAGAGTGTAACTTAATAAGATAATCGCAGGACGATAGTCCGCATAAAAGAGAAAAGCATAACTAACTGTAATCAGTAGAATATTTTGGATCTTAACTTGCTTTTGAAAGAGCCAGTATAGAATAAAAAAGCTAACAAAGGCTCCGAGAAACTCGAATGAAAAAAAATTCATAAATGGCTCTAAGGGTGTGATTTAAAAGTCATACCAAACGTGTTACCACATATATTATGAATTCTAAGCGGGCTTTCAATCAAAAGATTGCCTAGAGATAAATAAAAGCCACTTTTCTCTAGGAAGAAAAGTGGCTTTTTAGACTATGAAAGCCTGTTAAGGCTTAACTTTCTTGCTTCGACTGTAACTGAACTTGGGTGATCAGTTTTTTATTTGAGTCGAACATTTCGGTCAGATAATCGTTATAACTTGAACCCAATTCTGAGTAACCTTTCAAGTCAGAGATTAACTGGCGAGAGTCGAGTTGCTGTTGCGTCATTCTTTGCTGTGCTCTTGAGGAGCGCAATGAATTATAGGCGCGGTGCGTATTAAGATTACGCATATAAGCAATCACAGAGCCTTCAATATCAGGGTAGGCTGCATAGCCTTTGGTTTTCCCTGGTACATTATTGCAAGACTGACTCCCACATCGCATACCGAATAAGTTATTATTTTGCTGTGCCAACTTCGATGTACCCCAACCTGATTCTGTTGCGGCTTGCGTTGCGACAAAGTGTGTCGGAATTATATCAACGCGAGTCAGTAAAGAATCCCAATTTACTTTTTTGGGGCTGGTACATGTAACGCCATAGTATTGACAGATCTCACGCAGTTTTTTTAACTCTGCGCTGCCCCAGTGCTGGGCTTTACGTTGAGCGAGCAACCACTCACGATCTTTTAAAATCTTATTATTAACATTGTCAATAATAGGAACTACGACATTTAAAAACGCTTTCTTACGCTGCGTTCCCGATGGGTATCTTTTCAAATCTGGCAACGGTGTTGACGTGCTTTTGAAAGAATACGCCTGCAGCATTTGGGAACTGCCGGTACTGGTTGAAGCAAAGCTTACACCAGTAAAGAGTAGTGAAATCAAGAAAGCGAAGACGGCACTTGTCCTCATCAATTGAGAGGGCATTGCTTCTCCTCGTTTAACTGGATAAAAATCGAACGAATACTAGCAAATTACTTTTTTCATAGCTACAAAATATCGCCTCACATTAGGATAACTACGAGTGATTTGTTAAGAAAATGTATATGCTTTACTGGAACGTCTCGTTTTATAATCGCTTTTTTCTTTTAACAAAAAGTGCTTTTTTTGCTTAAACTTAAATTTATCTTATGTAAAAAGGTGCCACTTAACCCAAATTTAGTAAAAATAAGGGTTTCTAATGTGTCAATTTTGTTTGTTATTTAGTCAATTTTTGTTGTTTTTGGTCGAGTTTTATTATCAATTTCACGAGCTTTTTCTGTTAAATCAGTAAAATCCGCTTCACGCCAATAGGTTTTAGGGTGAGGTAAATTTGCCATATGCTCTGTTGGTAAAAGCTGAAATTCTGCTAATTGTTCTAAAACGTAACCAGAATAAGCACTAGGTAATGTGAGGTAGTGTGGCGATGCAGTTTCCTCAAAAGGTAACACTGGATAGCGTTTGTCAGAGAGATGATAATCACGCATTAAAACGAGAAACTTGTCAGGAACTCGTTGCTGGCTATCCCACCATTGTCCATCAATAACATCAAACCACTGCTGCGTAAATTGACGAGGCTGGGCGTCTAATTGGTACAGTGCAGAAGGAATAATACCCTGCATTGATTGATTATAGTGCTCAAGGCTGGTGGCGTGACCATTAAGAATTAAGGTAAGCGAAAGCCGTGCGCCAATTAAGTTAGAGTAGAGATCTTCAGGCGAGAATGCCGAGATACCTTCTGAAAAACCGGGTACAGAACGAAAACCATACCATTGTGCAATTTCATGCCACACAGCAAGGCGATAGCCTAATCTCGCTGCAAGGTAAGCACTTAGGGTATAACGCTGCGCCTCATTTTGGGGTGGTGTAAAAGCATTAAAGTGAATTCTACGTTGTGCCAATTCATCACTTAGCGTTAAGGTCCACTCTTGGCCTAACTTTGGATAGATATGGCTAAAGAGATAATAAGTGTAATCCGCCGTATCACGAATATGAGCGATATCAAGAAATCCCCCTTTATGGGAATAAATTAAGCCTGATCTTTCACTTCCTAAGCCTAATACTGCCCCTGTACCTAGCCAAAAACTATCGTTATAACGATGATTGCCCAATGCAGAGGCTTCAACAACGTTATCAATACGATAAAAAGGAATTGGTATTTCGAATGCTTTAACTTTTAAGTCGTAACCAAAAGCACAGCAAGGTCTTAAGCCATTAGGTGCAGTCAGAGGGGGCGGTGTTTGCCAAACTTGTACGGCTTCTTCGTGGGTGACACTTTCAAGATTGGCATGAATGGAATTAACAGGTGCGACTTGAGTGCAACCTGCAATAAATAAGAAGAAGACAATGGTGTTAATAAAAAGAAAACGCTTGAACATCAAAATGCTTCACCTACTTGAAAATAGAATCCAGTACTTTCTTTACCTATACCAAAATCGAGGCGCACATTCATACGTGGTTTAAACTCAAACCGATAACCAATACCGACACTAGGTAGCCAATGGCCTTCACCTAAATCACGGGCTTGATCGCTTAGTGTTCCACCGCCGACCCAAAGTGCAATGCCATGGCGCCAATCGAGTTTTTGACGGTACTCAACTTGGGTTGAAAAAACATGATTATCTTGATATCGCCCCTCGTAATAGCCCCGCATCTGGTGCCCATTACTTAACTTAGAAAGTTGGCTCCAAGGTACATTGCCCGATGTAAAACGTGCATAATTATCAAATGCCAATACCGCATTATCACTTAAAGGATAGTAGTAGTTATATTGTATTTGTGTCGCATTAAAACGATTATTACTGCCAGTATCTGGAGAATAATGTGTATAGCTGATATCAAAAGCCTGACCTTGATAAGCATTAGGCAAAAAATCACGACTATCGTAAGTAAAACGAACACTTAATCCAGAGCTTGTGGTGCGTAATGGCAAATGGTGCTTATCCATATAGCCTTTAAAAAGAGCATCAGGTGCAGCAGCCTGTAAATTTGAATAATCCCAGCCTAAGCCTATATAGGTGTTTTTGGTAATTTGACGAAGTAAAGTGGGAGTAAGACGCAATTCTTGAGAGCGATACTCGCCTAAATGATCTTTTACTCGCCCTTCGTGATAACCCTCACCCCAATAATTAGTTGGCACATTATTTAATGTTCCTGTGAGATAAAAGCGCCAAGTATCATCCGCAAGATAAGTGTAGTTGCTAAAGGTCATACCAAAAGCACCTGTTGATGAACCAAAGCCACTTAACGAGAGAGAAGAGATTTTGCTATCAGGGCGACTATCGGCTTGATAAAGCCCGACAAGTGCAATTCCCACCCCAAACTCTAATTCTGGCGTATAGAAAGGCCCTGGCAAAATACCCCAGTCGATGGTTTTACTGCGGTCGAAGTTGTTTTCTCCCCCTAATCCAACTAACCATTGGTCTATTTGTTGTCTGTCAGGAAAGAGTTGTGCTTGTGCTGTGTGTGAAGTAAAGAGGCTGGCAAATGCCAGCCCAAAAATAAACGGGTATTTAACCATTAAAAACGGAACTCACCTGAAACAAGGAAGCTATTACGATTATTAAAACCAAACTCTGTGATCACATTAAAATTACGCGTTAATTCTAAACGCGCACCCAAAGTTTGGTTCCACTTGTGCGCAAGGTGTTGTTCAACATCGAATTTGATATTACCCATCATTGATGGAGGTAAGATATTCATCATGCCATCAAGTTCGTCAGGTAAATTTAATCTGCTAACATCCCCTTTAAAACGTTGTGTAATATCTTGATACATCGCACCTGTCCAAACTTGTAATTTAGTATTACCTTGTCCAGAGATCAGTGGTGAAAAGACAAATTCATAACCGACACGAGGTGTAATCACTAACGCTTTAATATCACCATCTAAAATATCAAGATTCGTTTTGGTGTAGTTTAAATCAAAAGTACCAAAAAATTGATTATAGCCACCCGCTAAAGTAAAGCCGCCACCAAAGGATTTACCTTCATAATTTAAATCAAATGGCAAATCATTAGCAATTTCTTGCCCACCTAAAGTCACAGCATTTAGTTGAGCATGAGAAGAACCTTTTGTTTTCCCATAAATACCGTAAACGTTCATAAATGGGAAAACCCAAGTATCAAGTTTGAGCATGTGTGATTCATTACTACTACGAGTATGACCAACATCGACACCGACAATTGAAAGAATATTTTGTCCTAATGCTTTGTCAGAACCAAAAGCAATCTTATCGACAATAACGTCTTGACGTAAATTCATATAGTTATAGCCAATACCAAAAGGTTCTGGCAAATCATAACCACGGGCGCGAGCTTCATCGCCCCAAATCGGTAAAACACGAGATTGGCTGGCTGGGGTACGAGTATCTAACGAACCTTCGTTATTTAAAGCAGTGCCACCTGATTGGCTTACACTTAAAGAGAGCAGAGGGCGATCGCTATCAGCATAAGAAAAGCCAGTCGCAAGAAGAGAGGCAGTTAACACCACCTTATTTAAATTGGAAAAGTTCATACATAACCCACAGAAAATGTTTAAAAAGAAAGTAGTAAGTAAAAGAGTAGTCGCAAATTTTAATCTTTTTCTAATTAATGGTCACCAGCTATAAGTGCGATATACAGTAAGAGATGCTTATATTCTTCGTTATCATAGGATTATTAGGGGTTTATTAAGAGAAAAGCGCGATATTTTCTAAGCTAATCTTAATAAAAGTAGAAGATCTTTTTATAAAGAATAATGATAACGTTTCTTCTCATTATTCTTATTTTGTTATTTTTCTTTTTATTGACTAAATAAACATCGAAATAAGATATTCGTGTGATAAACGGTTATGATAATAGTTACTTCACATGGATTTTTTAATAAAGGAACGTTATGACCTATCAAGAGCTTTATCAGTACGCTATTTTTATGCTCTCACGCCGTGATTACGGCACCGTAGAGCTTCAACGTCGCCTAGCGCGAAGAGTAAGAGAAAGCGACCGAGAAGCAAAAACCGTCACTGATGAAACATGCTTACCTCAAGTAATGGAACATTTATTAGAAAATCATTATCTTGATGACAATCGTACTGTTTATGCTTTCTTTCGCAGTTATTTAAATAAATCTTATGGCCCTTTGCGTATTCGCCAAGAATTACGTGTAAAAGGCTTCCCTAGTGAGATTATTGAACGCGTTTTTGAAGAAGACGAAACAGATTGGTATTCACTTTGCCAAGAAGTTCATGAAAAAAAATTTGGTGGTGGTAAACCCAACGATTTTAAAGAGAAAGCGAAACAAATTCGTTATCTGCAATATCGAGGGTTTACCTCTGATTATATCAATGCACTATTTTAATTGATTACCGTAGTGTCATTGCGATATCGGCTAATTTCTTATTATTTTCTTTTTTAAAATAGACCTTTTGGTGTAAGAAAATATCAAAAGGAAAAGGAGAACGAATAAACTGCACCTCATCGTTTGTAATGGTTGAAATATAATGAATATTTTCAGGCATAAAGCAGTAACCTGCCCCCTCATCAACACAGTGCAAGACATCGGCCATTTCGGTTAAACCTAAAGTATTATATTGATAATTTTGATTTTTTAGCTTACTAAAAATTGTTGAGAATATAGGGTTTTGTAAAGTACTACTTCTTTGTATTAAGGTTTCTTTGGCAAAAAATGTTTTAGTATTGGGATATTTTTCAAAGAGTTTTTTATTTACTAATAAGCCGACTTTTTGTGTGCATAAGTCAATTGCATTGATATTTTTTTGTGGATAGTCAAACTCAAGGGATGAAATAACAAGGTCGAATTCCTTATCAAAAAGTTCCTCGTGAATATCGTTGATATAACCATCTTCTAAAGAAAGGTTGTATTGACTGTTTTTTTGTCGGATCTCCAATATTTTTGTTTTTAGATCAGGATAATAAAGACCATCTAATTTAATAGAAAGTGATGTTTTATCCTCATTTGAAGTCAATATCTGATTTTCAATTTTTCTAATTTTTTCATAATAGGGATATAAACGCTCATAAAGTGTTTTTCCCGCAGGGGTAAGATCCATTCCACTTTTGGAACGCTTAATCAGCGATTTACCTATTTGGCTTTCTAACTCATTAATACCATGGCGTAACGCGGATGGGGTAACATTGATTTGTTCTGCTGCTTTTACTAGACTTTGACAAGTCGCGACGGCAAAGAACTGATTTATTTTTCGTGAGAAAAACATGCAGGCGTTCTCCGTATTTATTTGTATACATCTCGTGAATTAATAATCCTCTCGAATGAAATCTTTATATTGATATTTATCAATTATCATTTTAGTGCGACTAAAAATGAAAAAATTATAAAGAATAAATAAAAAAAGATACTGAAGGCTAAATTTGATATTAAATAAGTGCGTTTTTGATAAAAATAAAATCAAATGATTAATTTTATTTTACTTCTTTATTTATTAAGTGCCATTATTTTTTCTCGCTATTTTTTATTAAAAATCGCAATTAATCTATAAAGCATAAAAAAATTCAATGGTAGGTTATAAAAAACTCAATTTTCATTTTTTGTTTTCTTGATATTTTAATTTCAGAGGTTAAGCGAAGTTTTAATTATCTCTATTTAAAATTAACTTATATTAGGAAATATTGAATGAAACACATTAATACACTTTTAACGAAAATGAACTCTTCTATTTCAGAAGTGATTACATTAAAAGAATTAGCACCATTGTCACTTCATGAAATTCGTGCATTAAGCGAAGAAAAATTAAGTTGGCATGAAGCAAAAATATTATATACACAGGCACAAGAAGCCGCAAAAATTAATAAGCTTAATGAAGCCCATCATTTAGCGCGTAATAATCCTCAAGTAAAAAATGCGGTTGCGTTAGGTATTCAAAAACAATCAGCGAAAAGTCGTGCATTAGGTGATTGGATCCCAGAAAGAGGCGATACATTTGTCGATGGCAAATCAGTGGCATCGATGTTTTCACCAGCAGGTTATTTAACCGAACTTTATTGTGAAGCAAAAGAAATTCGTGCTGAAGGACCAATGTATCGTCTTGATGCTCGCCGTCCTGATTTAGCGAAATTAGTGCTTTCTCAAGAAAATATGGATAAAGAAGTCTCCACGCTTTCTTTATCAAATCAAATTTTAACGACAGCATTGCAACATAAATTAGGCAGTGATAAAGATTTATTCCAAGAACTCGCGACAAACCGTGTAATGGGTGAAAATCCTTATCACCAACCCTATGAAACTGTTCGACAAACACTATTATTACGAGATGGCCTGATTGATAAATTAGTAAAAGCTAAAGATTATCTTGATATTTTAGATACAGAATGGATTTCAACAATTAGCTCCGCTATTTCACCTGAATTGTATGCTATTTTAACAGAGGTTATTTCTGATGATAACATTGATGAGCTTGTAGAGAAAAATTTCGGTAATAAAGACATTAGTTTAAAAAATAATTTAAAATTCTTATCTGAATATTATGCTATTCCAGAAGATAAAATTTCACCTTTATTTAATGAGCTTAAAGGAAATAAGGAATTGTCTTCAAAAGGCATGTTGATCTTAAATAAGATTATTCGTTTACATAAAGCAACAGGGATCTCTTTTGATAGCTTAACTATTTTAATTAAAACAAAAAATAGTAATAATAGTATTGATTCTGAAGTTATTCGTTCCATTCTTCATGTGCAATATATTGTGGAAAAATACAATATTAATATTGAGCAATCTATTGTGCTTAATGGTGCAGATATTAATCAACAAACATTTGATAATTCGTTATCGTTATTTGATATTTTGTTTAATTCCCCTCCTCTAGGCAAAAATAAATTTATTGCAGATAATAAATCACTTGATTTTACATCAACATCTCCTGATGACATTATACGAATCAACACCTTAAAACGTGCCTTTCATGTTGATGATATTGGCCTTGCCACCATGTGGAAATTAGCATTTGGTAAACAAGATGGTTTTACTTGTTCGATAGAAAATATTTCACTGTTGTATCGAGTATATTTATTAGCAACAATACATGAATTAGATATTTACTCTCTCGCCTTATTACTCAATATGCTCCCTGAGCAGTTTAATAAACCCATTAATAAACAATCTTTATCAGATGATGCAGGTAATTTAATTTATACAATAGATAGTTACTGTTATTTTATTAAAGAATATAAGCTAAATATTTCTGAGCTATATTTGATGACGAAAAAACAATATGATTTAACCTATACTATTGAAATAAAAAACCTTGTTGAAGAATTAAGTCAAGTGAAATTTGTTGATGATTATACATTATTTCCACGAGAAATTATAGCTTCATATTTACCTATCATTTCTTATTACTTCCACCTATCTTCATCAAATTATATTTACTCTTTATGGCAGCTTCTTGAGTCAGAGTTCTTATTGAATTTATCTGTTAGTGATTTTAAAGATTTAATCAATAAAGACGATAAAACTTTAGAAGATAAAAATAGTATTGTTACTTATATACAAATGCTATGTCAGATGATGTCTATCTTTACTAAGTTAGGCTTAAACGAAAATGAAATAAATGAATTAGGTAGTCAACGTGTGCTTGGTGATGAAATTACGCTTCCAAATTTATCATCAATAAAAGAATTATCTGAGTTTCATCGTTTTTATTTGGAAAAAATAAAAAATAAAGATGATCTAATGGCGGTTTTTAATGGTCGTGACTCTATTTCAATTTTATCAAAAATATATGAGGTTAGTGAGGATGTAATTAAAGAAATTATCTCATTATTAAAAATAAGGAATGAAATTAAATTTAATAATATCAAAGAGATTTCTAGCTATATTGATATGATTAAAACATTTAACATTACACCGAGTAATTTTAATCTATTAACTGAATTAAGTTTTTCTACAAGTGGTAATAAAGAAAAAGATTACTTAAATTGGGATAGGATCAGCAAGGTTTTACAAAGTGGATTAAATTCTCAACAAGCAGTGTTACTAAAAAATAGCATGGATGAAAAAGAGAGTATTGTATTTAGTGCATTTTATATTAATAAATTTAGTGAGTTAAATTTATCAACTAGTGATGATATTTATCGCCATTTACTAATTGATAATAAAGTCTCATCTCAAATAAAAACCACAAAGATTGAGCAAGCTATTGCTAGCATACAGCTTTATGTTAATGAATTTTTATCTTTAGATATGGGAAATAATCATGCACCTATTAAGTCTCGTCAATTTTTCAAAGATTGGGATAAATACAATAAACGGTATAGTACTTGGAGTGGTATCTCTTTATTAACGTATTATCCTGAAAACTATATTGATCCCACTGTGCGTATTGGTCAAACTAAAATGATGGATACGCTGTTACAAACGATCAGCCAAAACAGCATTAACAGTGATACAATTGATGATGCATTTAAAACGTATTTAACTTCTTTTGAACAAATTGCTAATTTAGATGTGATTAGTGGTTACCATGATAGTGTCAGACTAGAAGATGGAATGACTTATTTTATTGGCTGTAATGCGTCAGAAAAAGCAAGTTATTACTGGCGTAGCGCAGATCATAGTAAAATCAAAAAAGGGGTGATGGCGGCAAATGCTTGGACTGAGTGGACTAAAATTGAAAATGGTGCAAACCCTTACAATAATTTAATTCGCCCTGTTATTTTTAACGATCGATTATATGTAGCTTGGATTGAACGTAAAGAAACAGAGAATAAAGAAACTGAAAAGAAAGAGACAAGTGAATCTAAGCCTGTATCTGAGCAAACAAGTTATAGTTTAAATTTATCACACATTCGTTATGATGGTACTTGGAGCTCATCAATTAATTTTCCATTATCTGATGATATTTTAAAAAATGAAAAAGGAAATTTTTATTTAAGTTATAATCAAGATCTTGATAAATTGTATTTTTTAACTTATATCACAAGTGATGGTTATAAAGATGAGAATCAAGATTATCAAGTTTATTCAATTGATAATGAAATGATGTTTTCTGATATATCGAAATCAAGTGGAGAAGATGCAAAAAATATTTATATTAATGTAAAATCTGAATTTGATATCCTTGATAAGGAATTTATTAAAAACATTAATAATAAATTTATATTGAAAGGCAAAGAGAGTTATTCGATATCTCATGATCCTATCGATGATATGAAAAGCACTGACTCTCAAAATATTTCACTCGCAGGCAGCTTAATAAATGGCGTTAGTATAGAGCCAAAAAATAAAACATTATCTTGTTACCTTTCTGCCTTTGTTAACTGTAATATTAATTATGGGCATCTTGCACCTGCACCTATCAAAGATATTTTTAAAGGTTTGTTAAAGAATAATTCTATATTGGAAAATATTGTTTATATTTCTGGTAGTGTCGGTAAACTGACAACTTTATCTTTTAGTGAGGGAACGCATTATAGCTATTATTTAGGCTTCGATACTGAAGAAAATATAGTTTACTTTTTTATTTATGATAATGCTAAGAATGCTGTAATTAGTAACTCAGATATTAATCAAGGAAGTGATTATAGTGTACAATTATCCTTTTTCACTAAACAATCGAATAATTTATTACGGTATACCTCGGAAAATAAAATCGCCTTTACACTTTCTAATGAATTGGGTGATTTTTCATTACTGGATTTTTTAAACAAAGAAACGCCAAGATTTATTTTTTATGTTTCAGGAAAAATAACAAGCCAATTACTGATGGGAGCTTATGGAAAAAGAATATCTTATCCATTGACTATTAATAATAGCGACTTAAATAAAGTTATCTATAATGATGATGAAATGATCCATGATATCAATATAGAGTTATTATCTAGTAATTCTTATAAAATAGCTTATTCTCTTAAACAATGGTCTAACGCTAGCACTGATTTAATTGAAGGAAGCAATAGTTTCAATAGTAAAGATAAAGTGCTTAAGCTTGATGTGCCTGATAGTGAATTTAATGATGATGGTGAATTTATATTAACCGCAAATATCAAAGCGATTAATAAAAATGGGAAAATTATTTCTGAAAATACATACTCTTTTAAAGTCAGTGAATTGGAACATATTAATGAAAGTGTTATTAGTTTAAAAACAAACCAAAAGCATGCTCAATATATTTCAATGACTGTGGCTAATGAACCAATGTTAGTACGATTAAATACGCTATTTGCACGCCAATTAGTCAAACGTGCGAATAATGGAATTGATGCTATTTTAACGCTAAGTTCTCAGCGATTACCGGAGCCTGCTTTGGAAGAAGGCGCTGATGTACCAATGGACTTTAATGGTGCTAATGCACTCTATTTCTGGGAGCTGTTCTATTATACGCCGATGATGTTAGCTAATGTGATGTTAGAAGGGCAAAACTATGATGAAGCGAGTCGTTGGCTACGTTATGTGTTTAGTCCAAATGGTTATATTGATAATAATACTCATACTAATCGTGTTTGGAATTCACAGCCTTTATTAGCTGATGTGGCTTGGGATAATGATCAACTGGATTCAACGGATCCTGATGCAGTGGCGCAAGCTGATCCAATGCACTATAAGTTAGCGACCTTTATGAAGTGCCTTGATATTCTGGTGGAGCGTGGTGATAGTGCTTATCGCCTACTTGAGCGTGATACTTTAAATGAAGCTAAAATGTGGTATGTGCAAGCACTGAAGTTATTAGGAGACGAAGTCGAGCTATTAGATAACGATGTGTGGTCAGCTCCAACATTAATTGATGCGGCAACGAAAACCCATCAATCAACACCTTCTGCTAATAAAAAAGAAGCCACGTTATTACGGACAGCAAATACATTAACTTCGCTCTTTTTGCCTCAAATTAATGAAAAATTGGCACAATATCGTCAAGTGTTGACAACGCGTTTGTTTAATTTACGCCACAATTTATCGATTGACGGGCAACCATTGTCGTTGCCGATGTATGCAACACCGGCAGATCCTAAAGTGTTGCAAGCTGCAGCGGTAAGTCAATCACAAAATAATAGCGTATTGCCAAATGCAATGATGCCAACTCAGCGTTTTCCTGCCATTGTAGCCAGTGCAAAATCGGCAGTTGCTCAATTAATGGCGTTTGGAAATTCGCTTTCTAGCATCACAGAGCGTCAAGATGCTCAAGCGTTATCTGAATTGCTTGTCACACAAGGTAGTGAAATTATTCTGCAGAATATTAAATATCAGCAGAAAACGTTGGAAGAATTTGAACATAGCAAAAAGGCATTACAAGCTTCACGTTCAGGTGCTAAAAAACGCGTTGATTATTATAGTAAATTGTACGATCAGAATATTAGCACGCCAGAACAACAAGCGATGGATCTCTATTTGAGCTCTTCTGTGCTCAATACTGCCAGCCAAGGGTTAAATATGGCAGGCGCAGCAGCTGATTTAGTGCCAAATATTTATGGTATGGCTGTCGGTGGTTCTCGTTTAGGCGCTATTTTTAATGCGACATCCATTGGTCTGCAATTGTCTGGTTCTGCAACCCGTATTGCAGCAGATAGATTAAGTCAATCAGAGTCTTATCGTCGACGCCGTGAAGAATGGGGCTCATTACGAGATACCGCTCAATCAGAGTTAGATCAGTTTGATGCTCAATTAGCCGCGTTGGTTGTACATCAACAAGCAGCGAATCTGCAATTAGATAGCTTGATGTTGCAACAGAAGCAAACACAAGAGCATTTAACTTTCTTACAAAATAAATTTACCAATAAAGCCCTGTATAACTGGTTACGCGGTAAATTGATGGCGATTTATAAACCCTTCTACGACTTAACTGTATCTCGTTGTCGAATGGCAGAATCGGCTTATCAGTATGATTTAGGTGAAACGCAAACCTTTATTCGTCCTGGTGCATGGCAAGGTAACTATTCTGGCTTAATGGCAGGTGAAAGCTTAATGCATAATCTGACTCAAATGGAAAACAGTTACCTTGAAAAAGACAAGCGTGCGCTGGAAATTACCAAGATTGTGTCGTTGAATGATGTATATCAAGGCTTAAGTAGCAATAAGTTTGGCTTTGAACAAGTCGCTGATGTGATTAACAAATCAAAAACACAGTTAGGTACGGCAGAAAATGGTGTTACGTTGAAAAATGGCCAATTACAAGCCTCTATTAAGCTCTCTGATTTAGCTATCGACAAAGATTATCCGGCAGATCTCGGTAAATTACGTCGTGTTAAACAAATTAGTGTGACATTACCTGCATTAACTGGCGCGTATCAAACTATTCGTGCGGTGCTCAGTTATGGCGGTAGTGCAGTGAAACCACGTGGCTGTAGTGCGATTGCCATTTCCCATGGCATGAATGACAGTGGGCAATTCCAACTGAATTTCAATGATGATCGTTATCTGCCATTTGAAGGTTTACCAGTAAATGATAGCAGTACACTGACTTTAAGCTTCCCTGATGCAACAGATAAGCAAAAAGAGATGTTACTGACACTTAACGACATCATTCTCCACATTAACTACACCATTCGTTAATTATTCAAATCTTAATTAATTACAGGCTCCTTAGGGAGCCTGTCTGGAGTTCTACATGCAAAATTCAGAGAAATTGACCTTTGATGCACCTAATTTACCGAAAGGAGGCGGTGCTGTCACAGGGTTAACCGGCAATATGGGCGCTGTTGGCCCTGATGGTGCAGCCACTTTTAGTTTACCGTTGCCCATTAGCCACGGTCGTGGTTATGCGCCATCTTTAGGCTTAACTTATCAAAATCAAGCGGGTAATGGCGTATTTGGGTTTGGTTGGTCTGTCGGTGTGATGTCGATTCGTCGTCGTACTTCAAAAGGCATTCCAACTTATACGCCACAAGATGAGTTTGTTGGACCTGAAGGTGAAGTGATTGTGCCTATTTTGAATAAAAAAGGTGACGTTGAAACAACGCAACGTAATACATTGTTAGGCATAAAACTTATTCATCAATATCAAGTGACGACGTATCGCTCTCGTATTGAAAAAAGCTTTAGTCGTTTCGAATATTGGTCACTCAATGACAGCAAAGCATCAGCGAATACACCAACCCAATTTTGGGTAATGTATAGCGCAAATGGGGATGCACATCTATTTGGTTATGAAACTACAGCACAGATTGTAGATAGCCAAAATAGTGCTCATATCGCCCAATGGAACCTAAATGCTTCAGTTTCAGCAACGGGTGAACAGATTGAATATCACTATCGCCCTGAAGATGAACAAGGTTGTGATAAACATGAAATTCAATTACATACAAATGCTAATACACAACGTTATTTAGATAAGGTCTATTACGGTAATCCGGTAGGTGAGCGTGCCTTTTCTTGTGTCAAAACCGATAATACATTACCTAATAATGCGTTATTTACACTGGTATTTGATTACGGTGAGCGTAGCAGTGCATTAGCCTCTTATCCTCAATGGCAAGGTAATTCCGCATGGGCGTTGCGTAAAGACTGTTTTTCGCTTTTCCATTATGGTTTTGAACTACGTACCCGTCGTTTATGTCGCCAAGTGCTGATGTATCACCGTATCGAAAGTTTAGAAAAACAAACGCCACTGGCAGAAACACCAGAATTAGTCGCTCGATTAACGCTTACTTACGATGAGTCAGCATCGGGTACGGTGTTAGTCTCAGCACAGCAATCGGCTTTTAGCAACAATAAAGACGCACAATCGTTAGTGACATTACCCCCAGTAAAATTTGATTGGCAAACAGTCGGTTCGACAAAACAAGCACAATGGCAATCTCTTAATGAACTTGCTGCTTTTACACCGCAACAGCCTTATCAATATGTTGATTTATTAGGTGAAGGGCTTGCGGGGGTGTTGTATCAAGACCGTGGTGCTTGGTGGTATCGCGCCCCCATCAGAAAAGAAGATAAGCAAAATCCGAATGCCATAACATGGGATAAAGCGAAAAAGCTTCCTATCATTCCATCGTTACAAAATTCAGCCATGCTGACCGACATGACGGGTGATGGAAAACTGGAGTGGTTAGTTACAAAAGGTGATGTTAATGGTTATTACAAACAAGATGAAAATAACGCGGAGAGTTGGCTGAATTTTGTTCCACTTGATGCAATTCCTACAGAGTATTTTCATCCTAGAGCAGAATTAACCTCATTAACAGGCCGTGGTTTTGCTGATTTAGCTTTAATTGGTCCTCGTAGTATTCGCCTTTATGCCGGTTCAGCGCAAGGCTGGAAAAAAAGCAAAGAGGTGATGCAAACCGAAGGTGTGACATTACCGATTAAAAACGTTAATCGACGTACTTTAGTGGCATTTAGTGATGTATTAGGTTCGGGTCAGCAACACCTGATTAAAATTGACTACCAAGGCGTAAGTTGTTGGGTTCATCTTGGTGATGGAAAATTTAGCACGCCTATTACTATTCCAGGTTTCTCTGCTGATCGTCTTAAATTTAATCCTAATCAGCTCTATTTAGCAGATTTAGATGGTAGTGGTACAACCGATATTATTTACGCCCAATCTACCCATTTAGAGGTTTATTTTAACCACAGTGGCAATCAATTTGTGCGTGGTGATGATATCGCATTACCTAAAAATATGCGTTTTGATAGCTATTGCCAGCTGCAAGTTGCTGATGTGCAAGGTCTTGGTGTTGCCAGTATTTTACTGACAAAATCTTATCCTGTACCGCAGCATTGGGTGCTTTCTTTGCAAAATCAAAAACCGTGGTTATTAACATCGATTAATAACAATATGGGACTAATTCAAAATCTGCATTACCGCAGTTCAGCGCAATTTGGGTTAGATGAAAAATTAGCACAAGCAAAGCAGGGTAAACAAAAAATGGTTAGCCATTTACCTTTTGCATTACATACGTTGTGGAAAATCGACACAGTGGATGAGGTAACTCAAAGCCAGTTAACACAAATGTTTAATTATCGTCATGGTGTGTGGGATGGTAAAGAGAAAGAGTTTCGTGGTTTTGGCTGTGTTGAAATGACCAATGCTGAATCCTTTAAAAGCGAAGAGGACACCACAGATAAAACACCAAGCGCATTAACTCGCCAGTGGTTTTTAACCGGTAAATCCGTGGTGGATAGCCAGTTATTTAATGAGTTTTGGCAAGGTGACAATGTGGCATTTCCACACTATTCACCTCGTTTTACACAAGGTGAAGACAGTGCAGAAAAAGTCTGTGAAAGCGCGCTACGCCAACAATATGGCTATTGGCTTGAACGTGGTATGCAAGGCACATTATTGCGCAAAGAAATCTATGGATCAGATAATGCGGTTGTTGCTGATATTCCTTATGTGGTAACAGAACAACGCTCACAAGTACGCTTAATTGAAACACAAGGACATTCACCCGTGGTGATGCCTTCTGTCGTTGAAAGTCGTGTATATCATTATGAGCGTATTGCAACTGATCCGTCTTGTCATCAACAAATCACATTAGAGCAAGACACCTATGGTGTTGTGACTAAAGCGGTTGCAATTGATTACCCAAGACGTGCTAAAGGTGAAGTAAATCCTTATCAGCATTATGAAAGCTTGCCTGAAACGTTGTGGACGTCAAGTCATGATGAACAACAACAGACTCTACGTTTAAGTTTGTCGCGTCAAACTTGTCACCATCTTGTTCATTCTGAAAAACAGGTTTATCAGCTAGGAGTGACGGAGGCAAGTCGACAAGATGTTTGGGTTTTTGGCGCAGAAAAGCAGCCAAAAAAAGGCTTAAATGTTGAAGCGTTGCTAGCAAGCAATAATCTGCTAACACAGAAATCAGCATCCGTGTTTGCAGGGCAACAACAACTGGCTTATTTGGATGCTGAAGGCAAAGCGACATTAACTGAGCCTGATTTTCCAATCCGTTTAGCGTATAGCGAAACTGCAGAATTAGACGAAGACACTGCCAAAATCATTTCACAGCCTTATCCTGATTTAAAACTGGATAACGTGATGAAAAACGCGGGTTATCAGCAAAAAGGCTATTTATTTGCTGATGAAGCGGAAAAAGGCAAAAAACTGTGGGTGAAACCGTTATTAGGCATCAAAACCTACGGTTCATTAGCGCAGTTTTATAAGCCGCTAGTGTATAAAAAATCTGAGCTTTCTTGCGACTACACACTGTTATGGGATAAGCAATTCTGTGTGTTAATGGGGAAAAAATCTCCTTTGAGCGTACAAGATTTTTATCTTACTTATGATTGGCGCTTTTTATCACCTAACTCTATTACTGATGAAAACCACAATCTTCATCAAGTCACTTTTGATGGCTTTGGTCGTGTAACGACAACGCGTTTTTCAGGGACTGAAAATGGTAAACAAAGTGGTTATAGCGATAAAGCCTTTACGATGCCAATCGATATCAATGAGGCGCTAGCGTTGACATCAACACTGCCAATCGCCACGGGTTTTGTGTATATCACTGACAGCTGGATGCAGACATCGTCAAGATTGCCACCTCATGCACTACAAATCATGACCGACCGTTATGACAGCGATCCACAACAGCAAATTCGCCAACAAATCACTTTTAGCGATGGTTTTGGCCGCTTATTGCAAACTTCCGTCAGAGTTGAAGCGGGTGAGTCCTTTTTGCGTAGTGAAAAAGGTGAACTAGTGGTTGATCGAGCACAACAGGCACAACAAAAAGGCACCACAACACGTTGGGCAATTTCAGGTGAAACCGAATATGACAACAAAGGAAATGTAAAGCGGGTGTATCAGCCTTATTTTCTCAATGACTGGCGTTATGTTTCGGAAAGTTTATCTCAGCTTAACCGTTTTGCGGATACCCATTATTACGATGCATTAGGTCGTTTATATCAAGTGATTACCGCAAAACAATATCGCCGTCATACGATAGTGGCGCCATGGTTTGTGGTTCAGGAAGATGAAAATGACACACTAATGTAGGTGATTTATTACGCGGATTAATGAGTGGCATTGTTTAATCCGCTCTATTTAGGAATTTTATTATGCTAGTTGCGATCCCATCAGAAAGCGATGCACTGGCTTGGATGATTATCGGTGGATTTTCAGCCTGGGGAGGTATCGTGAGGTATTTAATGGAAATTAGACAAAAACAAATTAAGTGGTCTTGGTGTGGCATTGGTAGCCAAATTGTGATTTCAGTATTTACAGGGTTATTAGGCGGTTTATTGAGTTTTGAAAGCGGAGCAAGTCGTTATATGTCTTACATGATTGCAGGGCTTTTTGGATCAATGGGTAGCACAACTTTAATTTGGTTGTGGAACCGTATTTTTGGTGTGAATAACCTTAAGGAGCCAAAATGAATACGTATACATTAAGTCAACGTAGCCTGAGTAACTTAAACGGAGTGCATCAAGATTTAGTGCAAGTGGTTCATCAGGCGCTGGCATTGAGTGAATATGATTTTGTTGTTATTGAAGGGTTGCGTTCATTAGCTCGGCAAAAAGAGCTAATGAAGGAAGGTAAAAGCAAAACCCTCAATAGCCGTCATTTAACAGGTCATGCCGTTGATATTGTGCCTTTAGTGAATGGAGCGATCCCTTGGCAAGATTGGTCAGCATTCGAGTCGGTATCAAAAGCGATGAAAAAAGCCGCTTACCAATTGAATGTTTCGATTAATTGGGGAGGGGATTGGATTTCATTCCGCGATGGCCCTCATTACGAACTATGTCGTGAGGTATACCCATGAATATCAGTACGTTTTTACGTTTAGGTATTAAAGGAGGGATAGCGTTCATTATTGTTGTTGCTTTATTAGTGCTCCGCTATCAACACAATAAAATTAATCAACTTTCAGAGCAAAATAGTCAGCTTGAATATCAACAACGCACATTGCAATCACAATTAGTGCAATGGCACGAACAAGCAGAAAAAGTCTCTGAAACACTTATGCATCAACAAAAGGAGCAACAAAATCTAGAGGAAGAAAATCATGTTATACGCCAAGAGTTACGGCAGATTCTGGCTCAAACGCCTTGTGCTAATGAGCCTGTGCCTGATGCTGTTATCCAGTTGCAGCAAAACACCCTTAACCGTCGTGGAAGCGCCCAATAAGTTTGTACCCACACACTTGCTACAGCCGTGTTCTGCACCATTTTTTAATGTGCAAGTGTGGGGAGATTACCCTGACTATGTGGCGCGGTTATTGTTGATATTAGAAAAATGTAATACCGATAAAAAAGCGATAGAAACATTATTATCATCAATAAGTTAATAAACTGACAAAACAATTTAAGGAAAGGTTTATGAATAAATCAAACCAACAATTACACACAAGAACGCCAACGGTGGTGGTTCATGATAATCGCGGATCAACAATTCGTGAAATTAACTATTGCCGTCATCCTGACACAATTAATAAAACCGATGAGCGTATTACGCGTCACCATTATCATGCGCGCGGTTATTTAGAACGCAGTATTGATGCAAGATTGTATGAAACACAACAATCAGACTCAGCTATTCAACCCAATATTCAACAAACACTGAGTTTAGGCGGATTATTGTCTGCAATTAAAAGTGTAGATAGTGGTAATAGTGTCAATATCAGTGATATTGAAAATAAAAAAGTGATGGATATTAATGGGTTGGGGCTAGTGACGGAATATCACTATACAAAGCCAGAGTTTGTTTCACAACTTATGGCGATTATGGAGTCTTCCCCGACGTCCAAACAGATATTAAAAGAGCGCTTTACTTGGGGTGGGGGTGATAATAAAAATATTGCCAATAACTCTGTCGGTAAATGTACCCATCATGACTTTCTTGCTGGAAGAACGGAATATGGTGCTTATGCCNGAAATGTGAGAGCCTTATGTTGGAAAGTGGGTTTCCCAAAAGGGATTAAGAATAACCAACTGCGTTATAGCTATGATGATGGCATTGGCAATAGTGGATTAGAAACTGATGGAAAAGGGCAATTAGTCAGCTATGAAGAGTATTACCCTTATGGGGGCACCGCGATTTGGTTTAGTGAAAATGCGGTAGAAGCCAATTACAAAACTATTCGTTATTCAGGTAAAGAAAAAGACGCAACAGGGCTTTATTACTACGGTTATCGTTATTATCAGCCGTGGATTGGTCGTTGGTTCAGTGCCGATCCCGCAGGTACGATTGATGGACTGAATTTATATCGCATGGTGCGCAATAATCCTGTGACATTGCATGATCCGGATGGATTAGCACCATTAAGAACTATCGATAATTTATCAAAAGAGGATCTGAAGGATATAAAAAAATCAATAAGTGAGATGAAGAATTCGGCGAGAGTAATATTATCGGATAATGAAAAAATCCATCAAAAATCGAGAGGGTTTGCGGAGGTTCAGGCTAAGTATCACGAGGAATTTGCTTCCCATAAAGGATTACCTGTATCAATTTTGGATGAGGAAGACAAAGGAATAATACGACTTTACAGCAGAAATCAAACTCCCTTTAATTGCTATCTGAAACAAGGAATTAGCATAGATAGTGGTATTAATGGCAATGCTAAAAAATTTGAGAACGCATTAAGTAAAATGGCAAATGCAACGGAAATAAGCTACAGAGGATACGGAATACCGAAAGGTGCATGGGACAATCTTTCTCCAGGCGAGTTAGTCACTAATGATGTATTTATGTCTACAAGTTTATCTATCAGTTATGCCAAAACCTTTACCGAGCGATTTTCACAAGGCAGGGAAGGAGTAATGCTCAAAGTAATGGGAAGGACAGGGAAAAACATTTCATTGCTATCACACTTTCAGGGAAAAAGTGGAGAATCGGAAATACTGTTCTCTCCAAACAGTACTTTTAATATTATGGCTATAAAAAAACATCGGAAAATTAACTATGCTATCGTTCGTGAAGTTAAAAATAATCCTGACCAAAAACGCAGTATATATGATGGGCGATTATTACAGCCTCCTATTCATGAATCTGCATGGACGCCGATGTCATAGCTACTGATTTACCTGTAGCTAGATACGGTGATTCCGTAAGCCTGGTCCTAAAGATGGGCTACCTGTAGTGGCTTGCAACTTCGCGCTAAGTGAAAATAAAAATTTTTACTTAGGCAGGCATAGAACGTCCAGTTTGGGTAAACCCAAAAAAGGCAGTCCAGTGAGACAGTTTTCCTGTCTCATTTGGGTTGTTTTTATCTTATCTTGATAACTTGAATGCTTTTAATAATGTATAAAATAAAGTATTAAAAAATAATTTAATTTATGATTTTTATGATTTTTATGATTTTTATGATTTTTATGATTTTTAGTTTAGAAATAAATTAAGAATATATCGTAATGACTAAATATATTTACTCATCGTTAATCACTAATTAAATAATCATTAACGATAAAAAGAAAATTGAAAGGAATTAAAAAGATGTTAAACCAACAATTACACACAAGAACGCCAACGGTGGTGGTTCATGATAATCGCGGATCAACAGTTCGTGAAATTAGCTATTGTCGCCACCCTGATACTATTAGCCAAACGGATGAACGCATTACGCGTCATCATTACCATGCGTGTGGTTATTTAGAACGCAGTATTGATGCAAGATTGTATGAAACACAACAATCAGACTCAGCTATTCAACCCAATATTCAACAAACACTGAGTTTAGGTGGCGCATTATCTCTTTCACAAGGTGTTGATAATGGAAACAACCTAAATATCAATGATATTGAAGGTACTGTTGCACAACAGATTAATGCACAAGGAACCGTCACTACGTATGAATATAGTGAGCCTAAATTTGTACGTAACTTAGAAAAAGTTAAGGAAGGTAGCGCTGTAAAACAACTATTAAAATGGGCAAGTGGTGATGAAATCTCTGTAGATAATAATCGTGTCGGGAAATGTATTGTTCATTATGACACCGCAGGTAAAAAAGAATACCAAAAATTTTCTTTACTAGGAAAGCCAACTGCTATTGAACGAAAATTCCACTTTAGTAATGATATCCATTGGAAGGAAGGCAGTTACGACATGAACCAAGTGGAACATGCTGAAAGTTATAAAACTCGGTTTACTTATGATGCTACGGGGGCTGTATTAGAAGAAACCGATGCTAAAGGGCATCAACGCCGTATTACTTATGATATTGCAGGTTTTGTTAAGCAATCTTGGCTGACCTTAAAAGGACAATCAGAACAAGTGATTTTGCGCTCACTTTCTTATAGTGCAGCTGGTCAAAAACTGCGTGAAGAGCATGGCAATGGTTTAGTCACTACCTATGAATATGAGCCAGAAACTCAGCATTTGTTACATGTTAAAACAGTCCGTCCTCAAGGCCATGCTTTAGGGGCGAAAATTATGCAAGATCTGCGTTATGAGTATGATGCTGTAGGTAATATTATTTGTCTGAAAAATGATGCGGAAGCGACTCGTTACTGGCGTAATCAGAAAGTCGTGCCTGAAAATCGCTATGTATATGACTCTCTGTATCAAGTAGTGAGCGCAACAGGCCGTGAGTCTGCAAATCAGAAAACACCAGCTTCAATGCAATCTCAGCCTGTGACAGCATTAGTAAAGGATGCACACAGCTATACCAATTACACTCGCTTATATACTTATGATCGTGGGGGTAATTTAATACAAATTCGTCATAACTCACCAACGGCACAACAAAGTTTTACCCAAAATATTTGTGTCTCTAATAAAACCAATCGTGCATTACTTGGATCCCAATGTTCAGATCCACAAAAGGTTGATAGCTATTTTGATAAAAGTGGTAATTTAACCAAACTATTAAATGGTGATGCGCTACTTTGGAATAATCGCAATGAATTGGAAGCGACCAACAAAAGAATAGAAAGTGGATCTCTTTATGAAGGTGAAACCTACCAATATGATAGCAAGGGTCAACGAGCCACAAAACTAAGAGGTCGTAAGCAAGGTTCGTCTGATAAGCTGGAAAAAGTCACCACTCACTACTTATCGAATATTGAGGTTTGGGAGATTGGAGAATCCCCAGTAAAAGAAAAATATAGCGTTGTTCAAGTTAAAGCCGGCACAAGCGCTAACGTAAGAGCACTCTGTTGGGAAATTGGCTCACCACAAGGCATTGAAAATAATTCTCTGCGTTATAGCTATGATGATGGCATTGGCAATAGTGGATTAGAAACGGATGGCAAAGGGCAATTAGTCAGTTATGAAGAGTATTACCCTTATGGAGGTACCGCGATTTGGTCTAGCGAAAATGCGGTAGAGGCTGATTACAAAACTATTCGTTATTCTGGCAAAGAGAAAGATTCTACAGGGCTCTATTATTACGGTTATCGTTATTATCAGCCGTGGATTGGTCGTTGGTTAAGTACCGATCCCGCAGGTACGATTGATGGGCTAAATTTATATCGCATGGTGCGTAATAACCCCGTGACATTGCATGATCCTGATGGGCGGGCACCTACTCCTACAAGTGAACATTTTATCAATAGATTACCGACTTCATTTCATAAAATAAAAACAAATAATTGGGTGAGGGGGGTTATTAATCAGGCTGAGGTTTGGAATCAAGAAGATTCACTCGACTTTAAAAGAGAAACTCACTATGCAGTCAGTAAGTTAGGCCGGCATTTTTCGCTCTATTCAACTCCTGATTATCCATCAAAACAACTTATTGTCACTGCCCATGGTGGTTTTAACTTAAACAGTGGGGCTATTCCGATACCCGATGGAATGACATTAGAATTCTTAAATCCACACAGAACTTATTTATTGGATATGGGGATTGATAACATCGCAATAGAAAAGAGTCTTACGTTATTTTCCATTTCAAATCATCATTTGAAGTTACATAATAAATTTGCGATTGAAGAAATGGAATTATTGGGAATAAGGACAGTGACAGGCGAGTATAATAATATGAATTCTAAAGTAGCAGAAGACGATAATAATGAGGCAATCAATATTACAAATTATAGATTAACCACATATGAGAAGGATACACCCGACATAATAAGTAATGCATTGGCTGCCAACAGAGCAATTACGCAAACAATTCAAGATCAAACAGTAAGAACGGATATTGTCGCAGTAAGTGATACGATCACTTCTGACGGGTACTCTTTTCCTTCAATTACGACAATAGGAAGACTTTTCCATGATTTAAAGCAGAATAATATTAAATATGACAATATTGTCTGCTCATTTTGTCGTTCCAAAGATGACAGGCCAAATATGGATTATAATCCTAGATTACAGATACGAGAATAATCTTATTGTAACGCTCTTAATAATGCTAAAAGTCTAGGAGATAAGCGCGGGTAAATTAATCACAAGGTATTTAGTATAGATATAAATTAATAATATATCGTAATGACCGAATATATTTATTCGCCGCTAATCATTAACGAAATAATCATTATTGATAAAGAAAAAATTGTAAGGAATTAAACAGATGTTAAATCAACAATTACACACAAGAACGCCAACGGTGGTGGTTCTTGATAATCGCGGATCAACAATCCGTGAAATTAATTATTGCCGTCATCCTGACACAATTAACCAAACCGATGAGCGTATTACGCGTCACCATTATCATGCGCGCGGTTATTTAGAACGCAGTATTGATGCAAGATTGTATAAAACACAACAATCAGACTCAACTATTCAAGCGAATATTCAGCAAGTGGTGAGTTTAGGCGGATTATTGTCTGCAATTAAAAGTGTAGATAGTGGTAATAGTGTCAATATCAGTGATATTGAAAACAGAAAAGTGATGGATATTAATGGGTTGGGGCTAGTGACGGAATATCACTATACAAAGCCAGAGTTTGTTTCACAACTTATGGCGATTATGGAGTCTTCCCCGACGTCCAAACAGATATTAAAAGAGCGCTTTACTTGGGGTGGGGCTGATAATAAAAATATTGCCAATAACTCCGTCGGTAAATGTACCCATCATGACTTTCTTGCTGGAAGAACGGAATATGGTGCTTATGCCTTAACAGGGCAACATTTAATTGAATTACAGTTTATCACTGCGAATACCGTTAAAACACCCACACATTCTCAATATCAAACACGCAATATTTATGATGCTACAGGTCAATTATTAACACAAATTGATGCTGCAGGGCATGAGCGTGAATGGAAATACGATAGAGCGGGTTTTTTAAAACAAAGTAGCGTGCAATTACAAAGCGATAAAAAACAACTCGTGATTAAAGCGATCGATTACTCGGCAGCAGGACAAAAATTACGTGTTGAGCACGGTAATGGGATAGTGACAACCTATGAGTATGAGGCTGAAACTCAGCGCTTGCTGCATGTCAAAACCCAGCGTCCTCAAGGGCATGTTTTGGGTGCGAAGATTATGCAAGATCTGCGTTATGAGTACGATCCTGTCGGCAATATTATTTGTTTGAAAAATGATGCTGAAGCGACTCGCTACTGGCGTAATCAAAAAATTGTGCCTGAAAATCGTTATGTGTATGACTCTCTGTATCAATTAGTGAGTGCCACAGGTCGTGAATCAGCCAATCAACAACCCCCTGCTTCAATACAATCTCAATCAGTCACTACATTAGTGAAAGATGCACAAAGTTATACCAATTACACCNGCAATATTTATGATGCTACAGGTCAATTATTAACACAAATTGATGCTGCAGGGCATGAGCGTGAATGGAAATACGATAGAGCAGGTTTTCTAAAACAAAGTAGTGTGCAATTACAAAGCGATAAAAAACAACTCGTGATTAAAGCGATCGATTACTCGGCAGCAGGACAAAAATTACGTGTTGAGCACGGTAATGGGATAGTGACAACGTATGAGTATGAGGCTGAAACTCAGCGCTTGCTGCATGTCAAAACCCAGCGTCCTCAAGGGCATGTTTTGGGTGCGAAGATCATGCAAGATCTGCGCTATGAGTACGATCCTGTCGGCAATATTATTTGTCTGAGAAATGATGCTGAAGCCACTCGCTACTGGCGTAATCAGAAAATCGTGCCTGAAAATCGTTATGTGTATGACTCTCTGTATCAATTAGTGAGTGCAACAGGTCGTGAATCAGCCAATCAACAACCCCCTGCTTCAATACAATCTCAACCAGTGACGACACTCGTTAAAGATACACAAAGTTATACCAATTACACGCGTTTATACGCTTATGATCGTGGTGGTAATTTAACGCAAATTCGCCATAACTCTGCTATTGCACAACAAAGTTTTACCCAGAATATCTGTGTCTCCAATAAAACCAATCGGGCANCGTTTATACGCTTATGATCGTGGTGGTAATTTAACGCAAATTCGCCATAACTCTGCTATTGCACAACAAAGTTTTACCCAGAATATCTGTGTCTCCAATAAAACCAATCGGGCATTACTTGAAACACAACAGGTGGCTATCGAACAGATTGATCAGCAATTTGATGCTTTAGGTAATCAGAAACATTTATCAACGGGCGATGCATTACAGTGGGATCTTCGCGGTACATTGGCACAAGTGAATAAGAGAGG